>NZ_JASHKA010000010.1 GCF_030732845.1 Roseibium sp. MMSF_3544
GGTTGGAATTATTGTCGCAAGACGCGCTCTGGAAGTGAGTGGGCCCCGGGTCTCACGGTGTTCGCCCGGGGTGACAAGAGTTAGTCATTGCCATTGCAAAGCTTCAGGTCAGTTTCAACACCGTTCAAATGCCCTCTCCCTTACGGGAAAAGCGTCGCCAAGTGTCGGTGTCACCCCGGCCAAACGCAGCGCCGAGCCGGGGCTAACTCTCAGATCATCTTGCTTCAATTCTGACGATTTGAGGTTGGAATTATTGTCGCAAGACGCGCTCTGGAAGTGAGTGGGCCCCGGGTCTCACGGTGTTCGCCCGGGGTGACAAAAGTAATTCTTTGCCTGCAAAGCTTCAGGTCTGTTTCAACACCGTTCAAATGCGCTCTCCCTTGCGGGAAAAGCGTCGTCAAGTGTCGGTGTCACCCCGGCCAAGCGCAGCGCCGAGCCGGGGCCTACTCTCAGATTATCTTGCTTCAATTCTCCAGAATTAGCGCATGAAGTATTTTCGCAACGCACGTTCTGGAAGTGAGTAGGCCCCGGGTCTCACATTGTTCGCCCGGGGTGACAAAAATACGCTAATCAACGGCGGCAGGACGCTCCGCCGAAACCTCAACTCCACTTCACATCGCAGGTGAGCATGTAGCCCGAGCCGTAGATGGTCCGGATGTGCGCAGGGCCGTCCTTGCGGTTCAGCTTCTTCCGGATCCTTGAAATGCGGACATCGATCGAACGGTCGAGGCTCTCATCGCGGCCGCCATGTTCCAGGAGATAGTCCCGCGTCAGCACCCTTTTCGGAGCGCGTAACAATGCCTCGAGAAGCGTGGCCTCGCCGGTCGACAGAAAGGTCTCCTCTCCTTCCGGCGAGATCAGGCCGTGGGAAGACGGCTGATAGGTCCAGCCCTCGAACCGGGCGGTCTCGATCATGCTTTTGGACGGTGCCTGATCGGTTGCACGGCGCAGGATCGATCTTATGCGCGCGACGACTTCACGCGGGTCGAACGGTTTGACCACGTAGTCGTCGGCGCCCAACTCCAACCCCAAGACCCGGTCCGTTGAATGGCCGCGCGCGGACAGGACGATGATCGGGACGGAAGATTTCCGGCGGATTTCGTTGATCAAGGCCATGCCTTCCATGTCGGGCAGGCCCAGATCGACAATACAGGCGTCCGGGGTTTGATTGGCGAGCGCTGCAAGCACGGATTTGGCCGTTGAAAACACCTCTCCCTGCATGTCGAACTGGGACATGGCGTCCTGCAGAAGCTGACCGATCTCCGGCTCGTCATCGACGATGAAAACCGTCAGTTTTGCCGCTTGTGCGGAGCGTGTCTGCAAATCACTCACTCGCGTCTTGTGGGGCCGACCCCTCAGGAGAGAATTTTCCGGATCGTGTCAGCCAGTTGATCATCTGCGAAGGGTTTCGCCAAGACCGGAAACTCGCATTCCCTGTCCTGGCCGGCAAGACCGGACCAATCCGCATAGCCGGACATGAGCGCGATACCAAGATCGCGCCGTTCACGCCTGATTTCCCTTGCAAGCGCAAGGCCGTTGGTTTGCCCCGGCATGATGATGTCACTGAGGACAGCCTTGAGTTCGGGCAAGTCAAGCGCCAGGCTTCGCGCGTCTTCCGCGCTTTCCGCGCGCAAGACAGCATAGCCGAGGTTTTGCAACTGGTCGGTCACCGCATTCGCAACATCCGGATCATCTTCCACCAGCAGCAATAGTTCCCCTTGACCGCGCTTTACATCTTCGTCGCACTGCCCGGACGTATCCTCAAAACCCGACAAGGCAATCTTGTGATAGGGGAGATAGAGCGTCAGGCTGGTTCCCTTGCCGTTTGCGCTGTCGACAGTGATCGCGCCGCCGGACTGATGAATGAAACCATAGACCATGGACAGGCCGAGGCCGCTGCCAGTACCGAATGTTTTCGTGGTGAAGAACGGTTCGAATATCTTCAGCCGGGTCTCTTCGTCCATGCCGGTGCCCGTGTCGGCGACCGAGATGCGGGCATAATGTCCCGGCGGTACGCCGAGTTCGTCGGCTTCGCGTTGCTCAAGACTTGTTTCGCTCAGGGAAATCCGTAAAGTGCCGCCTTCCGGCATGGCATCGCGTGCATTGAAAGCCAGATTGATCAGCGCCGTTTCCATCTGGGTCGGGTCGATCCGCGCACCGATGCTGCGATCGGCAACATCCGTTTCTAGAACGATCGAAGACGGCAGTGATCCTTCCAGAAGGCCACCGGCATTGGCAACAAGCTTTGCCAGCGAAACTGTTTGAGGGTCGATCGCTTTGCCCCGGCTGAACGCCAGAAGGCGCTGGATCAGATCCGTCCCGCGCTTTGTTGCGTCCAGCATGGGCGTCAGTTTCCGGTCCAGTTCGCCTTTGTCGAGCGGGCTCTCCATGCGGCTGACGCTCAAAAGGTTGCCCATGAGGATTGCGAGCAGATTGTTGAAGTCGTGGGCAAGGCCGCCGGTCAGTTTGCCGACTGCGTCCATGCGCTGGGATTGCACGAGCGTTGCCTCGGCCTGCTTCTGATCGGTCGCGTCCAACGACAGCACGAAGATACCGAGCGTGCGGCCATCGGCGGTCATGTCGGGGATCAGCGTGGAACGCATATAGGCGCGCGTCCCGTCCGGCCGGTCACGCTGGTATTCATAGCTGACCGCGTTGCCCTTGAAGGCGTGATTGATGTGCGGTTCCAGCTCGGCAAAGAGGTCGGCACCGACGACATCCGCGGCAGAACGGCCGGCAATGGACGCGACGGACTGTCCGAACCAGTCCGCATAGCGCCTGTTGGCAAAGCGGAACACCGGACCAGGCGACAGATAGGCGATCAGGGCCGGGATGTTGTCGGTGACAAGACGCAGCCAGTCTTCACTCTGCTGCAGGGCGCGCGTGCGCTCTTCGACGGTGCGCTCAAGCTTTTCCTGCCGGCGCCGTTCTTCCGTGACATCGGAATAAATGGTGACAAAACCGCCCTGGGGCAGCGGTGTGCCGGAAACGGCGATGATCTGCCCGTTGGGGCGGACCCGCTCGAAAAAGTGCGGCTCGAACAGCTTGGCCCGTTCAATCCGGCGGGCGATCTTGCCTTCGATGTCGCCAGGGCCGTATTCGCCGCGTTCCGCATTCACCCGGATGAACGCTTCCAGATGAGACCCGCGCCGGATGATGTCCTCGGGCATGTCGAGCATGTCGGACAGGCCCCGGTTCCACGCGACCAGTTTGAGGTCGCTGTCGAACACGGTGAAGCCCTGATTGATGTGGTCGAGCGCGGCCTGCATCAGATCAAGCTGCGCTTTCAGGTGTTTGGTCTCCTCCATGGAGGGGAGATTAGACCAAAACACCTAGAGACTGAACCAGGGACACATAGTTCAAAAAGGGAGGGGGATGGCGGCGGCGCTAGTGGTCGACGAACTCACGCAAACTAACGAGCTCATCTCCGTCTCGATCGAGATAAGCGACGATCTCCGGTGCTTTGGCGGCACCTTGCATATCTATGGCTGCGCGACATTCAGCACTGATGTTGACCTCGTCCTTACGGTAGGCCTCCGCCAATTCGGAGACCGTTACGTATCCGTTGGAATCAACGTCCGCCCCGACAAAGTCTGCAGCCCGTTTGCGTTCCACCGCGGCAATGACCTCCTGAAGCGTTAGCCGGCCGTCCGCATTCCCATCTGCAAACTCGATCTCGCCGTCCGCAAGAATTTCCGGTGAAAATGTCCACTTACGGGCCAGCTCCGTCCCGTCGCAAACGTCCGGCAAATCCACTTGCGCCGCGCGCTTTGTCATGACGGCTATCATTTCCTGCCGGTCAACGAAGCCGTCGCCGTTTGCGTCTTTTGCCTGGAAATTGCCTTTAAAATCCACTCGTGCCTCAGCATCCACAAGGGACATGGCCGCAGCAAGTGCTGCAATGGCGGCAACCGGGGCAATCATAAGCGTGACTTTCTTCCACATAGAGACCTCTTTTGGTTTCGAACGCTGCATCGCGTAGTCGGCAATCATCCGGCGCAATGCTGCGCTCATGCTTTCGCCACGCTCAGCTGAACGGCTCGCGAAGGCTGTCTTTTCCCTGTGGCTCAAGCGAACTTCCAGGGTCTCGGACTTCTTTTCTTTGTGCATGTTGTCGAACTGATTGGTGATGCAATGCCCGGCCAGTTGGCCTCGAGTGGCACGAAACAACTATCATTTTTAGATCCGGACGCGAGGAAATTCGTGTCCGGACATTGATTTCATTCGATAATTCCGATGAGGAAAAGGGTCGAAACTGCGCGACTCAACCTTTTTTCAAATGCTCTTCGACAATGACGGCGCAGTTCCAGCCGAGCGCGTTGCCCCAGAAGCCGATCTGTTCTTCGCAATAATCGAGAATGAAGGCCTTTCGGAAGGTCTTGAAAAAGCGGTCGCCGAGACCCCAGTAAAAATCGAGTTCGTTGAATTCCACGTCCTTGACCTTGTAGTCCTCAATGTTGAACTTCCCTTTGTCGCAGAATGAGCCATCCGCGATCTTCTGATCGAAATGACGCATACAGTCGGTCTGCAGCTCCGGCGTTTCTTCACGCAGGCATGACTGGTAATAGGCCTGAAGATTGCGCCGGTGACGCAGCCGGCACTCCGTGTAGTCGTGTTCCCGGTAATTGTAGATCCGCCTGTGCATCGAAGCGAAGACGCTGTGCACGGAATGGTTTGAGGATTTTGTCAGGAAAAAAGTCGGGCAGAAGCGGCCTTCCTTCAGGAACTTTTCGCGGGCCTTTTCGGCCTTGCCGGGCTTTGCCGTCAGATAGGGGTTGAAGCCTTCAAGGCCGAGAAAAAGATCGAAATGCGGGCCGATCGCCTGTGCACGTTCATCCGTTGCTTCTCGCGGATAGCGCGCCTCACACTTGGTCGTGTCCAGAATTTTCCGCGCCATTGCGTCATGGTGGTTGTTCCAGTCCGACAAGGCGGCGCTGTAGAGCGAATAATTCTCGGTAAAGGCGGAGACGCTGTCATCGGCGATATACTTGATGATTTTCTGTGTCTGCCGCCGTCTTTCGCGAAGTCTCGTGTCGTAGACGGCGCGCGCTGCGAAAAAGGCTTCGTCGCCCGCCTGGGGACTGGCGATGAACGCTGCGTGCTCGGCATTGTAATTCTGGATGTTCTTCTTCACGATCAGATCGCCGAAGACTGCTCCGATCAGGATCGTGATCACGGATGTGATGATCAGGTTCTTGTAGGGAATGCCGGACGCCTTTGGGGACTTGCTTGGCTGCTTTTTTCTGCGCCCCGACCGGGAGATCCTGTTGCGCATGGTCCTTGCGCCGGTCATCTGGCGAACTCCTGGCAATCCATGATTTATGTGAGGGTAGAGACCCTTCGGACTATTACCATCGCGTTGAAACCTGCGGACTAGGTGCTAGAAGTTGCAGGCGGGTTGAAACTGAGGTGAAGGCGAGCGAAGTCCGGAAATGAGCTAAAGTTGGTACCAGGGAGACTTGGCATGCAGTATGAAGCGGCATCACCGGAAGAGTATCTGGCGCAACTTGAAACAGACTGGCGCCGCGACAGCCTCATGCAGATCCGGGAGATCATTCTGTCCGCTGCGCCGGATATGGAAGAGTGCATCCATTACAAGATGCTCGGGTATACGCTCGACGGCTCCTATGTCTTTCATCTCAATGCGCAGCGAAATTACGTCAGCCTCTACGTCGGCGATGCATCACGGATCGATCCGAAGAGCGAGCTTCTGAAGGGACTGAGCGTCGGCAAGGGATGCATTCGTTTTTCCAAGACCAAGTCCGTTGCCGAAAGCAGGATCGGCGACTTCATCGGGCGCGCCGTTGAGCTGGCACGGCAAGGTGTCGACATCGACTGCTAGGACCAACCACAAAAATTGCGGGAAATGTTGAACGGCTTTATTGCTTCAGCAAGACCGGTCCGACGTTCGCGAACGGTTTCAGGTCGCTGTCAGACAGGCGTGGCTTCGTTGGTTCAACTACTCTCCCGGCCAGGATATGGGTGGCACGACCGTGCCCTGACCCTCCGCAGGACCCCAGAAGACAGCGAGGAACGCGTCATGATCATCTGCATTTTTGGCGTGACATACCGCGAAGACTATGACCGGGAGCTGCACAAGCAACTCAATGCGGACATGGTGGAGGCCGTCTGTTCGATGCCGGGTTTCATCTCGCTCAAATTCTACACGGCAGATGACGGCGAGCAGATCGGCATCATTCGCTTCAAAACGCGCAAAGACCTTAAGACCTGGCGCAACGACATTGCGCATCGCGGAGCCTGGGGACACGCGCCGAAGCTCTACCACGAGTTCTGGGTCCAGAACTGCGAAACATTTGACGACTATGCGTGGGTCGACGGTGAGCACCTCGACCGCGATCAATCCGACCGATTCCAGATGAGCCGGGAGGAGGTTCTCGCAGCGATGGAAACGGACCGTTCCTGAAACTGGTCGCACCAACATTGAAAATGGCGCTGTCTTTCCTGGCGGTGCAACGACTCTGACTGACTGACGGCTCATTCTGGCAAGCCGGTCTGGCAATGGTTGATGGGGCGATCGTTGATGGGATGGCTGCCGACAGTCAGACAGGATGGAAAAGTGCACGATGGTAAATTGTTGACAATCGACAATAAGAGCGTTTTGATAAAGATGACATGAGCGCTGCCAACACCGCGCCGCCAGAAGAGAAGGGGAACCAAGAGATGAAATTCAGCCGTCGTACCGTTTTGTCTTTAACCGGGGCCACAGTGGCTTCTTCGCTAATCGCAGGTGGAATCCCGGCCCTAGCGGCAGGTTCGCTGGAAGATATCAAGGAACGGGGAAAGTTGCGGGTAGGTGTCACCCAGGCGCCACCCTGGTATTCCAAGGACCCGGCGACCGGGGAATGGGCGTCCGGTGTCGGCGTATCCGCAGGCAAGGCCATGGCGGAGGCGCTTGGCGTCGAGTTCGAACCCGTTGAAGTCACCTGGGGAACTGCGGTCGCGGCGCTCCAAAGCAACAAGATCGACGTGATGTTCGTGCTGGACGCAACGGATGAGCGGAAGAAGGCTGCGAGCTTTCCCGATAATCCGCTGCTCTATTACTCGCTCGCCGTGCTTGCCAAGGACGACCTTCCCGTGACGTCCTGGGAAGACCTCAACAAGCCCGAGATCAAAATTGCCGTGCCCCAGGCGACCAGCATGGACAAATTCCTGACCGAAAATGTCGGTTCGGCCGACATTCAGCGCTTTCCGGGCAACACGGAAGCGATCGCGGCATTCCAGTCAGGGCGCGTTGATGCCGTCTGCCTGTTCCATCCGCCGTTGATTGCCGCCCGCCAGAAACTTGGCCGCGGGCAGATCGTGGTGCCGACACCGGTCAAGTCGAACCCGACCAGTGCAGCTGTGCGCAAGGACGACACGGAATTCGTCGCCTTTGTCAACGAGCAACTCACGGACTACTACCAGTCCGGCAAGATTCAGACATGGTACGAGGAGTTCCTGACAGGGTTCGGCCTTGATCCGAAATCTGCTCCGCCGATCATCAAAGAACTTCTCTAAGGTTCGGATCGGACATGTACGAGTGGGACTTCTCACCGGTTCTTGCGGAAGGCGGCTTTTTGCTGGTCGGCTTTCGCAACACCCTCATTCTCACCGGCACAGCCCTGTCCGGAGGCCTGGTGGTGGGGCTGCTGCTGGCATTCGCCAGGCTGTCGGAAAAGCGCTGGCTGAATGTTCCGGCCGGCGTCGTGATCGAGGTCTTTCGAACGACGCCGCCACTCGTGCAGTTGTTCTGGTTCTATTTCGGCCTGCCGATTGTTCTCAATGTCGAAATGACGCCGTTTCTTGCCGCGTCGCTGACCTTCATGATCCAGAGCGGTGCGTTCTTTGCCGAAATCTTCCGCGCCGGCATTGTCTCCATCGAACGGGGGCAATGGGAAGCCGCGCACGCCATCGGCATGACCTACAATCAATGCATGCGCCGCATAGTGCTGCCGCAGGCGGTCAAGCGCATGTTTCCGTCAATGATGGAACGATCGATCGAACTCATGAAGACAACGACGCTCGTTGCGACGGTCTCCTATGCCGACCTGTTGTTCCAGGCCAATGAACTTGCCCAGAAAACCTTCCGGCCGCTGGAAGTCTTCACCGTGGTCGCGCTGATCTACTTCGTGTCGATTTCCTTCATCAGTTTCATCGCCTCGCGCATGGAGCGCCGCTTCGCCAAAAGCGGTGAGTTCACGCCATGAACTACATCTGGAATTTCGAGGACGTATTCAACAACTGGTATGCGCTTGCCATCGGCGCAGCCGGAACAGTCCGCCTTTTCGTCGTCTGCCTTGTGCTGGGGATGGGGCTCGGCCTGATCATTGCGCTTGGCAAGAGGTCGCGAAACCGGCCGATCCGCTGGCTGTCGACAGCCTTCGTGGAGTTTTTCAGAAACACGCCCGTGCTCGTGCAGATCCTCTGGTTCTATTACGCGTTGCCGATCATCGTGCCGATAGAAATCGATCCGTTCCTGGCAGCCATCCTGGGCATTTCGCTGAACTCGGCGGCCTATTCAGCAGAGATCTTTCGCGGCGGCATCCAGTCGATCGAACCGGGCCAATGGGAGGCCGCGCGGGCGATCGGCATGAACAGCGTTCAGACCCTTTACCGCGTGATCCTGCCCCAGGCCATCCGTCGCATCGTTCCAGCGCTTACCAACCGGGGTGTCGAAATCTTCAAGATGACCACGCTGGCCTCAGTGGTTGCCTATGTGGAGCTGCTGCAACAGGGCAAGCTGATCGCGTCTTTGAGCTTCAATCCTCTCGAGGTTTACACCGTCATCGCGGCGATCTTCCTCATCATTCTTTACCCGATCGTGCGTCTGACCTACGCGCTCGAGCGGCATCTTGCACGGAGTGACTGAACGTGACTGATCCTGTTCTCAGACTGTCCGGCTTCGGGAAACACTTCGGATCCTTGCAGGTGTTCTCCGAGGTTGATCTCGACGTCATGCCGGGCGACCGCATCGCCATTTTGGGGGCGTCGGGCTCCGGCAAGAGCACGCTGCTGCGCTGTATCAACGTGCTGGAAACGCCCAATGAAGGTCGGATGGAGCTGGATGGCGATCTTGTCGGGCAACAAGGGCGAAATGGAGAGCTAAAGTTTTCAGAACGCGAATTGTGCAAGCTCCGCCAGCGCGTCGGCATGGTGTTCCAGCAATTCAATCTGTTTCCGCACATGACTGTTGCCGGAAACGTCGCCGAAGGATTGAAAACGGTTCTGGGCGTCCCCTCTGGAAGGGCACACGAACGCGCCGTGCGCGAACTTAAACGTGTCGGTCTCGCCGACAAGGCCGATACTTATCCATCGCGCCTGTCGGGTGGTCAAAAGCAACGTGTCGCAATCGCGCGCGCTCTCGCCATGGACCCTGAAATCCTTCTGTTCGATGAACCGACGTCGGCGCTCGACCCTGCCCTGGTCGGCGAGGTGCTGGGCGTGATCGAGCAGTTGGCCGCCGAGGGCCGCACGATGCTTCTCGTCACCCACGAAATCGGCTTTGCGTACCATTTCGCCACGCGGATCCTCTACCTGGCCGAAGGCGGAATTTATGAAAGCGGCACGCCGGACGAAGTGCTGAAAAATCCGAAGCGGCCCCTGACCCAGCAGTTTCTCGCCGAGCACCGGCGATTTCAGTTTTAGCGGAGACCAGTGACCAATGAACAACGCAGCAAGTGCACAAGGTTACGTTGCCGATCCGCGGAATGAGAATGTGCTGGTTTACGTCGATGGCCAGCTCGTGCCTCGCAGCAAAGCCGTCGTCTCTGTCTTCGACAGCGGGTTCGTCCTGGGCGACGGTGTTTGGGAGGGGCTGCGCGTCATCGGTGGGAAAATCCTGCAGCTCGATGCTCATCTGACCAGAATGTTCGAAGGCGCAAACTCCATCGCGCTCGATATCGGCCGCAGCCGCGAAGATCTCAAACAGGCTATTCGCGAGACACTGGACGCAAACGCCATGGAGGACGGCGTTCATATCCGGCTCATGGTTTCGCGCGGCATGAAAAGCACACCGAACCAGGACCCGCGCTTTGTCGTTGGCAAGGCGACCGTGGTTATTGTCGCCGAATACAAAACACCGCGGCCGGAAGCCAAGTCGAAAGGCCTTTCCCTGTTCACGTCGACCTTCAGAACCAGCGGTCCCGATGTGTTTGATCTCAGATTGAACTCGCACAGCCGGCTGAACCTGATTCAGGCGCTGATCCAGGCAATCAATGCAGGTGCCGATGAAGCGCTGATGCTTGATCCGCGCGGCTTCGTTGCCAGCTGCAATTCGACAAACTTCTTTATCGTCAGGGACCGTGAACTCTGGACGTCGACCGGGTCTTTCTCCTTCAAGGGATTGACGCAAAAGGCGGTGATCGATAGTTGGCGGCATCGTGGCGGAACGGTTCACGAAAAGGACTTCACCCTGGCGGAGGCCTATGCCGCTGATGAGGCCTTCATCACAGGAACGCTCGGTGGCGTGACGCCGGTGGTCCGCATCGACGGACGCATCATCGGCAACGGCATGCCGGGAGCTGCAACGGCAGAAGCCGAAGAAACGTACAAGCAATGGGTTTTGCGGTAATCCTATGAAGAAGCTGTCTCACAGAGGCAAACTGAACCTCATCGAAATTGTGCAAACGACGAAAACGAAATGCAATTGATGTCGCAAAACCGGGTCAAGCCCATCAAACGCGAGACCTTCAGCAACCAGATCGCCGGCAATCTGCGCCGTGCGATCATTAGCGGCGAAATCGAATCTGGCAGCCAGATCACGGAAGCAGACCTTGCGGCTCGATTCGGGGTAAGCCGGGGGCCGCTGCGTGAAGCCATGGGACAGATCGCGGCAGAAGGCTTGATCGAGACAATACCCTACACGGGAACGCGGGTTCTTCAGCTTTCTCCCGAGGACGTCAGGGAAATCTATTCGCTCAGGACGGCTCTTGAGACATTGGCCTTTCGCGAGGTCTGGGAGCGACGCGATGAGACCTTCGCCCGCGAGCTGGAGGCGCGTCACAAGGCGCTGCTGTCAACGCTGGAGCTTGACGACCATGTTGCATCAAGTGAGGCAGAGGTGCGGTTCCATTCTCTGGTCTATGAAACGAGCGATCACAAGCTTCTTCTGGAAAGCTGGCATCGCATCGCGGGGCGGATGCAGCTTTACCTTGCCGAACACCAGCGTGCACATGGCCGGAAAGCACCGATTGAGGACGCGCATGAACGCTATCTTCAGCTCGCGCTTGGCGACAGTCTCGACCTTATGCTGAAGGAAATCGAGGCGCACATGAAGCGCGGCATTGAGCAGATGGAGCAGTATCTGGGCGTTGCAGACTGACCGATCGTCTCTGAAAATTCACTTTCTTTCGCTGTGCGTCCTGCCTGTTCCAGGATGAATGATTGACGTAGCGACACGTTTTATGATGATCCGGTTGCGGCATGATTGTATTTTCGTCGTAATCTAGAAGAATGAATAGCGAAATCAGTTCGTTATCGGTTAAACTTCGGGGAATGACCGAGTCGGAAGCCAAAAAACCAAATCCAACCGTTCAGGACGTTGCGCGTGCGGCGAAGGTTTCAACGGCGACCGTCAGCCGTGCCCTGTCGACGCCTGAACAGGTCTCGAAGAAAATGCGCGACAAGGTCGCAAAGGCTGTCGAAGAGACCGGTTACGTTCTCAATCATGCTGCCCGGAACTTGCGCCGACGAGATACGGGAACCATCGTGGCGCTGGTGCCCGATATCGGCAATTCGCATTTTTCCAACGTTTTGCAGGGCATCGAGACAGTGTGCGCTCAAAAGAACCTGAAGGTTCTGATCGCCGATACACGGAAACCGACCATGTCTCGGGCGAAATTGAACGAATACTTCAGCAAGAACAATTGCGACGGCATCGTGATCCTCGATGGGCATCTGTCGATATCCGAAATGCAGGCCGCAAATCCAGCGTTGCCGTCGATCGTCCTGGCGGGCGAGTGGAGCAGCGACCCTGCGGTTCCGATGGCCTATGTCGACAACAAGCTTGGTGGCGAACTCGCGATATCCCACTTCCTTCAGCTTGGTCATCGCACCATCGGCCACATCACCGGACAGCTTTCGCACAAGTCAGGCAGGGACCGGCTCGAGGGGTTCAAAACAACATTGTCGAGGGCGGGATCTGATCCAGATAAGGCCTGGATCTTCGAGGGTGACTACACATTGACTGCCGGAAAGAAGGCAGCTGAGGCATGGCTCAAGTTGGCTGACCGGCCAACGGCGGTTTTCTGTGGCTCCGACAGGACGGCTTTCGGTTTCATTTCAGCCTTGAACGAGGCAGGCGTGCGCGTTCCGCAGGATGTGTCGGTTGTCGGGTTCGACGATATCGATATTGCCGGCCACTTCGTGCCCCCATTGACTACCATTCATCAGCCGCGACGCGCCGTCGGCGAGCAAGCGGCAAGATTGCTGCTCGAACAGATCGAGGGCGGGAAACCGGACCCAGGAAATGTTCAGCTTGAACCCTGGCTGGTGGAGCGGAAAAGCACGGCTGAAATCGAGTGAAATCCGGTCCGGCGCAGCTGGAATAGGTCGTTCGAGTGGGTTCCCTACTCCGACTGGTTTTCGATCTCTTCGCACCCGCAGTGTAATTGCAACAATTCGAAATGATTGACACATATTGCTGCAAATCGGCCGGTCTAGCTTCACTCTCAGCGGTCCGGGACACGATCCGGTGCGGCTTTCGACAAATTACCTGTTGAAGGTTGCAGCTCCAGATAGTTTCATATCCGCTGAAAGAATGACCCCGGAATCGGGGCGCCTTCCAGATCGGTGCCGTTCCCAAAGCAAACGCACCGGTTGAACGATAAAGGGAGCATCTGTTTCACGTTCCGCCGAACCTGAGAAAGATACTCCAAGGGGAAGAAACGAATAATGGTAGGGTCGGCCAGCGCTTCGCCGCGCGGGGAGGACACCTTTCCGAAGATCCTCTTGCACAATGCAAAGGCTTTCGGAACCCGGACAGCGTTCCGGGAAAAGGACTACGGGATCTGGCAGAGCTGGACCTGGTCCGAGGTGTTGGAAGAAATCCGCGCTTTTTCAATTGGACTGAAATCCCTCGGGCTTGAAACCGGTGACAAGGTCGCAATTGTGGGCGCAAACCGCCCGCGGCTCTACTGGTCAATGGTGGCGGCGCAGGCTGCCGGCGCCGTGCCGGTTCCCGTTTATTCCGACTCCGTTGCGGAGGAAATGGCCTACGTTCTCGGTCACGCGGAGGTCAAGTTTGCCGTAGTCGAAGACCAGGAGCAGGTCGACAAGCTGTTGTCGATGTCAGATGAAGTTCCGTCGCTCCGCGACATCATCTACGATGAAGAGCGGGGTCTGCGCGACTACGATCACACCCATCTTCATGCCTATGCGTCGGTTCAGGACAAGGGCCGGGAGCTGCTGAAGCAGGACAGCTCGCTTGCCGGCAATTGGGAACAGGGATTTTCCGGCGGCAAGGGCGAAGACATCGCCGTGATGCTCTACACGTCCGGCACCACCGGCCGTCCCAAGGGCGTGATGCTGTCCTTCGACAACCTGGTGATTTCCGCGCGCAATGCCAACGTGTTCGACCACCTCGACGAAACCGAAGAGGTGCTTGCCTATCTGCCGATGGCCTGGATCGGTGACCACGTGTTTTCGCTCGCCCAGGCATTTACGGCCGGATACTGCGTCAACTGCCCGGAAGGCATGGATACGATTGACGTCGACCGTCGGGAGATCGCGCCGACCTATTTCTTCGCTCCGCCGCGCGTCTTTGAAAACCTGCTGACGCAAATCATGGTGCGCATGGAAGACGCGGGCAGAACCAAGCGGGCCATGTTCGACTATTTCATGGGCGTCGCGAACAAAGTCGGGGAAAGGATTCTCAACGGCGAGGAGGTCGGTCTGAAGGACAAGATGCTCTACAGCCTCGGCGAGATTCTGGTCTACGGTCCGCTCAAGAACCGCATGGGTCTGACTCGCATGAAGGTCGGCTATACGGCGGGTGAGGCGATCGGTCCGGAGATCTTCCAGTTCTACCGCTCGCTCGGGCTCAATCTCAAACAGCTTTACGGACAGACCGAAGCCAGCGTCTACATCACGCTGCAGCCGGACGGGGAAATCTTCGGCGATACGGTCGGCAAACCGGCGCCAGATGTTGAGCTCAAAATTGCCGACAACGGTGAGGTCATGTACCGCTCGCCGGGGGTCTTTGTCGGCTATTTCAAGAACGACGAAGCCACCGAAAAGACAAAGACGACAGATGGCTGGGTGCATACCGGTGATGCCGGTATCATTGCTGAAAACGGTCACCTGAAGATCATCGACCGGGCCAAGGATGTCGGCAAGCTCACCGACGGCGCGCTGTTCGCGCCGAAATACATCGAGAACAAGCTGAAGTTCTTCCCCAACATCAAGGAAGCAGTCGCGTTCGGGCATGAACGCGACGTGGTTGCGGTGTTCCTGAATATCGATTTGACGGCGGTCGGGTCCTGGGCAGAACGCAACAACGTCAACTATGCCTCCTACCAGGAACTGGCTGCTCATCCGGACGTTTATTCGATGGTCGAAAGTCACGTCGATCAGGTCAACAAGGATCTGTCGCAGGAGCCGATGATGGCTGGTGCCCAGATCAAGCGCTTCCTGATCCTGCACAAGGAACTGGACGCCGATGACGGTGAGCTGACGCGGACGCAGAAGGTCAGGCGGACCTTTATCGCCGAGCGTTACGATCCCCTGATCGAAGCGCTTTACGACGGGTCGACCTCCAAGCACGTGCGCACCGAAGTCACGTTCGAAGATGGCCGCAAGGGTGCGATCGAAGCGACTGTCGAAATTCGCGACATGACCACACATGATGCTGGTAAAGGGCTTCAGGAGGCCGCCGAATGAACGCCCTTGCAACAGATATGGCGACAGAGCCCGACGCTGCTGCGGAGACCGCCAGCCGCGAAGAACTGCTGAGGGTCGACAACGTGTCGCTTTCCTTTGGCGGGGTGAAGGCGATCACCGACATCTCCTTCGATATCCTGAAGGGCGAGATCCGGGCGATCATCGGGCCGAACGGCGCCGGCAAGACGTCGATGCTGAACGTCATCAACGGCTTTTACCACCCGCAACAGGGAACGATCACCTGGCAGGGCAAGGAACGACGCAAGATCAAGCCGCACGAAGCCGTTTCGCAGGGCATCGCTCGAACATTCCAGAACGTCGCGCTTTTCAAGGGCATGTCCACGCTGGACAACATTATGGCCGGCCGCGCGACCGCGATGAAAGCGAACATTTTCTTTCAGATGTTCTGGTACGGACCCGCCATGCGCGAGGAAATCGAGCACCGCAAGAAGGTCGAGGACATCATTGACTTCCTGGAAATCCAGGCCATTCGCAGAACGCCGGTCGGCAAGCTGCCATACGGTCTTCAAAAGCGGGTCGAACTTGCGCGCGCGCTCGCCATGGAACCCGACCTGCTGCTGCTCGATGAACCGATGGCCGGCATGAACCTCGAAGAAAAAGAAGACATGAGCCGGTTCATCCTCGACGTGAACCAGGAATTCGGCACAACGATCGCGCTGATCGAACATGACATGGGAGTGGTCATGGACTTGTCCGACCGGGTGGTCGTGCTCGACTACGGCAAGAAGATTGCTGACGGCACACCTGAAGAAGTTCAGGGAAATCAAGATGTTATTGACGCATATCTTGGCGTTGCGCATTAAGGGGAACGAAGATGCTCTATGATGTATTGATTGACCCGTTCGTTCAGATGGTCGCGGTCCCCGACTTTTTCCTGCAGGTGATCTGGGAAGGGTTCGTGTCGGGCGTGCTATACGCACTCATCGCGCTCGGTTTCGTCCTGATTTACAAGTCCTCGCGCATCTTCAACTTCGCGCAAGGGATCATGGTGGTGTTTTCTGCCCTCACTCTGGTGGGGCTTCACTCCATGGGCATCCCCGCGATCGCGGCGGTCCCGTTGACACTGCTTGTGATGTATCTGCTTGCCATGAGCGTCGAGAGGGTCGTTCTGCGTCCTCTCGTCAATCAGCCGGATATTATCCTGTTCATGGCAACGATTGGGATCACGCTCTTTCTCATCGGCTTCGGTGAGCTTGTCTTCGGCGGCGAAAACAAGGTGATGATCACTGAGCAGCTTGGTATTCCAACAGGCGCATTCGAACTGGAGCCGTTCGGCGGCTTCGTTCTGATCGAGCAGAAGGACGTCACTGCGGTCACAATGGCCATTCTCCTTGTTGTCGGGCTGCTGCTGTTCCTTGACAGGACCAAAATGGGCCGCGCAATCCGCGCGCTTGGGGACGATCATCAGGCAGCTCTGTCCGTCGGTATCTCCCTGTCAACCATCTGGGTTCTTGTCTGGTTCATCGCTGGCGTGATTGCCCTGGTGACCGGGATCGTCTGGGGCGCGCGTGCCGGCGTTTCCTTTGCGCTAGAGGTGATCGCCTACAAGGCCTTGCCGGTGCTGATGCTCGGAGGGCTGGAATCGGTTTCCGGCGCCATCGTCGGCGGTATCGCGATCGGCATTCTTGAAAAGATCTTCGAAATCTACTGGGGCCAGCCGTTCCTTGGTGGCAACACCGAAACCTGGTTCCCCTTCATCTTCGCGCTCCTTGTCCTGCTGTTTCGGCCGCAAGGCCTGTTCGGCGAACGCATTATCGAGCGGATCTAAGGCGCGAGAGGTATACGCAGATGATATTCCGGACCGCGGGTCAATATAAAACCTCCTACGAAGCGGACCAGGCTCTGTTTCCCGTCAAACAGGACTTCTATCTGGTCCTCGGTATTCTCTTGCTCGGTTATGTGGTCTTTCCGCTGACGGCCAGTGAATTCACCTTCAAGGCGCTTTTGGTTCCAGTGCTGATTTACGCCCTGGCGGCGCTCGGCCTGAACATTCTCACCGGATACTGCGGACAGCTGTCGCTGGGAACAGGGGCCTTCATGGGTGTGGGGGCTTATGCGACCTACAAGCTGATGACCATCGTTCCGGAGATGAATATCTTCGCGGCGATCTTCCTGTCCGGCTTCTTCTCGGCCGCGGTAGGCGTTGCGTTCGGGCTGCCGTCGCTCCGTATCAAGGGCTTCTACCTTGCCATTGCAACATTGGCGGCACAGTTCTTTCTGGTGTGGCTCTTCGAAAAATGGGCGTGGCTTTACAACTACAATGCGTCCGGCGCCATCGAAGTGGCGACATCGTCGGTGTTCGGCATCACCGTGACCGGGCCAACCGCGCTCCCGATCGTGCAGTATTATTGCGTCCTGATCGTCGTTACGCTCGTGACCTGGGTGGCGATCAACCTGACCCGTGGGCGTTACGGCCGGATGTGGAAGGCGACGCGCGACATGGACATTGCGGCTGAACTGGTCGGCATCAAGCTTATGACCGCCAAGCTGACCGCGTTCGCCGTATCATCCTACATTGTCGGGGTCGCCGGAGGTCTCCTGGTCTTCTTCTGGAAGGGGGCTGCGGAACCAAACCTTTTCGACATTCCCCTGTCGTTTCAGATCCTGTTCATCGCGATTATCGGAGGCCTCGGCTCCATTCTCGGCAACTTTCTGGGTGCGATCCTGATTGTTGCCTTGCCTGTGATCCTGAACCTGATCCCGAGCACACTCGGAATTCCGGTGGATTCGGCAACGCTCGAGCATCTTAATGTGATGATTGTCGGTGCCCTGATTATTGCGTTTCTGATCCTGGAGCCACACGGGCTGGCACGGTTTTATGCCATCATCCGGGAAAAGTTCATCTTGTGGCCGTTCCCTTACTGAAGAACGGTCAGCCAGCGGGCTGGTGCGTGGGAGGCGCGGCGGCCAAAGCAAAACAGAAAGTGGAGGAAAATATGGGTTTCAATTGGAAATCGGCCGGATGCGCGGGGATCGTTTCCCTCAGCGTCGCGTTCGGTGCCACAGTTGCCAGTGCTGCTGAGATTTACGTTCCGAACCTGTCGTACCGGACAGGACCGTTTGCGGCGACCGGTATTCCGCTGATGAACGGACAGCGGGATTATGTCGCGATGCTCAATGCACGTGACGGCGGTGTTGGTGGAGCCAAGCTTGTCTTCGACGAATGTGAAACAGGCTACAACACCAACAAGGGTGTTGAGTGCTACGAAAAAACCAAATCGAAAGCTGTCGTCACCCAGCCGTGGTCAACCGGCATAACCTTGCAGGTCCTGCCGCGCACCAATGTGGACAAAATTCCGATCCTTGCGCCGGGATATGGCTTCTCGCCGATGTCGGATGGCGAAGTGTTTGCCTGGGCTTTCAATCCGCCGTCCTCTTATTGGGACGGGGCTTCGATGATCCTCAACTACATCTCCGACGGAGATCTGGCGAACCTGAAAGGCAAGAAGGTTGCCCTGCTGCATCTGGATCACCCCTACGGCAAGGAACCCATTCCGCTGATCGAAAAACTGGCGGAAGAGAACGGTTTTGAATTCCTGCCGATCCCGGTCGGGCTGAAAGAGATGCAAAACCAGTCCGCTCAGTGGCTTCAGATCCGGCGCGAACGCCCGGACTATGTCGTCATGTGGGGTTGGGGCGCGATGAATGCGGGTGCCATCACCGAAGCCGTCAAGACGCGTTATCCCATGGACCAGTTCGTCGGTATCTGGTGGTCCGGTTATGACGGTGACCTCAAACTTGTCGGTGAAAAAGGCAAGGGCTACAAGACGATTTCGTGGAACGTTCCCGGATCCTATCCGGTGCTCGACGAGATCAAGCAGCATGTCGTGGATCCGGGCGATTCCCTGATTGAGAACCCCGAGGACATGGACTCGATCTTCTATCAGCGCGGTGTCGTCATCTCGATGATCCTGGTTGAAGGGATCAAGGCTGCGCAGAAACACTTCGGGACAGCCGAGATCGACGCTGCACAGCTGCGGTGGGGTCTTGAGAACCTCAACATCACCGACGAAGTGCTGGCAGAACTCGGCATGGCCGGGATGACCGTGCCTTTTGCAACCAGCTGTGACAACCACACCGGACACGGTGGCGGATGGATGCTTGAGTGGGATGGTGCCGCGTTTGTTCCGGTTTCCGAGAAACTGTCTCCGGACCGCGCCGCGATCGAACCGCTTGAGGCTGCGAAAGCTGCTGAATATGCAGAGTCCAACGCCCCGTGGCCGGGTCGCTCGGAAGTGCCTTGCGAGTAAGGTCCACTAACAACCGGATCGGGGCCAATCGGCCCCGGTCCTGGGACGCAATTTCTGGGAGCCCCCGTCCATGAACGTTCACGCCGCGAAAACAGAAGCGAACGACAGCGCTGCGGAAACGATCCTTTCGGTCAACAATATCGAGGTCATCTACGATCACGTGATCCTGGTGCTCAAAGGTGTTTCTCTGACTGTTCCAAAGGGGGGGATTGTCGCTCTTCTAGGTGCCAATGGTGCCGGCAAGACCACCACGCTCAAGGCCGTCTCAAACCTTTTGAGCGCGGAGCGCGGTGAAGTCACGAAAGGGTCAATCCATTTCGACGGAGACGAGGTGCAGGCACTGTCTCCAAACGAGCTGGTCCGGCGCGGCTGCATTCAGGTCATGGAAGGCCGCCACTGTTTCGGGCACCTGTCCATTGAGGAGAATCTCCTCACCGGTGCCTATACCCGCCGGGACGGGCACGCGGCCGTAAGGGCCGACCTTGAGATGGTCTACACGTATTTTCCAAGGCTGCGTGAACGGCGCCAAAGCCAGGCGGGCTATACATCCGGCGGCGAACAGCAAATGTGCGCGATCGGTCGCGCCCTCATGAGCCGCCCGAAAATGATTCTGCTCGATGAGCCCAGCATGGGTCTGGCACCGCAGCTGGTGGAAGAGATTTTCGAAATTGTCCGGCAGCTCAACGACAAGGAGGGTGTCTCCTTTTTGCTGGCGGAGCAAAACACCAACGTGGCGCTGAAATACGCCACCTACGGCTACATTCTTGAATCGGGGCGTATTGTTCTCGACGGCGATGCCAAGGCGCTTCGTGAAAACGAGGACGTGAAGGAATTCTACCTGGGCGTTGGCGGCGAGGGGCGCCGTTCGTTCAGGAATGTCAAACACTACAAGCGAAGGAAACGCTGGCTGGCCTGACGGGTCCATCACCTGACGGCCTTAACAAGCGGAGACGACCATGAGCGATCAACAGTTTGATGCGCGCGAGCGGCAGGACCCCGCTCAGCGCGAACGGGATCTCTTTGCCCGGTTGCCGGATCTGCTGGCACATGCTGCCGGAAAGGCGGCCGGTTGGGCCGAGCAGTTGGACGGCTGCGATCTTGCCGGTGTGACCGACAGGGGTTCGCTTGCACAGATGCCGATACTGCGCAAGGCAGCGCTCATGGAACGGCAGCGGGCAAATCCGCCGTTTGGCGGCTATCTCGCCGGAGAGCTTTCCGAAGCGGCGCGTGTCTTCATGTCTCCCGGTCCGATCTGGGAACCGCAGGCGCCGGGGCTTGACCCGTGGAACGGTGCGCGCAGCCTGTTCGCCGCCGGCTTCCGCAAGGGCGATGTGGTCCTGAACGCGTTTTCCTATCACCTGACGCCGGGCGGGTTCATTCTTGACCAGGGAGCGGTCGCACTCGGATGTACCGTCTTTCCGGCGGGTGTCGGCAACACCGACATGCAGGTGGAGGCGATCGATGTCTTGAAACCTGTCGGCTTCGTGGGAACGCCCGACTACCTGAAGGTCCTCCTCGACCGGGGCCGGGAACAAGGCCGCAATGTCTCCTCCATCAAAAAGGCACTTGTTTCCGGCGGGGCGCTGTTTCCCTCTCTCAGACAGGAATACGAGGATCAGGGCATTCAGGTCGGCCAGTGCTATGCGACGGCCGATCTTGGCGTGATCGCCTATGAAACCGAAACCAGGGACGGGATGGTCGTCAATGAGGACTACATCGTCGAGATTGTTCGGCCGGGGACTGGTGAACCGGTCGCGGACGGGGAGGTGGGTGAGCTCGTCGTCACCAACTTCAATGCACTTTATCCTTTGATCCGGTTCGGGACGGGCGATCTGTCCAAGATCATTCCTGGTCAGTCTCCTTGCGGGAGAACCAACATGCGTCTTGCCGGCTGGATGGGCCGGGCGGACCAGCGCACCAAGATCAAGGGTATGTTCGTCGACCCTGCCCAAATCGCACAGATCGTCGCAGCACATCCTGAAGTCGCCAAGGCGCGCCTCGCCGTTAGCCGCGCCGGAGAAACGGACGCAATGACCCTTTCGGTGGAAACGAATGCACGCGAAGACGGCCTGTCGGAGCGTGTCGCATCGACCTTGCGCGATATCACGCGCCTTAAGGGAGACGTCGAACTTGTGCCGCCGGGAGCCCTGCCGAATGACGGCAAGGTCATTGCCGATGAGCGGGAATACGGGTAGGCGCTTTGCCTATAAGGTTGCACCAGCAAACTCGCTTCAGCGCGTTGCCCCCGGGTCTCTCGCTGTTCGCCCCGTGGTGACGTTTTTTGTGCTGCCGGGCCTTGAACATACGCAAGTTCGCCGGCGTAACACAGAAACTTACCGCAACAATCTCACCTAATGATCCGGCGCTTTCCACCAGCGTATGAAATATGCCGCATTGGCCTTATTCCCGGCATGGCTTATGTATGGCATCAGGAGATCAGCCGCTGAGGGACAGTCTGCGCTTATGAACGTACATCCGACCACATCACTTTCTGCCGATCAGGCGACGGAGTTCACCAAGGTGCGTTTGCCGGACGGGCACCCGTCGGTGAAGAGCGGCAAGGTCGGTGTATTGCTGGTCAACCTCGGCACGCCGGACGCCACAGACTACTGGCCCATGCGCCGTTATCTGCGCGAATTCCTCTCCGACAAGCGCGTGATTGAGTGGCCACGGGCCATCTGGTACCCGATCCTCTACGGCATCGTTTTGATGACGCGCCCCGGGAAATCCGGCAAGGCGTACGACGAGATCTGGAACCACGAAAAGAACGAGTCGCCCCTGAGAACCATCACGCGGAGCCAGTCGGACAAGCTGACGGATATCCTGGGCGATAGCGACGGACGTCTGAAAGTCGACTGGGCGATGCGATACGGTCAGCCGTCGATTCCCGGCAAGCTGAAAGCGCTCAAGGACGAAGGATGCGACCGGATCCTGGTGTTTCCGCTGTATCCGCAATATTCGGCGACGACGACAGCAACGGTGAATGATGTCGTCTGCAAGACGCTGCTGGAATTGCGGTGGCAGCCGGCTATCCGCACGGTGCCGCCCTATCACGACGATCCGGTTTATGTCTCCGCCCTGGCAAATTCCGTCAAGCGGCACCTGGACAGCCTCGACTTTGAACCTGATGTCGTCCTGACCTCCTATCACGGCATTCCGCAATCCTACTTCAAGCGCGGCGATCCCTATCACTGTCATTGCATGAAAACCACGCGGCTTATGCGCGACGTGCTCGGATGGGATGAGGACAAATTGCGGGTTACGTTCCAGTCACGCTTTGGCCCGGAGGAATGGCTGCAGCCCTATACCGACAAGACCGTCGAACAGCTCGCCAAGGATGGCGTGAAGAACATTGCCGTCATGAACCCCGGTTTTGTCGCTGATTGCCTTGAAACACTTGAGGAAATTGCGGGTGAGGCGGGAGAGATCTTCGAAGAGAACGGTGGCGGACATTTTACCCACATTCCGTGCCTCAACGACACCGATCTCGGTATGGATGTCCTGGAGCATATTGTCCGGCGCGAGCTTGGCGGCTGGATCTGACCGCGCTGAAGCTGTTGAAAAAGCTTAAAACCGGCCGCCGCCCTTCCTACATTTCATGAGATTGTTTTGGAACGCGCCTAGATCCCGTGTATGGCTCTGGGCGCGCTGGGGACGTTGTCATGCTGTTTGACTTGCAAGTCGTTCATGAAACTCTAACGTTGTTTCAGAGCTGACTGTATTCGACAGGAAATCCGCTGGCACGACTCACTGAATCAGAGCATAGTGCCTTTTCTATTCTAGATCCCTTTTTGCTGATGCGGGAGATTTTCATGCCGATCGATATCGATGGTGCCAGTATTGTCCTGATCGTTCTTGCCGTTCTTGTCATCCTGGTGTTTTTCGCCGGGGTCAAGACCGTTCCTCAAGGCTACAACTACACGATCGAGCGGTTCGGCAAGTACCGCAAGACACTGTCGCCGGGGCTGAATTTCATCATCCCGTTTATCGATACGGTGGGCCACAAGCTAAACATGATGGAGCAGGTTCTCGATGTTCCCTCGCAGGAGGTGATCACGCGGGACAATGCGACCGTGACCGCCGACGGCGTGACCTTCTACCAGGTGCTTGACGCCGCGCGTGCCGCCTACGAAGTGCTGGGGCTGCAGAACGCGATCCTGAACCTGACGATGACCAATATCCGCTCGGTCATGGGATCGATGGATCTCGACAGCCTCCTGTCCAACCGTGACGAAATCAACGCGAAGGTGTTGCGCGTCGTCGATGCCGCGGCTGAGCCTTGGGGCGTCAAGATTACGCGTATCGAGATCAAGGACATCAATCCGCCGCGCGATCTGGTGGATGCCATGGCGCGCCAGATGAAAGCGGAGCGCGACAAGCGTGCGTCCATTCTTGAAGCCGAAGGCAAGCGTCAGTCGGAAATCCTGCAGGCGGAAGGCGAAAAACAGTCGCTCATCCTTGAGGCGGAAGGCCGGCGCGAATCCGCATTCCGGGATGCAGAAGCCCGCGAGAGGGAGGCCGAAGCAGAAGCCAAGGCAACCCAGATGGTCAGCGCGGCGATCGCTTCAGGTGATGTGCAGGCGATCAACTACTTCGTTGCCAACAAATATGTCGAGGCCTTCCAGGCGCTCGCGACATCGCGCAACCAGAAGACGCTCATCCTGCCGATGGAGGCAACGTCCCTGCTCGGTTCCTTGTCCGGGATTGGCGAGATCGCCAAGGAAGCTTTCAGCGATGAGGCGAAAGAAAACCGCACGTCATCGCGGATTCCGAACACCGGTTCGCCTGATGGAGGCCAGCAGTGAACCTCATCGAAACGCTCGGGCCCTGGAGCTGGTTTATCTTGGGATTGCTTCTGCTGGGATTGGAAATCGTCGCGCCGGGAAGCATTTTCCTCTGGTTCGGCGTTTCGGCTCTTGTTGTCGGTGTCATCGCCGTAGCCTTCGATCCGAGCTGGCAGGTTCTCGTCTCCATTTTCCTGGTTCTGTCTGTGGTCAGTCTGCTGATCGGGCGGCGTATGATGCGCAAGCTGTCCTCCGAGCAGGGTGACCCCGGGCTGAACCAGCGCGGCAGTCGCTATATCGGCCGGGAATTCACGCTGGAAAAGCCCTTAAGCGAAGGCGCGGGCAACCTCTCCATCGATGACACGATCTGGCGGATAACCGGTCCCGACCTGCCCGCCGGCACCAAGGTCAAGGTGGACTCCATCGACGGGGCTCGCCTGGTTGTTTCCCAGGTGGAGTAAGGGCGAAAACTCACCTCTCCCAATCGGGAGAGGGAATCAGCGGTAATGTCGGCAAACGAGACTCGAAACAGCATGGTCGCTACAAGACGGACCTGCCGATCCTCCTCAGAACGAGGTCGGATTTTTGGAAACCCATAGTGTACAGATCATGTGCGACAATGGCTCAACGAAACCCATGTTCACGGCTTGTGGCCGGGAGGGATTGGTGGTTCTTCGGCTTTCAGGAGAATGCCGATCCGCCGGTTTGCGGCCAGATAAGGGTCGTTCGGAAAGAGAGGTTCGGTGTCGGCCTTGCCGACAACCGCAAAGAACTGATCATCCGGCACGCCGTATTCAGCAAGGATCTGCCTGGCGATGTTGGCGCGCTCACTCGACAGGTCCCAGCCTGTGTAGCTCGGGTCGGTCGTGGGGCGGCCTGCGGTCGTATGGCCGGTGATTTCAACGCGGTTGGGCATTTGCGCCAGGACGGGCGCCATTTTCGCAATCAGCCGGCGGGTGGTCTCATAGGGGTATTTTGAACCTTCCCGGAACATCGACCGGCCGTCCTGGTCGACCAGCATGATGTTCAGGCCTTCTTCGGTCTCCTCCAGAATAATGTTGCTGGAGACTTCCGTGATTTCGGGCATTTCCTGCCAGGCCTGGCGGAGGGAGGCCGCTGCCGTTGCAAATTGCCTCGGCTTTTCGATTTCGGCTTCCATGGTGTCGTGCGTGTTGGCTTCCGGCCCCTGTTTGCGCCGTTTCTCGTGACGCTCCTGGGAAAAGTCGGAATCGTTCTCCTGCTCGACCTGGCTGATATCCTTCATGTAGTCGCGGATCGGAATGCCTTCGACTTCGATGATGCCGGTCTTGCGTGACGTATCCTTGACCCCGAAGGCTTCGCGCATCGAGCCCGCCACGACCTGGAGTTTTTCCTTGTCCTGAATGGAAAAGGAAATGATCAGAACGAAGAAACAGACGAGCAGGGACATCAGATCGGCGAATGTCACCAGCCAGTCTGGAGCGCCGCCGCCTGATTTTGCTTTCCTTTTCGCCATCGTCTTCTGTCCGCCCTTTCAACGCCGCTATGCGGCGTCAGCCAGTTCCGCGCGTGCTTTTTCAGGCAGGTACGCGATCAGCATTTCCTTGATCAGCGCCGGGCTCTTCGATTCTCTGATCTGGCAGACACCGTCGATAATCAGGGTCTGGTTCAGTTCATCAACGTCGAATTTCGCATCGAGCTTGTCGACGATCGGGAGACAAATGATGTTGGAGACAAGCGCTCCGTAAAGTGTCGTCAGAAGCGCGACTGCCATGGAGGGGCCGATGGCGGCCGGGTCGTCCATGTTGGCGAGCATCTGCACCAGACCCACGAGGGTGCCGATCATGCCGAAGGCCGGCGCGGAATCACCCAGTGCCTTGAAGACACGGCGTCCTTCGGACAGCCTTGTCAGCTGCAGGTCGCGCTCGCGCTCCATAGCCTCCTTGATGAATTCAAGCTCGTAGCCGTCCGCAACATACTGAACGCCCTTGGCAAGAACAGGGTCGGAGACGTCAACATTCTCAAGCCCGAGAGGTCCGGACTTGCGGACGATCTCGCCGAGATTCGTCATTTCGGTAATCAGATCGCGCGGGCTGCCGCTTTTGCCTGCCAGGGCGACCTTGAACCCTGTTATCAGCGCGGAAATGATGTCCGACAGCTGAAATCGGATCAACGTGGCGGCGAAGCCGCCGCCGATCACGATCAGAATCGACGGCAAGTCGACGAATTGCGTGAAACTGCCACCAAGAAAAATAGCAGTCACAACAATGCCAAACGCACCAACAATACCGATTAGGGTCGCCAGATCCATTCTGTTCACACACCAAGGTCTGTGGCATCAAGCCAGTGATACTTGGGTGCAGTCTAAGGGCGTTATGGCTAATCAATTCCTAATGCCGGGCGCCAAGTGACGCTGAAATTAAACTTTTTTCGAGCCGTGACGAAAATTTGATCGGTGAACGCTCACGGCTGTAAACCGGTCAGGCGGCGCCAATGCGCAAGAGATCGTGAAGATGGACAATACCAATTGGGCGACCGTCCTCGATCACGAAAACAGACGTGATCGACAGGCTGTTCACCAACTCCAGGATGGATCCGGACAGTGCATCGGGCGGCACGGACTTGGGCGAGCATGTCATGATATCGCCGGCGGTCTTCTCCAGGAGATTGCTGGAGACATGGCGGCGCAGGTCACCGTCCGTGATGATGCCGATCAGCTGGTTCAGTTCGTCGGTCACACCGAGCACGCCGAACCCGCGCTGGGTCATCAAGACGATGCCCTCGCTCATGGAGGTGGCAACCGATACGAGCGGCAAGCGCTCGCCTGAATGCATGATGTCCTTGGCGGTCCTGAGGCTTGCACCCAGCCGCCCGCCCGGATGAAGCACGCGGTAGTCCTGGGCCGTGAAGCCCCGGCCTTCAAGAAGGGCGACGGCAAGAGCATCACCGATGGCGAGCTGAATAAGAGCGGAAGTTGTCGGCGCAAGGCCGTGCGGACAGGCTTCGGCCACGCTCGGCAGTTTCAGAACGATGTCGGCGGCCCGGCCAAGTGAGCTGTCGCCGCGCGAGGTAATCGCAATCAGCGGCACCTTGAAGCGGCGCGTGTAGTTGACGATGCTTGCAAGCTCCTGGGTCTCTCCCGACCAGGACAGGGCAAGGACGACATCGTCCTGGGTAATCATGCCGAGATCGCCGTGGCTTGCTTCGCTGGCATGGACGAAGAAGGACGGCGTCCCGGTCGAGGCCAGGCTGGCGGCGATCTTGGTGCCGATATGACCGCTCTTGCCGATCCCGGTCACAACAACGCGGCCTTTGCTCTTTTGAATAATCTCGAATGTTTGCCTGAAAGGAGCCGCGAGCCCGTTCTTCAACGCGGCCCTGACGGCGCTCAATCCTGCGATCTCAGTCTCAAGGGTCCGTTCCGCGGAAACTAGGCTCTGCGTGAGGGCATCCGCATTGTTTTCGAACTGGGAATCAAGTGTGGGATTGGCCATCGGTTCTTTCTTTTTTCGAGACCGCACAGGACTAAGACACCCGGTCTTAAGGATCAAGAAGCTGCGACTGCTTTAATGGATTAGATTTCGCCCGAATGCCTGTCTGTTCCCAAAATGCGCCCAAACTATGGAAAAAGCGGAGCTTTCCACGACGTGATAGAGGCGCATATGCACGTGGGTGGTGGACGAATCGCGGCTGAAAACCGATCCCTTTGACCGCCATTGGCACCTTTCGCCGGGCAAGCGTCAGAACCTGCACCCCAGAATTGTCATTTTGCAAAAAAGAAACGAAGGATTAACCAACATTCGTCAGTTTGAACGGGACCTTGAATTCTAGCGGTTCCGAACCTGAATGCGCCGTATCCTGCATTTGATTGTCAGTCTTGCCGTCCTGCAGGCGGTGCCGTCGCTTGCGCAGACGACGCTTTCCGACCTGCGCGGCTCCAGTGATGCGGATGGTGCGCTCGGATCGGAGCCGGCTGCCGATACGGCTGTGGAAAGCGAAGACACCAACCCGACGCAGGCAAATGTCTATGCGCTGCGCCGAACGCTCAACGCTTCGGAAGCGGAAACAGGCTCGAGTGGCCTTGGCACCAACGGGCAGGTTGGACCGATACGCCCATTCTCTGACCGGATTGCCGCGGTCGACCGGGCCGTTCCCCTGGCGGGCAGTCTGATCGACGACAGTGTGTTCGGCGGCGACACGACCTTTGACGAACCCCAGGGCATTCGCCTCGGATCGTTTACCTTTACGCCCCAGATCACCTTTTCTGCCGGCTATACGGACAACACCGCCCAGTCCGCAGATGGGACGTCGGGCAGCCTTTATCGCATCTCGCCCGATCTCTCATTGGTCTCGAACTGGTCGCGTCATCAGTTCGATGCCTCCTTGCGTGGGACTTATACGGGCTACCCGGAAAACTCGGACGACAACGACGGCAACATTTCAGCTGCTGCCAATCTGCGGCTCGACGTCAGCGAAGCCACGCAAGTGGACACTGGTGTTTCGTACACATACTCCCGCGAGGAAGACGGCAGCGCCGAATCAACGTCTTCGGGCGTGGACCATATCCAGAACCTCACGGCGGATCTGGGGGCGACCCGAAGCGTCGGACTGATTGCAGCAACCGCTGCGCTCGGTGCTGACCGCAGCGTCTATACGTCCGATGACGATATCGATAGCGGGCGCGACAACACCGTTTACTCCGCGACCTTGCGGTTTGATGCCAACACGGGCAGCGTCCTGACACCGTTCGTCGAAGGGTCACTTTTGCTCCGGCGCTTTGACGAGAGCTGTAGCGACGATATCTGTGAGAAGCGGGACGCCAACGGCTACCAGCTTCGAGGCGGTCTGACCATTGCCTCGGGTCCGAAAGTGACGGGTAATGTCGGCATTGGCTGGCGGATCGAGGACATTGAAGACGACCGGCTGGACAGCCTTTCCGGTCTCGTCCTGGACGGCTCCCTTGTCTGGTCGCCCTCGCGTCTGACGACTGTCACTGCAGGGCTCGGAACAAACTTCCAGGCAACGGATATTGACACGGCGAGCGGGTCGATCATTTATTCTGGAGATCTGCGGGTTGCGCATGCTTTCAGCGACAGGCTGGTTGGTGAAACAGGCGTAGGCTACAGTTACCGAACCTACGAAGGCGTATCGATTGAAGAACAGACCCTGACAGGATTTGGCGGAGTGACCTTTGCGCTGACGAACAGTGTGGCTTTGACGGCCGACTATACGCATCGGCGCTTCGACAGTTCTCAAGAGGGCAGCGATTACACGGAAAATGCGATTGAAGCCGGACTTCGGTTCCGGCATTAACGGCACGGTAACCAATAGCAGATCATTCATGGGGCGGGGGCAGAAGCGAACACGGACTCGGGCGTAAGGAGGCCCTGATGCGGAGCTTTGTGCGGCGAACTGCAAGCGTGATGGTAGATTTGCCTCGAGAGACTTTCTTGAAATCCCGGCTTTGGCGTCTCGCCACAGGCCTGGTGCTGGCATCCGGTTTGATGGTGTCGGCCACGTCCGCCTATGCGGATCCGGGCTTCGACCGGTTCGTCCGTGATTTCTGGCCGAAGGCCAAGGCGGCCGGCATTTCCTCCCAGACCTACAATTCCGTTTTTACCGGCATGGAGCCCGATGACGACACATTGCGCCTCATGAGCAAACAGTCGGAATTCGTGAAGCCGATCTGGGAGTATCTTGATAGCGCGGTTTCCGATACGCGGGTCGAAAAAGGCCGTGAACTGCTGACCGAATATGCCACCGTTCTTAGCCAGATCGAGACCCGTTACGGGGTCGACCGCGAAGCGGTGCTGGCAATCTGGGGCATGGAGACCAACTATGGCGGCTTTATGGGCCGGCACAATGTCATCCAGGCACTGGCGACGCTCGCCTATGCGGCGCCTCGGCGCAAGAAGTTCTGGAACAAGGAACTTGTGACCGCACTCGCCATCGTGCAGGCCGGACATGTGCGTTTTCAGGACATGGAAGGGTCATGGGCCGGTGCCATGGGCCACACCCAGTTCATGCCGTCCAGCTGGCAAGCCTACGCCTCTGATTACAATGGCGACGGCCGCCGTGACATCTGGACCTCGGTCCCCGATGCGCTTGCCTCGACCGCCAACTATCTGAAAAAGCACGGTTGGCAGACGGGCAAAACCTGGGGCTACGAAGTCCAGCTGCCCGCCGGTTTCAACTATCAGCTGGCCGACGGCGAAAAGACGCTAACGCTCGGAGAATGGTCCAAATACGGCATTCGGCGTGCCAATGGAAAGGGCTTCCCGCGTCCCGCAGACAAGGGTGTTCTCGTATTGCCGGCAGGTGCCAACGGGCCCGCGTTCCTGATGCTGCGCAATTTCTACGTCATCAAGCGCTACAACAACGCCACCGCCTATGCGCTCGCGGTCGGACACCTTGCGGACCGGCTGATCGGCGGTGGTCCGCTTGCAGGCGACTGGTCCCGTGATCATCTGCCGCTCAAGCGCTCCGAGAGGGTGGCACTGCAGAACTACCTGAACCAGCTCGGATTTTCCGTTGGTGCTGCCGACGGCAAGATCGGCCCGGCAACGCGACGCGGTATTCGTGCCTATCAGCAGTCCCGGGGTCTCATTCCAGATGGATATGCCTCTGCAGTTTTGCTGGCGCACCTGAAGCTGGGCGGCTAAACTCCAGCCGAACAAACCGGCCAGGGGTCAAAAATGCCGAAAAAGGCTGCAAGGACAGGATTTAAGACGGGAGCGAAGCTGATCCTGGCGCTCGTTCTCGTTTTTTCCTTCAGCCTTGTCTTTGAGACACTTCCGCCGGCTTCCGCACAGCAGGCCGCAAATGGCGAAATTGTTGTTGCCCAAAACGGAGTTTTGCGGGGCTTTAACCCGTTTTCACCACTCCAGCGGCTTTTTGGCGGAAAGCAACGGCAGCGTACACAGAAGCCGCCGCCGCGACAGACCCAAAAGCGGCGCGCGCCCGCACGTGCCTCCGGAACGCCTCCCAAATTTCAGGAAGTCGCCAAAGACCCCAATGCCGGGATCATTCTGGTCGTTGGCGACCGCATGGCGCGCGGCGTCGCCGACGGGCTTGAGTTCATCTTCGCGGAGAAGCCGCAGATCCGGGTCGAAAAGATTACGGAAGACAAAGCGGGCTTTGCCGGAAACAATCCACCGGATTTCGCAACTCAGGTTCTCGCAAAGATCCGCGGCGACGATGTGAAGGCCGTTGTGGTCATGATCGGGCGTCGTGATCTGGGCAGAGACTTTCCCGGCGAAGTGCCGGTTGAATTCATGACGCAGGAATGGACCGACGCCTACAGGGACAAGGTTGAAGCGCTTGTGCGCGTCGTGCGCCAGGAGAAGAAACCCATTGTCTGGGTGGGCCTGCCTCCAACAAATGCCGAGAGCGTCAATGCGGACTTCACCCAGCTGAATACGATTTTTCAGAGCACTTCGGAAGACAGACGCGTCCGGTATGTCGATATCTGGGACATCTTTTTGACCGAAGACGGCAGCTATTCGTCCTTCGGTCCTTCCGTTGACGGCAAGAACACGAGACTGAGAACCAACGACAGGATCGGCTTTACCTGGCCCGGCTACCAGAAAGTGGCGTTCTTTGTCGACCGCGAACTGCTGCGGCTTCTGGGTGGCTATGGCGGGCTTGCGTTTGAGGGAATTGAGGACGATCCGAACTTCATCGTCCTGACGGGACGGACGACATCTCCGGAAGCCCTGCTTTTGGGCGGAGAAGAAGACGACGGGGAAATCGACCCGGACAGCACCGCCTACCGGTTCTTCGTCAAGGGCGATCCATTACCGCCAATGCCAGGGCGGGTCGACGACCCGCGTATCGCCGTTGAGGGAACGTCCGCGCTCGAAGAAGGCGAAGTTCCAAGCGGTTCCTAGGCCCGGAAGACTTCAGAAAAACGATGCCCGGCACGCGGTAAGTCACGTGCCGGGCAAATTTATTCCTGGCTACTCGGCCAGGTTAATGAGACAGGACTCTAGCGCGGGAGGTTGGAAGAACCGGTGAGGAACTCGTCGACTGCCCGTGCCGCCTGGCGGCCCTCACGGATCGCCCAGACCACCAGTGACTGGCCCTTGCGGACGTCACCTGCTGCAAAGACCTTGTCCATGCTGGTCTTGTAGTCGTCCGTGTTTGCCTTGACGTTGGTCCGGCCATCCAGCTCCAGCTTGTCACCTGCCTCGGCAATATAGGTGTCGAGCAGCGGCCCTGAAAACCCGATGGCGGCAAGGACGAGGTCGGCGCGCAGAATGAATTCCGTTCCCTCGATCGGGTGGCGCTTTTCATCGACGCGTGCGCATTTCACACCGGTGACCACGCCGTCTTCAGCGACGAGCGACAGCGTTGCGGCTGAAAATTCGCGCTCGGCACCTTCCGCCTGGGAGGACGAAGTGCGGAATTTCGTTGGCCAGTAAGGCCAGACAGTCATCTTGTCTTCTTTGAGCGGCGGGATCGGTCGAATGTCCAACTGGGTTACGGAGAGCGCACCCTGGCGGAAGGCCGTGCCGACACAGTCAGACGCGGTATCGCCGCCGCCGATCACGACCACATGCTTTCCGCCGGCCCAGATTGGCAGTTCGTCGCCCTCCGGTTCGCCGCCAACGCGGCGGTTCTGCTGGACAAGATATTTCATCGCCCAGTGACAGCCTTCCAGCTCCATGCCGGTGACGCCCGGGTCGCGCGGACGTTCGGCGCCTGCGCACAGGATGACCGCGTCATGGCGTTCAGCAAGTTCTTCCAGCGCGGTGTCGACGCCGACATTGACGCCGTAATGGAACGTGACGCCTTCCGCCTCCATCTGCTCGACCCTTTGGTCGATATAGTGCTTTTCCATCTTGAAGTCGGGAATGCCGTAACGCAGCAGGCCGCCGGCCTTGGGTTCACGTTCATAGACATGCACGGTGTGTCCGGCCCGCGCGAGCTGCTGTGCCGCCGCCATGCCGGCAGGCCCTGACCCGATGATCGCGACCGCCTTTCCGGTCTTGCGGGAGGATGGTTCCGGCACGATCCATCCGTTTTCCCAACCCTTGTCTGCAAGTGCCTGCTCGACGGTCTTGATGTTGACCGGGATGTCTTCAAGATTGAGCGTGCAGGCTTCCTCGCACGGGGCCGGGCAGATACGTCCGGTGAATTCCGGAAAATTGTTGGTCGAGTGCAGGTTGCGCAAGGCTACGTCCCAATCGCCTTGGTACACCAGATCGTTCCAGTCCGGGATCTGGTTGTTGACCGGGCAACCGTTCGGCCCGTGGCAGAACGGGATGCCGCAATCCATGCAGCGCGCGGCCTGGTTGACGACTTCCTGGTCGTTCAGCGGAATGGTGAACTCGCGGAAATGACGGATGCGGTCAGAAGCCGGCTGGTACTTCTGCTCCTGACGATCGATTTCCAAAAATCCGGTTACCTTGCCCAAGGCGACCTCCTCAACTTTCAAGTCTTTTCATTCCGGCTGCCATCGGCCGCTCAAAGCGGCTGAGAACCGTGCTGCTGTGTCCCGTAATTATTCGGCCGCGACCATGCCGAGGCGCTGTTCTTCCATTTCCCGAAGCGCTCGGCGGTACTCGACCGGCATCACCTTGACGAATTTCGGCCTGTAGGTCGCCCAGTCTTCAAGGATCGCCATGGCCTTGGTCGAGCCGGTCAGCTCCGCATGTTTGCTGAGCAGCTGACGCAGGCGCTCGTCGTCGTGACGCGTCATGTCAGAAGAGAGGTCGACACGGCCCTTGTGTTCAATGTCACCGCCATGGTGATGGAGTTTTTCCAGAAGATCGTCTTCTTCCGTGACGGGTTCCAGATCGACCATGGCAAGATTGCACCGGGTTCCGAAGGAGCCGTCCTCGTCAAGAACGTAGGCAATGCCGCCTGACATGCCGGCTGCAAAGTTGCGCCCGGTTTTTCCGATCACAACAACGACGCCGCCGGTCATGTATTCGCAGCCGTGGTCGCCAACGCCTTCCACAACCGCGACGGCGCCGGAGTTGCGAACCGCAAAGCGTTCGCCCGCGACACCGCGGAAGTAACATTCACCCTCGGTCGCGCCGTATAGCACGGTATTGCCGACGATGATGGAGTCTTCGGCGACGATGCGCGTGTTTTCCGGCGGGCGGACGATCAGCTTGCCGCCGGCAAGGCCCTTGCCGACATAGTCGTTGGCATCGCCGGCCAGATCGATCGTGACGCCGCGCGCGACGAAGGCACCGAATGCCTGGCCTGCTGTGCCCTTCAGATTGATCTTCAGCGTATCGGGTTTCTTCAGGCCCTTGTTGCCGTACCGCTTGGCGATTTCACCTGACAGCATCGCGCCGACGGATCGGTCGACCGAGCAGATGGTCTCGTCAATGATGGTCGGTTCCTTGCTGTCCAGGGCCGGTTTGGCGGCCGCGATCAGGCGCCGGTCGAGAATGTCGACGATCGGGTGATCCTGTGTCTGGGTCCAGCGGGTTTCTTCAGGCTCCGCTTCCGGCTGGAAGAAGATGCGCGTGAAATCAAGCCCCTTGGCTTTCCAGTGTTCAATGGCAGCGTTCTTGTCGAGGAAGTCGGAGCGGCCGATCAGGTCGTCCAACTTCTCGATGCCGAGCCCGGCCATGATCTCCCGGACTTCCTCTGCGACATAGAAGAAGTAGTTGATCACGTGTTCCGGTGTGCCCTTGAAACGCTTGCGCAGGACGGGGTCCTGGGTCGCGATGCCGACCGGGCACGTGTTGAGATGACACTTGCGCATCATCAGACAACCGGCTGCGATCAGCGGTGCCGTCGAGAAACCGAACTCGTCCGCGCCAAGCAGGGCACCGACGATCACGTCGCGCCCGGTGCGCAGGCCGCCGTCGACCTGCAGGGCAACGCGCGAGCGCAGGCCGTTCAGGACCAGCGTCTGCTGGGTTTCTGCAAGACCGATTTCCCAGGGGCTGCCGGCGTGCTTGATGGACGTGAGCGGGGATGCACCCGTGCCGCCGTCATAGCCGGAAATCGTGATGTGGTCCGCGCGGGCCTTGGCAACACCGGCGGCAACGGTGCCGACGCCGACTTCCGAGACCAGCTTGACTGAGATGTCTGCTTCCGGATTGACGTTCTTCAGATCGTAAATGAGCTGCGCCAGATCCTCGATGGAGTAAATATCGTGGTGCGGCGGCGGTGAGATCAGGCCGACACCGGGGGTGGAATGGCGCACCTTTGCGATCACCGCATCGACCTTGTGACCCGGAAGCTGGCCACCCTCGCCGGGCTTGGCACCCTGGGCAACCTTAATCTGGATCATGTCGGAATTGACGAGATACTCCGTCGTCACGCCGAAGCGGCCAGAAGCCACCTGCTTGATTGCTGAACGTCGCGGGTTCATCGACCCGTCGGGCAGCGGATTAAAGCGCTCCGGCTCCTCGCCACCTTCACCGGTATTCGACTTGCCGCCGATCTGGTTCATGGCGATCGCAAGGGTGGTGTGCGCCTCGCGGGAAATGGATCCGAACGACATGGCGCCGGTGACGAACCGCTTGACGATGCTATCCGCCGATTCAACCTGGTCGAGATCGATGGCAGTACGGCCGATTTCGTCCGCGCCCTTGATACGGAACAGGCCGCGGATCGCGTAGCGCCCGCTCTTTTCGTTCACCTCCTCGGCGAAGGCACGGTACATGTCCGGCAGCTTCGCGCGCACCGCATGCTGAAGCTGGGCGATGGAATCCGGCGTCCACATGTGGTTCTCGCCGCGCGTCCGGTAGGCGTATTCTCCGCCGACTTCCAGCGACCGGCGCAGGATTGCAACGTCACCGAAGGCTTCCGAGTGCCTGAGGACAGTTTCCTCGGCGACTTCCGAAAGACCGATGCCTTCGATCATGGTTGCCGTGCCGAAGAAATACTTCTCGACGAAATCCGAACCGAGACCGACAGCGTCGAAAATCTGGGCGCCGCAATAGGACTGATAGGTGGAGATGCCCATTTTGGACATGACCTTCAGGATGCCCTTGTCGATCGACTTGATGTAGCGCTCGACGACCTCGTACTGGTCCACTTCCTCCGGAAAGTCCATTTCCATGTGCATGGAAAGCAGCGTCTCGAAGGCCAGATAGGGGTTGATCGCTTCTGCGCCGAAACCGGCAAGGACGCAGAAGTGGTGAACTTCGCGCGCTTCGCCCGTTTCCACGACAAGGCCGACGGAGGTGCGCAGGCCCTTGCGGATCAGGTGATGGTGGACAGCGGCCGTTGCCAGAAGCGCCGGGATCGCAATCCGCGAGCGGCTGATCAGACGGTCGGACAGGATGATGATGTTGTAGCCATCGCGAACAGCCTTTTCCGCCCGCTGGCAAAGCTCGTCCAGAGCGCCTTCCATTCCGTTGGCGCCTTTCTCGGCGCTGTAGGTGATGTCGAGCGTCTTGGCGGAAAACTGGTTGTCGGCGATGTCGCCGATCGCGCGGATCTTCTCAAGATCTTCGTTCGTCAGGATCGGCTGACGTACCTCCAGGCGCTTGGAGGTGGATAGGCCCTTCAGATCGAAGATGTTCGGACGCGGACCGATGAAAGACACCAGGCTCATCACCAATTCCTCGCGGATCGGGTCGATCGGCGGGTTGGTGACCTGGGCAAAGTTCTGCTTGAAATAGGTGTAGAGCGGCTTCGACTTGTCGGAGAGTGCGGAGATCGGCGTATCGGTTCCCATGGAGCCGATGGCCTCCTGGCCGACGGTCGCCATCGGCGTCATCAGAAGCTTGATGTCTTCCTGGGTGTAGCCGAAGGCCTGCTGACGATCGAGCAGGCTCTCGCCGGCAACCGGTGCGCGCTGGCGCACGCCGGGCAGGTCTTCCAGAACGATCTGGGTGCGATGCAGCCAGTCTTTGTACGGGTTTGCGGTCGACAGCTCGCGCTTGATCTCATCGTCGGAAACGATGCGGCCTTCCTCAAGGTCGATGAGCAGCATCTTGCCGGGCTGCAAGCGCCATTTCTGGATGATGCTGCTTTCTTCCACTGGCAGCACACCGACTTCAGAAGACATGATGACAAAGTCGTCGTCAGTGACGATGTAGCGCGCAGGGCGCAGGCCGTTGCGGTCCAGGGTTGCGCCGATCTGGCGGCCGTCGGTAAAGGCAACGGCAGCGGGTCCGTCCCACGGTTCCATCAGCGCTGCATGATATTCATAAAAGGCGCGGCGGTTGTCGTCCATCAGCGGATTGCCGGCCCAAGCTTCCGGGATCAGCATCATCGCCGCATGGGCAAGCGAGTAGCCGCCCATGGTGAGAAACTCCAGCGCATTGTCGAAACAGGCGGTGTCCGATTGACCTTCGTAAGAAATCGGCCACAGCTTCGAAATGTCGTCCCCGAGAAGGGCGGAGGACACGGATGCCTGTCTTGCCGCCATCCAGTTGACGTTGCCGCGCAGCGTGTTGATCTCGCCATTATGCGCGACCATGCGGTAGGGGTGTGACAGGTCCCAGGACGGGAAAGTGTTGGTCGAGAAGCGCTGGTGAACCAGCGCGAGCGCTGACGTGAACCGCTCGTCCTTCAGGTCGGCATAATAAGCGCCGAGCTGGTAGGCGAGGAACATGCCCTTGTAGACAATCGTGCGGCTGGACAGCGAGACGATATAGAAACCCTTTGTGACCGCATCGGTCTCGGCGCGCACCGTGTTGGAGATCACCTTGCGCAAGACATAAAGCCGGCGCTCGAACGCGTCCTGGTCCTCGCTGCTGGTCCGTTTGATGAAGACCTGGCGGGACACGGGTTCGGTCGCTGCGATATCGGGCGCCTTGGACAGCGAGGAATTGTCGACCGGAACGTCGCGCCAGCCAATCAGCTCTTCACCTTCGGCCTTGATGACGCGCTCAACGATTTCTTCACATTTGGCGCGCAGCTCGCCGTCCTGCGGCATGAATATAAAGCCGACACCGTAGTGACCGAATTCCGGAAGCGGTGAGCCCGTCTTTTCCATTTCTTCGGCAAAGAAGCGGTGCGGGATCTGAACCAGCATGCCGGCGCCGTCACCCATGAGCGGATCTGCGCCAACGGCGCCCCGGTGCGTCAGGTTTTCCAGCACCTGCAGCCCGTCCGCAATGATCTTGTGAGACTTCTCGCCCTTCAGGTGGGTAATAAAACCGACACCACAGGCATCGTGTTCGCGCGACGGATTGTAGAGCCCTTGGTCGGCGGCCGTGCCCAGTCGTTCGGCAAGTGTTGCGGCGGTGGCCTTCGTGTCCACGCTGCCTGCTTGCATGGCTGTGCTGGTCGTCAGCTCTTTTCTCGTCATGTGCGCCCTCACTGTTAACCCCAGTGGTGCCGTTGCTTGAAGCGTCCGGTTTCGTTCGGGTCGCATTCCATCAAGAATGCGGCTCGGCGAACCCTGGCATCCACGCCCCGGCTCTGTCGTTGTATTACCGCGCCGGTCTACCAAATCAAACCGTCGCATTGCCGCAGCGAACCTGCCGCTGCCGAAACCTGTCGTTTCGTATTGTCGCGAATCCTCCCTGGATCCGTCGACCAGTCAGCTTGGCCGCTGCTTCTTTTATGGTATCCGGCATGTGCCACCGGCGCCGTGATAATTGGGACAGCATACCTGTCCTATTCTAGGCGCGCGGAACATGACAGATTTCACCGCCATGGGCAAGTGTGTTTCTGTGCGGCGGCAGTATAATTGTTTCACTCAAAAAGTGCCAATTGTCTCGAAAGGTCATTTCTGGTCCGATTTGCGTAAGAAAATTTCGTTTGTGAAAAACAATCAATGTCTGCTCGCAAAACGGTCACAGGCGTTTGATTTCCTATTTATCAGCAATATGCTCATTTACGTCCTGCGCCTACGCTGCACCGGAGGAGCGTTGGCCCCGAAAAGACTTGGTTCGACCAGAGGAGTTCGAAATGAAACATAAGGCTATGTCTGCGGCCATCGTTGCCGGCGCTGTTGCAACCGCTGTTGCAGGTCTTTCCGCCACTGTGCCTGCCCACGCGCAGGCGAAGGAAAAGTGCTACGGTATTTCCCTGAAAGGCCAGAACGATTGTAAGGCCGGTGCGGGTACGACCTGTGCAGGCACGTCTACTGTCGATTATCAGGGCAACGCCTGGACGCTCGTTCCGAAAGGCACCTGCGTTTCCATGGAACTGCCGGGCGACCGCAAGGGCTCACTGACCGAACTCGACCGCGACCTGCCGGAAGCCTAAGATCCGGTTTTGCCCGCTTTACGGGCACCAAACGTTTTCAGGCAGGCGGTCATCATGCCGCCTGCCTGAAAGCCTCTTTTCCAGCTGGAGCGTGACATGCCCTCCCATTCAACCGAACCGACACGAATTGACGCTGCCGTACCGGCGCGTGCCGGCGCGGGGCTGAAGGCGGACCACGTTCAAGATGTCCTGGATACAGGTGCGGATATCGGCTTTTTCGAAGTTCATGCCGAAAACTACATGGGTGCGGGCGGTGTGCCGCATCGCCAACTTGAAGCAATCCGGGAGCGGTATCCGTTGTCGCTCCACGGCGTCGGCCTTTCCATAGGCGGCGAACAGCCGCTCGACAAGAGCCACCTTCAAAGACTTGCTGACCTCAACAGGCGATATGAGCCGGGCCTCTTTTCCGAGCACCTCGCCTGGTCCACGCATGACACCACGTATTTCAACGACCTTCTTCCCGTGCCTTACGACAAGGCGACCCTCGACCGCGTGTGCGATCACATCGACGAGGTCCAAGAGAAGGTCGGACGCAAGATGCTCCTGGAGAATCCGTCGACCTACGTTGCTTTCGAACAAAGCACGATGAGCGAACTCGACTTCCTCAAGGAAATCACCCGCCGCACGGGGTGCGGACTGCTGCTCGACGTCAACAACGTTCATGTGTCGAGCACCAATCATGCCCGCTCGGCGATCGAGTATCTTCAGGACTTTCCCATGGACCGGGTCGGTGAAATCCATCTCGGAGGCCACGCACCGGACGTTGACGATGCGGGCCGGCCACTGTTGATCGATGCCCATGATCGCGAGGTGGATGACGCAGTCTGGGCGCTCTACGAAACCGTTGTCGAGCGCAACGGACCAGTGCCGACCCTGATCGAATGGGACAACGATGTGCCGGCATGGCCGGTCCTGCTTGCCGAGGCGCAAGCTGCAGACCGTATTCTCAGCCAGGAATCCGGCGCGGGTTTCAAGCGTGCGGTCTGAGATGAACGTGCCCGAGTTTCCTACAAGAGTTGGTTCCGGCGAATTTGGTCAGGCGATCTGGGATCCGGAAGCCGAGACACCGTCCGGATTGACCGGCCCGGATGGTCTTACCGCTCCGAAACGTTTCAGCGTCTACCGCAACAACGTCATCGTCAGCCTCAGCGAGGCGCTGGAGCAGACTTTTCCGGCGATCCGAAATCTGTTGGGCGAAGACTACTTCAAGGCCCTTGCGAGAGCCTTCGTTGTTCGCCATCCGCCGACATCACCCGTGTTGTTGTGGTACGGGGCGGAGTTTGCAGGCTTTATAGAAGCGTTTCCCCCGCTCGAGGCTTATCCGTATCTCGCGGACGTGGCGCGGGTCGAATGGGCCTGGTTGCAATCCTACCACGCTGCTGATGCCGCACCCATGGACCCTGCCGCGCTCGGTTCTGTCGATCCGGAGGCTCTTGGAACAGTCCGGTTCGAGAAGCATCCCGCGACAGACATGGTTGTCTCCCGTTGGCCGGTCTGGGACCTGATGCGTGTGAACAGGTTCGAGCCCGATGCCGAAATCGACGTTGATCTTGAAGCTTCGCAGTCCGTGCTGATCACGCGGCCGGACTACGACGTCAATCTTTTGTTGCTGCGCCCGGGAGGAGACGTGTTCTTGAACGCGCTTCTAAGCGGTGCAATGCTCGGTGAAGCTGCTGCATCTGCGCAAGCTCAGGTCGAGGAATTTTCATTGTCCGATTGTCTGTCGGATTGTCTTTCAAACGGTGCATTTAAGGATCTCGTCACGGCTTGAACTTATAAAAGCCTGGGGTCTTCGATTGGAAAGGGAAAGGGGGACTTAAATGGGTGCTCTCATCGGCTTCTTCGTGAGATTGTACACTGCCGTTTTCGGTGGACTTGAGCGGATTACCAATGGCTGGTTTCTCGGACTTGCGGCACGCCTGATCTTTGCGGCCGTTCTGCTGCAGTTCTTCCTCAATTCCGCTATGACGAAGATCGGCGGAAGCATCATGAACATCTTCACGCCGACGGCCGGTGCCTACGCCCAGATGTTTCCCCAGCTTATGGAACAGGTGAGCTACGACACCAGCCAGATCGAGTATTTCCCCTACGGCCTGATTGTGTTGCTGGGTACATGGGGTGAGTTCATTCTGCCTGTTCTTGTCGTGGTCGGCCTTTTTACCCGGGCTGCCAGCGTTGGCATGATTATCTTCATTGGCGTCATGACTTATGTCGACATTACCGGGCATGGCCTTGATGCGAAGTCCATTGGCGCCTTCTTCGACGGTGATCCTTACGGGATTGTCTCCGACGATCGCCTGCTCTGGGTTTTCCTGCTGCTGGTGCCGGTGCTCAAGGGACCAGGTGTGATTTCGCTGGATTGGCTGCTCGGTCGCTATTACCGCAAGCAGGAAATGTATTACTGAGAGATTCAGGTTGCCGGGTGAGATGCCAACTGGTTAAACCGGCACATGATTTTCGCAAGCGATAACTGGGCGGGTGCGGCTCCGGCGGTGATGTCGGCACTGACCCGCCATAACACCGGGTTTACGCCGGCTTACGGTAAAGACCCGCTCACCGAAAGCGTCGAACGCAGCTTCAACGACATATTCGAGCGGGACGTCGCCGTCTTTTTTGTGGCGACGGGAACAGCTGCAAACGCGCTTGCCCTTGCAGCTTATGCCAGGCCGGGCGGCGCCGTTTTCTGCCATCGCGGCAGCCATATCAATGTTGACGAATGCAACTGTCCGGAGTTCATGACCAGCGGCAACAAGCTCGTCGGCATTCCAGGAGCCTCGGGCAAACTGACGGCTGCATCGCTGCAGGATGCCATGTCGGCCTTTCCAGATGGTGTGGTGATGCATGGGCAAGTCGCATCCGTTTCGATCAGCCAGGCGACAGAGTGCGGAACGGTCTATTCCATCGGTGAAATCGAAGCGATTGCAGAGATCGCACATTCGCGGTCCGTCCCGCTTCACATGGACGGCGCAAGGTTTACCAATGCGCTTGTTACGCTCGGCTGCACACCAGCGGAGATGACGTGGAAGGCCGGTGTCGACGTTTTGTCATTCGGAGGCACCAAGAACGGCTGCTGGTGCGCAGAAGCCGTGGTCTTTTTCGATCCGGAGAAAGCCAGGGATTTTGAATATTTTCGCAAGAGAGCCGGGCATCTTTTCTCCAAAAGCCGTTTCGTGGCGGCCCAGTTCGATGGCTTTTTTGAGAACGACAGCTGGCTCGCGACGGCGGCGCATGCCAACACCATGGCCAACAGGCTGTCGGATGGCATAGCGTCAATAGGCGGACGTACGGCATGGCCGGTCGAAGCCAATGAGCTCTTTCCGATCCTAAAACGCACCCAGTTCGACGATCTCAAGGCTGCGGGCGCCCATATCTACGAATGGCCTGCCGACGACGTGTCGGACAATGTCGCGCCAACTGGCGACGAAGTCTGTTTTCGAATGGTGACGAGCTACGCAACGACCGACCAGGACGTTGACGCGTTTTTGGAAGCGCTTGCCAGGACGGGATGACGGGCGCAAGTCGCAAATGCAAAGGGCGCCCGGTTTCCCGAGCGCCCCATTTGGCGATTAATCGACTTCAGATCAGTTGATTAATGAGCTTTGGATTCGATCTGCTTGGACGCGCCGGATGCGATTTCGATCTTGCGCGGTTTCATGGCTTCGGGAATTTCCCGGACCAGATCAACATGCAGCAGGCCGTTTTCCAGGCTGGCACCGTCAACGCGGACGTGCTCGGCGATCTGGAAGCGGCGCTCGAATGTGCGCGATGCGATGCCGCGGTAAAGAATTTCCTTGTCGGTGTCTTCGTCCGCTTTTTCACCCTTGATCGTCAGCACATGTTCCTTGGCCTCGACCGACAATTCGGCGTCGGTGAAGCCGGCAACGGCCATCGTGATGCGATAGGCGTTTTCGCCGGTGCGTTCGATGTTGTAGGGCGGGTAAGTCGGGGTGTCGTTGCCGGCGGTATCCAGCATCGAGAAGAGACGGTCAAAACCGACGGTTGACCGGTATAGGGGAGAGAAGTCCAAGTGACGCATTAAAGTGTCCTCCTTTGAGCAACAGATACTTCACTGATTTTGATGTTTGTCCTGTCCCCCGTATTGGCGGGACGGGAACGGCTTGCAGACCCGATTGGCGCCTGCACGGTTGAGGTGGGAATTGCGGAATTTAATTTCAAGAGCAATCAGCTCCTGAGATGAACACCAGATGAACGGAGCCTTCCGTTTGGGTTCAAGCGGTGTGGTGCATCTTCTGATCAACGTCAGCGCAGCGTTGGCGGTCAGATCAGGAGACATTGTTATGTTTGTTAAGACTTCAGCACTTTCCGCGTCGATCGCAGGAGCCATCATGCTGGCTTCCGTCGGTTTTAGTTCTTCCGCGTCCGCTGCTCCGATTGCAGCAGCTAAGCAGCTTCAGGCACCGCAGGATGCACCAATTGTTCAGGTCCATCACAAGAAAAAGGGCTACGGCAAGCACAAGGGCAATGGCAAAGGCTGGAAGGGTGGCCATGGCGGCGGTTACTACACCCTGGGTCCGCGTCAGATTCGCCGTAGCCTGCGTCATCGTGGTTTCTACAAGATCAGGATCATCGACCGTCGCGGCCCTGTCTACGTCGTCAAGGCCATTGGTTGGCGCGGTATGCCGGTCCGGCTGGTTGTCGATGCAAGGACCGCTCACATTGTGCGTAGCCGCCCGATCGGACATGGCGTCTACTTCCAGTACCGCTGGTAAGCCACAAAACCAGCACATCTTTCGGGGCTGGCTCTTCAAAGAGCCGGCCCGAAGTTTGTTGTCGGCAAGGTCGAAGCCCGTTATCACATAAGACCATGAGTCTTATCGATCATCCCGAAAACCCGATACCGGATGGAACCCAGACCGGCTTTGTGACGACGTCCGACGGTATCAAGATCCGGTACGCGCATTGGCCTGCAGGTGGAAAGCAACGGCGCGGCACCGTGACGTTGCTGCAGGGGCGCGCCGAGTTCATCGAAAAATACTTTGAAGTGGTTGAAGACCTGCGCGGTCGCGGCTTCGCCGTTGTGGCCTTCGACTGGCGCGGGCAGGGCGGCTCACAGCGCATCACTCGCAACCCGAGACGCGGCCATATCTCGAATTTCAAGAAGTTTCGGATCGACCTGCGGACAGTGCTGAAGGAAGTTTCGCTGTCAACCTACCCGGGCCCGCATTTTGCGCTCGCGCATTCAACGGGCGGTCTGGTTCTGTTGTCGGATACGGAGCGTCTTCGGACGATGCTGGACAGAGCTGTCATTACGAGTGCTCTGCTCGGATTGCCATCGGGGTCGCATGCCCTTGGTCTCGGCGATGTCAGACGCCGTTTCCTTCGCAAGATCACCTTCGGCCTCCTTGGGCAGGCGCCTCTGCGGGCAAGTGCGCCCAAAACGTCTGTGTTTATCGAAAAGGTCGCGTTTCCGCTTGCGCGTGTTTTGTCGCTAATCGGCTTCGGCCGGCTGTTTGTCCCGGGCGGAAACGCAAAACTGTTCGTGCCTTTCGAGAAAAACCGGCAGACCTCAGATCGTGAGCGATTCGAACGGTTCAACAAGGTGCTTGAAAAGGCGCCCGAAATTGGAGTGGGATCGGCAACGATTGGCTGGCTGAACGCGGCTGCGCGCACAATGATGCCCTTGCGCAGACGGGATGCCGGACCGGGCATAAAGCTGCCCTGCCTCATCCTCGCTGCCGGTGAGGACAGAATTGTCTCAACGCCGGTAATCGAGGATTTCGTGGCGCGGACCAGATCCGCTGCTTACGTGGAGATACCGGGCGCGGCCCACGAAATCATGTTTGAGCGTGATGTTTTCCGGGACCAGTTCTGGGCCGCGTTCGACGCCTTTGTTCCGGGAATGGAAGTCGAGCAGGAGCTGGAAACAGACCGATTGTGACTGCCACGCGATCCGGTTTCTTCGCTGAACGATCCTTTGGCTCAGGCCGGTCTCGAGAGCTCCTTGAGGAGAATTTCATGAAGGCGCGGGTCACCGGAAGCGACGATCTGCCCGCCGTCCGAAGGAGAACCACCGGTCCACGTCGTGACGACACCGCCAGCACCCTCGATGATCGGCACAAGTGCAACGATGTCATAGGCTTGCAGGCCGGTTTCGATGACCGCGTCGCCGTGACCGGACGCAACCATGCAATAGGCATAACAATCGGTGCCGTATCTTGCGAGCTGCACGGAGGCTTCGACCCTGTCGTAAGCTTCTCTTTCAGCTTCGGTGAAAATGGCCGGTGTGGTGGTGAATATGGTGGCGTCCTGGAGCCGGGTGCAGGCGCGCGTCTTCAGTGATCTGTCACCCAGCGGTCCCTTGTACCAGGCGTGCTCCTTGTCGCCGGCAAAGCGTTCACCGATATAGGGTTGCACCATCATGCCGAGGCTCGCCGTGCCGCCGGTTCTCAGCCCTATAAGCGTTCCCCAGGTGGGCAACCCGGTGATAAAGGCTCGCGTGCCGTCGATCGGGTCGAGAACCCAGACATTTTCGGCGTCCAGGTTTTCCGGGCCGTGTTCTTCACCGAGTATGCCGTGTTCGGGATAGCTGCTGTTGATCAGCGCTCGCATTGCCGTCTCACCGTTCTTGTCGGCAATGGTCACAGGGTCAAATCCGGTGTCCCTTTTGTTGTCGACCGTAAACCCCTGCCGGAAATGCGGCATGATGGCCTCCGTGGCTGCATCCGCCAGTCTGTCCAGAAAGGGGGCAAGCTCATTCGGGCTGGAAACAGGCCTGATCATCACGGTTTTCCTTTGTGGAAGGGAGGTGCGTCACGCTGAAAACACCCGGTGTGCCGCTTGTATAACCTGTTCTGCCGAAAATTGAATCTGCAAAACCGCATAAATTGCCCATAGTTTGTACAGGAATGAAACCTATTCAGGCTTGACCTTTGTGCGGTGCGGTGCGATTTTATTGCAGTGCGATATCTTTTATCGCATCGCCCTCCTTGGGCGTTTCCTCCCTAGACTCGGGCCGCCTCTTTTGAGTGCGGCCTCTTTTTTTGGGCTGATGCTATTCGGCGGCGATCGGGTCGGCAGGAAGGGCTGCGTCAGGCATTGAAATCAGTTCTGTGGCGAACTCTCTGAGATTGTGAAACAGATCTTCAAAGCCGGCCGAAGGCTCCTGCGTGGTTTCGTTCATGTAGAGACCACGGTTGATTTCGACCTGAAGAGCGTGCAGTCCGCTTGCCGGGCGTCCGTAATGTTCGGTTATGAAACCGCCTGCATAGGGTTTGTTGCGGCTGACGCTGTACCCCATCTTACGCAGGATGGAACAGGCATATTCGGTAACTTCGCTGTTGCAACTGGTGCCGTAGCGGTCGCCAAGAACGAAGTCCGGCCGCGTGTCGGTGGTCTGACACTTCACGCTGGACGGCATCGAATGGCAATCGATCAGGATGGCGTAGCCGAACGTGACGTGGGTTTGGGCCAAAAGGCGTCTCAGCGTCGAATGATAGGGCTTGTAGATCTCCTCGATCCGGTTCAAAGCTTCTTCGACGGGCAGCCTGTGCCGGTAAATCTCATGGTTTTCACTGACAATGCGAGCGACTGTTCCCAGCCCGCCTGCGACCCGTATAGAGCGGACATTTGCGTAAGACGGCAGCCTGCCATCGAACATCTTCGGGTCCAGTTCATAAGGTTCCCGGTTCACATCAAGATAGGCGCGGGGAAAATGCGCCCGCAAGAGCGGCGCTCCCAGTGGGACGACGTGCGTGAACAAATCATCGACATAGGCGTCTTCTGAGCGCCTGATCGAGGACTCGTTCAAGCGCGAAGATTCAAGGAAGCCGCGGGAGTATTGCCGCCCGGAATGCGGCGAGTTGAAGACAAACGGCACCCGCTGGTCGGCGGGGCACAGGACCTCAAATGCCGGAAGGCCGTTAAAATCGGCTTCGAACGGGGTCTTGTTTGAGGGCGTCGTTTCGTCCGTCAAATTATGTGTCCTGCTTGTCGCACCTTTTGGGTCAGGCCTCTCCAACTGCTAACGGAAACCTTTTACCTATGGTGCCAAGGAATCAACACGCAGTCCACAGTCAGTGAGCGAAAAGCTTTGCAGAACCAATTCTCCCTACCATTCTGTGGAATTCGAGCTATAACCGGCAAAAGGTAAGTCCTGACCCTGGCCTGCCAGACAGATTAATAAGGAATGGTCGAACAAAATGTCGCGTATCCTGCTAGCTGAAGATGATAACGATATGCGCCGCTTCTTGGCAAAAGCGCTGGAAAACGCCGGGTACGATGTCGTCTCGTTCGATAACGGCAGAAGCGCTTACGAGCGTTTGCGCGAAGAGCCGTTCTCTCTCCTTCTGACAGATATCGTCATGCCAGAGATGGATGGCATCGAATTGGCGCGGCGGGCCACCGAGCTCGACCCCGACCTCAAGGTCATGTTCATCACCGGTTTTGCCGCCGTGGCGCTCAACCCGGAATCCGACGCACCCAAGGACGCCAAGGTTCTGTCAAAACCCTTTCATCTCAAGGATCTTGTTCAGGAAGTGGAGCGCATGCTGGCGGCCTGAAGACTGCGCTGTCGAAAGGGTCTTTCGGAGCACGGAAATTTTGTCTGCTGGTTGAAAAGGGGGGTTGCACTGGCAGGCGATCCCCGTTATATCGCACTCCACCACGGCGCAGCGGCGCCGGACACCGAGAAATTCGGGCGTGTAGCTCAGCGGGAGAGCACTTCGTTGACATCGAAGGGGTCACAGGTTCAATCCCTGTCACGCCCACCATTGTTGCGCTGATTGATGGTTCCATGACGCGCGGGTTGATCTGAAGACAGGCGCAGTGTTTGCAGCTGCTTTGTGACCGGCCCAGATGAATGTGAGCGCCTCAGGCGCTCATTTGGTTTAAAGTAACGGGGCCCTTACGGGGGACAGTGACATGAAGATCAAGAACTCGCTTAAAGCGCTCATGACCCGCCACCGGGACAACCGTATGGTTCGCCGGAAAGGCCGCGTCTACATCATCAACAAGAAAAACCCGCGTTTCAAGGCACGCCAGGGCTAAGCTTGTTGTTGTCCGGGCGCACGTGGCAGCCCGGAAACACGTTGTGTGCAAGGTGGTTAACCGGGACATCCCGGCCGCCGAGAGCCTCCAGCTGAAAGCGCGCACAAAGAAGTGTTGAAATCCCGGATTGACCGCCGCATTCAACGACCCATAATCGTTGGATGCGGATTTTTTTGTTTGCCCTTTTGCTGTCGGTAATTCCCTCTCTGTCCGGTGCCCAGACGGTTCCGGATCTGGGGCCTGAAGTCGAACCGCCATCGGCGGAGGATTTCAGCCCGCTGCCGGATGCGCTGCCTGAGGATGGCGGCCAGGTTGTCGTGGAAGAAACAGACCCTGAGGAAGAACAGTCCCGCCTTGATCAGTTGTTCGCGGATCTTGCCGATGTGGAAGAGCCGACTTCGGCCGAGCGGCTTGCCCGTGAAATCCAGATGCTCTGGATGGACTCCGGAAGCGACACGGTTGATATCCTGATGTCGCGCGCGGGCAAGGCCATCCAGGCAGATGACCATGGACTGGCGCTCGACCTTCTTGACGTCGTCGTGGTTCTGAAGCCCTCGTTTGCCGAAGGCTGGAACCGCCGGGCGACCGTGCACTACATGCGCGAGGATTTTGGCAAGTCGCTTGTCGACATCGAACGCACGCTCGCCTTGGAGCCGCGCCATTGGGGAGCGCTTTCCGGACTTGCAATCATCCAGCGCCGACTGGGCTTCGATACCGAAGCGCTGGAGACCTTTAGACGGGCGCTAGAGATCCATCCAGGCCTTGAAAACGCACTGGAGGCAATCGAGGACCTCGAAAAGGAAGCGGAAGGGGCTCCAGCCTGAGTTGACAATTCCTTGTCTTGATTGTCCGTCGCTGGATGCTATTTCCGCACCATGATCACGATTGTTCTTCTTCTTGCGGCGCTCTTGCTTGTTTGCGCCGTCTACACGTTTTTTCAGGTCAGGCGGATAGAGACCACCATCAAGCCGGACGGATCGTTTGCATCGGTCGACGGCGCGCGCTTGCATTATCATTTTTATCCGGCAGCAGTCGAAAGGCCGGATCAGCCGGTTCTGGTTTTCCTCCACGGCGCCAGCGGCAACGCGTATGATCCGCGACTGGCTTTTCTGGAGACGCTCAAGGGCAAGTGCCCCTTGCTCTTTGTGGATCGCCCTGGTCTCGGATTTTCGGACGCAGATACGGGATCTTATGAGCGGCCTGAAGATCAGGCAAAAGTCCTGGCCCGTCTTCTGGAAAAACTTGAGATCGGCAATGCTGTCGTTGTGGGCCATTCCTACGGCGGCGCTGTTGCGGCAGCGCTTGGCCTCGCAGCGCCTGACCGGGTGACGGGGCTTGCGTTTCTGTCACCTGTCAGTCACGTGTGGCCAGGTGGTGTCAACTGGTACTACAACGTTGCCGCCCTGCCGGGAATTGGCAGCCTTTTCTGTTGGACGCTGACCCTGCCGGTCGGTTACCGACTTGCGCCAAATGCCATGGCGAACGTGTTTTTTCCCGATCCGGCAATACCGGACTATCCGGAAAAGACTAAACTTCCGCTGCTTTTCCGCCCGCATACGTTCCGGGCGAATGCACGGCAAATCGCATCGCTGAAGCCGGCCATCATCGAACAGTCCGAGCGCTATGGAGATCTCTGCCAGCCGGCACTGATCGTCACAGGAACGGAGGATCAGGTGGTCTGGCCTTCCATCCATTGTGAAGGGTTGTTACGAGACCTGCCTGACGCGGAACTTGTGATGCTCGACAGGGTGGGGCACATGCCTCATCTGACCCACACTGACATCGTTGTGCGGGCGCTGGAAGATCTCATGGCGAGAGTGGAAAGCCGGAATGAGACGGAGCTCGTAGGCTCTTTGGCGAACGCTGCAGCGGCGAATTGATGAGCGGCGGTGTCCGCCGCTCAATTCAAACGATTAGATCGTCAAATGCCACCCTGGCCGTCGTTGCCGACAAAGGCAATCCGCAACATATTGGTGGATCCCGGTGTTCCGAAAGGCACACCCGCCGTGACGATGACCCGCTGGCCGGGTTTTGCAAAGCCTTCCGAAAAAGAGATGCTGCACGCACGATCGACCATGTCTTCCTCGTTTGCCGCGTCCTCACTGACAACGCAGTGAAGGCCCCAACCGAGTGACAGGCGGCGCGCCGTTGCCAGCACGGGTGAAAGGACAATCACCGGCGAGGAAGGGCGTTCGCGAGAGGCTCGAAGGCCGGTTGCTCCGGACGTGGTGTAGCAGACAACGGCAGCCAGGTTGAGGGTTTCGGCGATCTGCCGGGCAGCCGCTGAAATCGCATCGGCACCGGTCGCTTCCGGTTCGGCCCTTTGGGCGTCGATGATGGTGCGGTAGTTGTTGTCCTGCTCGACCTGGTGCGCGATCTTGTCCATCGTCGACACCGCTTCGATCGGAAACTCGCCGGCTGCCGATTCCGCCGACAGCATGACCGCGTCGGCGCCTTCGAAGACCGCCGTCGCGACGTCGGAGACTTCGGCACGGGTCGGCACGGGAGAAGTGATCATGGACTCCAGCATCTGCGTTGCGATGACGACAGGCTTGCCTGCGCGCCTGCAGGCACGGGTGATGCGTTTTTGCAGTCCGGGGACCTGTTCCAACGGCATTTCAACACCGAGGTCACCGCGTGCGACCATGATTGCGTCGGACAATTCGATGATTTCGTCGAGGCGGCCTATTGCCTGTGGCTTTTCGATTTTCGCCAGAACGCCTGCACGGCCACGGGTGATCTTGCGCACTTCCGAAATGTCGTCCGGGCGCTGAACGAAAGACAGCGCGACCCAGTCGACATTCTGCTCAAGCGCGGCGATCAGGTCCTTGTGGTCCTTTTCCGTCATCGCACTGGTCGCGATTTCCGAATCCGGAACGCTGACCCCCTTGCGGTCGGACAGCTTGCCGCCGACGATAACTTCGGTCACCGCCTTGGTATTGCTGGCTTCCACGACCTTCAGCTGGATCTTGCCGTCATCCAGCAACAACCGATGACCCGGCTCAAGCGCGTGAAGAATTTCCGGATGCGGCAGATGAACCCGATTGACGTCGCCGTCCGAAGTGTCTGCATCAAGAATGAAGGTTGCTCCGTTCTCCAGCATGACCGGACCATCGGAGAATGTGCCCACACGTAGCTTCGGGCCCTGCAGATCGGCCAGAATGCCGATCGGTCGTCCAACTTTTTCCTCAACAGAACGGATTCGCTCAACGAGCAACTTCAAACGATCATGGTCCGCATGGCTCATATTGATGCGGAACACGTCCGCACCAGAGCGATACAGGTTTTCTATGATGTCTTGTTCTGAGGAAGAGGGTCCGAGAGTTGCTAGAATTTTCACTCGCCGGTTTCGCCTCATCGCCCACCTGTCCCTTGTTGCACGGGCTCGGTCAGCTGGACCGTCCAGCTACTCTGCTCACCCGTGTCGATTTCAAAAAAGCCTGTCCGCTCAAAGCCACGAGCCACACAGTCCTCAATTCCGCGAATGGTGAATTCTTTCTCCCGGGTGCACATGAAGGCCCGGCCACCCCATTCGCCGAATTGGTCGTAATCAACTGCGTAGATGTAATAGTATCGTGACACCAGCGATCCCGGTACCAGCGTTTCACAAGAATTCGAGGCCAGGTTCCACCAGCCCTCTGTGACCCAGTCGGTCTTGTCCTTATATCCGATGGCAACACCGACCTGACTGTCGGTCTTGTTGCAGAGCCGGAGGTCGGCTCTTGCCTCGTCGCTGGTCGCGGAGAAAAACAGCACGGCCAGGAAAACGGCGACAACAGCCTTCATGGGCGTGCCAATGCGCGCCCGAGACCATCCTTGGTGCCGTTCCCCAACCTCAAACATATGCAGTCATTCACTTTGCTGCTTTACTGACATTCGCTTTTTGCGTCGACAACAGGGTCTTGTCAACGTCGTTAACAGGATTAACTGCGGGCAATCACCCGAACGCGCTTCCCGAAACCGTCCCGATTATTCTGCCCGCAAGAACGATAAAGACACCTATGTGGCCAGAAATGGGGCGGGAACATGGCGGTTTATCCGCTGATAGATGTTAGCCGTCAATAAAGCGTATACAAATGCGGTTTCGCGACGCAAAAGGGCCCTGAATTCACAGAGTTTTCCAAAGTTAGGCCTGGTCTAGGTCCATGTCTCGAATCGACGCCTGGCAGCGGCTGCGATTTGTGTATTCGGGCTTGGTTCTTTGATCGGTTTGCCGTAAACCTGAGCGTCTGCGCGTTCGGCGCCCAAGGTCCTTCCACGAAGCATGACATGACACAGACAGCTGCCATGGCCGGTGAAATTTTCCAGCCGACCGAATATGTGAACGGCGATTTCAATTCCGGGATACTGCTTTTGTGCGACCACGCGCGAAACACCGTGCCAGGAGAGTACGGCGACCTGGGCGTTGCTCCTGAACAGTTCGAACGTCACATCGGCTACGACATCGGAGCCCGCGCCGTAACGCTGGAACTGGCGCGCCGGCTGAATGCACCTGCTTGCCTGTCGACCTTTTCAAGACTGTTGATCGATCCGAACCGGGGTGAGGACGATCCGACGCTGATCATGCGGCTTTCGGACGGTGCGGTGGTGCCGGGTAATGCCGGGGTCGACGCAAGCGAGCGCGCCTATCGTATCGCGCACTTCCACAGGCCCTATCACGATCTCATCGACGAAACACTGGACGCGATGATCGCCAAGGCGCTGCCGCCGGTGATGGTCTCGATCCACAGTTTCACGCCCGTCTGGCGCGGCGCGCCGCGTCCCTGGCATGCGACGGTTCTTTGGGACAGTGACCCGCGTGCGGTCGAACCGATGCTCCGCGACTTGAGAGCAGACGGCGATCTGGTTGTCGGCGACAACGAGCCATATGACGGGGCTCTCAAAAACGACACAATGTATCGGCACGCAACGCGTCGCGGCCTCGCCCACATCCTGCTGGAGTTGCGACAGGATCTGATCGCCGGCGAAAACGGACAATTGGAGTGGGCCGGTCGGCTTGTGCCAATCCTGCAAGCCATTGCAGCGTTGCCCGACTGCCGCAAAATCAAGTATTTCAAGTCGCGATGCGACAAGACCTGATTGTTGGACAATGACTCACAGGGGAGTTCCTGACGATGGATGATCAAACGAAACTCGAACTGGAAGCTGCGGTCTTCAGACGCCTTGTCGACCATTTGCGCGGCCGCACCGATGTCCAGAATATCGACATGATGAACCTGGCAGGCTTTTGCCGAAACTGCCTGTCCAACTGGTATCAGGACGCGGCGCAGGAAAAAGGCATGGACCTTGAAAAGGCGGATGCGCGTGAAATCGTGTACGGCATGCCCTACCAGGAATGGAAAGACAAGTATCAGACGGAGGCCACTGCAGAACAGCAGGCTGCCTTTGAAAAGAACAAGCCAGAGCATTGAGCCGCGGCCGTAGCGGGGCAGGCGCTTGACGATGACCGCCGAGTCTGGCACGGCACGAATTCTGGTTTTGACCGGGTGGGCAGTGATCGCCCGGGTCGATGAGTGACCGCTCAAGAAAAAGAAGCAAGGAGACCGAAATACATGTCCGATCCGGGTGGAGTAGCAGCCGATCAGCTGCGCGCCTTCGTCGAACGCATCGAGCGCTTGGAAGAAGAAAAAAAGGTGATTGCGGACGACATCAAGGACGTCTACGCAGAAGCCAAGGGCAACGGCTATGACGTGAAAATCATGCGCAAGATCGTGTCGCTTCGCAAGAAACAGCCCCACGAGCGCGAAGAGGAAGAAGCGGTTCTTGACCTCTACATGCACGCGCTTGGGATGGCCGGTCCGGCAGCGCCGGAGAGCTAAGCTTTCCCGTTTTGTTAGGCAAAGAAAAAGAGCGGCCGTCGAGCCGCTCTTTTTTTACGGTAAACCCGGTGCGCAGAGGTCAGCGCGCGTATCTTACGGGCAGAACGATTACGGCGGGTCCGTCGAAACGATCGGTTCTCAACGCGCCGTAGGGGGTTGCTTCAAAGCTTGATGCGACGAACCGATTGCCCGGCATCATCACGTTTTTCAGCTGACGCTGATTGGGATGGCTAAGCAAAGCGAAGGTCTGATGCCGCGTTGTACCGGCACCGGACAGCAATGCAGGTGCCGACTTGTCCGGCAGGCTTGCAAAGCCGGCCATGGGATCGATGATCTGCTCGCGCGGAATGCGGCCAGACAACGAGGGTTGTGTCCGCGCCGGGGCCGCAGGCTCCGCCGCGCTGGCCCGTGCAACCGTTTCCTGCTGCGGTGAAGACACCGACGGGCGCAAAGACCGGTTCAGCGTCGGAGGTGTTGCGGTCGCAGATGCGTAGGCGAGCGTGGTTCCGGGGCGGGGTGCCGGCGACGGCGAGGGGACTGGCGTTCCGGTCGCGGCGGCGATTGCCGCAACAGGATCGTCCGCAGGCGGTGTCGCAGGACCTTCGTTGTCAATTCCGAGTTCTGCAGCCGCAACCTTCGCGGCTTCGCTCAGGCCATTGTTCGGTTTTTGCGACGGCGCGGCTGCGACCTGGAACCGAGAATCAATCGCCTCGCTGGCTATTGGCGTTTCCCCGCTTTCAAGTGCGAAGCGCTGCGCATCCAGCGTGTTCGGCGCCGGCGGGTTTCCGACCGGCTGCGGCGGTGTCGGTCCATCGATAGCTGGTTTCACAGCCGGTCCGGCACTTGCCACCAGAATCGGTTCTTCGGCTGCCGGTTCCGGCTTGGTCTCGATAAACTTGGGCGACGGGACAGGCGGATTTTTCAAGACCGGGGACACCTTGGAAGCTGTCTCAGCCTGGGCCGTTCTGGTGCGTACCGCACCGGCACGGTTTTCCTGGTCCTTGTCCTTGTTGTTGCCACCGCCAAACAGACCGGCAAACAGGTTGCCGCCGCCAGAGGACCGCTCGCCCCCTGTCGAAGCGCGGATTGGTTCATCCGCTTCCCGGACGCTTTGTCCCCTCGTTGAGGCGGTCCGCGGCCGGTTATCCGAATCCCGGTTGGAGGCGACGATCGTCGGCCGCGACGAACGGCTCTTGCCGGACTTGGATTCGGCAAGGGCAAGCTGGTAGCCCTTCAACGGCTTGCCGTCTGAAGGAATGTGCAGTGTTTTGCCGTTCGGAAAGACCTTCGCAAGCTGCTTGCGGCTCATCTTTGGCCAATGGCGCACGCGCCCGGTGTCCATGTGGACGAAGGGTGACCCTGAGCGGGGATAGTATCCGACACCACCGACCTGCTTGCGCAGTCCGGTTGCCCTCAGTTTCGCAAGATTGACACCGGGGATGTAAAAATCCATCGCCTTGCCGAGCGTGTGCTGACTGTTCCTCGCAACGCCCGAAGAACGCTTGCGCAGCATGTTGTTGGTCGCCGGTGAGCGATAGCTTGAGACCACGTAGATGTAGTCCTTGCCGCGCACTTCCCGATAGACTTCCCAGATGAGGTCCAGAAGCTCGGGGTCGATCTTGGTGATTTCATTGCGCCGCCAATCCCGAAGGAAGCGATTGGCTTCGCGCAGGCCTTCCGGCAGATAGCGTCCGTTTTTCTTGAACGTGATCGAAACACGCTCTTTGGTATGCGTGTTGTAAAGCTTGAGCGTGCGGGTCTGCGCTTGTGTCGCCGTGATGGCGAATGCGGACACGATGGCAAACGCGCCAACAAACTTTGCAGCACGCTTTAGCCAACCGACGGCGCTGAAATCAACTAACCGGTTACGCAATCTCTATCTCGCCGTTTACTGATGGCTTTCGCCCATCCCATGCTCCCCAGCAGGAGACTTATCCTAACCGCGGTAAGTTAAGAAGTTTTTACCCTATTTTCGCTTGCGTGGTAATCGTGGCAGATATGCAACGCCACGCGCTCAATCGATAAAAACCCTGCTCCCGGGCTGGATAAGGGCAGAATGCGTCAAAAAATCGTCCATTTCGACAACATCGCCAGATTTCTGACGTTATTCAGGCTGCGGCATTTTTGTCATTGTCGTCCAGGCCGTATTCTTTCAGCTTGCGATAAAGTGTGGAGCGGCCAATTCCCAGCCGTTTGGCGACCTCCGTCATCCGGCCGGAATAGTGATTGATCGCTGCTCGAATCAGTTCTTCTTCAATGTCGGCCAGCTTGCGTACGTGACCTTCCCGGTCGAGGTTGCGCATGAACCCAAACGGTGCCGCCAGCTCAAAGCCGCTCTGTGGTGCGACAGGTGACGGTGCCGGTTGCGGTTCAGAGGGTGCAGCGAGAGCGGATGTCTCGGGCGGTGTGTCAGGCTGCAAAGCCGGTGCGGCGGGCACGGCCACAGCCGGTTGCTCAACAGCTGCCGCGATCTGGGGAAAGTCGTTTACGGTAAGCTGGGCACCGTCGCACAGCACGACAGCGCGGAACACTGCGTTCTCAAGCTGGCGGATATTGCCCGGCCAATGATAGTCCTGCAGCATTGCCAAGGTGTCGGTCGCGACGCCTGCGACATGAGGCTTGCCCTCTTCCGCAGCGAAGCGGGCGAGGAAGTGCCTGGTGAGCGCCGGAACGTCTTCCCGACGGTCGCGCAATGGCGGAATCCAGATCGGAAAGACATTGAGACGGTAGTAGAGGTCTTCCCGGAAGACACCCTCCTTGACCTGGTCGATCAGACGCCGGTTCGTGGCTGAGATCAGGCGAAAATCCACTTTGACCGGGCGGCGAGCGCCGATGGGGTCGATTTCGTTTTCCTGGATTGCGCGCAGCAGCTTGACCTGAACGTCCTGTGGCAGTTCGCCGACTTCATCCAGGAACAGGGTGCCGCCATGGGCTTCCTGAAACTTGCCGACATGCTTGTCCACAGCGCCCGTGAAGGCTCCCTTTTCATGTCCGAACAGGATGGATTCCACCAGGTTTTCTGCGATGGCCCCGCAATTGACCGCGATCAGCGGCTTGGATCTGCGGTCGCTTGAGCCCTGGATGGCGCTTGCGATCATTTCCTTTCCGACACCGCTTTCGCCCTCGATCAGGATCGGGATGTTGGATGCCGCGGCCCTCTTGCCGAGACTGATCACGCGCTCCATGGCTGCGGAATGCGTGATGATGTCGGCAAAGGTCAGAGTGCCGGAGGCCTGTTTGCGGAACCTCGTAATCTCGTCTTCGAGGGCGGAGGTTTTCAGCAAATTGCGGATGGAGACGTTCAGCCGCTCGGGAGCCACGGGTTTGACGACAAAGTCCTGTGCGCCCGCGTTCATAACGCTGACGACGGTGTCGATGCCACCATGGGCCGTCTGCACGATCACGGGAGTTGCGTTCTTGTCGCCGCGAAGGCGCTCAAGCACACCGAGCCCGTCCAATTCCGGCATGACCATGTCGAGAATGATCAGATCGATCTCGCTCGATTCCGGGCCACTCATGATCTGTACCGCTTCCACGCCGTTTTCCGCGGTTTTCGAACGATAGCCGAACTTTTTGACGGCCTCCTCCAGAAGCCGGCGCTGGATCGGATCGTCGTCAACGATGAGAATTTTTCCGCTTGTCGCTTGCATGGGCTGGTTCAGATCACTTCAATTTGTCTCGTTTCGAGCCATTGTGGTCGCAATCGGGTAAACAAATCGTCCAGACTCTCGTAAAAAAATTACGCTTTCCGAATTGCGTGCCAACAGCCGCCCGTCCTACTAATCTGGACAAAGACAGTTCGTTGCCCCGGCCAGGGGCGACCCCTCACCGGAGAAAAACATGCCTCTGCCGCGCCCTGTCCATGCAGCTCAGTCCGCAGCATCTTCCGACGTCGGAAACCTGCCCGAATGGGACCTGACCGATCTTTACCCGTCGATGGACTCACCCGACGTTGCACAGGACCTGAAAGAGAGCCTAGACCGCGCGACGACGTTCGAGGCCTCCTACAAGGGCCGTCTCTCCGAGATGGCCGAAAACAATGTGTCCGCGCTGGTGACGGCAATCCGGGCCTATGAGGATCTGGAAGACCTCATGGGTCGACTGATTTCATTTGCCGGCCTTGTCTATGCCGGAAACACGATCGATCCGGCGGCCCAGAAGTTTTATGGCGACATTCAGGAGCAGATCACGACCGCAAGCTCGCATCTGCTCTTCTTCACTTTGGAAATGAACACAGTTGATGATGCGGTCATGGACGCGGCGCTCAAGGACGCGCGGCTGGCTCATTATCAGCCGTGGATCGAGGACTTGCGAAAGGGCAAGCCCTACCAGCTCGAAGATCGGGTCGAGCAGTTGTTCCACGAAAAATCGGTCACGGGTGGAAATGCCTGGAACCGTCTTTTCGATGAAACAATGGCGTCGTTGACATTCGACGTAGAGGGAGAAAAACTGGCGATCGAGCCCGCGCTCAACCTGCTTGTGGATCCCTCGCCAGACAAGCGCCGTCAGGCTTTCACGGCGCTGAACGAGACATTTTCGGAGAACTTGAGAACCTTCGCGCTGATCACCAACACATTGGCGAAAGATAAGGAAATTTCGGATCGATGGCGGAATTTCAAGGATATCGCCGACAGCCGGCATCTGGCCAACCGGGTCGAGCGGGATGTGGTCGATGCGCTGGTTGCTGCTGTTCGTGACGCCTATCCGCGTCTGTCGCACCGCTATTACCAGCTAAAAGCCAAATGGCTTGGCGTGGAGCAGCTCAATAGCTGGGATCGAAATGCACCGCTGCCGGACGCCGACACGCGTGTCATTCCCTGGACAGAAGCCAAGGATACGGTTCTGTCTGCCTATGACGCGTTCTCACCCGACATGGCCGAGATTGCGGGCCGTTTCTTCGACAAGGGCTGGATCGACGCCCCGGCCCGTTCCGGCAAGGCGCCGGGCGCGTTTGCGCATCCGACGGTCCCCAGCGCGCACCCTTATGTTCTTGTGAACTACCAGGGCAAGATACGGGATGTGATGACGCTGGCCCACGAACTTGGCCACGGTGTGCATCAGGTGCTTGCCGGACACAACGGGCCCCTGATGGCGCCGACACCGCTGACGCTTGCCGAAACGGCCAGTGTTTTTGGCGAAATGCTGACCTTCAAGTCGCTGCTCGCGAAAGCGGATAACCCGCGCACGCGCAAGATCATGCTGGCGTCGAAAGCCGAAGACATGATCAACACGGTGGTGCGTCAGATCGCCTTTTATTCGTTCGAGAGAAAGGTGCACACGGAGCGGCGCAACGGAGAATTGACTGCGGACAAAATCGGTGAGCTTTGGATGTCCGTCCAGGGCGAGAGCCTGGGACCTGCGATCAAGTTGAACGAGGGGTATGAAACCTTCTGGACCTATATCCCGCACTTCATTCACTCGCCGTTTTACGTCTATGCCTATGCGTTTGGCGACTGCCTGGTGAACTCGCTCTTTGCGGTCTATGAAGACGCAGAAACGGGGTTCCAGGAAAAATACTTCGACCTCTTGAAGGCCGGGGGCACCAAGCACCACTCCGAACTGCTCGCCCCGTTCGGACTGAGCGCGTCGGATCCGGACTTCTGGAAGAAAGGCCTTGCGGTCATCGAACGCATCATCGACGAGCTCGAAGAGCTGGACAGCGCCTGAGCAGTTCCGTGCGGCTGACAAAGAAACGACCTGAATGACGCAAGCAGCCCCTCCGTTTCTGCATCGTCCGTATGATGGAACGAGCCAGCCGTTTACCGTTGGGCTCAGGCCCATCGGTGAGGAGATCTGGCTTGAGCCGGACACACTTCATGGCCGCCACCTGGAGGTAAAGGAAAGGCTGTTTGCCGACAGTCTCGATTCGGTTTTCAGAGCTGAAGACAACACGCAGGCGTCACAGCTCGAAGTTCTTGAACTCGTCGTGGAGCACTTGCGACGGCTCCACGGAAACACGCACGAATTCAAGACCGGCCGTGTGCGGCTCATTGAGACTGGGCGGGAAATCAGCCTGGAGGAACCTCCGCCGCTGCTGACCGCGTCAAGGCTCGTGCAGGAAGATCTGGTGATCATGCGTCCAGGTCCAGATGGCTACCGACTGGTTGCAGCGTCCCTCTGCTTTCCCTCGTCCTGGCGGCTTTCGGAAAAGTTCGGCTTGTCCATGACGGGCATCCACGAGGGCGTTCCCGGTTTCAATGGCGGGCGGATGGGTCAGGTCGTCGCGCGCCTTTTTGAAAACCTCAAGGCGGAACAGCTTCTGTGCCGTTTCAACTGGTCGATCTATCCTGACGAAAACCTGCACCACCCACTTCCTGAGCGTATTCCGTTCAAGGTGTCGGGGGAAACGTTTGCCAGGCTGTTCTTAAGAGTGGAACGACAGACACTGCGCCGGCTGCCGCAAAGCGGTGATATTCTGTTCACGATCAAAATCCACCACGACCCGCTCGAAGTGTTGTCTGCGCAGGAAGACAAATCGGAGATCGCCTCGGGGCTAAGGGCGCAGTTGCTGGAACTGGATGCAGATCAATTGCGCTACAAGGGTTTGGTCAAGGCCCGCGATGAGATTGCGGCTACCTTGGCCCGGATATGACCTTCATGCGGCACCTGGTTGATTGGTCCGACTGGATTTATTTGCCGTAGTTCATATCTGGAGACAGAGAGAAACCGATTTAGAACGGAGCCGCGCGCAAGATGCCGCAGTCCAAGGACAGGGAAAGCAACCGATTGAGTGCCCGCATGGGGCGTTATGCCAAAGTCGGCACGAATATGGGGGGAATCGCCGCCAAATTCGCCGGTGCGCGGTTCTTCGGCATGAACCTGGATAATGCGAAAAACGCGGCTGAGCTGGCGGAAGCACTCGGGGGGCTCAAGGGCCCCTTGATGAAAGTGGCGCAGCTCCTGTCGACGATCCCGGACGCCTTGCCACCCGAATACACCACCGAACTAGCGAAACTGCAGGCAAGCGCCCCGCCAATGGGCTGGGCGTTCGTCAAGCGCCGGATGCGGGCGGAACTCGGTGCGGACTGGCAAAGCCGATTTGCCGAATTTGGTCGGGAACCGGCTGCTGCCGCGTCGTTGGGCCAGGTGCACCGGGCGACCGCACAGGATGGGCGCGTACTGGCCTGCAAGCTGCAATACCCTGACATGGCATCGGCCGTTGAAGCCGATCTGAGCCAGCTTCAGATGCTGTTTTCCCTGCACAGGCGAATGAGTCCGGCCATCGATACGCGTGAGATTGCCAAGGAAATCAGTGCACGGGTTCGCGAGGAACTGGACTATGTGCGCGAGGCTGCTCACATCGCGATGTACCAGGAGATCCTGACGGATTACGAACAGATCCGGGTGCCGAGCGTCATGGCTGACCTGTCGACACGACGTTTGCTGACGATGGGCTGGCTTACCGGCAAACCTCTACTGGAGTTCAAGGAACACAGCCAGGAAGAGCGCAATCTTCTGGCGAAAACGATGTTTCATGCCTGGTGGCATCCTTTCAGCCACTTCGGCGTGATTCACGGTGATCCGCACCTTGGCAACTACACGGTTTTCGAACAGGAAGGGACGCCGGCAGGCATCAACCTGCTCGACTATGGCTGTATCCGCATATTCCCCGACGCTTTCGTCGAAGGCGTTGTCGAGCTTTACCGCGGTCTTCTGGAAGAGGACAACGACCGGGTCGTGTCAGCCTATGAGCGCTGGGGCTTCAAAGATCTGAAAAAGGAGATCATCGAGGTTCTCAATATCTGGGCAAGGTTCATCTACGGTCCGCTGCTGAGCGACCGCGTCAGGTCCATTGCTGACGGGGTTTCTGCCGCCGAGTACGGCCGCAAGGAAGCTTTCAAGGTACATTCGGCCCTCAAGCAGTTGGGGCCCGTGACGGTACCTCAGGAATTCGTCTTCATGGACCGGGCTGCCATTGGCCTCGGGGGCGTCTTTCTGCACCTGCGCGCGCAGCTGAATTTCTATCAGCTCTTCAACGAGCAGATCGAGGGTTTTGAAGCGGCCACGGTCCGGGACCGACAGGCGAGGGTGCTTCAATCGGCGGGTCTCGGAGGGGCCTCTCACGCGGCCTGAGTGCGGATCACAAGCCGGATTTTGACCGGTTCTGCAGCAAATTTCCCCGATCATGCCAAAAAGTCGCGTCCTTCGCGTCCATTTGTGCATCTGTCGTCATTGCCGAACCCGAAGTCTTTATTGTATGAAGTTTGCCAATTGTGAATTTCCCTTGGAGGACTTATGGCTGACGAAAACACGTCCGGGATGGACTACGAAGCGCACGAACGCACTTATGAGGGTTTTATCAACTTCTCCAAAGTCGGTACGGTCGCCGTCCTTAACATTGTTCTTTGCCTGATTCTCTTCGCCTTCGGCGGCACGACCGCAGTTGTCTTTGGTTGGCTGATGTTGATTGCAACCGTGGTCGCCTCTGCAATCGGTCTTGCCCTTGGAGACGCCGGCTGGATCCCGCCGACCGCCGTTTTCGTGCTCACCGGTGTCCTGGCGATCCTGCTGGTCTGACCCTTACCGGTTGATCGACTGAAAGCTCAATGAAGGCGTGGTCCTGTGCCACGCCTTTTGTTTTGACCCAGTGCGAAGCATGACAGCACCCGAGATCAGCACATTCGTCTACAAACCGCCGCAGCAACCGTATTTGTCGGTGCTCCACTGCGACGACGATCTGCTTGTGATCGACAAGCCAAGTGGCCTCTTGAGCGTTCCTGGAAAGGCCACGGAACATTCCGACTGTCTGGAAAGCCGGGCCCGTCATACCTATCCCGAGGCGCGGATCGTACACCGGCTCGACATGGATACGTCGGGAGTCATGGTGCTTGCCATGAATGCCGCCGCACACCGGCATCTGGGTTTGCAGTTCGAGCGCCGGAAAATCCGGAAAACCTATGTGGCTGATATCTGGGGGCATCCGGAAACCGACAACGGTGAGGTGGATCTTCCCCTGATTTGTGACTGGCCGAACAGGCCGAAGCAGATGGTGAGTTTTGAGCACGGGAAACCGGCCCTGACGCGCTGGGAGGTCCTGGAGCGCGGACTCAGGACAACGCGCGTACGCCTTTTTCCGCACACGGGACGCTCTCACCAATTGCGTGTTCATATGCTGTCCCTGGGGCATCCGATCATCGGTGACCGGTTTTACGCTGATGGTGAGGCGCTTGCCGCATCGTCGCGACTGGCGCTCCACGCCGAGAGCCTCGAGTTTCATCAGCCAACTGGTGGCGAACGGATAACGTTCCGCTCCAAGTGTCCGTTCTGACGGTTGTTCGGCAAAGTTATTGCAAATCTTTGGAAACCGAACGGTTTCCTCCAGCTTTGCGCATTTCATCCAAACAAGTTCATTCCGGCTAGTTCAGCCAGATTATTGAGCCCTGGCCCCGAGCGATTCCATTGTCTTCAGCCAGCGGTCAACCTGTGCGGCATCGGCGTGTTCGACCATGCCGAAGACCGTAGACCTGACCGGTTTGAAACCGACGAAGCCAAGGATGTTTCGCTTCAGGCTTTTCAGGCTGTGGGCGCCGTACCAGAATTTGTAGGCAAGGGCCGGCATGCCCGCCGTCAACACGACCCGTGCCGATTTGCCGAGCATCTTGCCTTTCGGCCAGCGGTCTTCCGGCGAACGCTCGAAAGCGGTGTCGTAATGAAGTAGCTGTTCCAGGAAGCCCTTTGTGTATGCCGGCAATGTGCCGAGCCAAAGCGGATAGATCAGAACAAGGTGATCCGCTTCAAGCAGGACGTCGCGCGCCGGTCCAAGGGCTTCGGGGCTGGGTTTTTTGGTGAAATCAGACGGTATGCGCAGGATTGGGAAGTCGATATCCGCAACGCGAATAAGGCTTACGCGGTGTCCGGCATGTTCAGCACCATTTGCGTAGGCCTGCGCAAGCGCGTGGCAGAGGTGACTGTCGTCCGGATCCGGATGACCATCCAGGATCAAAAGGGTTTTCATAGGGCCTTCCATCTGTGCTGAAACTGATGAAGGAAGGTCTCAATGATATCTTCAGGCGGTCTGTTTGCGTTGATCTGGATCAGCCGCGCCCGGCACGCGGTTCCCGCTTGCCGATAGTCGTCAGCCCTGACCGACGCGGCCAAGCCCTTCGCGCGCAAGCTTGTTCGAATTGTCGAGCGTCATCGCCCTTGTGTAATTGCGGCGGGCATCCTGCGGCTTTCCGAGCATCTCCAGGGCGAGGCCGCGGTTTGCCCAGGCAACGGACGAATCCCGGTCAAGATTGACCGCCATTGACAGATCCTCGAAGGCGGCAGTCGGGTCGTTGACGGCCAGATAGGAAATGCCGCGGGCGATATAGGGCGCGCTGGCTTTCGGATTGAGGCCGATCGCCGTTGCGAAGTCCTCGATCGCGAGGCTGTCCTGTTTCTGGGCCTGATAGATGAGACCGCGATTGTAGAACGCGCGCGCATCACTGCTGTCGCGGGTGATCACCGAATTGAAGTCGGCGAGAGCGGCGCCGTAGTTGCCCTGCTGGCGATAGATGTTGCCCCGTCCGACATAGGCAACGTCATAGTCTGGCTTGATGTTGATCGCGCGGGTGTAGTCGGAAACCGCGAGATCGTTCTGCCCCTGCCGACGGTAAACCAGTGCACGGTTCGCATATGTCTGGAAAGACTGCGGATTGAGCTGCAGCGCGGTGTTGAAATCTGCAATCGCCAGGTCAAGTTTACCTGCCTGTCCGTAGGCGATGCCGCGCGTGCTGTAGGCGGTCGCGTCGGATGGATTGGATTCAATGACAGCTGTCAAAGACGCGATGTTGGTCGACGAGCCGGCGGACTTATTGACCGGAACATCATCATAAACACCAGACGTGTTGCACGCAGCCAGCAGTGTCGCCAGGCTGAGCAGGGTCGCGTGTGGCAGAAACTTGCGCATGCGGCACATATGCTCTCTTACAGTCAAGCGATTGGACATGCCGTTCATCTGCCTCCAATAGGGCGGTAATGTGGCTGCGGTTTTTTAACTGGCTCAAGTCCAGAACAAACTTTGCAAAACGCCAAAAAGCCGACCGTTACTTCGGTCGGCCTTACGGCAAACATGCATTGAAAAGGCGGTTATGCCGCCGGGGCCACTCCAGCCGGATTAGCGGCGAGCGGATTTGCCCGGAACAAGACCTTCGCGCTGTGCCCGCTTGCGAGCCAGCTTGCGTGCGCGGCGGATGGCTTCAGCCTTCTCACGCGCCTTCTTCTCAGACGGCTTTTCAAAATGGCCGCGAAGTTTCATTTCCCGGAAGATGCCTTCGCGCTGCATCTTTTTCTTCAGCGCCTTGAGCGCCTGATCGACATTGTTGTCGCGAACCAATACCTGCACGCGTAATTTCCCGTTTTCTATGCTCTGCGGTCAAACCGCAGACAGATTTAGACGTTGATTAAAGCGAGGTCTCGCCAACGATCCACGGCGCTCCCGAAATCACGCAGTGAATGTCCGTTGCAGTCACCTGGCTGCAATGCTTTCACTTGTGTACAGGAACCTGATCGCCGCTGACGCGTCGCTCACATAAGCGGGGTAGATACCAGAACGAACCCTGCCTGTCCACAGTCATTCGCGAGAAATACGACCAAATCGGTCGCCGATTTCGGTCCACAGCAGAAGAAAGATGGACAGCGCACTCAATGGGCAGTAGAGCTGATTTTCCCACCGGAAGCCAGAGCCCTTTTGGACGATACGAACTCACTTTACGGACTCAATTCGGCTCTCATCCAAGGCGCGGAGCGCAGCGTGATGTGGGGTATGGAGCACGCTCCGCAACGCTGGAGATGAACTGAATTGGTCCACCGGAGGTCCGCTTTTCAGGGCCTCCAGACGTCGTTGCGCTCTACTTGCGGTCAGCAAGACCACCACGCGGATCGCGTCAAACCGGCGAACCCGAAAACGGGTCGAGTGGCGTCATATCGCTCAAAAGGGCTATTACTGCCTCGCTCAAGCAGGCACGTCTAACGCCCTCATTATTGGAGGAAACAATGGCGCGTCCTGCGTCAGGAGAGCCCGAAGCAGCCAAGGGCCAATCGTTGTGGCGAAGCGACATTGTCCCGACGCTGTCGCTGGGCATGCCTTTGGCCGGAGCGCAACTCGCACAGATCGCGATCAATGCGACGGACGTCGTTATGATCAGCCGGCTGGGTGCAACCGAACTTGCCGCCTCCGTGCTCGCCTTCAATTTCTACATGCTGTTGTGGTTCTTCGGCATGGGTATCCTGCAGGCGGCCATTCCGCTCGCAGCGCGTGCGCGCAGTCAGCGGAGGCCGCGCGACCTCAGGCGCGCCGTGCGCATGGGCTTCTGGGTTTCAGTGTATTTTTCGGTTCCGGTCTGGGTGGTGCTTTTCTTCACCGAGCACATTCTGCTTGCGCTAGACCAGGACCCCGAACTTGCAAGGCTTGCCGGCATCTACATGCGCGTTCTCCAGTGGACCATGCTGCCGGCTTTGCTGATCATGGCTGTTCGCGGGTTCCTGACCGTCATGGAACGCACCCAGGTGGTGCTTTGGGCAACAATTGCGGGCGCGGTCATCAACGCGATTGTCGACTACCTGCTGATCTTCGGCGAATTTGGTTTTCCCCGCCTGGAGCTGGTCGGTGCGGGCATTGCCTCTGTCTTCAGCGCCACGAGCACGTTTTTGTTCCTGCTCGCTTATGCGCTTTGGCATCCCAAGCTTCGGCGCTACAACATCCTGGGTCGCATCTGGCGCTCGGACTGGCCTGTTTTCTTTCAGATCCTGCGCATAGGAACGCCCATCGGACTGACGATTGTCGCCGAAGGGTCGCTGTTCACGGCATCAGCGATCATGATCGGCTGGCTCGGCGCCGTCCCGCTTGCCGCGCACGGGATTGCCCTTCAAATCGCTTCCATCACCTTCATGGTGCCCGTGGGACTGTCCATGGCCGCAATGACCCGGGTCAGCCTTGCAGCCGGTCGCGGCGACCGGCAGGGGGTCGGCAGGGCCGGCTGGAGCGCGCTTGGCGTCACGATGGTCTTCATGGGCTGCTTTGCCGTTCTGTTCTGGACGCTGCCCGAGACGCTCATTGGGCTCTATCTCGACTTCAACGATCCCGATTCGCAGGAGGTCCTTGCCTATGGCGTGTCGTTCCTCCTGGTTGCGGCCCTGTTCCAGCTTGCCGATGGCGGACAGATCATCGGCGTCAACAATCTGCGCGGTCTGGGCGACACGGCCATTCCGCTGCTCTACGCGCTGTTCGGCTATTGGGTTGTCGGCCTCAGCCTGTCCTATGGGCTCGGGTTCATTGCCGGTTGGGGCGGGGTCGGCGTCTGGTTCGGGCTGGCGGCCGGATTGGCATTTGTGGCGCTTCTGGCCAATACCCGATTTGCACGCAGGGAAAAGCTCCACCTCGTGAGGATATGATCTAGACGGTTTTTGCCGAAATGCGGTTGACGTGACCCATCTTGCGGCCTTCGCGAGTCTCCGCCTTGCCGTAAAGATGGAGCCGTGCATTCGGCTCTTTCAGCACCTCATCCCTGGTATCGGCTTCAAATCCGATCAGGTTCTCCATGATAACGTCGGAGTGCCGGTCCGCGGCGCCAAGCGGCCATCCCGCAACGGCACGAATGTGCTGGTCAAACTGCGAGGTCAGGCAAGCGTCCTGGGTCCAGTGTCCGGAATTGTGAACGCGTGGTGCGACCTCGTTGACGAGAAGCTTTTCCGTCGAGCCGTCGCGGACCAGGAACATTTCCACGCCCATGACGCCGACATAGTCCAGCCCGTTCACGATCTGCTCCGCCATCTTGCGGGCAGCCTCCAGCGTGTCTTCAGAAACGCCGGCCGGTACGGTCGAGGTCTTCAGAATGTGGTTTTCGTGGTGGTTGCGCGCAATGTCGTAACTCTTGCAGCTGCCGTTGAGATCCCGGGCGACGATCACGGAGACTTCGCAATCGAACGGGATCAGCGCTTCCAGAACGGCCGGAACGGCGCCGATCTTGTCAAAGGCGCCTGGAATGTCCGCTGCGCCACGAATCATAAGTTGGCCCTTGCCGTCGTAGCCGAACCGCCGTGTTTTCAGCACGCCTTCGCCGCCAAAAGTCGCGAGGGCATCCTCCAAGTCCTCTTGCGAGTTGATGTCCGCATAACCGGCAATCGCGACGCCGGCGCCCGACAGGAATTGTTTTTCGAACAGACGGTCCTGCGACACTTCGAGGGCGCGCACGCCGGGGCGCACCGGGACCCTGGCGTTCAGGTGTGCGGCCGTGTTGCCTGGCACATTCTCGAATTCGTAGGTCACAACCGAAACAGCATTTGCAAACAGGTTCAGCGCATCGACATCTTCATAGGGGGCAACGGTGAAGGTCGCGCTCACGTCAAAGGCCGGACTGCTCGGATCCGGGCAGAAGATATGGGTCTTCAAACCAAGGCTGGCTGCGGACTGTGCAAGCATCCGTCCAAGCTGGCCACCGCCGAGAATGCCGATCGTGTCGCCGGGGCTGAGCTTATTTGCAGATGTCATCGGTCTGTCCCGTGCCGGAGGGAATTACAGGTTTTCGCTGGTCGGGACTTCGGCAACAGCGGCCGTGCGTTCCGAGCGGTATGAGTCCAGGGCTGCCTCGATCACGGAATTGCTCAGTGCAAGGACAGCCGCGGCCAGCAGGGCAGCATTGGTCGCACCGGCTTTGCCGATTGCAAGGGTTCCGACGGGAATACCACCGGGCATCTGGACGATCGACAAAAGGCTGTCTTCGCCTGACAGCGTCCGGCTTTCGACCGGAACGCCAAACACGGGCAACGGCGTCAGTGATGCCGTCATGCCGGGAAGGTGGGCCGCGCCGCCGGCTCCTGCGATGATAACCTTGAAACCGTTGGCCTTGGCACTTTTCGCGAAATCGTACATGCGTTCCGGCGTGCGGTGCGCAGAGACGATGCGTGCCTCGTAGCTCACCCCGAGTTCGTCGAGCGTATCCGCCGCGTGCTTCATTGTCGGCCAGTCGGACTGGCTGCCCATGATGATTGCGACATCCGCGTTTGCCATTGTTTGCTCCACTAAACGGGGGGCTCAGAAAGGCGCGGAGTATAGGCAGCGCCGCGCGCATCGCAAGTCGGAAACGTGGGTTTCAGGAGAATTTCTGGAGGGCTGTCACTTTGGCGGCGACAAGCGGTGTTTCAAGCTCAGGCGATGATGTCTGGAAACAGCTGGTCTTCCAGTGCCGTAATGCGGTCCTTGATCATCAGCTTCTTTTTCTTCAGGCGCTGAAGTTGCAAAACGTCGTGGTTCGATGTTGCCGCAAGGGCCTCCACGGCAACGTCAAGATCACGGTGTTCCTGACGAAGCTGTGCCAGCTCCATTCGCAAAGCATCAGTATCCATTTGCGCCCTCGATTCCCCCGACTGCTTGAGTCATTTCGTAGTCCATTTCACTGCCGGCGGGCAAGATAGCATCTTTCGCAGGCTTGCGACCGGATTAAAGCGGCCATCCGGTGCGGGTCCCGCCAGATAAAATGCCAAAAACTTGAGCAGGCGGAAAACCTGTGAACTGGCAAAATTTCCGTCGTGATTTTTCTTGCGTTTTTAAGCGGTTATTAGAGCGCAATTCTTCAGGGTTTTCTAAGCATGATGGCACGAATGCATAATTTGACGGCGAAATGGATAAGATATGCGGATTCTGCAATCGACAAGGTCCGATTTCCTGTGGCACGATGGTAATGTTGAGCCAACAGACAGGAGGTTTATCCATGTCAATGCAGTCGCATCTCGAAGAACTTGAGCGCCGTCACGCGGAAATGAAACGCAAGATTGAAGACGCCCTGTTGCACCCGAGTACAGACTCCCTGGAATTGGCTGACATGAAACGACAAAAGCTCAAGATCAAGGACGAGATTGAGCGAATACGGCAAGAAAAGACCCTCCACTAGGGGTATTACCGAACGAGGATCGAAACGCCGCGCATCGCGCGGCGTTTTTGTTTTACGTCACAGGGTTTTGGCCTGCTCTCTCAAGGCGAATTTCTGGATCTTGCCGGTGGAGGTCTTGGGAAGCTCGCAGAAGACGACCGTCTTGGGGGCCTTGAAGTTGGCAAGATGCTCCCTGCAAAACCCGATCAGATCAGCCTCACTCACTTCAGAGCCCTCTTTGCGCTCAACAAAAGCACACGGCGTTTCACCCCATTTCTCGTCGGGCCGGGCAACGACTGCGGCAGCCTGCACGTCCGGATGTTTGTAAAGGACGTCCTCGACTTCGATCGATGAGATATTTTCCCCTCCGGAAATGATGATGTCCTTGGACCGGTCCTTGAGCTGGATATAGCCATCGGGATGCATCACGCCGAGATCGCCGGAGTGGAACCATCCGCCACCAAAGGCCTTCTGTGTCGCGTCTTCGTTTTTCAGGTAGCCTTTCATCACGACGTTGCCTCGGAACATCACTTCGCCGAGGGTTTCGCCGTCGGATGGTACGGGCGCAAGCGTTTCCGGATCGAGCACCTTGAGGTCTTCCAGCGCGACATAACGAACGCCCTGCCGGGCCTTTTTTTGAGCCTGCTGTTCAAGCGTCAATCCGTCCCATTCGGCTTTCCAGTCGTTGACGACGGCGGGACCGTACACCTCCGTCAGGCCGTAGAGATGGGTCACATTGAAACCGGCGGTTTTCATTGCGGCGAGGACGCTTTCGGGCGGCGGCGCGGCAGCGGTGAAGAATTCGACTTCTCGCTCGAGATCCCGCTTCTGGTCCGGGGCAGCGTTCAACAGCGTCGACATGATGATCGGCGCGCCGCACAGATGGGTCACGCCTTCATCGGCAATCAGGTCCCACATGGCCTGTGGACGGACCCAGCGCAGGCAGACATGGGTTCCGGCAACGACGGAGATCGACCAGGGAAAACACCAGCCGTTGCAGTGGAACATCGGCAAGGTCCAGAGATAGACCGGATGCTTGGCCATAGATGCCGTGATCACGTTGGCCTGGGCCAGCAGATAAGCACCGCGATGGTGGTAGACCACGCCCTTCGGATTGCCGGTCGTGCCTGAAGTGTAATTCAGCGTGATGGCGTCCCATTCGTCATCGGGCAGGGACCATTGAAACTCCGGGTCGCCGGTTTGCAGAAAGTCCTCGTAATCCAGATTGCCAAGCCGTTCTCCATCTTGCGGGAACTCGGGATCGGAATAATCAATCACCAGCGGTTTCACCGAGGCCATCGACAGGGCTTCCTTGACAACCGGAGCGTATTCGCGGTCGGTGATCAGCACCTTGCAGTCGGCATGATCGAGCTGGAACGCAATGATCGCCGCATCCAGGCGCGTGTTCATCGAATGCAGCACCGCCCTGGTCATCGGGACGCCGTAGTGGGCCTCTAGCATGGGCGGTACGTTGGAGAGCATCACACTGACCGTGTCGTTCTTGCCGATGCCACGGGATGCAAGCGCGGACGCCAGCTGTCGGGCACGGCGATAGAACGTCCGGTAATCGGTCCGCTGATTGCCGTGAACGATGGCGATCTTTTCGGGGAACACGTCTGCAGATCGTGCCAGGAAACTGAGCGGACTGAGGGCCGCGAAATTGGCTGTGGTCTTATCAAGTCCCTGTTCATAGGGGCTGATGCTCGCGTCCATTGCCGTTCTCCCAATTTATCGCTCTGTTTTGGCTATCAAATCCGGAAATTCCGGGCGGCGCAATCTTCTCCGGCAGATTGATAACACCGGCTGTTGTCAGGACAAAAGACCGGCCACGCCGTCATAGGTGAGCTTAAGGCCGATGATGGCCATGAAGACATAGATGAAGGCATAGAACGTTTCTGCCTTGACGTGGCGCACCAATTGAACGCCCACCAGCGTTGCGATGAACGCTATCGGAACGAGAATTGCGGACGTCGTCAGATTGGTCGTGTCGAACTGGCCGAGGAAAAAATAGGGAACCAGCTTGATGGCATTGCCCGTGGCGAAAAAGATCACGGCGGTCCCGGCATAAATCGCCTGAGGCATACGCAACGGCACGGTGTACATCTGGTAGGGAGGGCCGCCGGTGTGGCTGATGAAGCTGGTGAAACCGGCAATACCGCCCCAGAAATACCCCTTGGCCGCGTTGTGCTCGGCGGCCTGGGCCTGCTTGCGCCGTTTGAACACATAATCGGCGACGAAGGCGATGGAGATCAGGCCGACGAGCAGCCTGACGAAGTCGTCATCGACATAGGCGGCCGTCGCCCAGCCGATGCCGATACCGATGATGGCGGCGGGCAGCAGGATCGACAGACAGTGCCAGTCAGCGCGACCCTTGTAGGCAATGAGCGCGACGATATCCATCAGGACCAGGATCGGCAGCATGATCCCGGCTGCCTGGACAGGCGATATCACCAGCGTCAGGATCGGTACGGCGAGCATGCCCATCGTGCCGCCAAAGCCGCCCTTGGACAGGCCGACGACAATGACCGCAGGGATCGCGGCCGAATAAAACCAGGGATCGTTTATCGGGATCATATGGCGGAAAGATCGGTTGGATACATGGCAGGGACGCGGGAAACAAGCACGCCAGAGTGCTTACGTAAAGTCCCGACCGTCTAATTGCTTACGTTATGAGACTTGCATTTCCGCCTTCCCTTACAGCACTCTATCGCAAAATGCCGACGCGGCTTTTTGGGAGGATTTGACATGGCGAGCCGGTATCACGAGGTCTACCAGGATTGGAAGGACAACCCTCTCGGGTTTTGGAAAGCGGCGGCGTCCGAAATCGACTGGGTGTCCACGACCGACACGGTGTTCGATCCGGATCACGGTCAATATGGCCGCTGGTTTCCGGACTGGGAGTGCAACACCTGTTACAACTGCCTTGACCGCCACGTGGAACGCGGCCGCCCGGGGCAGCCGGCACTGATCTACGACAGCCCGATCACCGGCAAGACGGCGACCTACAGCTTTGCCGAGCTGCTGGCAGAAGTTGAAGCCATGGCGGCGGTTTTCAGCGATCAGGGCCTTGAGAAAGGCGACCGGGCGATCATCTACATGCCGATGATCCCGCAGGCGGTTATGGCAATGCTTGCCTGTGCGCGCCTTGGTGTCATCCACTCTGTCGTGTTCGGGGGGTTTGCGGCCAACGAACTCGCGACACGCATTGACGATGCCTCTCCCAAGGCGATCATCGCCGCGTCCTGCGGGATAGAGCCGGGCCGGGTCATTGCCTACAAGCCCCTCATCGATCAGGCGATCGAACTGTCCACGCACAAACCGGAAGCCTGTTTCGTCTTCCAGCGCGAGGAACAGGGCGCGGACATGATCGAGGGACGTGACCACGATCTCGGCAAACTTGCCGGAGATGCAAAGGCCGCCGGACGCAAGATTGCGCCGGTAACCGTCAAGGCGAATGATCCCCTCTACATCCTCTACACCTCTGGCACGACCGGTCAGCCGAAAGGCGTTGTCCGTGACAATGGCGGCCACATGGTGGCTCTCAAATGGACCATGTCGAACCTTTACGATGTCCAGCCCGGCGAAGTCTTCTGGGCTGCGTCGGATGTCGGTTGGGTGGTGGGCCATTCCTACATCTGCTACGCGCCGCTTCTTCACGGCTGCACGACGATCGTGTTCGAGGGCAAGCCCGTTGGAACACCGGATGCCGGCGTGTTCTGGCGCGTGATTTCCGATCACAACGTGGTATCGCTTTTCACCGCGCCCACAGCGTTCCGGGCAATCCGCAAGGAAGACCCGAATGGCGAATTGATCAAGAAATACGATCTGTCGCAGTACCGGTCGCTGTTTCTTGCCGGCGAACGCGCAGACCCAGAAACGGTGAACTGGGCCATTGATCAACTTCAGGTGCCGGTGATCGACCATTGGTGGCAGACGGAGACCGGCTGGTGCATCGTTGGCAACCCGCTCGGCCTTGGCCAGCTGCCGGTCAAACCGGGCTCTCCGACCGTGCCGATGCCCGGTTACGACGTTCAGGTTCTGGACGACGCCGGTCACCCGCTGGGAGCAAACACGCTCGGCAACATCGTGGTGAAGCTGCCGCTGCCGCCGGGTGTTCTGCCAACACTTTGGAACGCGGACAAGCGGTTCTTCGATTCCTATCTCGCCGAGTTTCCCGGCTACTACAAGACAGCCGATGCGGGCATCATCGATGATGACGGGTACCTGTCGATCATGGCGCGGACCGACGACATCATCAACGTGGCCGGACACAGGTTGTCGACCGGCGGCATGGAAGAGGTTCTTGCGACCCACCCGGACGTTGCCGAGTGTGCCGTCATCGGCATTGCCGACAAGCTGAAGGGCCAGTTGCCCTGCGGTTTCGTGGTGCTGAAGTCGGGCGTGGAGAGATCGCACGAAGACATCGAAAAAGAGCTGGTGAAGCTGGTTCGCGAAAAAATCGGACCTGTGGCGGCTTTCAAGATCGCTATTACCGTCGACCGCTTGCCCAAAACCCGCTCGGGCAAGATCCTTCGCGGGACCATGCGGCAGATCGCGGACGGCGAAAGCTACAAAATGCCGGCGACGATCGACGATCCCGCGATTTTGGATGAGATCACCGACGCCTTGAAATCTCACGGGATTTCAGCCTAGCGGCAGCAGCTTACGTAGCTGGATGGCTTCATCAGCCATCGACATGGACGTCTTTGGAACTTAAGGTCGGGCCGCTAGGAAGCGGCCCGCATCGTTTGTGCGGCGCTCACATTGTCAATCAGCCGTGAGGTTTTTCGTGTCTTTGGAAAATAAGGTTGCCATCGTAACAGGCGCCGCTCAGGGGATTGGGTTTGCCGTTGCCAAGCGGTTCCTCATGGACGGGGCCAAGGTCGTCATCGCCGACATCGACGACACGACCGGCGAGGAAGCGGTGGAAGATCTGTCGACCCTCGGCGAGGTCATTTACATCCATTGCAACGTGGCCGAACGCCTCGATGTGCGCAACATGGTTGCCGAGACACTCAACGCCTATGGCGACATCGACATTCTGGTCAACAATGCCGGCATCGTCGGCGGCGCCGATTTTCTGGAGCTTGAGGAAGACGACTTTGACCGGATCCTTGGCGTCAACCTGAAAGGCGCGTTCTTGTGTTCTCAAGCCGTTGCACGCCACATGGTGGAGAAAATCGAAGGCGGCGGTGACCCGGGCTGCATCATCAACATGTCATCGATCAATTCGGTTCTCGCGATCCCGAACCAGATCCCGTACTGCGTTTCCAAGGGCGGCGTGTCGCAGCTGACCAAGACAACCGCCCTGGCCCTTGCTCCGCACGGTATCCGGGTCAATGCCATCGGGCCGGGGTCGATCATGACCGAAATGCTGGCGGCGGTGAACAGCGATCCGGCGGCCAAGCAGAGGATCATGTCGCGCACACCGCTGTTGCGCATTGGCGAGCCGTCGGAAATTGCCGGTGTCGCCGCGTTCCTGGCGTCGGAAGACGCAGGATATGTCACCGGTCAGACGATTTTCGCCGATGGAGGACGGATGCCGCTGAACTACACAGTGGCCGTGCCTGAAGAGGACTGATTGGGCAACTGCAAGCAGAGCCATCGATCAAATAAATGCGCCACCCTTTTTACAGTCAGATCAGCGCAGGGCCGTCTGAGCCTTCGGTGCCCTGTCTTTAAGGGCAACGACAAGTGTCGCGCAAATGATGCAAGCGGCAGCGGCGTAAAAGGCCGGCTCCGGTAGAATGTCGAAGAAGAGCACATCTGCGATTACGGCAAACACAAGCGACAGGTATTCAAAGGCGGCCAGTTTCGAGATCTCGCTGTACTGATAACTCAGTGTCATCAGGATATGCGCAATGCCGCCAGCAAATCCGGTGCAGACCAGCAGGCCCAGTTGGTGCCAGCTCGGCGTTGTCCAATCGAAGGGAAGGGTCGCAAGTCCGGCAATGGTGCATGTGAGTGCAAAGTAAAAAGCTATGGCGCCGGCGTTTTCTGTCAGGGCAAGGCTGCGAATTTGTATCTTTGCACCTGCGGTCAGGATTGCCATCGCCAAGGCAAGGCCAACACCGGTCAGATAGGTGACGTCGACACTGGCGCTTGTTGCGGTCGGCAGGATCAGAACCAGCATTCCTAGAAAACCGAACAAAACACCGAACCAGCGCGCGGCGTTGACGGTTTCCTTCAGCAGAATGGCTGCCAGGACAACGGCGAGAACAGGAGCCATGTAGCCGATGATCGAAGCATGCGACAGCGGCAGGTACTTCAGGCTCGCGAAACTCGCGAACATGGCAAGGCAGCCGAGGATACACCGGGCGACATGACTGCCAGGGCGTCTTGTCCTGAGCCCGGATGGAAATTCTCGTGTCCACATCAGGAACAGTACCAGCGGGATCAACGCAAATGCACTTCGGAAGAAGACGACCTGGCCAACAGGAATCTCGTCGGACAGCCATTTGATGAAAATAACCATCAACGTGAAGAAGAATGTGGCACCGACACGCAAGCTGATGCCTTTGAAGTCGATCGACATATCTAATCCGAAAGTGCTTCGCCGCCGATGAGATCACGCAGCCTGTCGCCGGTCAGGTTGATGGACAGAACTGTCACAAGGATCGCCAGCCCAGGAAAGATCATCAGGTGCGGCGCGGTTTGCATATAGGCTTTGCCGTCCAGCAACATGGCACCCCACTCCGCGTTTGGAGGCTGAACGCCAAAGCCAAGAAAACTCAATCCTGAAATGGACAAGATGGTCCGCGACCAGGAATTGGTCCACAACACGAGAAGGCTGGGGCCGACATTCGGCAGAATGTGACGGCTCAATATGAGCCATGACGGCAAGCCGTTCAGCCTTGCCTGGGTGACAAAATCCCTGTGAGCAAGATCAACACTGAGCCCGCGCACCAGCCGGGCGAATCTCATCCAGCCGACCAGTATCAGCGCCATCACCATATTGGTCGTGCTCGGTCCAAGGACACCGGCGATCGTGACTGCCGCGATCAGTTCTGGAAAGGCAAAGAAACTGTCAGTCACGCGCATCAGTGTTGTGTCGGCGGCACGACCGAAGTGACCGGCTGCCAGGCCGACAATTGTCCCAACAACAGCCCCGATCGATGTGATCAGGAACGCGAGGCCAATCGACCAAACACCGCCATAGAGGATCCGCGTTGCGACATCCCGGCCAAGCTGATCTGTGCCGAACCAGTGTTCGGCGGACGGAGGCGAGAGGCGATTAAGGAAATCCGCTGCGTTCGGTGCATAGGGCGTGAACGAAAACCCGGCCGCGACAAGTGTTCCAAGTACAAGCAATCCGATGCCGAGATTGAGGAGAAAGCGGTTGAAGTCCCGCTCCCGCATTTTTTTCTCGAGACTGGGCTCCTCCGGAAGAACCAGTTTTTCAGCCACTGTCATGACCGGGCACCTTTCCGGATATCAGCGTCTTTGAACGCGAATAGCGATGTTCGCGGATCCAGAAAATCCTGAAGGATCTCGATCAACGTGTTGATGAAGACATAAACAAGCGCGAAGAACATCACGAGAAAAAGGATCAGCGGATAGTCTCGCGACAGAACCGCCCCTGCGAGGAGCGATCCAATCCCGCCGCGAGCGAATGTCAGCTCAACGATAATCGTGCCTTCGAGCAAGGCGGCAACGTCCAGTCCGATCATCGTGAGTGCGGGAATGGCCGCGTGGCGCAGGATGTGCCGCCAGAAAATTTCGGCCTCGCTCACTCCCCGTAGCCTAAGTGTTTCAACATAAGGTGCAGACTTGGCCTCCAGAAAAAAGGCACGCATCAGACGTGTCTGCGATGCGGTGATCCAGAAAGACAGGGTCAGGGCAGGCAGAACGATATGTGCTGGCGTTCCGGTTCCGTAAGCGGGCAACCAGCCGAGGTGGGCCGCGAAGAGCAGGATTAAAAGCAGTCCGAGCCAGTAATTCGGCATCGCGGCGCCAATGGAAGCGAGAGCGACGGCGCATCGGTCCGCCAGGCTCCCGGGCCGCCAAACCGAAATTGCGCTCAGACAAAAGGCTGCGATCAAACCAATCGTGAGCGATGTGGCAGTGAGCGTCAGGGTCTCGGTGATGTTGGCAAGGAAGACATCCCAAACGGGTGTATTGGAAGCAAATGAATTGCCGAAATCTCCCTGAACAAAGCGCATGAGCCATTCAAAGAACTGCACAAAAAAGGGCTCGTTCAGCGAAAACTCCTCACGAATACCTTCCAGAATTTCCGGCGGGAAACCGTTTGCGTCCGGATAGCGCGCATGTGCAATGGCAGCCGCTTTGTCTCCCGGGGCGAAGAACGTCATTGTGAAGGTTATGAGGCTGACCCCGAATAGCACAGCCAGTAAACCCACCAATCGCCGACCGCTGGACGCGAAAATCTGTTTCAGCCGACCCCAATGATCCGTCATGAGTACACCTCTGCCGGTCGGCCGGAACTTAGGGGTGCTTGCGGCAGACTGCCCAGGTCCCGCGCGGCTTCGATGAGGTCACGACAGTAGCGGCTTGCCGGTTCTGCAAAGAACGAATTTGCCACCTGATAGGCTTCGACCTTGCCGTCTCGGAGCACCAGCATCTGATCGGCAAAAGCTGCGGCAAAGCCAAGGTCGTGGGTCACAATGACAAATGTGATGCCGTAGCGCTCCTGAATCTGTTTCATGGTCTTGGCGATTTGCTTCTGCACGATGGCGTCAAGCGCGCTGAGCGGTTCATCAAAGAAGACGAGATCCGGGCTGGCGATGAGCGCACGTGCGAGACAAGCGCGCTGTGCTTGGCCGAGCGATACTTCAGATGGCTTTCGCGTTGTCATCTCACTGGGCAAATCGACGTCGGAAAGCACTGTCGAAACGGCGTTTTCGAGGTTGGCCTCAGAGAGATTTTTCGAAAAGATGCTTTCAGCAATCGAGGCGCCCAGTGTCAACTTGGGGTTCAAGGCAGCGATGGGGTCCTGCATCACCCACCGGCTTCCCTTCAAACCGGGGCGTCCTTGCCAATGGCCGGCATGCGTCACGGCGAAGCCGGTTTTCGGGTTGAAGACAAGCTGTTCAAAGCGTGCCGGCATCAAGCCATTCAGTGCTTTGAGCAGACTGCTTTTGCCGGACCCGCTTTCACCAGCCACGCACAACGTTTGACCACCGGGAAGCGAAAAGGAAACATCGTCCAGGATCAAATTGCCGGCGATGGAAAGGCTCAAGTGGTCAACTGACAGCATCGAACGACTGCTCGGCAGTGATGGAACCGGACGATTGCGGGTTGCTTAGAACTGTCCAGTCCCGATGTTTTACAAGCAATCGCCCATAGTCGGATTGCGGCGAGGAGAGAAGCGTTGCGGTTTCACCAAACTCGACAACGCGTCCGGAATTCATAATGGCAGTGCTGTGCGCGTTTCGAGCGGCAAGAGATAAATCATGGGTCACGATCAAGACCGCGATGTCATGCAATTCCGCATATGCCTTGACTGCACGGAGCACCTGGGCGGCAATGAGTGGGTCAAGGGCTGATGTCGGCTCGTCCAGAATGAGCAAACGTGGCTCTCCGATCAGCGCCATGGCCACAAGCAGACGCTGTTGCATACCCCGGCTCCACTCATGCGGAAAACTCCTGCCGAATGGCTTCAGCCCAAGTTGTTCAAGAAGCTGTTTCTGCCTGTCAGTAAAATCGCTAGCGCCGGTGATGATCCGGGACGCTTGCCGCCATTGCCAGGCCAGGCGTTTGAGGGGATCGAATCCCTGGTCAGGATTCTGCGGAACATAGGCAATTCGCTCAGGCTTTCGCGCATTTTGCAACAACGGAAAGTGGGTCTCTTTTCCGTTGAAAACCAGTCGGCCCTCAAAGGGGCTCGCGGGACGCGTTAAACCCATCAGGCAGCGCAGAAGTGTCGATTTGCCTGCACCGGACCCGCCGACGACGGCAACGCACTCACCGGTCTTGATGCTCAAACTGACATTGCTCAGAACCACCTGCCGGCCGATGCGGGCCGACAGGTTCTCGAGTTTCAAGAGCAGGTTACGATCATTCGGCAAGCGTCAGATCCGGCGTCACAAGGTAGGTTTCTGCCGGGTGGATCTTGTAGCCCTCCACCTTACCATTACCAACGGACACTTGTGTCTTGTGGAAGACTGGAATCAGCGGCAATTCGGAATTGATGATCTCTTGAATGCGGTCGTAGTGCTCCTTGCGGACTTCATCATCGAAGTTTTCGCGGCCCTTCTTCAGAAGCTCATCCAGTTCCTCGTTGGAATAGCCGGAGAAATTGTAACCGACCCCCGATTCGACCAAAGTGCTTGGGAAGTAATCCGGATCGCCCTGCGGTGCGGTACCCCATGCCTGAAGGTGCATATGGATTTCACCGGCCTTCAAGGCTTCGTTGTTGGCATCATACTCGGCCATGGAAATCTCGGATCCGATTCCGATTTGCTGAAGCAGCGCCTGTGTGATCTCCAAGGTCGGGCGCAATGCAGCACGGCCTTCATATGAGCGGATCTTGAGGGAAACTTCTTCGCCGTTCAGTTCCCGGTTACCGTCGCCGTTTGTGTCGATGATCCCGGCTTCGTCCAACAGCGCCTTGGCTTTCTCCGGATCATAGTCCAGAGACAGATCGGCGTTGGCCCAAGAGGCCATGGTCGCGGGAAATAGGCTGTTCGCGACTTCGCCGCCGACGCCGTTCAGGGACGCGGCAACAATCGTCTCGCGGTCAAGGCCGAGGGAAACAGCCGTGCGCAGTGTGTCATCGACAAGCGGACCGTCGGCTGTCCTGACCTGGAAAAAGAAGAGCCGGGTGGTTGGGTTGGAGAACAGCTGACCTTCGCCCTTTTCCTTCAAAGCAGCGTAATCCGGCTCCGGATAATTGGTCACAAGATCAACATCACCCGCCTGAAGTGCCAACGCAGCAACAGCGGGATCAGACAGCGCATCCATGACAATGCGATCAAGCTTCGGCTCTCCACCCCAGTAATCTGCAAACTTGCGGGTCTGATAAGTCTTGTCCGTCTCAGCCATGACGAACACGAACGGGCCCGTGCCGATAAGTGGCAATTCGTCGGTGCCTTCTCTCAGGACAGCCGCAGACGGTTCGGTAAGAGACCACAAGAAAGCGGAATTCGGTGATTTTGTCTTGAACACCAAGGTGTGGTCGTCTTCAGCCGTGATGCTCTCGATGCCGAGCAACCTGGACAGCCGGGGATTGTGGCCAGGGTGCCCTTCGATATCCAGCTTTTCGAAGGAAGCCTTTACATCTTGCGCGGTCATAGGCGACCCATCATGGAACTTGACGTCCTTGCGAAGCGTCAGTTTCCACTCGGTTGGCGAGATGTTTTCGTATGTCTCAGCCAAGCGCGGCTGCATGGTCATGTCGTAGCCAAGGCCGATCAAAGTCTCCGACACACCGGCTCGGTTGCTAAGCCAGCCATTTTGCCTCGCTCGGGGATCCGGCACACTGCTCTTGGGTCCGAAAGGGACAGCAATACGCATGGTGTTTTCGTCGGCGTACGCTTGGAACGCGGGCATCGCAAATGCGGCGATTGCAATTGCACCCGCGCTCAACAAGGCGGGGATGGACAAACTGATTTTGTGAGTAGACACGATAGGCTCCGGGTGCGGAAAACGTGAGTATAGGATGCAGCTTTTGCCTATATGTAATAGTATTACATTTCAAGCAAAAAACCACTCAACCCATCACGCAAATCGGTTGCAGTCCGCGGGGTGATGGCCCGTGTCATCCTTCGACCGATCAACCTGCCGTCGGCGGACAAATCTGGTGCCTGAAGGGGACTGATCAGGCCGCCTCATTCGAAGTGGTGCAGCGGTGCACTTCGACCGTGATGTGGGCGATTCCGAGGTCCTCCGGTACCAACGATTTATAGTGGTTTGGCCCGTGAGATTGATGACTCACGATCGTGACCTCGGCCGCGTGCTGTCCCTGGCCGATCGCCCAGACATGCACGTCCGCGATCCTGTCGCTCTCATCTGCCATAAGCGCGCTGCGCAGCTGATCGACCACCCGATCCTCCGCCTGCCAGTCCAACAGGACCTTTGCCGACATGCGCAGTAGGCCAAAGGACCAATGTGCGACGAGAATGGCGCCGACAATGCCCATGACCGGGTCGAGCCAGTTCGCTCCGGCAAACTTGCCTGCGAGAAGCGCGAGGATCGCCAGGAGGGAAGTCAGCGCGTCGGCCAGAACATGGAGATATGCGGCCCGCAGGTTGTGGTCTCTGTGGACTTCCGATGTCGTGTCCGCAGCATGGTTGTGGTCATGATGATGTGCGTGATCGTGATGATGGTGGTGATGGCCATGGTCGTGCCCGTGATCATGGTGGTGATGATGCGGGGTGGAGGCGAGCAGCCAGGCGCTGGCGCCGTTGACAAGAAGCCCGAGCACCGCGACCAAAATCGCCTGGTCGAAACTGATGAGCACCGGATTGAACAGCCGCTCGATGCTTTCCACGGCCATGAGCGCGGCAAACCCCACCAGAAGGATCGCGCTGGCGAAAGCCGCCAGGCTGTTGACCTTGCCCGTACCAAAGGAAAAACGCCGATTGGCAGCTTGCCGCCGCGCATAAACATAGGCCGCCACGCTTATTCCGAGTGCAGCCGCGTGGCTTGCCATATGAAGCCCGTCGGCGAGCAACGCCATCGAACCGTAGTAAAGTCCGGCGATGACTTCCACGACCATGAAAACGGCCGTCACAATGACGATGATGAGTGTCCGCCGCTCACCAGGCCGTGCCTTGTCCTGACCGAAAACATGGTCGTGCGTCCAAGTGGACATGTCTTTGGTGTGCATTTTGAAGACGCTCCCGGAATTGACTGGACTGGCTCGCTGCGTACGACTCACAGATGAGTTTATGAACCGCAGAGAAGCTGGTCCACAACTCTGTCAGGCAGGCGCACTGAGACCGGTGGACTGTGAGGACGGCGCCGCGGCGGCACCGTCCATCCAGCCCGATGGAAAGACGCAAAGGACAGCACACAGTCTGCACTTGGTTAAATTTAGCTTTTGTAGCAGGCGGTCTTAACCTGTCCGTTTCAGGTCAGGTTGCCATGCCCCTAACCTGAAAGCCCGAACAGTTTTTTCACGGCTAAGCCATCGTCAATGGTTTTCCAGCGTTCAGCAAAATCGTGAACCTGAGACTCGATCGCCTGGCCTTCGTGTTGTGTGTGTGGCCAGTCGCTTCCCCACACAACGTGCCCCTCGTCGAGCAGTCGTAGCAGCTCTTCTCCATGAGAGGTGAGATCAAAGGGTGTGCGATAGGGTGCTGAAAACTTGTAGAAGATGTTTGATCGGTCGTGAAGTAATCTGACGGCCTTGATCATCGGGTCGTCGACCGGTTTGCGTTCCGATGGCAGGCCGAAATGATCGATCACCAGGTTCAGACCCTGATCCGCCAAAACCGGGAGCAGTGGAGCAAGACGCGGCCCTTCCAGATGAATCTCCAGATGTAGATTGCGAGCCTTCAGCTTTTCAAAAAAAGTCTGACATTGCATCGATAGAGGGATCGGGAGGTCTGCGCCGCCAACAAGATTCCACCTCAGACCGCGTATCCCGGTCTCGACCAGCCGGTCCAGTTCCGCGTCGTCAATGTCGACAGGAACCACCGCAACGCCAGCAAATTTGTCCGGATCCAGACGCTTCAGGGCGTCGCAGAGTTCCGAATTGTCGGTTCCCAAAAAGCTGACCTGAACGATCACACCACCTGTGAGTCCATGACGATCGAGCGTTTTTTTCCAGGTGGAAAGCGGCGCTGCTGTTTCCGGGACATACCTTGCTTGCGAGATTGCACTGACGGCCTCGTACACATGAGCATGGCAATCGAACTGAAACATATCTCGCACCTCCAAATTCATATATATGACTAGTTGACTAAATCAATCAAGCCTGATTTAGTGTGATGCACAGGAGGAAGTTTATGGCCACCAGTTCGTTAAGCTCGGATGATCGTCTGCCGGCCTATGTGAGGCTGCGGGACACGCTTACCGCGCGCATTGCTGCGGGTGAGTGGACGCCGGATGCGCCGATACCGTCTGAAATGCGTCTGGCCAAGGAATACGGACTTTCCGTCGGCACTGTCCGCAAGGGCGTCGATGGGCTCGTCGATGAAGGCTTGCTTGAGCGGCGGCAGGGATCCGGGACATATGTGCGGGCGCCGTCCTTCGACGCGACCCTGTTCCGCTTTTTCCAGCTTCGGGAAGCCGACGGCTCTCAGCTGGCCATTCCATCGAGCCAGTTGATCGTACGCGTTGCTGCGAAGGCGCCCGAGGAGGCGGCCGATGCGCTTGGAACAGATCGCGTGATCAAGACGCTTCGCCTTCGCAGTCTCTCCGATCTGCCGGTTCTTTACGAGGAGATCTACGTTCCGGCGGACCGTTTCGAGGGCTTTGTCGAATTGCCAGCAGGCAGTTTCGGACCGTTGCTCTATCCGCTTTATTTCGAGCACTTCGGCGTGCTGGTCAAACGCGCCATTGATGATCTGTCTTTCGGCAAGGCCAGCGAAACCGTTGCCCAGCGGCTTCGGCTGTCGGCCGGAGACCCCATGGCTGTAATCCGCCGCACGGCCTTCGATCTTGAAGACAAACCGGTCGAATGGCGTATCGCACACGGAAGTGCGGCGCAGTTTCGCTACCGCAGCGAAATCTCTTGATGTGACTTTTCAGGGAGGAACAAATGAAATTTTCAACAACACTTGCCTGTCTCGCCGCGACAGCGGTTCTGGCAACGCCGGCTGTGGCGGAGTATCCGGAGCGCAGCATCGAACTGACCATTCCCGCCGGTGCAGGCGGGGGGACCGACACGAGCGCGCGCAAACTTGCGATTATTCTGGAAGAAGCACTTGGCCAGTCCATTGCGATCCTGAATGTTTCCGGCAGCGGTGGCTCCGTCGGTGCGACGCAGTTCATGCAGGCCAAACCCGACGGGTATTCACTCTTTGCGACCTGGAACAGTCCGCTTACAACGGTGCCCCAGGTGCAGAATGTCGCTTATTCACTCGACAGTTTCACGCCAATCGCATCGACGTCGGAGACCGCCTATACACTGTGCGTGAAATCCGACTTCCCGGCGACCGACGGAGCGGGTTTTCTTGAGGAACTGGCCGCGAACCCGGGCAAGTATACCTATGCCAACGATGGCATCGGTGGAACGATGCAATTGGCGGCTGAGCGTATTTTCCAATCCAAGGGAATTGATGCAGTTGCCATTCCTTTCGGCGGAGCCAAGGAATCGCTTCAAAATTTCCTCGGAGGTCACGTCGACATCTACGGCGGCTCCATCTCCACGGTCTTGCCTCATGTCGAGGCTGGAACGGCTGTTTGCCCGATCGTGACGTCGGCTGCAGACGTTCCGGCATTGCCGGGTGCCTCAGGGTTGGCAGCTCTCGGGATGGCGGACAAGGAAACCCTGCTTTGGCGCGCGATCCTTGGACCCAAGGGTCTTGATCCTGAAATTGTCGCGAAACTTGCAGACGTGATCGAAGTGGCCGTGAACAATCCGGACTATGTCGCGTTCCTTGCCACGAAGGGTGAGGTCCCCAATGTCGTCAAGGGGGATGCCCTCGGTCAGCGCCTTCAGAACGAGTTTGACGGCCTCGCAGAGGTCTCCAAGGCTCTCGGTCTCTGACGGATGGAACGTCAACAGGACATTGCGCTCGGAGCCATTTTCATGGCTCTGGGCATCGCCACGGCCTGGGGTGCCAGCTTCTACCAGGGGGCCGGTGGAACCTATCCGATGGTGCTGGGTCTGTTGTTGACACTTCTCGGCACGACTGTCGCATTGAGAGCCTTGCGCGCACAGGATTCGATCGAACGGGTCCTTGTCGATGCACCGAAGAAATTGTGGACGGGCATTGCGGCGGGCGTTCTTTACATCGCGCTCGTTGTTCCGCTCGGGTTCTACACAGCCTCGCTCCTGCTGATGCTCGCGATGCCCTACGCACTCGGCTTTCGCCGTTTCACTTATGCGCTCATCGTCAGTGTCATTTTCATTGCGATTGTGTACGCGGTCTTTTCGTTCCTTCTCGAAAAACCACTCCCGCGTGAGGCGGTTGTCATTTTGTTGAGCGGGGGTGGCTGATATGGACTTCTACATTGACGCACTTGCTGCGGTGCTGACACTCGGCCCGCTTCTGGCGATGATCGGCGCCACCATTCTTGGTGTCTTTATCGGGGCATTGCCAGGTCTCAATCCTGTCATGGCGATCGCGTTGCTGTTGCCCTTGACCTATTCGATGGATCCGCTCGTCGCGCTCGGGATGGTCGCCGGTATCTACAACGGGTCCATGTATGGCGGTGCAATCCCGTCCATCCTTTTGCGTATCCCCGGAACGCCCGCCTCGATCGCGACAACCTTTGACGGCTTTCCCATGACCGAAAAGGGCGAAGCATCAAAGGCCTTGAAGGTCGCTTGCTGGTCATCGGCAATTGGCGGGATTGCCTCGGCGATCGCGCTCATGACTGTCGGCCCGCTTCTGGCAAAGGTGACACTGCTTTTCGGTCCGGCGGAGTATTTCTGGATTGCTGTTTTCGGAATGGCGTCCGTTGGGGTGATGGTCGGCTCCGACCCGGTGAAGGGGGTTATGTCAGCAACACTTGGTCTGTTGATCGGAACAATGGGGATCGACAGCCTGTCCGGGCAGGCGCGCTTCACCTTCGGACAGACCTGGCTTCTGGGCGGTCTGGATCTGATCGTGGTGCTGGTCGGTCTCTATGCTCTGCCGCCGGTTCTGCAGCTCGCCGAAAAGTCCGATTTCAAGGGGCTCTCGGCCGCAGCTCTCAAGTTGCAGGCCATCCCGTTCAAGTCCGGTGAAATTCGAAGCTTCATTCCAACCTGGATCCGATCCTCCGGCATCGGAATAGCCGTCGGGATTCTGCCGGGAGCAGGCGGTAACATCGCAGCATTCTTGAGCTACAACGCCGCGAAAAACACTGCTAGGGACCAGGACAGTTTCGGCAAGGGCAATCCCAAAGGTGTCGCGGCTGCTGAAACGGGCAACAACGCTGACAATGCTGCGTCCATGATCCCGGTATTGGCGCTCGGCATTCCCGGAAATGTGGTCGCAGCGCTGGTGCTGAGCGCACTCGTGATCCACGGCTTGCAACCAGGTCCGCAACTCTTTCACCAAAATCCGGTGCTGGTGGGTGGTTTCATGATGGAGATGCTGCTCACCTCAATCCTCATCATCTTTCTTGGGGGGGCTTTGGCAACACGTGTCTTTGCTCAGTTTCAGCGTTTGCCAGGGGTGCTGCTGGTGCCCTCGATCATGATTTTGATGTGCGTCGGTGTTTATGTCATCAACGGACGCCCGATCGATCTGTGGGTAATGTTCGCCGCCGGCGTTGCCGGGTACTTCCTTGAAAAGGTGAATGTTCCGCTGGCGCCGATCATTCTCGGGATGATCCTGGGTCCAATGGCAGAACAAAGCGTGCGCAGGGCTCTTCTCATCAGTCGGGGCGATCCGTCGGAACTATTGACGCGGCCCATTTCAGCAACCTTGGCGATTGCCACACTCCTGGTTCTGATCTGGCCAATTGCCAAATCGATCCGGAAAAGCCGCGCCGCTTAAGCGATCACCCGGGCAACGACCTGTTTTGCGCCGTTTGTTTGGTGCTCAAGCCGTCTCTTTTTGCTTGTCCGCTCCGAACTGGAGGCGGGCAAGCTTGGCGTATAGTCCGCCGGCGGCGCTCAGTTCGTCATGAGTGCCGGTTTCAACGATGCGGCCATCTTCCATGACCACGATCCGGTCCGCTTTGAGGACGGTCGCGAGACGGTGGGCAATCACAAGCGTCGTCCTTCCTTCCATCAGCCGATCGAGGGCTTTCTGGACAAGGTTCTCGCTTTCCGCATCCAGCGCGCTCGTGGCCTCGTCAAGAAGAAGGACAGGGGCGTTGCGGAGAACGGCGCGGGCGATTGCGATCCGCTGGCGCTGACCGCCGGATAGAGTAATCCCGCGTTCGCCGACAAGCGTGTCGAAGCCGTTGGTCATGTTGTCTATGAAAGGGGCAGCGAGCGCGGCCTGGGCGGCGGCCACGATCTCATCGCGGGTGGCATCGGGCCGGCCATAGGCGATGTTCTCGGCAATGGTCGCACCGAAAATCGCCGTGTCCTGGGGCACAAGAGCGATATGGCGGCGCAGATCCTGCGGGTCGAGTTGTTTGAGCTCCACACCGTTGAAGCGGACGACACCGCTGCTCGGGTCGTAGTAGCGCATGATGAGGCTGAAAAGCGTCGACTTGCCCGCGCCCGACGGCCCGACAACAGCCACCGTTTCGCCGGGCGAGACCTCTAGCGTTAGGTCCTGAACAACCGGCATTTCCTTGCTGTTTTGATAGGCGAAGGAAACATGATCAAAGGCGATCGTGCCGCGTTTTGTTTCCGGCAGCCTGACAGGGTTGGCCGGTGCCCTGATTTCCGGCTCGATTTCCAGAAGCTCGGACAGGCGCTCGGCGGCACCTGCCGCCAGGGACAATTCCCCCCAGACTTCGGAAAGTGCTGCAAGCGATCCTGCAGCGAGAATGGAATAGAGCAGGAACTGGCTCAGCTCACCGCCCGTAATCCGGCCTGAGAAAACATCACTTGCACCGATCCACAGAACGGCGACGATGCTGGAGCCGATGACGAAGATGGCGAAGCCTGTGAGCGCAGCCCGCGCGATGATCGCCTGCCGCGCCGCGTGAAACGCCGCTTCAACATCCGAGCCATAGCGATCGGCGCTGAGGCGTTCGTGGGTGAAGGCCTGCAGCGTGCGCACTGCGCCCAGCATCTCGCTGGCATAAGCGGAGGCGTCTGCGAGCGTATCCTGTGCAAAGCGGGACCGTTTGCGCACCTTGCGACCGAAGCCCAAAATGGGAACCAGGATCACCGGGATGGCCGCCAGAACAAACACCGACAGACGCGGGCTGGTCACGACCATCATCACCGCAGCGCCTGAAAACATGATCAGGTTGCGCATGGCGAGTGACGCACTTGCACCGAACGCGGATTTGATCTGGGTGGTGTCTGCCGTCAGGCGAGAGAGAATTTCGCCGGACTTTGCGCTGTCGTAAAAAGAGGGGCTCAGACGCGTCATGTGGTCGAAAACGTCGGCCCTGACTTCGGTGACGACCCGCTCGCCAAGCCACATGACAAGGAAATAGCGGACCGAACTTGCCGTCGCCAGTGCGCAGACAACGACGATGAGCACGGCAAAATAGGAATTCACAAGGGCCGGGTCGTCCGCACCAAATCCATAATCGATCATCCTGCGCACTGCATTGGGCAGCACAAGCGTGATCACCGCGGCCGAAAAAAGCGCTGCAATGGCCGCAATCACCATGCCCCGGTGCTTGAAGAGATAGGGCAACAGGCGGGTCAGCGGTTTCAGCGACTTTCGGGACTTTTCCTGTTCGGTCTGCGGGTCTGAAACGGTGGCGTCGGCCAATGGGCTCTCCTTGTTGTGCGTGCCGGCACAGCTTTTCTTTAGCATGTTCAGGCGTTCAAACAATGCCCGCTGTCGGTTAGCCGGTTGAATGTGATGTGCCAGAAAACGGAGCGGAAATCCTTGATCGAAGCCAAAGCAGGATTGAGAGAATTTGCCCCTTGTCTTGGCTGCAGCCTTGAGGTATATCCCCGCCTCATGTTTCTGAGGGCGGCGTCCGCATCCGGATCGGCGGCCCCTTATCTCGTTTTGCGTCAGGGAATTTGCTTTAACGGAGCAGGATCAAGGCGCTTGAAAGGACCGGTCATGAAAGCGGATATTCATCCCGACTACCACACCATCAAGGTCGTCATGACCGATGGTACCGAATTCACCACCCGCTCCACCTACGGCGCGGAAGGCGACACCCTGCAGCTTGACATCGACCCGACCTCGCACCCGGCTTGGACCGGTGGCGACCGTCAGCTGATGGACCGCGGCGGCCGCGTGTCCCGCTTCAAGAACAAGTTCGCTGGCTTCCTCGGCTCCTAAGCCGTTGCGACGACAGTTCAGGTTTGAAAGCCCGGCCTCTGGCCGGGTTTTTTTGTAGTCGCTTCGCGGCTGGCTGCCGGAAGGATGTGAGGCTTCGCTAACTTCACCCCCAGATGTCTGTTCCATGAAAATGCACCTTGTGCAGTTCCGTTCAGGACCTGATCCGGGGCCTTTGCAGCGCTAAAGTGACAAACCCCACCCAAGGCCTGGCCGGCGAAGCGCTTCGCAGCAAAAAAGCCGCCTTGCGGCGGCTTTTCGAAAATTGAAAACGGGGACCGGATCAGCCGAGCTTGGCGAAAGCAGCGTGCAGCTGGTTGAGCTGCGAAGCGACCGGATTGTCGTTGATCGCTTCCTCGACCTCTTCTTCGCCGCCCTTGCGGTACAGCATCTTGTCCAGATGGACGACGCGCTCCTGGAGCCGGATCGACCGTTCGATCAAGTCACGCAGCGTCTGCGGCAGCTCATCCCATGACGGGCCGCCGGTCGCCGAGCTGAGCTTGTCGAGCCGAACCTTGTTCTTCTCGCTTCCTGCCTGTTCGCGGGACATCTCGCCTTCATTGACGGCACGCTGCAGCAGCAGCCAGGAGGCAAGCTGCATCAAGCGCGTGGTCAGGCGCATTGATTCTGTTGCATAGGCGAGTGAAGCGGGACGCGGCAGTTGCTTGGCCTCTTCGCGGCCCTCTCCGTCCAGATACATGGCCGTCTCCTCGACGAGCGACATGCCTTCCTGAAAAAGGCTCTGGAAGTTGTCCGAGTTGGCAAGGTGCTGCGCGATATGCACTGCGCCCTCAGGACCACCGGCTTCTTTCATGTCTTCCGTCATAGGATTACTACGCCTCAACTACTTTTCCGGTTTGACGCACCTTTTTTGTGTTCTGTCCCGGGACGAGACATCCTTTTTCAAGATGTCCCTATTCGGAACGTTGCGCGTCCTCATGCCAGTTACCGAGCAAGCCGTGTGCCAGATCTGCCCGATGCCGGCGGTTAACCAGAACAATGACAAGATACTATGTGGTGGAGGCAAAAAAAAGAGCCGCACGGTTGCGGCTCTGAGTCTTTAACAGGGAGGCGTCAAACAGAGTGGACAGGAGCCACTCAAATCCAGATGACTGGATGGCCTTATTTATAGTTTGGAAAGATTAATGAGAGGTAAACGAGTAAAAATTTACCTACCTCGTTTACCCAGGTTCCAGTCGAGATCTGAAACAAATTCAAAATATCGTAATAACTTACAAGACTTTATTGGAAAATGGAGTTGGCGGCATCGCGAATAGTGCCGCGTTGCTCAAGCTCCCGCTGCGTACGGTTAATTTCCTCGTTTAATGCGGATATGCGCTCGGACAGCTCTTCTTCTGACAAGCGCGCCAAATCTTCGCCAACCGTGATCTTTGCGGATTCGGGTTTTTTGGGGACATCGTCGTCAAAAAGGCTCATCGTCTCGCTTCCTCGCATGCGGTGTTTGCCGATTCAGATTGGTCTTTTGCGTTCGACTTTCTTTCCGATAGGCTGCCGTCGAATTTACCATATTCCAGGCAGGGATTACCTTGCCAGTCCCAAAATGAACCAGAAGGAACGCTCTTCATGCAGACTTTGCCGGACGAAATGACCGCAATCGCAATTTCAGAACCTGGTGGTCCGGACGTCCTCGTCGCCGAGCAAAGACCGCTACCGGCACCCGGGCCGCATGAGATCCTGATCCGGGTCAAGGCGGCTGGTGTGAACCGTCCCGACGTGCTGCAACGCAAGGGTGCTTATCCGCCGCCGAAGGGAGCCTCGGATCTTCCCGGGCTCGAGGTCGCCGGTGACGTGGTGGCAGCTGGCGCGGAAGTGACGCGCTATAAAAGCGGAGATGCGGTCACCGCACTTGCGCCCGGAGGAGGCTATGCCACCCATTGCAAGGTTCATGCGGGCCACGCCCTGCCGGTTCCCGCAGGCATGTCCATGGTGGAAGCTGCCGCCCTGCCGGAAACATTCTTCACGGTCTGGACCAATGTGTTCGACCGCAGCGGATTGTCCGCCGGTGAGCGGTTCCTGGTGCACGGGGGCAGCTCGGGTATCGGGACAACCGCAATTCAACTGGCAAAGGCCTTCGGAGCGGAAGTTTTCACAACGGTCGGGTCGGACGACAAGGCTGAAGCGGTGCGAAAGCTGGGAGCCGATCACGTGATCAACTACCGTGAGCAAGCCTTTGAGAAGGCTATTCACGAGATCACGGACGGGGAGGGTGTCCACGTGATTCTCGATATGGTCGGAGGAGATTATGTGGAACGCAACTGGAAAGCCGCCGCCGTTGAGGGCCGCATCTGCCAGATCGCCACGCTCAACGGCATTGCCGAAAACGTCAATTTCTCCCGTCTGATGGTCAAGCGCCTGACCCATACCGGATCGACCCTGCGCCCCCGCAGCGACGCTTTCAAGGCCGCGATTGCCGACAGCCTGGAATCAAGGGTCTGGCCGCTGATTGAAGCAGGCAAAGTGAAGCCGGTGATGGATTCGACCTTTCCGCTGACACAGGCCGCAGACGCACATCGCCGCATGGAAAGTTCTGGTCACATTGGGAAAATCGTCCTGACAATCGATGACTGATTGACCGCTGTTTGCCGCCCGGATACTGAACGCAGGACTTCATTTGCGTTTCCGCTACGTTCAGCATATATTCGCGCCACTTCCCATGAAACAAGAATGGAACACCGCTTTTTCGCCCTGCCGGGCGGGGGAGCACACGAGAGGAATTTATTCGATGGCGAACACGCCGCTAATGCCGAAGGCCACCGCCGTCTGGCTCGTGGACAACACGGCGCTGAGCTTTACGCAGATTGCCACGTTCTGCAAACTGCATCCGCTGGAAGTCAAGGCGATCGCCGATGGCGAAGCCGCCCAGGGCATCAAGGGCCTTGATCCGATCCTGACCGGCCAGCTGACACGCGAAGAAGTGGAAAAAGCTCAGAACGATCCGAATTATCACCTCAAGCTTCAGGGCTCGAAAGTGGTCGTGCCGGAATCCAAGCGCAAAGGACCGCGCTACACTCCGGTTTCCCGCCGCCAGGACCGTCCGAACGCGATCCTGTGGCTGGTGCGGAACCATCCGGAAATGAAAGACGCCCAGATCATGCGGCTCGTCGGCACGACGAAGCCGACAATTGCCGCGATCCGCGACCGGACCCATTGGAATTCAGCCAACCTGACACCGTCGGATCCGGTCACGCTTGGTCTTTGCAGCCAGCTTGAGCTGGACATGGAAGTCGAAAAGGCGGCCAAGAATGCTCCGCAACCTGCCGTGGGTGAGCCCGTGGAGACGTTGATGCCGGTCGAGGACAGCACCAGCGAAGACGCTATCGCCGCCGCGTTCTCTCTCGATCCGAACCAGCCGGTGAAGCGCGAAGAGGAAGAGGAAATCGACGCGGACGCGGTCTTTGCAAAGCTCAACTCGCTGAAGGAAGAGGGCGAGGCAGGCAGCGAGGACGAGGAAAACAAGTAAACTTCCTCGAACTGAAAAATTCAGGCCACCGGTTGGAAACAGCCGGTGGCTTTTTTGGTTTCAATTGGCTCCGCGCCAGCCAATTGGTGCGATGAGCCGCCAGGGCGCACTTCTCACACTAAATTCACAACCTTGTGCTTCGCGTTTCGGTTAATGATCGCGTAAACGGGCAGACCGTTTGTTTTGGGCAAAACAGACAGCAGAGTTTCAGTTCTCACCATGCAGCTTTCTATCGGAAGATGGCGCCTCGATTTCGGTGCCCGAACTGCAAAGATGGACGGCAACGTACGGCGGCTATCGCCGCGCGCGATGCGGCTGCTTGAGGCGCTGGCAGAGGCCAATGGGGCGACGGTTTCGCGAGCGGAGCTTCTGGACAAGGTCTGGCCTGATGTCCTTGTTGGCGACGACAGTCTCACCCAGGCTGTCGCTGAAGTCCGCAAGGAACTCGACGACCGTAAGGTTATTGAAACGGTAGCCCGGTGCGGCTATCGGCTGACACAGCCCGTTTTGCGCAATGTCGCACCCGCCCATATGAACCAGGCGCCTTCTTTGCGTTCCGCGACCAGCCTGGAAGCGCTGACGCTTTGCCTGGAGGCACGGGACGAGACGGTGCGGTGCGGACCGGGATCCCTGGAGCGGGCGGAAACACTCACCGCTGAAGCCGTTGATCTCGCCCCCGAGTGCCCTGTTGTGCGTGCCGACCATGCGATCGCGCTTGCCCGCAGTCACATGTACTGGTCCGGTGGGCGGAACCTGCTGAATTACGCCATGAAAGAAGCAGAACTTGCCGTGGCGCTTGATCGCTCCTGCGCAAGAGCTCATTCGACACTGGGATATGTGCTTGGAGCGCTAGGCAAGTGGGAGGCGGCGGAAGCGGCACATGCGCACGCCTTAAGTCTGGACCGGACCGACGCCACGTGTTTTCACTACGCGGCCTGGCTGATGATGTCCCGGTGCAAATACCGCGCAGCGATTGCGTTTTTCGAACATGCCGGCGATCTGGAAACCCAGAACATCAAAGGCTATCTGCAGGCGGCGCGCTTGTCTTTGCGTTACGATCCTGCGCGTTCGCGCAAAAATGCGGAACGTGCCCTTGCGCGCGCACGCGCACGCCTTGCAGTGGACGGTCGGGATACACGCGCCTTGACCGCGACCGGCGTTCTCATGGCACTGATGGGCGAACCCGGGGCCGCGTTCGCGACCCTTGACGAAATGGATGTCGGAAATTGCGCACAGGCGGTTTATCACGCTTCGACCTTCGCAATGCTTGGTGAACTCGACCGCGCCGTTCTCATGTTCGAATGTCTTTTCGATCACGGCTGGCGGGACGTCCACTGGCTCGATGCAGATCCGGCCTTTGCCAACATCGCCGGAGACCTCCGGTTCAAGCGCATGCGCAACAGCCTGGCAAGCGCCTGACCCCGTTGTCGCGTCAATCCAGATAAAACAGCTGAACCGTCCGCGCCGGCTCGACCGACGCGGCCCGCTGGAAGGGTGGCTCGTCATAGGCGTCCCTTGCGCCTGAAACGGTGTAGCCTTCGCTCGGAATCTGACCCTCAATGTCCAGATCCCGGTTTCCGTTTTCGTCATGGAATGCAACCACCGCGTAGGGGCCTTCCAGCAGTTCTGGAAAGACAGCCTGCACTGAGCCGGTGGACGCCGGGATTTCCTGGTAACCAACGGCTTTATCGTAGTTTTGGGTGTTGTAGGCCTGCGGGTTGTCGAGCACGAGCATGACAATCTTGCCCTCGCTGTTCCTGACCCTGTTGACCGTGACCTCAAGACTTTTGCGGGTGGTGGCGGTTTCTTCTGCAATGACGGTTGGGACATGGCTCGCTGCAAACGCGCCGCCAACCAGGATCGCGGCGCTGATGCAAATTGCGGTCATTCGCTGAATTGTCGAAGGCATTTGATCTCTCGCTTCATTTTGATGTGGATTTGGAAGGGCGTTTGGGTTGCCAGCCGGGAGGATTCACAAGGACACCGGCCTTGTTGAGTATCCCGTGCATTTTCCAAACGTCCCGGGCGAGCCGGTAGAAGCCATGCAGGAAGGTAACGAGAGGATTGACCGAGTTGATCGGCTGGGTGAGGCCGTATGTGGCCTTTTCCTTTTCCTCCGCGAATGTGCCGAACATTCGGTCCCAGATGATGAAGATACCGGCATAGTTCTTGTCGAGATAATCCGGGTTTGAGCCGTGGTGGACCCGGTGATGCGACGGTGTGTTCATGATCGCCTCGACAGGGCGGGGAAGTTTGCGAACCGCCTCGGTGTGGAGCGCAGTCTGATAGAGCTGAACAACCACTTCCGCAAAGAGAACGACAATCGGATTGAAGCCGAGCAGAACCAGCGGCAGGTGGAACAGCACCGGCCAGAACGAATCCATTGGTCCGAAGCGGTAGGCGACCGAAATGTTGAAAAAAGGCGAGGAATGATGGACCGAATGGGTCGCCCAGCCGATATTCACCCGGTGGAGAAAGCGGTGTTCCCAGTAGTAAACCAGATCCGCGAGCACTATGCAGATCAGCACCGTGACCCAATTGATCTCGATGTTGAAAATCGCGAACTGCCAGACATAGTAAAAGGCAGTGACATAAAACGCGCCCAAAACCAGAAACGTAATGCCGATGAAAAGCCCGAGCGTGACATAATTGGTGAGCGTATCGCCAACCAGGGTCCAGCTCAGTTTCCGGAAGATCCAGTAGCGGAGAAATTCAAAGGCCAGGAACCCAAGGGCGAGTACAAAGAACCAGTCATCTATGAAAGTCTGCAGCTCGTAGAGCCAGTCAGGACTGAGCGGTGTAAGAATGGTTTCCAAGAGAGGACTCCAAAATTATCAAGATTGACAATTAATTGGTTTGCCTTAAATTGATTGTCAATAGTGAAAATCAATGTGAGGTGAAATTTGGCCCGGCCGGAAATCAAGGACGACCGACGAGAACAGATCCTGGATGCCTTTGAAATGTGCGTGGCACGCTATGGGCTGGAAGGGGCGACGCTCGGCAAAACGGCCGAGTTTGCCGGACTTGCAAGACCCTTGATCCGGCACAATGTCGGCAACAAGGAAGACTTGCAGGAAGCGCTTGTGGAAAGGTTTCTGACCCGAAGCAGGCAGGCCATGGAAGCCTTGCTGTTGTCGCTGCCGAAACAAAACCGCCTGAAGACACTGCTCGACTATCTGTTCGATCCGCGCAGCGCCAATCCCCAGCTCGTGCTGGTGTTCAACGCCCTGAGTGCCGCCGCTCCGGATGACGCAAATCTGGCGCGGCAACTGCAGAAATGGCTGGATGATTTCGTCAAACAGCTGGAAGCGGAAATAGCGGACGCCTATCCGGCTGCCTCCACAGACCGGCGGCAGGCCATCGCTGCCGGAATTTCCGGTATCTATTTCAATGTGGAAGCGCTCTACCCGATCAAAATTTCGGACGGGTTCGTGGCGGCTTCAAAGGAGGCAGCGCGCCTGCTTGTCGCAACGTTGGAGCCCGGCAATGGGTGAGGCCTTCAGACTGAAACCAGATGCCTATTTCGACCCGGACTGGCTCAAGCTGGAGCAGCAGCAGCTGTTTCCGGACACCTGGTGTTTTGCCGGAACCGTAAAGGACTTTGCGGCGCCCGGCGACTATCGCGTCGTCGATGTCGGATGGTCGTCTCTTGCCGTTATCCTGGGTAAAGACGGCACGCTGGCCGCGGTCCATAACTTCTGCCGCCATCGTGGTGCGGCACTGTTTGACAAGGCGAGCGGAAATGCGGGCAGCACGATCGTTTGCCCCTATCACCGATGGACCTACGGTCTTGATGGCGCGTTGAGAGGTCTCCCGGATCGGCAAAGCTGCTTTGCCGACCTCGATCGGGCGAATCTGTCTCTCAAGCCGGCGGCAATCGGCGTTTTCCGGGAATTTGTCTTCGTCAACCCGAACGCCGCGGCGCGTTTCGAAGATTGGATCGCACCGGTCGCCGACAAGGCCTGGCCGCACGATCTGTTCGCGAGTGATGTCAAGGAAGCTGTCCCGCTTATCTATGATGTCAAATGCAACTGGAAGATTTTTGCCGAAAACGCCGTCGACGGCTATCACCTTGCCTATCTTCACGAGCAAACGCTGGGAGGTCCGACACCGGACAAGAACGTCTGGGAGCGCGCCGGCGATCACATGGTCTGGTATGCCAATGAAGACGGTATCCGCCATCGGCTGCCCAAAAAAATCCGTGACGAGGCCGGATCTTCGGGCCTTATCAAGAGCGCGTCTGCCACGGGCTATGGCGGTGTCTATTTCCTGTTTCCGCTGACGCTGGTCGTGCCGACGCCCTTCGGCCTGTCGGTGACCTCGATGAAACCGCTGGCACCGGACAGAACTCGGCTTGATGTGCGTCAGTGGGTCGGACCATGGCAAGCGACCGACGAGCGCAAGTATATACCCGGCTACGACAAGACAACCGGCATCATTTCTTCGGAGAACTGGACCCAGCCGCCGCTGGAAACGGGAGATTTTCAGACAGAAGACATCTGGATCTGCGAAAAGGTCCAGCGTGGTCTGGAGATGCCCGGATTTGAGTTCGGCCCGCTGTCGCGGGGCCCTGGTGCTGAAGATCCGATCCGCTGGTTTCACGAGAGCCTTCATCGAACCATGAAACTGGCGCAGCAACAGGACGTCTGACATGGCCTGGACGACACTTCTCGGCATCGCGCTCCTGGTCTGGGTCGCCTATGACCTCGTGACCGGCAAGGTCTGGCTTCACCGCGCGTTTCACCGGGCGAGTGAACCGGCGGGGTACTGGCTGACGATGGGTCTATGGCTGCTGGTCGCGCTGTCCTGCTTTTACTGGGGAGGGTTCGGATAGCTTTGCGCTCTTTCAGCTGCGCGCTTTTTCCCTGAACGAGATATTGCTGCTTTCACCGAGCCCGTAACGGACGCAGCAGAAGATCGCGGCAAGGCTGAGCGCCAGCCAGAGCCCGCCCCAGAATATGGTCGGACCGCCAAATTCCTCCGCCAGCATATAGGCATCAGAGCGAGCGCCGGACCGTCGGATCGTGTCGTCGAATATGTCGTAGGGTACGTAGATAATGCTGGAGAGCCCGATGACGCGCAGTACCATGTCGTTGATCGGGCGACTGAGAAACCGGGCGATTGCCAGCATGGCAAGGCCGGTTGCAGCACAAAAGAACAGTGCGAAGAGGTCACGCACATATAGCGCCGTGACCAGAAGCGTCAGGCAACCGAAAACCGCCAGCACCGCGCGATCCGCCTTGGTCCTGAGTGCGATCAACAACAGCGCGATGCCAATCGCGAGTGAGCCGAGATAGCCCGCGCTCAGTGTGATGAACCGGTTGCCGCCGCGCGAAATCACATGCCCGCCCTGTTGCGGCGAAACGGACAGATCCACCACCGAGCCGCCGGTCACAACCGTTGCAATGGCATGGGCCAGTTCGTGCAGGAACACCACCAGGATCTTCAACGGAATCACCACTGGTGTGTTCCACAAGAGGAACAAGACACAGGTGATCGCGATCAGTTGCCAGTGGCCCTTGAGAAGCTGCATGAGGGTGAGAGGACATGGGAGGGAGGGGGAAAGTCAAGGGAGGAAGCGACGCCGAGGTGTCAATCGGTCGGTTTGCTCCATCTCTTCAAGGGCGCCGCCCTTCAAAGGACCCGGTTGTGTGAGGCCCAGTTGCGCCAATTTGCTGATTGATCTCGTTCAGTTTCAGGTAAATGAGCTGTCCCCATGTCGCCCTTAATGCGAGCGATCCACAGCTGTTCCAAAGGGGAGGCAGATTGGTTTTCATGGCCTGATTTCACCAGGTTCGAAACCAGCTCCAATGGGCGGAAGGCAAAGGACCGCGCAGTCGGTTCAACAGCGGGAACCGGTTTCCCGCTGTCTCCCCGCAAAGCCTGAAAGAACCGCATGGTTGCGAAACTCAGATAGTCTGCCTCGAGAATTTCTGCTTCAACCGCCTCGCCATCCTGTTCAAACAGGGACCATTCCTCAAGCTCCCAGGCAATTTCCATTCGAACGACGCGGGTTTGGATGCGCGACAGCCGGATTCCGATAGATTCAGCACGGTGAACCGCCTTGTTGGCATCTTCCAGACGTGCTTCGGACGGGTCGCTGTACCAACGGAACCTTAGTGCCGGTGCGAGGATGTCCGGCTCGACAAGGCGTACATTCTTCTCCTTGATCAGGTCCAGACAGGTCTGGCCGCAGCGGTCTGCGTCCTGAAACCGGGCCGACGAAAAATAAGCCCATCCAAGGGTTTTGAGCGCGCGGCCCGTGGCATGGGGGTGGTCGGACAGGTCGCACGCTCGCTCGCCTTCTTCAATGGCAATCGCCGTCTGGCGGTTGATCCAGGCAATCACGGAGCGTGCTTCGGCTATCTCGGAAGCGAGGTAACCCGGACCCGGATCGCGTGCGACCCATTGGGCGGCTTGATCGAGTGCGGCGTGGGCTTCTTCAGAGCGATAGTGGCGCGTGTGCAGACGAGCGATCCGCACCAGTGCGAAAACCGCCGGCAATGACGTCTGCGCCCATTCGACACCATTTTCGTAGTGGCTCATTGCCTTGTCTTCGTTACCCAGGTCCACGGCGGCGGAGCCAAGGAAAATCTCAAGCTGCGCGCGTTGATCCGGTGTGCACTTGAGTTTTGTGGCCTGTTCGATCAACGCAACGGACCGGCCGTGCCTGCGGAAATGAAAGGTGTCGCGTGCAACCTTCACGCAGATCGACGCAGCCTGATCAAGGTCGCCAAGCATTGCATGTTCGGCGGCAAGAAGCGGGTCGTAGGTGACGAGCGCCTTGGCCGCCTCCGTATGCAGGCGCCGCCGTTCGTGTTGCGGAAGCGTCAGATAAATGCTTTCGCGCACGAGGTTGTGGGTGAATTGATACCAGCGCCCTGACCGTCGGAGAAACCCGGGTGTTGTCGCAAGAGACAGCGCCTTGTCGTCATATACGGTCTCAGCGACCGCGATTTCAAACCTTTCCCCAAGGATGGACAGCTGACGGAGGAGATCTCGTTCACTGCTGTTGAGCTGGTCGAATTGGACCTGAACCACGCTTTGGATTGTGCCGGGAACGTACTCAAGCGACCGGGCGCCCTTGGCGCAATATGCTTCGACAAGCCGTGTGATGAAGAGCGGGTTACCTCCGGCGCGCTGAACCAGGAGATCCGTTTCCGCTTCGTTCAGTTCCGGCGCGAGGGTCTGGATCAATTCGGCAGACTGTCGTCCGCTCAATGGTGCGAGGGACAGGGCGACGATGTCCCCCTGTGCCTGCTCGGCGACCTCGTCCAGAAAGTCGCGAGAGGAGGGACGGGAGGTAACAAGCAATATCGCCTGCATTTGCGAACATATTGCCGCAAGCTCAAGCGCGAGATCGCGGCTTTCAAGGTCGATCCAGTGAGCATCTTCTATGACGATCAGGATGGGCACCTCTTCCGTGATGCGGCTGAGAAGGCTGATGATCGCGTCTCCAAGCTTCTCGGTGTGTTGGACGGCGTTCCGCCCGATCGATCCGTCCAGAATGCGCTCAAGAACTCGCGCCGCGTCAGGTGCTATTCTTGAGTGGGCCGCCGTTGCAGCCCTTGCCGCTTCGAGGAAGCCCTTGAAGACGTTGCGGTGCAGAACCCCGTCGGCGCTGAGCTCGCGCACGAAGACATGACTGGCGTAGCCACCCGCATCAACGACCATGTCGACAGCGCGGTTCGCAAGCCGGGATTTCCCAACGCCGGCGACCCCTTCCAGCGTGATGCATCCGCCGGACTTGTTCTCGATCATCGCTTCAACAGCACTTTGAATCAGCCCGACTTCGACAAGACGGCCAACAAACGGTGTGCTCGAGTGCACCTGTGGCAACGGCGCTTGCAGACCGACGAGGCGCGCCATCCCTTCCTGGGTCGTTTCCATGCGCGCATGACCGGGCATCTGATCGACGATCTCTGGTGACAGATAGACCTCACCGGATCGCGCCAATCCGACCGCTTGAATGGATCGGAGCATGGCGGTTCCGCGATAGCTTGCGCCACTGCGTGCGATCTTGCCCTTGGCGATTGCCACGGCGAGTTTGGCATCGCCGCCCGACGCCGTCCCAGCAAAATCCAGGGCGAGCCCGGCAGCGCGTTCAATGTCGTTGTCGCGCGCAATCTTTGCACCAAGGAGCGCGTAGATCGTTCCCTCGGTTCCTTCCAAAAGTTCGTCACCATCCGGGTCGATACGTTCAGCGAGCTGGCGATACACGGTCAGTACCAGACGGTCCAGACGCTCAGGATCAAATGGCCGGTCGAGAGCAAGTCTTGGCTGAAACGCAATCACGACGGCCTGCCGCAATTCTTCGCTGACCTTGCGCGGCTGGCGATCCGCAATGGAGCTTGCGTGCGGCTCAGCGCTCGCCAGGTCTTCAAGCACGGTGACTTTCGGCAGAAACTCGTATCCGACGCGGTGGACAGTCCGGATAAGGGATGTGCCGCCTACATCATCAATGGCGCGGCGCAAGCTTCGAATGCGTGTCGTGAGGACGGCATCGCTGATCGCCCGGTTTTCCCAGATGCGCTCGAATATCTCGTCTTTGGTCACGGCGCGCCCGCGACACTCAATCAATAGACACAGGAGTTCAAAAACCTGAGGCTCAACGTGAACCGGTGCGCCGTCCCGCTCCAACAACATTCGCGCGGTGTTAACCCGGCAGGTTCCGAATGAGTAAATCATCGTCGGACGCTCCGTAGGCAGCTAAGTCAGTATATCTCCAATCTTCAGAATTTCTTCAGAAATTTGGTTGGCCGTCTTCAAGTCTTGCTGTGCGGGCTGCCCTAGAAGCTGTTGCTCAGAGATTGACGCAATTTCGCCAGTCTCAGCAACTGAAGGATGGACCTTTAAATGATTGGACACAAAATACTTTGGGACGCAGCCTTGAAGCCTAGCCTTGATGCGAACTCACGCGCCGATTACGGCCGAGCTACAAAAAACTCCCGTTTTGAGCCTATTGAACTGCCGCTTGACCGGTCCCGCACCGGTCGCAAGGGCACTCAAGGCTCCGCCTTTCTGAAATTGAATTAAGTGCATGAAATATTTATATGTATTAACATTCGACGAAGCGTTTGGAACCAACGTCTACGTTCCCTCTGTGCACGGATCTGGCTGGCTGTCGCGCATGTTTACGGACATAGCAGCCTACTGGAAGCGAGGCCGTGACTACGAGTTGCTGTTGGAAATGCCGGACCATGTGCTGGACGACATCGGATTGGACCGATGCACCGTCCGGGAGGCACAGTTTCGGCACCGGCGGCACCTCTGGGGGTGGCGGCGATGATAAGGCGTCTTCGTTTGCTTCTGCGTCAACGTAGTAGTCCAGACAAAATGTCGGCTCAGGTGAGCGACACCGATGCCGCCTTGGCACAGTTGCGGGTGTTCACTGATCGAGAGCTTGCAGACATTGGACTGAGCCGTGGCTGCCTCACGCCCGAAGGGCTTGAGAATTGCAGCAGTCGGCGTTTACGCAGATGACAAAGGTGGCGGGTCGCAAAAACGACCCGCCATCACCTTGCGTGCTCGACGAGGTGCGACGCACCTGTCAACATGGGGCTACCGGTCACAAGCAACGTGACGGCATTGGATCGCAAATCGATCAAATTGTTTCTGCCCGCTCCCTTGTCTGCCAAGCCCGCGCGGCAGCCCTGAAATCAAGCCCCAACCTTGAACTGTGCGCTGATACCCAAGCCGTCCTTACCGGTTTTGATCTCGAATTTTTCTAGGCCCTCCATCTTTTCCCACACTTTGGGAGCAGCACCCAGCAAAGTCGGAGCTGCCTTGTGCGCTCCCCAACCGGTGGCGAAACCCAATGCAGCACCGCCCACAAGTGAAAAGACATCGGTGCGACCGGCAAGGGCTGCAAGACCAGCACCGCTGAGTGCACCCATGGTCGCCGTTACAAATTCGGACTTGTCGAGATTGTCGACGCGGTAGTCTGAATTCTCAATAGCGCTCCTGAAACGCTGTTGTTGATCCGGTGTCATGTCCGAATAACTGGACAGGACTGCTTCGGCTTCAGTATCCGCGTCAGCCACAGCGTCGAGAACGACAGATCCTCCATCAACAAGAGCTTCCGTGTTCCGCGCATTTTGAATGACACTGCTTGCAGGTTTGGTAGATCGAATACTCATTTTTGTATCTCATCTGTAAAAATGTTTGAAATCGGCCGAAAAGGCCACAACAACCAATAGTACAGGCCGTCAAACAAGTACACTCACTTTACGGAAGCTGTCAGGACGTTTTTGGAACGGCTAAGGAGCCTTTTCGTGCGATCGCCTGTCGATCTTTCCCGGTATCTTTGCGTGGTTGATTCAAAGGTTCTCCGCACTGGCGGCTTCGAACCGCCGTCGATGTCTTCGCTTGAGAGGTTTTGGTGTGAGCTACATTCTTTATTCCTACCCGGACTGCGCGAGCCATGTTGTGCGCATGGTGCTGGAAGAGCTGGGGACATCATACCGGGATGAGGTTGTTGATATGCGCGAAGGTGTTCACCGGAGCGCGGAATTTCTGCGGCTCAATCCCCGCGGCATGGTTCCGGTGCTTGCGGATGTGGCTACGGGTGCCACGCTCTCGGAGACTGGCGCGATCCTGAATTTTCTCGCCGAACAAAGCGGCCGCCTGGCGCCACCCCCGACAGATCCAAAGGCAAGGGCGACTTTTCTGCAATGGCTGTATTTTCTCTCCAACACGCTGCACGCTGACGCGCAGGTCCAGTACTACACGGAACGCTATGTGGGCGATGATCTGGCAGAGGCCGCCAGGCCGACAATTCACGAGCGAATGCGAGCCCACTATGCCATGATTGAAGCTGCCATTGCGAAGCATGGCGGGCCCTGGTTGCTCGGCAAGGACCTCAGCATGTGCGACTTTTACCTGGGTGGATGCGTGCGCTGGTCACTGGTCGCGCCGCGGCATGCGCCGCTCGAACCCGAAGCGGTGACGAGACATCTGCACTTAAGCGCTTTGCTCGAAAACCTGGAAAACCGTGCAAGCGTCAAACGAGCCTTCGACGCCGAAGACACCCCTCGCTCGGCCTACTTCCGCGCACCGGTGCGGTCCGACAGAACCAGGGAAATGCCAGGCTAACTGGGGAGAGACTCCTTCCTGACTTGAAGTCAGCAGGGTAAAAGCAACTCACATTGCACGCCAAATACAGGCCATTCACCATCATTCATGATCGCTGACTCTGGCTTCTACTGAGGATCAACGGGGCAATTGATCGAAACGAGCAGATTGATTTTAAGACAGTGGCGTTTGGAGGAACAACCGTTTGTGAATGCCATTCTTGGCGATCCGGACGTCATGCAGTTCAGTGATCGAGGGGTTCTTGGCGAAAAAGACCAGGCCGCCTGGCTTCAAAATGCAATCGCCTCTAACGACCAATATTCATTGCCAGGTTTCTTTGCGATCGAACGCAGGCAGGATCGACGCATCATCGGATATATAAGCCTTTCCAGAGACTTAACGAGGGTGGAGCGTGGGGAGGCCGAGATCGGCTTTCGTCTTGCGAAGCAGGCCTGGGGACAAGGCTACGCAAGTGAAGCAGTCGCAGCAATGATCGAGACCTTTGCGCACTTGCCTGCAACTGCCAAGATTGTTGCAATTGTCGATCCCCACAATCTGAAATCCGTCAAAGTCCTTGAGAAAGCCGGCATGGCCTACTGCCGTGACATCATGTTTCCGGGCTACGATTATCCGGATCATCTTTACGTTCGTGATCTGAAAACCTGAGCGCATTTACGCGCCTCCAAAGTCCCCCCAATTCACAAAATGTCATTGAACATACAAAGCAATCTTTACACGACGCCTAGCAACAGGCTTTAATTTCAGTCAGCCAAATGCATTGGCCTTGATCAGGGAGGACAAGGACGTGCAAGCCACAGACGCGACGAATCCGGAATATTTTCACAAGGTCGTCGACTGCCAATATGCCTGTCCGGCGCACACGCCGGTGCCGGCCTATATTCGCCTGATCGCCCAGCAGCGCTACACCGACGCCTATCTGATCAACTGGGAAAGCAACGTCTTTCCGGGCGTACTTGGCCGCACGTGCGACCGGCCTTGCGAGCCGGCCTGCCGGCGCGGACGGGTGGAAGAAGAGCCAGTTGCGATCTGCCGCCTGAAACGTGTTGCCGCCGACTTCAAGGACGAGGTCGCCGGGATGCTGCCCAAGGCGGGGCCACCCAACGGCAAGAAGATCGCCCTGATCGGTGCCGGTCCGGCGTCGCTGACGGTTGCCCGCGATCTCGCCCCGCTCGGCTATGAGCTGCACCTTTATGATGAGCAAGCCAAGGGCGGCGGCTTCATGCGCAGCCAGATCCCCTCGTTCAGGTTGCCGGAAAGCGTGCTCGACGAGGAGATTGGTTACATTCTTGACATGGGCGGCATCACAACCGTGTTCGACACCTATGTCGACAGCATGGCCGAGATGCTCAACAAGGGGTACGACGCGATCTTCGTTGGTTCCGGCGCACCGCGCGGGCGCGACCTGCCCAAGCTGCCCGGCCGCAAGGAAGCGGATGCCAATATCCATATCGGCATCAACTGGCTGGCCAATGTCGCTTTTGAACACACAAAGGAAATCGGCAAGCGCGTGATTGTGCTGGGGGGCGGCAACACCGCCATGGACTGCTGCCGTACCTCGCGCCGGCTTGGCGGCGAGGACGTCAAGGTGATCGTGCGCAGCCCGTTTGCCGAGATGAAGGCCTCGCCCTGGGAAAAGGAAGATGCCATTCACGAAGGCATCCCGATCATCGACAACCATGTGCCGCGCGAATTTGTGCTCGAGAATGGCAAGCTGGTCGGCATGACCTTCGACAAAGTCCAGCCGGTTTATCACAAGGATGGGCACCGGGAGCTGGTACCGACCGGAGAGGAGCCGGAATTTTACCCGTGCGACGACGTGTTGGTCGCCATCGGCCAGGAAAATGCCTTTCCATGGATCGAAAAGGAAACCGGCATCCGTTTTACAAGCTGGGGTACGCCGATCATCAACGACGACGAGACCTTCCAGTCGACCCGCAAGGAAGTGTTTTTCGGCGGCGATTCCGCCTTTGGACCTTCGAACATCATCACCGCGGTGGCTCATGGCCACAAGGCAGCGGTCTCGATCGACTTTTATTGCCAGGGCAAGACCCTGTCCAAGCGTCCGCCGCCGCACGTCACACTGATTGGCCAGAAGATGGGCATTCACGAATGGAGCTATGATTCCATTCCGATTACCGACGAGCGCAAGATTGTGCCGCTGGAGGATCTGAAAAAATCACTCAACGACCGCATGGTGGAAGTTGAGCTGGGCTTTGATGCGGAAGCCGCTTTCATTGAGGCGGAACGCTGCCTGAACTGCGACGCGCAAACGGTGTTTACCGATTCCAACTGCATCGAGTGCGATGCCTGCCAGGACATCTGCCCGACCAATTGCATCACCTTCACGCAGAATGCGCCCGAAAAGGAATTGCGCGCCAAACTGCTGGTGCCCGCGGACAACACCGAACAGGATCTTTATGTCTCCGGCACGCTGCCCACCGGTCGTGTCATGGTCAAGGACGAGGATGTCTGCCTGCATTGCGGCCTGTGCGCCGAGCGATGTCCGACCGCGGCCTGGGATATGCAGATGTTCTTCTACAACACGGCCAAGGCGACGCCCAACCTGGTGGATGTCAAATGAAGCAGATCAAGGGCGTCAACGATTTCGTGGTCAAATTCGCCAATGTCAACGGGACCGGGTCGGCATCGGCCAACCACCTGTTCGCCAAGGCGATCTTCCGGATGGGCGTGCCGGTCAGCCCGCGCAACATCTTCCCCTCCAATATCCAGGGACTACCAACCTGGTATGAGGTGAGGGTCAGTGCCAAGGGCTATCTCGGCCGACGCGGCGGTGTCGACCTGATGCTGTGCGTGAACCCGCAGACGATGGAAGACGACATCGCCAGCATCGAGCCGGGCGGGTATTTCGTTTACGATTCAACGCGGCCGTTGGCACCGCATCTGAAGCGCGACGACATCACCACCTTCGGCATCCCGCTGACGGAAATGTGCATGCGCGAGTTCAAGGTCGCGCGGCTTCAGCAGCTCTTGAAGAATGTGGTTTATGTCGGTGCCCTGGCGGCGCTCCTCGATATCGAGTTCTCGATCCTCAAGGATCTCTTGAACGATCAGTTCAAGGGCAAGGAAAAGCTGATCTCGCCGAACGTGCACGCGCTGGAAATGGGCTATCAGTTCGCCCAGGAAAACTTCAAGTGTCCGCTGCCGATCCGGCTGGATCCGAGCGTTATCGACGCTCCGCATATCCGCGAGAGCAAGCATATTCTGATGAACGGAAACACTGCAGCGGCGCTCGGAGCCATCTATGGCGGGGCGACGGTTGCGGCATGGTATCCGATCACTCCGTCAACATCGGTGGTCGACGCCTTCTCGAAATATGCAGAGCGAATGCGGATCGACCCGGGTACGGGCAAACGCAACTTCGCGATCATTCAGGCCGAGGACGAACTGGCCGCTATGGGCATCGTCGTCGGCGCCAGCTGGAACGGGGCGCGGGCCTTCACCGCGACATCCGGACCGGGGCTTTCCCTGATGAGTGAATTCCTGGGTCTTGCCTATTTCGCGGAGTTGCCGGTCGTCCTGATCGATGTCCAGCGATCCGGCCCATCCACCGGCATGCCGACCCGCAGTCAGCAGTCGGACATTCTCGCGGCCGCCTATGCCAGCCATGGCGATACGAAACACGTTCTTTTGTTCCCGGCGACGCCGCGCGAATGTTTCGACATGACCGTTGAGGCCTTTGATCTTGCAGAACAGCTGCAAACACCGGTCATCATGATGTCGGATCTGGATTTGGGCATGAACGACTGGATGTCGCCGCCGCTCGAATGGGACGACAATTATGAAATGAGCCGCGGCAAGGTGCTGGACGCGGACGCGCTGGACACTGCGCAGAGCTGGGGACGTTACGTCGACGTGGACGGTGACGGCATCTGCTACCGCACGTTGCCCGGCACGCATCCGGACAAGGGTGCATTCTTCACACGAGGCTCGTCCAAGAACGACATGGCGATTTATTCCGAAAAGGGCGAGGATTACGTTCAGAACGTGGACCGGCTTTTGCGCAAGTTCGAAACCGCGAAGTCCTACGTTCCCGTGCCCAAGGTTCATGACCCGATCCCGGTGGCGAAACCGAAGACCAAGCTGAAGCTCGGTGCGCTCTTTTTCGGCACGTCGGCCTCACCGTCCTATGAGGCGGTCGAAATCCTGGCCGATGAAGGGTATCCGATTGACGTCATGCGGATCCGCGCCTTTCCCTTCCACGAAAGCCTCGACGCCTTCGTTCACGAGCATGACCTCGTGTTCGTGATCGAACAGAATCGCGATGGCCAGATGCGCCAGCTGATCATGAACGAGTGTCATATTGCCCCTGACAAACTGACGTCGGTTCTCAATTACTCCGGGACACCGATAACGGCGCGCACAATCGCCCGCCAGATCCGTCAGGCGCTGAATGCGACCAGTGCCGACATTGTCAAGCTGCATCCGGAGACCGCCTGATGTCCTACTACAAGCCGAAATTCCAGCATCCGAAACTGCCGAAAAACGAGCTTGGGTACACCGTTGCCGATTACGACGGCGCCGTTTCGACGCTGTGTGCAGGCTGCGGACACGACAGCATCTCGGCGGCCATCCGCAATGCCTGTTTCCTCTCCGCCATCCCGCCGCACCGGATCGCCAAATTGTCCGGCATTGGCTGTTCCTCCAAGATGCCCACCTACTTTCTGGGCAGGAGCCACGGGTTCAATTCCGTGCACGGGCGAATGCCGTCAGTCGCAACGGGTGCCAGCGTTGCCAACCGGGATCTGATCTATCTCGGCGTTTCCGGTGACGGCGACACAGCCTCCATCGGCATGGGTCAGTTCGTTCACCTGATCAGGCGCAACGTCAACATGACCTATATCGTCGCCAACAACGGCTGTTACGGATTGACCAAGGGTCAGGACAGCGCGACAGCCGATCTCGGCTCGGTTGGCAAATACGGTACGAAAAATCCGTTTGACGGGATTGACCTGGCCAGTCTCGCGGTTCTGCAGGGTGCAAGCTTTGTCGGACGCAGTTTTTCCGGCGACAAGGAGCAGCTCGAGCCGCTCATCCGCGCAGCCATGGCGCACCGTGGGTTTGCCTTTATCGATGTCGTTTCGCCATGCGTGACCTTTGCCAACAATGTCGGCTCAACGAAGAGCTACGCCGCCACGCGTGAAAATCTCGACGCGATGCCGATCGACTTCGTACCGATGCGCGAGGAGATCAGGACCCAGTACAAGGAAGGGTCCAGCCAGACGGTGACGCTCCACGATGGATCGATTATCCATCTTCTCAAGGCACGCAAGGACTACAAGGCCGATAGCCGAGAAGACGCGCTGATGGCCCTGCAAAAGGCCAACAGCACTGGAAAGGTCCTGACCGGGCTCTTGTACCTCGATCCGAACTCGCAGGATCTCAACCAGGTCCTGGAACTTGCCAGCAAACCGCTGAACAGCCTGGGCATGGACGAGCTGTGTCCGGGCAGCCGGGTTCTAAAGAGCATCAACGAGGGTTTGCGCTAACAGCGGTCCACAAAACGCGCGCATTGATAACCCCTATCCCGATCCGTGGCCTTGCCTTGTTCAATCGCGGAATGAAGCCCGAGCGCAGTGATATTTGGTGAAACGATGACCTAGCGCTCTGTGAGCTTCAACTCGATGCGGCGGTTCTTCGCGAGCGCGTCCGGGGTTTCCCCCTCCTCGAGCGGCTGGAACTCGCCGAAACCGGCAGCGACCAGGCGCTTGGGATCAACGCCTTTCTCGATCAGATAACGGACAACTGAGATCGCGCGGGCGGCGGAGAGTTCCCAGTTGTTGCGCAGGCGGCCTGCGCCCGAAAGAGGACGTGCATCCGTGTGACCGTCAACGCGCAGCACCCAGTTGATTTCGTCGGGTATCTGAGCGCTTAACTCCTGGATCGCCTCGGCAAGCTTGTCGAGTTCCTGTTCACCTGCGGGATTGATGTCCTCAGAACCGGAATCAAACAGAACTTCCGACTGGAAGACGAAACGGTCACCAACAACGGATATATCGGAACGCTGCGAAAGGATTTCGCGCAGGCGGCCGAAGAAGTCGGACCGGTAGCGCGAGAGCTCCTGAACCCGTTGGACGAGTGCGGCGTTGAGACGGCGGCCGAGGCTGGCAATCTTTGCCTGGCTCTCGGCTTCTTTGGCTTCGGAGGCTTCAAGCGCGGCATTGGCTGCCGCGATCTGGCGACGCAGGGCAGCGATCTGCTGGTTGAGAAGCTCCACCTGTGCGAGCGCCTGCTGGCTGACCTGCCGTTCGTCGTCGAGCAGGTTTTCAAGCTGCGCGGCACGGCCGCCAGCGGCATCGGCTGCTCCGGAACTGTTTTCCAGAAGACCTAGGAGGCGCGATTGCTCGGCTTCCGCGTCGGACAGACTTGCCTGCAGACCCAGGATCGTGTCCTCGAGTTCGCCCGACGTTGCGCGCTCCAGCGCCAGCAATTCGGTCAATTCGCTGATCTGGGCGTTCAGCCGGTTCAAGACGGTGTCCCGGCCGGAAAGCTGCTGGGACAGGAAGAACTGCGCGATCATGAAAATCGACAGCAGGAAAATGATCACGAGCAGGAGCGTGGCCATCGCATCGACGAAGCCGGGCCAGTAATCCGTTGTCTGGGCGCGGCGGCGGGCGCGCAGTCCTGCGGCCATTGATCCTTACTCCTTCGCGCGGTCGAACGCTGCGGAAATCGAGGTCAGCAATCCCTCGATCTTCTTTTGCTGCTCACCCTGGGTTTCGGCCCAGTCGCGCATCATCTGCTGCTCGGAGCGCACATGTTTGACGAGCCCCTGGATGCCTTCGGCAAGATTGGCCATCGCCTGGCTGGCATTCTTGCTGCCGCCTTCCTCGATGCTCTTCTGCAGGGACTGGATGGAGGCCTGGATCTGCTCGACGCCTGGCGAATCCGGCGTGCCGAACATGCCGTCTTCCGGATCAATATCGGTGACGGTGGAGAGCCAGTCTTCCAGTTCATTGTAGAACCGGTTCTGTGCCTGACCCGCCTGCAGGTCTAGAAAGCCGAGGACAAGCGATCCCGTCAAACCGAAAAGTGACGACGAAAACGCCGTTCCCATGCCGGAGAGCGGGGCTTCCAGCCCGGCCTTGAGGTCTTCGAAAATAACGTTCGCGTCGCCCGATCCGACGTCAAGCGACTGGATGGTTGCACCGACCGAGCTGACGGTCTGCAAGAGCCCCCAGAAGGTGCCAAGCAGGCCGAGGAAAACGAGAAGCCCGGTGAGATAGCGGGACATCTCACGCGATTCTTCCAGGCGCATGCCGATGGAATCGAGAATCGATCTTGCGGTCGTCGGCGTCAGGGCCATGTCGCCGGCCTTGTTGCCGAGAAGGGCTGCCATCGGCGCCAGCAGAACCGGGGAGCGGGTGTCGAGTGCCGGATCACCCATCCGGAAACTGTTGACCCATGAAATTTCCGGGAATAGCCGGATTACCCTGCCGAACAGCAGGAGCACTCCGAAAACGCCAACCAGAACGATCAGGCCGTTGAGCCCGGGGTTGCTTAGGAAGGCAGTGGAGATTTGCGGAAACAGGATGAAGGCAATGAAGGCGACGATCACCAGAAAGATGATCATGAAAGTCAGATACGCCCTCGGGCTGGACAGGCTGTAGGGGTCAAATTCACGGGCCATATTGCGCAATCAATCACCTACTATGAAGGTAACTCCTTGATAGCGTGATTTTTAACGCCTTGGAAACCTCTTATCGCTGCAAGGGGTCAATAATGTCTGGAAAGCCTGGAAAGACGGGTTTTGGCGGCGGTTTTTCGCCTGGACGACAGCGTTCAGAGTGAACCGCTTGAGCGCCGCCAACCAAAATACTGGACGGCTTGAGGCCGGTCTTTCAATTTCCAAAAAAGAACATGTTCCTTTGCAACTTTGGCACCGCAATTCACATGCAAATGTCATCTTTCCTTGAGACGTTTGGCCAGGAGTTGCACCAACAGAAGTCCGTGACCACCGCCTGCTTCTTTGTTTTTCAAGGTATTTAAGGGACGCCCAACATGCGTTACGTCGATATTCCTTCCCTTGCCGACATCAAAAGACTGGCGCAAAAACGCCATCCGGCGAGCCTGAGTTTTTCCTTGAGAACAACGCCTGTAACGCAGGAAGCCCAGCAGGATCGGATCAAGTTTTCCAATCTCGCGCATGATGCCCTGCAGCAGATCGACGAAGGGCTGATTTCCAAGTCTGACTATGCGGCGCTTGAAGCCAGCCTGGCCGATATTTCCGACGACGATGAGTTCTGGGCGCACCAGTCCGAGAGCCTTGTGGTCTTTGCGACGCCAGACAGGATCAAGACATTTCGTCTGCCCAATCACCTGAGCGATGCCGTTGAGGTTTCGGACAGGTTTCATCTGACCCCTCTGCTGCGCGCCGTTGCGTTTCCGCACCATGCCATTGCTCTCGTGCTGGGACAAAACGGTGCACGTGTGATTGAGATAACCGGCGATCGTCCTGCGGGTGAAATCAAGGTGCCTGACATGCCGACCGACGCTGCCAGCGTCGCCGGAAAGGCCAGCATTCTCGGTCGGTCGCCGAAGGGGCGTTTGCAAGGAAGCGAAGGCCAAAAGGTGCATCTTCTGGCCTATTCAAGACGTGTCGACGCTGCGATGCGCTCCTTGCTGGCGGGCAGCGATGTACCGCTTATCCTTATTGCGCTTGAGCCATTGAGATCGATTTTCTTGTCCGTCTGCAATTATGACAACGTGCTGCATGGGCATGCGGAAGGCATTGCCGAGGACAGCACGGACGCCGAGATCGCTGCAGCCTCGCGGAGTTTGCTCGACTCCTATTATGAGGCTCTGCTTGAAAGTGTTCGCGATACGTATGCCGGCCGCGTCGACGACCGGCGGGCAACCGACAGCATCAGCGAGATTGCGAGGCTGGCGACAAATGGTGGCGTCGAGACGCTTCTGGTGAACATGGAGACAGCGCTTCCCGGACGCGTGGATGATCTGTCCGGAGCGATCAGCTATTCAGAATCCAAGAGCCCGGACAGCTATGACGTGCTGTCGGAGATTGCCTGCCGCGTTATCCGGACCGGCGGCGAGGTCAACAGCGTACGGCAGGAAGACCTGCCGGGTTCTGCCCCGGTTGCCGCGTTGCTGCGATATCCAATCTGAAGGTGGACGCTTCCGGGACCGCCGGAGAGAAGGTTGAGACAATTGTAATTGTGAAATTCACTTCAATTTAATTGCAAAGCGCCAAAAACAAGCGGTTGTTTCTTGGTCCGTACGGGAAACCCGAATTTTGCCCGCAATTGACAAAACCTACCGCTACGCACGCAGTTCTGAATATGTGACAACCGCTGCAGCTGATCAGCTTTGTCTTGTCAGCGACAGTGGTGCGGCACCTGACAGAGCCGAACGCTATCTCGAAGCACGCGCTCTCTTTCCAGATGTGACTGCCAAAGGATTAAGGGCAGTCTCCGAAACGGTGGGGGCGCGCTACTACGTCCCTCCTTCGATGCTGGCAAGGATCCTGCGCGAGGCTGATCCGGTTGCAACCGTCAGTCCAGGCGCGGTGCGGTTCGAGGGGTTCTCTGCCTGTTGCAGCGCTTACGCGCGGATGGACTTGAACGAAGGTGCGCTCGACGTCTCCTATCGCCGGAACGGGACCACAAATGTCGACTTCGGCCCGGACCTGCGCGCAGCGCTCGCAAATGTCGGAAAAGACACGGAGTTGAGGCTCTCGATCGAGGAAGATGCGGTCGGTATCACCCGGAACAACAAGAAGATCGTCGAAAAGAAAGTCCCATTGCCGCTGCGCTGGATTAAGGGATTTGCCGAAGTTCAGGTTGTTCTGTCGCAGATGCGGCCAGCGTTTCGATTGCCACGTGTTGCGGCTCAGCGTTTTTTGCGGGCGTTGCCCCGCGGGAAAAACGATCAGGCTCAATGGCTCTCTTTGCGCAATGGCGCTGTGCATATGGCGGCACGCCAAAGTGAAAGTGCGATCCCGTTGTGCGGCAGCCACAGGCTGCGTGTTCTGGAGCCAATGATCAGCCGGTCTGAGGGATTGGAAGTTTTCGTTTCAGATTCGACCGGTGCAAGCGCATGGGCCCTCGATTTCGGTACTCAGCGTTTCTGGCTGGTTCTGAACGCCGAGCCTTGGCGCGGCTTCTCGGGAGACGGCGGTACTCTGTCGGGCATGGCAAAATCGGGTGGTGACGCTGTTTCAGCACTTCTGGCGCAACTCAATTGGCAGGACCAGATCGACGTCGGCTCCCTGACCGATGCGACAGGATTGGACCGCCATGCCGTCGAACATGCCCTTGCGGAACTCGCGTCCAGAGGGCTGGTCGGCTTCGACCTCAGCCGGAACGGCTATTTCCACCGCGTCCTTCCGTTCGATCTGGCGCCGCTCGACACACTCAATCCGCGTCTGAAAGCAGCGAAAAAGCTGGTTGAGAACGGGGCGGTGACGCTGACAGCTTCGGGAGCGAAGGTCGCGAGTGAGGGCGCCGTTCACAGCGTAAGCCAAAGTGACGAGGGATGGCAGTGTACTTGTCCCTGGTTCGCCAGGAACGGTCGCCAGCGGGGCCCATGCAAACACGTTCTGGCAGTTGAACTGCAACTGGAGACGCAGGAATGAACGACGAAGAGTTTCTTTCGATCCTGACCAGGAACAAGGCGCGCGCCGCCCTTGATGCTCTGGCTGCGATCCCGGCCTCAGAGCGGCGCAAGCATGCGAAAGCGGTTGCCAAGCTCTACACTGACCACGTCCTGTTTGGCTTTCAGCATGACAAAAGCAAAGGCAAAAAACCGCGCGATCCGGATGCCGTGGTCGTGGGGCTGTTCGCGACTGCGACTTTGTCGGAATTCAAAAAGCTCGGCTATGTTCCCATACCGTCATCCGTTCCGATCGAAGACGTTTTCAATATCCTCGCTCTCGACTGGGCTCAGGGCCTTGTCGACTACGAGGTCGAGAACAACCCGCACGCAATCGGAGCCGTGGCGCCGCTGTGGCAGAACGGACTGGCAAGCCGGCCGGAGAGCGATGCGATTATTCTCGGATATTACGGTCTCTGGCACGAACGCTGGGGCATCGACGAAGAGGTCCTTCTGTCCCGGGACGTGTGGCGTTTTTTCGAGGTTGAAGGCAGTGGTGAATTCAGTCTGGCCAACCACGACAAGTTCGCCAAGCAGGGCATGACTACCTGGTCCGCCCGACTGATCAACTATGCAGCGGAAGGGAGGCTCGACCGGCAGAGACTGCTCGACGCGTCCCTCGATGCGCTGGATCGGGATTTCGGGCAGTACCGGGCCGGCTGGTATTCCCGCTTCCATTCGGCACTTGAACCGACCGAGGCGGAGATCGCCGCGCGCGCTGAACGCTACATATCGCTGTTGTCGTCTTCAGTGCCACCGACCGTTTCGTTTGCGTTGAAATATGTGCAGGCGCTGGAAAAGGTGTCTGCTCTTGAGCCAGCTCATTTACTGTCAAATCTGGAACCCGTTCTGCAGGCTCGCGCGAAGGGGCCTGCGCTTGCCGCATTGAAGCTTGTCGAGAAGGCGGCAAAGCGCGACGCATCGATCAGCTCCGAGGCAGCACACGCGGCGTCGCTCGCTCTGGTCTCTGAAGATCCGGGCGTGCAGGGAAAGGCGCTGGATCTCATTGAAAAGCTGGATCAGGGCGCGCGGGAGGATGTCCGTGCAGTCTTGTCCGACTACGTCGATTTGGTCGCCCCATCAGTTCGGACCCGGATCGCGACCATGGTGGGAACCACAACGCAGCAGGTCGTGGCCGAAGACGTCCTTGTGCCGGATGCACCAGCGGTGCCGCCAATCCTGCCGGTCAACAGCGCACAGGAAGCTTTTGCCCTGTTCCTGAAGGTTCTTGAGGCGCCTCGCGACCCGTTCGAAGTCGAGCGAGCCGTTGACGGCATCTCGCGGTTTGGAGTGGAGTTGCGGAAGGACGAGACGGTCCTGTCGCCACTTAAGAAACGCGCCAGACAAGTCTGGAAGAAACCGGGTGATACAGAAATCCGCGCCGTTCTTGCGCTCACCGGTCTTGCGCTGAGCGAGGGCACGGCAATGGAGTTGCTGCGGCGCGAGGAAGACAATGGCGACTACCGCCGGCAGACCGAAGACACCAGGGTCCAAAGTCTGCACCTTGCCCGGAACGCGGAAATGACAGACCGCGTTCTGGCCGGCAGTTCTCTTCCGCTGCTCTCGTTGCCGAGCGACAGCTCCGGGACGGTCAGTGCCAGCCAGCTCTTGGCAAGACTGGCGGAATACCATCGTGCTGGTGAAACCCCCGGCATCGCCGATCTGTCGCTGGCGCTCATGCGCCTTGGCGGCGAGGACCGGAGCACCCTTGAAGACTTGCCGCGTACTTCCGAAGCAGAGCGGGCGGTTGCCTATGCGATGGGGCAGGATGTGGATGTGGGCCCGACCCCGGAATTGTGGGCGGCGGCGTGGTGCGCGAGACGGCCCATCGCAGAAGACAAGCGCGTTGTGTCGCTCTTCGAGAAGCCTCTGCCGGACTGCGGCATAGCTGCGAAAATGAAATTGAATGTCATTCGGAAAGAGAGCCCGGGTGGCGACTATTTCTGGGTCAAGATCGAGGTGCCTATCACACCGGAGCTGAGCGAAGAGAGTAACATGCGCCGCTCGGCGCCTGTCCAATCTGGCGCTAACCGATCCTACCCGCTTCTTGATTGCGGACACTCGTTTGCAGATGTCGCCTGGGCGTCACTCGTGCGCCCGGCTGCGCCGGATCTGTTCTTCCGGCAAGCGATGCTTCATCAGGATGTCTGGCAAAAACTGACGGACAATCATACGCGTGCTTACCTGGAGCCGTTTTTCCGGCCGGGGCCTGATGTCGGCCCGCTCGGAGCCGGGGTGCTTGCTTACTACATGGCTGTCGAGGACAAGTCGGTAACCTCCCTTGCGGGAGAGGCTGCTGTGAGCCTTCTTTCAGAGGGACGGTTGGCAACCACGCTGTTTGCAGAAGCGGTCAAGACGTTCATGCTGTCCGGTGCGTTGCCGACGACGCGATGGACAAAAGGGTTCGCCGCCATGGCACAGGCAGGTGCCTCCGCTCACGTTCGTGAAGCGATCGCTTTCATCCTGGATTTTCCGGCTGAGCAGTGCCCGCGGGATATGGGTGGCATGCTGGAGCTGTTCTACGAGTTGCATGTTGCGGCGGGGACGGCACCCGACCGGCCGGAGACAGTCGCATGTCTGAAATCCATTCCAGGCGGCGGAAAGGTGTCGAAGTTTTCAAGCAAACTGCTGTCTCTCGCAAAACAGGCAGCGTGAGGCTCTTGGGTACGGACCCCAGGGTCAGATTCGCTCAAGATCTGCTATCTGCGTTTTCGGGTTCGAGAGCTGTCTGGCCCAAGCGCGTGAGCAGCGTGCACAAAGCTTCCGGGGTTTTGTCTGCCAGGGCCTCCAATTGAAAGTTTTTCCTCATCAAGGAAACGCCGAAAAGGATCGCCAGGAGCAGCGCGGCCCGTTCCTGCGCTTGCGCACCCCCCAGCTTTTCAGCAAGCGGATCGGCAAGCTTTTGTTGCACCATGCCGCGGATCATGTCGCCCATTTCGGGATCAATGACATTTGCCAGGAGCATGGTGAAAACATTTGCAGCGTCCCTTTCCGGATCAAAGGGGTGCGCAAAACTTTCTGCGGCCTTTTGAAGGAGATCTTCCGGTGCTGCCATCAGCGGCTCCCAGGTCGGGATTTCGGCCAGCGTCGCCTCGAACAGACCCTGCTTGCCTCCGAAATAGCGTGATACCAGCGCCGCATCTACACCGGCGGCACCGGTGATGTCGCGGACAGAGACATTCGAATAGCCGCGCGTCCAGAACAGGTCCCTGGCCGTGTGAATGAGTTTTTCTTTTGTTGAGACTGACTTGCCCATGCCCTCCGACTAGACGCTTGGGAGAAATTTGTCAACGACTGTTGACTTTGTGATCAGGCGACACTATCTCCCAAGTCAACAGTCGTTGACTTTTTCAGGAGAAAAACATGCCAAACACAGCGCTTATTACCGGAGCGTCCTCCGGTATCGGAATGGAGTTCGCTCGCTATCATGCCAAAAAAGGTGGCGATCTTGTTGTCGTCGCCCGGCGGCAAGAGCCGCTTGAGGCGCTCAAGGCAGAGTTGGAAAATGCCCACGGTGTCAGTGTTTTGGTGATCGCCCAGGACATCGGGTCTCCCGAAGAAGCCACGAAACTGTTCAACACCGTAAAAGCGCAAAACATCGACGTCGACATCTTGATCAACAATGCGGGTTTTGGCGGGCACGGCAGCTTTCTGGGGCGCGACCTTGCGAAGGATCAGGCGATGATTGATCTGAACATCTCTGCGCTCGTGACGCTCAGTCACCTGTTCGGAAATGACATGAAGGCCAGAAATGGCGGCAAGATGCTGCAGGTTTCCTCGACAGCCAGCTTCATGCCAGGCCCCTACCAGGCCGTCTATTTTGCGACAAAAGCTTTCGTTACCTCGTTCAGCCAAGCCATCGACCAGGAAATGCGCAAGTATGGCATCACGTCAACGGCGCTATGCCCCGGGCTGGTCAACACGGAGTTTGTGGCGACCGCAGATCTTGCCGGCACAGGCCTTGCGAACCAAAAGGGCGCAACACCGGCATCCGTTGCGAAGTGCGGCTATGATGCGATGATGAAAGGCGAGTTGATTGCCATCAACGATCCAAAGCTTTCAATGATGCTGAACTGGCTCACGCCATTGATGCCACGCCGCCAGGTGCTGAAGATGGTCGCGAACATGCAGGCCAAGTAGGTTTCGCGGGAGGTCTCGAAATCGCTGTGACCTGTGTGCCGGTGCCCTTTACTAATTTACCGGGGCACCAAAAACCGCACCGGCATTTGCAACAGACTTCAGTTTGGCCGGCGGAGGGGTTTTCCACTCGACGCTTTCGGTTGGATTGCCCTTTGCGTCGGTGAGATAAAGCGGTTCGAAATCCGCAGCGAACTTTGCGTCCAGACGATGTGACGGGCGATATGAAACCCCGAGTGGATCGCTCATGGCGCAAAAGGTCCGTTTCGGCTCCTGCCAAGTGTGCCACATCTGGCGAAGACTGCCGATGCGCATCCCGCCGCAGAAGCGCACCAGGGGACCGATCATGCTGATCGTCGTCTGGAGGCGATCGACGGAAGCCCTTTGAGACCAGGCATGTCTTATCGCATGGCGCGCGAGTGCGGTCTTGCGGCCGCGGAACTGGAGCAGGTCGGCCAGAAAGGGAACGACACGCTCCAGAGGTTCCTTCGGCCACTCGACCAGCTTCTGCCCGTCAAGATCGCTCAGGCGGAGATTTGGCATTAGCCGGCCCGCCCGCGCCGTTTCCTCAAAGTGCGGCGTGCCCGGGATTGGAATGGTCAGGGACAGGAGGGCAGGGAGCGGTGTTTCGATACTGTCGAGCACGGCGTCGATCTGCGTATCGACCTCATCGACGGTCTGCCGGCCGAAATCGAGCATCATGCCATAGTCGAAAAGCACACCGTGTTCTGCGCACAAGCGCGCCAGAGACCGAGGGTCCGAAGACAGGCTGTGACGCTTGTTGTAGTTTCTGAGAACCTCGGGATCGAGAGACTCAACGCCGGAAAAGAGTGCCTTGCATCCATTTGCGGCGACCATGGCGAGGTTGTCCGGGTTCTTGAAGAAGTCCCCGGTCACCAGTGCGCCCCAACCGCGATAGTCGCCGCGGCGCCAGCGCTCACCGAGCAGTCTGACCCTTCGCTCAAAGTCTCCACGGTTGTTGCCGTAAAAATTGTTGTCGAGAACCATGAGCATGGACCGACGGCCGGTGGCATCCAACTGACTTGAAATCTCTTGGGTGGAGTAGGGCTGATACGCTCTTCCTTCTCCCGTCAACGAACAAAATGAGCAATTGAAGTTGCAGTTCTTTGTGGTCTCGACAAAGCCAAGGCCAAACGACCATCCCGCGAGATCAAATCGCGGCGCGGGGTCTTCGGCTCGCAAATCGGCTCCGAGGACATCGTCAATCAGGTCATCGAGCGATTCAACGTCGCCCGCGCAGACATGGTCAAACACGTCGGCACAGGCTCTTGGGAAGGCCCGGGCGATCGGTCCGCCGATGGCCACACAGACTTTGGGGTTTGCATTCCGGAAGTAAGCGGAGAGTTGCCTTGCTCTGTCAAAGGCAGCTGTCAGGCCTGTAAAGACCACGAGGTCGGGCCAGCCGAAATGCCGGGGTGCCAGCATGGCGCCATGATAGACCTCGTCATAGACACGCACATCGGCGCGTGCGGACGAAAACCTGCCGGCGAGATAGTAGGGGGCCATGGCCCGAGGGATGAAAAGACGCATGGGTGCCGCAGATCGCCAGGGATCGACATACGCGTTTACGATCAGAATTTTCGGGCGACGTTTTGTTTTCACGTTCGTGTTTTTCAATTCCGCCTTATCGCATTGTCACACTTGATCCAGTCCCGCAAAAACGCCGAGGACGAAGATCGCGTAGACCCCTATGATCGCATGGGAGATGATGGGCGTCACGACGCTGCCCGAGCGCATGAACAGCCATCCCCACAAAAGTGAGGGTGCGATTACCGCAAGCGATACGACCGGATTGAGATGTGCGTGCAGGACAGCAAAAAGCAGCGTTGAGACCAGGTTGGCGATCCATCCGGCAGGCCCGATGACGCCTGTCAGAAAACTCTGCAACGGGGCCTGTATGGCGCACCGCATCGCAAACTGCTGAACGAGCACAGAAAAAAGGTAGATGGACAGGGCAGTCGCAAAGAGCCCTGGAGATCGGACCTGCGTTCCATCGTCCAGAACCAGAAAAGAAAACAGCGCGCTTGTCTGGCTATCAGCGCCCGTTGCGGAGAGGAACAAGTACTTTCCGACCGTCATTGCGGCGCAGAACCCGAGCGACCACAAGATACTCTCGATGACATAACGCGGCTTGGGGCGGAGATTCAGCTTGAAGGCGGTCGAATGTGGCGCAGCCCAGCGGTTTATGTAGTAGGCGATTATCACAAGCGTCAACAACGCGATAACCGGACCGAGATCGTAGAACTGCGCGCGTGCCAGCTTCTGGATCGGCTCCAGAACCAGTGTGAAAAGACTGAAGATCGTCAGAATCGCGACGATGAAGCGCCCGGTCGCCGCGCGTTCCTTTTCGCGTTCAGCCGTCTTTGTCAGCAATTCAACCCGTTCGCTTTCGTCTGACAGCATAACCAGCACGCCGACGCGCTCGTCCGAGTCGCGCCGGTGCAACAAAACGGTACGAACGTTGAGGTGAAGAACGGTGTTTTCACGCTTCAGGCTGATTGCGGCAATGTGTTCCAGCTCAGGTTGGCGGACCGCCTCCAGGACACAGTCGGTGAAGTCATCAAGGTCCTGCAACGGGAGAAAGACTTCGGCGACGGTCTTCCCAACAATCTCTCCCGCGCTCAATCCGAAAATCTTCTCAGCGCGCGGGTTGCAAGATGTCAGGATGCCTTGCGGGTCGATCGTAATGATGCCGTCGGTGGAAGACGCAACGATGTCGTCCGTCATTGCAACGGGAAGCTTGGGCAAGGGCTTTGTGTTGCTCAACGTGAATGCCAGTCGCGACTGCGGGAGTATCGCCGCCAAGCCGAGACTGTCTCTCCTGACAAATGATCGAATCGCCGGGGAATCACGCTAGTACACGGCCCGTGCCGCGTCCAGCATACGGGCTCTTTTGAAGGGGGCTGCGTCCTAAACCGCTGCTTCAGCCTGTTTCAAGAGCCGGAGGAGCTGTCTGTGGGCATATTCGTTGCCGACAAGCACGTCACCTGTTTCCAGCATCTTGTTCTTGCCCTGCAGATCGCTGACGAAGCCGCCCGCTTCGCGAACCATCAAAATACCGGCCGCAATGTCCCAGGAGTTCAGATTGTGCTCCCAGAATGCGTCCAGACGGCCCGAGGCAACCCAGGCAAGATCGAGCGCCGCAGCACCTGCACGGCGGACACCGGAGACTTCCGGCATGACATACCGAAGCTCGCGCAGGGCGCGGCCGTGATCACCATGACCGATAAAGGGCATGCCGGTACCGATCAGCATTTCCGGCAATTCTGTTCGGCCGGCAACCCGCAGACGGCGGTCGTTCAAAAAAGCACCCCGGCCGCGTTCGGCGGTGTAGAGCTCGTCCATAACCGGGTTGAAAATCACGCCGGCAACGATTTCACCGGCACGCTCAAGCGCAATCGAAGTTGCGAAGATCGGAATGCCGTGCAGAAAATTGGTGGTTCCGTCGAGCGGGTCGATGTGCCAGCGGTGCTGGCCGTCGGTGCCATCGACGACGCCGCTTTCCTCCATGACCAGCCCGTAGGTCGGGCGGGCCTTGGTGAGTTCACCGCGCAGGATCTCCTCTGCACGACGGTCGGCAGCCGAGACGAAGTCTCCTGGGCCCTTGCGCGAGACCTGGAGATTTTCCACTTCACCGAAATCACGGACAAGACTGCGTCCTGCCTTGATCACGGCCTGAACCATCACGTTGAGGAGTGCTGTGCGCGCCATAGATTGTCACTTGTTGTTGGGCGGCGCCCGGCCGGACCGGACGCACCATGTCACTTGGTAGGGCCTGAAATCAGTCCGCGCGGCGCACGTATTCCAGTGTGCCGGTGTCCACGATGATCTTCTCACCGGCGGTGATGAACGGCGGCACCATCACGCGAACGCCGTTTTCCATGAGTGCAGGCTTATAGGATGACGACTGGGTCTGTCCCTTCACGACAGCGTCAGCTTCGCTGATTTCCAGCGTGACATGCTGCGGCAACGTGATGCCGATAGGACGTTCCTCATGCAGTTCCACGGTGACCATCATGCCGTCCTGCAGAAAGGCAGCGCGATCACCGACGAAATCAGACTGAAGCTCGAGCTGCTCGTAGGTTTCCGTGTCCATGAAGATCAGCATGTCGTCCTGGGTGTAAAGGTACTGGAAGTCCTTTTGTTCCAGCCGAACCCGTTCAACCTTGTCTTCAGAGCGGAAGCGTTCGTTGAGCTTGCGGCCATCGAGCAGGTTCTTCATTTCAACCTGGGCGAAGGCACCACCCTTGCCGGGCTTGACGTGCTGAACTTTGACGACGGCCCACAGTGTGTCCTGATGCTGAAGCACGTTACCGGGCTTGATTTCGTTACCGTTGATTTTCATGGAACGACCGATGTTATGAATTGTTAGGATCTGAAGCAGCGCGGACGCGGCCACAAGCCACGGCGCCAGAATTTGCTCGCGCCTGTCCACCACAAAAGAAGGACCGTTTCAAGGAAAAAAGGCAATTTCCGCGATGTTTGGCCTGCCCGGAGAGGAATTACGGAGAATCAGCTGCCGGATCTTCCGTCGGTGCCATGAGCGTTGTTGAATGCTGTTCCGCCAGCTTTCGGGCCTCATCCATGGTCTGTTCGTCGAGTGTCTCGACAATTCTGTCCAGACCGAGATCGGGAACGCCGAGCGTGCGCGCAGCCAGATGCCAGCCGGCCGCCGAGGCAAAATCCTGCTCGCGTCCCCGGCCATAGGCATAGACACGGGCCAGGCGGTTCATGGCAACCGGATTGCCCGCCGTTGCTGCGCGCTCGAACCAGTCGGCGGCTTCAGCCTCGTCGGGATCGATCCCCTTACCCTGGTGCCGCAATATGCCGTAGTAGACCTGGGCCGAGGTATGTCCGCGACGGGCCGCCCGCCCGAGCCAGAAGGCGCCCTGGCCTGGATCGTTCAGGCCACTTTGGGCTTCCAGGTAGGACAGTCCGAGGGCGTATTGCGCTTCCGGATCGTTCAGCCTTGCAGCTTGTTCCAAGAGCTCACGGGCCTTTTCCTCGTTAAAGGGACGGCCTTCGCCTTCCTGATATAGGATGGCAAGATTGTAGAGTGCGGCCGCATTGCCGGCATCGGCCGCCTGTTCAAACAGATCCGCCGCCTTGGTCTTGTCGACCTCCACACCGGTGCCGAGGAGATAAAACTGCGCGAGTTGCAGCGCAGATCCGCTGTCACCGGCTGCCGCCGCCAGCGAGTACCAGTCTGCCGCCTTGGTCTTGTCGAGTTCAATGCCGAGACCTTTTTCGTGTAACACACCGAGCAGAGCCTGAGCTGCCTTGTCACCCTGTTCAGCAAGAGGTGTCGCCAATCCGAGCGCGGTCAGAAACCAGCCGCGCTGAAATGCCGAATACGCCGTATCTGCCGTTGCGGTTTTGCTGTCGTCCAATTCGGGAGGGCCAGCGTCGATGATACCGAACAATGTCTTGTTTTGTGTCGTGACATCAATAACCGCGGGGGTCCTGTCGGGTCCTTCGCCAGTCGCTACGGCATCGAAGTCGGTATCCTGCGCGGCTGCATCCGATACGCAGACGGAAAGGGTCATGGCAGCGGCCAAAGCGAATACGGCCAGGCGTGTGTTGCAAGCACAGGCGTATTCCTTCGGCATCAGTCTACTCCGTCGTTTCAACAGGCGTCAGTCGTTCAATCCACATCGGCAAACGGATTGGCGTCCAGTATCCGGTTTGCCTCGGCAATCACAGCGGAAATGTCACTTTCCGACTGCCACACGGCATCCTTCAACGCAACAAAGTCCGCTCCAGTCGCGGCAACTTCGTCAAGCGTTTCCAGTGTGTTGCCGGCAAGCGCCACACAGGGCGTTTCAAACAGCTCAGCCCACCAGGACGCACTTGAGAGCGTCTTGTCGTGTGCCTTTTCCTTTTCATCCAGATCCAGCTTGCCGAAGAATATATAGTCCACTCCGGTTTCCGCCCATTCCATGGCATCGTGTTTCAACTTGGTTCCGCCCGTTCCGACGATCCGTTCCGGTTGAAAGCTCTCAACCGCAAGCTTGAGGTCTTCAAGAGACGTGTCGACATGCACGCCGTCGGCGCCGCTGCGCCCGGCGGCCTGCGTGTCCCTATAGATCAAGGCAGCCGCGCCGCCTTCCTGAATCACGGGGACGAGCGTCGCCGCAGCATCCTGAATGGCCTTCGTTCCGGCGTCCGGCAAATAGATCAAAACGCACGCAACATCGCCGCCCGAAAAAGCTGTCTTCAGTTTTCCTGCCAGATCATTGGTGTCGAATTGTGGTGGCGTTACGAGAAAGAGGCGGGGGCGATTCACTTTTTGGGTCCTGCTTGCGGCAATTCTTCACGCGGGGTGCTCCCGCCGGTCAGTTCATGACCTAAAGACGGCAAAAGAGGGACGCAAGGCCCCTCTTTCAAGAAAGTGAATGGTCTGTTCTTTTCCAGCTTCGCTGCCGGTCAGCCGATTTTCGGATCCAGGCTGCCATCCTGATACTTTGCAGCCATTTCGGCGAGCGTGCTAATTTTCGTGATCTTGGACGCCTGGCCCGCTGTGTTGAAGGCCTCAAGACGCTCAACACACAGCTTCTCCATCGCCTCGCGCGCCGGTTTCAGGTATTTGCGCGGGTCGAATTCGCCCGGATTTTCGGCGAGAACGCGGCGGATCTGGCCGGTCAACGCCATGCGGTTATCCGTATCGATGTTGATCTTGCGCACGCCGTTTCTGATGCCACGTTGGATTTCTTCGACCGGAACACCCCAGGTCTGGGGCATTTCTCCGCCATACTGGTTGATGATGTCCTGCAGGTCCTGCGGAACGGAGGACGACCCGTGCATGACCAGATGCGTGTCCGGCAGACGGCGGTGAATTTCCTCAATCACATGCATCGCCAGGATGTCGCCATCGGGTTTGCGGGTAAACTTGTAAGCGCCGTGACTGGTGCCCATGGCGATGGCCAGCGCGTCGACCTTGGTCTCCTGAACGAATTTCACGGCCTCTTCCGGATCCGTCAGCAGCTGATCGTGGCTGAGTTTGCCTTCGGCGCCGTGCCCGTCTTCCTTGTCGCCCATGCCGGTTTCGAGTGAGCCGAGAACACCGAGCTCGCCCTCAACGGAGATGCCGCCGAGATGAGCCATGTCCGTCACGGTCTTGGTCACACCGACATTGTAGTCCCAGTTGGCCGGGGTCTTGCCGTCAGCTTCCAGCGAACCGTCCATCATGACGGAGGTGAAACCGGCCTGGATGGCGGTCATGCAGGTCTGCGGGGCATTGCCGTGATCGAGATGCACGCAGACCGGAATGCGCGGATAGATCTCGACGACCGCGTCCATCATGTGCTTCAGCATCACATCGTGGGCATAGGCGCGCGCGCCGCGCGACGCCTGGATGATAACCGGAGAGTCGGTCTTGTCGGCCGCGGCCATGATCGCCAGGGCCTGCTCCATGTTGTTGATATTGAAAGCCGGAACGCCGTAGTCGTTTTCCGCGGCATGATCAAGCAACTGGCGAAGGGTAATACGTGCCATCAAAGTCTCCCAGGGTCCGGTTCCGTGCAGTGCGCTGAAGGCTAGCGCAATATTGCGCTTTGTGCAGTTGCGCTGCGTCAAACTCCGGTCGTTCTAACAAGAATTTCGGCTATGGAAAGGCCGTGACCGGTGCCTAAATCAATTAAAATACAACGACATGATGGAATTTCGGCACACACAATTAATTTGATGCGTAAATTAATATTTCCCTGTCCGGGTCCGCGACCTAGATCAGTGAACTGACATCGACGAAGGTTCCGGCAGGGTCTCTGAGAATCATGCGCCGTTGCCCGTATGGCATATCTTGCGGAGCTTCGATGATGTCCGCATTCTCTGCCAAAGCGCGTGCGTGAACCGCATTGCAGTCATCGACAACGAAAGTCAGCATGACACCGGCAGGAGCATTTCGGGCACCAGCCGGGACGATATCGTTTGTCTGTTCAAGAATGCCGAGTTCCAGCGCCGGGTTCTGCGGATCGGCCAGGTTTACGAACCAGTCGGAGGAAAACTTTGGCGTCAGTCCAAGCAGGGTCTCATAGAAGGCAGCCGTCGCGGCGACGTCCGTCGTGAGAATGTTGGTAAAGCAGCGCTGCATGTTTTCCTCCTGATCTGCTGTTAGCCCTCCAGGGCTTTCACACCCGGCAGTTCCTTGCCCTCGAGCCATTCGAGGAAGGCCCCGCCTGCTGTGGACACATAGGAGAAACTGTCCGCAGCACCAGCATGGTTGAGGGCCGCAACGGTATCGCCGCCGCCGGCAACGGAATTCAGCTTGCCGGCTTTTGTGTTTTGTGCCGCATGTTTGGCTGCCGCGACCGTTGCAATGTCGAACGGCGCGATTTCGAAGGCACCGAGAGGGCCGTTCCAGACAAGTGTTCTGGCAGCATCGATCTTGGACTTGACGGTTGTAATGGAGGCTTTGCCAACATCCAGAATCATGCCGTCGGCGGGAATGGCATCGAGCGAGACCGTTTCGTTGTCCGCGCTGGCCTTGAACTCCTTCGCAACGACTGCATCGTCGGGCAACACGATTTCACAGTTTGCCGCTTCGGCTGCCACCATGATTTTTCGGGCAGTGTCGGCCAGATCATGCTCGCAGAGTGACTTGCCGACATCGACGCCTTTCGCTGCCAGAAACGTGTTGGCCATGCCGCCGCCAATTACCAGCATATCGACCTTGGACACCAGGTTCTCCAGAAGATCGATTTTTGAGGAAACCTTTGCGCCGCCGACAACCGCCAGAACCGGACGGACCGGTTCGCCGAGTGCAGATCCGAGGGCTTCGAGTTCGGCCTGCATCGTGCGCCCTGCGTAGGCGGGCAGGAGCTTGGCGATGCCTTCGGTGGAACCGTGTGCGCGGTGGGCGGCAGAGAAAGCATCATTGACGTAGATATCACCGTTCGCTGCCAGGGCCTTGGCAAACTCCGGATCGTTCTTTTCCTCGCCCTTGTGGTAGCGGGTGTTTTCCAGGAGCAAAACGCCACTATCCGGCAGCGCTGCGATAGCGTCTGCTGCTGCCGGTCCGATGCAGTCATTGGCGAAGGCGACCGGCTTTCCGAGCAGATCGGCGACAGCAGGAGCAACCGGCGCGAGCGACATCTCCGCCACGCGCTCCCCCTTCGGGCGGCCGAAATGGGCGAGCAGAACAACCTTCGCGCCTTTTTCGGATAATTCGCGAATGGTTGGCAGAACCCGTTCGATACGGGTGGTGTCGGTGACCCTGCCACCGTCCATCGGAACGTTGAGGTCAACGCGGACCAGAACGCGCTTGCCGGCAAGATCGGACAGGTCGTCGAGAGTTTTGAAAGCCATGGGTGTCACCTGTGGTCAGGAACAATTCGCACAAAAAAGGCGGATGCAGCGATCCCGCATCCGCCAATGGGTTCAAACAGGATGTTTCAACATCCGGCTCACCGTTTAGATCAGCTTCGCCATAGCGATGGCCGTGTCAGACATGCGGCAGGAGAAGCCCCACTCGTTGTCGTACCAGGACAGGATACGAACGAAAGTACCGTCCAGAACCTTGGTCTGGTCCGTGTGGAACACGGAGGAGTGGCTGTCATGGTTGAAATCCATGGAGACCAGTTTGTCGTCGGTGTAGCCGAGAATGCCCTTCAGCTTGCCGTTGGCGGCTTCGCGAATGGCGTTGTTGATTTCTTCAGCCGTGGTCTCGCGCTTGGCGATGAAGTTGAGGTCGACGACGGAAACGTTCGGGGTCGGGACGCGGATCGCAACACCGTCCAGCTTGCCGTTGAGTTCCGGCAGGACCAGGCCAACCGCCTTGGCAGCACCGGTGGAGGTCGGGATCATGGACATGGCTGCCGCGCGGGCGCGATAAAGATCCTTGTGCATGGTGTCCAGCGTCGGCTGGTCGCCTGTATAGGAGTGGATCGTCGTCATGAAGCCCTTTTCGATGCCGATGGCTTCATTGAGCACATAGGCGACCGGAGACAGGCAGTTGGTGGTGCAGGACGCGTTGGAAACGACGAGATCGTCGGCGGTCAGTGCGCTATCGTTGACGCCGAAGACAATGGTCTTGTCGGCACCGGCTGCCGGTGCGGAGACCAGGACGCGTTTCGCGCCGGCTTCCAGATGCATAGAAGCCTTTTCCTTGGCGGTGAAGATGCCCGTGCATTCCATGGCGACTTCAACACCAAGCTCGCCCCAGGGAAGTTCCTTCGGGTCGCGGATAGCAGTCACCTTGATCGGCTTGCCACCACCGACGACGATGCTGTCGCCGTCGACAACCACCTCTGCCGGGAACCTGCCGTGAACCGAATCGTATCGCAGCAGGTGCGCATTGGTCTCAACCGGGCCGAGATCGTTGATGGCGACGACTTCGATGTCCGTGCGGCCGCTCTCGACGATTGCACGCAATATGTTCCGGCCGATGCGACCGAAACCGTTGATTGCTACCTTGGTTACCATTTTCAACTCCCGCAATCTCTAGCGTCTTTCCAGGATTGACGCCGATTGGTGCACCACCGTGTGGTGGTTGCGTTAAAGGGCAATTCTGTGCCCGGGGCCCGGCGACTTATGGAGGAAATCAAGCTGCCGGGAATTGATCTCAATTAAGCGCCGAGCTTTTCCTTCACAGCGGCAACAACGGCGTCCTTGGTGATGCCGAAATGCTCATAGAGTGCCTTGTAGGGCGCGCTCGCACCGAAACCGGTCATGCCGACAAAGGCACCATCGTTGCCGATGAAGCGGTCCCAACCCATGCGGATGCCGGCTTCGACGGCAACCTTGACCGCACCCGTGCCGATCACGGCGGCCTTGTAGTCTTCGGACTGGGCCTCGAACAACTCAAAGGATGGGACAGATACGACCCTCACGGCAACACCGTCTTCGGTCAGATCCTTGTGAGCGGCGACTGCAATCTCGACTTCGGACCCGGATGCGAAAATCGTCACCGCCGCCTCGTCATCGCTGTCGACGAGCACATAGGCCCCCTTTGCGCAGAGATTGTCCTCTTCATAGGTCTTGCGCACGGACGGCAGGTTCTGGCGCGTCAGCGCGAGGATGGACGGTCCGTCCTGGTTTTCCAGGGACAGCTGCCAGCATTCCAGTGTCTCGGTGATGTCGGCCGGACGGAAGAATGTAAGTTGCGGAATGGCACGCAATGCTGCGAAATGTTCGACCGGCTGGTGGGTGGGGCCGTCCTCGCCGAGACCAATGGAGTCATGGGTCATGACATGAATGACCCGCTGCTTCATCAAGGCCGCCAGACGGATTGATGGACGGCAGTAGTCGGAGAAGATCAGGAAGCCGCCGGAATAAGGAATAATGCCCCGGTGCAGCGCCATGCCGTTCATGGCGGCGGCCATGCCGTGCTCGCGAATGCCGTAATGGATGTATCGCCCGGAAAAATCATCCGGCGTGACCGGCACGGTTTGCTCGGTCTTGGTGTTGTTCGAGCCCGTCAGGTCAGCAGAGCCGCCGATCGTTTCCGGAACCACTTCGTTGATGACGCCAAGAACCGCCTCGGATGCCTTTCGGGTGGCCATTGTCGGCTGCTCTTCAGCAAGCTTCTTCTTGTAGTCCTGCACGGCTTGCGTGAAGCCGGCCGGAAGATCGCCGCGGTTACGGCGCTCGAATTCCGCCTTTTTGTCCGCATCCGCATCGGCAAAACGTTTCTGCCAATCCTTGTGGGCGTGAGCGGAGCGCAAGGCTGCAATACGCCAGGCGTCCAGAATGTCGCTTGGGACCTCAAACGGCTCATGCGGCCAGTTGAGCGCTTCGCGGGTTGCAGCAATTTCCTCGGCGCCAAGGGGGGCGCCGTGCGCCTTTGCAGTGCCGGCCTTGGTCGGGGCTCCAAAGCCAATCGTCGTCTTTGCGGCGATCAGCGTCGGGCTGTCACTCGCCTGCGCCTGGCGGATTGCGTCCGCAATGGCTTCCGGATCGTGACCGTCAATGGAAATCGTGTTCCAGCCGGACGCTTCAAAGCGTTCCTGCTGGTTGGTGCTGTCGGTGATCTCGACCTTGCCGTCGATGGATATACCGTTGTCGTCCCAGAACACGATAAGCTTGTTCAGCTTCAGGTGACCGGCCAGCGTCAGGGCTTCCTGGCTGATGCCCTCCATCAGACAGCCGTCACCGGCAAGCACGTAGGTGTAGTGGTCGACAAGATCCTTACCGAAACGGTCAGCCTGCAGGCGTTCGGCGATCGCCATGCCCACAGCGTTGCCCAGTCCCTGGCCTAGCGGTCCGGTCGTGGTTTCAATACCTTCGCCATGACCGAACTCGGGATGGCCGGCGGTGCGGGAGCCAAGCTGACGGAAATTTTTCAGCTCATCCAGCGTGAAGTCTTCATAACCAAGCAGATACAGAAGGCTGTAAAGCAGCATGGACCCGTGACCGGCTGACAGCACGAAACGGTCGCGGTCCGCCCAATTGGGAGCCGTCGGGTCGAATTTCAGGAATTCAGTGAACAGGACCGTTGCGATATCGGCCGCCCCCATGGGCAAGCCGGGGTGACCGGATTTCGCCTTTTCCACGGCATCAATGGCAAGAAAGCGGATCGCGTTTGCCATGCGCTGGTGTTTTTCAAGATCGGTCATCATCTTCCCGTTGCTAACTTTGGAGCGTCCTTGACCGGAATTGACCGTCCGGCAAGGCGATTATGAAGTGCGTTTGTCAGAGACTGACAGTTCTCAGCTTGGTTCAGGCGCCAGACAAATATCAGGAACGCGCACCGAGTCAATAAAGCTCCGGAATGCGTTTGTCGGAATAAATTCCCTACGCTGGCGGTTATAGAGTTGAGGATTCTGCCAATGGTGCCATTGACTGCGGGAAGTTGCGATGCCTAAGCTCGAACGCCTGACAAAGGTTTGCATTTTCGCCGAATTGTGCGTGCTTGATCGTGCCGGGCAGGGCAGGATTCAAGCAAGGAGGCGCATGGGGAGGTGAAAGCGACTCTCGCGACTTTGAGGGAATGGGAAGCTTAGGCGGGCCGCCGCAATAAGATCAGGGCGTTTAAAATAATGGCGGAAATCGAGTGTATGGAAAAAACCAGCCTTGCCGATGCGGTAAATCGGCTGGAATCTGCCGTGGGGCATCTGGAAACAGCGGTGCAGCGGCGCATGGATGCTGACAGGTCCTTGAATTCACTTCAGGACGACCTGCAAAGGCTTGGTGAGGACCGGTCGCAGCTTGCAGCTTCACTTGACGAAAGTGAAGCGCGTGCCTTGCGGCTGGAAGAGGCCAACAAGGATGTTTCCCGCCGGCTTGTCTCGGCGATGGAGACAATCCGAAGCGTCCTGGATGCGCATGGCGGATGACGACCGGAGGGGCTGAAGACGCATGGCGCAGATAACAGTCACGATTAACGGCAAAGCCTTCCGAATGGCCTGTGACGACGGCGAGGAAGACCGTTTGATGGGGCTGGCTGCCCGATTCGATGGCTGGATCTCCGAATTGAAAGGCTCCTTCGGTGAAATCGGCGATCAGCGGCTGACGGTGATGGCGGGTATCATGGCAACGGACCAGCTTTCCGAGCTCGAGCGCAAGATAAAGCAGCTGGAGCAGCAGCTGGCTGACGCAAACCAGCAGAAGCTTGCGGCACTCGACAACATGAGTCAGAACGAGCAGGAGCTTTCCAGAGCCGTCCACTCTGCGGCCGCCAGGATCGAAAGCCTTGCGGAAGGCCTAACCAAAAGCTTGCGTTCACCCGACCCCTCCTGATCGAAGCGCCAACGGGCCGGGCAACAAGCAGAATTTCGTTTGTGATGAAATTGACGACGCTCTGGTAATTGCCGGAGCGCGGGGCTATATGCGGTAATTGCGGCTGTCCGATACGTCAGGAAAATTATCCCCGGGGCCTTAAGCATTCCTTCGGGAGCTGTCCCTGCGCTGGGCCGTGGTCCGTTGCATACGGCGCCCACCTACTTTGTAGGTTTCCCGGGATTGCGATTCCAACGGTCGGACGGCTGCGCTCGCCCCTCAAAGGGGAGCATCCGGGCGTGATGTTGAGATTTTGAGAGCCCATGACAGACGTTTCCACCTTTGCCGCCAAGAAAGACGCTCTACGCAAGCAGGTGCTTGCGCGCAGAAAGGCGATGAGCGACATCGAGCGCATCGAAAAGAGCTTGCAGCTGGTCGATCACAGCCACACCTTGCCGTTGCCGGAAGGGGCGATCGTCGCCGGGTTCTGGCCGATCCGCGACGAGATCGATCCCAGGCCGCTTCTGGACACGCTGCGCCAGAAGGGGCACAGGCTGAGCCTGCCGGTCATGACCGGACCCAGCCTGATTTTCAGAAGTCTCGAACGGGACACGGAACTCGTCGAGGCCGGCTTCGGTTGCCGGGAACCGGGCCCGCAGGCACAGGAGTTGCGCCCCGACGTCCTTCTGATGCCGCTTGCAGGGTTCGACGCAAGCGGGAACCGTATCGGATACGGCCGGGCCTTTTACGACACCACGATCGCGGCGCTCGAAGCATCAGCGCCGCTGCTTTGCATAGGCGTTGCCTTTTCCGTTCAGGAGGTTGACCGCGTGCCCACAGAAGCGCATGACAAACCTTTGCATGGAATTTTGACCGAACAGGGCTTCAGATCGTTCGGCTGATCAGGTGAGGGTGTATGCGTATTTTGTTTCTTGGCGATCTGGTCGGCCGTACCGGCCGTAGCGCCGTCATCGAGCAGCTGCCGGATCTGGTGGAAGCCAATCAACTCGATTTCGTGATTGTCAACGGTGAAAACGCGGCTTCAGGCTTCGGCATTACCGAGGCGATCCTGCAGAACATCCTTGATGCCGGGGCGGACGTTGTCACGACCGGAAACCATGTCTGGGACCAACGGGATACCCTGGTCTATATCGAGCGCCAGGACCGGCTGCTTCGGCCGGTGAACTACCCGGTCGGGACGCCAGGCCGCGGTGCGCATCTTTATACCGCCCGCAACGGTGCCCAGGTGATGGTTGCCAACGTGATGGGACGAGTCTTCATGGACGCGTTGGACGACCCGTTTGCAGCGATCGACAAGGTTGTCGGCGATTGCCCTCTTGGAGAAGTTGCCGATGCGATCGTTGTCGATATGCATGCGGAAGCCACCAGCGAGAAACAGGCGATGGGGCACTTTCTCGACGGGCGTGTAAGCCTGGTCGTTGGAACCCATACCCATGTACCGACGGCTGATTACCAGATCCTGGAGCAGGGAACCGCCTATATGTCGGACGCCGGCATGTGCGGGTCCTATGACAGCGTTTTGGGGATGGACAAAGAAGAGCCGGTGAACCGTTTTCAGCGCAAGATCCCGGGGTCCCGTTTCACACCCGCGTCGGGCGTTGCCACCATTTGCGGCGTCGCGATTGAAACGGACGATCGCACGGGACTGGCTGAACGCATTGCCCCGCTTCGGATCGGTGGTCGTCTGGAACCGGTCCTTCCGCCGTTCTTCGCATCGGCTGGCTGATCTTTTTCAGGCTTGGGCCGCCAAGCTGGATTTTCGCAGTCAATTTGCCTATAAGCGGCGCAGTTTTCATCCAGAGCATCTGCAAAAAAACCGGGAAGAGCCATGGCAGGCCATTCAAAATTCAAGAACATCATGCACCGCAAGGGCCGTCAGGACGCAGCCCGCTCGAAGATGTTCTCCAAGCTTTCCAAGGAAATTACCGTTGCCGCGAAGATGGGCGATCCAGACCCGGATTCAAACCCGCGACTGAGACTGGCTGTCCAGAACGCCAAGGCCCAGTCCATGCCGAAGGACAACATCCAGCGGGCCATCAACAAGTCCCAGACAGGTGACGGCGACAACTACGAAGAGATCCGGTACGAAGGTTATGGCCCGGCAGGCGTTGCTGTTGTCGTGGAGGCTTTGACCGACAACCGCAACCGCTCGGCCTCCAACATTCGCTCCTATTTCACCAAGTGCGGCGGGTCGCTCGGCGAAACCGGGTCGGTTTCATTCATGTTCGACCGGGTCGGCGAGATTATCTACAAGCCCGAAGCCGGTGAAGCTGAAGAAGTTCTGGAAGCCGCCATCGAGGCAGGTGCTGAAGATGTTCAGTCCGACGACAGCGGCCATACGATCTACGCCGCTTTCGAGGACCTCAACGACGTTGCAAAGGCTCTGGAAGAAGCCCTGGGAGAAGCGGACTCCACCAAGATCATCTGGAAGCCGCAGAACTTGACGCCGGTTGATGCGGACAAGGCTCAGACGCTGATGAAACTGATCGACATGCTGGAAGACGATGACGACGTGCAGAACGTCTATTCGAATTTCGACGTTGACGATGAAACCATGGAAGCGCTCGCGTCCTGACGTTTCAGGATTGCGTATCCAAGACCCCGGCAATGCCGGGGTTTTGTTTTGAGAACTGAAAGCTCGATTGTCATCAACTCAATGAGGTGACCCGATCTTGCATGCGTGCGTTTAAAATGATGATGTTTTTGCGCATGACGGTGTCACTCCGGGCGACCAAAGGGAGACCCGGGGCCCGCTCGTTGTTAGAGCTAACCGGAATGGGCAGGATCTTTAGCGTTTCACAAAACCGCACAAGGATGCCTTGAGGCGGGCTGGTCCTGGCTTTTCGCCGCGCACGGCCGGTATGACATTGGGATTGCAAATAAATCTGGTTTCCCTTCTCAGCGGGTGACTTCAGGAGGACAAAGGGTTCGGAATCTACGAACTGACGCGTGCGGACCCGAAAGCGCTCGCTGAACGGGCGCTGAAACTGTCCGAGGAAGCAGGTGAACTTGCCCAGGCGGTGCTGTCGGTGACCAAGGCGCCGGGGAGCGCCTACAAGAACCATTCGCTCGCCGACGTGCGCGAGGAAGCCGTTGATGCTGCGATTGTTGCGCTCAGTGTGCTGGCGCACGCCTCCGAAAGCCAGGCGGAATTTGAAGCCGAGCTGAACAGGCTCATGGGCGAGAAATGCGCCAAGTGGAGCGAGAAAGTCCGATCGCAGAAGGATTTAGCGGAATAGCGGGTCAAGTGCCGGCATGCTGGTGAGGGCTGCAACCGCGATCAGTGCATACGCAACCTTTCTGTAGTGCCCTGGATTTGCGTTTTTGAACCCGCGTGCGCCCGAAAAGATCGCCAGTGCATAGACCGGGACTGCAATGATCAGAAGGTGGAAGACCTCGATCGTGAAAAAGCCATTCAAAAAATAGGCAAAGAAGGTTCCAACACTCGCAAGCGCGAAAAAGACGATCAAGTTGGCCCTGACCACTGCCGGGTCGCTCGAACTGGACAGCCACATGGCGACGACCGGCGGCGCTGAGACCTGCGAGATGCCGCCCAGAACGCCCGAAACTCCCCCGGTTGCGAAGGAGATCGCCGCCGGAGGCTGCTTTTGATAACGCCAGCCGGATATCAGCAGAAGCAACAGGCAGGTCACAATCGCGAAGATGATCCATCGCAGAACAAGAATATCGGTGCTTGCCAGCAGCCAGGCTCCCAGGTGCACAAAGATCACCGATCCGAACACGGCCGGCAGAACCGTCGACCAATTGCACTGCCGCACGGCCCTGATCAGCAGCGGCAGCGTGACGATGCTGTCGATGAACAAGAATGTTGCCGCCGCAGTTGCGGGAAGGATGAGGCTGGTCGCGACCGGAATGAAAATCATGCCGGCACCAAAGCCTGAAAATCCTCTGACACAACCGGCGATGAAAAGGGCAACGGCCAGAAACAACAACACGCCGGGAGCAAAGGAACTGAAAATGTCAAACATGAAGTCTCGCCAACGGAATATGCTGCGGCAGGCGTGAGCCTGACTTTGCTGTTTGCTCCCAGGTCCCCGCGCCGAACTTTCGGGGATCGCGCGAGCCGGGCAGGTTTTGGACAGGCATTGCGGTGGTAAGCTGCGCTTTGGCTGGCGTCAATGGCGAAGTTTTGTTACCGATTTGTTCCATGACACATGCGATTCGATTGCTTGGCATTGACCCGGGCCTGCGGCGCACCGGCTGGGGCATGATCGAGGCGGCCGGAAACCGGCTTTCCTTCATTGCCTCCGGAACGGTCACCTCCGACAACAAGAAAAGCCTGGCGGAGCGCCTTGTCGATCTGCATGAGGGCTTGCGCGCCGTCGTTCACGAACACCAGCCGATGGAAGCGGCGGTTGAGCACACCTTCGTCAACAAGGATGCAGGCGCAACCCTGAAGCTTGGCCAGGCACGGGGCATAGCTCTCCTCGTGCCATCGCTTGCTGGGCTGCCCGTTGCGGAATATGCGCCCAACCTGGTCAAGAAAACCGTTGTCGGCACGGGCCACGCGGAAAAGGAGCAGATCCGGGCGATGGTGAAGGTCCTGATGCCGCGGGCAACCTTCAATTCCGACGATGCGGCAGATGCGCTTGCCATTGCCATCTGTCACGCGCAGCACCGCGCAAGCACCGCCGCGCGCCTTGCGGCACAGGGGGCCGCATGATCGGCAAGCTCAAGGGAACGATCGACAGCTTTGGCGAGGATCACGTGATTCTCGACGTGCACGGCGTCGGCTATCAGGTCCACTGTCCGTCCCGCATTCTGCAGGGGCTGCCACGACCGGGCGAAGCCGCGGTCTTGTTCATCGAAACGATCGTCCGCGAGGACATGATCAGGCTCTACGGCTTCGGCCATGAGGCCGAACGCGAGTGGTTCCGTATCCTGATGACGGTTCAAGGCGTCGGCGCGAAGGTCGCGCTGGGTATTCTCGGCATCTTGAAGGCGAGCGAAGTTGCCAACGCAATTGCTCTCGGTGACAAGGCAACGATTTCAAGGGCGCCGGGCGTCGGCAAACGGGTTGCTGAACGCATTCTCACCGAACTCAAGGACAAAGCGCCGTCGCTGGCAAGCGTCGACCAGGGAACGATCGCCGTCTCGCAAAGCGTTTCGGAAAATGTTGCCGCCCGTCCGGTCGCAGAAGCTGTTTCCGCGCTGACAAATCTGGGCTATGCACAGGCACAAGCGAGCGCGGCTGTCGCCAAGGCCATGCAATCGGCCGGCGAAGATGCCTCGACCGAGACACTGATCCGTCTGGGCTTGAAGGAACTGGCTGGATGATTGCGTTCACATACGCGGTAATTGCGATCGTCTTCGTGACGCTCGGCATTGGCGGGATCATGTATCTCGACCACCGTTTTTCGCAATCGGTTGGAGACCGGCAATTTGCAATGAAAGGCCGCCGGATCGAGACGGACGATCCGTTCGTGCGCAGTCAGTTCCGGAAATTCTATGCGCTTCGGGTTGCCTATTCGCTGGCGCTTATCGTTCTCCTTTTTGTAGTTGTCAGCCATGTCGGATGAAACCCGTATCGTGACGCCGGAAATACGCGGTGATGAGATCGACAGCACGATGCGGCCCCAGACGCTCGACGATTTCGTCGGACAGGCCCAGGCGCGTGCCAATCTGAAGGTGTTCATCGGAGCGGCAAAGGCGCGTGGCGAGGCGCTGGACCATGTGCTGTTCGTCGGCCCGCCGGGCCTCGGCAAGACGACGCTCGCCCAGATCATGGCGCGCGAGCTTGGGGTCAACTTCCGGGCAACCTCCGGACCGGTGATCGCCAAGGCGGGTGACCTTGCGGCGCTGCTTACCAATCTGGAAGAACGGGATGTCCTGTTCATCGACGAAATTCATCGTCTCAATCCGGCGGTCGAGGAAGTTCTTTATCCGGCGATGGAAGACTACCAGCTCGATCTGATCATCGGCGAGGGACCGGCTGCGCGGTCGGTCAAGATCGACCTTGCCAAGTTCACTCTGGTGGCTGCCACCACGCGTCTCGGACTTTTGACCACGCCGTTGCGGGATCGCTTCGGTATTCCCGTCCGGCTACAGTTTTACACGGTCGAAGAGCTGGAACACATCGTCAAGCGCGGTGCCGCCATTCTCCAGATTGGCATAGCTGAAGATGGCGCACACGAAATTGCCAAGCGCTCGCGCGGAACGCCGCGGATCGCGGGCCGTTTGTTGCGAAGAGTGCGTGACTTCGCCGTTGTCGAAGGAATCGCACAGGTCGATCGGAAACTTGCCGACCGCGCTCTGTTGCAGCTGGAAGTGGACGGGGCCGGACTTGACGGTCTCGATCGCCGCTATCTCCGGCAGATCGCCGTCAATTTTGGTGGAGGCCCTGTCGGGATCGAAACCATTGCTGCTGCGCTCTCAGAACCGAGGGACGCGATTGAGGAAATCGTCGAACCCTACCTGATCCAGAACGGCTTTTTACAGCGCACGCCTCGTGGACGAATCCTGACGCCAACAGCCTTCGCACATCTCGGGCTCCAGGCGCCGGAAAGGCCAGACATCTCCCAAATGGGTCTTTTTACCGATCCCGAATAGTTTCCTGTCGGGATAACGTCATTGCATTGTTATTTTTATCCATGTCGCAGGAGTTGTGGTTAAGCATTTATTGGCGAATCCCCTCGTATTGTCCCTACAAATTTGCGGGGGACACTATGCGTAAGCGGCTTTCATCCAAACTGGCTCTTATGTTCTTGGCCGGCGCACTAACAATGTGCGTGGCAATTGTAACAGTAACATCCACACTTTCTCGTGACGTTGCGAACGGACAGGCTGACAGCAGCCTGCAAGCCGCGACCAAGTCGAAGCAAAAGGTTCTTGAGCTGGCGCTGGACCAGGTCACCTACAGCGCCAAGTTCTTTGTCTCTCTCGAAGAGGCCAAGGACAGCCTGATGAAGACGCTTGTCGGCTGGAAAAACCTGAAGAAAGATCAGAAGGAAACCCTCCGCAGGATCTACGTCGATGACAATCCGAATCTGCCGCACGAACTGCATCTGCTGGTGGAACCGGAAGAGTCCAACTATTACGTGAACAATCACAAGGTTGTTCATCCGGTCTACGAGGACGTGATCAGCCAAGGCCTGTTTTCGGATGCAGCCCTGGCCAATCCCGACGGCTTCATCACCTATACCTATCGCAAGGGCCCGGAATTCGCCTTTCATGTCGAAGACGAAGGCATCAAAGGCAATCCCGTTCAATTGGCCATGGGCAAGTTGTTTGAGGCGGCCAAGGCCGAAACGCTTGCAGCCGGTCAGATCTATTCCTCCGGTTTTGTGGTCAGCGAGGATGGATCTGTCGCCCTCGTGCTTGCCGCACCGGTTTTCTATCTGGACCGGTTTTTTGGAGCTGTGGCGTTTTCCGCGGACATGCAGCAACTTGCCATTCTTTTGAACGAACCGACCGGTATCGGCGAAAGCGAGCAGATCTTTCTCGTCGATGCCGAAGGCAAACTGCTGCAACTGGATGATATGGGCCGCGCAGCCGCAAATCATTCCATGGCGGATATTGGCGCGGGCGACCGCCTGATTGAACTCGAAGGCAGCGATTACCGGTTCGCGGAAGCAAAAAACACCTTCGAGAACACACCTTACGGTGTGGTCGAAGCGGTGAAGCAGACGGAATTGTCGGCTGCTGCAGACCGGATCACCTATGGGGCAATCATTTCCGGCTTTTTGTGCCTGGTGCCGATCGTCGGCCTGATTTGGTGGATTACTAGGCGAATGTTTGCCCCGATGGAATGCTTGGCGGTTGCCGCGCGCAAGATCGCAGACGGCGATCTGGAAGTTGCTGTCGAGGCAACGGAAAGGCAGGACGAGATTGGCCGTCTCGCCAAGTGCATCGAGGTCTTCAAGGACAATTCCATCGAACGGGAGCGTCTGGCTTCCGAACGAAAGGTGGGACATATCGCCCGCGAGGAGAGGGAAAAGCTTATCGATTCCCTGATTGCGGACTTCCGTGCCGAATCACAGTCGGTTCTGGAACTGGTGGAAACCAATATTGCGCGCGTCGAGGACGTTTCGTCGGCCTTGAACGACCGGTCGGCGTCCGCTTCCGAGCATGGACAAACCGCGGTCACGACATCGGAAAACGCGTCTTCGAACGTTCAGGCCGTCGCATCGGCAACCGAAGAGTTGAATGCTTCGATTTCGGAAATCTCGCGCCAGGTCGAGACCACGGCCTCCATCGTCGAACAGACCACGGCTGCCGCGCAAAGTTCGAACTCCAAGATTTCCGGCCTCGCAGAGGCGGCCAACAAGATCGGCGATGTTGTTTCGCTGATCTCGGAAATTGCGGAACAGACCAACCTGCTTGCCCTTAACGCAACGATCGAGGCGGCGCGCGCAGGCGATGCCGGCAAGGGATTTGCGGTCGTTGCCTCGGAAGTCAAATCGCTGGCCGGTCAGACGGCGAAGGCAACGGAAGAAATTTCTGCGCAGATTGCCGCCATTCAGGCCTCCACGTCAGAGGCTGTCGACGAGATCGGCCGTGTGTCGGAATCGGTTGAGGAAGTCAATTCCTACACGATGACCATCTCCGATGCGGTTCAGCAGCAGGGGTCGGCGACCAGCGAGATTTCGCGCAATGTCGCAGAAGCTGCCGACGGAACACGCAGCGTCGCGTCTACAGTCGCATCGCTCAATGAAGGTGTTGCAGAGAACTCTGCTGCAGTCGGCGACATGCTGACGGCGACGATCGAGATGAAGCAGCAGGCCGAACACCTGCGGGCGTCGGTCGAGAAATTCCTGTCAGAGGTTGCGGCCGCCTAAGACAGAACCTAGGTAAGCGAGAGGCCTTCCGGTCAGAAGACCGGAGGGCCTTTGTCTTTTTCGATTACGAGGATGAAACCGTGACTGATTGGCCGGATCTGTCGGGACGCCTGGAAGAGGGCGGTCATGTGCTGCCTGTGCGCGTTTATTACGAAGACACCGATTTCACCGGGATCGTCTATCACGGTGCCTATGTGCGGTTCTTCGAGCGGGCCCGATCCGACTTTCTGCGCCTGATCGGCATTCACCACAAGGAACTTGCCAAAGGCGGGCTTGCCTTTGCCGTCAGGGGAATGACGCTCGATTTCCAGAAACCGGCACGGATCGACGATGTTCTCGAAGTTCACACGAGCCTTTCGGAATTCAAGGGTGCGCGCGTCAAGCTCGACCAGCTTGTCTACAGGGGAGAAGAGCTCCTGGTGTCCGCAGCGGTCACGGTCGCGGTTATTACCCAGGAGGGCAGGCCGACCCGCCTACCGGTCAATCTGGCGGAAAAACTCGCACAGCATGCGCCGAGCGAATTGCCAGACGAATGAATGGTTTGTCAGCGGTCGGTCTTTTGTGATCGCGAGTTCTTCGTAAATCATTGCAAAACGTATTCTGCGTTAATCTTGCAGTAACCTTAATTGATTCCTTTTAAGAAGGGCTTGCTTTGCTCGGCAAAGTCCCAGTTTTGACAAATTCAAACGTCAGAGAGGCGGCTGGCTTTTGATGCTGGCGTATTGATTCCGGACTGACGATGCGGTCTCCGGAGACCTGGAAGCACACCATCGCCAGACGGCCAAGGGGTCATTGAATTTATGGAAACACTTGTCCAATCGACATTGGAAGCGCCGCACGGCGATCTGTCTTTCTTTGCGCTGTTCTGGCAAGCGCACATCGTCGTCAAGATCGTCATGGTCGGTCTGCTTGTAGCATCCGTGTGGTGCTGGGCGATCATTGTCGACAAAGTCATGCTGATCGGCCGCACGCGCCGGCAGATGAGCCGTTTCGAGACGGTGTTCTGGTCCGGGCAGTCGCTCGAAGAGCTATATGGGACCTTGCACAACCGCGTGAACCACTCCATGGCGGCACTCTTCGTTGCTGCCATGCGGGAGTGGAAGCGCAGTCACGAAGGTCCGCGGCCGGCTGTCGGCTCTCTGCAGCAACGTATCGACCGCGTCATGGACGTCACTATTCAGCGGGAAGCGGAGCGGCTTGAAAGCCGGCTCCTGATCCTGGCTACGGTCGGCTCCGCCGCACCCTTCATCGGACTGTTCGGCACGGTCTGGGGCATCATGACCGCGTTTCAGGCGATTGCGGCTTCGGAAAGCACGAACCTTGCCGTCGTCGCGCCTGGTATTGCCGAGGCGCTGTTTGCAACGGCGCTCGGCCTCCTGGCCGCGATCCCGGCGGTGATAGCCTATAACAAGTTCGCCTCAGATGTCGGCAAGGCTGTTGCCCGCATGGAAGGGTTTGCCGACGAGTTCTCGGCAATCCTCTCCCGCCAGATCGACGAGAGGGCCTGAACCATGGGCATGCAAGTCGGGTCCGGGGACGCAGGAGGCGGACGGCGCTCGCGGCGTCGGCGCCGGACTGTTCTGATGACCGAAATCAACGTGACGCCCTTTGTCGACGTCATGCTCGTTCTCCTTATCATTTTCATGGTGGCCGCACCGTTGCTGACAGTCGGCGTGCCGATTGATCTGCCGGAAACGCAGGCCAAGGCCCTTGAGGGAGACACTGAACCGATAACCATCTCGGTCAATTCCACGGGAGAAATCTTCATTCAGGATACGCCGATCGCGATCGAAGAGGTCGTGCCGAAGCTCGAAGCAATTGCAGCAAACGGCTACGAAGAGCGCATTTACGTGCGTGGCGACCAGGATGCCGACTATGGCACAATGATGAAACTCATGGGCCGGATCAATGCAGCCGGCTTCAAACGCTTAGGACTTGTCACTCTGGAAGAACGGGACTCGTAACGCGTCATGCGCGCAGGTCTCATCGCGTCTTTGGCCGGTCATTCGGCTATTCTGGTCTGGGGCCTGATCGCCTTTCCGGACGCGGAGAGTTTTTCTGTGCCGCAAGTGGAGTCTCTGCCGGTGGATTTGGTGCCGGTTGAAGAGTTCACGCAGCTCCGGCTGGGAGAAAGAACTGCTGAGGTGCGTGAAGTGGCTGCCGTTGAGCCGAGCGAGAGCGAAGCCGAAGAGCCGCCGCAACCTGTCGACAAGCCAGGCGAAAGCCAGGTCGAACAGCCAACGCCGCCAACGCCGTCACCTGCTCCGGAGCCGCCTCCGGCCCCCGAACCGGAACAGGCCGCAGAACCTGAACCCGCACCGGCGCCCGAACCGGTCCCGGCGCCTGAGCCGACACCAGCTGCGGAGCCTGAGCCGGCACCGGAACCTGCTCCCCAGCAGGAAGCGGCACCTGCGCCGCAGCCGATCGTGACCAGCGCGACGCCCCGGTCAAAACCGAAACCGCCTCAAAGAGCGCCAGAGCCGCCGCAGGATGACTTCAATTCCACCGACATCGCCGCGCTGCTCAACAAAGTCGAACCAGCGCAGCAGCAGGGCAATGCTTCGCAGGAGCCCGCGTCTCTGGGGTCGCGGCAGGGGGCCCAGAATGTGCGCCTCAGCCAATCGGAGCTCGATGCGCTCAGATCGCAGGTCGCCCAATGCTGGAACCCGCCGGTCGGCGCGGTCGGGGCGGAAGACCTGAAAGTACGCGTGCGGTTCAACCTGTCCGAGAACGGTCAGGTCTCCGGTGGTCCCGACGTTTTGAATTCCAGTGGAAATCCCGCCTTCGGAGCGGCCTCAAGCAGTGCTGTTCGTGCCGTAATGCGGTGTCAGCCATATTCTCTGCCAATTGCTAAGTATGAAGCTTGGCAGGAAGTGATCATCAATTTCGATCCCCGCGAGATGCTTGGGGGCTAGTTCGGTCCCATCGTGGACACTGTCGACAAAGGAGCTGAGCGCTCATGCTTGGAACACTAAAAACGCATTTCGTCCCGACAGGTCTGAAGTCCTGCGGGCTGGCCGTTCTTATGACCATAGCCGCTGTTCTCGCTCCCCGTCCTGCTTTGGCGCTTGTTGAAATCGACATCACCCAGGGCAATATCGAACCGCTGCCGATCGCGCTTCCCTCGTTTTCCGCAGAAGGTGGCGACAGCAAGCTTGCCGCGGACATGACCGGCGTGATCGCCTCAGATCTGAGGCGCTCCGGCCTTTTCAATCCGCTCGATCCGGCAAGCTTCATCCAGAAAAACATGAGCGTGAACTCGACGCCGCGCTTCGGCGACTGGCGTCAGATCAGTGCCCAGGCGCTGGTTACGGGCACCGTGATCAAGCAACCCGACGGCCGGTTGCGCGCCGAGTTCCGTCTTTGGGATGTCTTCGCCCAGGAACAGATGCTCGGTCAGCAATTCTACACAACGCCGGAAAACTGGCGCAGGCTCGCTCACATCATCGCAGATGCCATCTACGAACGCCTGACCGGCGAAAAGGGCTACTTCGATACGCGCATTGTCTTCGTTGACGAGACCGGCACCAAGGACAAACGCGTGAAGCGGCTCGCGATCATGGACCAGGACGGAGCCAATGTGCGCTACCTGACGCGCGGCGACGATCTGGTGCTGACACCAAGGTTTTCGCCGACCAGCCAGGAAATCACCTACATGTCCTATGGTGGTACGGATCCGAGCGTCTATCTGCTGAACATTGAAACCGGTCAGCGCGAGATTGTCGGCAACTTCCCGGGAATGACGTTTGCCCCCCGCTTTTCGCCAGACGGCCAGAGCGTGGTCATGAGCCTGCAGCAGGGCGGCAATGCCAACATCTTCAAGATGGACCTGAGATCCCGCCGGACGACACGCCTGACCAATGGGGCGGCAATCGATACCAGTCCGTCCTTTTCGCCGGACGGACGCCAGATTGTGTTCGAATCGGACCGCGGCGGCAGCCAGCAGCTTTATGTCATGAGCGCAAATGGCGGCGAAGCACGGCGTATTTCTTTCGGTCCGGGCAGATATTCAACGCCCGTCTGGTCACCTCGCGGGGATTTGATCGCATTCACCAAGCAGCATCAGGGCCGGTTCATGATCGGTGTGATGAAGCCTGACGGGAAAGGCGAGCGTATCCTGACGGAGGGGTATCACAACGAAGGCCCGGCCTGGTCGCCGAATGGCCGAGTTTTGGTGTTTTTCCGTGATACACCGGGCGCCAATGGCGGTCCGCAAGTCTGGACGGTGGACCTGACCGGCTATAACGAGCAGCGCGTTGACACGCCCGCATTTGCGTCGGACCCGTCCTGGTCGCCGCTCATTAACTAAAAAACACTGGAGAGTCCGCCGACTTTTTGGCGCTTTCATATTTCGTTAACCAGGTTTGAAAAGAGCCCTTTAACCAGGTTTGGCTAGAAAGCGTTTACCTAACAGCGAATGTCGGGTTGGCGGACTGGGGATTAGGAGATGGGAATGTTTAATAGAGAATATGCCGGACAGGGAGCGCGGTGGATTGTGATCTGCTTTGCCCTTCTGTTTGCGGCAGCATGTGCCCAGACAAAGCCGGATGGGCTCGCAAGCAACGTCAAGCCGGGAACCGGCCAGGACTTCGTCGTCAACGTTGGCGACCGCGTCTTCTTTGAAGAAGACCAGTCGGTCCTGAATTCACAGGGTCAGTCGACCCTTGCAGGGCAGGCCAAATGGCTGAACCGCTACTCGCAGTATACGATTACCGTTGAAGGCCACGCAGACGAGCGCGGTACGCGGCAGTACAACATCGCTCTCGGTGCACGCCGCGCACAGGCTGCCCGGGACTACCTCGTCTCGCAGGGTGTGAGTGCCAGCCGGATCAAGACGATCTCCTATGGCAAGGAACGCCCGGTCGCGGTGTGTAACGACAACAGCTGCTGGTCCCAGAACCGGCGCGCCGTTACCGTGTTGAACAACGCCACGAACTGATCGGGCTAAAGCTCTAGAAAAGCGCGAGAGGCCGGGCAATTTGACCGGCCTCGATCGTTTCGCGGTGGCAAAACGGGTGTTTCTTGCTGCTGGCAAGCCAATCGCCAAAATTTAGCCGAACTCCGGGCGCTCTGTGCACTTGAGTGCAGAGCCGGGCATGATTATGACTTCACGCATGAGGAGTTGACGGGCAAATGGCGCGCCCAGCTACGTTTGGCGGGCGGTTTCAATGTCTCTTGCTCGATCGTCTCTGAACCGGAGGACCGAATGCAGAACTATAAGGCACTTGCAGGAATGTTTCTGGCGCTGGTGATGGTTGTTACGGCCACACCGTCAGAAGCACAGCTGTTTGGACGACGCAATGATGAATCGGCTGTTCGCATCAGCCAGTTGGAAGAGCGGATCCGGGTTCTGACCGGACAGATCGAGCAATTGTCCTACCAGATGCGGGAAATGCAGGACCAGATGCGCCGCATGCAGGAAGACAATGAATACCGTTTCCAGCAGCTCGAAGGCGGAACACCGGGCAAACGTTCGGACCTCGCACCGCTTGGAGCGCCTGGAAGCACTGCTCCAGGACTTGGAGCGGACGGAACGCCCCAGACAGGAACGCTGACGACACCCGGCGGCGGCGTGGCGACGCTTCCTGCTGATGGCTCCGGGGATGGGACGTGGTCTCAGTCCGGCGGATATGAAAACGACAACGGTCTGCCGTCGAACGGTCCGATCGACTTGACGGATCTTGCAAAGGGCCTGGATACGATCCCTGGCACCGGCGACGACCTGACCCAAGACCTGTCGCTGGCAACCGATGACGACGCGATTGCCGGAATAATCGGCAGCGGTGATCCTCAGACTGACTATGGGGATGCCTATTCCTTGGCCGTGAATGGGGACTATTCGGGAGCAGAAGTGGGTTTCCGTAATTTTCTTGAAAATTATCCGGACAGCGACCTCGCGGCCAATGCCCAATACTGGCTCGGCGAAAGCCTTCTGGCCCAGCAGGATTATCGCGGTGCCGCCGATGCCTTCCTGAAGACATACACAGATCACCCGGGCAACGACAAAAGCCCCGACAGCCTGCTGAAGCTCGGCGTTTCGCTGCGCGGCCTGGGCGAGGCAGAAGCAGCCTGCGCGACATTCTCCGAACTGCTCAACAAATTCCCGAATGCGGCGCCGGCGGTCTTGAGCGAGGCGCGCAATGAACGCCAGCGTGCACAGTGTTCCTGACGAGCCGGTTGAGCCTTCAGGGCTCCCGGCTGAAACCGTTGACGCGCTTTTTTCCTCTCTAGCTTCGTTTTCAACGCTCGCGCTCGGTGTCTCCGGCGGCGCGGATTCCCTTTGTCTTCTTGTCCTTTTCAGCGAATGGCGGCAACGCGCAAACTGGCGCGGCGATGCCGAGGTCCTTGTCGTCGATCACGGTTTGAGACCGGAAAGCAGCGACGAGGCGCGATTTGTCTTCGAAGCGGCTGCGCGAAACGGCCTGCCCGCAAAGATCATTCTCTGGGATGAACCCAGTCCGACCAGCAATGTTCAGGAAGCCGCGCGGCAGGCGCGGTATCGTCTGATGGCGCACCGTATGAATGAGACGGGTGCCGAGGCTTTGTTGCTCGCACATCATCTGGACGATCAGGTCGAAACTTTTCTCGACCGTCTGACCCGCGGCAGCGGAGTGTCCGGCCTGAGCGCGATGGTGAAAGACACTGCCGATGGGCCGGAAGGTATGCGTCTTCTGCGACCCTTTCTCGGCGTGCGAAAAAACCGGCTGGAAGCGGCCTTGCGCGAGCGCGGCCTGACATGGTGCACGGATCCCTCCAACATTGATCCGAAATACAAGAGAAGCAGGCTGCGGCGCATCATGGACCTGTTGGAGGAAGAAGGTCTTTCGGCAGAACGGCTTGCGGAAACAGCGGCACACATGCGCCGGTCACGCGAAGCGCTGGAGGCAACGGTCAGCGACGTTGCCGCCAGAAAGGTCGAGCATCACCCGGCAGGTCCCGCCCGGATCGCTCGAGAAACCTATAAGAAACTGGCTGAAGATCTGCGTTTGCGGCTGCTTGTAGTCTTGATCACGGATGTGACCGGCCGTCCGTCCAGGCCTCGCTTTCACAAAGTGCAGGCGCTTGATGCTGCCCTCGTATCCGGCGATGCCGTTCACCAATCACTTTCCGGTGCTCTCTTTGCTGCCGACGAGAATTCGGTCTGGTGCTGGCGGGAACCGGGCCGGAACCCCCCTGAAACCGTGAGGGACCTTGGTGCCGGCGGGGATTGGGACGATCGCTATACGTTCTCGCTATTGCCGGATACCGCCTTAGCGGATGTTGCCGATTTGAAGCTGGGGCCGCTGCAAAGTGCGCCGGTGCGTTCCAGGGATGTGGTGTGGCCGGAGGGATGGCCGAAAGCGGCGTTCGACTGCTCACCGATGGTCTGGTCGGAAGACGGGAAGACCTATACCAACCCTGTTTCGCTTCCGACCCGGCTTGAGGAAAATAACCATATCAACGGGTTGGATTTGGCGCGCGTGCCGATCCGGGGTAAATTAAAAGCCAGCAATGGGGACGAAGAGAACTTTTGCGGGGAATTCTAATGTTTTCCTCGTTTCAAACTTCTGATAGAGGTCCGGGCTTAACAAATTAGTCAGCGCATATGCGCAACTATGGCGCACCGCCTTGGCAGCGGGCCTTGGGCGACCTATCTACGGTCCAGGGAAATGTAACCGCGTGCAGTTTAAGTCGCGTCGGGCGGTTAAGGGAACGAAATGAACGCACATTTTCGCAACTTTGCACTCTGGGTGATCATCGCCCTGCTTTTGATCGCATTGTTCCAGCTGTTTCAAAGTCCTGCGCAGCAAGGCGCCACCAACGACATTGCCTATTCGGACTTCATGAGACAGGTCGACAATGGCGAAGTCAGGTCTGTGACCATTCAGGAACAGAAAATCACCGGTCTCTACAACAGCGGTGGTGCTTTCCAGACCTATGCACCTGACGGTGCTCAATATGTCGATGAGCTCCGCGACAAGGGTGTTCTGATCAAGGCCAACCCGCCGGCGGAAAATTCACCTCTGCTCGGGGCGTTGTTCTCGTGGCTGCCGATGCTCATCATCCTCGGTATCTGGATCTTCGTGATGCGACAGATGCAGGGATCGGGCGGCAAGGCGATGGGGTTCGGCAAGTCGAAGGCAAAGCTTCTGACCGAAGCGCATGGCCGGGTCACTTTTGAAGACGTTGCCGGCATCGACGAAGCCAAGGAAGACCTTCAGGAGATCGTTGAATTCCTGCGTGACCCGCAGAAGTTCCAGCGTCTTGGTGGACGTATTCCCCGCGGCGTTCTGCTGGTTGGCCCTCCGGGTACCGGTAAAACGCTGACCGCGCGTGCCGTTGCAGGTGAGGCAAACGTTCCGTTCTTCACGATCTCGGGTTCCGACTTCGTCGAAATGTTCGTTGGTGTGGGTGCCTCGCGCGTCCGCGACATGTTCGAACAGGCGAAGAAAAACGCGCCCTGCATCATCTTCATCGATGAAATCGATGCGGTTGGACGGCACCGCGGCGCCGGTCTCGGCGGCGGTAACGACGAACGCGAGCAGACCCTCAACCAGTTGCTTGTCGAGATGGATGGTTTTGAACCCAATGAGGGCATCATCATCATCGCGGCCACCAACCGTCCGGACGTTCTCGATCCGGCACTGCTGCGCCCCGGCCGTTTCGACCGCCAGATCGTGGTTCCGAACCCGGATATCACCGGACGCGAGAAGATCCTGAAAGTGCATATGCGCAAGGTTCCGCTCGCGCCTGACGTAGACGTGAAAACGCTCGCACGCGGCACGCCCGGGTTCTCAGGTGCTGACTTGATGAACCTTGTCAACGAGGCAGCATTGCTGGCGGCGCGACGTTCCAAGCGTCTCGTCACGATGGCCGAGTTCGAGGATGCCAAGGACAAGGTCATGATGGGTGCTGAGCGCCGTACCCTTGTGATGACCGAGGAAGAAAAGAAGCTGACCGCCTATCACGAGGCCGGGCACGCCCTGGTCGCGCTGCACCAGGAAGCTTCCGACCCGATCCACAAGGCGACCATCATTCCGCGCGGCCGAGCATTGGGCATGGTGATGCGCCTACCGGAAAAGGATCAGGTGTCTTTGACCCGTGCCAAGTGTAAGGCCGACCTCGCGGTTGCCATGGGTGGCCGCGTCGCCGAGGAAATGATCTTCGGCTATGAAAAGGTCACCTCCGGGGCTTCCGGCGATATCCAGATGGCCACGAAACTTGCACGCGCGATGGCGACCCAGTTCGGCATGTCCGACAAGCTCGGTCCGCTGCTCTACGGTGAAAACCAGGAAGAGGTCTTCCTTGGCCATTCCGTGGCGAAAAACCAGAACGTAGCTGATGAGACGCAGAAGATCGTGGATGCTGAAATCAAGTCCTTCGTCAATCAGGGCTATGAAACGGCAAACAAGATCCTCAAGGAGCATGAAGACCAGCTTCACACCATCGCCAAAGGCCTTCTGGAATACGAAACGCTGTCCGGCGATGAGATCAAGGATCTGCTTGATGGCAAGCCGCCGGTGCGCGACACGGATGACGACCAGCCCATTGGCCGCTCGTCTGCGGTTCCGACGGCAGGTGCCAAGCGCGGTGGCGATGAGGCCAGTGGTGGCATGGAGCCCCAGCCGTCCTGATTGGACCTGCCAAAAAACAAGAATAATGAGCAGCCCGGCAGTGCCGGGCTGCTTTGTTTTTGAACGCAGGTGTGGATCGTTAGTGAATAGTAATATTTGCTCACATATTTTGAAGATCGAACCAATTCATTTGCGCTAAAAGAGCGCAAAGCAACTGTTCAGACAGGCACGAAGATGCGCAAGTTTTTCGGCACCGACGGCATTCGCGGCCAGGCCAATTCCCATCCCATGACGGCAGAGATGGCTCTGAAGGTTGGCATGGCTGCCGGTCTGGTCTTCAAGAATGGCGGTCACAAGCACCGGGTCGTGATCGGCAAGGACACGCGTCTTTCCGGCTATATGCTGGAAACAGCGCTGGTCGCGGGCTTCACCTCCGTCGGAATGGATGTCTTTCTGCTCGGTCCGATGCCAACCCCGGCGGTTGCCATGCTCACCCGTTCGCTGCGCACCGATCTCGGTGTCATGATCTCCGCATCGCATAATCCGTTCCACGACAATGGCATCAAGTTTTTCGGTCCGGACGGCTTCAAGCTGAGCGACGAAATCGAGCGGCGCATCGAAGACCTCATAGAAAGTGACCTGACCTCGCGCCTTGCTGGCGACCGCGATCTCGGGCGCGCCAAGCGTATTGACGGTGCCCAGCAGCGCTACATCGAATTTGCCAAACGCACGTTGCCGCGTGAAATGAGCCTTGAAGGCCTGCGAGTGGTGATCGATTGCGCGCACGGTGCGGCCTACAAGGTTGCCCCGGAAGCTCTGTGGGAACTGGGCGCAGATGTCATTTCGATTGGTGTCACGCCGGATGGTTTCAACATCAACAAGGAATGCGGCTCGACCTCGACAGACGCCTTGTCCAGAAAAGTGCACGAAGTCCGCGCCGATATCGGCATCGCACTGGATGGTGATGCGGACCGTGTCATCATCGTCGACGAGAACGGGCAGGAGGTCGACGGCGATCAGCTGATGGCCGTCGTTGCCCAGTCCTGGCAAGCCAATGATCGGCTTTCCGGTCCCGGAATTGTTGCCACGGTCATGTCCAACCTTGGGCTGGAACGATACCTCGGCGACCTTGGTCTCGGCCTCGCCCGGACGCGTGTCGGCGACAGGTATGTGGTCGAGCATATGCGTGCGAACGGCTTCAATGTCGGTGGCGAGCAATCCGGTCACATCGTTCTGTCCGATTTCGCGACCACCGGCGACGGGCTGATTGCCGCCTTACAGGTACTCGCCTGTGTGAAGGATCAGGACAAGCCGGTTTCTGAAGTGTGCCGCCGGTTCGAGCCGGTACCGCAAATCCTCAAAAATGTCCGCTACAAGAGCGGCAAGCCGCTCGAAGTGGACCAGGTCAAGGTTGCCATAGAAGAGGGCGAAGCACGCCTCGGCACTGCCGGCCGTCTGGTCATCCGGGCGTCTGGAACCGAACCGCTGATCCGGGTCATGGCAGAAGGCGATGACGCGGAACTCGTCAAGCAAGTCGTCAATGACATTGCCGGCGTTGTTGCCTCTGTCGCCGCCTAAACGCTTTTCAAGACAATCTTTGCATTGAAGCCGCCTCAACAGGGGCGGTTTCTTAACGAAGTGTAAATTTTATTTTTCATCTTAAGATTTCCTTAAGGTAAAAAAATACGGTTAAAGAACAGAGTTAAGCCACCTTTAATGAATTCCCGTCAGTATGCTTTCGAGTTTGACGTGTCCGGCAACGAAAAGCGGACGCTCACTGGAAGAGGACGAGGACATGAATTTATTCTTCAAGCGTTTGTCTTTGACCGGCTTTGCAGTCGCGCTTTCCACTGCGGGTTACGCAGCGGACCTGCCGGCACCGGTTATTGAACACGTGCCCGAAGTGCCTGTTGTCGGCGGCTTATATTTGCGCGGTGACATCGGCTACAAGTTTTACAACGATCCGAGCGGGAACTTTAATGATCCGGTCATCGGCGATCTGCGGTTTGAGCGGGAGTCGATGGACAATGCCTGGATGATCGGCGTCGGTGTCGGTTACAAGTGGAATAAATACCTGCGCACGGACTTGACCGTTGACTACGAAACACCGGCGACGATCAAAGGCTACGCTGAGTGTGTCGGCTGTACCGGCGGCGGTTTCTCCGAAGAATACACCGATGTCGATGTCTGGACGGTCATGCTGAACGGCTACATTGATCTCGGCACCTGGAACAGGATCACACCTTATGTCGGTGCCGGTATCGGTGCGGCATATGTGCGGACAAACAACACCTATTCGATCACGCCAACGATTGGCCGGACTGATTACGACGGCCAGAACGGCGAATGGAACTTTGCCTGGGCGCTGATGGCCGGTGCTTCCTACGCTGTTACCAACAACTGGGAAATCGATGCCGGATATCAGTATCGTGACCTTGGTGATGCAAAGACCGTGAAGCTCCACGACGCAGGGTCCGGTGAGACCCGCGTGGAATGGGATGACCTGACGGCTCACGAGATCCGCCTCGGCGTACGCTACAACTTCGGTGGCCGCGCTGCAGCGCCGGTCTACTACGAACCTCAAGGCCCGATCAGCAGTAACTTCTGATCAAGCCTGACGGCGAATTGACAAAGGCCGGTCTTCCAGACCGGCCTTTTTGCATTTGAACCGGAATTGAATTGACCGGCAGCGCGGAACGTCCTATCCCCATAGGTGGGCCACCCCTCCCCAACGAGGGGCAACTATCTGCGAGGGTAGACAGATATGACAAGTCTCACTGCCAAGCCGGACCTGCGTCCGGCCAATCCTAATTTTTCATCAGGTCCCTGTTCCAAGCGCCCCGGCTGGTCGCTTGAAGGCCTTTCCGATGCGCCGCTCGGTCGATCGCATCGCGCCAAACCCGGCAAGGCGAAACTCGCCGAAGCCATCGACCTGACCCGCAAGATTCTCAAGGTTCCGGAAGATTACCGCATCGGCATCGTGCCGGCGTCGGACACCGGTGCCGTTGAAATGGCCTTGTGGTCGCTGCTCGGCGCGCGCGGTGTCGACATGCTGGCCTGGGAAAGCTTCGGCAAGGGCTGGGTGACCGATGTGGTCAAGCAGCTCAAGCTGGAAAATGCGCGCGTTATCGAAGCGCCGTATGGCGAACTGCCGGATCTTGCATCCGTCGATTTTTCCAGGGATGTCGTCTTTACGTGGAACGGTACAACGTCCGGCGTTCGGGTTCCGAATGGCGACTGGATTCCGTCCGACCGGGCGGGGCTGACCATCTGCGACGCGACATCTGCCGCATTTGCGCAGGACCTTCCCTTCGACAAGCTCGATGTCGTGACCTTCTCCTGGCAAAAGGTGCTGGGAGGGGAGGCCGCCCACGGCGTGCTGATCCTGAGTCCGCGAGCTGTTGAGCGGTTGGAAAACTATACACCCGCCTGGCCATTACCCAAAATCTTTCGCCTCACCAAGGGCGGCAAGCTGATTGAAGGCGTTTTTCGGGGTGAGACGATCAACACACCGTCGATGCTCTGTGTCGAGGACTATCTGGACGCCCTGAAATGGGCAGACCGGTCAGGTGGTCTTGCCGGGCTGCAGAACCGGGCCGATGCAAACCTTCAGGTGATTGCCGATTGGGTGGACCGCAGCGGTTGGGCCGCCTTCCTAGCGGTTGATCCGGCCACCCGGTCCAACACGTCCGTTTGCCTGAAAGTCGTCGATCCCGACATTCTCGCGTTGGAAGAGGACGGGCAGGCTGCCTTTGCCAAGGCGGTCGCCGCGCAGCTCGACCAGGAAGGTGTCGCCTACGACATCGGTGCTTACCGGGACGCCCCGTCGGGATTGCGGATCTGGGCAGGTGCGACGGTCGAAACAGCGGACCTTCAGGCGCTCACCGCCTGGCTCGACTGGGCTTACGCTTCCGAAAAATCGAAACTGACTCAGGCTGCCTGAGCATTTTCTCCTGTTGTGACGAACCGCCGGGCGGCGCGCTGCCCGGTTCGCCTTTCCATTAAAGGAGAAGCTTTATGGCTCCCAAGGTACTTATATCCGACAAGCTGTCGCCGGCAGCCGTGCAGATCTTCAAGGATCGCGGCATTGAGGCTGATTTCCTGCCCGATGTCGGCAAGGACAAGGAAAAACTGCTCGAGATCATCGGCCAATACGACGGTCTGGCAATACGCTCGGCAACCAAGGTGACGGAAAAGATCATCGCCGCTGCCGACAATCTGAAAGTCGTCGGCAGGGCGGGGATCGGGGTGGACAATGTCGACATCCCGAAAGCGACTGCGCGCGGCATCATTGTCATGAACACGCCCTTCGGCAACGCCATCACGACCGCCGAACATGCCATTTCGATGATGATGGCGGTCGCCCGCCAGATCCCGGCGGCCGACGCCTCGACCCAAGCGGGCAAATGGGAAAAGTCCCGCTTCATGGGGCGTGAGCTCACCGGCAAGACCCTCGGCCTTGTAGGCTGCGGCAACATCGGGTCCATCGTTGCGGAAAGGGCAATCGGCCTGAAAATGAAGGTGATTGCCTATGACCCGTTCCTGACACCGGAGCGGGCGGTTGCGCTCGGCGTGGAGAAGGTCGAGCTGGATGATCTCTTGAGCCGTTCAGACGTCATCACGCTGCACACGCCGTTGACCGACAAAACCCGAAACATCATCAATGGCGACGCCATCGCCAGGATGCGAACAGGAGCGTACCTGATCAACTGTGCCCGGGGTGGGCTTGCAGACGAAGTCGCCGTTCGCGCGGCCTTGGATGAGGGCAAGCTGGGCGGGGCCGCCTTTGACGTTTTTCTGGAGGAACCGGCGAAGGAAAACGTGTTGTTCGGCGCAAGAAACTTCGTCTCCACGCCGCATCTTGGCGCGTCGACCTCCGAGGCTCAGGAAAACGTTGCCCTGCAGGTCGCTGAACAGATGTGTGACTACTTGCTCGACGGTGCCGTTCGCAATGCCATCAACATGCCCTCGATCACTGCCGAGGAAGCACCAAAGCTTGCACCCTTCGTCCGCCTGGCGGAGCAGCTCGGTTCATTTGCCGGCCAGCTCACCGAAACGGGGATCGAGGGCGTGAAGCTTGAATACGCGGGCGCCGTTGCTGAAATGAACGTTCAGGCGCTGACTGCAGCAGCATTAACAGGTCTGCTGACCCCGCTCCTGCAAACCGTCAATATGGTTTCAGCGCCGATCCTTGCAAAAGACCGGGGCATCAAAGTGGAGGAAATTCGCCGCGAGAAGCGGGGAGCCTACGAGACCTATATCCGGTTTACCGTGATCACCGAGCGTCAGGAACGGTCCGTTGCCGGTACCGTCTTTGCCGATGGTAAGCCGCGGATCATCCAGGTGAAGGGCATCAACATGGAAGCCGAACTCGGCGAGCACATGCTTTACATCACTAACGAGGACAAGCCCGGTTTCATCGGTCATCTCGGAATGGAACTTGGCAACAGCGGTGTCAACATCGCCACGTTCAACCTGGGACGCCTTGCCCCTGGCGGGGACGCAATCTGTCTGGTTGAGATTGATGACGATGTCTCCACCGATGTGATGGCGCGCTTGCAAGCGGTTTCCCATGTGAAGCAGGTCAAGGCACTCAGGTTCTAGCTGCTAAGAGATCTCACACCTTGAATACTGGCTCCCGGCCTTGCGCAAAGCGCGAGCCGGGAGGCCAACTCACCGTGCTCCATTGGCACTTTCCTATTTCCCGACGGCGTGACTGCCGCTCCGGCAGAAAATTCTTCCATCCAGCACAACCAGACCCAACAGCAACACCGCAAATCCACCGAGCTGCAGTGCGCTGAGGTTTTCGCCGAGGATCAGCCAGCCAAAAAAGAGAGCACTTGCCGGAACGAGCAGCGTGACAAGCGAAGCGTTGGTCGCGCCTGCCTCTCCCAGAAGCTGGAAATAAATGAGATAGGCGAGGGCGGTCGCGATCACGCCGAGAGCCGCAACGTTGAGCCATGCGGTCATGCTCGTCTCTGAGAAGCTCCACCCGGCGCCTGCGACTATGGCGATCGGCAACATGATCAGGCTCGATCCGAGAAGCTGACCCGCAGCAGCGACTTGTGGCTGGACTTTCTTGAAACGCCGCGCGTAGGTCGCAGCGCAGGCATAGGAAACCGCTGCACCAAGACAGCTCAATTGCGCCCAGACCGGATCGCTGGCAACGCCGGACAGGCTGCTCGACAGCATGATCGCGACACCGGCAACACCCAAAAGAACGCCTAGAAACTTGTTCGGGCTGAGTGTTTCCTGCTTTGTCAGAAGTCCGGCGACGATGACGGTGAAAACCGGTGTCGTTGCGTTCAAGATGGAGGCGAGGCCAGCCCCAATTTCGGTTTGTCCGAGGAACAAAAGCGAGAACGGAACGGCGTTGTTCAAGAACCCCATGATCAGAAACGGTCCGGCCAGACCTAGCGTCATTGCGCCCAGAAGTTTCTGGTACCAGAGCACGACCAGCAGAACCGCGCACGCGCTTGAAACCCGCAAAAACACCAGCACAAACGGGGGGATCTCGGCAACGGCAACCTTGGCGAACAGAAAGGATCCGCCCCAGATGGCGCCCAGCACAATTAGCAAGATCCAGTTTCGCAGTGACATGGCCCCGGTCCGAAAATGTTCAGTTCAATGACCGGGGTATCACGGTGACAGTGGCTCCGACACCCGAAAAGCGATCCCGCGACCCAGTTCGCGACTTGCGCTGAATTCTCATTCTGGCAAAGTGGCCGGTGCGTCCGTACCCTTATTCCCTGCTGGCGCATTCAGGATACCCGTCTCCCATGACACAGATCGCCCAAACCGCCGAAGGCTCGCCCCTTGCCGGCCGGCTCACCCCGATGCTGATCGCAGCCGCATGTCTGTTGGCTGCCAATGGTCTCGCCATGACCATGATCGCCGTGCGTGCAAATCTTGAAGGTCTGCCGGATGGCATGATCGGGCTTTTGGGATCGCTTTACTATGCCGGCTTGATATCGGGCGTGATCCTGACGCCGTTTCTGATTGCCAGGGCCGGGCATATTCGCGTGTTTGCGGCTCTTGCCTCAGTCAGTGCCATCGCTGTTCTGGCCATTGCCTTTGCGCCAGCCGGCTGGCCCTGGATGGTCGCGCGGTTCGTCAGCGGCGCCGCGTTTTGCGGGACGGCCATGGTGCTGGAAAGCTGGCTGAACTCAATCGCAACCAACACGTCCCGCGGGCGCATCCTCTCGGTCTACAGGATCGTGGATCTCGGCGCCGTCATGGGCGGTCAGTTCATGCTGCCAGTCCTGGGAGCAACGGGCCCCAGCATCTTGATGTTTCTTGCCGTTCTGTTCTGCTTTGCAGTCGTTCCCATATCCTTGGCGCGGGAGGGCAATCCGCCGGCTCCTCCGGCCAAGATTGTCAATCCGATGATGCTCTGGCGGGTTTCCCCGGTCGCGATCGTCGGGATTTTTACAATCGGCCTGACAAACGGGGCGTTCCGCATGGTTGGCCCGATCTATGCGGAAAGTATCGGCCTTGGTCTGGAAACGGTGGCAGCTTTCATCGCGATCTGGGTTTTTGCCGGAGCGATCTTCCAGTATCCGGCGGGTTGGGTTTCGGACCGTCTCGATCGACGTCTCGTACTGATCGTCTTCACGATTGGCGCAGGGATCGCTTGCCTCTTTATCGCCCGGTCATCGAGCCAGGCGGAACTGTTTTTGGGCGTGTTTTTCTTTGGCGGTTTCGCCTTGCCGCTTTATTCCCTGTCCGCTGCACACGGGAACGATCACGCAAAACCCGGCCAGTTCCTGGATGTTGCGGCCGGTATCATGCTGGCTTTCGGCTGCGGTGCCATGATCGGGCCTTTTGTCGCATCGCTTCTGATGGGAGTTTTCGGGCCGGCAGCCTTCTTCGTCTACACGGCGACACTGCATTTGTTGCTGGTTCTGTTCGTCATTTTCCGCATGTTCAGCCGTGAAGCGGTTCCTGTCAGTCAGAGACGCCGTTTCGTCTGGCTCCTCAGGACATCACCGATGATCAACAAGCTGGCGGGAGGCGAAAAGCACGATGAGACCACCGAGCCGCCCAAATAAGGTCAAACACTCGACTATAAGCGGTGTTTAAATAGGAAAAGCGGCCTCTTATTTTGGGTGCGGAGACTCGCATGCGCTGGGAAACCTGTCTATAGTCCGCGCCGTTTGCCCCGGCCAGCATGCCGGGGCTTGTCGTGTTGGCACCCTGCTTGTTGCAACGGGTGCAAAGAGCTGCTTTCAGGAGAGCAAAAACTAGATGGCGAATGTGGTTGTTGTCGGTTCTCAATGGGGGGACGAAGGCAAAGGCAAAATTGTCGACTGGTTGTCGGAACAGGCCGATGTCATCGTCAGATTCCAGGGTGGACACAATGCCGGCCATACGCTTGTCATCGACGGCATCAGTTACAAGCTGTCTCTCCTGCCGTCCGGCGTTGCGCGCGAAGGCAAGCTTTCAGTGATCGGCAACGGCGTCGTTCTGGATCCGCATGCGCTCGCCGAGGAAGTTGAGCGGCTGGCGGAGCAGGGCGTTGTGGTCACTCCGGAAACACTGCGTGTTGCTGAAAACGCCACCTTGATCCTTTCGTTGCACCGGGAACTGGACGCCTTGCGCGAAAATTCCAACTCCGGCACGCGCATCGGGACCACGAAGCGAGGCATTGGCCCCGCCTATGAGGATAAAGTCGGCCGCCGCGCAATCCGGTTGATGGACCTGAAAAACCTGACGACCTTGCCGGCCAAAATCGACCGTCTCCTGACACACCACAATGCCCTGCGCCGCGGTCTCGGCCAGGAGGAGATCTCCGCGCAGGCGATCTATGACGAGCTGGCCAGCATCGCAGACAAGGTGCTGCCCTATATGGACAAGGTCTGGTACCTGCTCGACGATTTGCGCCGCAAGGGCAAGCGGATCCTGTTCGAGGGGGCACAGGGCGCCTTGCTCGACATCGACCATGGCACATATCCGTTCGTGACCTCTTCAAATACCGTTGCGGGTCAGGCCGCGACTGGCTGCGGCCTTGGTCCAGGCTCGATCGACTATGTCCTCGGCATTACCAAGGCTTATACGACCCGCGTTGGCGAGGGGCCGTTTCCGACTGAACAGGAGAACGAAGTCGGTGAGTTCCTCGGAACACGCGGACATGAGTTTGGCACTGTCACGGGCCGTCGGCGCCGTTGCGGCTGGTTCGATGCAGTGCTGGTGCGCCAGACGGTTTGCACATCCGGCATCAACGGGATTGCGCTGACGAAGCTCGATGTGCTTGACGGGTTGGACGAGATCAAGATCTGCATCGGCTATGAACTTGACGGCGAACGGATCGATTACCTGCCTGCGTCGCAGGGCGCTCAGGACAGGGTTGTCCCGATCTATGAAACGCTGCCGGGCTGGAAAGAGTCGACGGAAGGTGCACGGACATGGGGCGAATTGCCGGCCCAGGCCATCAAATATGTGCGCCATGTCGAGGAATTGATTGGCGCGCCAGTGTCGCTGCTGTCGACAAGTCCGGAGCGGGACGACACAATTCTTGTGCAGAATCCTTTCCAGGATTGAGATCGGGAGCAGAAAAAGCTCAATATTGCGGGGGCAGTTGTGCATCGCGAATCACGATGCGACGTAAGCGAGTTCTTGGACGCAACTTTCAGGTACGTCCGATAGACTATGATGGGAATAAGCTCTGCAGGGTTCTTTTTCGGTAAGTACGAAGAATTGGCACCAAGCTTCAAAAACTTGCTATAAGCCTGATGGGAATACAAATCCCGGGCTGGCGAAACAGAACAATGCAATTGGCCGGTAGGCAGGAAGATGGCTGATTACTATTCAATACTGAAGAAAACGATCGCGTCTTTGCCAGAAAGCAACGGTGCAGCTCGCCGAAGCGTGTATAGCCGCGCGCGCAACGCCATTGTTAATCAGCTCAAGGCCTACGAACCGCCACTGTCTCCTTCGGAAATCACGGCTGAGCAGCTTCGCCTGGAAGAGGCGATCCGTAAAGTGGAGGCGGAAGCGGCACGCGAAAGTCTCGGGTTGAGCCCGGCTGCCTCAACGTCGGCTCCCGATGTCGAACCTCCAGAACCTGAAGTGACTGAACCACCGGCAGTAGAAGAGCCGCAGGTCGAACCGCCGCCGCCACCACCAGTCGCTGAGGAAACGCTTCCTGAAGAAACGCCAGAGCCAACGGCTGCCAGCGAGGTTCAGGAAACGGTCGAAGATGTCCCTTCACCCCTGAAGGAGACATTGTCGGAAGCCGAATCTCTTGGTGTTGCTGCCAATCAGGCCGTGCAGAACGCCAAGGAAGTCGTCGAGCCGGACAAAGCTGCATCATCACCGCCGCCTGTGCCCGAACCGCGGCAGGAACCCGTTTTCGACAGCGCGGCGTCGCCATCCGACGAAGAAATTTTCGAGCACAAACCGGTTGAGGACGGCAAGGCCGTTCCTCCGATCCAGCCGGACGGGTCGGAAAAGAGTGCACCTGCAAAGGGTAGAGCCAGGCGCGATCGCCCGAGCGCCTCCGAGGCGTTACGGAGCAGCTCTTCTTCCAATCGCATCGTACCGATCGCGTTGACGGTTGTGGCCCTGATCGCACTTCTTGCCGCAGGAGGCTATTTCTTCCTGCCGATCGGTGACCAGCTTGCGCTCACAAGCCAGCAATCCGATGGCGCCGTTTCACAGGGAACGCAAGACACATCGACGGCCGCTGTTTCCGGCTCCCAGACAGACGATACGGAATCGTCGAAGAACACGGACCGATTGCTTAGCGGCGAAACCGAGGATGTGATCGCACCGGATGCGCGCGCCGTAACGACGACGACGATCAACCCGCAATCGGACGATGCGGTGCCTGCTCCTTCGCAGCCCGCAATCGTGGCAAGTACCGGGGGCGAGACGCCTCAGGTCGAGACCGTTGTGCCTGACACCGGGGCGAATACGGCGCCGGCAGACGGCAGCGAGGCCCCGCTCGCTGTGCCTGAAGACAATCTTGCAGCCATTGCGCCGGATGAGGCCGCCCCGGAAGATCCTTCCGTTGGCGTCGCCAGCAGCGCAAGTGGAGCGCAACGCTCGATCCTCTACGAGGAAGGCGAGGACGCAGGCGGTTCGGGTACGGCCTCTCAAGGCGCAGTGGTCTGGGGTGTCGAGGAAACGAACAATCTTGACGGCCAGCAACTGTCTGTCCTGACTGCGTCAGTCGACATTCCCGAGCGGGACGTCAAGGTGAATATCCGTATCAAGCCAAATGACGATACGTCCTTGCCGGCAAGTCACCTCGTTGAAATCATCTATGAGTTTCCCGAGAACTTTGCCGCCGGAGATGTCGTGAACGTGCCCGGTCTTGTCATGAAACCGACTGAGGAGGCGCGCGGGGATGCCTTGATCGGTGCTTCGGTGAAAGTGTCTCCGGGTTACTTCTGGATCGCTTTGTCGAGCCTGCCCAATGAACAGCAGCGCAATCTGGCACTTCTGCGAGAGCGCGGCTGGATCGATATCCCGATGCTCTACGAAAACGGCAAACGCGGTATTCTGACCCTCGAAAAAGGATCGGTGGGTGCAGACGCGGTCGAACAAGCCGTTTCGACCTGGCAAGCCGGCTAATCGCGACCTTAAGACCCTGCCCAAAAAAGTTGCTAAGCAACGGCTTGCCTTTTTTATTCCGGCAGGGCATGTTCCGCCTTGGTCCGAGGGGTGTTCCGGTGTCCGGAACTGAGATGGCGTTGAGCCGAACCCTTAGAACCTGATCCGGGTCATACCGGCGAAGGGACGGAATCCTTAGCCTATTCCCGGATCTCCATTGTCATTTTCGGTGTTTGCCGAAGACGGGAGATCCTATGCGTTCTTGTTTACCAAGGCCGCAGTCGTTGCAGTTGCAATGTCCGCGCGCCGTTCGAGAAATGAAAGCAACGCCGAGTGCGGCCGGGAGGCTGTGTTGAAGGCGTTCTTGACGGTTCTTTCCAGATTCCTCTTTGCGGTTGTCGCTGTTTTTGGCGTGTGGGCGCTACTTGTCGCGGTGTTTCAACCGCCATCGTTCATGTTGCCCGGCCCGGTCGAGGTGTTGCGCACGTATCCTGAAAACGCTGGCTTTCTGTTGCATCACGCGGGCATCACCGCGTCTGAGACCGTGCTCGGCTTCCTGCTTGGCGTCATCTGTGGTGCCATGCTGGCCGTCTCGGTTTGGCTGTTTCCGCTCGCGGGACGGATTGTCATGCCAACCATACTGGTCACGCAGGCACTGCCCGTCTTTGCAATCGCACCGATTTTGGTGCTGTGGCTCGGATTCGGCATGTCATCCAAAATCGTCATGGCGATCCTGGTGATCTTTTTCACCGTCACGTCAACGGTTTATGACGGACTTCGGCGGCTTGACCCCGGTCTTGCCGATCTTGCAAGGCTCTATCGCGTCTCCCGCTTTCAGGAGCTTTGGGTTTTCCGCATTCCGGCAGCGATGCCTGCCTTTGCATCCGGCCTTCGCGTTGCCGCCGTCTTTGCTCCCATCGGTGCTGTCGTTGGCGAATGGGCAGGTGCCAAGGGCGGCCTTGCCTTCATCATGCTTCAAGCCAATGCACGCGGAAATGCAGACGTCCTGTTTGCTGCCGTCATCCTGCTTGCCCTGATGGTGCTGGCGATGCGCTACGCCGTCGAACATCTCACCCGGCTTCTTGTTCCCTGGCAGGTCGAAGACTGACTGCCGCACCCTGGAGGTTTGAATGAAAAAAACGCTTTTGTCCCTATCCGTTGCAGCAGCCTTGTTTGCAAGTGCACCGGTACAGGCCGCAGAGAAACTGACCGTTCTGCTGGACTGGTTCACAAATCCTGACCATGCACCCGTGATTACCGCCCAGACGAAAGGTTTTTTTGAAGCCGAAGGACTGGAAGTGGAATTGATCGAGCCTGCTGACCCGGCAATGCCACCGAAGCTGGTTGCGGCAGGGCAGGGAGACATTGCCATTTCCTACCAGCCGACGCTCCACGCGCATGTCGAGGAAGGTCTGCCGGTCGCCTGGATCGGGACGCTTGTCGAAACACCGCTCAATTCCCTGATCGTTCTAAAGGACGGTCCGATCAAGGAACTCAAGGACCTGAAAGGCAAGACCATAGGGTTTTCCGTCTCCGGATTTGAAGATGCGATGCTCGGTCAGATGCTCAGATCGGTTGACCTGTCGATCGACGACGTCGAACTGATCAACGTCAACTTCGCGCTCTCCCCGGCACTCATGTCCGGTCAGGTGGATGCGGTGATTGGTGCTTACCGCAATTTCGAACTGACGCAGATCGAGATCGAGGGCAAGGAAGGAACAGCGTTCTTCCCGGAGGAAAACGGCGTCCCGATTTTCGATGAGCTGATCTATGTGGTGAACAAGGACCAGACCGGTGATCCGCGCTACGCGAAGTTCCTGGCGGCGGTCGAAGCGGCAACGATCTATCTCACCAATCATCCGGACGAGGCCTGGAACGCGTTCATCGAGGCCTATCCGCATCTGAATGACGAGCTCAACAAGCGCGCCTGGGCTGATACGCTGCCGCGCTTTGCCAAACGCCCGGCTGCGCTGGACGAAGGCCGGTACCAGAGGTTTGCGGAATTCATGGCGGAAGCAGGGTTGATCAGCAAGGTCGTCCCCGTCGACTCCTACGCCGTGGAAATCCGCTGAAGCCGGTGGCATTCAACCCGTCGCGGACAGACTGTGGCGCTACAGGTCGTCAAATGTCTGGCTGAAAAGCAAAACGCCGGAGCAGGGCTCCGGCGTTTTTGATTTGGTCTCGCTTGACGTATCAGGCGACCGGTTGCTGGTGCTCTTGCGCACGCGCGTTGTTGCGCACAGCCTTTTGCACTTTTTCGAAGGCGCGCACTTCGATCTGGCGGACGCGTTCGCGGGAAACACCGAATTCTCCGGAAAGGTCTTCCAGTGTCATCGGGTCTTCCGCCAGACGGCGTGCTTCGAAGATGCGGCGCTCACGCTCGTTGAGCACGTCCATGGCATCGCTCAGCAGCTTGCGGCGCATGTCCAGTTCTTCCTGGTTGGCGAGCAAGGTCTCCTGACTGTCGCTTTCATCGACAAGCCAGTCCTGCCATTCGCCTGCATCGGCTTCCGCGCGTACCGGTGCGTTCAGGCTGGCGTCGCCGCCCAACCGGCGGTTCATGGAAATCACTTCCTCCTCGGACACACCGAGGCGGGTTGCGATTTCTTTCACCTGATCCGGTTTCAGATCGCCCTCATCGAGCGCCTGGATCTTGCCTTTCAAACGACGCAGGTTGAAGAAAAGCCGCTTCTGGTTGGCTGTGGTTCCCATTTTGACCAGGGACCAGGACCGCAGGATATATTCCTGGATCGCCGCCTTGATCCACCACATTGCGTAAGTCGCAAGCCGGAACCCCTTGTCCGGTTCGAACCGCTTGACCGCCTGCATCAGGCCGACATTGCCCTCGGAGACGACTTCTCCGATCGGCAGGCCGTAGCCGCGATAACCCATTGCGATCTTGGCAACAAGGCGTAGGTGGGAATTGACGAGGCGTTCGGCAGCTTCAGGGTCTTCATGCTCTTTGTAGCGCTTGGCGAGCATGTACTCTTCCTGCGGCTGCAGCATGGGAAACTTACGAATCTCATCCAGGTAACGGCTTAGGCCACCTTCCCCGGCTGTGAGAGTAGGTACGTTTTGGGCCATAGCATGCACCCCCTTTCGTAAAGTTTGCGCCCTTTCCCTCCCGCTGCCCCGCAGAGTTACGCAAGCAAGCACTGTCAGAGGAAAACGAACGCAGAATCGTGTCCATTACGGCACACAGAGAATCTAATATAGGTTGGATATTAGCGATTACATGGCAAGAATTCAGAATTTTATCCTAAAAAGTTTGTAATGAAGACAAAAGATTTGCGAAATCAGCCGGATATGGGCTTTCAAAGCGCAAAGTTTTGCCATTCGCCGGATGTTCGAACGCGAGCAGGCCGGCATGAAGAGCCTGCCGTTCGAAGCCCGCGACAGCTGATTTGAGCGGCTCTTCCAGGCGATTGATTTTCGTCTTGAATCCGGATCCATAGTCGTCATCACCGATCAGGGGATGCCCGATATGGGCCATGTGAACGCGGATCTGATGGGTGCGCCCTGTTTCAAGGCGGCACTCCATCAAGGAAGCGAGGGCGGGCTCGTCTTGAGCACCGAACCGCTCGCGCACCTGCCAGTGGGTCACCGCGTGACGTCCGCTGGTCTTAACAACGGTCATTTTCTGCCGGTTCGTTTGCGAGCGGGCAAGATTGGCGTCGATCGATCCCTTCAGTCCGGAGGGTGCTCCCCAAACCAGGGCGGAATAAGCGCGTTCGAGCGGACCGGTGCGGCCGTGATCGGCAAATTGCGCTGCCAGGCCCTGATGCGCCTGATCGGTCTTTGCCACCACAAGCAGACCAGACGTGTCCTTGTCGATGCGATGAACGATACCGGGGCGCCGGATGCCGCCTATCCCTGAGAGACTGTCCCCGCAGTGATGAATGAGCGCATTGACCAGTGTGCCCGTCCAGTTTCCCGCTCCCGGGTGCACCACAAGCCCGGCAGGTTTGTCGATGACGATCAGATGCTCGTCCTCATAAACGACGCTTATTGGTATCGCTTCACCCTTCGGTTCCGGGTCCTCCGGCTGGGGGAGGGTGAGGGTAAGCATATTGCCTTCATTGACCCGGAATTTCGGTTCCACTATTTTCGCGCCGCCGACGGTGACGTCTCCGGACTTGATTAGGGACTGGATCCTATTGCGGCTGAGCGTTTCCAAATGCGCTGCCAAAACCGCATCGAGCCGTTTCCCGGCATCGGCTGCATCAACTGTTAATCGGAAATCCGGATCGAGATCGGCCGGATCTTCATGGGAATTGTCTGTCATGTCACAACCTGATTTTCGGGAAGAAGACCAGAAGGAGCCGCCGCTCGATCCGGCTGCCGAACGCATCCAGGCGCGGTTGAAGCGTCTTTTGTTCGGTTCGTCCCTGATCATGTTTGCCGGTTTGTTCGCTGTCTTTGCAGCAATTCTCTACAAGATCAACTCCGATGATACTGAAATGTCCGGCGCGGACTTCGCCTCGAGTGTCGTGGTCGGACCGGAGGCCGACATCCTTCAGGCGACAGTCTCCGACGGCGTGCTCTTCGTGCTTGTCCGGGAGGGTAGCAAGACTGCACTGCTGCGTTTCGATCCGGCGTCGGGAAGACAGATCGGTCGAACGGATTTTGTGGCTCGATAAGGCAAGGCCGTGGGAAATTGCTGATGTTTTTTCTGACCGTCAGACAGCAACTGTGGTTATGAGCGTGCGGGCGACGAAAAAATGAAAAAAGGGGTTGCGTCTTTATCGATGCAGCCTTATACGCACGATCCTCGGCTTGAGCGAAAGCGTTTCAAGCATTGCGCGCCCATCGTCTAGCGGTCTAGGACGCCGCCCTTTCACGGCGGAAACACGGGTTCGAGTCCCGTTGGGCGTGCCACTTTTCTTCGAGCTGAAATCCAGATCGAATATTTTTTTCTCCAGCCCTGAGAATGCTGAATTCAGGCGCGCTCGGCTTCCGGCTGAACGCCGGTCTCGATGAGGTTCACCTCGGCTTCTGCAGCGATTTTGGCGAAGTTCGGATCTGAACAGTGATCGGTGACAAAGGTTGTCACTTGCGACAGATGCCCGACCCGAACCGGCGCGGTGCGTTCGAATTTCGTGCTGTCGGCCGCCAGAATAACGTGGCGGGCGTTGTCCATGATCGTCTTGGTGACCTTGACTTCGCGGTAGTCGTAATCGAGCAGAGATCCGTCCGGATCGACAGCAGACGCACCGATAACGGCGAAGTCGACCTTGAACTGCTTCATGAAGTCGACGGCCGCTTCACCGACAATACCGCCATCGGAATGGCGCAGCACGCCACCTGCGATCACCACTTCAATCTGGGAATAACCACGCATCAGGCTCGCGACATTGATGTTGTTGGTAATGACCATCAGGCCTCGATGCTGCAGCAGAGCCTGGGCAACAGCTTCCGTTGTCGTCCCGATATTGATGAATATCGACGCGTTATCCGGAATGAGTGCGGCAACGCTTTCTCCGATATCAGCCTTTTCCTTGCTGGATATGATCCGGCGGGCCTCATAGCCGACGTTTTCGATGCCCGAAGACAAAAGCGCGCCGCCATGTGTCCTGGCGAGCAACCGGCGCTCGCATAGCTCGTTCAGGTCCTTGCGAATGGTTTGCGGACTGACATCGAAGCGCCTAGCGAGATCGTCGACATTGACACGTCCCATCTGGCGCGCGAGTTCCAAAATGGCATTATGGCGTTCGATCAGCATTTAATGAGGGCTCTTGAGGTGTCGATACATACACCTAAAAGACAGCTCCGACCCCGTAAGATCAAGCTACATCTTTCTTTTTCTGTTTGCTGGTTTTTGCGTCAGCCTTTGCCGCGGGCTCGGCCGAGGTCTCGGGATTTGCAGGTTCGCCGTTAGCGGCTGCAGTGTTGTTTTCTTCCCGGTCTTTCTTGCGGTTGGAGGCGACGATCCTGCTGACCAGCGCTTCGGCTGCCGAAGCGATTTCGGAGGATTTCGCGGATGCAGCTTCGTCAGCGGCGGAATTGGATTTGGATTTGGACGCTTTGACTTTGACCAAAGGAGGTTTCTTGAGCGGTGCTGGAGCGACAACAACACGCTGCGCGCGCTTCTTGCGGTTCGAGCCGGTCTCAGGCGGCAGTTCAATTGCCTCCCCTGCAGTGTCGTCTTTCACTGCTGCGGCAGGACTTTCAGCGTTGGCGAGCTTGCTGGCAAGTGCCCGGAACTCTTCACGCAACTGGACAAGAGCAGGGGTTCCGGCCAGATCGTCGCGAAGCTTTTCAAGCTGGCCGGTCTGACGTTTCAGAACCTGCTCCTTTTTCTTCAGTTGGGACCGCTGCTCGGCATTTTCCTTGGTCAGGGAGTCCAGCTTTTCGGCCATGTCGGCTTCACGATCCGAATCGCTTGCGTCAGCTGAATCCAGCATCATCGAAAGACGGGTGACCTCGGCTTGCGCAGCGACATACCTTGCTTCCGTGTCCACCAACTGGGCTTCGAGGTCCGCGAGCTGCGTTTTCGGGTCACTCTCGGGATCTTCATCGATCTCGCTGGCAATGGCAGGATCATATTTGGCCAGCTTGCTTTTCAACGTTGCGACCTCGGCTTCCAGGCCGGTGATCGTTGCCAGGGCCATCGTGTCGGCAGCCGGCATCCAGTCGCTGTCTGCGCCGGATTTCTTTTCGCTTTCGCTGGCGTCTTTTGTCGCTTCGTCAGCGCTGACTTCCAACTTGCCGCCAACTGGCTCTTTCCAGCTTTCGGCAAGGGCCTTTTCGGATTCGGCAAGTTTGTGCTTGAGCGTTTTGACTTCAGCGGTCAGCAGGTCGATGGCCTTCTGGTCTCCCTGCAAAGCGCCGATCTGCGATTCGAAATCGGCTATCCTGGCAAGGTGAGACCGTCGCACGTCATCGATTTCCGTCCGCAACCTTGATGCTTCAAGATGATGTTTGGCAGCTTTAGCCCTTTCGCCATCGAGTTGGCGTTCCACGCGCCGCAGTTCAATGGCGTGGCGGGCTCGTGCCTGGTCCTGAGCGGCCCGGACCTCTGCATAGCTTGACGGATTAACGGCGCGAAGCGCTTCTTCTGTGAGGCGCGCGGCACGGCGATAGAAGGCAGGCAGGATTGCAAGACCGATCAGACCGGCCGTACAAAATCCCAATGCCATATACATTGCCGCTTCAATCACACCAGGCTCCTGCTCGCATTCCCAAGCCCATCTAAAATCATTATCGGCTTCATCAATGGGTCCGTACCCCAGGGTATGGTCCCACTAATGAAGTCAATTTGGTTTGGATCGTTTTGACCAACTGCGAGGAGCGAAAGTGCAGGAAATGTGGTACATTTTCAAGCCTTTCGCGACACAGCAGATGGCCAAAACGGCCAAATCCGAAGGACGGCAAAATGGCTTTATCTCGCAGCGTCATCGTGCTTGACCGGGCACAAAGCCCGTTCTGCACACGCTTCCTCGTGAGGTTTTGCCATTTCTGCCGCCAAATCGGCTTCATTAATGCGTCCATACCCTAGACGACAGCAGCACTGCCGCCAAGTGTGCATGATACTGCAGGCTTACGGGACGTCATGCAATCGGCAGTGCCAAGGTCAATGCGTCAGAAGGGGTTCCAGGTCGGTTTCGACGTGACCTTGAGATATCCCATGTTCAAGCCGAGCCGGGCACCGACACCCGCCTTGACCGGGACAAGAACGATTTCGTTCTTGAGCAGAACCGTCATTCCTGCGCCGCCGACGAGATAGGCCGAACCGTTCACGCCCGCAAAACGGTCATAGATCGAATTCACATTCGGCAGCCCATAGACAAGCATCATGACCCTGGCGCCATCAGCACCGAAATCCCATCCGACCGAAGGCCCCTGCCAGAAGATCTTGTGAGTGCCGGCATTGCGGGTGTAGAGGTGGCCTTCACCGTAGCGCGCGCCTGCCACGAATGCTCCCGAGCCTTCTTCTCCCAGAATATACCCGTTGGGTTCGCCATATCTGGAAAAGGCCCGTTCGATGACCGAAGCCAGTCCGCCGGACACTGCGCCGAAAAATTCGTGTCCGGTCTTGAGGATTTCATCCTCGTCAAAGGTCTGATTGTTCGGAATCGGTTCCGCACCGGACGATTGAGCGAATGAGACGGTCGGGTTGGCAATCAAACACAAGCACAGGAACGCGGCTGCAATCAGGGGCGCCACTCGCCAGGAAATTTGTGCCATTGAATATAGACTCCTCGTAATCTGATGGATGCGGCGCATTGTTTTCCGATCCCCCAGATCGCAATGCTAAACTCCAGCAGAATCATGCTGATTCGCACAAGCTTCTGCACTTACATAAGCCGAATCAATGAAAAGCTGGCCTGAAAAAAAGACGTGGATGTGTCTTTGCCTTGCCTTAAGCGCCGTTCTGGCTGTTTTTGCGGGTTCCAGTGTCGCGCGTCCCCAACTTTTCGTCCCCGATCCGATAACGGGCTACGCGATCGGCGGGCACGACCCGGTGTCCTTTTTTGTGGACGGCCAGCCGCGCAAGGGTGACCGGCGCCACGAACTTTATTGGGGCGGTGCCGAGTGGATCTTCGTCAACGAGGGCAATCTTGCTGCTTTTGAAAGAAACCCCGAAACCTACGCGCCGCTCTTTGCCGGCTGCGGCGGGTACGCCCTTTCGGAAGGGTTTGCGACTGCAGGCAGTCCCTTCATCTATGCCCTTGTTGAGGGAAAGCTGGTTTTTTTCCATTCGGTCGTCAATCGTTTCCTGTTCATCGTCAACGGAGCGGAACTTTTGAAAGAAGCAGAAGCAAACGCCGGTAAAGTCGGCTGTGTTCCCGAACGGTAGTGCGGGAGCGCAAAAAAGAGCCAAATCGGTCTGAGGTGATATCAGAAACCGGCCTTTTCCGCCCAAACGTTCCAAATCCGCAACTTTCATCTGGATGACCGGAATTGCTGCCGGACGCTGCCTTGGCAGCGGCTTTGAGGATGTGTAACGCTTGCGCAAACCCACGCGAATCAGAATTTCGCTTAGACCCTGTAGAAGAGCCCTAAATCGTCATGTCTGCACTTCAAGAGCTTTCCTCTCTGGACCTAGCCGCTTTGGTCGCCAGCCGTGTCTGTCACGACATCATCAGTCCGGTCGGCGCAATCACAAACGGTCTTGAAGTCCTCGACGAGGAAGGATCGGAGGACATGCGCGAGTTTGCGATGGACCTCATTCGTAAAAGTGCCCGGCAGGCTTCGGCAAAACTCCAGTTTGCACGATTGGCATTCGGGGCAGCTGGATCTGCGGGTGCGGAAATCGACCTTGGCGATGCGCAGGTTGTTGCCACAGGGTTTATGGAAAACGAAAAATCCGATCTAGTTTGGCAAGTGTCCCGGCACCTGATGCCGAAGAACTACGTCAAGCTTCTCCTTAACCTTATACTTATTGCCAACCAGTGTGTTCCGCGCGGAGGCGAAATTAAAGTTGAAATGGAAGGCGACCCGCAATCTCCGTCCTTTGTGCTGACGGCGAGCGGACTCAACCCCCGTATCCCCTTGGGAATGAAAGAAACTCTGGGTGGAGAAGAGCCTGAACGGGTGGATGCGCACTCGGTTCAGCCAATTTACACGTTGCTGCTCGCCCGAGAATCCGAAATGGTATTAACGATAGATAAACAAGAAGAATTGGTAAAAATAACGGCCCTTCCAAAGATCTAAATAGAGCTACAAAAGTCTCCGCTGGTTTCAGCGTATCTTAACTCTTTGAGGTCAACCTGCTCACATGGACTTTTCGGTCCAGACATCCGTTTCCGGATGCGGAACCAGTAACAAGTCGGGTGAGAGCAGGCCATGGACGACCTCCTCAGGGAATTCATTACCGAGACGAACGAGAGTCTCGATGTTGTTGACGTTGAGCTCGTAAAGTTCGAGCAGGAACCGAACAACGCAACCATTCTTGATAACATTTTCCGTCTCGTGCACACGATTAAGGGCACTTGCGGATTTTTGGGCCTGCCCCGGCTTGAAGGTATTGCTCATGCGGCGGAAACGCTCATGGGCAAGTTTCGTGATGGCGCGCCCGTCACGCAGGAAGCGGTTTCGCTTATCCTGATCTCTATCGATCAGATCAAGGACATCCTCCAGGAACTCGAGGCTGCGGAAGGTGAAGAACCTCAAGGTGACGACAGCGAGCTGATCGGCAAGCTGGAGGACATGTCGGCCAAGGCAGACGTGGCCATGGCTGGCGGCGGTGAAGCCGAAGCAGAGGTGGTCGACGAGACACCTGCTGCGGAAGAGGCTGAAGAGGTATCGGAAGAAGAAAATCCTGAGCAGACACTTGAGCGACCGCTGCGTCCCGGCGAGGTCTCTCTTGATGAACTGGAGAGGGCTTTCCAGGAGACCGAGATCGAGGTCGAAATCGCCGAAGTGGCACCGATTGAAGCCGAAGACATGGCTGATGAGATCGATGAGCCCGCACCGGCGCCGGTTGCCGCAAAGGTTGAAGCCAAGCCCGAGCCCAGCAAGGCGGTTGCCGCCAAGAAGGCCGGTGGTGACGGCGGTGAGAAGAAAGCTGCCGGTGGCGGTGTCTCAAACCAGAGCATTCGTGTTGCCGTCGATACGCTTGAGCACCTGATGACCATGGTGTCCGAGCTGGTGCTGACCCGCAACCAGCTGCTTGAAATCGTACGCCGGCACGAAGACAGTGAATTCAAGGTGCCGTTGCAGCGCCTTTCAAACGTGACTGCGGAGCTGCAGGAAGGGGTCATGGCGACCCGCATGCAGCCGATCGGCAATGCCTGGCAGAAACTGCCGCGCATCGTGCGCGATCTGAGCCAGGAACTGGCGAAACCGATCGAACTGGAAATGATCGGTGCCGATACAGAACTGGACCGTCAGGTTCTTGAGATGATCAAGGATCCGCTGACACATATGGTCCGCAATTCGGCCGACCATGGTCTGGAGCGCCCCGAGGAGCGCCGCGCCGCCGGCAAGCCGGAAAAGGGTATCATCACTCTTGCCGCTTATCATGAGGGCGGTCACATCATCATCGAGGTCCGTGACGACGGTAAGGGCATCGATGTCGAGAAGGTGAAAGCGAAAGTTCTGGAGCGTGGCCTGGCCACGGAAGCCGAATTCGAAAAGATGACGGATTCCCAGATCCACAAGTTCATCTTCCATGCAGGCTTTTCCACCGCCGCCGAAGTCACCAGCGTTTCCGGACGCGGTGTCGGCATGGATGTGGTGCGCAACAACATCGAACTGATTGGCGGCACCGTCGACCTGCGCTCTGCGACCGGCAAGGGTTCCAGCTTCATCATCAAGATCCCGCTGACGCTCGCGATCGTGTCAACGCTGATTGTTGAGGCCAGCGGTGATCGGTTTGCAATCCCGCAGCTTTCTGTCGTGGAGCTTGTCCGGGTCCAGACAAATTCCGAGCATCGTATCGAACGGATCAAGGACACGCCGGTCCTGCGCTTGCGCAACAAGCTTCTGCCGCTTGTCCACCTGTCCCAGCTTCTGGGAATTTATGAAGGCGAGGACGCCGACCAGGCGATTGATGCCGACAACGGTTTCATTGTCGTCATGCAGGTCGGCAGCCAGACATTCGGTGTTGTGGTCGACGGTGTCTTCCATACCGAGGAAATCGTGGTCAAGCCGATGTCGACCATGCTTCGAGCACTCGACATGTTCTCCGGCAACACCATCCTGGGCGACGGCTCGGTGATCATGATCATCGACCCGAACGGCATCGCCGGTGCAATGGCAAGCCATGCTTCGAGCGCGGTCGCCGAATCGCAGGAAGACGAACAGGAAGACCTGCAGCGCAAGGCCATGTCCGGCCAGAACGCAATTTCGCTGCTGCTGTTCCGTGCCGGCGCGCCGGAGCCAAAGGCGGTCCCGCTGTCGCTGGTCACCCGCCTGGAGGAATTCGAGGTCTCCAAGATCGAACGGTCCAACGGTCGGGACCTGGTGCAGTACCGGGGCTCGCTCATGCCGCTGGTCTATGTCAACGAAGGCGACTGCCACAAGACGGAAGGCACCCAGCCGATGCTGGTCTTCTCCGACTCCGGCCGCTCCATGGGCCTGGTCGTCGACGAGATCGTCGACATTGTCGAGGACCGCATGAACATCGAGGTCGGCTCTGAACGTCCGGGCGTGCTCGGGTCCGCCGTTGTCAAGGAACGCGCAACCGAAATCATCGACCTCGGCTATTATCTGCCGCAAGCGTTTGAAGACTGGTTCATGCGCAAGGAGATGGACATTGAAGCGCTGACGAAGAAGGTGCTCTTCGTCGACGACAGTTCCTTCTTCCGCAACATGCTGACACCGGTGCTGAAGGCCGCAGGCTATGACGTGACAACCTGCACCGGCCCGCAGCAGGCATTCGATCTCCTGGAAAACGGTGACAAGTTCCACGCGATTGTCAGCGATATCGAGATGCCGGAGATCAACGGGTTCGAGTTCTGCGAATCCCTGCGCCGCGATCCGCGCTTCCGCAACATCCCGATCCTCGCGCTGTCCTCGATGGTGACGCCGGCATCGATCGAGCGTGGCCGCCAGGCCGGGTTCGACGATTATGTCGCCAAGTTCGACCGGCCCGGGTTGATTGCTGCCCTGAAAGATGTCTTCTCCAATGAACTGGGAGCTGCCGCATGAGTGTCCTGGAAAACAAAGTCAACGGGGACGCTGGTGCTGCCAGCGATACGATCCAGTATGTGACGGTGGTCATCGGTGGCCAGCTCTTCGGCCTTCCGATCTCGCAGGTCCATGACGTATTCGTCCCCGAGAGTGTCACACGGGTGCCGATGTCAGCTCCGGAAGTGCAGGGTGTCTTGAACCTGCGCGGCCGTATCGTCACGGCGATCAACATGCGCCGGCGCCTGCATCTTCCGCCGCTGGAAGACGAGCAGATGATGGCGGTCGGGATTGAGTACAAGCAGGAAAGCTACGGTCTCGTCATCGACACTGTTGGCGAAGTCCTGACTCTTCCGGCAGCGTCCGCGGAGCCGAACCCGTCGAACCTCGACCGCCGCTGGGCGGAGATTTCCGGTGGTGTGCACCGCCTGGACGGACAGTTGATGGTCATTCTGGATGTCGATCGTCTTCTCGGCGCATTGTTTACCGAGCCGATGGCAGCAGCGTAACGGCCTGACGGCCAATGAGTGGAGTAACAGGTGATGAAACAGTGCCTTGTAGTTGATGACTCAAGCGTCATCCGTAAGGTCGCCCGCAGGATCCTCGAAGACATGGACTTCGAAATCACCGAAGCGGAGGACGGTCAGCAGGCGCTTGACGAGTGCAGGAAAACCATGCCGGACGCAATCCTCCTGGATTGGAACATGCCGGTAATGGACGGTCTTGAGTTTCTGACCAGCCTCAGAGCTGAAGAGGGCGGAGAAAATCCGATCGTTGTTTTCTGCACGACGGAAAACGACGTCGCCCATATCGCACGGGCGATCCGCGCTGGTGCAAATGAGTACATCATGAAACCGTTCGACCGGGAAATTGTCGAAGCCAAGTTTCAGGAAGTCGGTCTTATTTAGTTTCGAGTTGGGCAGTCTTAATGGCTTTTGCGCAAAGAAGCGTTCCTGCGGGCGCTAATCCGGGCAGCGACCCGATCAAAGTTATGGTCGTTGACGATGCCGTGGTCATCCGCGGCCTGCTGACCCGTTGGCTTGGGGAAGACAAGTCTCTCAAGGTTGTCAGTTCTCAACGCAACGGCAAACTCGCCGTTGACGATATAGAAAAAAGCAATCCCGACGTCGTCGTTCTCGATATCGAGATGCCTGAAATGGATGGCATGACGGCGCTGCCGCTGATGCTGGCGAAGAAGCGCGATCTTGTGGTCATCATGGCCTCGACGCTGACGCGCCGGAACGCCGAAATTAGCCTGAAGGCACTTTCGCTCGGCGCAGCCGACTACGTGCCCAAACCGGAGTCAAATTCCGAGGTCACGACGTCCATCGACTTCCGGCGGGAGCTTATTGAAAAGGTCAAGGCGCTCGGTGCTCGCGCGGTTCGCATGCGTGGTCCGGCCAGGACAATGCGCGCCGAAACGCGTGCCGGACAGACGGCGCAGCCTGTCAGGCCCGTGTCGGCAAGACCAGCGACCGATACGCGCGCAAGTTTCCGGGGAGCCGCAAAACCGGCACCGGCTGCAGCGGGGTCCAAGTTCCAGACACGTCCTTATTCGTCTGCCCGGCCGCGCATTCTGGCGATTGGTTCGTCGACCGGCGGACCCCAGGCCCTGCAGGACGTGATGAAGGAAGTCGGCACCGCGATGAACGACATTCCGGTCGTCATTACCCAGCATATGCCGCCGACATTCACCTCGATCCTGGCTGAGCATATGGGCAAGGCGGCGCTGCGTCCGGCCAAAGAGGGCGAGGACGGCGAAATCCTTAAGGCCGGCAACATCTACGTTGCGCCAGGTGGCAAGCATATGGTCCTTGAGAAGGACGCCGGCGCGGTCCGTATCCGTCTGGACGACGGGCCGCCGGTCAATTTCTGCAAGCCTGCGGTCGACCCTCTGTTTGACAGCGTCGCTAAGGCCTACGGATCGGCAAGCCTTGCCGTCATCCTGACCGGAATGGGCCATGACGGCGCAGACGGGGTCAAGACCATCGCCGCCGGTGGCGGCAGCGTTATCACGCAGGACGAGGCAACCAGCGTCGTCTGGGGCATGCCGGGTGCAGCTGCACAAACAGGCATGTGCTGCGAGATCCTGCCGCTGAACCAGATCGGGCCTAAGATTTCACGCGTTTTGAAGGGGAATACACGATGACTCCCAGCGAGTTCGAATTCCTCAAGAATTTTCTCAAGACCCGCTCCGGCCTGGTCCTTTCCAACGACAAGCAGTATCTCGTTGAGAGCCGTTTGCTGCCGATCGCCAGGAGCTCGAAACTTGAGACCTTGAGTGCTGTGATCCAGCAGCTCCAGCGCGGCACGAACCGCGCCCTGGAGACAGATGTCATTGAAGCCATGACGACGAACGAGTCGTTCTTCTTCCGCGACAAGACACCTTTCGAGCATTTCAAGGATACGATGCTGCCCTCCTTGATGGAGGCACGCGCCACGCGCCGGCAGCTCAAGATCTGGTGCGCAGCAGCTTCCACCGGTCAGGAGCCTTATTCGCTCGGGATCTGCCTGAAGGAATATGCGGCCAAAATGGCGGGCTGGCGCACGCGCATTCTTGGTACCGACCTGTCCCAGGAAGTGCTTGAGAAGGCGAAAACCGGGCTTTACAGCCAGTTTGAGGTGCAACGCGGCCTGCCGATCCAGATGCTCCTCAAATATTTCGAGCAAAAAGGCGACATGTGGCAGATCAACCCTGATATGCGGGCAATGATCGAATGGAAGAAACTGAACCTGCTCGAGAGTTTCACGCATCTCGGCGAATTCGATATTGTTTTCTGCCGGAACGTGCTGATTTATTTCGATCAGACGACGAAATCCGAGATTCTCGGACGCCTCGCCAAAACGCTTCCTGACGACGGCTACCTGGTTCTTGGCGCGGCCGAGACCGTGGTCGGACTGACGGACGCATTCAAACCGGTTGCCGGGAAACGCGGTCTTTTCCAGAAGAAGCAAGCGGTTCAGGCGGCGCCCGGAACCGTGTCCGGGCCGAGGCTTGCCGTTGGCGGCGGTGTTGGATTTCGCCGCTGATCCGAACCGGACAATCAGCTGGTAAACACAAATGGGCGGTCAATTGACCGCCCTTTTTGCGTCCGCTTCAAGCTTCCCGAAGCGTGCCTGGACCGGCGCGGTATATTTGCGGCTGACAGGGACCTTCGACCCATCCCTGACGACAATCCATAGACGGCCGCCATCGCGTGCGAGGTTTTCAACCGCGGCGAAGGCTATCCAGTGGCTTCTGTGAACCTGCATTCCAACGGTGTCCGGCAGTTCGGCAACAACATCGTTGAACCGGTAGAGAATCATGCGGTTTTCCTGATCGGTGACCAGACGGACATAGTGTTCCTGGGCTTCGACCCTCAGCAGTATGCCTTTCAACGGCTGGTCCAAATGCCGGAGGTAGCCTGCACCGGCGGACTGTGCTTTCTCGGCTTCTGGCTCCATCGCGCCGTTTTCGTCTGAGGTTTCCTCCGGGTCCTGCGCCGCGTCGGAAAGTGAGCCCGCGGTCGCGCCGGTGTTTGCAAGCGCTTGAAAGAGCTTGGGAGCCGTCAACAATAGGCACAGCGCAAGGTGATTGTCCGACAGGTAGACAATCTCCCGGAAAAAGGAACCAATCCGGCTGTCTGTAGAGCTCTGTGCGACAGCGGCTCCAGCTTGTGCGTTGTCAAATGACACGGATCCGTCAAGTTCCGGTAATCCCAAGATCAGGTCCATTGCGGTTATCGACAAGGCAAAGGGCACAAGACTGACAATCGCCGCCAGGGCGGCTGTTGTGAGAACATGTGGCTTCAAGCCAGGCAGGCGTCCGATCAGTTCGGCAAACGCCACAAAGAGGCCAGCCTCTATCAGGACACGGACAGTCCAGTAACCGTAAAGGCCTGCAAGCGACCAGTGATCGGGCCGCTGGGTCTGCGTTGATGCAAGCAGCAGCGCGGCGGCCAGTGCAAGAAACGAAATCTGTGCGGCGTAGGTCCGGATCATCACGAAAGTTCAAACTTCAGTCAGCGCGAGTATGACGAATCTGCCCCGCCATTCAAGAAGCATGAATTGCACGCAGTCTATCCCATTGAAATATAGACAATAGTTTTGTCGACAACGGCAATCCGAGAATTGGCGAAAAAGATCCCATCTGAAGAAGCTGTGTCTTTTCTTTCCAAAGCTTTGCGCCACTTTACGCGGTGAGACGAGCGGGACGTTGCCCTGTGGTTGTGTCCTCCGATATTTGCGCGGGCTCGTTGGAAACGGTCCATTGGACGCTGCTGGAGACTGAATATGACCATAAAAGTGGAACTGACACGCCGGGCCGCACTCATGGGTGCGGGCGGAGCCATTGCAGGGGCGAGCCTTGCCTCATCAAATGTTGCCTTTGCAGCTGCAGAAAAACAGGGACCGATGACCGCACCGATCGCCCGATACGCCGTTGGCGATTTCGAAGTCACCACATTGCTTGACGGTGCAGTGACTGTTGGTGAGCCCCAGAAAACCTTCGGCATGAATGTCGAGCCGGATGCGTTCGTGGCTCATTCCGATGACAATTTCATTCCGTCCGACACCTTCAAGGCGTATTTCACGCCGACCGTGGTGAATACAGGCAGCGAGCTGATCCTGTTCGACACCGGTGTCGGTGAGGGTGGCCGTCCGGCACGCGGCAACATGCGCGCGGCCCTGGAAAGCGCCGGCTATACGCCCGAGCAGGTCGATGTTGTTGTCATCACGCACATGCATCCCGATCACATTGGTGGCCTTATGGAAGGTGGGGCACCTGCTTTTGCAAATGCGCGCTACGTGACCGCGCAGAAGGAATATGACTTCTGGGCTGCCATGGATCCGGAAGCCAATGGTGTCACCAAGCTGATGACGAAAAACGTCAAGCCGCTTGCAGAAAAGATGACGTTCCTGGGCGGTGGCGGATCGGTCACCTCCGGCGTAACGGCGGTCGACGCGCATGGCCACACGCCGGGTCACACGGTCTACATGCTGGAGAGCGGTGGACAACAGCTGTTGCTGGCGGCAGACACGGCCAACCACTATGTCTGGTCGCTTGCACGCCCCGAATGGGAAGTCCGCTTTGATATGGACAAGGAAGCGGCAGCGGCGACCCGCCGGAGCGTCCTTGACATGCTGGCCACCGACAAGATCCCGTTTGTCGGCTACCACATGCCGTTCCCGGCTGTTGGATATGTTGCCGTGGATGGCTCAGGTTACCGGTATGTACCGGCGTCCTACCAGATGCATCTATAAGAAAAACCAGTGCACGTGGGGAGAAGAAAGGCCGGCATTGCCGGCCTTTCGCATGTCGCGAGCTTGGTTTTGCGGTTTGGAAAACCGCTGATAAGCCGCGATGCTGTGTTGCCTGACTTCGCGGAGCTTCTGAAGCCTTGCTGACATTGCACAGGGAGAGGTGTCATGATCAGGTTGTTCAGGCACTTCAGATGACAGGAGCGTGCGATGAAAAACCTTTTGGGAATCGGCGGTGTGTTTTTCCGCGCAAAGGATCCTGAAGCCCTTGCGCTTTGGTACGAGACACATCTTGGCATCAACCAGGCTCCAAAGGACATGCAGTCGCCCCCCTGGATTTCCGAGCGGGGTGTGACCGTGTTCGCTCCCTTTTCCGAGGACACGGACTATTTCCCGAAAGACCGGCAATTCATGCTGAATTTTCGGGTCCTGGACCTGGACGCTCTTTTGACAGAGCTTCGAGGGCAGGGCATTGCGGTTTCCCATGAAGAAAAAATGGACGGCATCGGGCGTTTTGCCAGGGTCCACGATCCGGAAGGAAACCCGATTGAATTGTGGGAGCCGCAAGGCAACTAGGGTCGCGTTGACCTCAGAGATATCCAACCTCTGCTTGATTGCGAAAGGCAGAAAAACAAAAAGCCCCGGGTGACCCGGGGCTTTTTTAATCCTTGAAGTGGCCGCCCGTCAGGCAGCAGCTTCGACATCCGGTTCGCGCAGAACGTAGCCACGGCCCCAGACAGTTTCGATGTAGTTCTTTCCGGACGTTGCCGATGCAAGCTTCTTGCGCAGCTTACAGATGAACACGTCGATGATTTTCAGTTCCGGCTCATCCATTCCGCCATACAGATGATTGAGGAACATTTCCTTGGTGAGCGTGGTGCCCTTGCGCAGCGAGAGCAGCTCCAGCATCTGGTATTCCTTGCCGGTCAGGTGAACACGCTGGCCGCCGACTTCGACGGTCTTGGTGTCCAGATTGACCTTCAGGTCGCCGGTCACGATCACTGACTGGGCATGGCCCTTGGAACGGCGGACGATCGCATGAATGCGTGCGACCAATTCGTCCTTGTGGAACGGCTTGGTCATATAATCGTCGGCGCCAAAGCCGAGCCCGCGAACCTTGTCTTCGATACCCGCGTTGCCGGACAGGATCAAAATCGGTGTTTTGACCTTGGAAACGCGAAGTGTGCGGAGAACCTCATACCCGGACATGTCCGGCAGGTTCAAATCCAACATGATAATGTCGTAGTCGTACAGTTTGCCGAGGTCGATGCCTTCCTCGCCAAGATCTGTCGTGTAGACGTTGAAGTTCTCGGACTTCAGCATCAACTCGATGCTCTGCGCTGTCGCGCTATCATCCTCAATCAACAATACACGCATGCCAATCCCCTTGTTCTGCCTTTCCTGGGCAAGTCGCAACGGCTGTGTCGGCGCCTGCTACGAAGGACTGTGTTAACCCCGACTCAAAGCTATCGATTAATGGTTAACAAAATATGATTCGCAGCGGCAAGCTCCGAAGAAGAGAATCTGTGAACAACGAACAACTTGTTGAATCCCCAGAAAAAACTCAGATTCACAAATCTTAATGTTGAACATTAACAAACGGATCTAAGCGACTCCGTTCAGATTCCTTTCAACAAAGCCGGTTTGACTTCGAAATGACCCTCGCTTGTCAGCCTTCCAAAGGTTAAGATTAACCAGAGTCGTAAACGATCGGTTACCAAATCCGTTAACAACGGAAGGAATTTTCATTGAAGGCGCTTTTCGCCGAGATTGATTCGCTCATGCCGACCGAGATTTACGGGCGGGTTACCGCGGTTCAGGGGCTTCTCGTGGAGATCGCCGGACCGATTCACGAAATGAGTGTCGGTTCACGACTTTTAATCGACAGCGGTGAGGATAACCCGAAAGTTCCGGCTGAAGTTGTCGGTTTCAGAGATGGACATGCGCTTTGCATGCCGTTTTCCGGACTGGAAGGCGTCCGGATGGGGTGCAAGGCCGTCATCAAGTCCCGCGAGAGTGTCGTGCATCCCGGAAACGCCTGGCTCGGCAGGGTGGTCAACGCACTTGGCGAACCGATCGACGGGAAGGGCGAACTTGCAAACGGGGAAGTGCCGCGAAAGCTGCGCAGCGCGCCGCCGCCGGCCTCCGAGAGACAGCGCGTCGGCCCGCCGCTCGATCTCGGCGTAAGAGCGCTCAACACGTTCGTGACCTGTTGCGAAGGCCAGCGCATGGGGATTTTCTCAGGATCGGGCGTTGGCAAATCGGTGCTGATGTCCATGCTCGCGCGCAATACCAAGTGCGATATCGCCGTGATCGGATTGATCGGTGAACGCGGACGTGAAGTGCAGGAATTCATCGAGGATGATCTCGGAGAGGAAGGTCTCGCACGCTCCGTCGTCGTAGTGGCGACTTCGGACGAGAGCGTCCTGATGCGCCGGCAGGCTGCTTATCTGGCGATGACAGCGGCGGAACACTTCCGCGACGAGGGCAAGAATGTCCTGTGCATGATGGATTCCGTAACACGGTTTGCCATGGCACAGCGGGAGATCGGGCTTTCGGTGGGCGAACCGCCGACCTCCAAGGGATATACACCGACGGTGTTCACGGAGCTGCCGCGGCTTCTGGAGCGGGCCGGCCCCGGGAAAACGGGCGCCGGTTCGATTACAGGGCTTTTTACCGTGCTTGTGGAAGGCGACAATCACAATGAACCGGTTGCCGACGCTGTTCGCGGCATCCTGGACGGTCACGTGGTCATGGAACGCGGCATTGCCGAGCGGGGACGGTATCCTGCAATCAATGTCCTGAAATCCGTTTCAAGGACCATGCCGAGATGCGTTCCGGACGAGCACATTCCCGTTTTGCGCAAGGCAAGGCAGTTGCTGTCGACCTATACTGATATGGAGGAGCTCATCCGTCTGGGTGCATATCGAAAAGGCTCCGATCCGACCGTCGATGAGGCAATTCACCGATTTGCGCTGATTGACGACTTCCTGAATCAGGGAAAAGACGAGGCGACGTCACTTTCTGAAGGATATTTGCAGCTTGCCAACCTTTTGGAAATGACTCCGGGGTAGACTGCCCGAGTTAGGGGAGTATTGAGTTATGAAAACCCGCGACAGTTTGATCCGTTTGAAGCGGTTTCAGGTTGATGAAAAACGACGGCAACTTGCTCAGATCGAGAGCATGATTGCCGAGTTCAACCGTATGGCTGACGAACTTGATGACCAGATTCGGTCCGAGCAGGAGCGCGTCGGGATCACGGATGTTACTCATTTTGCATATCCGACTTTTGCGAAGGCCGCTGCGGATCGCCGAGACAATCTGCGCAATTCCGCACATGAGCTGGACGATCAGTTGCAGCGTGCCCAGGATGAACTCAGTGAGGCGATCGAAGAACTGAAGAAGTTCGAACAGCTTGAGGAACGCGACCATCAGCGTGAGCGGACGGCTCAAGAGATTGCCGAACAGGAGCAGCTCGACGAAGTCGCTGCAAGGGCAAGAGCACGCTAGGCGGCGGGCTCTGGGGCTTTTTCTGACAAGACGGAACACTTCAAGGCGAAGTGTTCACCTGGTGCCTGATCGCCATCCCCGGCGATCGGGTTTTGTTGTTTGGGCTGGCTGAAATCCCGGGCGCAGCTTCAATTTGTTGAAAAGCGACCGCCCAATGTGCACTTGTCTGTGAGCTGATTTACGCAAAACCCGGGGAGTAAGCATTGTCGTTGCGATTATTTCTGGCTCTGCTTTTGCCGCTTGCAACCTTTTCCTTTGCGTTGGGGCTGACGCAGCCGCTGATGCGGTTTGAGCGGCTGTATTTCCTTGAGGACCGCCCGAACCTGATTGAAATGATCACGGAGCTCTGGATGCAGGGGGATATTGCCCTTGCGTCGATTGTCGGTCTGTTTTCGGTCGGTTTCCCGGCCGTGAAAATCCTCCTGATCCACATTGCGGCCTTTACCGGTGGCAATTCACGCTCGCTGGCGCTTCTTTCCACCGTCAGCAAGTGGTCGATGCTGGATGTCATGCTGGTGGCACTTGTTTTGTTCGCCGCCAAGACCAGTGGCCTCGCCGCAGCGGCAATCCTGCCAGGCCTTTGGTTCTATGCAGCCGCCACGTTGACGACCGCCGTCGCGGCAAGCCTGTGCGCGCGGACTTCAAACCGGTAGGAAAAATGCTGCGGCTGACTGGTCTTCGCGTGATCAGGACCTGGCGCGGCGCCGGGTCTGAAAATCCTCGCAACGGTGCTGCCTGGCCTTCGAAGATGCGATCTGCTTGACGTAAGCAGATGTCCATTCCGCTCCCTGTGCAGGAGAGATTTTAAGATGTGCGCAACGCGCCTTGGCCAGCAGGGCGAAGGCCGGCACGTTTAATCCCGCCTTGGTCGCGGTTCTGAGGACGACGTCAAGCTTGCCGTTGTATATCGCGTCCCTGAGGGACGATTGCGCGATCCGGCCACGTGCGCTCAGAAGCTCAATCGCGTGGCTGAAGCGCCCGTCCTGCAGCAGCAGGATCATGAGCTCATCAAGCGTGACAGCAGATCGCTCCGCTTCCCGCCAAAGTGTTCCGACATCCTGCGATTCCAGTGCGTTGCTGAAGGTCCTGCGCAGCACTTTCAACCTTGCAATCTGGTCGAGTTGTTCCTGTGACAAGGAACCCTCGATTATGTTTCGCAAGCGTTTCTTGGTCTCGTCGTCAACAAGCGGCAGCAATTCCTGGCACACCGCCGGCGAAAGGTCGGATCTGAGCGCGAGGTCTTCGCGCATCAACTCGTCTTCCGCAGCCAGTTTGACAAGCTTCAGCATGGTATCGCGGGAGAGTTTGATTTCCCTGTTGCCCGCCAGGATGCGCTGAACCGGCCGGTCGCCCTTGTTCACCAACACGTCCGAGACTTCCGTCGGCAGGTTTTTGCGCCGGGCAAGAACCTGCATGTGGGTCTCTCCGACCTGTTCGATCAGATCGAGAAGATCTTCCTGGCTCAACAACGGAGAGTCGGCGAGCACCGGCATCGCGACCCTGACTTCGTCCTTGGCAATCCTCAGAACAAGGTCAGACGGGCTGTGCGAGCACGGCGCAAGCTTTTGTGCCAGCCGAAGACGGTCTTCGGCAGTGCTGTTGCTGTAGAGCTTCAGCATGACTTCGGCGAAGAGGGCCAGCTCTGTGTCCGACCGGTCGTCCAGATCGGCAGCGACAAGCCTACTGACCTCGGCGAACAGTTGCCGTCGGGCCTCGACAGTCTCATCCTGTGCAAGTTTGATGAGCGAGCTTGTCATTTCTCCTCCATACTTGGAAGAATTAGTCAATATTGTTATTTTTACGTTACCGAAAAGTGGAGTTTCAATATAGTGACGTCACGTTAGTTCGTGGAAATTTGAAAAAATCAGTCTAGAGTCGACATTATTTGTCCAAATGAAATAATTCTTGGAACTGGTTTCAGTTTTTCTTTTCGATGTCTGAAAACCGTTGAGCGGCGGATTGAATGGCTTCCCTTTGGGCCGGGTTCTTTCCTATTGTCGATGCAAACGAACGCAACGCGTTCCGTATTTTAGCGAAGCGGGTTTGACATGAAGTTATTGCGCCTGTGCCTTGCAGTCTGTCTGGGGATGCTGCTTTTTTCTGCGGTTCCGGCTGCAGGTCAAAGCGAAACCAAAGCCCCTGAAGAGAGCGCGGATGTAAAGCAGGCGAGCGATGCGCTTATCAAGGTTCTGAACGATCCGGAAAGCCGCAAGCAGCTTATTGAATTGCTGCAGAAAAATGCTGGCGAAGGAGAGGAAACCTCCGAGCAACAGGGTGAAACGACGGGCGAAGAACAACCGGCGGAAGCTTCAGAACCGGCGGCTGGGCAGGGCTTTGTCATCCGCATCGGGGAGTACACGCGTGCCCTGGCTGATGAGCTCGGTGTGGTGCTGGACCGGTCCAGGCATTCCCTGAAAGGACTGCTGCTCGTTTTCCGCGGCGATATTCCCATCAAATGGGACCGTGTCCAGGAAGTCCTGCTGCAAGTCGCAATCGTTTTGGTCTGTGCCTATGCGGCGTTTTGGACGGGGCAGTATATCGCCCGCCGGATCTACCCGAAGATGGCCGTGCGCGCCCGTTATGGCGGCGGGCTTATGCGCGCATTCATCCTTGTGCTGACCACCATCATCGACGGCCTGACGGTCGCGCTTGGGCTCGGGGTTGGCTATTTCGTTGCCCTAACCGGCTATGGCGGACTGGAGACTGGTGTCACGATTCAGGAGAGCCTGGCGCTCAACGCATTCTTCATCACCGGAATGTCGAATGTTGCCCTTCGCTTCGTGTTTGCGCCCCGCAGACCCGAATTGCGCTTGCTGCCCTTTGCTGACGGGGCCTCGGACTACTGGTACTCGCGCTTGCGCATCTACATGTACTGGAACAATTTCGGCGTGTTCCTGGCGGTGCCGGCTGCAAACCTTGCGGTCTCTTTCGTCCTCGGAAATGCCCTCCGGTTCATTATCGTCCTGACGGGCATGTTGTACCTGATGGTGCTGATCGCGAAGAACCGGGTCAACGTTCGAGAGGGGGCCAAGGCCTATGCGGAGACCATGCACAGCATTCTGGCTCAACGCGCGCTCTCCAACCTCGGCAAACTCTGGCACGTTGGCGCCTACGGCTACATCATCGCGGTCTTTCTTGTCTGGGTGACGCGGCCCTTTGATGCGACAACCATCATCCTGCGGGCAACCGGCCTGTCCATCCTCACGATTATGGCCGGCATGCTGCTCTCCCTGATCATGACGCGGGCCATCAAGGGCGGCATCAGGCTACCTGAAGACATTCACCGCAAATTGCCGGCGCTGCAATACCGTCTCAACGCCTTCGTCCCGCGCCTGTTGAAGCTCATCCGCTTTGTCGTGTTTATCGGAACGATCCTGCTGCTGCTGGACATCTGGGGTGTCCTCAGCGTGATTGACTGGCTTTACAGCGAGGCCGGGTTCAGCCTGGTCAGCAGCTATGGTGCCGCCATTGTTGTGCTGCTTGTTGCGTTCACGGTCTGGCTCGCTGTCATGTCCTGGGTCGACCTGCGCCTGCAGTCCAGGGCCGGATACATCGTCAGTGCGCGCGAGCGGACCCTGTTTCAGCTCTTCCGCAACGCCTTCACCGTGGTGATCATCGTCATGGCGGTGTTGCTGGCGCTCTCTGAAATCGGCGTGAACATCGGACCGCTGATCGCCGGTGCCGGTGTCGTGGGTCTGGCGATATCCTTCGGTGCGCAAACGCTTGTGAAGGACATCATCACCGGTGCGTTTATCCAGATTGAAAACGCCATCAACGAAGGGGACGTTGTGACAGTCGCCGGCATCACAGGCACGGTTGAAGGAATTACAATTCGCTCGGTGCGCATGCGCGACCTGGACGGCACGACCCACATCATTCCGTTTTCGTCGGTCGACATGGTGTCGAACTTTATGCGCGGGTTTTCGTATCACGTCGCACTTATCGGGGTCTCCTATGACACGGACATCGCCTATGCCAAGGAAGCGATGGTGGACGCCTTCAAGCGGCTTCAGGAAACCGATTTCAAGTCCAAGATCTTCGGTGATCTGGAAATGCACGGGGTGACGGCCTTCGGCGCGAGCTCGATCGATATTCGCGCGCGCATCAAGACGGCGCCCGGCGACCAGTGGAGCGTGGGGCGCGCCTATAACGAATACATCAAGCAGGTGTTTGATGAGCGGAACATTGAAATTCCGTTCCCGCAGGTCACTTATCACGCGGCGACGCCGCCCTATGCGGCGGATGAAGAGGCACCAAAGCAAGTCGGCAAGAAGAGGGTCAAGGAGAGCGAGCCAACCGATGATGCTCCACCGGCTGACGAGGAACACTGACACAAGCCAGACAAGTTTTCATCAAAGAGAGTCAGCGGCGATTTCAACATTTTTCGGGCAATTCCAACCGGTGGAGCCTGGAAGAATGGCAGAGAGCGGCGGTCCCGACCCGCAAGCTTCAAGAAGCTCCGACAGATTAGCAATCTGCGCCAGCACCTAGCTGGTTCACTCTCTTTGGTGGAGCAGGCTGGAGTCGAACCAGCACAGCATAAGCGTCGAATTTACAGTCCGGTGGGCTCTCCAATGCCCAGCTGCTCCGATTGGCGGAAGACAGAGGTCTTGATCCCCAAACCCCTTTGCAGGGTTCCACACGCTTTCCAAGCGGTGCCGGACACCTGTCCGGTTTGTCTTCCAACTGGAGGAGAGCAGCGGTCCTGACCCGCAGACCCGTCGCCGGGTCCTGTCTGCTTTCAAAACAGCACCGGCACGCCTGTCCGGTTTACTCTCCAGTTTTGGCGGAAGACGGAGGTCTTGATCCCCAAACCCTTGCAGGTTCCATCCGATTTCGAAGCGGCGCCGGGCTCCTGCCCAGTTCATCTTCCCTGTCGATGACCCGGGCAACAAAAAACCCGGTAAGCTTTTCGCTTCCGGGTCGAAAACACTTCGATGTGCCTACGGTTTACCGCACATACAAAAGCCCTCGACCGCGAAGCGCGGACGAATATGAGCTCGATGAACTGTAAACTGCGATAAACATCTTCATTTCCTGATTGAAGGCGCAGCAATTACGCGATCTGGCCGCGCATGTCAATTCGCAAACTGCAAGTTCAGGTTGTTGCGCTCTTCTGTGCACCTGGCGCCGAAGAACGAAAATCGATCGAGACCCAGGTGCCGGTTTGAGATTGCCAGAGTGCAACCGTGATTGTGTTTCAGGGTTCGAGCGGGTCTCTTTCAGCTTGTGGCAATCCGATTTGTGCCCGAAGCGGAAAGAAAAGCTGATTGTTGATTGAATTTCGTGAAGTTTCGCTTTATTTTCGTTTTGCTGAGAATTTGCTTTTCATTTCGAGTTGGAGAGACGCCAATGTCGGCGGATTACGACCTGTTGGTTGTTGGTGGGGGCATTAACGGAGCGGGGATCGCAAGGGACGCGGTCGGACGCGGGGCATCTGTTCTGCTTGCGGAGATGGGAGATCTGGCCGGAGCCACATCCTCCGCCTCGACCAAGCTGATCCACGGCGGACTGCGCTACCTTGAATATTACGAGTTCGATCTGGTTCGAAAGGCGCTGAAGGAGCGGGAAGTCCTCTGGCACATGGCGCCGCACATTGCCTGGCCGCTGCGTTTCATCTTGCCGCACCACAAGGATCTGCGTCCGGCCTGGCTGCTGCGTCTGGGGCTGTTCATGTATGACCACCTCGGCGGACGCAAACTGCTTCCGGCCACCAAGACGGTGCGGCTAGATCAGGCTCCATATTCACAGGGCCTAAAGAAGCTCTTCCACAAAGGATTTGAATATTCTGACTGCTGGGTCGACGACGCACGCCTCGTTGTCCTCAATGCGCGCGATGCGGCTGATCGCGGTGCCGAAATTCTGACGCGTACGAAATGTGTCAGCGCAAGGCGCGACGGGGACAAATGGTCCGTCGTCCTGAGGGACCTGGCGTCCGGCGAAGAAAAAACAGTCACGGCAAGCGTGCTCGTCAACGCGGCCGGTCCGTGGGTCGCCGATTTCCTGCATGGCGTCGTCGGCGAGAACGACACGTCCGGCATTCGCCTGGTCAAGGGCAGCCACGTTATCGTACCGCGCCAGTTCGATCACGACCGCTGTTTCATCTTCCAGAATGGCGACGGCAGGATCGTTTTCGCAATTCCCTACGAGCAGGACTTCACGCTGATCGGCACGACTGACGTGGACTACAAGGACGACCTTGGCAACGTTCGGATTTCGGATGACGAAATCGCATATCTCTGCGCGGCTGCAAGCGAATACCTTGAAAAGAAAATCACGCCGGAGGACGTCATTCACACCTATTCGGGTGTCCGGCCTCTCTATGATGATGGGGCCAAGGATGCCAAGGCGGCAACCAGGGACTATGTTCTGGAACTTGACGGCGGGGATGGCTCTCCGGCTGTCCTTTCCGTCTTCGGCGGCAAGATTACGACATACCGCAAGCTTGCCGAGCAAGTGCTTGCGAAGCTGGAAAACCTCCTGCCGTTCAAGAAAGGACTGTGGACAGATAGCGAGCCGCTGCCCGGTGGTGACTTCAAAGTCGATGCGTTCGATTCAGAGGTTTCAAATCTTGAGCGGGACTATCCATACGTGGAGAAAGGTTTCGCAACACGGCTGATCCGTCTTTACGGCACCGATGCCCGGCGGATACTCGGCGATGCCAAGTCACTCGAGGATCTCGGCCAGGCTTTCGGTCACAACCTTTATGAAGCCGAGGTCAAGTGGTTGATGAGCCGGGAATGGGCCAGAACCGCAGAAGACGTGCTGTGGCGAAGAACAAAACTGGGCCTGCGGCTGACCAGCGAAGAAGCCGCTAATCTGGACAGCTACATGTCCAGCCACCTTGCGGACCAGACTGGCGCTGCTGCATAGTTCCAACAACTTTCTGACTTGCCGGACCCTCCGGCGGTCTTCTTAGATAAACAAATAAAATGGGAGGAGCGCCATGGCCGGATGTGTTTTGGCGATAGACCAGGGCACAACGTCAAGCCGTGCCATCGTTTTCGATGACGGCTTCAGCCCCATCAGCACAGGCCAGCAGGAATTTCCGCAGCACTTTCCGAAATCGGGATGGGTGGAACATTCGCCGTCGGACATCTGGACAAGCACACTCCGGGTTTGTCGCGAAGCCATGGAAAAAGCGCCTGACAGCGGTGCAGCCGTCGCGGCGATCGGAATCACAAACCAGCGGGAAACCACGCTTATCTGGGATCGGGCCAGCGGTGAGCCGATTTACAATGCAATTGTCTGGCAGGACCGGCGTACGTCTGATTTCTGCGCAGGATTGCGCGAGCAGGGGCACGAGGAAACCTTTACATCCAAGACCGGCCTGCTGCTCGATCCCTATTTTTCCGGGACCAAGATCGCCTGGCTTTTGAACAATGTTGAAGGCGCACGTGAGCGGGCCGAACGCGGGGAACTCGTCTTCGGCACGGTTGACACCTGGCTTATCTGGCAACTGACCGGCGGCAAGGTTCATGCGACGGATGCTACCAACGCCGCGCGAACGCTGATCTACAACATTCATGAGAACCGCTGGGACGACGAGCTGTGCCGCCTGCTCAACATTCCCATGAGCCTGCTTCCCGAGGTCAAGGACAGCGCCGATGATTTCGGGACGACCGAGACGGAATTCTTCGGCAGGCCGCTTCCGATCCTGGGTGTTGCCGGCGATCAGCAGGCAGCCACCGTCGGTCAGGCCTGCTTTGAGCCGGGCATGGTCAAATCGACATATGGCACCGGCTGCTTTGCGCTGATGAACACAGGTGCGACAGCAGTTCGGTCGAACAACCGCATGCTGACGACGATCGCCTATCGCCTGAACGGCAAAACCACATACGCTCTCGAAGGATCAATCTTCGTTGCGGGCGCTGCGGTGCAGTGGCTGCGGGACGGTCTCGGATTGATCGAAAGCGCCGGTGATACGCAGGCACTTGCCGAACAGGCCGACCCGAATCACGACGTCTATCTTGTGCCGGCCTTTGTCGGATTGGGAGCACCCTATTGGGATGCCGACGCGCGCGGTGCCATGTTCGGTCTGACCCGAAACACTGGCCCCAAGGAAATTGCAAGATCCGTTCTTCAAAGTGTCGGTTACCAGACCAGCGATCTTGTTGACGCGATGCAGGCGGACTGGCCGGACGCTGAAAAACCGGTCCTTCGAGTGGATGGCGGGATGACGGCATCTGACTGGACGATGCAGTTTCTCGCGGACATTCTGGGTGCACCTGTCGACCGTCCGACAGTCGCTGAAACAACTGCTCTCGGAGCGGCCTGGCTGGCCGGTTCGAAGGCCGGAATCTGGCCCGGCAAAGCGGCGTTTTCAGCCGAATGGAAACTGGAAAGACGGTTCGAGCCGCAACTCGCTGAAGAGCATCGACAGCGATTGCTTGCCGGCTGGCAGGATGCCGTCAATCGCACGCGTACCACGCAGGATTGAACAGTTCCATGGCTCTCGCGAAAGTGAGAGCCTTTTTTATTTCAAGTGCTTAGACCATTTGGTCAAAATTTCTTCGATTGGTATGCGTTTTCAACGCAATCGATACAACATGACAAAAAATTACGGCAGCATCGCTTACCTAGCAAAAATATTTCAAAATCGGGGTAAAATTAGAAAGATGTTGGTGGTTGATTTTCCACCAAAAAAACGCCTTAGTTTGCGCTGGCTCGGGCTCAACTCCTTTGCACACTTCAATGATGCAAGGCCCTTGCTCTTCATCAAAGGGGAGAACAGTTTGATGAATTTTCAAAAAACCTTGAAGGCAACCCTTCTTGGCGCCAGCCTCGCCGTGATCGCGGCTACCGGCGCATCCGCAAAAACTCTGGTTTATTGCTCCGAGGGGTCGCCTGAAGGCTTCGACACGGCGCTTTATACTGCCGGAACCACATTCGATGCGTCCTCCAAGCCGCTCTACAACCGGCTTGTCGAGTTCAAGCGCGGCACGACGGAAGTGCTTCCGGGCCTGGCAGAAAGCTGGGAAGTGTCCGAAGACGGTTTGGAATACACTTTCAACCTGCGCAAAGGCGTGAAGTTCCACACCACGAGCTTCTTCACACCGACTCGCGACTTCAATGCCGACGACGTGGTCTTCTCCTTCGAGCGCCAGCTCAAGAAGGATCATCCGTGGCACGAATACACGCCGGGCACTGCCTGGGAATATTTCAACGGCATGTCTATGCCGGACCTGATCAAGGAAATCGTCAAAGTTGACGATCACACGGTCAAGTTCGTGCTGAACCGTCCGGAAGCGCCGATGATCGCCAACCTGGCGATGGATTTTGCGTCCGTCGTGTCCGCTGAATATGCAGACAAGCTGGCGGAAGCCGGCACCAAGGAGCAGTTCAACCAGCAGCCGGTCGGCACAGGTCCGTTCTCTTTCGTGGGCTATCAGAAAGACGCCGTGATCCGCTATGCCGCACACCCGGACTACTGGAACGGCAAGGAAAAGATCGACAACCTGATCTTCGCCATCACGCCGGATGCAGCTGTTCGCCTGCAGAAGCTGAAGGCCGGTGAATGTCACGTCATGCCGTACCCGGCACCGGCGGACATTGCCGACATCCGTTCCGACAGCAACCTGACGCTGATGGAACAGCAGGGCCTGAACGTCGGTTACCTTGCCTACAACACCAAGGTTGCGCCGTTCGACAAGAAGGAAGTCCGCAAGGCGCTCAACCACGCGGTCAACAAGCAGGCGATCCTCGATGCCGTCTTCCAGGGCTCCGGCCAGGCGGCGAAGAACCCGATCCCGCCGACCATGTGGTCCTATAACGACGCCATCGAGGACGACGACTACAACCCGGAACTGGCAAAGGAAATGCTGGCAGCCGCCGGTGTTGAAAACCTGTCCATGAAAGTCTGGGCAATGCCGGTGCAGCGCCCGTACAACCCGAATGCCCGCCGCATGGCGGAAGTCATTCAGGCTGACTTTGCGAAGGTCGGTGTCAACGTCGAGATCGTTTCCTACGAGTGGGGTGAGTATCTCTCCCGCTCCAAGGATGTCGACCGTGACGGTGCCGTCCTGCTCGGCTGGACCGGTGACAATGGCGACCCGGACAACTTCCTGGCCGTTCTGCTCGGCTGTGACGGTGTCGGTGGTTCCAACCGCGCACAGTGGTGCAACGACGACTTCGAGGCTCTGATCCAAAAGGCCAAAACCGTGACCGACAAGGCCGAGCGTACCGATCTCTATGAGCAGGCGCAGGCTGTCTTCAAGGAAGAAGCCCCCTGGGCAACGATCGCGCACTCCGTCGTCTTCATGCCGATGTCCTCCAAGGTCACCGGCTACGTGATGGACCCACTCGGTGGCCACTGGTTTGACGGTGTGGACATCGCGGAGTAAACCCGCTTGAAATTAAGAGGCGTCGGCAGCAATGCCGGCGCCTCAAACATATTGACCGGCGGATGCTCTCATAGTCTGTGACGGTATCCGCTGGTTCTTCGTATCTGGAACCTGACATGCTCCGCTTTCTTCTAGGCCGCCTCGGCCTGTTGATCCCGACATTTTTCGGTGTCACGCTCGTCGCCTTCTCCTTCATACGCCTGCTGCCCGGCGACCCGCTGGATCTACTGGCTGGTGAGCGCGGAATCGACCCGGAGCGCAAGGCGGAGCTCATGGCCCAGATGGGCTTCGACAAGCCGCTCTGGCAGCAATATATCGACTATGTCATTGGCATCTTTCAGGGTGACCTCGGCACATCCTTTGCCTCCAAGAAGCCCGTCCTTGACGAGTTCATGACGCTATTTCCGGCGACTGCGGAGCTGGCCTTGTGCGCGATCATCCTGGCCGTCTGCCTCGGTATCCCGGCGGGGATCTTCGCCGCCGTCAAGCGCGGTTCCATCGCAGACCAGGCCATCATGGGGACGGCGCTTGTCGGGTACTCCATGCCCATCTTCTGGTGGGGGCTGCTGCTTATCATTTTCTTTTCGGGCATCCTGCAATGGACACCCGTATCCGGCAGGATCTCGCTGCTCTATTTCTTCCCGCAGGTCACCGGCTTCATGCTGATCGACAGTCTTCTGTCAGGAGAAAAAGGCGCCTTCCTGTCCGCGGTCCGGCATCTGATCCTGCCGTCGATCGTGCTCGCGACCATTCCGCTAGCCGTGATTGCCCGCCAGACGCGTTCAGCCATGCTGGAAGTTCTTGGTGAAGACTACGTCCGCACGGCTAGAGCCAAGGGCCTGCCGCCGCGCTCGGTGATCGGGCTGCACGCGCTTCGCAACGCCCTCATTCCGGTGATCACCACGATCGGTCTCCAGGTGGGTGTCCTGCTTGCCGGCGCGATCCTGACCGAAACGATTTTCTCCTGGCCCGGCATCGGCAAGTGGCTCGTCGACAGTATCGCGCGGCGCGACTATTTCGTCGTTCAGGGTGGTCTCCTGCTGATTGCCGGGATCATCATGCTGGTAAATCTGATCGTCGACGTTCTCTACGGTCTGATCAATCCGCGTATCCGTCACACCTGAGCCGAGGGCAATAATATGACTGAGACCTCCCCGGCCACCAAGGCCGATACAGCCAAACTGGAAGAGGAAAGCCGCAGCGCCGCAAAAGCGCGGCTCGCCGAGTTCTGGTACTATTTTTCGCAGAACAAGGGCGCGGTCGTCGGCCTCGTCGTGTTTGTTCTTCTTGTATTGATGGCCGTCTTCGCTTCGTTGATCGCGCCGCATAATCCGGATGTTCAGTATCGCGACAGCTTCCTCGTGCCACCGGTCTGGCAAGAAGGCGGCAAGACCGAGTTCCTTCTCGGCACCGACGCGGTCGGCAGAGACATCCTCTCTCGCCTGATCTACGGCGCGCAGTTCTCGCTGTTCATCGGTGTCGTCGTCGTCACCATTGCACTCGTTGGCGGTATCACGATCGGGCTTGTTGCCGGGTACATGCGTGGCGCGGTCGATACGTTCATCATGCGCGTGATGGATATCATCCTGGCGTTTCCCTCGCTGCTGCTTGCCCTGGTGCTCGTTGCCATTCTGGGGCCGGGCCTGATCAACGCCATGATCGCGATTGCGATCGTCCTGCAACCGCACTTCGTTCGCCTGACGCGTGCGGCGGTTCTGGCGGAACGCTCGCGGGACTATGTGGTGGCGGCGCGCGTTGCCGGTGCAGGCCATTTCCGGCTGATGTTCAAGACCATCCTGCCGAACTGCCTGGCACCGCTGATCGTTCAGGCGACGCTTTCCTTCTCCAACGCCATTCTGGATGCCGCCGCGCTTGGCTTCCTCGGGATGGGGGCACAACCACCGACGCCGGAATGGGGAACAATGCTTGCCGAGGCGCGGGAATTCATCCTGCGCGCCTGGTGGGTCGTGACCTTCCCCGGCCTTGCCATTCTGATCACGGTGCTCGCGATCAATCTTGTTGGCGACGGGTTGCGTGATGCACTCGATCCGAAACTGAAGAGGAGCTAGAACATGTCTCTTCTTGAAATCAGAAATCTGAAGGTCGAGTTCGACACCGCGAAGGGACCGTTCAAGGCTCTGGACGGCGTCGACTACACCGTTGACCCGGGCGAGGTGCTGGCCATCGTCGGTGAATCGGGGTCCGGCAAGTCCGTTGCGATGCTTGCGATGATGGGGCTTCTGCCGAACACGGCGACCATCACTGCCGACACCATGACGTTCGAGGGCCTTGATCTTCAGAACCTTACGGCGAAAGACAGGCGCAAGGTCATCGGCAAGGATATATCGATGATATTCCAGGAGCCGATCGCAAGTCTCAATCCGTGCTTTACGGTTGGTTTCCAGCTTGGCGAAACTCTGAAGACCCACACCGACCTCAAGGGAAGACAGATCAAGGACAAGGTCGTCGACCTGATGACCTCCGTCGGCATTCCCGATCCCGCCGGACGGCTCAATGCGTTTCCGCACCAGATGTCGGGCGGCCAGTGCCAGCGCGTGATGATTGCCATGGCGATCGCGTGTTCGCCCAAGCTGCTGATTGCCGACGAGCCGACAACCGCGCTTGACGTGACCATCCAGAAACAGATCCTCGATCTTCTGGTCAAGCTGCAGCAGGACAGCGGCATGGGTCTCATCATGATCACCCACGACATGGGTGTGGTAGCGGAGACCGCCGACCGTGTGATTGTTCAATACAAGGGCCGCAAGATGGAGGAGGCCGATGTGCTGTCCCTCTTTGAAAGCCCGCAAAATCCCTACACCAAGGCACTGCTCTCGGCGCTGCCTGAAAACGCGACCGGCGACAGGCTGCCGACCGTGAGCGACTTCGCCGAAGCGGGAGGGTTCTGATATGTCCGAAGATGTGATCCTGAAGGTTCGCGACGTCTACAGGACGTATGACATCAAGGGCGGGCTCTTCAAAAAGGCATCGACGCTGACGGCGGTCAAGGGTGTCAGCCTGGATGTGGAACGCGGGACGACGCTCGCCGTTGTCGGCGAAAGCGGCTGCGGCAAGTCCACGCTCGCCCGCATGCTGACAATGATTGATGCGCAGACGTCCGGCACGATCGAGATTGACGGCTTGCCGATAGACATTTCCAAGACGGGTATCTCCAAGGAAATGCGGCAGACGGTGCAGATCGTCTTCCAGAATCCTTATGGCTCGTTGAACCCGCGTCAGAAGATCGGCCACGTTCTGGAAGAGCCGCTGCTTCTGAACACGGATATGCCGCCGGCCGAGCGGCAGGATCTGGCGCTGCAGATGTTGCAGAAGGTCGGGCTTCAGCCGGAGCATTACGGGCGCTATCCGCATATGTTCTCCGGCGGTCAGCGTCAGCGCATCGCGATTGCGCGCGCGATCATGATGAAGCCGAAGCTCCTGGTGCTGGATGAACCGGTTTCAGCGTTGGACCTGTCAGTCCAGGCGCAGATCCTGAATCTTCTGGCCGACCTGCAGGACGAGATGGGGCTGACCTACGTCTTCATCTCGCATGATCTTTCCGTTGTGCGTTATATCGCTGACAAGGTCATGGTGATGTATTTCGGCGAAGTGGTTGAGTACGGCACGCGTGACGATGTTTTCAACAATCCGCAGCACGAGTATACCAAGACGCTGTTTGCGGCGACGCCGCGCGCGGATGTCGACAGCATCAGGAAGCGCCTGGCCGCCAAGGCTGCCTGAGTGCGGTGACCCGAAAGCACATGTCCTGCACCAGGAATATGCGTTAGGCTTCCGGGGGATCTCCCGGGGGCTGCATGAATCTGATCACCGAACAAAATCGCAAATGGTGGCTGCTCGGCGCTGTCAGCTGCGTGCTCGGGCTCGTGCTTCTTGACGAAACCGTCGTCGGCATCGCTCTACCCTCTATCCAGAAAACGTTCGGGCTTTCGAACAATACCGCTCACTGGATCGTCAACGCCTATCTCCTGACGCTGGCCTGTTTCGTCGCGGTTGGCGGCAAGCTGGGCGACCTGTTCGGTGTTCTGCGCATGTTTCTTCTCGGGCTCGGCAGCTTCGGTGTCTTCTCCGTTATTTGCGGATTTGCGCCAACAGGAGAGGTCCTCATCATAGCGCGGGCGCTCCAGGGGCTCGGCGCTGCGGTCATGTTTCCGCTGTTCATGGCAATGGTGACCATGACCTTTCCGAAAGAGCAGCACGGCACCGCGCTTGCAGTTTCCGGGTCAGTCGGGACGATTTTCCTGTCGCTCGGTCCGCTGGTTGGGGGGCTCTTTACCGACTTGCTGACATGGCGCTGGATTTTCTGGATCAATCCCTTTCTCGTGGTCGGCATAGGGTTCGTCGTCACGATGACATGGCGCGACGTCGAGCACCCGCCCGGACGCCGTATCGACTGGACCGGGCTGGTGCTGATCGCGAGCGGAATGTTCTGTCTGGTATTTGCACTCATGGAGGCCGACGACTGGGGATGGCACAGTCTGGCGACATGGCTGTTTCTGGTGCTGGGATTTGTCCTGCTGGGTATTTTCTGCTGGTACGAGACGACGATTGCGACACCTCTGATCAAAGTTGATCTGTTTGCAAATCCGGTATTTTCAGCAAGCAATGTGAACCTGTTCATGGCGCAATACGCGAAAATGCCGATCTTTGTCTTTGTCGCCCTTTATGCCCAGACGGAGCTGAAACTGAGTGCCATTGCCGCCGGGCTCCTGGTCATGCTGACGCCGATCCCGCAACCGTTTGTGGCAGCTTATTGCGGCCGCCTGGTGGGAAAGGTCCATCCGCGCAAGCTCGCCTTTTTCGGTCTCGTGCTTTTGTTTTCCTGCCTGCTGTGGCTCTTTTTCACCACGCCGCTGAACAATGCTTTCATCTTTGCGCCTGGTCTTCTGGTTGCCGGTGCCGCGTTCCCGTTTCTGTTCGTCCCGAGCAGAGCGGCGATCATGGGGTCGCTGCCGGAATACAAACACGGGCAGGGAAGCGGCATCGCCATGGCATCCCAGATGATCGGCGGGACGGTCGGCCTTTCGGCCTCGAGCGCTGCGTTTGCCGTTGCCGGATACCAGGGAGTGCTGGGTCTTGCAGCGCTTCTGATCGCACTCGCATTTGTCTACGCCCTGTTCGCCTACCGCGAAGTCTGACGTTCCAGCACGGAAGATTTCACTCTCGTGTGCATTGCATTATTCGTTAATTCGAGTATTCTCGAATTATGGAAAAAGAAGATGCATTGCACGCCTTGGCGGCGCTCGGTCAGGAAACGCGCCTCGACGTTTTTCGCCTCCTGGTGAAAGCGGGAAAAGAAGGCATGACCGCCGGCGCAATAGCAGATGCTCTCAATGTGCGCCCGAATACCCTGTCGACCCACTTGGCCGCCCTGTCGCGTTCCGGTCTTGCAAAGGCTGAACGCGACGGGCGTTCCATCCATTACAGCGCGGATCTGACCACGATGCAGTACCTGGTGACCTATCTCCTGCAGGATTGCTGCGGCGGAAATCCGGATCTGTGCGCGCCGATCGCCAACTTGGCGTCCGGCAAAAAGTCAAAAGCCGAAGTTCATTGAAGCTTCAAGCGGGGGCAATCAGACAATGCGTAATGTCTTAGTCTTATGCACGGCGAATTCGGCCCGGTCCGTTTTGGGGGAGGCGCTGTTTCGCCACCTGGGACAGGGCAAATTCGCCAGTTTTTCTGCAGGGTCCACTCCCAGGGGAGCGGTCAATCCCGATGCCCTGTCCTGCCTGGAACGGCGGGGCCTGCCAACCGAAGGCTTCCGGTCCAAGAGTTGGGAAGAATTCGCAGGTGTTGATGCACCGAAAATGGATCTCATCGTCACGGTTTGCGACAACGCCGCCGGCGAGGCCTGCCCTGTATGGCCGGGGCACCCCATGGTCGTGCACTGGGGCATTCCGGATCCGGCGTCGTTGGAAGGCGACGAGGCCACGCGCGGAGAAGCATTCGATCTGGCCTACGACAGACTGGAGCGCCGGATCAACGGCATGCTGGCGCTTGGCGATGACGTATTTGGTGCCGAAGACGGCAAAACCAGGCTGGCGGCCATCGGCGCCATTGCCGACTAAACAGGAATAAATTCATGTCAGACTTCAGCATGTCCCGGCGCCTTGTGGCCGAGGCGCTCGGAACCGCGATGCTTGTCGGCACGGTTGTCGGATCCGGTATCATGGCCGACCGGTTGTCGGACGATGTTGCCGTTTCGCTTTTGGGGAATACGATCCCGACCGGTGCGATCCTGGTGGTTCTGATCACCATACTCGGGCCTATCTCCGGGGCTCACTTCAATCCGGCCGTCACCTTCGTTTTCTGGCTGAAACGCAATCTCAGTTTCACGGTCGGCGTGAGCTACATCATCGCGCAGATTCTCGGCGGCATATGCGGTTCGCTGATTGCGCACGTGATGTTCGAACTGCCAGTCCTGCAGGCGTCGACAACCGTACGTACCGGGGCAGGTCAATGGGTGGCTGAAGTGGTTGCGACCTTCGGATTGCTTGCTGCCATTCTGGCCGGTATCCGGTTCCGGGAATCGGCGGTGCCCTGGCTGGTCGGGCTCTACATCACCGCCGCCTACTGGTTCACCGCGTCGACGTCTTTCGCCAACCCGGCGGTCGCCATTTCCCGGGCCTTCACCGACACGTTTGCCGGCATTCGACCGATCGATCTGCCAGGCTTTATCGTTGCCGAGTTTATCGGAGCTGCCCTGGCGCTCGCGCTCTTTTCCTGGCTGTTGACGTCTGAAAAATCCTCAGACTGAGTGCACCGGGCTCGTCCATTGCCGCCGAGGGTTCACAAGTGCTTTTGCATGAACCAGCGGCGGTGGCCGGGCAATGCCTGGTCCGGCCTGTTCGCCAGAACGCCGAAGTCATTGTAGCCGAGGTCGAGATAGAACTTGTGTGCGGCCTCATTTGACGTGTCCAGCCAGGCGCCGTGGCACCCGAGACGGCGTGCTTCGATCTCGGCCAATTCGACGAGGCGGCTTCCCAGGCCCGACCCCCTGACCGACTCCTCCACCCAAAGCGTCTTGATCAGCAACCAGTGATATGAGGTGCTTGCACGCAGCCCACCGAGCAACCGGGCATTCTCGTCGGTTGCCTTCAGCACAAAATCTTCGTTCAAAGATTGTGTGTTTTCCTTTGCCAGAGACTGAAGCAAGCGGTCTTCGATAGCGTCTGCAATGGCCGCCTTGTCAGCCTCGTTGGCAAACGAGATATCGACATAGGTCATTTCACGTCCGCTGATCAGCTGTTCAACCACAGCATCTTACGAGTGGCGAAGTCACGTCAATACCCGGAAGAGCCGGCCTTATCTTGGACCGCTCAGCAGTGCGGTTGCCTGCCGGCGGAGATAGAGCATCAGGTTTTCAACCTGTTCCATTGCCTCTTGCTCGTCACCGTTGGCGATGGCTTGCATGACTTCCAGGTGGCTCCAGGCAGCCGGGTTGAGATCCGCCCTGCCGAAGTGCCGGTACCAGAACCGCCGGCTTTGGGTCTGCAAGGGCCCCAATGCCTTTGCCGCAAAAGGATTGCATGCAGCCAGTGCGACAACGTCATCGAAAGCTTTGTCGAGACGCAGGTACTCCTCGACATCGGGTATAGAGGCTGCATTGCGCATGTCCTCGGCAATCCGTTCAAGCGTGCGGCGTTCTTCCTGACTGGCAAGCCGTGCAGCGGAGCCGGCAACAAGACGCTCCAGTGCATGCCGCGCATCCAGCACCTTGATGAAATCCGCCGGGTTCATTTCCGCAACAATGACACCAAGGCGCGGGCGGATCGTCAAAAGTCCTTCCAGGCTGAGACGCTGCAGCGCTTCGCGGATCGGCGTTCGCCCAAGGCCGAGGCGCTGCGCCAAGGTTACCTCGGTCAGGGCCTCACCGGGCTTCAGCTTCAGCGTCACGATGGCTTCTTCCAGCTGCCTGTAGGCTTGGGCGGATTGGCTCAGGTCATCTGTCACGCTGCGGGGTGTCCTGTCTACACTAGATGTGTGCTTGATATATCACTTGTCCAAACAAAGAAAGGATCGTTTGTCCCGCGCCTAAACGTCCTTTTTGCCTGGTCTTCAAAGCACATTTGAAAAAGAAACCGGGCTCCGGCTTGAACATGGTTTGCCCACCTGCACTTGAGCGCGGTAACCCAGTGGCGCAGATGGCCGACTTGTGTTGTGCTGCCTGCATCCTACACTGAAGCCGATGATCCCGTATCCAACCCTGTTCTGGTTCGCAGCGCTCTTGTCCGCCATCTGGAATGGCTGGACGTTTGTCAATTACTCAATCGCCTATTCTTTCCATCCGATGGCTGCAATGGGCGACTCGCTTCGGGTGGTCAAAGAAGTCGCCCTTCTCGCGCCGATTCCCATCGCGGTGACACTGTTCCTGCTCTGGCTTTGGCGCCGACCGTTGGCGAACCGGGCTTACATCACCGGTATTGCCCTTATCGTCGCGGCAACATTGCTGCCCTGGTTGCCACGTATCGAGGGCGACTATCGTCAGACTTACTGGCTGGGGGAGACGCGGCACGATATCCCCTGGTACTTCGCCCCCTCAAGCGGCAGCCCGGAACCGGGTGGCGAACTCTTTTGGGTGAGCGTGTCGTTCCCGGAACTTGAGCCGCGATACAAGACGAAAGACAAACTGATCGCGGTCGGGAAGGCTGTGGATTTTGAAAATAGCAATGGCGGCGCAGCGCCCCGGGAACCGTGCATTGAACATCAGACTTACACCCGGTGTGAGTGGCAACACGGTGAGTTTGTGTACATGATCAGCACCCATCCGGAACTGTTTCCGTCGGATGTTTCAGGCTTTATGGCCGCTGTTACTGAACTGCTCGATGGTTTTGAGGTGCGTGAGCCCAGGTAGCATCCGGGCGATTTCAATCGGTTCTCACTTTTCGCGCCTGCCACCCGCTGCGCCGATTAATAGTTTGTTTTTCAATATGGCTGTCGTTGACGATCGTAGTTGAACTCAAACTCGATGCATGGCTTAAGGGAACCACGAAATACAATTTAGAGGTGTGTCTTGAGGTCGGATCTAAATATTTTCTCGCAAGCCTTCGCGGCGATTGCCGCTTGCTGGAAGTATTTTTTCGGATTGGTCGCTGCGATCTTCGTTCTTGAGACCGTTAGCTTGGTGTATGACCTCGGTACCGGACTGTCGATTGGAAGGGCGTTTATCGAAGCGGCCACCATCTTTTATCTCTGTGCGACCTTGCTGGGACTGGATGTAAAATCAAAGGAAACAAGCAGAAAGTATACCGGGATCTTGATCCGCTATGCCTGTCTGTTCTATTTGCCGGTGTTCGTGATCGCCCTGGTTTTCATTTTCAGTATATCGGCGGTAGCTGAAGACAGCGTGCAGGCACGAGACTTTTATCTGGGCGTAATCATGCTGGCTGGAATGTGTGTCGCCTTTCTGTCCATGTATCTGTTCGGAACCGCCTTTCCTGCACATCTGCTGGGTGTCAGCACAGGGATCGGGACCGCCGTCAACAGATCGTTTCGACAAGCAGGTTACATAATTCCCCGACTTCTGTTTGGAAGCGGCCTTATTGCTGCGCTCGGATTTGCGATCCTGATTTTCTTTGAAAACATCGGCATCGGGTCCGATCCGATCACACCTGCAGGAACGCCGAACATACCCGGCGGGCTGGTTTTGCTGATCGCGAAGCTGCTGGTCGGCTACAGCTTTGCGGTTTTCTCGGTGGTTGTCTGCCGGGCGTATCTCAAAGACCTAGAAGAGCGCGGCGAGCTGCCTGCAGCAGAGGCGGACGTTTTCGCATAGGCGTTGTAGGCGCTTCTTTTTCGATTAAAGCCCTGCTTGTCAGTCAGCACATAAATCGCCAAAGCTATTGCTGCGAATGCACAAAGAGATTGCTTGTGACGAACTGTACTTACGACTTCCTGATCGACAAAAACTCGCGGTCTTTAACTGTCGTGACGCCAAGGACCGCAGCAGTTGAAAGCCAGACCCTGCTGAGCAATCAAGATGCACTTGCACAAGAGATAGTCTAAGCCATCTCCGACTGAAGCCGCGGACCAAAACCATCGAACAAAATCGAATAACAATCTGGCGGTCGATCTGGTGAAAGAAAAGAACGCGTTAATCCAAACCTGGGATGTACTCGAAGCCCAAAGAACTTACTGGGTTGTTTATTACATTCTTTCCTGCGGATTGGTTTTGTCTCGCGTTTTCGATGATTTAAGTATTATAAAAGCATTGTTAAACTTAGCATTAGAAATTACGTCTTCCTTTTTTGCGTTTATCGCAATTCAGAATTTGTGTTATTCAAGATATATTTTTAAAATCACAAATTTTCTGAAGTATGCTGTAGTCTATTTCCTGTTTGTCAAAATTCCCTTTGCCTTAGGCTTTGCGAGTGTTGGGGGATTCATAGAAACTTTGCCTACCTATGAAACGGATTGGCGCGTTTTCTTCGTTTTTGTTAGTTTTTACGCAAGTGCTATGCATCTTTTACTAATGGCGGTACTGGGAACCGCGTTGCCAGCTGTCCTGATTAGAACAAAATGGGGAGTTTTTACTTCTGTCTCCAGGTTTTTCAGGCAAATCCGCTATCTGTTTCCACGCATTTTGTTAGGTCTCACTTTCATAGCTTTGATTGCTGGTTTTCAGTTTTTGTTTGCTGAGACAATCGTGTACAGACTGGCGCCGAGAACTGTGTTTGGCAACGTAAACCCAGTTGGTGTTGCTTACGTTCTGAGCTGGCAAGCCATTCGCATCTTTGGGCTAGCCCTCATTGTGGTTGTTGTTTATCGCGCCTTCCTCAAAGACGCGAAAGAGCGCGGCGAGCTGCCTGCAGCTGAGGCGGACGTTTTCGCCTGAAGTCACTTCCGCTTCTTGTTCATCGCCGCCGCCAGCGCTGCTGCCATGGCATTGTTGCCGCCGCCATCACTGGAACCTTTCGGTGCGCCGCCCTTGCTGCCGCGTGGGCCGTTGCCGCCGGGTCCCTGGCCGCCAGGGCCACGGCCACCGGGACCGCGATGTCCCTGGTGGCGCGGCGCCGAGCCCGGTCTGTCCCGCTCCGAGCGCTCTCGCTGGCCCTGATAGTCGGCCTGGGATTTCATGGTCATGGAGATCCGTTTGCGCGGCACGTCCACGTCCAGGATGGTCACCTTGACGATGTCGCCGGCCTTGACCACCTGGTGCGGGTCGTCGACGAAACGGTCGGCTAGCTGGGAGACATGAACAAGACCGTCCTGGTGCACGCCGACATCGACAAAGGCGCCGAAGTTGGTTACGTTGGTGACGGTTCCCTCGAGCTTCATGCCCGGTTTCAGATCCGAGATTTCTTCAACGCCGTCCTGAAGGGCGGCGGTCTTGAATTCCGGGCGCGGGTCACGGCCCGGTTTTTCCAGCTCCGACAGAATGTCCTTCACCGTCGGAAGGCCGAATTTCTCGTCGGTGAATTCCGACGGGTCCAGTCCCTTGAGCACGGAGGCGTCACCCATGAGCTGGCGTACATCGTGCCCGCAGGCTTTCACGATCCGCTTTGCGAGCGGATAGGCTTCCGGGTGCACCGAAGAGGCATCGAGCGGTTCCTTGCCGTCATTGATGCGCAGGAAACCGGCGCAAAGTTCAAATGCCTTTGCTCCCAGTCTCGGCACGTCTTTCAGCTGTGACCGTTTTTCGAAGCGCCCGATGGAATCCCTGTGCTCGACAACCGCTTTCGCGAGACTTTCGGAAAGACCTGATATCCGCGAGAGGAGGGCGGGAGAGGCGGTGTTGAGATCGACACCAACCGCATTCACCGCATCCTCGACAACCGCGTCGAGTGCGCGCGCGAGTTTGGTCTGGTTGACGTCATGCTGGTACTGGCCGACACCGATGGATTTCGGCTCGATCTTGACGAGCTCGGCCAGCGGGTCCTGCAGCCGGCGGGCAATTGATGCGGCGCCGCGCAAAGAGACATCGATGTCCGGCATTTCCTTCGCCGCCAGTTCGGAAGCCGAATAGACAGAAGCGCCTGCTTCGTTGACGATCACCTTCACCGGACGCTGCGCCGGTGGAATGTCGGAGAGCACATCGCCGGCAAGCTTGTCGGTCTCCCGGCTTGCGGTGCCGTTACCGATGGCGATCAGGCCGACCTTGTGTTTCGCAATCAGCGCCAGCAGAGCGGCTCTTGAGCCGGAAATGTCGTTGCGCGGCTGGAACGGGTAGATCGTGGCGGTGTCGACCAGCTTGCCGGTGTCGTCAACGACGGCAACTTTCACCCCGGTGCGGATACCAGGATCAAGACCGAGGGTCGACGTGGCGCCAGCGGGTGCTGCCAGAAGCAGATCCTTCAGGTTCCTGGCAAAGACTTGGATCGCCTCTTCCTCGGCTTTGTCGCGCAAAACACCCATCAGGTCGAGTTCCAGGTGAAGGGCGAGCTTTACCTTCCAGGCAAAACGGGCGACATCCATCAGCCATTTGTCCGCCGGGCGGCCTCGGTCGGCGATCCCATAGGTGTCGGCAACCATTTTTACGGCCGGCAGAACGGGCGAGACGTCATCGGCGTCCACGCTCAGATCGACAGAGAGGATGCCTTCATTCCGTCCCCGGAAAAGCGCAAGGGCGCGGTGGCTCGGGATCTTCGACCATTTTTCAGAATAATCGAAATAGTCGGCGAATTTCGCTCCCTTGTCCGCCATTCCGTCGATCAGCTTCGATTGAACGACACCGCGATCCTCGACATAGCGGCGCAGCCGGCCGACCAGTTCGGCATTTTCCGCAAAGCGTTCCATCAGGATCTGGCGGGCTCCGTCGAGTGCAGCCTTTGTATCGGCTATTCCCTTGCTGTCATCCACGTAACTGCCGGCTTCTGTCTCCGGTGTTCTGGAAGGATCTTCAAGAAGGAGATCCGCAAGCGGCTCAAGACCCGCTTCGCGTGCGATCTGGGCCTTCGTGCGCCGCTTCTTCTTGTACGGCAGGTAGATGTCCTCAAGCTGCGATTTCGTTTCCGCTGCCTGGATGTTCTTGCTCAATCCGTCCGTGAGCTTGCCTTGTTCGTCGATCGATTTGATGATCGCGACACGCCTGTCCTCCAGTTCGCGCAGATAGATCAGCCGTTCTTCAAGTTTGCGCAACTGGCTGTCGTCGAGGCCACCCGTGGCCTCCTTGCGGTACCGGGCGATGAAGGGAACAGTCGATCCTTCATCCAGGAGCTGGACCGCCGCATTCACCTGGCCCGCCTTGCATCCGATTTCGTCTGCGATCCGGTGGGAAATGCGAAGGGCCGTATCCGCCGAATGAGCAAGGTTCGGGGTCGCAGACACAGCGTCGGTGGTCGGGTGGGTGGTCATGAATGCAGATACTCTCAGGCGCGACAGGCTTTCCGGGAAGCAGGATATTCCGTTTCAATTGAGCGTGGAATATGGCGATATCTTTTTCTTTTGTTGCCTGTTTTTCAAGGCCTTATCAGGCTTCAGACTTGAACATTGAATGGTGAAAGACAAAACTCGGGTCAACGCGGGCGTGCGATCATACGCGCCCACCAGCTAATTCCACCAAGGTTCACGGTCAAGCCGATCCGGGTGGCTTCCCACAGTTCCGGTCAGTTTGTCCCGTCCAGGAAGGGAATGGGATCCGAATGATGGGCAATCAGTTTCCAGGCACCCTCTTCCAAACGGAAGACATTTGTGCCTCGAAGGCTCAGAGCGCCTTCGCCGGCATTTGCCAGATGGGTCGCCTCGGCGACATGGTGAACCACGGCAAGTTGCGGCGATTGGGTGACATGGCGTTCGGTGACTTTAATCTCACCCCCCATTTTCAGGCCGCCCTGAAATTCCCAGGAGGGCCGAATGTTCGACCAGCCGACCAGAACCTTGTGGTTCGGACCCATGTAAACCGCATCTTCCGAGTGCGACCACAGGGATAACATCGGCGCAACGTCGCCGGTGAACATTCGGTTCAATGCCTCGAAAAATCCCTCGTCTGCCGAGATCACGTCGTTGACCGTCATGTCCGTGCTCCTTCTTAAAGCCGTAGTGCTGAAAAGGGTAGCAGAGAGATGCCACTGTGCAATGACACGTCGGAGCGTCGTAGGTTGCGGGTATTTGCCGAGGTGAATGTGAACGCGGGGTTGGTTCGGGGACAGCAGAGGCGCCGTCAAATCTTTCGCCTTCGTGGTACAATCTTGTTCAAAAGCGCAATCAATATACACTTTCTGATTGTTTTTTGACTGCATGTTGAACGAACTGCAAAAAAATACGTATCCTGCATTGCGCATTTGACGTTATCCTTTCGCCAAATTGTCATGATCGAGTTAACTGTTTCGCAACCATTGGATCCGCTGGCCGAAGGTGCTGCCAGTTCCGGTCCCACGACGAAGTTGCTAGAGGGAGTGCAGAGGGATGGCACGTGGACGGCCGAGGAAAGTTGACACCAAGGACGCCCTGCAGTCCGTCATGGTTGCCTTCTGGCAAAACGGATATGCCGGCACATCCATGAACGATCTTTCCGACGTGTCCGGTATGGCAAAGCCGGGCCTATACGCCGCATTCGGCGACAAGGAAGCCCTGTTTGAAAAGGCTCTGCTGCATTACTTCGAAACATATGGCGGGCCGGTTTTTGCGCAGCTCCAGGCAGCCGGCAAGCATGTCATCGAGGACTTCCGTGACTTCCTCGGTGCGATCGCGGACCTGACGCTCGACAGAAATACGCCTTCAGGCTGTTTTCTTGTGAACGCCATTGTCGACTGTACTTATGGCTCGGAGCGCCATCAGGAGGTGGTCAACGGATTGCGCGAGTCCCGTTTTGCAGCGATCCGCGAGCGTCTGATCAAGGCGGTGGCTGCCGGTGAAATGTCCGTCGACACCGACATCGACCGCGCTGCCACGTTTCTGGACGGTCAGTTTTCGGCGATCGCGATGCTGGGCCGCAGCGGTATTTCAGAGCCTGACCTGAAGACCTTCATCGAAACGGGGTTGCGCGCGCTGCCGGTCAGTGAACCGGACCGGGTGTTTGACGGCCTTGATCTGAGCACGCCTACCTTACGACAGTGATCCGCTCGGCGGCACGCGTAACAGCGGTGTAGAGCCATCGGCTTTTGTGCTCGCGGAAGGCCCAGCTTTCATCGAACAGAATGACGTCATCCCATTGTGACCCCTGTGCCTTGTGCACCGTCAGGGCGTAACCGTAGTCGAATTCGTCCGCCTTTCGCCGGATCGCGTAAGGGATGCTCTCCGCGCCATCTTCGAACATCGCCGGCAGAACCTTTACCTTGACCGTCGTCCTGGCAATGTCCTCTTCCGACACGACGTCGAAGCGAAGCGTGTTTCCGCGCGGTTGTCGGAGGCGTTTCACCGTCCACAAGCCGCCGTTCAACAGTCCCTTGGTCTTGTCGTTGCGCAGGCAGACGAGCTTGTCTCCGACAGCCGGCATCGGCGTGGAAAAATCCTTCAGTTCCCGGATCCTGCCGTTGTATAGGCGTCGGGTTTTGTTCGTGCCCACCAGAACCTGATCGCTTGAGAGGATCTGGTCCTTGTCGATCTCGCGGCGATGAATAACCCTGCTTTCGCCGAACGTGCCGTAATCGAGCTTGCCGCCGTCCCTGATGGTCATGGACATTCTCACAATCGGATTGTCCTGTGCCTGCCGGTGAACTTCCGTCAGCATCACGTCCGGTTCGGCCTCTGTAAAGTAACCGCCACCCTTGACCGGGGGGAGCTGGGCGGGGTCGCCGAGCACCAGAACGGGTGTGCCAAAGGACAGGAGGTCCTTGCCGAGTTCCTCGTCGACCATGGAACACTCGTCAATGACGATCAGCCTGGCGGTTGCCGCGGCGCTATCCCTCTTGATTGCAAATTGCGGTCCGGCGTCGTCGTCATCGTCGTCCAGCTCCTCTTCTTCCTTGGCCGAGCGTGGACGATAGATCAGCGAATGAATGGTGCCGGCATCCTCGCAGCCTTTCTGGCGCAGGACGTGGGCCGCCTTTCCGGTAAAGGCTCCGAAGCAGACGTCGCCGTCTATGTCTTCCGCCAGATGCCGCGCGAGCGTCGTTTTGCCGGTTCCGGCATAGCCAAACAGGCGGAAGACCTGGCGGTCGCCCCGCTTCAGCCAGGCGGCTGCTTCCTTCAGGGCTTCGTCTTGCTGAGGGGACCAGGTCACCGGATTGCTCCAGAAAATTGCGGACCCGGTTGCTTACCCTGATTTGTCTGATTCCGCCAAGGGAGAATGACGCTGTCGTCTCGTCAATGTTTGCCTTTTGTTCGATAGTCGGGACCGTTTGCCGGGGTTGACGTTGCTCGCTGCGCCGTTCGAAAAAGGCAAAAATCGTGAAAATTTTCACCAAGAGAGGAATTTAATTAACTCACTGCGGAGTTTTTGAAAGTTTGCGGAGTTTGTTCCATACTCTCAAATTGCACATCCGGATTTCTGCAGGCAACCTGTTTCAGGGGTTGCCGGATAGTCCGGTTCTTTCAACAATTTGGAGTGAAATGTGCCGCGCGCTTTTTTTCGCGAGTGGCCGACGCTGGCTCTATTAGTGGCCGCGGCGGCGATGTGGATGCTGTTGATCGGAAATTATTCCGGGCTTAGCCCTTGGATCGTATGCCCGTTGGCGGCGATCGTGGTCACGCTGCAATCGTCACTGCAGCACGAAGTGTTGCACGGACATCCGACACGCAATCCAGCCGTGAACGAAGCGCTGGTCTATTGCTCGCTCGCGCTGTTCATACCTTACCGCCGGTTCAAGTCGTTGCATCTGCGGCACCATAACAATGACCGTCTTACCGACCCTTACGACGACCCGGAAACGTTCTATCTTGCCTGGGCTGACTGGAAGAAGTTGCCGGCAGGTCTGCAGTTTGTCCTCACAATGAACAACACCTTGCTCGGGCGGCTGCTCCTTGGTCCGCTTGTGTCGATGATCGGGTTCCTTGGCGCGGAGATGCGCATGATCGCGGCCGGCGACAAAGCTGTCATGCGTGCCTGGCTGCATCACCTCGTCGGAGCCGTTCCGGTGGTTTGCTACATGACCCTTGTCGGCGGCATGCCGGTCTGGCTTTATCTGCTGTGCGTTTCTTATCCGGCGATGAGCCTCTTGATGCTGCGTACCTATGCCGAGCACCGCGCGCATGAGAATGCGGAGGCAAGATCGATCATTGTGGAGTTCTGTCCGATCTTTTCTTTGCTGTTTTTGAACAACAATCTTCATGTTGTGCACCATGCCCACCCGCGCGCAGCCTGGTATGAGTTGCCAAAAATGTACCGGTCGGCAAAGGAAGACTGGCACCGCCGGAACGAAGGGTATGTCTTTTCCAGCTACCTTCAACTTGCCAGAAGCTATCTGTTCAAGGTCAAGGAGCCGGTTCCACATCCCTTGAAGCGCCGCTCCGCAGATGAGGCTGCGTCTTCTTGAGCCGTCGCATGTTTCATCCGGTCCGCTTGCCGATGTATGACTGGCCGGAGGTTCGTGCTGCGACCGCTGAACTGGAGTTGGCGCTTCAGACCGCGCTGATTGATTGCCTCGACCTGGACCCGGTAAACCTGCAACCATGGCCGGAGGAGTTTGATGCGCCATCCATGTGGGACGAGCCCGGCGTGCTCCTTACCCAGACCTGCGGCTACCCGCTGACACATGGCTTAAGAGGTCTGGTGCGCCTCGTCGGCGTGCCGCATTACGCTGCTGAGGGCTGTATCGGCGGCCGCTATTGCAGTCAGCTTGTTGTTGCGGGCGAAAGCTCTTTCAAGACGCTGGCCGACCTGCGCGGCCAGCGTGCTGCTTACAATGGCAGCGACAGCCAATCCGGCATGAATGCGTTCCGCCACTCTGTCGCGCCGCTGGCCGGTGGTGCGCCGTTTTTCTGCGAAGTTCTGAAGAGCGGCAGTCATCTTCAATCGATGAAAGCGGTCGCTGAGGGCAGAGCGGACATTGCAAGTGTCGACGCTGTGTGCTGGCACCTTGCCAAAAACGAACTGCCGGACCTGACGGCTTCGCTGAGACCAATCGGACAGACGGCTTCGGCGACCGGGTTGCCACTGATCACGTCCCTGCGGTTTTCGCAGGAAGATACGAGCAAAATCGCAGATGCCGTCGAAAGGGTCTTCCATAGCCCGCTCACGGCCGATTGCCGCGACCGGCTTGGCATTTGTGGCTTTTCCCGGCCGACTTTGAACGACTACGCAGATATTCTGCTGATGGAACAGGAAGCCGAACGTCAAGGCTATCCGATCCTGGCATAGCTCTGCCGGCACCTTCGCCAATATCGAATCCGGAACTAAAAAGCTTTCTCAGCTTGCGGCCAAGTTCAAAAGTGTCTCATTTTAAGACATACGTTAACGATATTCTTCTTTGAGCAGGGTCTTTTCTGGTGAATTTGGCTGAAACACTGGCGCAAAGGTTAACGAAGGGTTACGATTCTAGGTAAACCAATAGTTAACAGTGAGTGCGACATGAAAACGGTTTTGAAATCATTGGTTGCCAGCGCCGGTCTCGTAGCTGTTCTGGGCTCTGCAGCCTATGCCGAGAGCGGGACCATCCGTATCATCCATGATGAGCCCTATGGCGCGATCGTCACCAAGGAGGCCGGCGTACTGGTGTTCCGTGGCCTGCCACCGACCCGCAAGGTTGTGGTCAATCCGGAAGGCAAGACACCGCTTGAGTTGAAGGAAACGACGGTTCGGGAGACCAACGTCGTCGTCTTTACCCAGGACGATTACATCCGCGGCCTGGGCGCCAAGGTCATCAGGCTTAGATAAACGGCTCGGGATTGGGCCGTCAGCGTGGACGGCCCATCAACCTGTCGTCATAGGGATAGGTGCTGAGACGCTCAAAGCCCGTCTCGGTGATCAAAAGCTGTTCTTCCAGCTTCACGCCTTCATGGCCACCGTGCCGGCCGACATAACTTTCCACACAGACAACCATGCCCGACTCAAGCGTGCCGTCATAGCCGCCGCTCGCCCAATCCGAAGGATAGGGGACGGCAGGGTATTCATCGCATAGCCCCACCCCATGGAAGAGAACCGAATACCGGTTGGCAAGGTAGTCTTCCGGAAGGCTGGCGCCGTTGTGGGAGAGGTCCCTGAATGACCGCCCGGGCGCGAGGAGCGCGATATTGGCCTCGATCTGCTCATAAGCCATCTGGTAAAGCGAGCGCTGTTCGTTGGTGGGCTGACCGTCGCCGCATAGCCAGGTGCGGGAAATGTCGCAGCACATGCCATAGGGGCCCACAAGATCGGTGTCGAACGCGACCAGATCACCCGCTTCAATTACCCTCGCCGAGGCTTCCTGGAACCAGGGATTTGTGCGCGGACCGGACGCGAGCAGATGCGTCTCGATCCATTCACCGCCCCGGCGGATATTGCCTGCATGAAGCAGAGACCAGAGATCCCACTCGGTCATTCCGGGAACGAGTGCCTCTTCCATCTCGCGCATGGCGGCTTCGCAGGACGCGATAGAGCGGCGCATCGCCTTGATTTCGTCCGGGCACTTGATGGCGCGCGCCAGTTCCATAACCTCTTCGCCGTCATGGAGCGTGATGCCGTGGGCTTCGAGTGCCGTAACGCCTTCGCGCCGGGCCTTGTCAAGCGCAATGCGGTGATTGCCGCCGCCATAGGTCTTGACCAGGTCTGCGAGCTCATCCGCCCATTTGAGAGCGAGTTCATTGGATCGGGGCCCGGACTCGAAGTAGAACCAGGGAATCCCGTGGCGCATTTCGTCTACGAGGAGATTATGGGCCGACAGGTGTTCGCAATTGTGAAAGTCGAAAGCGACGACCGGACCTTCCAGCGCAACAAAGGTGTAGCGAACGGCGTTGTGGGTCGACCAGACCTGCATGTTGGTTGCGTCGGTGGCGTAGCGCACATTGAGCGGGTCGCACAGGATCGCAGCACTCAAATCACGCTTTTCGAGCTGCGCGCGAATGCGGTTTAGCCGGTAGTTGCGGATGGTCTCCAGGTTGGGGGCGTCCAGGCCGAGCGCCGCCCATTCCCCTTCCACGAACTCGCCATAGCCGAGCACGTGACGGTTCAGCGCCGTCGCCTTTTCGCTGGCATAGGCCGACAGCGCCTCGTAGCCTGCACGCTCGCCGGGATGAGCGGGCAGCACTGCCGGCATGATCTTCCGCCTGTGGCGGCCAAAGTGTTCGGTATTCATGAACGCCTACGCCTCCTCCTGCGCCGGCTGAATTTGCAATTGAAAACGTTACATGCGCATGCGTTCCGCTTTGGGATCGAACGGCGGTTCGGTAAGGATGGTTGCCTTGCACATCTCACCCAGGATCTCGATCTCGAAGGCGTCTTCTGCCGTTTCGCTCGCGAATTCGGATGGGACGTAGCCCTGGGCGAGCGACTTCCCGACGTAATGGGCATACCCGCCGGACGTGATCCAGCCGATGACCTTGCCGTCATGGAAGATCGGTTCATCGCCCATGACATCGGCGTCAGATGCCTTGACGTCGAAGCTCACACGCTGGCGTTTCGGACCGTCCTCGAACTCCTTGCGGGCAGCCTCCAGCCCGATGAAGCGGTTTTTGGTCAGCTTGACGAAGCGGCCGAGATCGGCCTCGTAAGGCCCGTAGATCGGGCGGAATTCGCGGAACCAGGTGCCGAAATTCTTTTCAAGACGCATGCAGAGCAGGGCACGCATGCCGAAGTTGCGGATGTTGAATTCGGCACCGGCGTCCATCAGGGCGTCGTAGACCTGACGCTCATATTCCGGCGTCATCCAGATCTCATAGCCAAGATCGCCCGTGTAGGTGATCCGGTTGACCTTGCACGGCGCAGAGGCAACATCCATTTCGCGGAAGTCCATGAAACGAAACGCTTCGTTCGAAACGTCCTCGCCGGTGACCTTTTGCAGGACCTCGCGGGCATTGGGGCCGGCTATGGAGAGGCCGACCCAGCCGAGATTGATGGCCCTCAGGGTGACCGAGCCGTCCTTCGGCAAGTGCTTTTCGAACCAGCGCATGTGATAGATCTCGGCCTGGGACGAACCGAACATGTAGAATTTTTCGTCCGCTGCACGCGCGATCGTGAAATCGCCGATCAGCTTGCCGTTTTCGTTCAGCATCGGCGTCAGCACGATGCGGCCCACCTTGGGCATGGTGTTGGTCATCAACAGGGACAGGTAGTCTTCAGCGCCCGGCCCGCTGATCTCATATTTTGCGAAATTGGCGATCTCGGTGATGCCGACGCTTTCGCGTACGGCGCGGCATTCGGCACCGACATGCTCGAAATCGTTGGACCGGTGGAAGGAAAAAATATCCTTTGCTTCGACGCCCTCGGGAGCAAACCAGAGCGGAGTTTCAAGAGCCCAGCTGTCGCCCATGACCGCACCTTGCGCCAGCATGCGATCATAGAGTGGGGTGGTCTGATGCGGCCGGGCTGCGGGAAGCTCCTCGTTCGGAAAGCGGATGCGGAAGCGGCGGCGGTAATTCTCCCGCACCTTGGCGTTCGTGTAGGAAAGGGTCGCCCAGTCGCCGTAGCGGGCAACATCCATGCCCCAGATGTCGTAACCGGGATCGCCATTGATCATCCAGTTGGCGAGGGTAAGGCCCACGCCGCCACCCTGACTGAACCCGGCCATCACGCCGCAGGCAACCCAGTAGTTCTGAAGGCCTCTGACCGGGCCGACCAGCGGATTGCCGTCCGGAGCGAAGGTGAAGGGGCCGTTGATGATCTGCTTGATGCCGGCATTTTGCAGCGCGGGGAAATGCTCGAAACCGACTTCAAGTTCCGGTGCGATGCGGTCGAGATCCGGCGCCAGAAGTTCATGGCCGAAGTCCCACGGGGTTTCGCGCGGGCTCCAGGGGCGGCAGTTCTGCTCATACGTGCCGAGCAGCATGCCCTTGCCCTCCTGGCGGGTGTAGATCTCACCGCCGAAGTCGAGGATGCCGATCAGCTCCTTGCCGGTGGCTTCGTTGTGGGCAACCACTTCTGGCATCTCGTCTGTGAGCAGGTACATGTGCTCCATCGCGAGGATCGGCAATTCAAGCCCGACCATGCGTCCGCATTCGCGCGCCCAGAGTCCGCCCGCATTGACGACATGCTCCGCCCGTATCGTGCCCTTGTTGGTGATCACGTCCCATGTGCCGTCCGGCGTCTGGACAAGCTCTTCAACCTTGGTGTGCCGGTAGACGGTCGCGCCGTTTACGCGCGCAGCCTTGGCATAGGCATGGGTTGTCCCCGATGGATCGAGATGACCTTCGATCGGGTCCCAGAGCGCCCCGATGAAGTGCTTTTCATCCAGCATCGGGAACATGGTTTTTGCTTCTGCAACGGAGATCAGTTCCAGATCCATGCCCAGGTAGCGCCCCTTGGCCTGCGCAAGACGCAGAAAGTCCATGCGCTCCGGCGTGTCGGCCAGCATGACGCCACCGGTCAGGTGCAGGCTGCAGGACTGTCCGGAGATCTCTTCAAGTTCCTTGTAGAGATCAACGGTGTAGCTCTGTAGCTGGGCAACGTTCGGATCGCCGTTGAGCGTATGGAAGCCACCTGCCGCGTGCCAGGAGGATCCGGACGTCAGTTCGTCGCGTTCAACCAAAGTGACGTCGGTCCAGCCGAGTTTGGTCAGGTGATAAAGGACACTGCAGCCAACGACGCCGCCACCGATGACAACGACCTGAGTGTGGGTCTTCATGCGATTACTCCGGACTGCCCGCGCGGTGCCGGCGGGACTTGAACTTCATGGATCAGAAATCGGTTGGAACGCCGCCCTCGGCCTTGCGCCGGTCGACGAAGGCTGAGATCTCCTCGTCGATGGCCGGATCGAGTGGCGGCTGCTCATAGGCTTCCAGCGCCTTCTTGTAGAGCATGTTGGCCTTGTCATAGGCGATCGGGCTGCCAGCCTCCGCCCAGGTTTCGTAGTTGCGCCAGTCCGAAACGATCGGCGGGTAGAACGCATCCTTGTAGCGCGCTTGGGTGTGTTCTGTTCCGAAGAAGTGGCCGGCCGGACCAACATCCTTGATCGCATCGACGGCCAGCGATGCCTCCGAAACGTCCAGAGGCGTGAGGTACTCGGCAATCTTTTGCAAAAGGTCGATATCGGCGATGAACTTTTCGAAACCCGCGCTCAGGCCACCTTCGAGCCAGCCGGCCGCATGTTTGATGAGGTTCCCGCCGCCATTGATCGCGCCCCATTGCGACAAGGTGGTCTCGAGTGCCGCCTGGTAGTCGACCGTGTTCGCCGCACAGACGCCAGACGTTCTGAAGGGAAGGTTATAGCGCCTGGCGAGCTGCCCGCTCACCAGAGCAGCTTTCATGTATTCAGGTGTTCCGAAGGCCGGTGCGCCTGACTTCATGTCGACATTGGAGGTAAAGCCACCATAGATGACCGGCGCGCCCGGGCGCACCAATTGTGCAAAGGCTATGCCTGCAAGCGCCTCGGCATTTTGCAGTGTCAGGGCACCCGCGATCGTGACCGGCGCCATGGCACCTGCCAGCGTGAACGGCGTAACAACAGAGACCTGCCCGGCCTTTGCCATCTCGATCAGCCCCTGCAGCATCGGCGTGTCGAGGCGAAGCGGCGAAGACGTGTTGATCACCGTCAAGGTGACGGGCTTGTCAATCAGTTCCTCGGGCGTCAATCCGTTGGCGATCCTGGCGAGTTCGATGCCATCCAGATTGCGCTCTTTGCCGAGCGAATAAAGGTGCAACGCCTTGTCGGTGAGCCTGGCGGCGTCGGCGATGCAGTCGAGGTGTCGAATGGAAGCGTGCAGGTCGACGGGTTCAACAGGGTATCCGAGCGGTGCGTGGATAATATTGAAGAACTGTCCGAGTTTCAGAAGCTTGCGGAAGTCTTCCTGGTTTCCTGGACGGCGACCGCCCTCACGGTCAACGACATTAGGCGTGCTGGCAACACAGGAAAAGACGATCGCGTCGCCGCCGATGTGAAGGTTGTGGTTGGGGTTTCGCGCATGAAGCGTGAATTCGGACGGCGCCTTGGAGATCAGGTCCTCCACCATCGCACGGTCCATGCGCACCCGGTCTTCACCAGGGGTTACCTCAGCGCCGGCTTCCTTGAGCATCGCCTTGGCTTCTTCATGAAGGAAATCAATGCCGATTTCCTCAAGCACGCGCAGCGAGGCGTCATGGATGGCTTCGAGTTCGTCCTGCGATATGGCGTCCAGCGGTTTGAAAATGTGCCGGGGCTGCCGGAAGGGCTTTTGCGGGAAAAGATCGCGCGCCGATTTTTCGCCGCCACCTCTGCGCCGCCGCCCGCGCCTTGCCGGTGCCGATTCATTCAAGGATGCTGTTTCAGGGTCAGCTATCATCCGATCCGCCAGGTTTGATGTGTAGGACGGGTCAACGTCCGACCCGCCGGCAGAGGTCTCATCTGCGCTTGTCCGATGACTGTAGCGGAGGAGGCGATTTTTGCGGGCAGTCTGAGAGCGACGGCAAGTGCTTCAACTCCGACATGTCACCTGTCTGGAATCGTGTTTGAAAAACGGCTCTTTGAAACTTCGACTTGACGAACGGTATCATCAAGGCGATCAGAGATTTATCGAAGACAACACGGACCGACCCGGCGTGAGCGAACAGCTTTCCGATACAGACCTGCTGGCGTTTTTGGAAAACCTTCTTCCGGTGACGGACTGGAGCACGGCACGATTGCGACCGTTGCCGGTCAACTACACCAGCCGGTTCTGGCGCCTTGATACGCCGGAGCGAATTTTCGTCATCAAGGAGTTTTTCCCCGATAACGAGGACAATCCGCTCTACCCGACGCTGCCGGATCAGGAAGCCGAGGCTTTGAATTTTCTCGCGCGCTACGATCTGGCACCCGAGCTTGAGACCTATTCGCAAAGTCCCGCCGGAACACCGCTGCTCGTCTATGGCTACGCCCCCCCGGTGAATGACGAAATCGACGTCGGCGAAGCGGCAGATCTGATCGGGCGAATTGCAGCACTGAAAGAACCGGTGCCCGGGCACCAGACTGTCCCGGCCGGATACCACGAAGTTCTGGAGCGGGGGGACGCCATGCTGGCGGCCATCCCCGACAGCCGGAAAGCCGTCAACCTCAAACGGCTGCGGCCACAGGACGATGCGATCAAGCGGCGCGCTATCCAGCGAACCCTCGTCCACCGCAGCTTTTGCCTTGGAACCATTCAAGCAACTGCAGACGGCGCACGGCTGATCGACTGGCAGTTCGCGGGCTACGGTGATCCGGTGGAAGATCTGGCCGGGTTCGTTTCGCCCGGGCTCCTGAGGCTCTATGGACTGCATCCGCTTGTCGCCTACGCGGAAGATATGTTTCTGAAACACTATCCAAACCAGGAAACGGCTGAACGGTTTGTGGAAGAGCGTAGCGCCTACCACTGGCGGCTTGCCGCATATTGCTTGTTCAGGCATGAAACCTTGGGCGAGATCAACGCTCCGGCGGCTCGCGCCTATGGGCGTGCCCTGGAAGAAGAAGTGGATCTGCTGTTAAGGCTGCGGGTAAAATAACACCTCGACAGTTCTTGCGATGTAATTGACTTGTCACAGGGGGAGGTTAACGGGGGACATGTCCATTTCCGTTGCTTCCGTTTCCAAATCATTCGGCGCGCACCTGGCTTTGAACAAAGTTTCGTTGTCGATCGACGACGGGACGTTCTTTGTGGTTCTTGGCCCGTCAGGTTGCGGCAAGTCCACTCTGCTTCGGGTTATTGCCGGGCTTGAGCCGGTCGATGCAGGTGAGATCACGCTGGGGGGCGTGCCTGTCGCGGGCAACGGGTTTCACGTGCCGCCGGAGGACCGGAGCGTTGGTGTTGTGTTTCAGTCCTACGCCCTTTGGCCGCATATGAGCGTTGCGGCGAACGTCGCGTTTCCTCTCGAGACTGCCGGCAAATCCAGGTCTGACGTATCGGCGCGTGTGGCGGAATGTCTTGAGACAGTCGACCTCACGCCTTATCGCAATCGCAAGCCTGCTGAACTTTCCGGCGGGCAGCGTCAGCGCGTTGCACTTGCAAGATGCCTGGCGCAGGGAGCGGACACGGTCTTGATGGACGAACCGCTGGCCAATCTCGATCCGCATTTGCGCGGTGCCATGGAAGAGGAGCTGGCAAGGTTTCACAAGGCAAGCGGGGCGACGACACTGTTCATCACGCACGACCAGCGCGAGGCGATGGCGCTGGCGGACCAGGTTGCAGTTATGTGGGACGGTGAAATCCTGCAGGTCGACGAGCCGGACCGGATCTACCGCCGGCCGTCGTCAAGACGCGTTGCCGGATTTATCGGCCGCAGCACTCTGGTGCCCGTGACGGTCGAAGATGTCAGTGGTGAACAGGCAACAATACGCTTTGGTCGCATTTCAGTAGACGTGGATTGCCCGATTGGAACCGCATCCGGGCCGGCAACGCTGCTGCTTCGGCCGGAGCATCTTGTGCTCGAAACGGACCGCTCGGGGTTCGCAGGCACCGTGCAGCGAACCATCTATCGTGGCGGTGCCTGGGATGTGTTCGTGACAGTGGATGGTCTTGACGATCCGCTCATGATGACGCTGCACCGCAAGGCCGAGACAGGAGAGAGTTTGCGGCTTTCCATTTTGCGCGGCTGGGTGTTGCCGGATTAGTGCCAGCCCGGTGCACTGATTTTCCTGCTCACATTGTCATCGAAGCCACGCCATGGGACGATCGGGGTGACTATTGCGAGGGTCCTGGATTGCCTGGCGTCAGTCCTTCCAGGGGATGGTTCCGGCGGGCACACGCTTTGCCAGAGCGTTCATCGCCAGCATGATGACGATCGTTGCCGCGACCACGACGGCGGACATGGCGGCCGCCAGCGTAGTGTAGCCACCGTCTTCGTAGTTGAAAATCGTGGTGCCGATGGTCTCGTTTCCGGTTGACCAGAGCAGCGCGGACACGGTGACTTCGTTATAGGCGGTCAGGAACACAAGAATGGCGCCCGAGGCGGCCGCGGGGGCCGCGAGCGGGGCGAAGATCCGGCGCATGCGGCGGAAAAAGCCGGCGCCGGAGACCCTGGCGGCATCTTCCAGGGAACCGTCGATCTGGAGAAACGCAGCGGCAACCGGTTTCAAACCAACGGCGAGGAACACGGATACATAGGCGATCAGGATGATCCATAAGGTGCCGTAGAGCGAAACGTTCAGGATCGGCAGCGGCCTTATGAAGGCGAGAATGAAGGCGATGGACATCACCAGGCCGGGCACGGCAAATGCAATTTCCGACTGGCTAAGGGCAAAACCGGCCCAACGTCGATGTGTCTTTTTCCTGTGCGAAAGAAAATAGGCGAGCAACAGGCTTACTGCAGCAATGACAAGGGCAGCAATGCCGGCAATGAAGGTCGAATTCGCGAAAGCGCGCAACGTCACCGATTGGCGCCAGAGCACTTCCGTGAAGTTATCAAGTGTTAGCGTGTCGAGGGAGAGCGGCAGACCGTAGGTTCTGACCAGCGATGTCGCCAGCAACGATGCGGCCGGCAAGAGCAGGACGCAGGCGACGAACAGCCAGACCACGGCTTCGACATAGGGCCGCTTCTTGCCAAGCGAAATGGCAAGGGGGTCCTGTGGCAGGCCGATCAGGCTGGAGCGCATCCGCCGCTGCAGCAAGCTCTGGAGAAGAATTGCGACAAGAGCAACCAGCGCCAGAATAACTGAGATCACCGCGACATTCGGCAGGATATCGGGCCCGAAACTCGCAAGTCGGCGCCATACCAGAACCGGCAAGGTGGTGTACCGGGCAGGTATCCCGATCAGCGCATTGATGCCGAAATTTCCAAGGGCTGCGACGAACGCAAGAGCAAAGCCGGCCAGCAGAGACGGTCCAAGGAGCGGCAGCGTGATCCGGCGTAGCATCGTGAAAGAACCGGCGCCCGAGATGCGCGCAGCGTCGGACAATTCACGCGGAAACGACCTGAGCGCGGCCCGCACCAGCAAGAACACAAGAGGACTGTGCTGAAGTGTCAAAAGGAGAACAAGACCCTCGCGGGAATAGAGCGGATGGGTCGAGCCCAGCTCTGGCGCGATGCCGAGCCAGCGCAGCACGGGGCTCGCCGGTCCAAGCGCCTGGATCCACGCGATTGCCGTCACATGCGGCGGGATCATCATGGGCAGAAGAATGAGAAAGACGAGCAGGCCCTTGTGGCGGATATCCGTCAGCCCGACCAGGAGCGCCAGAACGGTGCCCAGCACGGTTGCCGCAACTGCGGACAGAAAACTGCTTTCTATGGAGTGCCACAGCGCCCGCTGAACGGATCGGCTTTGGAGCGCTTCGGTGAGCGGGCCGAAATCAATCCCGGTGCCGCCTGTGAGCCCGGTCTTGAAGAGAAGCAGCAGCGGCAGGCCGCAGATGACCGTGGCGCCGATAACAAGCGCGACCAGGGTTGATCTTTCGGAAATCGAAACCGACTGCATTGTTTGCGAGACTACTTTGTCATTCCACCAAATGACACCGTATCGTTCAAAAGAGCGCTAGCCGCATGCCTGGCTGGAATCCAGCGATACTCGTGAGAGACGTCTTGAGAAGACAAAAAAGCAGTGCGGCGGGTACCGCACTGCGAATTTTGTTTTTCTGCTAGATCCTCAGCCGCCGAAAATCTCGGTGAACTTGAGCTTGTTTGCCTGGTCCTGCTCAAGGGCTTCGGCCGGGCTGAATTCCATCAGCTTGATGTCATCGCGTGCCGGAAAACCTTCCGGTGCAGCGACGGCCGGGTGAGCCGGCAGGTAGCCCTGCGAGGATGCCAGCTTCTGTCCATCTTCTGACAGCAGGAAGTCGACAAAGGCTTTTGCAGCAGCTGGATTTTGTGCTGTTGAAAGGATTGCGACCGGCTCGGTCACTGCCGAAACGCCCTCTTCGGGGAAGACAAACTCGACGGGCGCGCCTTTCAACTTCTCGCGGATCGGCAGGAAGTCAACGACAAAACCGTAGAGCTTTTCGCCGCCGGCAATTGCCTTGTAGGTGCCGCCGTTGCCGCCTTTGGGGTTTGCACCCTGATCGGCAAGGCCTTCGTAAAACGCCCAGCCGAGGTCCGGGTTGGAGGTCAGTGCCGCCATGTGGATGGTCGCGGCGCCAGAGGTCAGCGGAGACGGCATGGCCAACTTGTCTTTCGCCTCTTCCTTGAGAAGATCCTTGTAGGAAGTCGGTTTCATCGGAGCGTTGGTGTTGTAGACGATGCCCGTCGTGATCAGCTTGGTTGAGAAGTAAGTCTTGTCGTCATCCATGATCGCAGGATCGTAGGCGGAAACGTCAGCCTCTTCGTGCGCCATCAGGCGGCCTTCCTTCTTCAGGCCTTCCATGGTCACCATGTCTGCGATGAGAAGAACGTCGGGCTTCGGGGCGCCAGCTTCAAACTCGGCGCGCAGCTTCGCCATCATCTTGGTGGTGCCGTCGCGGACCCACTCCACGTCAACGCCCGGATGCTTTGCCTTGAAGGCGTCGACGGTCGCTTGGGCGTCTGCATTCGGCTGAGACGTATAAAGCACGAGCTTGCCAGTGACATCTTCCGCAAAGGCGGGAGCGGAAGCCACGGCCAGAAGCCCGGCAGCAATCAATAAATTCTTCATCAGTCATATCCTTCGAGCAATGCAGCTGGAAACTGCGGGTGCCAAGGGCGTAGCAGGCTTCTGTGACAGTAATTTTCGCCCGCTAAGTAAAATTACGTGCGGACGATTTTTTTAGGCTCTTTTTTCCGGAGCTCAGAAATTTACGATCAAGAATACGTGCCATTCCCCGCAGCGGCCGACGCAGGCATTGCCCGGAAAGGACGGGTCGGCTATCACCGCGGCACAAAGACAAATCAATTCAGGAAAGGCAACGTTGATGAGTTCTAAAGGCGCTGTTGCAGACGTCGGCCTGATCGGCCTTGGCACCATGGGCGGAAACCTTGCTCTCAACATTGCTGAAAACGGGTTCCAAATTGCGGTCTATAACAGAACGGCTGAAAAAACCGATCAGTTCATGGCAAAGGCCGGGGAGCTTGCCGAGAGGCTGGTGCCGTCGAAAGACCTCGAAGACTTTGTCGGATCCATCAAGAAGCCGCGCGCTGTTATCCTGATGGTACCGGCAGGTGAAGCCGTGGATGCGCAGATCGAAGCGCTGCGCCCGCTCCTGGATGAGACAGATCTCATTATTGACGCTGGTAATGCCAACTATCACGACACCAACCGGCGGGCAGAGGACGCTGCCCGTCGTGGTCCGCGGTTTATGGGGATCGGTGTTTCCGGCGGCGAGGAGGGTGCCCGTTTCGGCCCGTCGATCATGGCTGGCGGGGCAAGCGACGCCTGGGATCAGGTCGGGCACATTCTTGAGGCAATCTCGGCAAAGTACGAGGGGGAGCCATGTGCAGCCCATCTCGGCGAAGCCGGTGCGGGGCATCTGGTCAAGACCGTGCACAACGGCATCGAATATGCCGACATGCAAATGATCGCGGAAGTCTACGGTGTGATGCGCGACGGCTTCGGCATGCCGGCCAGCGAAATCGGCGATGTGTTCGAAACGTGGAACAACGGGATCCTGCAATCCTACCTGATCGAGATCTCCGGCAAGGTCGCCAAGGCGAGTGATCCGGAAACCGGCAAGCCGATGCTCGACATCATCCTCGACCGCGCTGGCCAGAAGGGCACGGGCCGTTGGACCGCAATCGAGGCGTTGATGCTCGGAACACCTGCGAGCACGATCGAGGCGGCGGTTGCCGTGCGCAACATGTCGTCCCGGCTGGATGAGCGAAGGGCGGGGCAGGAAGAGTTTGGCGCGGCTCCAAGGACGATGGACCGGGGCGCTGTCAGCATCGAAGCCATGGAGGCAGCGCTCGTCGCCGGCAAGATCGTCTGTTATGCGCAGGGCTTCGGGCTCATTCTGGAAGCAGCAAAGCAATATGGATGGGCGATGCCCTTGCCGGAGATTGCAAGGATCTGGCGGAACGGCTGCATCATCCGCTCCGCCATGCTGAACGACATGTCGGCGGCCCTTGCCGACGATCCGGAACGGAACCTGATGCTGGCGCCGTTTTTCTCCGCCAAGCTGAAGGAGACCGAGGCAAATTTGCGCCTGCTGGTGTCGCAGGCGGCGCTTCACGGCTTGCCAGTGCCGGCGCTATCCGCCGCCTTGTCTTATTTCGACATCATGCGCACGGCGCGCTCGACCGCCAACATGCTTCAGGGACAACGCGACTTCTTCGGTGCGCACGGGTTCGAGCGCACCGACAAGGACGGCAGCGGCTATCACGGCCCCTGGGCGATGGGCTGACAAACAAAAACCTCCGCTGGTGTCGCGGAGGTCTTTTTATCGATCAGTTAGCGGCTCCTGCGCGAGAAATCAAATCATCCGAGAAAGTAGAATCTCATCCTGAGGAAGCGCATTTGCGCTGTCTCGAAGGATGGGCCACGTGCTCCAGTGCTTGCCACCCATCCTTCGAGACAGGCCTGTGGCCTTCCTCAGTATGGGATGGACGCTTCTTGAATGCGACCTTCAGAGCGAGGTTCGTTACCTCTCCCCGTGGGAGAGGTCGGCCTGATAGGCCGGGTGAGGGGACAGACGTTTCAGTTTTCCATGATGGATTTGACCCCTCACCCTGGCCCTCTCCCCAAGGGAGAGGGAATGGGACCGGACTGCTACAAGCGGAACCGAAACACCATGGTCACCTCGAGACAGGCCTATGGCCTTCCTCAGGATGAGGTTTCAGTGCGCGTAGCGGCATGAGACCCGGGGTCCGCGGGACGCGAGCGTCGTGTCCGAGGACGTCAGCTGCCGGCCTGAAGTCCGGTGTCGAGCAGGGCCTTGATCTGCTGCTCGCTGGTTCCGGCAACGACACGGCCAAGCTCCTGGTTCCCTTTCAGCACGAGAAGGGTGGAACGGCGCGGGATCTTGCGGGAGGTGGTGACTTCGTGACGACGGTAGTCGTCCCAGTCGACGCGCACGAAAACCATTGTGCGGTCATAGTTGGGATTGGCCTCGCGCAGGGCGTTGATCACCCGTTCCTGGCGTGCACAAGTGCCGCACCAGGAGGCGGAGTAGTCGACGAAAATTGTCTTGCCGGCAGCCAGATGCTTCTGGATAAGACCCGGCGAATACTCGACCATTTCCGCATAAGCGCTGGTCGGAAGAAATGCGGTTGCAAGCAAAGTGCCTGCAGTGGAAGCAAGAAAGAAGCGACGGTTCATTAGGTTTCCTTTCCTGTTTTCGATCAAAATCGGACAGACAGATCCTGAAGCCAGATAGGCATGACGCTCATGGCCCAGGCATCGAACATGTGATGGACATTCATGAGCAGCAGCACGCCGACTGCAATGAATACGAGGCCCATGACGGGTTTGGATTTCTCGGCAAGACCGCGCAGTTTGCTGGCGCGGCGCCGAATGGTTTCACCGGCACCAAAACCGAGGCCGACGATCAGCGTCGAAACGCCGAGGGCGAAGAAGCACATGATCAGAGCGGCCCAGAGAAGGTCTTCCCCCTGGGAAGCGAGGGCGATTGCCCCGCCAAGAGTGGGTCCGATACAGGGTGACCAGACCGCACCGAGGAGCGCGCCCCCCAGAAACTGACCACGTAAGCCGCTGGTGTCTGTGTTCTGGAGCCTTTGGTCCGCTGAGCCGGCGAGGCCCGCGGCCGCGAGTTCAAAGCGCTGGTTGAAAGCGGGAACGAGAAGAATGACACCGAAGACGATCATCAGGGTGGCGCCAACCCGGGCCATCACTTCTTCCGTCAGGCCGATCGTGTAGCCGAGTGTCGACACCAGCATGCCGAAGGTCACGAAAGAAAGGCTCATGCCGGCCGCAAGCGCGAGCGGTGCGCGCCGGTCGACGTTGAGTGCAGAGGCAAGCACGATGGGCAGCACCGGAAGCACGCACGGATTGATCAGCGTCAGCAATCCGGCAAGATATGCAAGCGGGAGTTCGAGCATTCGGTCAGTACCCTGGCTAATTCCGTCGCAACCCATTCGACCCGGACAATTGACCGGCCGTTGGCGCATTACTTAGGCACAGGTTGCTATCCTGTCCGTTAAAGCCTCTTCACAAAATTGTGGGGTGGCACAGAAACGCTGCAAACAGCCCTATTGGGCCAATCCGAGCGCGGCCATGTTGGCGATCGAAGCCGGTAATTCGGAATGATCCCTCAGTTCAATAATCAACCGCGGGTCGCTGTCGAGTTCCGACAGGGCACCAAAGACCGAATGCCAGTTGATTGTGCCTTCGCCCAAGGCCCAGTGCCGGTCGGCGTAACCGTCAGCGTCCTGTAGGTGAACATGGCGTAATGCGTTGCCGGCGGCCTTAACGTAGTAGTCGACAGGAGGTGCCCCGGTCACGCCGTGCGCATAGTGTGCGTGGCCTGTGTCGATTGAGATCTTGACCGACGAGGACCCGAAGCTCTCGGCAAGTTCGATCCGCGCATGGGGATCCTTGTCTTCGATATTCTCGATGACAATTTCGCAGCCAATGTCCTCAGCGCGCCGGACCGCGTCCTTCATAGTCAAGTGGCACACTTCGATTTTGCGTGCGCGCGCGTTCGCGTACAGGTCGAGATTGTTGTAATCCCAGGTGGAGTAGGGGCTGTGAAGGACCATTTGCGTGCCGCCGAGTGCCTCGCAAACCTCCAAACCCTGCAGCAGCCGTTTCTTCACCACCTCACGTATGTCAACGTCTGCGGCCGAGATCGAGAAGCCCCAGAATGGACCGTGAATACCGAGCCGGCCCTGGTGGCCGTCGAGAAGTTTCTTTGCCCGTTCCACCAGCGGTGTCCAATCGCCGTTCAAGACCTCAGCGGAACAAAAGTCCTGAAGTTCCAGGTCTCTCGGCTTGTCGAGCATCAGTGTGCGATGGGTTTCAAGTGTGTCGACGATGAGCGCTGCGCCGAGGACCGGAAGATCTGACATGAATCACCTGCTGGGACTTGGAAAATGCATCTGCCTGATTCGATGGGATTCTTGACATTATCGCGACGCAAGCAAGCAGAAGCGTCAGTATCCACGCTTTCGGTCGACATGCTGCGGTATCTGACCATTCTTAAGGTAATCGCCGATGTTCCTGGCAACGATGTTGGTGGCGGTGCCGGTGATGGTCGGGGCCGAAATGTGCGGAAGAACCGTAACCTTGTCGTGCTGCCAGAGCGGGCTCGCCGCATCGAGGGGCTCCTTGTCGAAGACATCAAGGACTGCGTGAGAGAGATGCCCATTGTCCAATCCCGAAAGAAGTGCGTCGATATCAAGCACCGGTCCGCGCGCGAAATTGATGAGGGCGGCTCCCTTCTTCAGGTCTCCGACCGCCTTTTCGCCGATCATGCCGCGTGTTTCTGCGGTCAACGGCACCAAAAGCACAAGAATGTCAGTTTGTCCGAGCAGATTTGTCAGACCGTCGGAACCGTGAAAGCACTCCACTCCGTCCAGGTGTTTCTCGCTGCGGCTCCAGCCGATGACCCGGAACCCGTTGGCTTTCAGGCGCTGGGCAGATGCGCTTCCAAGCTTCCCGAGCCCCAGAACGCCGACTGTCCGTTCTTGCGGTGTTTTCAAAAGCAGTTCGCGCCAGACTTTTTCGCGCTGCTGTAACCGGTAGCGCGGCATGTCACGGTGCAGATAGAGGGTCCAGGCAAGCACGGCCTCAGACATTGTGTCGGCCATCTGGGGGTCCTGGAGGCGGACGATCAAAGGCCCGTCCTCTGGCAGTTCTGCCGTCAGGCGTTCGACCCCGGCCCAAAGGCTTTGTACCCAGACAAGGTTGGGCAGGGCAGCGACGTCTGCCGGGTTCGGATTGGCAACGATTGCCACCTTTGCGGCCACGCGTTCGTCGTCCGTCAGCTGGTCAAAAGGTTTGACCTCCGCGAATGAAGCCAGGTTCTTGCGAAGTTCTTCCTCCCAGGTTTCGCGTTCGACGGAATCCGCCTCGGGAACGAAGGGAATGACCGGCTTCATTTTTGGTACTCCTGACAGCTCAATGGTTCCGGATGGCGACCGGGATGGAGGATCGGTGTTTAGCGGAGACTTAGTTCATCACAGGTGGCGGAGACAAGCCTATTTGCAGCAACACTGACTGCCTGAACGGATGCAAGTTTGTTAGAACTGATGCAAGCCGAGCGCAGCGAGCGACTTCCACAGTTTCTGTGTGCGGCTTGCCGGTGCCGTAGGTCCGGCTTCGTGATTGTCGCCGTTCCTGTAGGGCCAATTCACCCAGTCGATAGAGCCTTGATTTTTCGCCTGGTAACCGAGTGGTTCGACAGGTGTCTTTTCTGCCACCTGCACATCGCCCGCATCGTTTTCCGTCGGGCCCAGTCGGAGATCCCACGCATTGAATTCGGGAACAAGGCGCGGGACTGGGGCGGGCCGTTCCTCATGGATTGAAAAATGCTGCGGCGCCAGCCGGCCGATATTGGCAAGCAGAAAGAAATCAGCGATCCGAGCATCGTAGCGCGCACTCACGTAGTCGACCTGGCTCAGAAGCAGTTCCCGCTCCCCATCAAGGACATCCAGCAAGGAACGCTGGCCGCTGTCGAATTCGACCTGAAGTCCCTTCACTGCCCTGCGATTGGCTTCGATTGCCCTTCTTTCCGCCTGTGCGCGCAGCCTTGACGCCGTGCGTTGCTTCATGGCCCGGACCACGTTTTCCCGAATGATCTGCTGCGTATCGTCAAGTTCGTATTCCTCTTGAGCCGCAGTGAATTTTGCGCGTCTGACCGCCGAGATATTCCGGCCGCCTGTGAAAAGAGGGGCGCTTACACGCACGCCGAGGCGGAAGTCCTCGTCGCTGTCGTCGGCGAGATTGTCCTGGTAGCCGTTTTCCCATTCGCTTTCGAGGGTAACGCGAGGCAGCATGTCACCGACCGATGCACGCGCCGCATATTTCGCTGCTCTGGCGTCTGCGGTTGCAGCGCGAATGGACGGGTTGTTTTCAAGGGCAATGGCGATGGCTGCATCCAGGTTAGCCGGCAAAATAGCCTTGGGAACGGCAGGCCATCCAAGTTTACCGGGTTTTTGACCGGTCAAGCGTTCAAAAAGGGCGATCGAGGCTTCAAGATCGCCCTGGGCCTGATCGCTGTTTCCCTGCGCCTCGGCCAAACGGGCAAGCGCCTGTTCGATATCGGTCCGGGTCGCGTCGCCGGACCTGTAGCGTGCCCGTGCGGCCGTCACTTCTCGCTGAACAACATTGGTGTAAGACGTTAGCCTGTTGAGGATCTCGCGGTCGCGCACAACGCGCAGATAGGCATCTGCCGTGTTCAACAGAAGGGTTTGTTCTGCACCGATCAGCTGACTTCGCCCCGAGGCCGCTTCCTCATGGGCCTGATTGAGACGGTTCACGCCCGCAAATCCCTGAAACAGGGTCTGCGACACGGTCAAGTTCAACTCATGGGAAAACTCGCGGTCTCCCCTGTTGGTGCTGTCGTAGCGATACGCATTGTGTTCGGCGAGATACGATCCTGTCACCTGGGGGAGAAACTCTGAACGTGCCGACCAGATGCCCTGGTTTGTTGCCTGGTAGCGAGAGCGCTCTGCCTTGAGCCGCGGATTGACGGCGTAAGCAGCGGACATGGCATCTTCCAGGCTCTGGGCAAGCGCAGGCTCGTGCGCGAAAGGCGCCCAGATCAGGACAAGGCTGGCCAGGATGGCCGCCGGACGTATTCTGATCCCTCGCAGCAGCTTCAGAGGGTCCAAGGAAAATGTCATTACAGCGCCGATTTTGTTATCTGCGCACAAAGTAAATTTTCTTGGTTAATCAATGGTAAGCGCACGACCTGATTTGCTTGTAAAAAACATGTAAACTCTCCAAAGGTAAAATTGCCTATAATTAAATAAAATTGTATTTTATTGATAAAACGATGCGAGTTTTAAATAATTTTGTTCATATTTTTGCTTATTCTGACAGTAAGACTTGAAAAATTTTAGCTTTATCTTCTGTGCTATTGAAAACAAACGGAGTTTTGACGCTTGTAATCCTGCCAATTGTTTCAGTCTGACTGCAGCCGTCATGTCTCCTGCCGTTTTGCATGGTGCGTTTTAGGGAGTTTCCAACCGAATGACATCTTCGTGACCTTTCGTTCGCTTTGAAAACGAGTCCAGAAAACGGTGGTGGTGGGCATTTTGTGATTTGGAAGCAGACTTATTTCCTGCAGCCGTATTTCTAAAATCCAAAGGTGGATTTGTTCGCATTGAAAGCGGGTTTTAAGCTTTTCTTTTTAAAAAAATAAGTAATTTTTACGGTGTCATTCTCACGTCAGTGATTGAATTTCTTCTTTGAAAACAAAGGCAAACAAGGTGACGCCCCAAAGTGGTACATAATCTTTTCCGGAAAAGGACGTTTTTTCATAAAATTCTATCGTTATTATTATCAATACTGAATTGATTTGCTTTCAAAACAGAATGAACTGGCTGGGCCCGCTTCCCGGCGGGTGTTCTGGGCAGGCAAAATCAAATGCAAAAAAGTCGTGGAAGCCTCCGGCAATGCTAGCGAAAGCCAAATCCACTCGGGTCGACAACGCTTATGTTCGGCTGAAAAACGAGATCTTAAACGGTGTTCTGCCGCCTGGTTTCCAGGCGCCCGAACCGGATATTGCCAATCGTCTCGGCATGAGCCGGACACCTGTGCGCGAAGCGCTGATCCGTCTGGAGGCCGAAGGGCTGATTGACCTCGTGCCACGGCGTGGCGCCAAGGTGGTTGCCATCTCGCGGAAAGATTTCTGCGAGATTTTCCAGATTCTTGCTGTTCTGGAAGCCCTCGCGGCGAACGCTGCCGCGTGTTCACAAGAGCGGGCCGATTTCCTTCCGGATTTGGAGCGCATATTGTCGGAAAGCGCGTCGGCCCTGTCCGCAAACGATATCGGCACCTGGGCAAAACTGGATGACAGCTTTCACAGGCTTGTTGCCGGCATTTGCGGCAATGAGCGGCTTGAAGCGGAAATCACGGGCTTGCTGGACCAGGTTTTCAGGGCAAATACGGTGCTTTTGCGTCTTAACAAGGCGCCGGCTGCGAGCGCAGACGATCACGATAAAATTCTGCGGGCCATTGCTGCCGGAGAACCGGATGTCGCAGCCGAAATCGCGCGCTCGCATCGATTGCGCGGTCTCGCCACCATGAAAAACCTTCTGCAAACCAGCGGCTTGTCTCAGGTCTAACCTTAAGCTTTTTCGGCAGCCTTTGGATGTGCACTAGGGTACGGACCCATTAATGAAGCCGGTTTGGCGGCAGAAATGGCAAAATCTCGCGAGGAAGCGTGTGAAGAGCGGGCTTTATGCCCGGTCAAGCGCGGTGACGCCGCGAGGTAAAGCCATTTTGCCGTCCTTCGGATTTGGTCTTTTTGACCATCTGCTTCGTCGCGAAAGGTTTGAAAATGAACCACATTTCCTGCACTTTCGCTCCTTGCCGCTGGTCAAAACGATCCAAACCAAATCGACTTCATTTATGAGTCCGTACCCTAGCGTCCGGGGGCCGGTCCGGTCGATTGTCCGATGATCAGCTCGGCATCGAGGTGAAGAGAAGATACTTGCCGGTCGGGTTCCGCGATATGGTCAAGGAGCAGCTCGGCTGCCTTTTGCCCGGCATATCGAACGGAAGAACGTGTGCAGGTGAAAATAGGCACTTCGCCGCTGTTGGGCAAAAAGGAAAGGGCGTCGTCGTGCGTGATGATCGAGACGTCCTTTCCTGTTTCCAGACCGCACTGGCCGATGGCACGGGCAACGCCAATCGCCGAGATCATCGAAGAAACCAGGAAAGCTGTCGGCGGATTGTCGGACTTCAGCATCTCCATGGCGTTGTCGCAGCCGTAGGGTTCCGTCATGTCCGAACTGCGCATGATGCCGGTGTCCGGCACAAGCCCGCGGGCAGACATTGCATCTTCGAACCCTTTCCGCCTGCGGCGCGCGAAATCCATGTGCTCCAGGCCGTTCAAAAGCGCTATCCGCTTGTGTCCAAGATCGAGCAGCAGATTGGTTGCCCGCTCGAAAGCACGCCGATTGTTCATGTCGACCCAGGAGGTTTCGGTTTCCGCGCCGGGTATGCGGCCGTGAACGACAAAGGGCAGGTTTATTTCCCGGAGCAGCCTGTGCCGTCCTTCGTTTGCTGCCGGGCCGTGAATGATCACGCCATCGGCCTTTTTGCGGGTTGCGATCTGACGATAGGCGTCTTCTTCATGATCGTCCTCGACCACCGAAATGATCATGTCGTAACCGTGCTTGGAGTAGGTTTCTCCGGCGCCTGCAATGAATTCCAGGAAGATCGGGTTCATCATCTCATGGATTGAACGCGGGATGACGTGGCCGATTGCCATCGACCGGCCGGTCGCAAGGCGCCTGGCCTGGCTGTTGGGCGCGTAGCCGAGCTTTTCGGCCATTTCCGCGACCCGCCGCCGGGTGTCCGCGCTGACTTCCGGGTAGCCGTTCAAGGCACGGCTGACGGTTGTCTGCGACAGTTTAAGCCGATTGGACAATTCCTTGAGATTCACACCCTTGCTCATTCGTGCCCAAAACGCTTTGAAAGCGCCCTCCCTTCAGGCTGTTATTGAAATGCAACATTAATTCGCAAGATGTTTGCTTGACAAGACCGAAGCGTAGCGACATGTTTAGAGTTAAATCCAAAGCGGTTTGGATGCCGGGTTCCGGTGAATTTATTGCACGCGGGAGGAGCCCCGGTATTGCTGCCGGTTGGTGAAGTGTGCCACTTTAAAGGGAATGTCCCGATAAAGGGACAATCTGGGAGGACTGACATGAAATCACGTTTGATGGCCTGCGCGGCAGGCTTGGCGCTGAGCGCGTCGCTTGGTTTTGGCGCCGCTTTTGCCGCTGACCTGAAATTTACTCCGGGCGAAGGTCCGTTCAACTGGGACAGCTACAACGCCTGGGCTGAAAGCGCGCCCGACCTGTCAGGTCAGACCGTGACGATTGCCGGTCCTTGGCTGCAGCCGGAAGACGGATATTTCCGCAACGTGCTGGCCTACTTCACCGAGGCCACCGGTGCTGAAGTCATTTACACCGGATCTGATTCCTTCGAGCAGCAGATCGTGATCGATGCAGAGGCGGGTGCTGCCCCGAACATCGCCGTGTTCCCGCAGCCCGGTCTTGCCTCCGACATGGCGTCTCGCGGTCTTCTGCAGCCCTTGCCGGAAGGCATGGGAAGCTGGGTCGCCGATAATTACGGTGCCGGTGACAGCTGGGTTAATCTCGGCACGTACAAGGATGCCGAGGGCAACGACCAGCTCTTCGGCTTCTTCTACAACGTCAACGTGAAGAGCCTTGTCTGGTTTGTGCCGGAGAATTTCGAGGATGCCGGCTATGAAGTGCCGGAATCCATGGAAGACCTCAAAGCCCTGACAGAGCAGATCGTCGCGGACGGCGAGGTGCCCTGGTGCATCGGCCTGGGGTCGGGTGCTGCAACCGGCTGGCCGGCAACGGATTGGGTCGAAGACATGATGCTGCGCACGCAGCCGGCAGATGTCTACGACCAATGGGTGACCAACGAAATTCCGTTCAACGATGAGCGGGTTGTTGCCGCAATCGAGGAGTTCGGCTGGTTCGCACGCGACGACGACAAGGTTGCCGGAGGCGCTGACGCGGTCGCATCGACCGATTTCCGTGACAGCCCCAAGGGCCTCTTCTCTTCACCGCCGCAATGCTACATGCACCGTCAGGCCTCTTTCGTGCCTGCGTTTTTCCCGGACGGTGTTGAATTCGGCGCAGATGTCGATTTCTTCTATTTGCCTGCCTATGCGGGCAAGGACCTCGGCAATCCGGTCCTGGGCGGCGGCACGCTGATGGCTGTGACCACACCGTCTGACGCAACCACAGAGCTGATGAAGTTCTTCCAGTTGCCGTTGTCGCACGAAGTCATGATGGCTCAAACCGGCTTCCTGACACCACACAAGGGTGTAAACCCGGAAGCCTACCTGAACGACACGCTGCGCGGGCAGGGCGAAATCCTCGTGAACGCCACCACCTTCCGCTTTGACGGATCCGATCTGATGCCAGGCGGTGTCGGTGCAGGAACATTCTGGACCGGTATGGTTGACTACACCGGCGGTAAGGATGCCGCGACGGTTGCAGGTGAAATCCAGAATAGCTGGGACGCTCTTAAGTAAAAATTGCGCTGGCCGGTCTCCGATTGGGGGCCGGCCAACGCCGTTTGGCGCAAGCGTTTCCCACGCTCCTCATTTCCCAAGACTGGTGTCGCCCGGCGTGACCGGGAGCCTTTCATAATGAAAAATGGGATGGAACGGCCATGCTTTCGGATAACCCGGCATTGTTAGGGTTGACGACGATCGTCGTCGGCGTCGGTGCCTGCCTCGGTTACTTCTTCCTGTCCAATCTCTTTCTGGACAAGGTGCTATTCCCGGCTTCCGGGCCAAACGCGGGCCGGAACATCAACCGCGCGAACATGATCCGCCCCTGGCTGTTCCTGTTCCCCGCGCTTTTCGCGCTGCTTCTTTATCTGGCTTACCCGGTCTTTGAGACACTGCGTCTATCCCTTACGGACCGTGATCAGGGTGGGGCTTTCGTCGGACTGGCGAACTACCAGCAAATGATGGCTGAGCCAAAGTTCTGGGAAGCTGTCCGGAACAACATGCTGTGGCTGATCGTTGTGCCTGCCGTTTCGACTGCTTTCGGTTTGCTGGTTGCGCAGCTGACGGACCGCATCAAGTGGGGCAATCTGGCCAAATCTCTCATTTTCATGCCGATGGCCATTTCCTTCGTCGGCGCGTCGGTCATTTTCAAGCTGATCTACGATACAAGGCCTGAGGATCAGAATCAGATCGGTATCCTGAATGCAGTCTGGCTCAAGCTGGATGGTGGCATCGGATCGGTGCTGATGCTTCAGATACTTCCCTCGATCCTGCTCATCGGGTTTGTGGTCATCGTCGCTTCCGTCGCCTGGTCGTTCGTGCGCGGGATTATCGCCAAAGGCGAAGACAAGTCCGCCTGGTTGCTTCCGCTGCGTTTGCTTGTGGCTGGCGGTGCGCTTTGGCTGATCTGGGTGTCTATCAGTTCTCTCGTCGGGATCTGGATTGGAGAGATTCCTTACGGCGAAGCCCAGACCTGGCTCACTCTTCCGCTTTGGAACAATTTCTTCCTGATGGTCGTTCTGATCTGGATCCAGACAGGATTTGCCATGGTGATCCTCTCTGCCGCCTTGCGGGGGATACCGGAAGAGACGATCGAAGCCGCCATCATCGACGGTGCGAATCCTTTCCAGATATTCTTCAAGATCAAGGTGCCGCAGATCATGGGGACCATCGTCGTGGTGTGGACAACGATCACGCTGACTGTTCTGAAAGTCTTCGATATCGTCTTTGCGATGACGAACGGTCAGTGGGAAACCCAGGTCCTGGCCAACTACATGTACGACAAGCTGTTCCGCGCCAATGACTGGGGCGTCGGTTCGGCGAGCGCGATCATCATCATGCTGCTTGTGACGCCAATCCTCGTCTGGAATGTCTACAACGCACGGAAGGAGATGAAGTGATGGCCACAATAGCCGGTAAAAAATCCGGGCTGGTTTGGGCAGTCCATATCTCCGTCGCACTGCTTGTGCTGCTTTGGCTGTTTCCGACGATCGGTCTGTTCGTGTCCTCGTTCAGAACTGCGGACCAGATCTCAAGTTCGGGATGGTGGGCTGCGCTTTTTCCAGCAGAGCAGAACGAAGTCTATCGAGCCGCCGATCCGGACGATAACAGAGTGGCGGACGGCGACATGTTTGTCGTTGAAGGCAATATTTTCGATGGCACTCCAAGGGATATCCGTTCCTGGGGCGTGTCCTCCCGCGATGTCTCGGCCTATCAGCCCGGCGAAACCGCCGAGATGAAAGATGGGGAAAGCGTGACACTCCAGGCTGACGGCAGTTATGTCTGGCGTGGCAATGACAAGCAACTCTCCGGGCGCGGGCAACGGATTTTCATCACCGCAACGGTGCCGCCTGAGTTCACGCTCGAAAACTACACCACGATTCTCTTTTCGGGCACGGGCCAGGACAACATGGCCAAGGCGTTTTTTAACACGCTGACCGTGACCATTCCGGCGACCATCATTCCGATTGTGGTTGCCGCCTTTGCCGCCTATGCGCTGGCCTGGATGGAGTTTCCAGGGCGTGCCATCTTGATCGCCGCCGTTGTCGGATTGCTGGTCGTCCCGCTCCAGCTGGCCCTGATCCCGCTGCTGCGACTTCACCTGGGTATCGGGATCGGCAAGGGATATCTCGGGGTCTGGCTAGCGCACACGGCCTTCGGGATGCCGCTCGCGGTCTATCTGCTCAGAAACTATATGGTCGGCCTCCCGCGTGACATTATTGAGAATGCCAAAGTGGACGGGGCCACCGACTTCCAGATCTTCACCCGGATCATCATTCCGCTGAGTTTTCCGGCGCTCGCTTCGTTCGCGATTTTCCAGTTCCTGTGGACCTGGAACGATCTGCTTGTGGCGAAAGTGTTCCTGATCGACGCAACCGGGTCCACCACGGTGATGACCAACCAGATCGTGGAGCTTCTGGGGACGCGTGGCGGCAACTGGGAGATCCTGGCAACAGCCGCTTTCGTGTCCATTGCGGTCCCGCTTGCCGTCTTCTTTGCGATGCAACGCTACCTGGTTCGCGGGCTACTTGCAGGATCGGTGAAATAACATGAACAAGAAACTTTTTGGGGAGCAGCCGGTATGACCTCCTTGTCCTTGAAAGACGTCTGCAAGTCCTACGGCGAAGTCGAGGTCCTGCGCGATATCAACCTGGAAATCGAACAGGGCGAACTGATCGTCTTCGTCGGTCCGTCTGGCTGCGGGAAATCAACCCTGCTGCGCATGATAGCTGGACTTGAGAAGATCACCGGCGGCACGCTGGAGATCGATGATGTGGTCGTCAACGACGTGCCGCCGGCCCAACGCGGCATTGCCATGGTGTTCCAGTCCTACGCGCTTTATCCGCACATGACCGTCTATGACAACATGGCGTTTGCGCTGAAACTGGCACACAAATCCAAGGAAGAGATCGACAAAGCGGTCAAGAGTGCCGCCGAGACGCTTCAGTTGACCCAGTATCTCGACCGGCTGCCGAAAGCACTTTCGGGCGGGCAGCGTCAGCGGGTTGCCATCGGACGGTCCATCGTGCGCGACCCCAAGGTGTTTCTCTTCGATGAGCCGCTTTCCAACCTGGATGCAGCCTTGCGTGTGGCAACGCGTATTGAGATTGCTCAGCTCAAGGAAAGCATGCCCGAGAGCACGATGATCTACGTCACCCACGATCAGGTCGAAGCGATGACGCTGGCGACCCGGATCGTGGTGCTGCATGGAGGCGATGTCGAGCAATTCGGTGCTCCGCTTGAGCTCTATGAGCGTCCGGCAAACACCTTCGTTGCACAGTTCATCGGCTCACCGGCGATGAACCTGATTGAAGCGACCGTCACAGCGACTGGCGCGACGACATCGGTTCAAATGGGCGATGGCGGGCATGCCGATGTGCCAATCGCATCGCTCGACAGCGACCAGGGCACCACGGTCAAACTCGGTGTGCGGCCGGAAGATCTGACCGTGACGGAGGGCGACGACTATCTGATTTCCGCTGAAGTCGAGATGGTCGAGGCCCTCGGTGAAACGACGGTTCTTTATTTCAAGTCCCGGAACGGCGAGTCATCTCTGATCGCCAAACTTCCCGGAATCCACCTGATTGCCAAGGGCACGACGATCCGCCTGACAGCAGTTCCGGAAAAACTGCACCTGTTCAACAGTGAGGGCAAGTCTTTCCTGTATCGGTAGGTAAACTGCCTTTCCAATCAGGCTCGCCCAACTGCGCAATAGACGCTTTCGGGCGACGTCTGCCGGCAGGTTGTCGACGGACTATTTCGGCGCACCTGACCCCAATCCCCTGCCCCCTTCCCACAAGGGGGAGGGGGATATGGCGGTGCTGGCTTTGGATCTCGAGATCCATCAATTGCAGCAGCTTTGCGACAAAGGTTGCGCAAAGCGAAATGAACCCGGTTCCCTTGCTTCTTGGGAGCGGTCAGGGATGGCGTGGGCTGCAATCCAGTCGCACATGTCTCAAAACAAGAGTGCTTTCATTTTCGGTCGGTAACACTTTTCCGGCTAATCGTCCGTATTGATCACATCCTGTCTGCAAACGAATTTTTGCTCCCAGTTCCGCGTAAGTTTCTGGCGCGTTGAGTGTTTTGACGCGCAGGCTGACTCAAATCCCAAATTGTCATATCATGTTCATATGAACGTCGAATAATGTTCATATGAACATGGTCTATGTGCTTCGAGACTGATTGCTTTCGAGTAATCGCGGAGCGCTCGAAACCAATCCGCTTTCGGCTCCGCCGCGGCGGGCCAGCAGATGACGGGGCATAGGCATATGCTAGGGCAGGTGGATGTTTCAAAACGACAGGCCGAAATTGCCGACCTGGTGCAAAAGGCCGGGTTTGCCTCGGTGGAAGAACTTGCCGAACGTTTTGACGTAACAACACAGACAATCCGCAGAGACGTGAACGGATTGTGCGAGCTCGGCATTCTGCGGCGCACGCATGGAGGCGTCGAACCGCCGGCACCCGCCTCAAACATTCACTATTCAACGCGCCAGATCCTCAATCTCCCGGAAAAGCAACGCATTGCAAACCTCGTCGCCAGCGAAATCGGGAACAATCAATCGCTCGCGTTTTCGATCGGAACGACGCCTGAAATTGTCATGCAGGCACTGACCGGCCATGAGAAACTGGCGGTCTTCACCAACAATCTGAATGTTGCATTCACAGCGTCCGGCAATCCGTCCTTTCAGGTGACGATTGCTGGTGGGCGCCTTCGCCACGGTGACCGTGACATTCTCGGGTCCGCCGCGCAGGCGTTCTTCTCGAACTACAAGTTTGATGTCGGTGTTTTCGGCGTCGCCGGGGTCGACGAGGACGGAACACTTCTGGATTTCCACGAAGACGAGGTCGCCGCACGGCAGTCGATCCTGGCCAATTGCCGCAAGTCCTTTCTCGTTCTGGACCACAGCAAATTCGGCCGCAGCGCCCATGTGCGCGGCGGGCGCTTGAAGGACGTTGACGCGATCTTCACTGACCGCCCGATACCGGCGGAGTATCTCGCCGCGCTTGAAGGTACGGAAACCGGCATTTTCGTCGCAGATGAAAGGAGCGGTTCGTGATGGCGAACGACGCCCTTTCAAGCTCCGGCAAGCCGATTGTTCTCAAAGACGTTTCACGTGTTTGGGGGGAAACGGTCGCGGTTGATGCACTGTCCATCGAGATCCCCGCAGGGTCTTTCACGGCTCTGCTCGGCCCGTCGGGCTGCGGTAAATCCACAACCTTGCGCATGATCGCAGGGCTTGAGAGGGTGAGCGACGGGCAGATCCTGATCGGCGGTGAAGACGTCACCGGCAAGCCGTCGTCCAAGCGCGACTTGTCGATGGTGTTTCAGTCTTACGCCTTGTTTCCGCATTTGAGCGTGGCTGAGAACATTATCTTTGGTCTCAAGGTTCGAAGAGTGAGCCGGGCGGAACGCGATCAGCGCCTTAAGAAGGTGGCCGATCTTTTGGGTCTGTCGCTCTTGCTTGAGCGCAAACCGGGCCAGTTGTCAGGCGGCCAACAGCAGCGCGTCGCGCTGGGTCGCGCGATCATCGGCGAAAAGCCGATCTGCCTCATGGATGAACCGCTTTCCAATCTTGATGCGAAGCTTCGCCATGAAATGCGCCTGGAGATCAGGTCGCTGCAGCAGCAGCTTGGCTTCACCATGGTCTATGTCACGCACGATCAGGTTGAGGCGATCACCATGGCCGATCAGGTTGTCCTGCTCAACAAGGGGCAACTCGAACAGGCAGCCAAACCCAGAGACCTTTACGAAAAACCGGCCAGCCCCTTCGCGGCGAGGTTTATCGGCACGCCGCCGATGAATCTCTTCCCGGCGAATGCATTCAAGAAACTCTGCACTGCCCCTGATTTCCAGCTCGGCGTTCGTCCGGAAGCCATGCGGTTCGAAGACGGTGGACCTGTGTCAGCATCGATCCGGGCCGTCGAATATCTCGGGGCGGACATTCTGGCCGACTGCGTCGTTGCCGAAACAGCGTTTCAGGTGCGGTTGCCGACAACCCGGCCAGTGTCGCCGGGAGAGAATATCGAACTGGGGTTCGATCCAGATGCTCTTCACGTTTTTGACGCCGACACAGGGCGGCGGCGAGACGATCTTGTTCCAGAATTCGGATCGCTATTGCGGTCCTGAACCGACTGCGCGCGCCCGCGTAGACCAGCCGCAGGAATGCGGATGTTCAAACCTTAGGAAGTATTACGATGTTGAAGTCAACTTTCCTGAAAGCCGTTGCGGCAACGGCTCTTTCCTTCAGCACCTGGGCGTCCGCTCAGGCTGTTGATCTGCAATTCTATTTCCCGGTCGCCGTTGGCGGCAAGGCCGCAGACACCATCCAGGAACTGACGAACGAGTACGTTGCTCAGAACCCGGGTGTGAACATTGATGCTGTTTATGCCGGTTCCTACCAGGACACTGTTGCCAAGGCGATTACCGCATCGCGCGGCGGCAACCCGCCTCAGTTGTCCGTGATCCTGTCGGTCGACATGTTCACACTCATCGACGAAGACCTGATCGTTCCGTTCGACGACTACCTCACCAACGACGAAGACAAGAAATGGATCGAGGGTTTCTATCCAGCCTTCATGGAAAACAGCCAGACTGGCGGCAAGACCTACGGCATTCCGTTTCAGCGGTCCACGCCCGTTCTTTACTGGAACAAGGAAGCTTTCAAGGAAGCAGGCCTTGATCCCGACGTCGCGCCTGAGACATGGGACGAGATGGTCGAGTTCGGCAAAAAGCTGACCAAGAAGGACGCAAACGGCAACGTTACCCAATGGGGCGTGCGGATCCCGTCTTCCGGTTTCCCTTACTGGCTGTTCCAGGGTCTGGCGATCCAGAACGGTGCAATCCTGGCCAACGCCGATGGCAACAAGACCAATTTCGACGACCCGAAAGTGGTTGAAGCGCTTCAGTTCCTTGTTGACCTGAGCACGAAAGACGAAGTCATGGCGCCGGGTATCATCGAATGGGGGGCAACGCCGAAAGCCTTCTTCGAAGGCCAGACGGCGATGATGTGGACGTCCACCGGGAACCTGACCAACGTGCGCGACAACGCTCCGTTCGACTTCGGTGTCGCGATGTTGCCGGCAAAAGAAACGCGCGGTGCACCGACGGGTGGTGGTAACTTCTACCTGTTCAAAGGGGCGTCCGATGAGCAGAACAAGGCCGCTGTCGAATTCGTCCAGTGGATCACCGCACCTGAACAGGCCGCCAAGTGGACCATCGCCACAGGCTACGTTGCTCCGCGTGCTGAAACCTGGGACACCGAAACGATGAAAGCCTACACGGCCGACTTCGCGCCTGCCCTCGTTGCCCGCGATCAGCTCGAGTTTGCCAAGGCAGAGCTGTCCACCTACCAGAACCAGCGTGTCACCGGCATCTTCAACGATGCCCTGGCTGCCGCGATCACCGGCTCGAAAGATCCGGCGACCGCCTTGAAGGAAGCGCAGGAACAGGCTGACCAGATCCTGAACGAGTACCGCTAAGGTTTGCTCAGGCAGGGCGCCGGACGTCTTTCCGGCGCCCTGCCAATTTCCTTCGAAGACCTGCTTCCGGAAGTGATCCGGCAACGAAGCACATGCATTCAGATGACGGGACGTGGTGATGCGGTCATTTAAACTCAGACGGGACTGGATCCACGGCTGGCTTTTGCTGTTGCCGGCACTCGTCTTCCTGTTTGCGTTCACGCACATTCCCGCCGTCACGACGCTGATCAACAGCTTCTTCTCAACACCGCGCGGGCGCCGACCGTCGAAATTCATCGGGCTCGACAACTATGAGCGCATGATCAACGATCCGGTCTTCTGGAAAGTCCTCTGGAACAATCTCTGGTTCGCGATCGGAACAATCCCGGTTTCGGTTGCCCTGGCAATTGTCATGGCACTCTGGGTGAACGAGAAGCTCGCCGGACGCAGTTTTGTGCGCATGGCCTATTTCACGCCGACGGTGCTGCCGCTGATTGCGGTGGCCAATATCTGGATGTTTTTCTACACGCCGGGCTTTGGCCTCTTCGACCAGATCACCGGGGCTCTCTTCGGCTGGCCGGCCAGCAATTATCTCGGCAATCCGGATACGGCCCTCAACGCCATCATTGTCGTGACGGTGTGGAAGGAAGCCGGCTTCTTCATGATCTTCTATCTCGCGGCGCTGCAGGCAATCCCGGTGTCGCTCAAGGAGGCGGCGCAGATCGAGGGGGCCGGCCGTTGGACGATCTTCTGGCGCATCACGTTTCCGCTCCTGATGCCGACAACGCTGTTTGTATGCGTGAACGCCGTGATCAACTCCTTCCGCCTTGTCGACCACATCTTCATTCTGACGGATGGTGGTCCGGATAACGCTTCCGCGCTTTTGTTGTTCTACATCTACGAGGTGGCTTTCCGGTTCTGGGAAACCGCTTACGGTGCGACGCTTACAGTTGCGCTCTTGATCTTGCTGTCACTGCTTGCCATCGGCCAGTTCTTCTTCTTTGACCGCAAGGTACATTACAAATGAACGGCGCCTCGGAACTGATCGATCGTTGGCTCAACACCTGCGCCGCCTGGGCACTGGCGCTGATTTGGGTGCTGCCGCTTGCCTATGCGGTTTGGACGGCCTTTCATCCAGCCGCTTATGAAGCGCGCTTCGACCTGTTTGCGCCACTGACGCTGGAGAATTTCGCAAAGGCCTGGGAGGCCGCGCCCTTTGCGCGCTACTTTCTGAACACGTTCATCCTGGTGACGATGATCCTTGCCGGCCAGTTCTTTCTCTGCACGCTGGCGGCCTTCGCCTTTGCGCGGTTCGAGTTTCCCGGCCGCAACATCCTGTTTGCGCTCGTTCTGCTTCAGTTGCTCGTTATGCCCGACATCCTGATGGTCGAAAACTACAAGACCATGCGCATGCTCAATCTGGTCGACACCATCCCGGCGATCGCCTTGCCCTATATCGCGTCGGGTTTCGGTATTTTTCTGCTGCGCCAGACGTTCATGACGATCCCGAAAGAGCTGGATGAAGCGGCGCGCGTCGAAGGCGCATCCTTTCTGGGTGTGCTCTGGAAAGTCTATATCCCACTCGCCAAGCCGACATACCTTGCCTACGGCCTTGTGTCGGTCAGCCACCACTGGAACAACTTCCTTTGGCCGCTGATTGTTACCAACTCGGTGGAAACCCGGCCCGTGACGGTGGGTCTCAGCATCTTTTCCGCCATCGACAGCGGCGTCGAATGGTCCGTGATCAACGCGGCAACGCTGATGACCTCCGGGCCACTCCTGATTGCCTTCCTACTGTTTCAGCGCCAATTCGTTCAAAGCTTCATGCGTGCCGGTATCAAGTAGCATGACGCCGATTGACGTGCGCGCTTTTCCTGTTATTAATTTAAGCTGTTTTTAAATGGATTTAAATGGCAGAAAACAGGGATTTCTGTTGCTGCCGTAACGTGCGCTTCCGCGGGAGGATCTTGGTGGCCGGAACGTTTTTGGCAGTTGGCGAATGCATGGTCGAAATGGCTCCGACCGGTGAGGGAACCTTTCAGATGGGGTTTGCCGGGGACACGCTGAACACGGCGTGGTATGCGCGAAAATGTCTTCCGGCAAGCTGGACAACCGGATATTTCACTGCTGTCGGAAAGGACCAGGTGTCCGGACAAATGCTCGATTTCCTCCGGCAATCCGGGATCGATGTCAGCCAGGTGCTGGAACTGGACGACAGAACAGTCGGTCTCTACATGATCCAGCTGAAAGACGGGGAGCGCAGCTTTGCCTATTGGCGGTCTCAGTCCGCGGCCCGGCGTCTTGCCTCGGAGCAGGCGCAACTGTCAGAGGCCCTGACGGGAGCGGACCTGATTTATTTCAGTGGCATCACGCTCGCGATCCTTCCGGAAGCGGACAGGAACACCTTTTTCGACACCCTCAGGTCCGCGCGGCGCGCGGGCGCAAAAACGGCCTTTGATCCGAACCTCCGACCGCGCCTTTGGGAGAGTGCCGACATCATGCGGGCCTGCGTCACCGAAGCAGCCGGCCTGTGTGACCTTGTGATGCCGTCCTTCGAGGACGAGCTGGCGCATTTTGGGGACCAGTCCGCCGATGTGAGCGCGGACCGCTATCTGGCTGCAGGGGCCGGCATGGTGGTGGTCAAGAACGGCCCGGAGGAAGTCATCTGCGCGAGGCCGCAGGAAAGGCAGGCCTTTCAACCGAGCCCGGTTCAAAACGTCGTTGATACAACCGCCGCAGGAGACAGTTTCAACGCGGCTTTTCTTGGCGAATATCTGACCAGCGGGGATATCGCTGCAAGCGTTGCCGCCGGGGCCCGGCTCGCCGGAACCGTCATTCAACATCGCGGCGCGTTGGTGGATTGCTTTGAAGATGCGTGAGTGTTGAAATTTCACGCCGCCGCAAAGTCAATCAACGAGCTGTCCCGGCCCTGAGCCGGTGCCAAAATTGAAATTCTCATAGAGGCCCCAGATCAGGTCCCGGACGGCCCGCAGTTATCTGCTGCCTTCAGCCCGCATCCCTTTGTGCAATCCAGTCATGGTCCGGATGGTTCTGGAAGCGCCATTTGCGCAGCGGGCCGGCCATAACATTCAGATAATACATCTCGTAGCCATAGGGCGCGCCGCAGGGGTGATGACCCTTCGGGACAAGCACAACGTCGTGGCTGTTGACGGAGATGGTCTCGTCAAGCGTTCCGTCTTCAGTGAAGACACGCTGGTGACCGTAGCCCTGCTCGGGATTGAGACGGTGGTAGTAGGTTTCTTCAAGATAAGTCATGTCCGGAAACTTGTCCTCGTCATGCCGGTGTGGCGGGTAGGAGGACCAGTTTCCGGATGGCGTGAAGACCTCGGTGACCAGGAGGCTGTCCGCGACATCGGATTCTTCCATCGCAATCGGATAGATGTAGCGGGTGTTGGCGCCCTTGCCGCGTGTTACCCGCTCCGGCGTGGACAAAACCCTCGCTTCGTGACCGCCTTTGCCGGGGGCCGTACAGACACCGATGGTGCAGTCAGTCGTTGCAGTTGCGGACCAGCTGGTATCGTTTGGAACGTAAACGCAGTGCGGCGGCAGTTGTTCGAACACATTCATCCGCTCGCCCTGTTCGCCGAAGTCCTTGCCGTTTGCGGAGATTACCGCCTTGCCTTCCACCATGACCAGGATGACTTCCAGATCGCCGGTCTGTTCCGACACGCTCTCGCCAGCCTGCAGCCGGTAAAGCCCAAAGCCGACATAGCCCCATTCGTTCGATTTCGGGCCCTTGGCGTTCTCGATAGTGATGTCGTGAACCTTGCCGGAAACGCCGGCTGGTTTGCGCAGAAGGTCGCTCATGTCAGCTCCAGCTCCTTTGCTGCGGCCTTGAGTGTTTTGAGGCCGAGGCTTTGATAATGGAAGGGATCGCGCACGAGCGGATCCTGCTCGGCCTCGATCACAATCCAACCCTGGTATCCATTCTGTTTCAGTATCTGAAGAAGGGGGGCGAAGTCGATGCCGCCTTCTTCGTCGCCCGGAACGGTAAAGACACCTGCGCGGACGCCGTCCATGAAGGATTTGCCGCCCTCCCTGATCTCCTGCATCACAGCCGGCCGAACATTCTTGGCATGAAAGTGGTTCACCCGGTCGATGTATTTTTGAAGGACAATCGCCGGGTCCTGACCCTTGCTGCCGAAATAGCAATGGCCGGCATCGAAGAGAAGTTTCGTTGCGGGTCCAGTCGCTGCCATGAAAGCATCGATCTCCTCCGGTGTCTCGACAACGGTACCCATGTGATGGTGGTAGACAAGGTCGATGCCCTGGTCGGCGCAATAGACGGCCAGTTCCTCGACCTTCGCGGCAAAGGTCTGCATCTCTTCAGAGGTGAGCACAGGGCTGGTGGAGATGTCGACGTCTGCAGCCTGTATCGTGTTGGAGGTCTCGCAGGCAATGCAGACCTTGCAGCCATTATGTTTCAGCTTGTCCAGATGAGGCTGGATCGCCTTCTTTTCCTCCTCGACGGATTGCGCAAGAAGATTGAGGGAATACCAGCCGGACACGAATTTCAGGCCGTGCCCGCCGAGCAGTTGTTTCAGTTCTTCCTTGTCGTCGGGCCAGCGGTGGCCGTTTTCGATACCGTCGAAGCCGATCTCGGCAGCCTGGCTCAGGATCTGCCCGGTCGGTATATGCGCGCCGAGGCTCTGGTCGTCGTCGTTGGCCCAGGCAATCGGATTGGTGCCGTAAAGGATCATAGTGTTCATCCAGTGACGTTCTATCGTTCGGTTTTCTCGATGACCTCATCCTGAGGAAGCGCTTCAGCGCTGTCTCGAAGGATGGGCCACCTGTTTCAGAGTGTGCCGCCCATCCTTCGAGACGAACCTTTCGGTGCTCCCCAGGATGAGGGACGGAAGAGAGCGTGTCTCTTCCGGCACTTCCATTTCACGTGCCTCCCTCAATCCACGAGGTTCTGGTGCTTTAGTGCTGACTCGTAGCCTTCGCGTGCGGTTCGGACTTCTGCCCTGTCAGAGACTTCCGGCACGGCGACATCCCACCAGTGGCCACCTCCGTTCTCGCCGGGACCGTGCATCGGGTCGGTGTCGATTACGATCACGGTCGGTATGGCGCGCTCCCGTGCGGCAAGGATCTGGTCTTCCAGGTCGCCAACATCCTTCGCCTTGACGGCATGCGCTCCCATGGAGGCTGCGTGGGTGACGAAATTAATGTCCGGCTGAACCTCGACATTGCAGTCCTGATAGAGATTGTTGAAGCGAGCGCCACCGGTGCCCATTTGCAGGCGATTGATGCAGCCGTAGCCGCGATTGTCGGTCAGGACAACGGTGAACGGCACACGGCGCATCACTGCGGTCGCGAGTTCTGAGTTTGCCATCATGTAAGAGCCGTCACCGACGAAGCAGACAACGTCGCGATCGGGCTCGGCAAGCTTGAGACCCATGGCACCGGCAATCTCATACCCCATGCAGGAATAGCCGTACTCCATGTGATAGCCGCCCTGTGGCGCTTGCCACAGCAGCTTGAGAGCCCCCGGCATGGTTCCGGCGGCACACATGGCGACGGTCTTGTCCGTGGATGTGCGCTGCACGGCACCGATCACCTCCGCGTCCAGTGGCAAATAGCCGGCCGGAACGCCGGTCCGGGCGCTGCAATGGGCATCAACTTTCGCCAGCCAGTCGAGGCGGGACTGCGGATCGAAGGCACCGGCTTTGAAGTCGCCAAGGGCTGCCGACAGTTTTTCGAGCGTAACTTTGGCATCACCAACAATACCGACAGCACCGTGTTTCAACGCGTCGTAGCCTTGCACGTTGACCGATACCAGTTTCCGGTTCGGTGCCTTGAAAAGCGCCCAGGATCCGGTCGTGAAATCCTGGAAACGTGTCCCGACGCCAACAATCAGATCCGCTTCTTCTGCCAGCTTGTTGGCGCTCTCGGCACCGTCAACGCCGGCAGCGCCGAAGTTCATCGGATGAGACTGGGCCAGGGCCGATTTGCCGGCCTGGGTTTCGATCACCGGAATGCCGTGCCGCGTGGCAAAGTCTGCAAGTGTTTCTTCTGCCTGGGAATAAACGACGCCGCCGCCGCAGATGATAACGGGATTTCTTGAAGCCCGGATCAAAGCGGTGACGTCGGCAACATCGCGGCTGTCGGGTTCCGGGCGCCGGATGCGCCAGACCTTGGGTTCGAAGAAGCTCTCTGGATAATCGAAGGCTTCCGTCTGCGTGTCCTGACAGAAGGACAGGGTGACCGGTCCGCAATTGGCGGGGTCGGTCATGATGCGGAAGGCGCGCGGCAATGCGGTCAGAAGATGCTCGGGCCGGCTGATCCTGTCAAAATAGCGCGACACTGGACGGAAGCAGTCATTGGCCGAGACCGTGCCGTCGTCGAAATCCTCAACCTGCTGCAAAACGGGGTCGGGCGCCCTGTTGGCAAAGACGTCGCCCGGAATGAGCAGCAGCGGCAAACGGTTGACATGGGCAAGAGCTGCGGCAGTCACCAGGTTGGTGGCGCCCGGCCCGATGGAAGATGTCACGGCCATAGCGCGCGTGCGTTTCTTCGCCTTGGCATAGGCGATCGCCGTGTGCGCCATGGTCTGTTCGTTCTGGCCGCGCCATGTTGGCAGCGCATTGCCTGCCTGCTGGAGCGCTTCTCCGAGACCGGCCACGTTGCCATGTCCGAAAATCGCCCAGACCCCGTCGATGAAACGGTTGCCGTCTTCACTCATCTGTGCCGCGATATAGCGGACCATCGCCTGGGCCGCGGTGAGGCGAATTGTGCTCATGCCGTTTTTTCCCGAGCTTCATCGCGGCGCGCCGTTGCGCGTGCTTCATCCCAGATCTGGCACAGCCGTTGGTAACGTGCGCTCATATCGGCGACGGCTTCTTCGTTCGTGATTTCGCCTGCAAGCCATTTGCGCGCTGCATCTGCAAAGATCGTGCGTCCGACCGCAAAGCCCTTCACCAGGTTGAACCGCGCAGCTTCCGCCAAGCTCGCAGCGAGCTTATTTTCCGGTGCGTCGAGACCAAGCACGACGATGCCACGCGTGTATGGATCGTTTTCGCTGATGGCGGCGCACGCTTTCGACCAGGCTTCTGTCGACGTCATTGGTTCCAGCTTCCACCAGTCCGGGAAAATTCCGATTTCATACATGCGCCGGATAATGTTCGCGGTGGTGTCGTCGTCAACAGCCCCGACCTTCGAGGGGATCACTTCCAGGAGCATTTCCAGACGGTTCCGTCGGCAGGCGGCAAAAAGCCGGCTGAGAACGCCTTCCTGTTCGGCTTTCAAATCTTCCGGGTCGTCGGGATGATAGAAACACAGGACCTTGACCACGTGTTCGGACGGCCATTCGGACAGGCCGCCGAAATCCGGACCGATCTCCGGTTCCAGTTCCAGTGGCCGGGAGGCTGGCCACTCCACCGGATGACCGATCCATAGTCCGGTTCCAGCGGCCCGATAGAGTGCCTCGCGCCCGAGACGGCTGTCGCACAAAATGCCATAGCCGGGCTCACCGTTCGCGACACTGAGCGCAGCATCGAGGCAAAGGTTCTTGAAGAAGCCGATATGTTCATGCGTGACACCGGCATCGTCTGCCATCTGTTCGATCTGGATGCGATGGTCGAAGGCAAAGACGCGCATGGTCGACCAGTCGCCACCGTGGGTGAACCGCCTGTTGGTCGACCAGTGGATCTGTTCAAGGTCGGGATCCTTGCGCAGCGCTTTCGTTTTGACGCCGCGTTTGAGGAAGAACTGCAGCTCTTCCCAGCTCGGATAGGACGGTGTGCAGCCGTGACGCGAGACAGCGAAGGCGCCGCAGGCATTTGCATAGGTCAAGCTGGTGACCCAGTCTTCACCAGATATCCAGCCCTTCAGCAGTCCGGACATGAAACCGTCGCCTGCACCCAGGACATTGAACACTTCGATCGGGAAGCCGGGTCCTGATATGCCATCATCAAGACTGTCCGGGATGTCGCCTTCAAAGGCGGACGCACCCATCGGTCCGCGTTTGCAAACCAGAGTTGCCCTGGAAACCTTGCGGACGTTTCTGAGCGCTTCAACCGTGTCGGTCGTGCCGCCGGCAATGTGGAATTCTTCTTCCGTCCCGACGATCAGGTCGAACAGATCAAGGGTCGATTGTAGCTTTTCCGTCACCTTGTCAGACGCGATGAAACGGTTTTCGCCGTCGCCGTGGCCGGACAATCCCCAAAGGTTCGGCCGGTAGTCGATATCAAGCGCGGTACGGCCCCCACTTTCGCGGGCGAGTTTCAGGGCCTTGAGGACAGCAGCTTCGGTTTGCGGATGGCTCAGGTGCGTTCCTGTCACGACCACTGCCTTGGAGGACGCGATGAAGTTCGGATCGATGTCTTCCTCGCACAGCGCCATGTCGGCACAGTTCTCGCGGTAAAAGATCAACGGAAACTGTTCCTGGTCGCGGATGCCAAGCAAGACCAGGGCCGTCAGACGTTCAGGGTCGGTGACAACACCGCGTGTGTCGACGCCATGCCGGGCCAGTTCTTCGCGGATGAACCGGCCCATATGTTCATCGCCGACCCGGGTGATCAGCCCCGACTTCAGACCGAGCCGGGCGGTCCCGGTCGCCATGTTGGTCGGGGACCCTCCGATATATTTGTTGAAGGACGCCATGTCCTCCAGCCGGCCACCGACCTGTGCACCGTAAAGGTCGACCGACGAGCGGCCGATCGTGATGACATCGAGATTTGTCACGACTGTTTCCCGTAAAAATGGACGTCCTCAGACGGTTCCGCCGAGTGATCCTTCGAGTTGTGCGAGTTCCTGTCCGCCTGCCATGAGTTCCTGGAGT
>NZ_JASHKA010000011.1 GCF_030732845.1 Roseibium sp. MMSF_3544
TTGGATCGTTTTGACCAGATGAAAGGAGGGAAAGCGCAGGAAATGTGGTTCATTTTCAAGCCTTTCCCGACGCAGCAGATGGCCAAAACGGCCAAATCCGAAGGACGGCAAAATGGCTTCACCTCGCAGCGTCACCGTGCTCGACCGGGCAACAAGCCCGCTCTTCACACGCTTCCTCGCGAGATTTCGCCATTTCTGCCGCCAAATCGGCTTCATTTATGAGTCCGCACCCTAGACCCAGCAATCTCGTCGAATGGACGCTTCATGAACCAGCAACCGCCGAAAAGTACGTTTTCAACCTGTCCGCACGATTGTCCGTCCTCGTGTTCGGTTGAAGTTCACTTTTATCCTGATGGCGACGTGCGGCGTTTGAATGGCGCGCGCGACAACGACTATACGGCGGGAGTGGTCTGCGCGAAGGTTGCGCGCTATCCCGAGCGCCTCTATCACCCGGACCGGCTGATGCAGCCGCTGCGGCGGGTCGGCAAGAAGGGGGAAGCGCGGTTTGAGGAAATCTCCTGGGATGCAGCGCTGGATCTGATTGCCGAGAAATTCCTGGCTGCAGAAGCGGAATATGGTGCCGAAAGCGTTTGGCCGTATCATTATGCCGGCACAATGGGTCTGATCCAGCGGGACAGCATTCACCGGCTGCGCCACGCCAAGGGCTATTCACGCCAGTTCGACAGTTTCTGCACCAACATGGCCTGGACAGGCTATGTCGCAGCCACTGGACGGCTGACTGGTCCTGATCCGCGGGAAATGGCCCGCTCCGACCAGATCGTCATCTGGGGAACAAACCCGGTCGCGACCCAGGTTAACGTCATGACCCACGTGATTGCGGCACGCAAGCAACGCGGTGCGCGTATCATCGTGGTTGACGTCTACGAAACTGAAACGATGAAACAGGCAGATATCGGCCTCGTTCTGAAGCCGGGCACGGACGCAGCGCTTGCTTGCGCAATCATGCACGTGCTCTTCCGGGACGGTCATGCCGATTGGGACTATCTCAACGCCTACACGGACTGCCCGAAAGAGCTGGAAGAGCACCTTTGTTCCAGAACACCTGAGTGGGCGGCGCAAATTACCGGTCTCGACGCGGACCAGATTGAAGATGTTGCGCGTCTGATCGGTGAAACAAAAAAGACGTTCTTCCGTCTTGGATATGGCTTCACCCGTTCGCGCAATGGCGCGGTCGGGATGCATGCCGCCGCCTCAATCGCCAGCGTCGCCGGAAACTGGCAATACGAGGGTGGCGGTGCGTTCCACAACAACGGCGGACTGTTTCAGTTCAACAAGGAGATGATTGAGGCAACGTCTTTGAAGGACGTCTCCGTCCGCGCACTGGACCAAAGCCTTATCGGCCGAATTCTGACTGGAGACGCGGAAGCGCTTCAGGGCGGGCCGCCCGTCAAAGCCCTGCTGACGCAGAACACCAATCCGATGTCGGTCGCTCCCGAACAGGAACTGGTCAGGAAAGGTTTTGAGCGCGAAGATCTCTTCACCGTTGTCCACGAACATTTCCTGACCGAAACGGCCCAAATGGCCGATATCGTGCTGCCCGCGACGCAGTTCCTGGAGCATGACGACATCTATAAGGGCGGTGGCCACCAGTATCTGTCGCTCGGTCCGAAGGCCGTCGAGCCGCCGGATGGACCCAAAGAAAATATCTTTGTGATCAACGAGATCGCCAAGCGCGTTGATTCAAAACCTCATCCCGGTTTCGATATGAGCGCGCGCGATCAAATCGACTGGATGCTGCAGAATTCCGGTCATGGAACACTGGCGCAGCTGGAAGCGGAAAAGTGGCGCGACCTGCAGCCTGATTTCGAAACCTCACACTACCTGAACGGGTTCGGCCACGCCGACGGCAAGTTTCATTTCCGGCCCGACTGGGGCCGCTCTGCCGCCCCGAACAAACCCGACGGTGACACGGTCTTCGGTCCATGCGCCGAGATGCCGAACCTTCCCGACCAGTGGGACATTATCGAGCTTGCGGACGATGAGCATCCGCTCCGGTTGGCAACGTCACCGGCACGGTCCTTCCTGAACTCTTCGTTCAACGAGACAGAGACCTCCAGGAAGAAAGAAGGCAGGCCGGAAGTCTGGATCACACCGGCAGATGCCGCCCGTTTCGGGATTGAAGATAGCGCCAAGGTAAAAATGGGAAACCGGCGGGGCGCAGTGACGCTGCACGCACGCCTAGTAATGGGCATTGCACCCGGCACGGTCATTTCAGAAGGCATCTGGCCGAATTCCGCGTTTGAAGACGGAAAAGGCATCAACACGCTGACCGGTGCCGATCCCGTCGCGCCCTATGGCGGCGCAGCGTTTCACGATACGGCGGTTTGGATAAAGCCGGACTGAGTGTTTGAAACTGAGTACCGCCACTGCAGAGAAAACAAAAATGGCAGCGCATCCCGCGAGGGCGCGCTGCCTGGCCTCATAGAGCCTTGCCTGAATTCAGGTTTGGGGCTCCCGGTCGTCAGGTCGGGCTTTCTGAGGAGTTCGTGTCCGGATTGGCCAGCCGGCCTTCTTCGGCCTTGTAGAAATACTGGCTCGCCACCAGCCATCCTTTCAGCGGACGCAGCATGGGAATGCAGGTCAAAAGGATCAGCGGTAGGGTGGTGACCAGGTGCACCCAGTAGGGCGCGGTGTAGGCGATTTCCAGCCAGATGGCGAACGCAACCGCCGGCACGCAGCCGAAGCAGATCACGAAAAAGGCCGGACCGTCAGCCGGGTCGGCGAAGCTGTAATCGAGGCCGCAGTGATTGCAATTGGGCCTGAGTTTCAAAAAACCATCGAAGATCTTGCCTTCGCCACAGCGCGGGCAACGGCCCTTGATACCGGTCCGTATCGGCGGGAGTTCGGGCCAGCTTTGTTGAGTCTGCATGGACTGTCCCACTTCTGACTGTCAGGAGTGACCTGAACTGCTCAACAGTTTCCGGTCACTCATTTAATGATAGGAATATGTATGCATTCAATTTATGGAAATGAACCACCAAGTCAAGAGCTCTCGCTGCGGCAAAATGGCCGCCTTCAGATGTGCCTGACTTGGTGTGCGATCAAAAATAGACCGACGCTCGTGCGGGGGAGGCTGCCAGTGTCTGGGCGACAATTTCGAGCGCGTTTGCTAGTTGAGCGCGGCTCAGTGGACCACCAAGCCCAAGGCGCACGGCGTCTGCGGGTGTTCCTGAAACCGTAAATGCATCGGCCTCGACAATGCCGATCTGCAAGTTACGCAGCTGACTGACAAAGGCGGATCGGCCCCAGCCATTGGACAAGCAAAGCCATAGATGGAAGCCGTCCGGGTCTGACAGTATCGCGTCATTTTTCAGGTGTTTGGCAGCAAGTATCTGCCGTGCAGCGCTTTCAGATCGGATCGCTTCCAAAAGTGCTGTCGCGGTCCCATCTTCGATCCATCGGGTCGCCAGCGCCACGGTCAGCGGTGAGGGCATGACCTGGCTTGTCCGGATGGCGCGGGAAAATTGCCACGCTGCGCCCTGGTTCGGCGCGACCACATAGGCAAGCCGCAGGCCCGCGCCAAGACATTTGGATAGAGAACAGATGTACCAGGTGATGTCCGGAGCAATGGCGGCGAAGGGCAGGGGGGCTTTGGGGCTGATCAGGCCGTAGGCGTCATCTTCAAGGATCGGAATTCCGAAGGATTGTGCAATCGCGGCCAATTCCTTCCGGCGTTTGAAGGGTACCGTCCGGGTCGTTGGATTGTGCAGCGTCGGATTGAGGTAAAGGGCCTTCAACCCACCGGAAATGCAGGCTGCCTTGAACGCATCAGGGACAATGCCGTCCGCATCGGTTTCAAGGCCGGTTAGCTCCAGATGAAGCTGCGCGCAGATTGAGCGTATGCCGGGATAGGTCACCGCTTCGCAAGCGATCCTGTCGCCAGGCTCTGTGAGCGTTGTCAGAATGTTCGCAAGTGCAGCCTGCGCTCCGGGAGAAAACAGCACTTGCTCCGGTTTTGCGGTAAGTCCAGCACCTTCCAGCCAGCGCGCAGCAGCGGCCTGATCCGGTTCCGATGCCTCGAAGCTCTGGTAGCGCAAGAGCGGGATCAGATCCTGAGAAACTGCCGCAAAACCGATCCGCATTTTGTCGGAAAGCGCCGGGCTGTCAGGCTCCGGCGGGAGGTTCATGGAAAAGTCCGGAAGACTGGAGCGTCTTGGGCCAAGATCTTCGGTGCTGCGTGCGAACGGGTTTTCCGGGTCGGCAACATAGGTCCCGCTGCCGACTTGCGACGACAACAGGCCACGCCGGCGTGCTTCGGTATAGCCCCTGGCAACCGTCGTGAAATCAAGGCCAAGGGTTTTTGCCAAATGCCGCTGCGCCGGAAGCCGGTCTCCCGGCGTAAGTCGGCCGGTTGAGAGATCAGCTTCGATGCTGTCGGCAATCGCGATATAGCGTGGGGCGTTGCTGCTTGTCAGGTCAGGGCACCAGTCGGTCATATTGAGCGTGAACTTTCGAAAATTGACTGCATATTGACTGTATATCTGATGAAAATTGATTTGTCACTAACATCGACTGTGTGGAAACAGGAACCTGTGTGGCGATCCGGAATCCTGGATTTGTCATCCCGCTTGCGCTGTGCTTGGCCGGGATGGCGACAGGGGCGCCGGCTAGCGGTCGAGTGCCGATGGTCGGTTACCGCAGCAAAAACGGCGATTAATGCCGGTCCATCACCTCAACCGACAGAACAGTCGGCAGGTGCCGCGCGATTTCCTGCCAGTTTTCGCCTTCGTCGAAACTTGCGAAGATTGAGCCGGAGTTGGTGCCGAAATAGAGCCCGGCGGGTTCTCTGGCGTCGCCGGCCATGGCCTGGCGCAAGACTGTGAAGAAACAGGTGTCCTGCGGCAGACCTTCCCGCTTTGCCTGCCAGTTCTGCCCGCCATCCGACGATTTCCAGACGGCGGCTGATGCGTCCGGTGGAAAACGGCCGGTGCTGTCGCCATTCAAGGGAAAAGTCCAGATCGTGTGGGGGTCGCGTGGATGAACGCGGATCGGAAATCCGAAGGTGGAGGGGAGGCCTTCGTTGATGTCATCCCAGCTCCGTCCACCGTCTGGCGATTTCCAGACGCCGTGGTGGTTCTGCTGGTAAAGCAGGTCACCGTCGCCGGGTGCGCGCATCATGTTGTGGACACAGTGCCCGGTCTCGCCGTCGCTTGGCGCTGCTGGATGTGTGTGACCTTCGCAGGCTGCCGCATTCGACAATCTGTTGCGCCGTTCCCACGTGGCGCCGCCGTCCTCGGTCGCAAAGACGCCTGCCGCCGATATTCCGATCCAGAGTTTTTTCGCGTCCTGAGGATCAGAAACAATTGTGTGAAGCACCAGTCCGGCTGCACCCGGATTCCAGCTTCCCGCGGAAGGGTGATTGGCTAGGCCCTCAAGATGCTCAAAGCTTTCGCCCCGGTCCCGGCTTGCCAGCAGTTTTGCAGGCTTGGTGCCCGCATAAAGCGTTCCATGGGCGTAGCCGAGCGACCAGATTTGCGAAAAACTGTCGCCATAGGGCAGGGGCTGATCGATCCAGCCGATCATTTCGGCGAAACCGGGATCTCCGGCCGCCCAGTCGTCCATTGTACCTTTGGTGAGCTTGGTCAACTCCCAGCTTTCACCGCCGTCTTCGGAACGCCAGACCCCGGCGCCGTGCCAGTCGCCGCCGCCGCCAGCCCAGATCGTACCGCTTTCAGCGTCTCCGATAACGTGGTTGACCGGCCAACCGTCGCAAAGCGGGCCTTTGACTGTCCATCCGGACCGGTCGCGGCCTCCGGATATCAGAAAGGCGCCCTTGGTGGTGCCGGCCAGAACTGTGAGGCCTGCAGCAATCATCCCGAAACCCTTCGCAATTTTCGCGAGTATAGCACGAAGCTGGAACCTCGCATAAGCACACGGTGTCAAAGATCCCACAGCGCGGCAGCGTATATGTCCTGATAGGTTTCGACGGTTACAAGGTCGACGCCCAAGCGTTCGAAAAATGGCTTCCGATGCTGGATCGCATCGGATTGGACCTCCACGAACCAGGTTTTCTGCTTCAGGTGAGGCGCAATCTTGTGCAATCGGGCCCGTTCCAGAAACAGCCAGCGAAAGAAGTTTTCATCCTTTCGAAAGCCGAAGCCGAAAATCATCAAGGGGCTGTGAAAAAGGATATCCAGCCAGGTATCTGCGCCGCGCCACTCACCTACACCAAGTCTGGTTGCCCGGTGCAGCCCGTCCTGCCTGGCGTATACCCAGCTCCTTGCCCGCTGCACGGCGCCCATATAATGGGTAAGGCCCAGGCGGATACTGCGCGAATAGCGCATCATGCCGTGTGCGTGCCAGATCGCGAAAGCTTCTCGTGGGCGGGAGACGTCTTGCGAGGAAAAATAGCATCCCCAGGGATAGAAGTCCGTGAACCGGTTTTTTGATCGGACAAAGTCGGCATCGACCGCCCTGGAAAGACTTTCGTCGAAGTTGACAGTAATGATCGGAGTGTTCTTGCGCTCGGCCCAGCGCACGATCCTTTCATGGTGCGCTGCCGGCTCCCAGGTGGCCATAAGGCGGCAGAATTCCTTTTGTAGATTGAGCTTATCGTCCTGAGGTCTCGCCAGGTCGAGTACGTCGAAGAATTCGGTATTCGACATTTCCGCCATCTCCGCAGGACTGAGGGAAAGGCCCTGGCCGGATGCGAGTTCGTCGAGAAGGTTCTCCCAGCTCGAACTGGTCTGTGCCGAAAAACGGTTGATACCGTTTCCAATGAGCAAAGCAGGTGGCGTCGCGTATGAGATAGCTTCGTGAAGGGGGCTCAAGGGACGCTCCAATTGACCTGAAGTAGCGCGGGGTGGGACTGCGTTTCAGGAGTATCTGTTGCCCCGGTGGCGAGATCAAATTCATCCGCTTCTCCGGCGCAAATTGCATTCCGCATCATCACTGGTTAGCAATCAATGTGTTCAAAGCGGATTTTTTCCAAAACCGCCGCGAGTGACGAGTGTGTCAGGGGAGAAGACAAAAGATGGCCGATTGGTTCCTGGGACCGTACCCTAAGCCTTTTATAGTCGCCGCTGCCGCGGCTCTATTAGGTTTCCAGATGGTGAGCGCATACGCCGATCCCGGTCATGAACCGATCGGGGAGGGCGCCTGGGATCTTCCACTCTTTGACGCTCATGTTCACTACAAGGAACCCGCCTGGGATCGTTATCCGGTCAAGAGCGTGATTGAACTGATGGACAAGAACGGTGTCGCCATGGCGCTGGTTTCCTCAACGCCCGACGAGGGCACGATCATGCTCTGGGAATACGCACCCAACCGGATCGTACCGGAACTCAGGCCCTATCACGGCTCGGCCGGGTCATCCAATTGGACCAAGATGGACGGCATGGACGCTTACCTTGAAGGGCGTCTGGAAAGCTATCCACACGAGGGTATCGGCGAGTTTCATATCCGTGTGCTGGACACATCCGATGAAGCCTTGTTCCGGAAAGTCATCGAAATGGCGAAAGAACGGGACATCTATTTGCATGTCCACTCGGGAACCGAACCCGTCCGTTGGCTCTACAGTCTTGATCCGGACGTGAAGATCATCTGGGCCCATGCGGGGCTGGGAACACCAGCACCCGACGTCTATGAGCTTATGGATGAGTTTCCGGATCTGCTCGCTGACACATCCTTGCGCGAATACAACATCCTGGGTCGTAGCGAAAACCTGGACCCTCAATGGCTGGAAATCTTCTTCGATTTTCAAGACCGGCTGATGATCGGCAGCGATACCTGGGTCAACAGCCAGTGGGACAGCTATTCTGAAATAATTGAATCGAACCGGCTCTGGTTGTCGAAGCTGCCACGCGAAGTTGCTGAAAAGATCGCTTACAAAAATGCTGAGCGGTATTTCGGGCGCGAGATCACGATGGATCAAATCGGTACGAAATAGGGTAGGAACGTCAGGCGAGGCTGCCGCTATCAGGGCCAGATAAGACTAGAGCTTGTTTGGTCTTCGACGCCGGTGAGGACGCGCGCGCCGCTCACTTTCGCCTTGCCGGTGGCAACGAGTTCAAGCGCCCTTGGATAGAGCTTGTGTTCGACGTCGAGCACGCGCGCTGCGAGCGCGTCGGGCGTGTCTTGATCGAGCACCGGAACGGCGCCCTGCATGATGATCGGGCCGTCGTCCATTTCAGCCGAGACGAAATGGACAGTCGCGCCGTGAAGTTTGACGCCTTCTTCAAGCGCCCGCTCGTGTGTCGCCAAGCCCTTGAAGGAGGGCAGCAGCGCCGGGTGGATATTGATCATACGGCCCGACCAGGCGTTGACGAGATAAGGGGTCAGAATGCGCATGAAACCGGCGAGTGCGACCAATTCGATCTTGTGTTCGCGCAAGACTTCGTCGATTGCCTTTTCAAAGGCTTCACGGTCGCCCTGGAAATCCTTGTGATCGACAACCTCGGTCGGAATGCTGAATTCTTGGGCTCGTTCAAGGCCCTTGGCGTCCGGCCGATTTGAAATGACGAGGGCGATTTCAGCCGGGTAGGACGGCACCAGGGCTGCGGAGATCAGCGCGCCCATGTTTGAGCCGCGCCCGGAAATCAGGACGGCTGTACGTTTACGGCTCATGCCTTTAAATCCAGATTGTTGTCGAAGAAAGCCTGTTTGTCGCCGGCCGTTTCGAGGCTTCCGATCCGGGACACGGTCTCTCCCGCTTCGGTGAGAACCCGTTCGACATCATCGGCCTCGTCGGCGGCGACCACGACCACCATGCCGACGCCGCAGTTGAACGTGCGCAGCATCTCGGATTCTGCGACGCCTCCCGTGTTGGCAAGCCAGGAGAAAACCGCGGGTGTCTTGATCGCTGAAAGGTCGATCCGGGCCGAACAGGTGTCCGGCAAGACACGGGGAAGGTTTTCGGGAAGGCCGCCGCCGGTGATGTGGGCGAGGGCCTTGATGCCGCCGGTTTGCTTCATGGCCGCCAGCAGCGGTTTGACGTAGATGCGCGTCGGTTCCATCAACGCTTCGCCAAGCGACTTGCCGGTATCAAAGGGCGCTGTATCGGACCAGGAAAGTCCCGAAATTTCGATGATCTTGCGCACCATCGAATAGCCGTTGGAATGCACTCCCGAAGATGACAGGCCGAGCAACACATCTCCCGGGTTCACATCCTTGCGCGGCAGGATCTGGCCCCGTTCAACAGCGCCGACGGAAAAGCCAGCGAGGTCGTAATCGCCTTCGCCATACATGCCGGGCATTTCCGCAGTCTCGCCGCCGATCAGAGCAGCTCCGGCCTGTTTGCAGCCATCCGCAATTCCGGCGACGACGTCGGTAGCCGTGTCGACGTCGAGTGCGCCGGTTGCGAAATAATCGAGGAAGAACAGCGGTTCAGCGCCCTGGACCACAAGGTCGTTGACGCACATGGCGACAAGATCAATTCCGACCGTTCGGTGCTGGCCGGTTTCGATTGCAATTTTCAGCTTTGTTCCGACACCATCATTTGCCGCCACCAGGATAGGGTCGTCAAAGCCGGCGCCTTTCAGATCGAACAAACCGCCAAAACCGCCGATGTCGCTGTCGGCACCGGGACGCGACGTCGCCTTGACCAGCGGTTTGATGCGATTGACCAGCGCGTTGCCAGCGTCAATGTCGACACCGGCATCCGCATAGGTCAGACCGTTGCTTTCCGAGGGCTTGGACTGGCTCATGTCGGCTCCAGGCTGGTGTTTTCCGCGTTGACGGACAGTCGCATTCAATTGTCTCCGCCGCGCATACATGCTTGCGCGCTTTTTCACAAGGGTACGACCTGTACATCCCAGCCAAATCGTTGCCTTGACCTGTGAACAGCGACCGCCCTAAGAGCATTGAAGGCTGTCTCGAGTGCCGTCTGACTGTATAGTGTCGCGGACTATCCGAAGTCTTCCTTTTTGCCCCCCTTGGAGGAATTTTCATGACTTTGCGCCGTCAGGTTCAGTTCTGGTTGATCTCCCTGGCTGTTTTCTGCGTCTTCCTTTACGTGTTTTCCAGTGTTCTCCTGCCGTTCGTAGCAGGTATGGCGGTGGCCTACCTGCTCGATCCGGTCTGCGACAGGCTTGAAAAACTTGGCATGGACCGACTGTGGGCGACGCTCACAATTCTGCTGACCTTCATTCTTGTCCTGGTGGTGTTCTTCGTATTGCTTTTGCCGGTCCTTGGTACTCAGCTGGCGTCGTTTCTGGAAAACGTTCCGGATCTCGTTCGCCGTCTCCAGGCACTGCTTGCAAAATACTTTCCGGCCAATCTGGCAAGCCTCGCCGGCCTGTCGCCCGAGGACCTGCAGTCGTCGATGACGGACCTTATCGGGCAGGGGGCATCTTTTGCAGGCAAACTGGCGCAATCGATCTGGAGCGGTGGTCAGGCATTGCTGTCGATCCTCTCGCTGTTCGTGATTACGCCAGTGGTCGCGTTTTATCTGCTTCTGGATTGGGACCATATGGTCGAGCGGATCGACAGCTGGATCCCGCGCGATCACGTTGAGGAAATCCGCGGGCTGGCCAGGGAAATGGATGCGGCGGTGGCCGGTTTCGTACGTGGCCAGGTATCCGTTTGCGTTATTCTCGGGTTCTTCTACGCGATTTCCTTGGCCGTTGTCGGGCTCAATTTCGGGCTTCTGATAGGCATGGTGGCCGGGCTTGTCAGCTTCATTCCCTTTGTTGGGGCCGTTCTGGGTTTTGTCTTGTCGGTCGGGGTCGCGCTCGTGCAATTCTGGCCGGACTGGCCCTGGATTGTCGCTGTTGGCGCGATTTTCGCGGTTGGTCAGTTTCTGGAAGGCAACGTGCTGCAGCCGAAACTCGTCGGCGAAAGCACCGGACTGCATCCTGTCACGCTGATGTTTGCCCTGTTCGCCTTTGGATATCTCTTTGGATTTGTGGGGATGCTGGTCGCCGTTCCAGCTGCTGCCATGATCGGGGTGCTTGCGCGCTTCGGCCTGAAGCAGTACCTAGCAAGCCCAGTTTACAAGGGACTTGGCCGCTCAACGACGGCGGCCAAAGAGTAAGTGACAGGATCATGGCGGAACCACCGCGCCAGCTGCCTTTGGAGTTACCGCACGAGGCTGCGCTTGGCCGCGACGATTACCTCGTCGGCCAATCCAACAGGGCAGCCTTCGAACTGCTAGAGGTCTGGCCCGACTGGCCGTCGCCGGTGGTGATCCTTGCCGGACCCGTCGGATCCGGCAAAACGCATCTCGTTCGCGCGTTTCAGGACGAGAACGCAGCTTTCGTGGTTTCATCTCCTGATCTCCTGGAAGAGGATGTTCCCAGCCTCGCGGGGGCACCGGTCGCCGTGATCGAAAACGCTCATCTGGGCGTCAACGAAACCGCGCTGTTTCACCTTCTCAATGAAGCCAGGCAGGCAGGGAAGAACGTTTTGATCACCAGCCGGACCTGGCCAGCCAGCTGGAAAATCACGCTCCCGGACTTGATGTCGCGTTTGCGCGCCGCCACCCCTGTGGAAATTCTGGAGCCGGACGATGATCTTTTGCGCAGGGTTCTGGTGAAACTCTTCGCCGACCGGCAGATTTCAGTCGATATTGGCGTGGTGGACTATCTTGTTGTGCGTATGGAAAGATCGCTTGAAGTGGCCATGAGGGCCGTGCAGGCGATCGACAGGGAAGCGTTGGCCGGCCGCGTCAAAATTACCAAACCGCTTGCCGGCCGGGTTCTGGAAAATGTGCATAAAGGCCGGTGAAAGGCGCCCTTGCGACATTCGTGTCATTTGCCCGGCAGCCGCTCCGTGTTACTCACAACTGACAGCGTTCGCAAAGGGGCCGCATGGTCCTTCGGCTTGGGGAAGATGCGATGAATGAAGCGACTGATATTTCAGACATTCTATCCGCCTCTTCGGACCTGCGCGGCGAAGATGACCTTCCGGAACTCGTTGAATTGGCGAAATCCCCAGCTCGTTTCATGAACCGGGAACTGTCTTGGCTGCAATTCAATCTGAGAGTTCTCGAAGAGGCGATGAACCACAATCACCCGCTTCTTGAGCGTGTCCGGTTCCTGTCCATCTCCGCAAACAATCTCGACGAGTTTTTCATGGTCCGCGTGGCCGGATTGCGCGGCCAGCAGCGTGCCGAGGTCACCAACCTTTCCGATGACGGGCTGACACCGACCGAACAGCTGGAAAAGATCAGCGACGCCGTACGTGACTTGCAGGCGTCCCAGCAGCAGATCTGGGGCGAGTTGCGCGGAGAGATTGCCGAAGAAGGCATTGAAATTCTGCGTGGCGACACCTTGAGCGAGGCGGATAATACCTGGCTTCAGGATTACTTTCTCGCTTACGTGTTCCCTGTCCTGACACCGCTGGCAATCGACCCTGCACATCCGTTTCCGTTCATTCCGAACCTGGGCTTTTCGATTGTGTTCGAACTTGTGCCGACGTCCGGTGGGCGCGGCATGATTGCGTTGCTCAAGATACCGAACCAGGTCGACCGGTTTGTCCGTCTGCCGAACGGTGAGGATGGAGCCGCCCGTTTTATCGCCATCGAGCGCGTCGTCAGTCTGTATATCGGCCGCCTGTTTCCTGGGTATGAAATTCGCGGAAAGGGTGCGTTTCGTGTCATTCGCGACAGCGATCTGGAGATCGAGGAAGAAGCGGAAGATCTGGTCCGGCTGTTTGAAAGTGCGCTAAAGCGCAGGCGCCGTGGGTCCGTGATCCGTCTGGAAATCCAGGATACGACGCCACCGGCGCTACGCGAGTTCGTGGCAGAAGCGCTTGATGTCGGCAAGAGTGAAATATTTCTCGCCAATGGACTTTTAGCCCTAAACAATCTCTCGCAGATCGTCGATCTTGAGCGTCCCGACCTGAAATTCGAGCCTTACACCGCACGCTTTCCAGAACGGATCCGGGAGCACGGCGGGGATTGTCTGGCGGCGATTCACCAAAAGGACATCATCGTTCATCATCCCTATGAATCGTTTGATGTTGTTGTCCAATATCTCCGTCAAGCTGCGCGCGACCCTGATGTTGTCGCCATCAAGCAGACCCTTTACCGCACGTCGAACAATTCACCCATTGTCAAGGCTCTCGCCGAAGCGGCCGAGGCAGGCAAGTCTGTCACTGCTCTGGTGGAATTGAAGGCGCGGTTCGATGAGGCCGCCAATATCAAATGGGCACGCGACCTGGAACGGGCGGGCGTTCAGGTCGTTTTCGGCTTCATAGAACTGAAAACGCATTCCAAACTGTCCATGGTGATCAGACGGGAGCACGATCAGCTCAAGACCTACTGCCACATCGGCACAGGCAACTACCATCCGATTACGGCCAGGATCTATGAGGACCTTTCGTTTTTCACCGACGATCCCGGCATTGGCGAGGATGCTGCCAGGGTTTTCAACTACATCACCGGATATGCGGAGCCGGACGAACTCAATCATCTGCTGGTGTCACCGGTGAACCTGCGCCGGCGCATGCTTGAGTTGACCGAGGCGGAAATTGAACATGCCAGGGAAGGGCGGCCAGGCCAGATCTGGATGAAGATGAACTCGCTGGTCGATCCTCAGATTATCGACGCGCTTTACAGAGCCAGCCGTGCCGGTGTTCAGATCGACCTCGTCATCCGCGGGATTTGCTGCCTGAGGCCTGGTATTGCCGGACTTTCTGAGAACATAAGGGTGAAATCCATCGTAGGCCGTTTTCTGGAGCATTCGAGGATCTTCTGTTTCGGGAACGGGCACGGACTGCCGTCGCCAGAGGCGTATGTTTACATCGGGTCAGCGGACCTGATGCCGCGGAATATCGATCGGCGCGTTGAGGTTTTGTCCCCGCTTCTCACGCCGACCGTGCACGAACAGGTACTCGACCAGATCATGGTTGCAAACCTGAAAGACAATCAGCAGAGCTGGCGAATCCACTCCGATGGCAGCCACGAGCGCATCGAACCGGGTGCAAATGAAGAACCCTTCAATGCACACCAGTACTTCATGACCAACCCCTCGCTTTCGGGCCGGGGCAAGTCCTTGAAGAGCGATCGCCCGAAGCCGTTCGTGAAACGGCAAAAACGAGGATGACATGACTAGCCAGTTTCGTCCGGCCCGTGGGCGGCTCAATGGGACCGGACCGGTTGCAGTGGTCGATATCGGCTCAAACTCGGTGCGCCTGGTGATTTATGAACGCAAGGCACGCACACCGACCATGCTTTTCAATGAAAAGGTTCTGGCTGGCCTGGGGCGCGGCGTAGCGGCCACGGGGCGGCTTGCGGAAGAATCCGTGCAGACCGCGTTGAGTGAACTGGAGCGCTTCAAGGCTCTGATCCAGCACACAGGTTGCAAGGATCTTTACATTGTTGCGACGGCGGCCGCGCGCGATGCGGAAAACGGTGCAGACTTTGTTCGCGAGGTCGAGCAGTATCTGGATGCGCCGGTGCGCATCCTCAATGGCAGCGAGGAAGCGTATTACTCTGCACTCGGCGTCATCGCCGGGTTCTGGCAGCCACGCGGGATTGTCGGTGACATGGGTGGCGGCAGCCTTGAACTTGTTGAAATATCAGAAAACGAGCCGGGCCGGGGTTCCACGTTTCCGCTTGGCGGATTGCGCTTGTCAGAAGAAGCCGACGGCAAGATCTCAAAAGCCCGAAAAATCACGGAAGATGCTCTGGCGGGTTATGACTGGCCAGGTCTTCTGCCGGGCGAACGAACCTTTTTTGCTGTCGGCGGGACATGGCGGTCCCTCGGCCGTTTGCATCTGATGCAGAACGATTACCCTTTGCACGTAATGCACAATTACGAAATGAGCGCGGACGAGGCGATTGCCTTTTGCCGGAAGATTGCGGTCCCGAACCTTGAAGGGATCGAGATGGCCGAAGTTGTCTCCAAACAGCGTCGCCCGCTTGTGCCGATCGGGGCCGTCGTGCTCGAGCAGGTGCTGACGTCAATGAAGGCGGAGCGGCTGGTGTTCTCGGCAACAGGGGTCCGCGAAGGCTTGTTGCACGAAAAATTGCCGCCAGAGATGCAGGCACAGGACCCTGTCATCGAAGCGGCTCGTGAATTGTGCATCTTGCGCTCTCGCTCACCGGACCATGCCGAAGAGCTTATCAGTTGGACCGATGCGCTCTTCCGTGAGTTGGAAATCGAGGAGACGGCGAACGAACGCAGATTGCGCCATGCTGCCTGCCTTTTGTCCGATATCGGCTGGCGCGCCCATCCGGATTATCGCGGCGAGCAGAGCCTGAACATCATCTCCAATGCGTCCTTCGTCGGCCTCGATCACGCCAGCCGTGCGTATCTGGCTGCTGCCGTTTTCTACCGGCACCAGGGACTGCGGGAGGGGGCATTGTCGCTGGTCATCAGGCAGCTGTTCACGGATCGGTTGAGGATCCGAGCAAAGGTTCTTGGCGCCACGTTGCGCGTGGCGTCTCTTCTGAGCGCCTCGATGGCGGGTCTGCTGCCGAAGGTGGGAATTGAAAAGACCGGCCACGGCATATCACTCGATCTCGGCCGCGATTTGTCGAATCTGGATGGCGAAAGACTGCGCAAGCGCGCCTATCAGCTCGGGAAAATCATTGAAACGGATGTTGCCATCCGGTCCGGTTGAAAACGCCTCTATCTTCTGACGGATTACTCCGCCGCCTGAGTTTTCATCTCGGCCGGGCGGGACTGCGGCAACGCTATGATTTGGCGATTCTGGAACGCAAGAGCGACCTCGCCGCGTTTCAGCTGCAGCGCAAGTTCTCCGAACAGTTCACGCCGCCAGCCCTTCATGGCGGCCACGTCGGCGGCATCGTCAGCGGCGATTTTTTCAAGATCGTCAACCGTGGCGATGACTTTTGCAGCAACCCCGTGCGCTTCGCTGACCATTTTCAGGAGCACTTTCAGAAGATCCACCGCGGCTGCTGATCCATCCGGTGCCTGCCGGCCCTTCGGCAGCCTGGGCAGACTCTCCTTCGGCACCTTCAGCGCGCGCTTTACGGCCTTGATGATCTCGTCTGCAGACTTCGATCGCTCAAAACCTCGCGGGACGGTTCTCAGCCGGCTCAAGGCTTCGGGGTCCTGGGGTTGTTGTGCGGCAAGCTCGTAGATCGCATCGTCCTTGATGACACGGCTGCGGGGAACGTTCCGGTCCTGTGCCTCGCGCTCCCGCCAGGCGGCAACTTCCATCATGACGGCGAGTTCGATCGGTTTCCTGACGCGGAGCTTGAGCCGTTTCCAGGCCTGATCCGGCTCAGCCCGGTAAGTTCCGACCGAGGTCAGGACTTCCATTTCGTCCCGCACCCAGTGGCTGCGATTCTGTTCGGCCAGATTTGCCTTCAGGAACTGATAGGCGTCCCTCAGATGGGTGACGTCGGCAAGTGCATAGTCGAGCTGTTTGTTCGTCAGCGGGCGGCGGGCCCAATCGGTGAACCGGGACGACTTGTCAATCCTTGCACCGGTGACCTTGTAGATGAGCTGGTCGTAGGAAATGGAATCACCAAACCCGCAAACCATGGCTGCCACCTGGGTGTCGAACAGGGGCGCGGGAATGAGTTCGCCGAGATGGTAGATGATCTCGATGTCCTGACGCGCAGCGTGAAAGACCTTTGTCACACTATCGTCGCGCATCAGTTCGAAAAAGGGAGCGAGGTCAAGACCTTCCGAAAGGGCGTCGACAATGAAGGCCATGTCCGGTCCAGCCATCTGAATGACGCACAGCTTCGGCCAAAACGTGGTTTCGCGGAGAAATTCCGTGTCCACAGTAACGTAGTCATTGGCTGCAAGGCGCTGGCAGGCGGCGGCGAGATCTTTTGTTTTTGTAATCACATGCATGGTGATGCTCAGCTATACCCGAGTTCTGCCGCTTTGTCGCCACGAAATGGCATTTTTGAGCAATTGGCCTCTTGAAAAGGCGCAATTAGTGCGCCTATGTTGGAGTGTGGTATTGTACGGGGCCGTTTCGAAAGAGGTGTGCAAATGCGCAAGATACTTGTGGTGAACTCCAAAGGCGGATGCGGCAAGACAACCGTGGCCACGAACCTTGCCGTTGCATTGGCTGCCCGAGGCGAAGACGTCGCGCTTGCGGATGCAGACAGGCAGAAATCCAGCCTGTCCTGGGTCAAGCGCCGTCCCAAGAGCCTTTCCCGGATCGAAGCGCTCAACTGGAGCAAGGAAGACGCCATCGGCGACAAGGACAAGAAACTCGATGCGATCGTGATTGACGGACCCGGCGGACTGCGCTCCGAGCTTGCGAAGAACCTGATTGCCGAGGCATCCGATATCGTGGTCCCGGTGCTGGCGTCCGCATTCGACTGGAATGCGACCATCAAGTTTCTCGATGGCATTTCCGACATCAAACGCGTGAGAAAAGGCAAAGCTGACATTTATGTCGTCGCAAATCGCATCAACCGTCGCTCGACGCAGGTAAAGGACCTCGAACAAACGCTCTCAGACAAGGGATATCCTTTGCTCGCCCGGATCTCAGACCGTGTTCTTTACGCCTGTCACGCCGCGGCAGGGTCGGGGGTCTTCGATTACAGCGACTCCCGCTCCCACGAAATTCGGGGCCAGTGGCACCCGTTGCTTCAGGCCGTCGACAGCTAGCTCTTGCGCAAGATCAACCGTCAGATTTGAGTTCCTCAATGAGCTTGTAGTCGGTCGGTGGATCGTCACAGATGCCCGGTCCGCACTCCAGGAACGTGGTGACAACATTTGCTGCTGCCAAAAACAGCATCAGGAAGAAGGCAAGCTTCGCGAGCGGCTGACCGCCGAAACGCCCGTGTTCGGGTTTGTCGACCAATGCCTTTTTGTATTGCCCTTCGAAGAGCAACATGACGGCTGTCCCCAATATGACCAGAAAGAAGCAGATCCCGGCCCAGGTGTAATAGTGCAAGCCGAGGACGGGAGACCCGTAGCTGCCTGTGCCGGGGACGATGTGAAGCAGGATCTGCCGCACCGAGACACTGCCTCCATAAATGGCCGATAGCAGCATGATGCCGTAGTGATGCGGCTTTGCTCCATAAATCAGATTGAGGCAGAGGCCGTAACCGACACCGACCAGCGCAACACGCTGCAACAGGCAGAGCGGACAGGGCAATTCATCCAGTGCGAACTGGAACGCATAGGCCGCTATCAGGATGCCGCAGACCACAAGAAGTCCGATCGCGTTGAGCGTGCGCGACGGGTGAGGAGCGAGAATGATCATGCCTTGGCTCCTACAGTTTGATTGAAAGCGGTGTTGTTGCGTGGAAATCGAGCCAATAGATGCTCATCGCGAGCGTGACCGCAAACACGAGGTAAGAAAGACGCCAGTGGTCCCGCCAAGCCAGGACAATCGCGATCGTCAGGAGTGCAAAAAGCAGTGAAATCATGTTCGGGCCCCAGTTCCAAGATCGGAGAGACCTTAACGATAAGGTTGGAATGCACCGATTTTCAATTTTTCCTTGCAAGTTTCAACACCTCCTCATCGACAGATTGGTTGGATGGGAGCCAGCTTCTGCCTTAATGCGCCCATTCTTTGGCTCGTTCCCTCGAGACGAGGGCGCGTCGCTGGCCTGGATGAGGAAGATCAGCGGCCATCGCCAAGGCCTCTCCCTTGACTTTCGCTCCGCGACATGGCTTGTGCAGCCCGACACGGCCTGCCTTCGGTGGGCCGTAACGATTTTTCATGCCAAGAAAACTGCTGAGGAAATAGAATGCACCCCTACCGTAGCCACACATGCGGTGATCTTCGTTTGTCCGACGAGGGCCAAACCATCCGTCTTTCCGGTTGGGTCCATCGCGTCCGAGATCATGGCGGGGTGCTATTCATTGATCTGCGCGATCATTATGGCGTGACGCAGTGTGTCGTCGACCCTGACTCGGCTGCATTCGGGCTGGCCGAAACCGTGCGCTCCGAATGGTGTATCCGCATTGACGGCAACGTCAAAAAACGCACGGACGAAACAATCAACCCGGATCTGCCAACCGGTGAGATCGAAATCTTCATTCGCGAAATGGAAATTCTTGGGCCTGCAAAGGAACTGCCTTTACCGGTGTTCGGCGAGTTGGAGTACCCGGAAGAAGTCCGGTTGAAGTATCGCTTCCTCGATCTGCGCCGCGAGAAGCTGCACAACAACATGATGCTGCGCTCCGAGGTGATTCGTGATTTGCGTGACCGTATGTGGTCAATTGGTTTCAACGAGTTCCAGACGCCGATCATCACCGCGTCTTCTCCGGAAGGTGCACGTGATTTTCTGGTGCCGTCCCGCCTGCATCCGGGCAAATTCTACGCGCTGCCTCAGGCGCCTCAGCAATTCAAGCAGTTGCTGATGGTTTCCGGCTTCGACAAGTATTTCCAGATCGCGCCGTGTTTTCGCGACGAAGACCCGCGTGCCGACCGGTCACCGACCGACTTCTACCAGCTCGACATGGAGATGTCCTTTGTCACACAGCAGGACGTCTTCGACACGATCGAACCGGTGATGGCCGGTTGTTTCGAAAGGTTCGGCAAGGGCCGTCCGGTCAACCGCAATTGGCCACAGATTTCTTATAAGGACTCGGCTCTTTGGTATGGCACTGACAAGCCGGACCTCAGGAACCCGATCAAGATGCAGATCGTTTCCGAGCATTTTGCTGGGTCCGGATTTGCGATCTTTGCCAAGCTTCTGGAGCAGCCGGGGACCGAGATCCGCGCCATACCTGCGCCTAAGGGCGGCAGCCGCAAGTTCTGTGATCGGATGAACAAGTTCGCCCAGGGTGAAGGCCTGCCGGGCATGGGCTACATCTTCTGGCGCAAGGCCGAAGACGGTTCCATGGAAGCGGCCGGGCCGCTCGCCAAGAACATCGGTCCGGAACGGACCGAGGCGATCCGCGTTCAGCTTGGTCTTGAGGTTGGGGATGCCGCTTTCTTCCTTGGGGGCAAGCCGAAGCAGTTCGAGCCTGTTGCCGCCAAGGCGCGTGTGATTATCGGCGAGGAACTGGGCCATAGCGACAAGGACCGGTTCGAATTCGTGTGGATCGTCGACTTTCCGATCTACGAGCGGGACGAAGAGACCGGTGAGATCGACTTTGAGCACAATCCTTTCTCCATGCCCCAGGGCGGCATGGAAGCGCTTGAAGGTGACCCGCTTGATGTCCGTGGCTGGCAATACGATCTGTCTTGCAACGGCCACGAACTGGTGTCCGGGGCAATCCGGAACCACAAGCCGGAAATCATGTACAAGGCTTTTGAAATTGCCGGCTATCCGGCAGACGAAGTCGACAGGCGCTTCGGTGGTATGGTCAATGCCTTTCAGTATGGTGCACCGCCTCACGGCGGATGTGCAGCCGGCATCGACAGGATGGTGATGTTGCTCGCAGACGAAGCCAACATTCGCGAAGTGATGCTCTTCCCGATGAACCAGAAGGCGGAAGATCTGATGATGGGAGCGCCGAGCGACGTCACTGCCGCACAGTTGCGCGACCTGCATTTGCGGTTGAACTTGCCAGAAGACTAAAATAGTTCCGTTTGCAGTCAGACTGCGACTGAGAGTGCGTTTCTCAAGAAAACCGTGAGGGCCGGCTGATCTGGCCCTCGCAACAACCGGACGACTTCGATGCCCTCAGAAAGGGACCGCTTGGTGCGAAATCCGTTCAAGTCCAAAACCTGGACCGATCCGAATGGGGCGGTGCAGTTGATCAAGCGTGTGCTCAGCGAGAACTTTCGGACTTATATTCCGAAATACCTTCTGGCATTCGTTTTCATGGGCTTGATTGCCGCGACAACAGCGGCCAGCGCCTGGATCATGCGCGATGTCGTCAACGAGGTCTTCGTCAACAAAGACGCGCAAATGGTCTACGTGATCGGCGCGGTGGTTCTATTCATCTTTACGCTTAAAGGCGTTGCGACCTACGGTCAGATTGTCGTTTTGGCGCGCGTTGGCAACGAAATCGTCACGGATTTGCGCAGGCGTATGTTTGCGATTCTATTGCGCCAGAATCAGGCCTATTTCGACAAGCACTCCCTTGCAGAAATTGGCGTTCAGGTCAGCCAGGGGGTCGGGGCAGTCAGGACGACGCTGGATATGATCGTGACGACGCTCGGGCGTGACGTGCTGACATTGATCGGTTTGACCGCGGTCATGGTGATCCAAAACCCGCTCCTGAGCCTTTTCGCTTTCTTTACAATGCCTCCGGCGGTCATCGGGGTCGCCTTTCTCATCCGGCGGGTGAAGGAATACGTCAAGCGTCAGGTTGTCTCCAATGCCAAGGTCAGCACTGTCATGCAGGAAACCGTTCTTGGGGTCCGCATTGTGCGCGCGTTTGGCATGGAACCGGTGATGCGCGAGAGGATGGAAGTCGGGCTTCAGGAAGTGAAAAGGCAATCGAACAAGATCGCTTCTTTAACCGCACGGACGTCTCCGTTGATGGATACGCTTGGCGGCATTGCGATTGCGCTTGTCATCTTTTACGGCGGGTTTTCAGTAATCGAGCTGGGCCAGGATCCTGGCGCGCTGTTTTCGTTCATAACCGCGTTGCTGCTAGCCTATGATCCGGCGCGCCGGCTTGCGCGACTGAACGTCAATCTTGGCAAGCAGCTCGTCGGCCTGCGCATCATGTACGAACTCGTTGACAGAAAGCCCGACCACGAGGACGCGCCGAACGCGCCCGATCTCAAGATATCGGATGGTCAGATCGAACTTCGCGATGTTGCGTTTTCCTACGGTGAGAGCGCTGCACTCCACGGGACAAGCTTCATCGCTGATGGGGGCAAGATGACGGCGCTCGTGGGTGCTTCTGGTGCCGGCAAATCAACCGTATTCGCCCTCCTGGAACGTTTTTACGATCCGCAATCCGGCAATATCCGGATTGACGGCCAGGACATCAAGGATGTTACGCAGCGTTCTTTGCGCGACCATATCGCTTATGTCGGGCAGGATCCGTTTCTCTTCAACAACAGCATTCGTGAAAACATCGCCGTTGGAAAGCCCGGAGCCACGCAGGGTGAGATCGAGGAAGCTGCAAAAGCTGCAAATGCACACGACTTCATCGTGTCGCTTCCCGATGGGTATGAAGCTAAGGCCGGGCAGGGCGGCAACAACCTGTCCGGCGGACAACGACAGAGGATTGCAATTGCGCGCGCAATGCTGCGCGATGCGCCAATCCTGCTTCTTGATGAGGCCACATCTGCACTGGATGCCGAATCAGAAAAGAAGATCCAGTCTGCGCTGGAGACCCTGATGGTTGGCCGGACGACACTGGTGATCGCCCACAGGCTGAGTACCGTCCGTCATGCCCACCAGATCCACGTCATCGATGCGGGCAAGGTCACAGAAAGCGGCACGCACGACGAACTCTTCGAGCACGACGGTATCTATCGCCGTCTTTGTGAGCTTCAGTTTCAAAGCAAGAACGAAGCCGCCGAATAGCGTTGTGTGTTTTAGCCAAAAAGAAAGCCCGGGCATGCCCGGGCTTTTTTGGTCTTACTGGTTCGCTGTAATGCCGACTGAAAGGATCTGAGGGATCATTTGCGGCGCGATCATTGCTGTTCCCATGATCTGTGAGAACGGCACCGGCGCGGCCGGCGAAGCAACAACTTCCAGCGAGCCAGGCGTTGTGAGGTATTCGGTCACTGCTTCTGTGACCTGGGCTTCCAGCTCTTTGTTCTGCAACATGCCAAGCATCAATGGCAGACTTCCTGTGAGCCCGGAGACGAAAACCGGCACCTCAACACCTGCTTTCTTGGCCTCCTGATCGAGGATGCGGCCGGTCAGGGATTCATCGTCGAGCCGAATCTTGGCATTGATGATCGTGACATTCTGCAAGAGGGCCATCGCTTCTTCGGGATTTTCCGACTTTTCTTCCAATTGCGCGACGACGTCGCGGGTAATGCCACCGAAGGAGAGTGAGATTGCAAGGCTCGCGGCGTCCTTGGCATTGATTTTCAATTCAGAAATGTCGGCTGTCGCGGCATCCGGATCCCATTTTCCCGATGCACTGACGTCGAACGAGAGGGTCTCGTATCCCAGATCGGTGAGCGACTTGGCTTCCTCCACCTCCAGCTCTTTCACGTCAACCGTCGCACCGGTCAAAGAAAAACTTCCCGAGGTTGGCAAGTCGCCGTCCATGCTGTCGATAGACGAGGAGATTTTCGCAATGTCCGCGATCTTGCCATCCTCATCCCGCACTTCGATGGTATCGACTTCAAAGGTTCTGTAGCCGGCATTGACAGGTGCGTTTCCGGCGGCAGCTTCCTCGGACGAAGGCAAAACCAGTTCTGTAACGCTCATGCTTGCGAGGGTCATTCCACCGTCGTCGGCGCTCAGCTCAAGGTTCTCAAGATCGAGACTTTCCAGTTTCAGACGTCCATTGCCGAGGATCTCGCCGCCCGAAAGCATGGTGGATTTGATTGTCACCTTCTGGTCCTGATCGTCCTCGTTGGAAACGACGAGATCCTGGATCGTGACGGTGTTGCCGGATTCGTTGACAGCCCCGTAGCTTTCGATCGTTCCTTCCTGTGCATCGAGCAAACCCAGGAAGGCATCGGCAATCTGGTTGCCGGTCGGATCAAACGCAAGTGCAGGTGTGGCTTGTAACGCAATGAGGCTGACTGCTGCACAAAGGCCAGCTGCAATACGGGGCGTGGGAGAAAACATCATTCAAAACTCCACCAGAAAAAAGGCGGCCTCACTCTGCTTCATGTTCAAAGGCGAGGCAAGGCGAAAGCCTCGCCGCTAAGCAAGGTTTCGAAGTTTTGATCAATGTCGCTCGCTACGCGCGTTTAGGCGGCCGTTTTTTCCTGAAACTCTTTTCCTGTGCGCTCGATGTCATCCAGTGTCGGCAGGCTGGCCTCGTTGCCCAGATGCTGGATGGCATAGGTCGAAGCGCAGCGCGCGAACTCGAAGTGCTGCGTCCAGCTGCGTTCCGGCCAGTGGAGGTAAGAGGCAATGTAAGCGCCATGAAACACATCGCCGGCACCGTTTGAATCGACGACTTTTGCCAGCGGCACATTGAGCGCGGGCATGACTTTGTCAGGCCCGCCTGCTTCGTACCAGACCATGCCGTGTTCGCCATGCGTCACGGCACCGACCGGGCAGTTCTTTGAGCGCAAATACGCCAGCGTCTCACCGATACTCTTGCCGAGTTGCTCGCAGAAGCGCTCTGACACGACAGCTATATCGATGTTTTCGAGCACCTCGTCCGTGTTCTCCCTGACCGCGCCACCATCGAGAGACGTAAGGATGCCAAGATTTTTGCACGTCGCTGCATAGTGGAGGGCCGCGTCGGGCATATGTCCGTCGATATGCAACGCTTTCGTCCCTGTCAGCGTCAGCGGCGGAAAGGGGTGAAGAAACTCGTTGTCGCGGCACCTCACAATAGCGCGCTTGCCGTCCTTGGGCATGATGAAAGACAGGGACGATTCTTTCACCTTCCGGCCGTTTACGGAAATTCCGTAGGCGGCTGCCATGTCCAGAAACATGCGCGCCAGCCAATCGTCAGCAAGCGAACATAGAATGTCGGGCTTATGTCCCAGCTTCGCGCAGCAGAAGGCTGCCGTCACTGCGTTGCCCCCAAAACTGATCGCGTAGTCCTTGGCGATCGCCTTTTCGTCGCCGGTGGGAAGGTTGTCGGTCAGAAACGTGACGTCAATATAGGCTTGTCCGATAAACAGCGCCTGCATGAAAATCTCCCTTCATCCGGTTTCTGGCGTTGAACACACCTAAGCACATGCCCTTTGACAGCAGCTTTGATCTGGATGAAATATCAACACATTCAGTCCTTGTTTACCCAGATCAGCCATGGTCAGAAAGAATTTATTGGTAAACAGGCCCGCGTTTTGTCTTTCCGGTATGTCGGCTTTGCAAAGACTGTGTTGATCGCGCTAATTTTGGCGACGGCACCCCTGTTTGCGATCAACATTATCTTGAACCAGTTTGCCGAACGCCGGGCCATCACCGAAATGGAGGCGATGGGCCAGGTGTCCATCCGGCGCGCCGAAGAAGCGATCAGCAGCACCGTGACACTCCTTCAACGGCTGGACCGCGATGGGGTGCAAACCTGCAGCGCCGAAGATCGCGTGATTTATGAAAAGTTGATCATCGAAAACGGTATGATTGATGCCATCGGGCTGGCGGATGCCAAGGGCCAGCGTATGTGTATCATTCCAGATCGCGAACTGGCGGGCAAAGTGATCCTGCCGCCTGTGCGCACCGATGGCCCGCTGGTTGGGATCGGTATGCTTGACCGCGATTACCTCGGTGCCAAGGCCGCCGTGATCAGTTGGGATCTCAAGGACCAGACCCGCCTGCTTGCCGAAGTGACACCTGCGGTCATCGCGATGGATCCTGGCCCTGAATACTTGCGGTCTTATCGCAGGGCGGAGCTTCGTCTTGGCGACAATCTGCTCTGGTACAATGTCGGTGGGTACAACTCCGAGGGCTCCAAGCCGGAAGGCGTGCTTTCAGTTGAAGTGAGGTCGGAACTCTATCCGCTTGTTGCCAAGATCACGGCACCGGAATCGGCGGCTTTTCAGGTCGTTAAAGATTTGAAAGTGGTGGCTGCGACCGGCTGTGCGGGATTTGCGGTTCTGTTTGTGGCCATCGGCGTCTGGCTGTCCTGGCGTCCGGAAAGCGAAGCCAACGACGAGTTCATTGCAGCCATTCGCAACGGTGAATTCATTCCCTATTATCAGCCTGTGATGGACATCGAGAGCCTGAGACTACGCGGATGTGAGGTCTTGATGCGCTGGCGCCGGCCGAACGGTATGGTCGTTTCACCGGGACAGTTCATGGCTTATGCGGAAAACAATGGCCACATCTTCGACATGACCCGTCACATGATGCGCATTTCCTCCGAAGAGGTTGGAGAGCTTTACGGCGAAAACCCCGATCTCAAGCTGTCGATCAATCTGTTCGCCGGTCATTTTCTGGATCGCGAGGTTGTCGCAGACATCAAATCCATTTTTGAAAAGTCCAAGATTTCCTTCCAGCAGATTGTTGTTGAGGTGACAGAACGTCATCCGCTTGAGGACATGGATCTAGCGCGCAAGATCATGGCCGAACTCCAGGCGCTTGGCGTTCGCGTTGCGCTTGACGATGTGGGGACCGGGCATGGCGGTATGGCGTATCTTCAGAAACTCGGCGTCGACATCATCAAGATCGACAAGATGTTCATCGACACCATCAGCTCGGACGACAACTCCACTACGATCGTGGATTCCATGGTGGAGCTGGCCGACAATCTCGGCATGGGCATCATCGCGGAAGGTGTCGAGCAGGAAGAGCAGATCGAGCGGCTGCTTGAGCTCGGCGTGACCGCCGCCCAGGGCTATTATTTTGCGCAGCCGATGCCGGCGAATGAATTCATCGAATTTGCCGAACGCATGGAAGAAGAAGCGCGCGAGCGGGCACGCCTTGCCGCAGAGGCAGCCGCCGCCGAGCAGGCCGCCAATGAAGCCGCCATGGCGGATGCGGCAGCCTGATCCGGAACATCCACGGGTGCGCCGTTGCGATCACGGATTTTTCATTGCCAGGAACTGTTCCCGGTTAAGTCACTGATTTCCCTCAAAGCCCGGCCCCTTCTTCTATGAGCTGCCCCATCGGCTCAAAGCTGCCCTGTAAAAATGGCCTTGTCTGTACCGGCTGGACGGTATATTTACCTTCAAAACTGTACTGACTGGACGGTAAAAAAATGACAGCTCGGGCTACGCGGAAGTCGCAGGATTCGAAAGCGGACATTCTGGCTGCGGCGATAGAGGTTATCCGGCGCGCTGGCGCACCGAGCCTGACCATTGATGCTGTGGCAGAGGAAAGCGGGTTCTCCAAAGGTGGCGTACTCTACAATTTCCCCACAAAGGACGCCCTTATAACTGGAATGGTCGAGTTTCTTGTCGGGCAGTTCGAAGCCGATGTGCTGGATGCCAGGACACGAAACCTGACGTCACGCTCACCGACCTTGAGCGGCATGATCGACGTGACGGAGAAATGGCTGGAAACCAAGCGGGACGTGGCCCAGGCCGTTCTGGCGACGACAGCAGATCGGCCTGAGCTGAGCGAACCTTTCTTGAAGGCCAAGGCGAAACTCAAAGCCGCCATTGCCGAAGAAACCGATCAGTTCGGAAAAGCAATGGCAATCTGGGCCAGCCTCGAAGGACTGCATTTTTCAGTCGCTCACTGTGTCTCGATACTCACCGACGAAGAGCGCGCGCTGGTTCTCGATGAACTCCGGCAGCGCCTCGAACAGGACTAAGTTAGGACGGACCACCCGATGTTGGCAGCAAACAGAAGTTCATTGACCCGTTGGGCGGGTTTTCTATTGGCAGCAGCATTTCTGGCTGCCTGCCAGGATGATGCAGCGAACCCGGTTGCCGAGGCCGAAGCAAAACTGCATGCAGCTCCAAGACCTGCGAAGATATTCACAGTGACTGATCAGATCGGTCTTCTGGAACGGCGCTTTGCCGGTCGGGTTGCCGCGGTCCAGACCGTGGATCTGTCCTTTCAGGTGTCCGGCAAGCTGGTTGAACTGCCTGTCCTTGAAAGCCAGCAGGTCAAGAAGGGTGATCTGATTGCCAGGCTCGACACGACAGACTATGACCGCGCGGTGCGTGAAGCGACGATCAACGTCGAGCAGGCCAAGCGTGAGCTGGATCGCCTTGAAACGCTCCGCGACCGGTCCGTGATCTCCCAGTCTTCTTTCGATGAACAGCAAAACGTCTATGACCTTGCGGTGGAACGTCTCAAGGAGGCTCGCCAGAACCTCGAATATACCTCTCTCGAGGCGCCGTTTGACGGTATTGTCTCGGTCCGGCTGGTGGACAACTTTACCACCGTCAGTGTCGGAACTCCGATTGTGCGAATGCACGATGTCTCGGAAGTTCAGGTCGACATCAACGTCGCGGAGGCCTTGTTCGGACGTGTGACGGAGTCGGAAGTTTCCTCCATCGAGGCGAAGTTTCCGGCATATGGCGAAAAGCTGTTTCCGCTCGAATACCGTGAGCACTCGAGCCAGGTGGACGATGTCGCACAGACGTATCGGATCACGCTGGCAATGCCGCGCGAAGGTGTCGCCCAGCTATCTCCCGGAATGACTGCCTCGGTGATCGTGAAGTTCTTGCCCGAAGGTCTTGAACTCGGCGAGCAGTTTCTCGTGCCGACTGGGGCGGTTGCGATTGACGGGGAGGGGGCAACCTATGTCTGGAAATTCGCAGACGACACGGGCGCTGTTTCGAAGCAGCCCGTCGAAATCGGAACGATCATGGGCGACTATATTCCCGTCCGCGCCGGGCTTGAGCCTGGTGACGAAATCGTTTCCGCGGGCGTTGCTTATCTAAGCGATGGCCAGGTCGTGCGCCGTCTGCGCTGATCCCAACCCCTGAAGACAAAGGATCAGCTTCCATGGACATTGCACGCTATTCCATCGAAAAACCGGTCAATACCTGGATGATCGTCCTTATGGCGCTCCTCGGTGGCCTATGGGGATTGACGTCTGTCGGGCGCTTGGAAGATCCGGCTTTCACCATCAAGGAAGCCCAGGTCATTACTGGATACCCCGGCGCGACGGCGGCTGAAGTGGAAAATGAAGTCACCGAGATTTTGGAGACGGCCATTCAGCAGATGCCCCAACTCGACCAGATCAGGTCTGTGTCCGAGCCGGGGTTGTCACGCATCAGCGTTGAAATCAAACCTACCTATGACGGCACTGAGCTGCCACAGGTCTGGGACGAATTGCGCCGCAAGGTTGACGACGAGGTCAGAAATCTGCCTGTCGGCGCTGGAACACCGCTTGTCTATGACAGCTTCGGCGATGTTTATGGGCTTTTTTACGCATTCACCGCCGATGGCTACACCAATCGCGACATCCGAGACACGGTGAAGCGCATTCGCCGGGAGCTTTTGGCGGTACCGGGCGTCGGAAAGGTTGAGGTTTCCGGGGAACCGGAAGACGTCATCTATCTGGATGTCGACCAGGACAAGATGGCGGGCCTTGGTATTTCCATGACCGACATCATCGGTGTCCTTGATGCGGAAAACCGCATTCAGACCAATGGCTCCGCGGTCTCTGGACAGTCCCGTATCCGCTTGATGACGCCATCGGCTTTTGAGGATTTCAGCGGGATCCAGGATCTCGTCATCGGACGGCCCGGCTCCACGGCGATGATCCGGTTGTCGGATATTGCCACCCTGGATTTGGGTGAACCGGAACGGCCAAGCCGGCTGACCCGCCATAACGGCCACGAAGCCGTAACCATCGGCGTGTCCCAGGTTGACGGCACCAATATCGTTGAAGTTGGCGACAAGGTGGTCGAACGGCTGGCGGAGATCGAAGCGCTGCTGCCCGTCGGCATGCAGATCCACCCGATCTACGAACAGAATGTGGTTGTCGATGCTTCTGTCAACGGCTTCATCCTGAACCTTGCGGCATCCGTCGTGATTGTCATCAGCGTGCTGGCCCTGTTCATGGGGTGGCGGGCTGCTGTCGTCGTCGGAACAGTGCTGCTGCTGACGGTGATGGCGACTGTTCTGTTCATGCGCATCTTCAATATTGAGATGGAACGGATCTCGCTTGGAGCCCTGATTATCGCCATGGGCATGCTGGTGGACAATGCCATCGTGGTTGCCGAAGGCATGATGATCAACATGCAACGCGGCCAAAGAGCGATCGAAGCAGCCAGCCGGGTGGTCAGGCAGACGATGTGGCCACTCCTTGGCGCAACCGTCATCGGCATCATGGCCTTTTCCGGTATTGGCCTGTCGCCTGACGCGACCGGCGAGTTCCTGTTCTCGCTCTTTGCGGTCATCGGAATCTCTCTGCTCTTGTCCTGGGTGTTCGCGGTTACGGTGACACCGCTGTTCGGAAAGTATTTTTTCCGGAGTGCATCGGGGAATCTGGACGACCATGACCCCTACAAAGGGATCCTCTACACGATTTATCGTGGCTTTCTTGTCGGGGCACTGCATGTACGGTTGCTGACGGTGCTGGCACTCGTGGGCATCACCGTTGTCTGCGTCATGGCTTTCGGCAACGTTAAACAGGCCTTCTTCCCCGACAGCAACACGCCGATCTTCTACGTTCATTACTGGTCACCGCAGGGCACGGACATCCGCGCGACGGAAGCTGACCTCAAGGCGATGGAAGAGATCGTGCTGAAGGATGATCGTGTTGCCGCTGTCACCAGCTTCGCAGGGGGCGGGGCGACGCGCTTCATGCTGACCTACGCGCCGGAGGACGCCAATCCCGCGTATGGCCACATGCTGATCCGCACAGACAACCGCGATGACATTGATTTGCTGGCGCTGGATCTACGCCGGCAGTTCGGCGAGCGTTTCCCCTCCGCACAGATCATCACAAAGCGGCTTGTGTTCGGACCCGGTGGCGGAGCCAAGATCGAGGCTCGTTTTTCTGGTCCGGATGCCAATGTTCTCAAGCATCTCGGCGACGAGGCGGAGGCGATCTTCGCGCTGCCGCAGAACAAGTTGGCGGATGTGAACACCGATTGGCGTCAGCGCGAGCTGGTGGTCCGGCCGATTTTCGATGAGGATCGCTCACGGATTTCCGGTGTGACCCGCGAGGAGCTTTCGATTTCGCTCCAGTTCGCCACGGAAGGTGTCCAGGTCGGTTCCTATCGCGATGTCGACGAAAGCATTCCGATCGTTGCGCGCAAGGCCGGGCCGGACGGCATATCGGTCAATGAGAGCGTGTCAGATTCCCTGGTCTGGAGTGCCGGACAGCGCCGCTACATTCCGATCGATCAGGTTGTCCGGGAATTCGTCATGGAGCCGCAGGACACGCTGATCCACCGGCGCGACCGTGTGCGGACGCTGACCGTCAAGGCTGAGACAACGGCAGGCGAAACAGCGTCTGCGGCGCTTGCCCGCGTCCGGCCTCAGATCGAGGCAATTGCCCTGCCACCCGGTTACGCGCTGGAGTGGGGTGGCGAATATGAAAGCACCAACGATGCGCAGGCGTCTCTCGGGGCGCAGCTGCCTCTTGGCTTTCTGGTGATGCTGATCATCTCGATCCTGCTCTTCGGGTCAGTTCGTCAGCCCCTGATTATCTGGCTTATGGTGCCGATGTCGATCAACGGCGTGGCGATCGCGCTTTTGGCGACAGACACTCCATTTGGTTTCATGTCGCTGCTCGGCTTCCTGTCGCTTTCAGGCATGCTGATCAAGAACGCCATTGTTCTTCTGGAAGAGATAGACCGTCTCATCGAGGAAGGACGGGAGAAATACGCGGCCATTGTTGAAGCAAGCGTGTCGCGTATGCGGCCGGTCATGTTGGCGGCGATCACGACTATTCTCGGCATGGCACCGCTCTTGTCCGACGCATTCTTCCGCGGCATGGCGGTGACGATCATGGGCGGCCTGGCTTTTGCAACTGTCCTGACGCTGATCGCAGCTCCCGTGCTGTATGCGCTCTTCTTCAGGGTGCGCCCGCCAAGCAAGGCAAAAACCCAGGTCGCATCGGACGAGGAGACTGCGGCTCTTCCGGCGGAATGATCACCGGCTTCAGAAGCGCAAAATAAAACCCGCCCGCGGGGCCTTCGCGGGCGGGTTGATCCAGCTGCCGTGGCTCTGCCGGTTTCGGAAGGTGAAACCCGGGCCGGTCTGCTTAACCGGTGGCCAACTCACGCTGGACGGTCGACTTTGCGACCTTGATATTGTCGAGCACCTTGGGGCAGCTGGTGCTCGACGCCTGCTTCTCTGTCAGGAAGGACGACATACGTGCTTCCAGATCCTGCAACCGGGTCCGGCGGGTGAACTGCGGTTGCACTGCAGGTAAGGCCATGAAAGGCCAGAACGGGGTCATATCCTCATCCCTTCTTGTTTGGGGTTTGCGGAAGCCGATCAGTAGACCAGCCGGTTTGCGTTCAGTCCGCCTTCTATGCGGGCGATCTCGTCTCGCAGACGCAGCTTGAATTTTTTCAAGGATCGGATGTGATGCGTATCGGGGTAGGGATGCATCTCCTCGCGGCGGATCAAGGAATCCAGCGTGTTGTGCTGGCTGCGCAAGGATTTCAAGCGATTGTACATCTCCTACCTCCATCTCGGGCTGTGCTGTGTTGACACCCAAGATATGGGGCGCATTTCACATAGAAGAAATACATTGTTTGTATTATATTGATAGGGAAACTCTATCGACTGGGATTGTTACATGCGTTTCCGACCCTCGCCCCGTCAACTGGACTATTTTATCGCCCTTGCAGAGACCTTGCACTTCGGCAAAGCCGCTGAAAAATGTCATGTGTCCCAGCCGACATTGTCCTCTCAATTCAAGCTCTTAGAAGATCAGTTGGGCAGCAGCCTGCTGGAGCGTGGCGGTGGTGACATCAGCCTGACGGCGGCGGGCGAAAGACTATTACCCCTGGCTCGGCAGGCTCTTGAGAGTTTGGACGAAATTGTGGTCATGGCTCAGGCGGGACAGGCAAATCTAGGCGGTTTGATCCGTCTTGGTGTGTCTCCCACATTTGGGCCATATTTCATGCCTTACCTGCTGCCGATTCTGAAGCATCACTTCCCTGATCTTGAGCTCTACATTCGCGAAGATCGCCCAAATCTACTTGAAGAGGGACTGGCGGCAGGGTCGCTCGATTGCATCATCACGCCCGACATAGCGCCGTCAGGTCAACTTGTTGAACGTGAGCTGTGTCACGAGAGTGTTTCGCTGGCCGTTCCAAGAACGCATCCGCTTGCAGGTCTCGATGTTGTTCCCGTTGCCCTGCTCAAGGGCGAAAAACTCCTGTCTCTCGGGCATGGTTTTCGCCTGCATAACGATGTCCAGGTGCTTGCGAGAGCTGCGGGCGCGGATTTTCTGCAGGATTATGAAGGCACCAGCCTCGACGCATTGCGCCAGATGGCCTCGATCGGAATGGGGCTTGCACTGTTTCCTGCGGCCTATATCGCGTCGGAATTTCCCAAGGAGCCGAACCTCCTTCTGAAGAAGCTTGAGGGCACGTCGATGAGCCGGGTCATGTATCTGGTCTGGCGGCACGGAAGTTCGCGTTCTGCGCATTACGAAAAACTGCTTTCCCTTGCGCTTGAGGCAGTTAAGAGTATGCGGGCAGAAGGGGTCGAGGCAGCGCAAGGCTGACCTTCGAGCGGAAAAAGGGACAGGCAATGAAGACGAACAACAGGCCGGCCGGAGCGATGACCACCGCGATCCACGCCGGAGAGTCGCCTGACCCGGCAACACGCGCCTCTGCGCCACCACTGCATATGAGCTCAACTTATGTCAGCGATGAAGTTACCGGTTTTTCGGCGCATGATCTGGAAGAGGGTGAGGGCGGTTTCATCTATTCCAGGTGGGACAATCCAACAGTTGCCATGCTGGAAAAGAAGATTGCGGCGCTGCAAGGAGCTGAGAGCTGCCTCTGTTTGGCGTCGGGAATGGCTGCGGCAACGGCGATTTTCCTGACGTTTCTGTCCGCTGGCGACCACGTGATCGTTTCCGATGTCTCCTATGCAGGTGTCGCGGAGCTCGCGCGAGACACTTTGCCGCGCATGGGAATTGAGGTCACGACGGTCAACATGTCCGACCTTCGCGCTGTTGAAGCAGCGCTCCGCTCGAACACGAAGCTCGTTCATACCGAAACGCCTGTAAATCCAATAACCCGTTTGACGGATCTGAAAGCTGTTTCCGCACTGGCGCGACAGGCCGGAGCGCTGCATAGCTGCGATGCGACATTTGCCTCGCCACTCGGGATGGATGCGATCGGGCTTGGTGTTGATCTGGTGATGCATTCGATCACGAAGTACATCGGCGGCCATGGTGATGCGGTCGGCGGTGCGGTCGCCGGTCGAGCAGACCTGATCGCCCGGATGCGCGCTGAGGCCGCGATCCATCACGGCGGCGTCTTGTCGCCTTTTAATGCCTGGCTGATTGCCAGGGGCGCGGCCACCTTACCCCTGCGGATGAAGGCGCATCAGGAAGGAGCGTTGTCGGTTGCCAATTGGCTGGAAAGCCACCCGAAGGTGACACGGGTCATGTATCCGGGCCTTGCGTCGCATCCTCAGAACGGCCTTGCCGCCCGCCAGATGTCAAACTTCTCCGGCATGATTTCCTTTCAGGTCGGTGACGCAGCGACAGGCCGCTCTGTCGCGCAGCAGATGATCGACCGGCTGGACGTGATCCACTATGCGGTCTCGCTCGGCCATCACCGGTCTCTTGTTTTCTGGATGGAAACGGACCCGCTGATGGAGACGTCGTTCCGGCTCCAGGGAGATCAGCTCCAGTCTTACCGCGACTTCGCCGGCGACGGAATTTTCCGCTTGTCCGTCGGCCTCGAAGATGCCGAGGATCTGATCGCGGACCTCGACGGAGCGCTGGCCTAGGTCAACGTCCGGCACGGGGGTCTGCGAATACTGGTGCTCTTCATATTGCCGCTCTTGCCAAATCGTGCCAGCCTTCGGGTTAAATTAATGGAGGAGAGCCATGCCTGAGATTTCCAGTGACAGCGATTGCCAAACAGTCATCACGACGTTCGAAATGACCCCCGGAACATGTTTCGACCTCCTGGACGAGTTGAAGGACGCCTATCAGAATTTCATCCAGCATCAGCCGGGCTTCATCGGCGCCGGACTGCATGTCAATGATGCGCAGACACGGATTGCGAACTATTCCCAATGGCGCAGGCGCGAAGACTTTCTTGCAATGCTCAGGACAGAAGAAATGCGTGAACGCAACCGGCGCATTCACGCCCTTTGCAAGAGCTTTGAACCGGTGATGTATGATGTCGCGGAGAGTTTCAACTGACGACGTTTCAGCGACTCAGCTGTTGGTTCTCTTCGTTTTGATAAACCTTTTCAGATTGACCCCAGAGCTTCATCGAGAAGGGCCGTTTGGCGGTGTTTCGAAGTATGGGCGGCAAGGACTGAATTTGTGACTCATTCTTCGAGTTTCGCTGCGCTTCGCGCCTCAAGATGAGGTGTCGCGAGAAGGTGATTTAAGAAATCTATTCAAAACCTTAGATCAGAATTACAGATAGTATGCCCTACCAGATCACGGACTGCCGAACGTTAGAGGCCGCGCAACTGTGCGCGGCGATGAACGACGCTTTTTCAGACTATACGGTGCCGCTCAGCCTCACACTTGAGAAATTTGTCACTTTCCAGAAGCAGCGCGGGTTTTCTGCCGAGCATTCCTTCGTGGCAATGGATGGGCCGGAGATTGCCGGTTTCTGGTATTCCGGCGCACCTGATATCAGCATCGCAGGGCGGGCCTACGCGGTTTCCGTTGGAACCGCACCGGCGCACCGCCGTAAGGGATTGTCCCGGACGCTGATGCGCGAGGTCATTCAAAAGCAAAAAGCAGATGGAGCTACCGGTCTTCAGCTTGAGGTCATCACCACCAATGACAAGGCGGTTGAGGCGTACCGCAATTTTGGATTTGCGGAAACGCGCATCCTGAGAGTGTGCAAGCTTCCCGCGGACTGTCCGGGCCTTGTCAGTCAGGATGGACCGGAACCGGCGAGATTGACGGTAGATGAGCTCCCGGAGGATGAGAGCCGCTTTTTCGACGCACGCCCGACACCGCAAAACGGACGGGCAGCTCTGGTGGCTCTGGCAGACCAGATACTTCTGTACGGTTTTCGGGGCAGCGACGGGCTGCTCGGCTGGGGCGCCGCCAACCCGGATGGGTCCGTGGCACAGATCGCGGTTCGGAGCGATCAGCGCAGAAAGGGCATCGGAACAGCGATCTTGAGAAAGCTCGGTACGAGCGTGGGCGCGGAGCAACTGACCTTTGTGAACGTCGACTCCAACGCGTCATCGATAAATGCGTTTCTGGACAAGGCAGGTGCACAGGACACGATCCAGCAATGGGAGATGCACCTGACGTTCTGAACGTCGGGGCGCTTGTCAGTCACCCTTCTTGAAGGGCGCGTGGTCGGCAAGTGCCTCATTTTCCCGTTCAACGGCGAAGCGCTCATGCTCAAGGTAGTCGGCAACAGCCTGATGCAGCCCTTCATGGGCGATCCAGTGCGCAGAATAGGTGGTGGTTGGCAGATAGCCGCGCGCCAGCTTATGCGCGCCCTGCGCACCGGCTTCGACCCGCTTCAGGCCTTTTGCAATCGCGAAGTCGATGGCCTGATAGTAGCAGAGCTCAAAGTGCAGGAAGGGGTGGTGCTCGGTGCATCCCCAGTGCCGCCCGAACAGCGTTTCAGAACCAATGAAATTTAGCGCACCTGCAACATAGCGGCCGTCTCGCTTGGCCAGCACGAGTAACGTCCGCTCGCTGAGCCGCTCATTGATCAGCGAGAAGAATTTCCGATTGAGATAAGGGCGTCCCCACTTTCGTGATCCCGTATCCATATAGAAGCCGTAAAACGCGTCCCAATGGGCTTCTTTCAGGTCTGAGCCGGTGACCCACTCCACTTCGAGGCCTTCAGCGCTGAGCGCCTCGCGCCGCTCTTTCTTGATCGCCTTGCGCTTGCGCGAGGCGAGATCTGCCAGGAAGCCGTCGAAACTGTCGTAACCGTTGTTCTCCCAGTGAAACTGCTGATCTGTCCTTTGCAGATAGCCAAGCTCGCCGAGGCCGTCCCACTCCGGCTTTGTGAGAAATGTGGCGTGAACGGAAGAGGCACCGGTTCGCTGGCATACCTGCACGAGGCCTGCTGCGAGCGCCTGCAGGCCCGCTTCCCGGTTGATGCCCGGACCGATCAGGAAGCGCCGTCCGGTGGCTGGCGTAAAAGGAACGGAAATCTGAAGTTTCGGGTAGTAGTCACCTCCGGCGCGGAAAAACGCATCGGCCCAGCTATGATCGAAGACATACTCGCCCTGGGAATGGCTCTTGAGATAAGCCGGAACAGCACCGAGAACCGCTCCCGAACTATCTTGCAGGAGCATATGGCGTGGCATCCAGCCGGTTGCATTTGTTGCACAGCCGGCGGCTTCCAGAGATTCAAGAAAAGCATGCGACAAGAAAGGGTTGAAGGATATATCTTCAGAAACTGGATTAACGTCCGAGCCGAGTGCCTGGGCCAACTCTGAGGTGGACAGTTGTGTATCGGCCGGACATGCTTCCTCCTTTGCGAGGGCTCCGGTCGGCGAGAGGCTCCAGCCCGGGTTGGCGACGCTGTCCCAGGATTTTGCAGGAACGTCTTTCAGGGATGACAGGATGCGCAGCGAAACGGTTTGCTCGCTGCCGGAAACATCCGGCCCGTTGTTTTCCTCAGACTGGGAAGAACTCATGCGTCAACAGCAATCACAATTGGAAACCACATCCGAAATGTAGCGCGGACATTTTGCATCGCAAGAGGGAACGGCATTTCGGCAGGCACAAGCTGCTCGCGTGACTTTGGAAAAACGCGGTTGCCTCAAGTCCTGCCGTTGGCAGCATCGGGATCAAAACCCTCAAAGACGATTTGGTCCGCGTACCGGGAAGCGATGTCGCGCTGGTCCCGTGTCTTCACCGTCCAGGTCATGAGCGGCAGTTTGAACACCGATCTGAAAAAGCTCGGACCTGCTTTGGGAAGGTCCTTCACGCCATAGGATATGAAATGAGGCCGCGTGCGCGGAACGTGAAGCAGATGGCGCAGGATAAAACGGTCGGTACGGCTATAGCGCGTGTAGTCCGGGCCAGGTTCTGCCCCATCCGCCACAATCCCGCGCAGCACTAAGGGCTTGAAGCGCCTTGCATGCGAGAGCATGTCCGGATCGAACGTCTTGATACAGGCAGGCCCGCGATAGCTCGACACCTGATCAACGACGCGTCGCACGAAATCCCCCTGTGCGTCGCGCCGCATCAGCGACTTGATTTCGATGACCAGCGGAACCTTTCCATCGACCAGATCAAGAAGGTCCTGAAGCAGCCAGAGGCTGTCCGTACCGGTTTTCATATGAATTTGAACCAGTTCAGATGACGGAAAGTCGATAACCCTGCCTGTGCCTTCCGCCAGACGGTCCAGCGTATAGTCATGGAAAACAAGCGCTTCGCCGTCAGCCGTTTCCTGCAGGTCGACCTCGATCGCGAAGTTCTTTTCAATCGCCCGCGATATCGCCGTCGGCGTGTTTTCCATCATGCCGTTGTCGGCATCATGATACCCGCGGTGCGCAATCGGCCGCGCGAAAATGGTTTCAAGATCTGTCTGCATGTGTTGGCTGTCGTCCCGCCGGGCGTTGCCTCGTGGTGTCTTTGGAAAATCAGGCCTCGATTTCGAAGATCGCTTCGATTTCAACGGCGGCACCGAAGGGAAGGGAGGCTGCGCTGACTGCAGAGCGGGCGTGGCGTCCTTTATCGCCCATGACGTCAACGAGGAAGTCGGATGCCCCATTGATGACTTGAGGCTGGTCGGTGAAGTCCGCGGTCGAGTTGACGAAGCCGACAATTTTCACAAGGCGCGTTACCTTGTCGAGATCACCCGTGGCGGCCTTTGCCTGGGCCAGAAGGTTGATTGCGCAAGCCTTGGCGGCCGCCTTGCCTTCGTCCAGCCCAACAGTGTCGCCGAGCTTGCCGGTTACCTCGATCTTGCCGCTTGCCATTGGAAGCTGCCCGGAAACAAAGAGTTGGTTTCCGGTTTTGACGAACGGAACGTAGTTGGCGGCCGGCGCTGCAGCTTCAGGCAGGGAAATGCCAAGGTCAGCGAGGCGGTTTTCGATGGTGCTCATTTGGGGTCTCCGGGTTGGGCGAATTCGCCGTGTCTTTGGCGCAAATTGAAAATGCTGACAAGGCCAAATCCGAAAGCGGGTGGAAAATCGATCAATCGAGGTGAGCGAATTGTATTTCGCAACATCACACCGGGATCAGTCGTGTGAGATAATGCATGCTATCTGGGGTTTTATCGTTCTTCTGCATTTTCGCGGTAGCGAAAGGTGCAGATAATCGCATAATGAAATCTAAGAGATCCGGCGGCAGGACCGGCCGGAGGAGAATTGAGGAATAACACATGTCGCGCGTTCTGATGTCCGTGTCTTTGGCCGGCTCCTTTTTTGCAATGATCGCAACGGCCAGCCTGCTTCCGGTGGCCGCGACCGGCGCGACAGTCAGCAGCAAGGCCGGCCACAAGCTGGTTCCGCACCGGGCAGTCTATGACATGAAGCTTGGTGAATCGGATGACAATGCCGGGATCGCCGGACTGAGCGGTCGGATGGTCTACGAGTTTTCCGGAAATTCCTGTGACGGCTACAGCGTCAATTTCCGTTTTGTCACAAGATTTCAGAACACGGATGGCGGATCGCAGGTAACCGACCTGCAGACGACGTCTTTCGAGGAGCCTCAAGCGGAGAGCTACCAGTTCCTGTCCAAGACCTATGTGGATCAGGAGCTCGTGGAAGAAACGAGAGGAACTGCGCGCGTCGGCTCCGACGCCAAGACAGTCGAACTCAAGGAGCCTTCGGAAAAATCGCTTGAGATCGGCCGAGAGGTCCTCTTCCCGACGGAACACCTGCTCTCGGTTCTCAAAGCCGCCGAGGAGGGGGTGTCCTTCCTCACGGCTGATATTTATGACGGTGCTGAAACTGGCGAAAAGGTCTATTCCACGACAACGGTGATCGGCGCAAAGGCGGCAAGTCCGATAAAGGCTGACGCCGACAGTCCCGAAGCCTCGCTCGCAGGTCTGAGCTACTGGCCGGTGACGGTCGCCTATTTCGATCCGGGCGCCGAGGACGCGACCGGCGAACTGACCCCGGTCTACCAGTTGTCCTTCTGGCTTTTTCAAAACGGTGTCAGCGGGCGGCTGAACCTGGATTACGGCGATTTCAGCATCAAGGGAAAAATGGCTGCGCTCGAGGTGTATGACGAGGGAAACTGCTCACAGCAGTAGTTCCAAAATTCAAGACTTTCTGGGTTTTTCCGCCGTTCTGGCAACATGCGTGAGACCAAGCTCTACAGCGGCGTTGCCAAACTTGTCGCGAAGCTTGTCCACGGCCAGCTCTGCATGCTTGCGGCGCTCTGCCGATTGGTCGAGCAGATCCTCCGGGTCGGCGCGGTCGGCGGCCTCCAGATCACTGACACCGATGCCGATAAGCCTGAACCTGCGGCCATCCACTTCGTTTTCAAGCAGCGCTTCGCCTGCGGCGTAAATCTTGTCGGCAAGTTGCGTCGGATCGGTCAGGTGCCGCGCTCTGGTAATGGTCTTGAAGTCGCCGGTCTTCAATTTCAACGTGATACCGCGCCCCGAGAGGTCTGACTTTTTCAGTCTTGCGGACACTTTCTCCGACAGGTTCCGCAGGATTGGCCGAAGGGTATCCAGGCTGGAGATGTCCGTTCGGAACGTGGTTTCCGTCGAAATGCTCTTCGCACCGCGCGAAGGCTTGACTGTCCGGCTGTCGTCGCCGTGGGAAAGCGTTGCCAGCCTGAGGCCGATTGATCCGTAACGACGCGCAAGATCCGCAGCATCCATCGTCTGGAGTTGGCCGATGGTCTTGATACCGTCCTTTTCCAGCTTCTTTTGAAACACCTTGCCGACGCCCCAGATGCGTCCGACGGGCATCGCGGCCAGCACGTCTTCTGCTTCCGCGGCACCGATCACGGAAAACCCCCTTGGTTTTTCAAGGTCCGAAGCAAGTTTTGCCAGAAACTTGTTTGGCGCGAGACCGACGGAGGCTGAAATGCCGATATCGGATTCAAGCCCTCTGACAAACCGCGCCAGCGTTTCGGCAGGCGTGGCCTGATGCAGCCGTTCGGTGCCGGTCAGGTCGAGAAAGGCTTCGTCGATGGAAAGGGGCTCGACAAGCGGTGTGAGCGCTCGCATCCGTTCGCGGATTTCCTTCCCCACCTTCGAGTACTTTTCCATGTTCGGTCTGATGACTACTGCGTCCGGACAGGCCTCAAGCGCCTTGAACATCGGCATTGCCGAGCGCACACCGTAGATGCGCGCGATGTAGCAGCAGGTTGAGACGACGCCGCGCTGACCGCCCCCCACAATGACCGGAACGTCCTGCAGTTCCGGATTATCCCGCTTTTCAACGGACGCATAAAACGCATCGCAATCAATATGCGCGATCGCCAGCGCGTCGAGCTCAGAATGCGACACAAGGCGCGGACTGCCGCAGGAATGGCAGCGGCTGGACCCGGCCTCCGGCCTGGCGCCACAATCCCTGCATAAAGCTTTTGGTCCTTGATGGTTTTGAGTCACGATAAGGCGCCGCTATCCTTCGAACCTGGCCTGGCTCAGTTCTCGCTTCAAAAGATAGCCCTGATGAAGGCAGCCGTCTCCTGCCAATCACCTGTCAGCAGGTCGATGTGAGCATCTTGTTCAGCATTCGCCCTGAACCTCGCGTCTGCAATGAACTGGATCTGGACCGCCGAGGGCAGGGATGCCTGTACGGACGTGTGGTTGGTCGGACTGTCATCGATAAAGACAACGGGAGCAGAGCGCTGCGCTGCAAGAGCCGCCACGGCACCGCCCTTTGCACCGGAATTGGTCACAACGGGAAACGGGATGCCCATGTCGGACAGCAGCTTCTCGCGCAGGGGCTTGTTGTGCCCGCCCGGAAGATTAGTCAGCAAAACGATGTCCCAGTTCTCGGAAAGCTTTGCGAGCGCCTTGTCTGCGCCGTGCACCATGTCCTGCCTGTGACTAACCTCATCGAAAAACGTCAACAGGTGCCGCCGGACTTCATCGGAAGTCAACGCGGTCCGGTCCTTGCGCTGGCCGATATTGCCCGTGAAGCGGTATTGGTGGCTCAAAAAGGCAAGGTCGCGTTCGTGCAGGTAGTCTTCCAGGTGCTTGATCAGATGAAGGATCACCTCATCGACATCGCAGACAATCAGTCGTCTGGTTGAGGACGGCAGCGCCTGGATCTGTGCAAGCACGTCCGGCAGGACGGGAGTCGGTTCAGACATGGTCTTCCTGGCCCCCTCCAAGGACATAGCGGGCGGCGGCGATCATGGTCGGCCTTATGCTGGAATTTTCACAAAAAGCCAGCAGCAATGGCTCGTCCGACATGTAGAATTCAAGCACACCCGCCAGGAAGCCGGGTTCGTTGGCAGCAGATCGAATCATATCCGGTCCGATTCCAGAAAATGCAAGAAATCGGCCGATCTGTTCAGGGTCCCGGCTGAGTTGAAGAAGCGCTTCAGTGGCAATTCCTTGAGCTTCTTCAACGGATAATGACTTTCCCTGTATATTTTTCATTGTGTTTTTTTGCCTTTCTGAAACGATTCCGGGTTACAACAAATCTAATGCGGGTGGGGGCAGGGTTCTACCGCATCAAAAGACTGGGTCGAGAAAATAGGACCGGCAGGGCGCCGGGCGAAGGGCCGGATTGTATGGCAAAAACCGTGTTGATCGTGGAAGACAACGAGCTGAACATGAAGTTGTTTCATGATCTGCTGGAAGCGCACGGCTACAATACACTTCAGACCCGCACCGGCATTGAGGCCCTGCAGCTCGCCCGTGAGCATCATCCGGATCTGATCCTGATGGACATACAGTTGCCCGAAGTGTCCGGTCTGGAAGTGACCAAATGGATCAAGGAAGACGAAACGATCTCCGCAATTCCGGTCATTGCCGTCACAGCCTTTGCCATGAAAGGCGATGAGGAACGCATTCGCCAGGGTGGATGTGAAGCCTACATTTCCAAGCCGATATCGGTTGCAAAGTTTCTTGAAACTGTCCGGGTATATCTGGGCGAAGCCTGACACTTGCGCTTTCATCGAAATCTTTATACGGCAAAGAAAACGGCAAGTTTTGACACAATCAAAAGATGTTGTGCGACGCGTTACGGTGCGTGAGTAGTTCGTTTCGCTGGCAACCTAGCTTCACGTTAAGGTTACGGATTTACTAAAATCCCATTGTATCTGTGCATATTTTGCAGAAAATATTGCAATTGGGTTACAATACGGTAGTGTGGCCGCAGGTTAGGGTTTTACCTGATCGTGACTTTGACGATAAGGCAATTGTCCTAACGCTGAGTTTGGCAAAAGTTTCCCCTCGGAGTGCTCAGGTCCGCCGCATCTCCTGGGTCCGTGGGGCAGGTCGGCAGGGAACCGGCCGAAGAGTGGCCTCCTCGAATGCCGTGTTCCCGCCGACCACTACTAACCCTTAAAATTCGATCTTCCTGCCAGAGAATAGTTCGGGCTGGCGTTTCGCCGTTTCCAGCTTCGATTTTATCAACAAAAAACCCGCCGGTGAGGGCGGGTTCTTGATGTTCCGGTGATGGCCGGAATTACTTGATTTTGGCTTCTTTGAACTCGACGTGCTTCTTGGCAATCGGGTCGTATTTTCTTTTGACCATTTTTTCGGTCATAGTGCGGGAGTTCTTCTTCGTGACATAGAAGAAACCGGTGTCCGCCGTGGACTGAAGCTTGATTTTGATTGTTGTCGCCTTGGCCATGGCCTTGGATCCTGTTCTCGGTTGTCGGGCAAAGATTTCTCATGGCCAGATTGGCTGGCGGTGAGTCTGCCCCAATGTCTGAAATTAGCGCGCAAACTACTCATCGGAGCGCGAAAGTCAAGCGCTTGCTTGGCTTCGGAACGAAAATTGCTGACTTACCGTCGACACCAAAGATGTGGCTCAAGTGCCTCAGATCGAACTGCGGACGAAACTGCCTTTCCTGAAAAAATAATACGGGACATCAGTTGTGGGCGAAAGATCAGGATCTGCAGACAGCCGTTCTTCCAGATCGGTCAGGATCTTCGTGGTGATCAGCGGCAATTCTTTCTCGCGGGCTTCCTCGAAAGTCAGCCAGGCGCAGTCCTCAAGTTCGCCGGAAGGGCCGGTTCCTTCCGGAAGCCGGTCGGCGATTTCGCCGGCCCAAACCGCCAGAAAACGTGTATCGAAGCGCCGTGGGCGCTGGGGAGGCGTTATCGCCCTGGCGATCAGCCGCAAACCTCCAAGATCCGGCTGGATACCCCGCTCCTGGAAGGCTTCAAAGCCGGTGCCGAGACGCATTTGCTGCCCGTCGCACTTCCGGCCTACGAACAGACCGGCTTCCTCATAGGTCTCACGGATGGCAGCAAGCGCGAGCGCACGCACCCGCGCAGCTGACTTGCTGTTCTTCAATCCATGGGACAGTTTGGCTTCCACATCCGGGTGATAGGGCAGAACATTGGCGATGCGGGAGTCAGCCGGATCGACGCGCCCCCCGGGGAAAACGAACTTGCCGGGCATGAAAGTGTGCCGCATGTGACGCCGGCCCATCAACAGCCGAACATGTCCGCTGGAGCTGCGATCCAGAATGAGCAGCGTCGCGGCGTCTTTCGGCCGGATGTAGGGATAGTCGCCGGCCCGTTCGTCTTTCGCCAGTTGCTTTTCGAAGGAACCGGTCATGAAATCCTTTCAGAGGGCGCGGGAGCGACCGGAAAATCATCTTCTGCATCGGGATCGAACCCGTGCATGTAAAGCGCCCATTGCAGCCCAACAAGTGCCCCCTTGATGGGGCGCATCAAGGCCAAAGATAACAGCAAGGTCAGCGGAAGCCAGATCGACATGTGGATCCAGATGGCCGGGCGCCACATGACCTCCACAATGAGCAGCGCTGGAATGATGATGTGGCCGACGATCGTGATCGTGAAATAGGGCGGTGCGTCGTCTGCGCGATGGTGGTGAAACTCCTCGCCGCAGTCCGGACAGGCGTGCCGGGTCGTCAAAAACCCGTCGAACAACTTGCCGCGGCCGCAATGCATGCATCTGTTCATGGCGCCGCGCATCATTGAACGAAAGATCGGGCGGCGTGGTTTTTCCGCGTGGCCGTCCGGAATTTCCACTTCGTCGTTCAAATCGTATCGAACCGTCACCTTGGCCTCCTTCGGCTCGGTTTTTTGCTGGAGGTCTTGGTGCGGGCGCCCTTGGGCGGACCACGTCTGGCTTTCGGTGCCGCCTTGCGGATCTTCTTGCCTGCAATGCGTCCGTGACTGAGCAACTCGAATGTCAGTGCACCGGCAAACGGTGCAGCTTCCACCAGCCTGACTTCCACTTCATCGCCAAGTTGGTAAGTCTCGCCGGTTTTGTCACCTACCAGCGCGTGCGACCCTTCGTCATATCGGTAATAGTCGAGACCGATGGTCGAGGCCGGAACAAAGCCATCTGCTCCGGTGTCCTGCAACCGGATGAACAGACCAGACTTCACGACGCCGGCGATACGTCCCTGGAAAGTCGCACCGATCCGGTCGCTCATCCACAACGCGATCAACCGGTCGATCGTGTCGCGTTCGGCCAGCATGGCGCGCCGCTCGGCCCCCGAGATTTCCGCCCCAATGGCTTCCAGTTTGCTCTCAATTCCCTCTGGCAGTCCGTCGGTCCCCAAACCGAGAGCGGAAATGAGCCCCCGGTGGACGATCAGGTCCGCATATCGCCGGATCGGTGAGGTGAAGTGCGCATACCGGCGCAGATTGAGACCGAAGTGGCCGATGTTCTGCGGCGTATATTCCGCCTGGGCCTGACTGCGCAGAACCACCTCGTTCACAAGATGTGCCTGCGGGGTGTCCTTCACCTTCGCCAGAATACCGTTGAACGCGGAAGGGCGCAGGCCACCGCTCGACGGCAGCTTCATGTTGAGCGTGGAGAGAAAGTCTTTGAGGTTCTCGAGCTTCTCCGGTGTAGAGGCGTCGTGAACCCGGTAGAGCAGGGGGCTCTTCTTCTTTTCCAGTGTCTCCGCGGCCGCAACATTGGCCTGGATCATGAATTCCTCGATCAGCTTGTGCGCATCCAGCCGCTCCGGCACGAAGACGTGATCGACGGTTCCATCCTTCTTCAGCTTGATCTTGCGCTCCGGCAGGTCGAGTTCCAGCGGTTCCCGGGCATCCCGGCCTTTTTTCAGGACGGCATAGGCGTCCCAGAGCGGATTGAGGATGCCCTCCAACAGCGGTTCGCTCTTGTCGTCCGGAACGCCATCAATCGCCTTTTGTGCCTGCTGATAGGAGAGCTTCGCAGCAGAGCGCATCAGAATGCGGTGAAATGTATGCGTGAGTTTGCGCCCGTTCTTGTCGAAAACCATGCGCACCGCCAAGGCCGGCTTGTCTTCCTTCTCACGCAAGGAGCAAAGCACATTGGAAATGCGTTCCGGCAGCATCGGGATCACGCGGTCGGGAAAATAGACCGAATTGCCGCGGATATTGGCTTCCCGGTCCATCGGAGAGCCGGGCGTGACGTAGTGCGCGACATCGGCAATGGCCACATAGACAATCTGACCGCCTTCGTTCTCGGCAGTGTCGTCAGCTTCGGCAAAGACCGCATCGTCATGGTCTTTCGCATCCGGCGGATCGATCGTGATCAGCGGGATCCGGCGCCAGTCCTCGCGCTTGCCGAGTGTCTTGACCGGTTTCGCCGCCTCTGCCTGGGCTTCCACAGCAGCCGGAAAAACATGCGGGATACCGTGGGACTGCAAGGCGATCTCGGAAATCGCCTTCTCCGAATTCATCGAGCCGAAACGCTCAACGATGGATGCGCGTGGATGACCATAGCGGCCGGAGCGCGTTACCTGAACGCTGACCAAGTCGCCGTCATCAGCTTCTTTCAGGTCAGACGGGTCGACATCCAGTTCGCGCTGCTTGCGGTCAATCGGTTCCAGATAGGGCGGTCGGTCTCCGTCCCGTTTCCTGAAGATGCCGAGGATTGCGCCCTGCTTCTTTTCCAGAACCTTCATCACCCGAGCAACGTGGTCAGCTTCAGGTCCGGCTTCTGCTTCCGTCAATCGGATCAGGGCTCTGTCCCCGACACCGGGCTGCGTTGATTTGGTTTTGCCCGACAGAACCAGAATTCTTGGTGGTTCGCCTGCCTCGTCGTCCCAGTCTAGTGGGGTGCCAAGAAGGTCGCCGTCGCGGTCTCGTCCGACAAGGTTGGCAACAAAGACGGGTGGCAGGTCTCCCGGCCGGATCATGCGCTTGTTGCGCTTTTCGATCAGGCCCTCCTCGGAGAGGTCCTTCAGCATCTTTTTCAGGTGAATGCGAGCGCCGCCAATGATACCGAAGTGTCTGGCAATTTCCCGTTTTCCTGCCCGGCCAGGATTATCGGCGACAAAGGCGAGAATGTCTTCTCGGGAAGGCATCTCGCCTGGAACTTTGGCGTGTTTGCGTTTGGTGTGTTTGCGGGTGTTAATCCGTTTGGCGCTCAAGTCGCGTCATCCCAGGGCACCTCTTCCGACGACGCATCTACCTTGGCCTTGCCTGTCGTATTTCCCGTCGTCTTTTCGGCAGCCGTTTTCTTGGCGGAGGACTTCGCGCCTCCGTTTGCTTTCTTTGTCGTCTTCTTTGCAGCGGTTTTCTTTTTTCCACCGCCTTTGGCAGCTTTTGCTGCAATCAGTTCGACAGCCTGCTCCAGGGTAACGGCCTTCGGGTCGGTATCCTTGGGCAAGGTCGCGTTGATCTTGCCGTGTTTAACGTAAGGACCATAACGACCGTCATAAACATTGACCGGACCGCCTTCTTCCGGATGCTCGCCGAGTTCTTTGAGCGGTGTCGCGGCAGCGCCGCGCCGGCCGCCGCCCTTGGCGCGCTTTTCAGCTAGTGCATCCACGGCGCGGTTGATGCCGACCGAAAAGACCTCATCAGCCGAGGACAGGTTGGCGTAGGTTCCTTCGTGCAGGACAAACGGACCATAGCGGCCGATACCAGCTGTGATCATCTTGCCGTCTTCCGGATGGAGGCCAACTTCACGCGGCAGCGACAGCAGCTGCAGTGCTTTTTCCAGGTCCATGTCCGGCGCCGACCAGCCCTTGGGCAGCGAGGCCCGCTTGGGTTTGGCTTCTTCGCCGAGCTGCACATAAGGTCCGAAGCGGCCGTTGCGCAGGGAGACATCCAGGCCCGATTCCGGGTCGACGCCGAGCACCTTGGGACCTTCGTCGGCTTCACCGTCTTCGCCGTTCGGTTTGCCAAGCTGTCGCGTATAGCCGCATTCCGGGTAGTTGGAGCAGCCGATAAAGGCGCCCCAGCGGCTCACTTTCAGCGAGAGCTGGCCGGTGTCGCAGGATGGGCATTGCCGTGGATTGGTGCCGTCTTCCTTGGGTGGAAAGATGTGCGGTCCAAGAAGCTCGTTGAGCGCATCAATCACTTCCGCAACCCGAAGGTCCTTGATTTCATCGACAGCGCCTGAGAAATTCGTCCAGAAATCGCGCAAGACATCCAGCCAGGACAATTCGCCGGCGGAAATCTTGTCGAGCTGTTCTTCAAGGCTTGCCGTGAAATCGAACTCCACATAGCGGTGGAAAAAGCTTTCCAGAAACGCGGTGACGATGCGCCCCTTGTCCTGTGGGACAAGCTGTTTCTTGTCCAGTTCGACGTAATCGCGATCGCGCAGTGTCTGCAAAGTGGACGCGTAGGTGGACGGGCGGCCGATACCCAGCTCTTCCATTTTCTTCACGAGACTGGCTTCGGTGTATCGCGGTGGCGGCGTTGTGAAGTGCTGCGTAGCCTCGATGGCTTCTGACTTGCCGTCAACCGAAGCAGCCGTCAGTTCAGCTCCATTTTCGACCGGCGGCAAGCGGCGCGAATTCTCGTCTTCCTCGTCGTCCTTGCTTTCCTGGTAGAGCGCAAGGAAGCCGTCAAAACGCACGACGGATCCGGTCGCGCGCAGGTTTGCGCTCTTGCCGGATCCCTTGGCGAGAATCTCGATTGTCGTGCGTTCCAGAACCGCGGATTCCATCTGCGACGCCATGGTCCGCTTCCAGATCAGCTCGTAGAGCTTCGCCTGGTCCGGATCGAGAAAGCGTGCCACGTCCTTTGGACGGCGGGACAGGTCGGTCGGGCGGATCGCCTCGTGGGCTTCCTGCGCGTTCTTTGCCTTGGAGGAATAATGGCGCGGCTTTTCCGGCACGTATTTGTCGCCGAAATCCTGCCCGATCACGCTGCGGGCGGCGGCGACAGCCTCACCTGCGATCTGTACACCATCGGTACGCATATAGGTAATGAGGCCCGAGGTTTCGCCGCCAATCGAAATGCCCTCGTAGAGCTTTTGGGCAACCTGCATCGTCCGGGAAGCGGCAAAGCCGAGTTTGCGGGACGCTTCCTGTTGCAGGGTGGACGTTGTGAACGGGGCAGCCGGATTGCGTCGTGCGGGTTTGGAAGCGACGCTGTCGACGCGGAAACTTGCGCTTTCGAGCATCGCCTTGATTGTCGATGCTTCGGATTCGTTGGCAATGTCGTGCCGTCCGATTTTCTTGCCGTCGAACCCGGTGACACCCGCCTGGAACATATCGCCCGCGGGGGTCTTCATATTCGCGAAAATCGACCAGTATTCCTGTGCGCAGAAGGTTTCGATTTCCATTTCGCGGTCACAGATCAGCCGCAGCGCGACGGACTGGACGCGGCCGGCTGAACGTGCCCCGGGAAGCTTCCGCCAGAGCACCGGCGACAGGGTGAAGCCTACAAGATAGTCGAGGGCGCGGCGTGCGAGATAGGCGTCGACGAGGGGCGCGTCGAGCTGCCGCGGATTGTCCATCGCCTCGAGAATGGCTTTCTTGGTGATCGCGTTGAAGACGACGCGCTCAACCTGCTTGTCCTTCAGCACGCGCTTCTTTTGAAGCACTTCCAAAACGTGCCACGAAATCGCTTCCCCTTCACGGTCAGGGTCAGTTGCCAGGATAAGGCGGTCAGCATCCTTTACCGCGCTCGCGATTTCGCTGAGACGCTTTTGGGATTTGCTGTCTACCTGCCAGCTCATGGCAAAATTGTCGTCAGGCTGAACCGAGCCGTCCTTCGGAGGCAAATCACGGACGTGACCGTATGAAGCCAGAACGGTGTAATCGGAGCCAAGATATTTGTTGATCGTCTTGGCTTTCGCCGGCGATTCCACAATGACGACGTTCATTCTTACCCAAATTTTTTTGCCGGAAACGGAGCCCCCGTCCGGTGGAGAAGGAGAAATAAGGTGCGCTGACGATCAAGGATCGGGCGCCGCCTGTCAAATGGACCTTTGCGCGTCTGGGGTCAAGTGACCGTCTGATGCTTGTTCGCTCTCCTTGGTTTTGTGATTCGGCGGAAAGCAGGTCTCAGACAACAAAAATCAAAAAACGTCAGGTCTGAATGCGTTCAGCCAAAAAGGCTGTGGTTGCAATATGATAACCCAAAATCATTTGTATTTTTCTGTGTAAGGTACACAATTGGTTACAACCTAAGATTTTATATTTAAATATCTCGCATGTAAAACCAAACTGATCTGATTGATGGGCAGCATTTCTTAAGAATTCTGGCTGAGTTTGTTTGCGGGATTTGCGGGCATTTGTGTCCGTTGCTGGGGAAAACCTGCACTTTCTATAGGAGGGGCATAATGAAACTGACCGTCGGGAAAAAGATCGGTATTCCACTTTTGGGCTTACTCGGTCTAGTCGGCACCGTCACGCTTGGCGTGCAGATTATCAACAACACGGTCAGTGAAAAGGCCACACAGGTCAAAGAAGTGGCCGTCCCGACGGCAATCCTTACACTTTCCATGCTGGATAACCTCAACGCCATGAATTCGAGCGTGCTTGAATTCGTGAGCGGAGAGGAAGGCAAGCGAACGACTTTTGAACAAAAATTTCAGGAGTTTCAGGCCGAACTCGGCGAATACCGCCAGATCGTGGGCGACGAGGATGCCGGTGTTCAGCTTCTGGACAGCAACATCCTGCTTTATCGGGACCGTGCGATCACCGAGGTGTTCGATCGCTTTGATCCTGCCAATGAACGATCGGCGCAAATGGCTGCGAACGAGCTGAGCGCAACCGGCTTGGAACTTGAAAAAATTCTGGACAACCTGAAAACGCAGGAAATCAGCGGCGCTGCCTTCGCGCTTGATCTGGACGAGGTCCTCAACGAGCGCCTGCCAAGCATCCAGTACTATCTTGAGATGGTCGACGAAGGCGGGGACATGATTTCCTCTTTGAATGCCCATATGCGCGGCGACGTGAATGCGGCCGCCGATTTCGACAAGTATTCGAAAACGTTCGGGGGATTTCTGGGCCTGTTCGGCATGCTCGAGACCGATGAGAAGGAACAGGAACAGCTCGCCAAGGTCGAAGAACTTCACAAGGTTCTGGACGAAGGCGGCCGCAAGATTTTCGATATGTACAAGCCTGAACTCAAGCTGCAGGCGATTGCGTCGATCGATCAGATGCAGCAGGAGCTCATTGCCGTCCTTGAAAGTGAGATTAACGCTCTGGCCGATCAGGCGATTGCCAGCGAACAGCAGGCACTGGACGATCTGCAAAGCAGCATTTCGCTATCGCGCAATGTCCTTTGGGGGCTGCTTGCCTTGTCGATTGCGACCGGTATCGGCATCTCTCTGTTCGTCAACAGGGGTGTCACCAGTCCGCTTAAATCCCTCAATGGCGTTATGGGCCGGTTGTCCCAAGGGGACCTGAGTGTTGAAATCGAGGAAACCCGCCGCAGCGACGAAATCGGCGACATGATCCAGGCAGTGCATGTCTTCAAGGCCAATGCGCTGGAAGTGGAGAACCTGCAACAGACCACACGGGAATCCGACGAACGTGCGCGCCTGGAAAAAGCGGAAGCCATGGAGACGCTCGCCCGTGACTTCGAACAGGGCGTTGGCGCGATCGTTGAAGACGTTTCGCAGTCTTCCCTGGAGATGACGCACACCGCAGGTTCCTTGTCCGATACGGCCGAACAGTCGCGCGTCCAGGCCTCTGGCGTTGCCGGCTCCGCGCAACAGGCCTCCAACAACGTTCAGACCGTCGCATCCGCTGCGGAAGAACTCGGCGCCTCGATCCAGCAGATCACCAGCCAGGTCAACGAGCAGTCGAACAAGACTGTTCAGGCCTTCAACGTGACCAAGGAAAGCCGGGAAAGAATGCAGGAGCTTTCGGGCAAGGTCGCCGATATCGGCGAAGTTCTGAATCTGATCACTGGTATCGCGGAGCAGACCAACTTGTTGGCGCTCAATGCCACCATCGAAGCGGCACGTGCCGGTGAAGCCGGCAAGGGCTTTGCCGTGGTCGCTTCGGAAGTCAAAAGCCTCGCCAACCAGACCTCGAAAGCAACCGAGGATATCGCCGCGCAGATCAACGCCATTCAGCAGGACACCAACGGCACAATGAAGGCGATCGAGGAAATTGCGACCGAGATCGAAACCGTGGCCGAGATCGCCAGGGCGATTGCAGAAGCCGTCGAACAGCAGAATGCCGCAACACACGAGATTGCCCAGAGCATCAACCAGGCTGCCAGCGGAACGGATGAGGTGACCGCGACGATCACCGATCTGAACGAAAGCGCCGATCGAACCGGTGTCGCTGCCAATGAAATGCTCGGATCAGCGCAGGACCTGTCGGAAAAAGCCAACACTCTGAGTTCAATGGTCTCGAACTTCCTCCGGGAGGTGCGCGCCGCCTGACCGGGCGCTAGCCCAGAGAGGCTGCCAGTCGGCGGCCTCACTTGCTGTCAGGACGTCCCCATCAGCAGGGACACTTTCTGTCCTGCATGACGTTCAAGCCGTCCGGCGAGTTCCAGCTCAAGCAGGATAACGTTGACCGAGCGGGCGTCCGCTTCGACAAACCGGATCAGTTCGTCAAGCTCCACGGGCGCAGGACCGAGCGCTTCGACGATCTTGCTGCGCAGCCTGTCATCCGGTTCGTGGGATGCAGCAGACCGTTCGCCCGGCGGTTCCGTAATGCCGCGAAACAGCGGAAGATCCGGCTCGACCCGGCCGGCAAGTCCTTCAAGCACATCGTCCGCAGATCTCGCGAGTGTTGCACCTTGCCTGATCAAGGCGTTTGCACCTTCCGAGCGCGGGTCCAGCGGTGAGCCCGGGACCGCATATATGTCCCGGTTCTGCTCAAGGGCGAAGCGGGCAGTGTGGAGCGAACCAGATGCCTTGGCAGCCTCAATCACGACCACGGCGAGGGAAACCCCGGATATCAGCCTGTTGCGACGCGGAAAGTCCCTGCCGCGCGGCTTCCACCCGAGCGGCATCTCGCTGATCGCGGCGCCGCCTGCGTCGAGCATTGCAGCGAGTAGGCGTCCATGTTCCGGAGGATAGAGCACATTGAGACCACCGGCGAAGACGGCCAGCGTCCCTGTCTGCAAGGCTGCTTCGTGAGCGGCGGCGTCAATCCCGCGTGCGAGCCCGGATGCGATTGCAAAACCATGAGCGCCAAGGTCGCGCGCAAAGTTTCCGGCCAGCTTGCGACCCGAAAGCGATGCGTTTCGCGCTCCGACAATTGCGACCATTCGGCTGGCCACCGGGACCTCGCCACCTTTCACCGACAGCAATGGCGGCGGGCCGTCAATGTGTTTCAGGTGTGGCGGATAGTGGGCTTCTCCCAGAGCGACAAGTCTCGCACCAAACCGCTTGTGCGCCTCGAGTTCTGCCACAGCATCTTCAACCGGACACAGGCGGTAGCTTTTCTTGCCGCCCCGTTTGGAGAGTTCGGGCAGCATCTCCAGAGCCCGTTCGGCAGAACCGGCGTGGTTCAAAAGATCGCGGAAAAGAGCTGGGCCGATGTTTTCCGATCTTATTAAACGCAGCCACGCAAGTCGCTGATCCTCGGTGAGGCTGAACGCTTTATAGGAGCTGACGCCGCTCATGAGCCTCCGCTGCCGGCATCAGGTTCTGGTTCTGGCGCTGCAGTCGACTTTGCACCGATTTTGCTTTCCGCGCCGCGCAGCAGCCGCCCGATGTTCTCATGGTGCTTGGCCCAGAGCAGCACCGTCATCAGCAGGGCCATTTCCGCAAGTTGAACCCGGCTGAAGACAAAATAGAGCAGGACTGGCGTGGCAAGGCTTGCCGTGAGTGCGGAGAGGGACGAGTAACGGAAGATCAGTGCCATGCCGATCCATATGGCGATAAAGAGCAGTCCCATCGGCCAGAACAGTCCGAGCATGATGCCGATATAGGTGGCGACGCCCTTGCCACCCTTGAACTTCAGCCAAACCGGAAAGAGATGTCCAAGAAAGGCGCCGAATCCCGCAACAAGCGCCATTTCCTGCCCATAAAGAGCGCTCACGATCAGCACCGCAGCTGTGCCTTTCAGGCCGTCTCCGAGAAGCGTGGCGGCTGCAAGCGACTTTCTGCCCGTGCGCAGGACATTCGTGGTGCCAATGTTTCCCGAACCGATATTGCGGATATCGCCAAGTCCGGCCATGCGTGTGAAAACCAGTCCGAACGGGATCGATCCGAGCAAGTAGCCGAACAAAAGGGCGCCCAGATAATAGGGCCAGGCGAATTCCCAGCTGATGGGATCAGGCACGCGGATTGTCTCCCCTGACGCGCGGACACGGAACGTTTCGGCAATGTAACTGCATGGTTCCCCGGATCAAGTCCGGGGCTTGTGAAAAATACGGAATTTCAGATCCCTGGCTTGCTTTCACCGGCAGGGAACAAGGGATGGGGAGGTGAAATCAGCCCTTGAGTTTGTATTTTTCCGCCTGAACCACCAACGGACCGAAGGGCGCGTTCATGCTCGCTCTGAGCGGCACGAGGTAGGGCTTGTCGCCGACAGGGGCGAGCCAGATCTCCATTGATTTGTTCTTGGCGAGTTCCTGGATGGTCTTGCGCTTTGGCCGGTGCCCGGCAATCGGCTCGTAACGAGCCCGGCAGACCAGCACGTCGCCGTTGAAACGCCCGTCGGAAGTCTTTGCCTTCCGCCGCGACTTGTAGCTCAGGTGAACGTTGTAGCGCTCCTTGCCGTCGTAAAGCTCCAGTGTCCGGTTGCAGCTCTCGGGCGAAAGTCCCTTGGGCGCCGGGAAGACGGCAGCGGTCAGCGGGTCGAGCACGTTCTTCAGATGTTCGGGTGTCACCTTGATGCGTTGGTTCATGCGGTCTTGGGGCGGATTGACGGCAACCTTGTCGATTTTGCCTTTGCGCATCTTCATCGACACCGTCCCGTTCTCGTCATCGCTCTTGACCTCGAGCGCGTAGCTCTTGGGTGCAAGACCGCCGCCGTTCACGCCGCCGTGGACCTTGACGGAGCCCTTGCCGTCGGAGACGAGCTTGCCGAAAGCTGATGTCCCGCCACTTGCCTCGATGGAATAGCCATTGTCGTTGATATCGACATTCACGACACCTGAGCCGATCGGCAGCCCGACCGCAAAGAGCTTGTATTTCATGTAAAGATCGGCAGATGAGGCGGGTGTCACGGACAGGGCCACGACACCGAAAACGAGACTGACAAGACGCATTGGCTAAACCATTCAGTTAAGGACGTCGCGCCAGTGTCCACTCAAATTTTGGCGCGATCGAGATGTCTCAACCGAACACCATTTCACCTGAACGCAATCTGAATGGTCTGTTCACCTGAGCGGTGGTCGCGTCAGGAGTAGGCGTAGACGGTTTTGCCGGCGACGACTGTTCGCATGACGCGGCCGGAAAAACGCGCATCTTCGAAAGGGGAGTTCTTCGAGCGCGAGCGAATTGTGCTTTTTTCCAGAACCCAGGGCCGTTCGGGATCAAACACGGTGATGTCGGCAGGCGCACCCTTGGTTAGACGTCCTGTTTCCAGCCCCAGCCTGTCGGCGGGTCTGTTCGTCATGGTCGCCAGAAGCGTGATCAGGTCGACCTGTTCTGAATGATAAAGCCTGAGCGCAGCCGCGAGCAGGGTTTCAAGACCAATTGCGCCGTCCTCGGCCTCCGCCCAGGGGTGCCGCTTTGTTTCCACGTCCTGCGGATCATGGTTCGAGCAAATGATATCGATGGTACCGTTCGCGACCGCTGCAATCATCGCTTGCCTGTCATCTTCGTCACGCAACGGCGGCGACATCTTGAAGAAGGTGCGATAGGCACCGATGTCGTTTTCGTTGTGGGTGAGGTGATTGATTGAGACGCCGGCCGTGATGTCGAGACCGCGCTTCTTTCCGGTGCGAACCACGTCCGCGCTTTCGGACGTCGAGATCAGGTTCGCGTGGTACTTACCCTTCGACATGCCGACGAGGCGAAGGTCGCGTTCCAGCATGATGATCTCGGCCTCGCGCGGGACGCCGGAGAGACCCTTCCAGCTTGCGTTGAGGCCGGCATTCATGACGCCGCCTGCAAGGTCCGGATCCTCGGTGTGATGGATCACGAGCGCATCGAAGTCGCGCGCATACGTCATCATACGGCGCATGACCTGCGCATTCTTGACGGACTTGTGCCCGTTGGTGAAAGCGACGGCTCCGGCTTCTTTCAAGAGGCCGATCTCGGACATCTCGTTGCCTTCCAACCCCTTGGTTAGGGCGGCCAGCGGATGAACGTTGACAATGGCAGTGTCGCGGGCGCGCCGCAGGATGAAGTCAACCAGGGCTGGGTCGTCGATAACCGGATCGGTGTCCGGCATGGTGCAGATTGTGGTCACGCCGCCAGCCGCTGCGGCCTGAGACGCGCTGGCAAGTGTTTCGCGGTGCTCTGCGCCCGGCTCGCCGACAGAAACGCACATGTCAATCAGGCCCGGACAGGCGATCGCCCCCTTGCAGTCGACGATTTCTGCGCCGTAGGGCGCCCCCTGGTTTGCGGCTTCCGGCCCCGCAGCCAGGATGGTGCGGTCGGCGATGATGATCGATCCGGGCGCGTCGAGGTCGCGGGCCGGGTCGATCACCCTGGCATTTGAGAGAACCAGAGGTCTGGGGGTATCGAGTGCCACGATCTTGTTCCTCTAGTGGTTCGGCAAATTGGCGGCGAGCGCTTCCAGGACAGCCATGCGCACGGCAACCCCCATTTCGACCTGCTCCCGGATCAGGCTTTGCGCCCCATCGGCAATGGAGGCATCGATCTCCACCCCCCGGTTCATCGGTCCGGGATGCATGACAAGGGCGTCGTCGCGTGCAAAGGCCAGCTTTTCCGCATCAAGGCCGTAGTAGCGGTAGTATTCCCGCACCGAGGGCACGAAGGCACCGTTCATGCGTTCGCGCTGGAGGCGCAGCATCATGATAATGTCCGCGCCTTTCAGGCCCTCGTGCATGTCGTTGAAGACCTCGACACCCATCTTTGCAATTCCCGACGGCAGCAGCGTGGTCGGCGCGACGACGCGCACGCGCGCACCGAGCGCATTCAGGAGAATGATGTTTGAGCGGGCAACTCGAGAATGCGCGATGTCACCACATATGGCGACTGTCAGACGGGCGATCTTACCCTTGTGCCGGCGGATGGTGAGCGCGTCGAGCAGCGCCTGTGTCGGGTGCTCATGCGGGCCGTCACCGGCATTGACAACGGAGCAACCGACTTTGCGCGCGAGCAGGTGAACTGCGCCGGCTGCATGGTGTCGCACGACAAGAAGATCCGGATGCATAGCGTTGAGCGTTGCAGCCGTATCGATCAGCGTTTCGCCCTTCTTCACCGATGATTGGGACACCGCCATGTTCATGACGTCCGCTCCCAACCGTTTGCCGGCCAGCTCGAACGAGCTCTGCGTGCGCGTCGAGTTTTCGAAAAACAGATTGATCTGGGTTCGGCCTTCCAGGACCTGCTTGCGCTTGTGCACTTGCCGGGAAACCTCGACAGCTTCCTCTGCACGATCCAAAAGGCCCAGAATTTCGTGGGGGTGAAGGCCCTCAATGCCCAGCAAATGACGATGGGGATAGGGGCTGTCTCGATGGGTATCTGTCGCGGTCATCGAGACCATCCCTATAGGGCGAATCGGGGATGTGCACAAGACACAATTCACCTCATGCCCGCTGTCCACATGCACACCGGATGACGCAGAGCACGGCTCCGGGCCCCGCACGCGAAAGTCAGGTGAAAATGAGCAGCGCCAGGGGCACAGTCACGGTTGCAGCGAGTGTCTGCAAGGTGATGATTTCCGCCATCAGTTTTGCATCTCCGCCCATTTGCTTGGCAAGAAGAAAGGAATTGCTGGCGCACGGGACTGCGCTGGCGACGATCATGGCCATGAATGCCGGGCCGTCCACGCCAAAAAGGGACGCAAACCCAAATGCGAGCACAGGCATGAGCAATGGCCTCAAAAACGTGCCCATGGTGAGAGCGGGCCCGGGCCGGCGAAGGGCGCTCAGGTTCAGGCCTGCGCCAACGCAGATAATTCCGATCGGCAGCGAGGCACGCGCAAAAATCTCAAGCGTGTCTGCAAAAACACCTGGGAGTGTCAGGCCGCTGAGATTGAACAGCACGCCGGCAACAATGGAAAGGATGAAGGGGTTGGTGAACAGGTCCTTGAGCACCTTTGCGCCACTTGGCGCTGCCCCGCTGGCATAGCGCGACAGGACGAGGATACTCAGTACGTTCACGACCGGGATCATGAACACCATGGCAACGGCGAGCAGCGCCAGTCCGGTCTCGCCTGCAATATTGTCCGCGATCGCAAGAGCAATCATCGCATTCCAGCGAAGCGTGCCTTGAAAGATCGACGTGAACCTGACAGCCGGAATACCGAAGGTACGCTCAATCGCAGTGCGGGCACCCAGAAGGAGCGCGGCCATTGTAAAGATGGAGGCCAGCAGCGCGCCGCCCATGTTGAAGGTTGGAAAGGCCGCAAAATCGGCCTTTGAAATGGTTTCAAAAAGGACTGCCGGAAACAGGACGAAATAGGCCAGGTTCTCAACGCCGCGCCATTGTTCCCCGGAGATCGCGCCGGTTCTCGCGATCAGGTAGCCGGACGCGATGACGAGGATCACGGGCATCAGGGCAGCAAATGTCACAAACATGAAGAGAGCTCTCGCGTTTGGGGAAGTCCAAACGTCTCGTGGCTAGGGTAAGGGCCCACAAATGAAGTCGATCTGGCGGCAGGACAATATCGGGATGAAGCGCATGCTCAGTCTAGTCCCATAAACCCGAGCCGGTCCAGAAAGCCCTGCAAGATGTAGGCTGCCGCCATCTTGTCGACGACATCGGCCCGTTTTGCACGGCTGGAATCGGCCTCAAGCAGGGTACGCGTGACGGCGGCGGTGGATAGGCGTTCATCCCAATGGGTGATCGGAAGGTCGGTTTTCTGGGACAGATTGCGCGCAAAGGCACGTGTTGCCTGCGCGCGCGGACCTTCGCTGCCGTCCATGTTGAGAGGCAAACCGAGAACGATGCCGCCAACTTCATGTTCGGTGCAAAGCTTCAACAGCTGCTCGGCGTCCGTCGTGAATTTCTTGCGCCTGATGGTCTCCATGGGGGACGCAATGCCACGACCGAGATCGGACAGTGCGAGACCGATCGTCTTGGTGCCAAGGTCGAGACCGATCAGGCGGGTATTTGCCGGCAACGCGGTGAGAAAATCTTCCAGAGAGAGAGCGGGATCATTTGCCATGCCGGGGCTTTAGCAGGGCATTTGCGAAAAGGCCAGCATGGACACGCGAATGCAAGGCCTGGTTGCTTCGACTGCGTTCTTGCGGTTTTCAGTTGGCGGCCTATGCTTCAAAAAAGAGACGTTCAATTGAATCGGGAGATGCCTATGAAAATCACCTGGTACGGGCATGCGGCATTCAAGATCGAAGCCGGTGAAGCAAACATCCTTGTCGACCCTTTCCTGACCGGGAACCCATCGTTTCCGGAAGACCTGAGCGTCGATCAGGTCGCCGATGGCGTCACCCATTTGATCCTGACTCACGGGCATGACGATCATGTCGGAGACAGCATCGACATCCTGAAAAAGACCGGCGCTCAGCTGATTTCCAACTTCGAGATCTGCATGTGGGCCAATCGTCAGGGCGTTGAGAATTTTAGCCCGATGAATACGGGTGGCATGGTTGATACCGGCCCGTTCAAGGTCGCACTGACAAAGGCGGAACATTCGTCTTCGAAACAGGGAGACGGTGAGGCGATCTACCTTGGCAACCCGCACGGTGTCATCATCGAAGTCCCGGGGAAGAAGGTCGTCTATCATATGGGTGACACCGACATATTCTCCGATATGGCACTCATCAACGAGATTTACCGGCCGAAAGTCGGCATCGTTCCCATCGGCGACCGCTTCACAATGGGGGGCAGGGTCGCGGCGATGGCATGTGATCGCTTCTTCGACTTCGATGCGATTATTCCCTGCCACTTCGGAACATTCCCGATCATTGATCAGACCCCCGATGCGTTTACGACAGCCCTTGGTGCGGGGGCGGACAAAGTAAGGTCGATGGCGCCTGGCTCCAGTACGGAGATTTGAACGTGATCGAAACCTGCGGGAAGAAAATGAGACCCTGGAAAACTCTGTCCGGCGTGCTTGTCGCCGCTTCTTTGCTCGCTGCGCCCGCGCTTGCTGCGGACAAATCGATCACGCCAAACGAAAAACCGGCACCGACGCAACCGATTGCCAAACCCGACACACAGTCGGGTGATGCAACTACGCGCGCCGATACCTCGCAACCGTCCTACGACAAGGTGCGTAAGGTTTTTGAAAGCGATGTCACGGTGGCAGGGGAAAAGCTTTCCTTCCCGCAGAACAATCCCTCGGTAAGAGCGCTTGAGATCACGATGGATCCTGGCGAAGTCACTCAGTGGCATACGCATGATGCGCCGCTGTTTGCCTATATTCTGGAAGGGGAGATAACCGTCACCTACGAAGGCATCGGCAAGAAACTGCTTCGTCAGGGTGACGGGTTGCTGGAGGCCATGAGCGTAACGCACCGAGGCGAGAACACAGGCGAGGGACCAGCCCGCATTCTTGCGGTGTTTCTGCTCGGCGACGGATCTGAAGCTGTTGTCGCCGAGGATCCACCCGGTTCAGATCAGCCGAAGATCGAATAGAGCTCGTCAGGGTAAAGGTCTTTGTGAAACCTGATCCTGGAACACCGGCGAACGCCTACATGACAGAAATATAATGTAATTCAGCCCTACATGAACAAAGTTTCACGGGTATTGCTTTCGCCCGCGCTTATTTGTCCAGCAAGGCGCCGGCGGAAGGAAGTTGATTTGGTCCGGCCAGTTAGGTTTGGAGGATCAGCTCGTGCATCTGGTAAAGTCGGACACTCTCATCGAACGCGGTTTGAGAGCCGCAGAGCTCAATATATTCGAGCAGAACAAGATCTGGGCGCGCTACGCGAACGAAAAGCCAGATGTTGCCGCAAGCCTTATGCAAACGATCCGGGCGATACACAGCCGGGTACCGGAGGACCGGTCACTTTCCGCACTGTCCATCGGTTCAGGAAATGAACCGCAGTTTCGAATACTTCAGGCTGCATTCGAGCGCGGCCTTTGGCTTTACGACATCGACGGGGCTGCGTTGGCGACCCTGCAGGAACGCCAGTCGCGGCAAAGGCTTGAAAACGTTCATCTTGTCCAAGGTGATTTCAATCAGGACTTCCAGAACCCCACCTCCGCGCGTCATTCCCTTGAGACGATCCTGGATGGACAACGACAGGACCTGATCACGCTGCACCACAGCCTTTACTATTCAAATGCTGAGGACTGGCCCAGATTGATCAAGAGCCTCTACGACGCCGTGCTGGCGCCGGATGGCGCGATGCACATGGTCATGATGTCCGCCCGCGAAACGGCCCCCTTCACAACGACATGGCTCTACAATCGCTTCGCACGGAAATTCTTTGGATCGTCCACGGATCAGGATCTGCTCGGTCTCAGGCATGAGCTGAGTTTTGATGCGGCCTTGAAGAATTGCGAGATCGTCTCGGAAATGCGCAAGGTTCAGTTCTGGGTTGATGACTTCGATCTCTTCATGTCCGTCATCTGGATGATCCTGCTTTATCCCCACCGGCACGATTACACGCTGGAACAGCGGATCGAGATCACGGAATTCATCATCGAACATTTCTGGCTCCCGAAACGGCCATTGGTGCAAACGCAGGACTACGTCACGCTCCACAAGCTTGGACCGGCGCATTCGCGTATCGTTTTTAACGGCAGCTACTAGTGTCAGGATCAACTGATCTCGACAATGCCGAATAAGGGCTCCGAGCCTATCCCAGAGACGCAGATTTATCGCTGCGTGCGCTCCAACCGCTGCAATAGCGGATGCCCCAAATTGGATTGCGGTCGCCTAGGTGCGGTCGCGCCAGGTTCGTAAAAAAGGTCTGAATTGATCATCATCAACCTAACGGGAGCCGATTAGAGCTAATTAGATCAAAACGGAGCTTCCCATGCCACTGACGATTCGAAAGTCGACGCCGGATGATGCGCCCTTGCTTGTGCGTGTCGTTGATTTGGCAAGTGGCGGGGTTGTTCCGACGCTCTGGGCTGAGATGGCTCCCAAGGGAACGCAAGCTTCCGAAGTCGGGCTTTCGCTTGTTGCCAAGGAGAGCGGGGAATTCAGTTATCGAAATGGATTTGTCGCAGAATGTGACGGGACTGATCTGGGTGGCTTGATCGGTTACATCCTTCCCACCGCCCCGGAGTCAATTGGGCCCGATGTTCCCGAAGAGTTTGTCGCCATCGAGGAACTCGCACAGCTTGTACCGGGTCATTGGTACATCAATTTCATGGCCACCGTGCCCGAAGGACGACGACGCGGCGTAGGTGCTGCGCTGCTAGGCGAGGCTGAAGAACAGGCACGAGATCACTCCTGCCCAGGTCTCGCATTGATTGTTGCCGCTTCAAACGAGAACGCCATAAGCGTTTATGAACGGGCCGGATACATCGAGCACGCACGACGACCGTTCGACCTTTCCGCATTTGGAGAAGAGCCGACACAAGCGATCCTGATGATCAAGCCGCTAAATTAGCTTTACAGGTACCAACGTGTGTAAGGACCGGCTCAGTCGTGTTTCGTTTCTCACGGCAGCTATTGGATCGTGGACTCACAAGCTCGGAGCCTCAACCTGATTGCAGCTAGCTTGATGAACGCAAGGAAGTTTACTGGCCGTTTCTTGCAGCGCGTCGTGCCGCGCCAAGCGTGTCGGTTTGTTGAACGATTGGTCTTTTCCAACGGTGTTCGACATCCACAAGGGTGATACCGTCGCCATAAGTTTCCGATTCTCTCGACACCTCGACCAGGCCTTCACGTCGGTAGAACTCGCGCGCTTTGGTGTTCAGTTCGTAAGCCCAAACGGTTATCCAATCGCGGTTTTCTTTAGCAAGATCCAGCAATCGTTTGCCAACGCCCTGACCCCGCGCCATCGATGTCACGTAGAGTGCGGCAATGTTGTCCGCTTCTCTGACACAAAAGCCTACGATTTGACCTGCCTCCTCTGCGACCCAAACGGGATCGACCGTGAATCGCTCACGCCAGTATTCAGTCATCGGTTCAAGGTCGTCCACCTTTGTCATCCAGGGCGTCTCCGCCGCCCACGCTCGAATGATTTGGGCGCAGGAGGCAGCATCTGAAGACTTACCCTGGCGAAACTTGAAGGTCATACAGCAATCCAAAAGAATTCTAAGTTGTATTCAAACGCCTTCGATCTTTTGCGTCAAACCGCTCAACCGGCTAGAAAACCTCCCTGCAGCTCATCGCTAACGGCGGCATCAATCCAACAAAAAGAATAAGTCTGAGCCCTCGACTAACACGAGAGCTCGAATTACCTCTACCGAAGCTGACACGCACTGAAACAAGTCCCAGCCGACCGACCTACAGGAGATTTAGGTCATGAAAGTCCAAACGATTTCCGATCTCATTGACTGGACGCGGGCCATGCATCATCGGCTCGCCGAGCGTCTGGCGGACGGCTCGGCAGAACACGAGCGGGAGATGATGAGGTTGCTATTGTCATACCTCGCAGATCACGAGGCCAGTTTGGGAAAAATGATCGACGGCTTTGAGCAGCGAGCCGATTCCAAAGCGCTCAACACCTGGGTGTACGATTATTTGGGACACGAACCGATCGACCTCCACCGCAGCTGCGATGCGCCCTTTTCAGAAATGAACTTCGATGAGATTTGCGGTTCTGTGTTTGACGTGCACAATCAGGCAATTGACCTTTATCGGGATTTGCTCAGGCGCGCCGATATTCCAGAAGCCCAGGAGCTTGTTCAGTCACTTTTGGCTCTTGAAGAGCACGAGACGATGCGTCTTGCACAGCAGACCAACCGAATGCGGGATATGTGAAAGTTCGCCATACCCGCGTTCACTGCATGGGGTCTGCCCACAATCCTGTTCTTAACCTTGGCAGACCAGGGCGTATTCACACCGTGCAAACGCCGGCAAAATTGGCTGGTGTCGGCCCGAGATAAAACAGATTGTCGAGGCCGATGGCGAAGATTGAAATTCCGATCAGGCTGTGTTCCAGCCAGACGGCCGCAAGAGAGCTGTATGTCCTGTACGTGCGGTAGAAGGAGAGCCCGGCCACCAGGCTGAGGACAACCGACAGCCAGGATCCGAACAGGATATGCACCCAACCGAACAGGATCGACGAAAGGAGGATCGCTAGCCAGAACGGCGCACCGTTCTGATCCAGCCGCCAGGCGGCGTAGCCCCGGAACGCGACTTCCTGAGGCAGGACGGAAACCAGACCGTAAAAGGTCACGATCACGAGCATGAGCGCCGGGTCGGCGCGCGGAATGCAGAACAGCCGTTCCGGTTGCAGCAGCAACACGATCACGACAATCGCTGCTGAACCGAGCAGCCAGCGAACGATAATGCCCGGCAAAGCCCTTCCACATCCTGCCCAATTGAACCTGAGATAGGTTCTCAGAGCGGCATTCCGGTAAAGCCGCCACAGGCAGTAGCCCGCCACCAGAAAGATCGTTGAAAACCGCAGGATCTGAATAGACAGACCCATCAAGAGGACGGGACCCACGCTGAGGACAGCCAGCTCTGTGATGAGCAACAGCCGTTCTTTTCGCGAAAGGTCCTGCCGGAACATGACTTTTCTGGTTTTCAGGTCGTCAGAGCTTGTTCAACAACGCGGGTGTCGGCCACGCATCAGCAGGCATTCCGAGCTTTTGCTGGACATCCTGAACAGCACCCCGCGTGCCGGCTCCGAGAATTCCATCGATCTTGCCAACGTCATAGCCCATGTTTTGCAGCTTGGTCTGAAGCTGTTTCATCTGCGCATCGTTCAGACCCTGGTCCGGATTGCCGGCGTTGTAGCGCGGTGCGCCAGCCAGGCGCGTGGCGAAATAGGCAGCGGATGTCGTGTAGATCAGCGACTGGTTCCACTCCAGGTAAATGTCGAAATTCGGGTAGGCGAGGAAGGCTGGACCGTTCCGCCCCTGGGGCAGCAACAGCGATGCCGGCAGGTTCGAGGAAATCTGTCCCCAGCGCGGCTGAACGCCAAGAGCTGCCCATTCAGCGCCGGTCTTGGTTTTGCCAAGGCCCGTTTCCGCCCAATTGAGGTTCTGAGGTACGGTCACTTCCTGCAGCCAGGGTTCGCCGGGGCGCCAGCCGAGATGATTCAGGAAAGCACCTGCCGTCAGGATCGCATCCGGCGCGCTCTGTTTGAGGCGCACATGCCCGTCGCCGTCACCGTCGCGTCCGAACTTGATAATGTCCTCGGGCAGCATCTGAACCATGCCGATCTCGCCCGCCCAGGCGCCCGTCGTGCGTTGCGGGTCGAGGTCGCCTGCCTGAGCCATCTCGATCGCGGAAATAAGCTGCGGCCTGAAAAGCTCGGGCCGGCGGCAATCATGGGCCAGCGTTGCCAGCGCATTGACCGTGTTGAAATCGCCTTGAACGGCGCCGAAGTCCGTCTCCAGCGCCCAGAAGGCCGTGATTACCGGTGCTGGAATGCCGTATTCGCTTTCGGTTCTCTGGAAAATTCCGGCGTATTTCTGCATGTTCGCAGCGCCGTTTTTCATCCGATAGCTTGAGATCACCCGCTTTGAAAAGTCCAGGAACGTCAGTTTGAAGACGCCTTGGGCGCGGTCGCGCGAGAGGACCTTGCGGTCAATCTGAGCACCCGCGAGCGTCCGGTCCGCCGCGTCTGCCGAAAGACCTTTTGCCACCGCTTCCTGTTTGACGCCCGCCAGGAACTGCCGGAAATCGCCGCCGCATTGCTGCGCATAGGCAGAAGTACTCAAGAGACACATGCCGGCAACGAGCCCGGTGGCAAATCGAAGCGCTGAATTCATACGGCGGGTCATGAATGGTCCTGTCGTTCCTGATTGCAGTCGAAGGGAAAACGGCCCCTGAAATCGGGCATAGTTGACTGTGCTTCGCCCGCAACGTCAACCGCACCGGCGGGTCAAGTTGCAGTCATCCACCAGGACCGCACGAACGATCAGGCTATCTGCAGTTTCCGAAATCGGAGCTGGCGATAATGCCGCCTTCCGGCGTCCGTTTCAGCGGTGCATTCACGCGCGCCGAAGACCGGCAGTCGCCCGCTGAAGAGTAGGATGGTGCCGCGTAATGGGGCGCCGCGTTTACACCGGACACCTGTTGCTCGCACATCTGATAAGCCATGTCGTAAAGGGCCTGCCAGCCCCCGGGAAGGGAGCCCATATTGTTGAGCACCCCAATTGCGCCGCCAGCGCGTGCTCCGCGTGCCGCGCCAGAACGGCCGGCCCATTCTCCACCGACGACAGCACCGGCCATACCACCGGAGACAGCATCTCCGACAACGTCGCCGTTGCCGACATAAGAATTGGCATAGTCGGTCGCATAAACCACGCAGTCGGTGCCGTCTGCCTGAGCCACTGGTGAAAAGAGCAGGGAGAGAACGGTGACGAGCGCACCGATTGCTGTCGCGAGCTGCTGAAACATTCCAGTCTCCTGTCAGGCATTCAACTCGACCTGCGGGACGAGACCAATAGGCCAGGAGGCTTATTCAGTCGAACTTACCGCAGATCGTCAAATGTGAGCCTATGAGACCGGGCTTAACAAGCCGCTACCGAATTTATTCGATTGCTCCTTGTTCGGGCGCTCGCTCGAGGAATTTCTGACCGACGAACCCGGTTTTTCCCTGATACTCAATTCCGCACCACCAGGTGCCGCACGTATTGAACCTGACTTGGGTGTTTTCCGGAATGACAGCAATGATCTGACCGTTCTTGTCCTCCGTCACGCGCATATTGAGCGAAGCCAACGTCTTGCCCGTGTTGGGGAAGGCAGCGTTTTCGGCCGAAACGTTTGCTGCAACATCGGAACCGACAGGTTTGTCGACAGCGGCACCCGTTGCAACCGGCTCGGCCTGCGTCGCATTTGGCCCGGTGCTCTCGGCAGAGGTAGCGATCACGTTTCCGGGCAGATCGACAGGCGCGGATGTGCTTGCCAAGACCGGGTAGGCGGTGCTTGCCGGATGCGGACCAAGGTCCGATTGGGTTTCGTTGGCAGGTTCAACCGCGTTCGCAGCGAGGGAATTTATCGGTGTATTCTTCGCCGGTGCCGCAAGTGTCACGGGTTGCGGTGCACTGGCGCCGCCGACAGCGAATGCGTTCTGGATCCTGTCCTTGGCCTTTGCAATCTGGGCTGCTGTCGCCGGGGGTGTTGTTGCAGATGGGTCAGTAACGCCTGCCGTTTTGAGATCAGGATCCTGGCTCGTGACCTGAGCGCTGCTGCCAGCTTCGACCTCGGGTTCGGCTGTAATCAGCTGAGTTTCAACGGCACGTGCAGCGACGTCTTCCTTTTCCAGCATTTCCGGAAGCCCAAGGGCGAGCGCGGCTCCGCCGGCAACCCCGATGAGCAGCGTGCTGAGAAGCAGGAACTTGAAGCTTGGTCCGCGCGCGGCTGATCCATTGCTTGGCGTGCTTTCTTCGGCTGGGGCAGCTGCGATGATGTCGTCTGCCGGGTGCTCGACAGCGCCTTCGTTCTTCTTGAGCACGCTGGGCATTTCAAACTGATCGTCTTCGTCTTCGACAAGCTTCGGCTGCCGAATTTCGGCGGCCTCCTTGTCATCCGCGGCGGCGTGCAATTGCAGGATTTTTGCCGCAAGTTCACCAGCGTCGATACTCTGGAGCGTTTTCTGAAAGTCGTTGCTTGTCTTTGTATCTGGAACAAGTCTCAGGTCGCATGTCGTCGGCTGTTCTTGTTTGTTGTCTTTGTTTTGGCCTGTTGGGGTATCGCAAGCATTGGCTGGCGCGGATACTGAATACATTTGGCCCTCCTGGTATTGCGGTTCGGGCACGCGCTACGCGGTCAACTGGTTTGGTTACCAGTGTATTAATCTTTGTTAATGCGACTTCACACAGGCCGGATTGCGGCGGTTCTTGGGAAATTGTCGTGAATTATGACAGGGATGTGATTTTGATGTGTCCAGCGTTTCCCGCGTTTGCAAATGCCTAACCTGTCTTTGCCATTCTGGGATTCGGTAAGGAGCGATTGGAGCAAGAGTGTACCGGATAGAATTCGGCGGCACCTTGTTTCGACGAACAGGCAAAGCACAATGATACGTGGGATCTTGTTGAAATCCGCTGGACTGCTGACCGCGCTGGGCACGATGTGTCAGGCCGCGATAGCGCAGGAGGTCCAGGAACTAAAAGTCGGCTTTATGGCGACGCTGTCCGGTCCCGCCGCCGTTTACGGTGAGCATATGCGGGACGGCTTCATGCTCGCGATCAACCAGTCCAACGGCGCGCTCGGGGGCATGCCGACCAACGTGATCGTGGTCGACGACAAGCTTGATCCCGACTATGCGGTCGAGCAGGCAACGAAGCTGATTGAGCAAAACGGCATCGACGTCCTCGTGGGAGTTAATTTTTCGAAGGTCATGCTGGCCGTCCACGATCCTGTTGTCCGTTCCAGGACCCTGTTCATCGGAACCAATTCCGGCCCTGCGCCGATTGCCGGCCGAAATTGCAGCCGTTACTTCTTCTCGACAGCGTCCCAGGATGATCAGGTTCACGAAACCATGGGACGATATGCGAGTTTGAAGGGTTACCAGCAGGTCGTGACCATTGCCCCCGATTATGAAGCTGCCCGCGATGCCATCGCCGCTTTTCGGCGGCACTTTAAGGGACAGATTTCAAGGGAACTGTTTCCAAAGCTCGGACAGACGGAGTTTTCCGACGAATTCAATCAGATTGCGGAAATCGAACCTGACGCAATTTTTGCCTTCATGCCCGGCGGGATGGGTGTTGAACTGGTCAAGCAATTCCAGACCTCTGGCCTGAAGGGGATCGTCCCCTTCCTGTCATCCCGAACCGTGAACGCGGTGACCTTGCCCTATTCCAAGGAAACAGGGGAGGGCTTGTTTTCAGCTGCGCATTGGGCACCGAACCTCGACAACCCTGCCAACAAGCGCTTCGTGCGGGAATTCAGCAGGGCGTATGAATACGCCCCGTCCATCTATGCCGCGCAAGGATATGACGCCGCCAAACTTATCCACTTCGCCTTGGAACTGACGGGCGGTGTCAAAGACCAGGAAGCGTTGCTTTCAGCCATACATGCAGCGCCCTTTGAAAGCGTGCGTGGTGATTTCCGGTTCAATTCAAACCAGTTCCCGATCCAGGATTTCTATCTCGTCGAAGGGGTCAGGCGCACCAGCAAACTCTATGAAATGGAAGCAATTGCCCGGGTGTTCGACGATGTCGGTGATGCCTTTGCCGGCTCGTGCCGCATGTGACGGTTGCTTTTCCGGAAGTACGAAACAGCTTTCTGAAACGGTCAGTCCATAAAGTGCCGTTCTAGGACTTGTATTTCGGACTGTGCAGTCCATATCAGTCCCATGACACAGACCGAATTGAAATCACGTGCACCGGAAAACCGGCCTTCAGGACCGGGACGACCGCGTAATTTCGACGAGGCAACGGCCCTTGAGTCCGCCTTGATGGTTTTCTGGACCAAAGGTTATGAGGCAACATCTCTGGAAGATCTGACAAAAGCCATGGGTTTGAGCAGATCGAGTTTCTACGCCGCTTTCGGAAGCAAGCAGGAACTGTTCATCAGAGCGTTGGATCACTATTCGCGCAATGGCCTGCGCAACCTGAAAGAAGTTGCGCAAACAGCCGAGGGCAATCCGATCGACGCGATGATGGAGGCTCTTTCGAACCCACAAGGCGGTTCGAAAGGGTGCATGCTGGTCAACTGCATCACCGAACTGGCGCCGCACGACAAGGAAGTCGCCGAAATTGGACGCCGACACCTTGAAAGCATTGAAGAGATCTTTGCAGGCGTTCTGGACCCGAACAATCCGGACGGCGTTCGAGACAAGGCACGTGCCTATTCATCGCTCGCTATCGGAACGCTGGCGCTTCGCAAGGCCGGAATACCGGCGGACCGTATTGCCGAGACTTTGAAACAAGCCAGAACAGTGCTGCCTGCCTGATGAAATAGCCCGTGCACAGAGCAAACGAAACGCGCTCGCACATCACGCATAAATATGGACTGAATGGTCCAATAATAAGGCCGAGTGGTCAGATGACAAAGAAGGAACCGAATATGTCTGAAGAAAAACTGTTCGCACCGGCAAAGGCCGGAGCCATTGAGCTGAAGAACAGGATTGTCATGGCACCCCTGACACGCAATCGGGCAAGGGCTGAAGACGATGCTCCTTTTGAAATCCATGCCGAATATTACGGCCAGCGCGCAGGTGCAGGCCTGATCATCACCGAGGCTTCGCAAATCTCGCCACAGGGAAAAGGCTACGCCTGGACGCCGGGTATCTATTCGCAGGCACAGATCGACGGCTGGAAAAAGGTAACGGATGCGGTTCACGCACGGGGCGGAAAGATCGTCATCCAGCTCTGGCACGTCGGCCGGATCTCTCACCCGGTCTTGCAGCCGAATGGCGCTGATCCGGTCGCTCCGTCCGCGATTGCGGCGAGGTCCAAGACCTTCGACGGAACACAATTTGTCGACACACCGTTGCCGCGTGCACTCGAGGTGCACGAAATTCCCGGCATCGTAGAGGATTACCGCAAGGCCGCCGAAAACGCGCTGAAGGCAGGTTTCGACGGTGTTGAGGTCCATGCAGCGAACGGTTACCTGATCGATCAGTTCCTGCGTGACGGCTCGAATGTACGCGACGACAGTTACGGCGGTTCGCTTGAAAACAGGACCCGTTTTCTGCGTGAGGTGATGGACGCGGTCGTGGGCGTGTGGGGAGGCGATCGTGTTGGCGTGAGGCTGAGCCCGTTCTCCAATGCCAACGACGTTGCCGACAGCAACCCGCAGGAGATTTTCTCTCACGCGATCAGGCTGCTGAACGCATATGGTCTTGCCTATCTGCACCTTGTGGAAGGCCAGACAGGTGGTCCTCGCGACATTCCGGAAGGTGGCGACCTTGCCGCGCTCTATGCGCTCTTCGACGGCGCCAGAATGGGCAACAACGGTTATGACCGCGGGTCCGCCATCGATGCCGTTCATTCCGATGAGATCGATCTTGTTGCCTTTGGCCGCCCTTTCATTTCCAACCCGGATCTGGTGGACAGGCTCGCCAAAGATGCTCCGCTCAATGCGCTCGACCCGGACACGCTCTATGGCGGCAACGAGAAGGGCTACACGGATTATCCCACACTCGCCGAGAGTTCGGTCGCCGCACAGTAGCGGCCACGTCTTTCAGGTTGTCCGGCATCCACCTCTCCAGGGCAGCCTGATAGTCAGCCGGTGCAGGTTATGCCTGCACCGGCTTTCTTTTGACTTGGCTGTCCCGTTCCTATTGTTTGGCGATTTTCTGATCAATCTCTTCCAGGAGCAGACCGCGCGTTTCCGGTGCAAACGCCCAGGCGTACCAGAGACCGAAGGCGCAACAGGCGGCGAAGATGCCGAAGGTGATGGCCTCGCCAAGGCTCGCAGCCATTGTCGGAAACAGAAACACGACCAGGAAATTGCAGACCCAGTTTGACAAGGACGCAATTGCCATGCCTTTGCCCCTCAATGGGAGCGGAAACAGCTCGGACATGTAGAGCCATGGAAGGGGGCCGAGACTGATCGCAAAGAAGAAAATGAATGCAAACAGTCCGACAAGCGTGAGCCAGGCGAGGTTGTTGACGTCCAGCTGAAACATGATGGCGATCAGGGCCATGCTCGCGAAGGCGCCTGCAAAGCCAAAAATGAAAAGTGGGCGCCTGCCGATGCGATCAACAAAGATCATTGCCAGCACGGTGACGCTGACATTCAGTGCGCCGATTCCGATCGTCGCGACCAGCCGATTGGTCAGAGCGCCAAATCCGGCATCGTCCAGGATACGGGGGGCGTAACTCATGATGACATTGATGCCGCTGAATTGCTGGAGAAAGAAAGCCAGGATCGAAAAGATGAGCAATCCGCGCAACGCCGGATCGCGGAACCTGCTCCAGCTTTCCGCTTGCGGGTCGCTCGGCCGGCTGTCTTCGATCTCCTTGACGACGGTATCGAGCCGCTCGTCACTGACTTCCGGCTGAACGGTCTTGAGGACATCGCGTGCCGCTTTGTCGCGGCCGGCCAGAACCAGCCAGCGCGGGCTTTCCGGGGCCTTGAGAATGCCGACAAGGCAAACGGCGGCCGGCACCAGACTGAAGCCAAGCATCAGCCGCCAGGATCCGGAATAGGAAAACGCCCAGTCGACGACGAACGCGGCGAGAATTCCGACGGTGATCATGAGCTGAAATGCCGAGACGACGGCGCCGCGTATCCGGGCCGGAGCAATTTCGGCAAGATACATGGGTGCGACGAGCGCCGAAGCCCCGATGGCAATGCCGATGACCAACCTTGCAAGGATTAGCGACCAGACACTGAACGCGGCGGCAGCGGCAAAGGAACCGGCAGCGAAAAGAAGCGCGCAAAAGATCAGAACGGGCCGGCGACCCAGCCGGTCGACAGTGATCAGGGCAAGCAGCGCACCAAAGATGGCTCCGAATGGAACCGCTGCGGTCATGAAGCCTTCACTCTGCGCAGTGAAGACGAAGTCTTTTTTCAAAAAGGGCAGGGCACCTGAAATAACGCCCTGATCCGTACCGAAAAGGAAGCCGAATATAGCGGCCAGAACAGCGATCAAAACAAGCAATGCGTCTCTCCCCAGAACGCGCCCAACCTTCCTGAACGGCCCGAGTTTTGGTCCCGGGCTCTTTCTGTTGGTCCATAACTTTCGCGCGATAACCCGCTTGGATGCAAGGTAAAAGGTTATGTCCGCAGGGAGTAATTTGGCGCTTGAAATCGCTTCGCGCACAGCAGTTTAGAAAGTGGATTCATTCATTTCGAGAGAGAACCGTACCGTACCGTACTCTTTTTCGGCAAACTGACCTTTCGCTCCGGTCAAAATCTGTCTAACCCAAAATCAAAGCAAATCCGGATGCGGATATCTGGCGGTTTTCAGCCGATGACAGGCACCTGATCCGATCTGGAATCCTAAAAGCGCAGGGAGAAACGAAGATGCCTCCGTATCGTTCGAGAACGTCGACACACGGCCGGAACATGGCTGGTGCGCGCGGCCTTTGGCGCGCCACTGGCATGAAGGACGATGATTTCGGCAAGCCGATCATCGCGATCTCGAACTCGTTCACCCAGTTCGTGCCCGGTCACGTGCATCTGAAGGACCTTGGCCAGCTCGTCGCGCGAGAGGTTGAAAAGGCGGGGGGCGTTGCCAAGGAATTCAACACGATTGCTGTCGACGACGGTATCGCAATGGGTCACGACGGCATGCTGTATTCGTTGCCGTCGCGCGAAATCATCTCCGATGCTGTTGAGTACATGGTCAACGGCCATTGTGCGGACGCCCTGGTCTGCATATCCAATTGCGACAAGATAACGCCCGGCATGCTGAATGCGGCCATGCGGTTGAATATTCCCGTGGTTTTCGTGTCCGGCGGCCCGATGGAAGCCGGCAAGGTGGTTCTGGAAAACGGCGTTGAGAAATCGATTGACCTGGTCGATGCCATGGTCGCCGCTGCCGACGACAACATGTCGGATACCGATGTCCTCGCGATGGAGCAAAATGCCTGCCCGACCTGCGGATCATGTTCCGGCATGTTCACAGCGAACTCGATGAACTGCCTGACGGAAGCGCTCGGACTGGCATTGCCCGGCAACGGTTCGACGCTTGCAACACATGCTGACCGCGAGCGCCTGTTTGTGGAGGCCGGCCATCTGATTGTCGACCTTGCGAGACGCTACTACGAACAGGATGACGAGAGCGTACTGCCGCGCAACATCGCGAGTTTCAAGGCATTTGAAAATGCCATGACCCTGGATATCTCCATGGGTGGATCAACCAATACAATCCTTCATCTGCTGGCGGCGTCCTACGAAGGTGAAATCGGGTTCACGATGGACGACATCGACCATTTGTCGAAGCAGGTGCCTGTCCTGTGCAAGGTCGCGCCGGCGGTTGAAAACATACACATGGAGGATGTCCATCGGGCTGGTGGCATCATGGCTATCCTTGGCGAGCTGGACCGTGCAGGAAAGCTGCATACAGATATACCAACAGTCCACTCGGCAACCTTGAAAGACGCGCTGGCGAGTTGGGACATACGCCAGACAAATTCGGACAGCGTGCAAGAGTTCTACAGGGCAGCACCGGGTGGGGTCCCGACGCAGGTTGCCTTCAGTCAGGAACGGCGTTGGCAGGACCTGGACCTCGACCGGAAATCTGGGGTCATTCGAGAAGCTGAAAACGCCTACAGCACAGATGGTGGCCTTGCGGTTCTTTACGGCAACATTGCCGAAGACGGCTGCGTGGTGAAAACGGCCGGTGTCGATGAGAGCATTTTGAGGTTCGTCGGTCCTGCGCGGATTTTTGAAAGTCAGGACAGCGCGGTGTCCGCGATCCTGACCAACAAGATCAAGGCAGGCGATGTGGTTCTGATCCGCTATGAGGGTCCGCGCGGTGGCCCCGGGATGCAGGAAATGCTCTATCCGACGAGTTACCTAAAATCGAAAGGTCTTGGGAAAGCCTGTGCGCTGATCACGGACGGGCGGTTCTCCGGCGGGACGTCGGGCCTCTCTATAGGACATATGTCGCCCGAGGCTGCAGAAGGCGGCGCCATAGGTCTCGTTGAAGAAGGCGATCCAATCGTCATCGACATCCCGAACCGTGTCCTTAAGGTCGATATTGCGGATAAGGAGCTGGCCAGGCGTCGTGCCGTCATGGAGGCCAGGGGCGATGCGGCATGGAAACCGCTTGAGAAACGCAAGCGCAAAGTCACCAAAGCCCTGCGCGCTTATGCGAAAATGACGACCAGTGCTGCCAAGGGCGCCGTCCGCGAAGTCGATTGACGGAATGGGGTGTGACCGACGATCAGGTGGGCCATTTGGCCCGCCTTTTTTGTTCAAGCCATTGCCTTTGCTGTCTTGCAACCACATAACCGGCTAAATCTCGTTCTTCCGGATTCGGTCTCATTCATGGATTCAATCACGCAATTTGTTCTCGGCGCCGCCGTTTCCACCGCCTGCCTCGGAAACAAGATCGGACCGCGAAAGGCAGCGCTCGTGGGCGGTCTGCTCGGAACTCTTCCGGACCTGGATGTCTTCATTCCCTTTGACGATCCGATCGACAGCTTCGTCTATCACCGCGGCTGGACGCACTCTGTTTTTGTCCATGCCCTGGCAGCGCCCGTTATCGGTGAGGTCCTCATGCGCTTGTTCAAGGGCTTGCGCGAACATCGCTGGTTGACCTGGTCGGCTGTGTTTCTGGTTCTATCGACGCACGCAATCATCGATGCAATGACGGTCTACGGAACCCGAATATTCTGGCCGGTCTATCCGGATCCGGTCGGGGTAGGGTCTGTCTTCATCATCGATCCGGTCTACTCAGTGCCTTTGATCATCGTTGTCATCTACGCGCTTTGCAAAAAGACCTGGACGACTCGCTTGCGAAACTGGGTCGCAGGTGCGCTCATGTTCACGACGGCCTATTTGGGCGTGAGCGCGGTGTTGCAGCAATATGTGCAGGCCCAGGCGCGAGAGGTTTTTCAGAACGAAGGCACTGAACCGGAAACCGTTTACGCCATCGCGGCCCCGTTCAATATCCTCTTGTGGAAGGTGATCGGGCTCAGGCAGGACCAATACCAGAACCTCTATTACTCTCTGCTCGACAGTGACGGTCCGCCGGAGATCTACAAGCATCCGCGTCATCCCGAGTTGTCTGCATGCCTGCAGAACACGCCGGCCTACAAGAAGCTCGCTTGGTTCAGCAGAGGGTTTTTCAGAACAGAACTGGTCGACCAGAAGGTGATCATGTCGGATCTGCGCATGGGCCTGACACCGGGTTACGCTTTCCGTTTCGTTGTCGGCCAGCTGGAGCAGCAAGAGGTTCGACCGGTCGCGCCGCAGCGCGATGCGGCGCTTGGCAGGATCGACGAAGACGACTGGGCCTGGTTTGTCGAAAGGATTCAAGGCCACCCGAGCGTACGAAATGCGGAAGCGCGATCGGAAACGTCTGAAGGCCTGGTGAAGGCCAGCGTCGAGCTGACATGTGGGTCAGGCGCAACGGGTGCTGTCAGCGGATAAAGGCCGAATTGGCCCAGCTACTGGCTCAAACCGGTTTCGGCGAGTGGGATCAACATGGTTTCGCTCAAGAGCGCATCCGGATCGTGGATCTCCGGAACCTGCTGACAGTCGACTGACGGTCCGTTGTCTTCCCCCTGATGCTCTTTCAGTGCAGCGCAAATCGGAATGGCCGCTTGCCTGGTGCCGCCGGAGGCAACAGTCATGACGTCCTGCAACGTCCCGTCCGTTTCCTGAAGAGCGAGCGCAAGGTGCTTTGCAAACAGGGAAATGGTCCGGTCCGCCGAATAGTTCGCGGTCTGTCCGGACCCTGCGGACGAGATCAGCGCTTCCGGCCGCTCTTCATGATCGACCGAATGCTTGTCGAGAAGATGCATGTTGACGGCATAGGAATTGTTGGTGTCGAGGACCAGGATCACTTCTGCGGCTGGAATGGTGTGCAGCATGGCTGCAAAGGCCGGTGCCGAAATCCAGGTTCCGTTGCCGATGGCTTCGGCTGCCGTTTCCGGACGTTCAGTCGCCCAGAACTCAAGAATGTAGCCGTTTTCGGCGTCGGGCTGATCGGAATCGAATTGGCCGAGCGGCAGGTTCGCATAGATGATCAGGCGGTCTTCCGGTCCGAGCCTGTTGGCCAGTTCCGTTGCCTTCATCTTGAGCGCAGAGGCACTGGCGCCCTCGTTGATGAGAAGATGTGTCTTGTCCGGTCCGGCATCCAGTCTCGGCCCAAGAGCGGCGACAACCTTTTCCAGGCTGTTGCGGCACACTTCCAGCGCCTGAGGGTGCCACGGCGGGCAGTTTCCGATGCCCACGATATGGTTCCGCAGAGCTTTCTCTTCCTGCGCGGTGGCATCGGAAAAAGGAGCCGCACCAAGAAGCGCACCCGTTAGCGCGAACACACCAAACGCCGCGCTGCAAAGCATGCGCAAGCGTGCAGGCATCCGATGGGCGCTACGTGTCATGTTTTTCTTAAGACCCTTTTGTCCGTACCTTGGTTATTGTAACGCCAGCGTGTGAAAACAGTGCAAAATCATTTTTGGAATTCAATAGAACGCCGTTGCAGTCTGTTAATCAACTTCCTTTTCGAACAAAAGAGTTTTGCCCGTGTACGGAATTAAATACCAAACGGTAATTCTCAAAGAGATAAACTATTTCGAATATCGAACCTCAGGTTCTGTCATCCCTGAAGTTGCTTCAGTTTTTCTACTATGTGAATTGTATCGTCCGTGAGTGTCCCGGTATCGGCCTTGCCGACAACCGTGACCATCTCGACAAGGTCAGGGATTGTGTCGCGGCCGCCCAGATGAACGGTTCGCTTTATCAAGCGGCGGATCATGTCGTCGGGATTGCTGCTTTGATTGGCAAGCCATTTGGAAAACAGGTAAAGGTCCTCGGCTTCGTTTTCCGAGACCTGAAAAACGGTTTGCAATTGATCAAGAATGGCGCCGTGTTCGGCTTGTGAAATTCCGCCATCCAGTTCAGCGGTCAGAACCAGGAGCGCTGCGGCGGAGACACGTGGATCGTCGACCCCTTCGCTGGGGTGCTGGTTGGCTCTGGTTTGAAATCCGAAGCGCCGCGCAGCCGCCTTGACATCGTGGGCAGCGTCCAGGGCGACGCGTGTCGTGTCGGCCGCCTGCCGGACGCGGTACATCCAGAATGCGGCACCTGCGAGCACGGCGAGAATTGCGAGCAAAATATGCAATGAAAATCTCCTTCAATCTATGCTCGCATCCTTAGCGCATAAATCGCAAACGAACCGTGACAAAATTTACAAGGCTTCGGTGGTCGCGTGGTTTTTCACGCTAACCAGCCGGGTAACAACATTCTCGATGATTTTGTGGCCTGCATCCTGATCGAGCGACATGATTGATTCCGGATGGAACTGGACGGCGGCAATGGCTTCTTTTTCGTGTTCGATCGCCATGACCACTCCGTCTTCCGTTTCCGCGGTCACCCGGATGTCGCCAGGCAATGTGGCGCGATCGGCAAACAGTGAATGATAGCGGCCGACGATCACAGGAGCGTTGAGGCCGTCAAACAGAAGCGAGTTGCCGGAAAGGCTGATCGGGGACGGCTTGCCATGCATCGGAATGTCCAGCTGGCCGAGCTCGGCACCGAAATATTCTGAAAGAGCCTGAAGACCGAGGCACACGCCAAAGAGCGGCAACTCGCGAGCGCGTGCGCGCCCGATTGTCGCCGCACAGTCGAAATCCTTGGGATTGCCGGGTCCGGGCGATAGGACAACCAGATCCGGGTCGACATCGTGAAAGACGTGGTCGGCGACCGGTGTCCGGTACGTGACAACGTCCGCACCGGTTTGGCGGAAGTAATTTGCCAAGGTGTGAACGAAACTGTCTTCATGATCCACGAGCAGGATCTTTAGGCCCTTGCCCGGCTTGTGGTCGGTCTTCTTTTCGGATGATTTCGTTGCAAGGCCGGCTTCGCGTACCGCGGCACGCATGGCTTCCGCCTTGAGTTCGGTTTCGGCCTCTTCGTCTTCCGGTACGCTGTCATAAAGCAGAGTTGCCCCGGCACGGATTTGCGCCAGCCCGTCCTTGATGCGAACCGTCCTGAGGGTCAGTCCGGTGTTCATGTCGCCGTTGAAGAGGACGGCGCCGATTGCACCGCCATACCAGGCGCGGGGTGACTTTTCGTGGTCCTCGATGAACTGCATGGCCCATCGTTTCGGCGCACCCGTCACTGTGACTGCCCAGGTGTGCGAAAGGAAGGCATCCAGTGCGTCCATGTCTTCGCGCAGTATCCCTTCAATGTGGTCCACCGTGTGGATCAGCCGGGAATACATTTCGATCTGGCGGCGCCCGATGACCTTGACCGAGCCGGGAACACAAACGCGGCTCTTGTCGTTCCGGTCAACGTCCGAACACATGGTCAGTTCGGCCTCGTCCTTGGCCGAGTTCAAAAGCTTGCGGATCTGGGCTTCATCTTCAATCGCGTTCTTGCCGCGCCGGATGGTACCGGAAATCGGGCAGGTTTCGACCCGGCGGCCGCCGGTAACACGCACATACATTTCCGGCGACGCGCCGACGAGATATTCCGCTTTGCCGAGATTGAAGAAGAAGGAATAAGGAGAAGGGTTGATTTGTGCCAGGCGCCTCGAAACGGCCGATGGCGGATTGGCACAGGGCTCATAGAACGTCTGGCCGGGGACCGTCTCGAACAAATCGCCACGGCGGAAGTAGTCCTTGGCCTTTTCGACCAGCCGGGCATATTCGCCCGGTTCGTGATCGCCGCGTCCCGGATCCGTGTTGGCCGGCATGTATGCGCGTTTTTCGCCGGTTCGTTCCAGCCCCTTCGTGGACTTGCCTTTCACGACGAAATCATATTCCAGCACATAAGCACGCTTGCCGTGGTGGTCGACGATCAGGATTTCATCCGGCAGAAACAGAACAACGTCACGCTGATCGTCCGGGCGGTCCAGTTTCAGATCGATCGGTTCGAACTGAAAGGCAACATCGTAGCCGAATGCGCCGTAGAGGCCGAGCTGATCATCGTCGCACGCAAAGAGGTCTTTCAGGGCGCGCACGACCGAAAAGGTTGACGGCTGCCGTGACCGTTCCTCTTCGTTGAAGAGCCTGTCGGGTTTGACAACCGTAAGGCGGATGTTTTCGTCATCTGCCTGGAACGTCTCGATCACGTCCAGGCCTTTCAGTGCGTCCGCAACTGCTGGGATGAGGATCCTGCCGCGGTTGTTCAAGGCGCGAATTTCGACGTTTCTGTCGGTCGCCTCCAGAACGAGCGGCGGATTGACAAGCGCCATGTCCCACCGGGTGTACCGGCCGGGATACTCATAGGAAGAAGACAGGACCGCGCCCAACTCGCTGTCCAGCCGGTCGATCCAGTCGGAGGTGCCGGTTTCATAGTCCGAGGCGCGTGAGGTTCGCAGGATCGTGATCCCGCTCTCCGTTTCGTAGGTCTGGTCTGCCAGTACCGGCATGATCTTTCCGTTCCCGTTTCTGGTGGCCGTTTGGGACGTTGGCGGCCTCATAAAGCACCAAGGCCGCCAGCGGTATCCCGCGGCGGCCTTTGGTGAGTATCTTGATCCGTTCAGAGCATGATTGATCGCTGGCCGCCTATTTCGCGCCGCGCCACCACCATGCTGCTTTCAGGGTCGTTCTCATGAAACGACGCATAGCCGATGAGGGCGGATATGGCAACGGTCTATCGCATGCGCGTCCTGATTTGCCGCTTTTTTGTCCAATCCATACAGGCAACTGCCCATATTTTTGCGCCAGTCTTGACGTGCAAACGAAGATACTGTTTTGCAGTGCGTCAAGGCATGCGGACGGAGCCTGATTCCGGTTCGTTTGCAAAGAGCCGGGCGAGCGGTACAGAGGGGCACATGGAACACTTCGACCTGATCGTGATCGGGAGCGGGCCGGCGGGGCGGCGCGCCGCCATCCAGGCAGCAAAATTCGGCCGTGACGTTCTGGTCGTTGAGCGCGGACGCAGGGTGGGGGGCGTCTCGGTGCACACCGGAACCATTCCGTCCAAAACACTGCGGGAAACCGTGCTCAATCTGACCGGATGGCGTGAGCGTGGATTTTACGGCAGCTCCTACCGCGTCAAGCAGGATCTGACGGCGGCAGATCTCAGAGCCCGCTTGCACATCACCCTCAATCACGAGGTCGACGTGCTCGAACATCAGTTCGCGCGCAACAAGGTGATGACGGTACGTGGCGAGGCCCGCTTTATCGACACCCATGAGATTGAAGTCGAGGGCGATGCTGGCGAGATCCTGAAATACAAGGCCGACAAGTTCGTTATCGCGGTCGGTACAAAGCCGTTCCGTCCCGACTATGTGCCTTTTGACGGCAAGTATGTCCTCGACAGCGACGAAATTCTGGAACTCGGCGAAATACCGCGGTCAATTGCGGTGATCGGGGCCGGGGTGATCGGTGTCGAATATGCGTCCATATTTTCGGCGCTCGACGTCCACGTGACGCTGGTTGAGCCTCGCGAAACGATGCTGGATTTCCTGGACAAGGAGCTGGTTGCCGATTTCACCCATCAGCTTCGAGACCGGGGGATCGCGTTGCGGTTCGGGGCCAAGGTTGAAAAAATTGAAAAACACGGGCCTTCCGATTGTGAAATCACTCTGGAGGGCGGACGCTGCGTGCGCGCCAACGTGATCCTGTTCGCTGCAGGACGCATGGGCGCAACGCCGAAGCTTCATCTCGACAATTGTGGACTGGGCGTCGATCACAGAGGCCGTTTGAAAGTCGATCCTGAGACTTTCCAGACCGAAGTGCCGCATATCTATGCCGCCGGCGACGTCATCGGCTTTCCAAGCCTTGCATCCACTTCCATGGAACAGGGCCGCATCGCGGCGTGCCAGGCGCTTGGCGAACAGGCGTATGATCCTCCGGAGTATTTCCCATATGGAATTTATGCGGTTCCCGAAATCTCCACGGTTGGCATGACCGAAGAAGAGATCAAGGAACGCGGCATTCCTTACGAGTGCGGTGTCGCACGCTTCCGGGAAACCTCTCGCGGCCACATCATGGGTCTCGATACCGGGATGCTCAAAATGATCTTTTCGCTCAAGACACGGCGTCTGCTTGGCTGCCACATTGTCGGCGAAGGTGCGACGGAACTGGTTCACATCGGCCAGGCGGTCCTGAATTTGAAGGGCACGCTGGAGTATTTTGTCGAGAACACCTTCAACTATCCAACACTGGCGGAGGCCTACAAGATTGCCGCGCTGGATGCCTGGAACCGCATGCCGCAATTGGCCGAGTAGACTTCCAACAAAATCCTGAAGGACTTTCGTTTTCGAATGCTTGGTGCGTACGCGTTTATGCGGGTACGCTGCCGCACACCTCACTCGAGCGAATGATTCTGACTGAAAGTCCGACATGGCCCGCACTCTGCTTTTGAAGAACGCCGACATGCTCGTCACGATGGATGACGAACGCCGCGAAATCGTCGGTGGCGGGCTTTTTGCCGAAGACGGCATGATCAGGCAGGTGGGTCCTTCAGCCGACTTGCCGGAGAGCGCCGACGAGGTGATCGACGCGAGCGGGCAGATTGTCCTTCCCGGGTTCGTCAATACCCATCATCATCTCAACCAGACCCTGACCCGCAATCTGCCGGCTGCCCAGAACAACAACCTGTTTTCATGGCTGCAGGCCCATTACCGAATTTGGGCGAAAACCCACCCTGAAGCGTCGCGCTCCAGCGCGCTGGTCGGGCTTGCCGAGCTCGCGCTTTCCGGCTGTACAACGGTGTTCGACCATTCCTACCTGTTTCAAAGCGGGAACAAGGTCGATTACCAGATCGAAGCCGCGAAAGACCTTGGCGTCCGTTTCCACGCCAGCCGCGGATCAATGTCTCTGGGCGAAAGCAAGGGCGGGCTGCCGCCGGACGACTGCGTTGAGGATGAAGACGAAATTCTGAAGGATACGGTACGGGTCATCGACCGGTATCACGACGCCTCAAGGGGGGCCATGACCCGGATCGTGGTTGCGCCCTGTTCGCCGTTTTCCGTGTCGGAAGATCTTTTGAAGGAGAGTGCACGGCTGGCACGCGACAAGGGCGTGATGCTGCACACCCACCTGTGCGAAACGCTGGACGAGGAGCGCTATACGCTCGAGCGTTTCGGCAAACGTCCGGTCGAATGGATGGAAGGCCTCGACTGGACCGGACCAGACGTTTGGTACGCGCATGCCATTCACGTCGATGACGAGGAAATCAGGCTGTTTGCCAACACAGGCTGCGGCGCCGCCCATTGCCCGTGTTCCAACATGCGACTTGCGTCGGGCATTGCACCGGTCAAGAAATACATGGCAGCGGGCGTGAAGGTTGGACTGGGTGTCGATGGCTCGGCCAGCAACGATGGCTCCAACATGCTGATGGAGGTGCGCCAGGCGATGCTGCTCGCGCGCCTTCAGCTGGGTCTCATGCCTCCGGAAGGACCGCGCAAACACGCGCTTTTGCCGCCGTCGCACCCCTTGCGTGCCGGGGAGTGGATGACAGCGCGCGAAGCATTGGAACTTGCAACACGAGGCGGCGCTGCGGTGTTGGGCCGAGATGACATTGGGTCATTGGAAACAGGGAAGTGTGCCGATTTCTTCACCCTGGATCTCAACACACTTCAGTTCGCTGGCGGATTGCATGATCCGGTGGCGGCCGTGGTCTTTTGTTGCCCGACGACGGCGATGACCACTGTTATCAATGGCGAGACGATCGTCAGGGACGGCCAGATCGTCACAATGGACATGGACAAGGTTGTTGCCGAGCACAACCGGATGAGCCTGGAGATTGCCGCAGGTCCCTGAAACCTTGGGCGTCAGGCCGCCAGAACACAGCGCATTTCGCTGACGCTTCGTGTCGCACCCAGACCGCGGATGGTGGGTGGCGGACCTGTGAGCTCCATTTTCGGAGCCAGCCTGCAAAGTGCATCCAATGCCTCCTCCAGCTCCGCACGCTCAAGTGCTTCTCCGAGGCACCGGTGTTCACCGGCCCCGAAAACGGGATGCCACCTTGGGTGATCGGAGCGTGTGATGTCGAACCTGTCCGGCCGGTCGTAGACCTCCGGGTCCCGCAGAGCGGCGACCACCAACGGCCCGACCAGGGAGCCTTCGGGGATGGAGACGTTTTCAAACACCAGATCGCGGTCGGCGACCCTGATCAGCGCACCGATAACAGGATCGTATCTGAGGCCCTCAGAAACTGCGCCGCTCAGATGCGCCTCGCGATCCGAGCACAGCATGTCCCATTGCGTCCTGTGCTGCAGCAATTGGGAGACGGTCGATGACAACGCACCACGGGTCGTGTCCGAACCGGCCAGCAGCAAAATGACGATCTGCGCGCGTGTTTCAATTTCCGTAAGGGAGCTGTCCTCGACGCGGTCGAGATAGGCGCCGAGGAAATCATCTGGTCCGGCGCTGCGATGATCCTCCAGCAGGGCTTCCACATAGCCGTTGAGGTCTGCGAGATCCGCGGTTGCCTCCTCAAGGACCGCCGGGGAGCGGACCGAAAGTGCCCTGATCGCGGAATAAACGAGTTTCGTCACATGCGGGATATCCGTTTGGGGAACCCCGAGAACCATCGTGATCGTTCGTGCGGCGAGCTGCCCGCCGATCCTGTCCCTGAAGTCGATGTCTCCCTTGTCCAGGTTTTCCCGGACCAGCTCTTCTGCGAGCGTGCGGATCTCGGGACGCATTCGCCGGATCAGGGGAATGGCGAAGGATCGCGCCAGAAGACCCCGCCGGGTCTTGTGGGCGTCGCCGTTGGAAAACAACATGGCGTTGTTGAAAAGGTCGAAGACAGGCCCGCTGTTGATCCCCTGCAAGGCCATGGTCTCCGTTTCCATCTGCCGGGTCAGGGACGGATCGACCAGTTGCTGCATGTGGTCATAGGAAAACGTTATGAAAATTCCGTGCCGGTCTCGTACGACGGGCCCTTGCGCTGCCGCACGCCGGACATATTCGTGATCGGTCCAGGTCTCTTTTCTGGGCAGTATGAGCGGCGCTTCCAATGGCTCCTCCCGCTCTGCGGATCGATCAGTTTTGTCCCGGCTGGTTCTGCGGACAACGGTTTGCCTGATGCGGTTCGCTCGTTAACGCGATGCCCCCGAGTTTAACACAGCCAGCAATTCTCAGGCAGCGTCGCTGCGGCCACCGCTTCGCCGTCGCCGATCCAGCTCATGATGCCATCCTTGACATTGACCACATTGGTAAAGCCTGCCTGGCCCGAGAGATACTCGGACAACACCTGGCTGCGTCGACCGGTCCGGCAGATGAAGACGACTTCGTCCGCTGGACTTGCAACGAGCTTTTGAAGTTCAGCGCCGAATTCCGGGTTCACGTTTCCGCTGGCGTCGAAAAACGTCACCAGGTGCGAGCCGGGAATGACACCGGTCTGCTTCCATTCGTCAGGCCTGCGGATATCTATGACGGTTGCACCTGCCGCCAGCTTGGCCTTCAGTTCTTCGTTGCCGATGTCGGAAAATTTCTTGCCCTTCACGTCGAGGAGCTCGATTTCGAACTTGAGCGTCGCGTCCGGTGGGATAACGCCGCCCGCACCGCGGGAACCATAGGCCATTTCTGGCGGAATGATCAGCTCGCGCTTACCGCCGACCTGCATGCCTTCAACGCCTTTTTCCCAACCGGGAATGACCCTTCGCTCGCCAAGTGTGAAGGAAAAGGGCGTTCCCCTGTCCACGCTGGAATCGAATTTCGTACCGTCCATCAGCCAGCCGGTGTAGTGGACGACGACCGTCTCACCGACATTGGCCTCTTCTCCGGTTCCTTTTTCGATATCCCGGATCTGCAGTTCGTCCTGGGCCATCGCCGGAAACACTAAAATTGCTGTCATCAGAACAGTGGAAAGCCACTTAATCATCACGCTTGTTCCATAATTTGCTGGAGAGTGGTTGTCGAAGGGTCGGTGATAGATCATCGGATTGCAAGTCACGCATTGGTCATGCCGGCATAAATTGAAAAGGATCAAGACGATGCTGCGGCGCTTTGGCTCAGGTTTCCCGATGTTCCTTGCTGCATTCGGATTGGGTGTCGCGCAAGGCACATTTGCCGTTGCGCAGGACCTGGAACTGTCGCTTCCGATCGCGTGTGATTTGGGGAAAGACTGTTTCGTGCAGAATTACGTCGATATTGATCCGGACAATGGGGTGAGGACGGCCGCGTGCAATCTTGCAGCTTATGACGGTCACAAGGGAACGGACTTCAGGGTCTTGAACACCGACGGACAGGCAGATGTCATTGCCTCGGCGCCTGGCATCGTGAAAGCTGTTCGAAACGACATGCCGGACAGGCTGGTGCTTTCCACGGAAGACCGTGAACTCGTAAAGGACCGCGAGTGTGGCAATGGACTGGTGATCGCCCACGCACAAGGCTGGGAAACCCAATACTGTCATCTGCGGCGCGGTTCTGTTGTCGTGGCACAAGGCGACCGCGTCGAACGAGGTCAAAAGCTTGGAACTGTCGGTTATTCCGGATTCGCAGCGTTTCCCCACGTTCATCTGTCCGTCCGCAAGGAGGGCGATGTGATCGATCCTTTCCTTGGAACAAAGGATCAGGCGACACAGCGCCTCGACAGTTGCCTGTCGGGAGGCAGCGGCGCTTTGGCTTATGAGAATGCTCTTTGGCAAGACCCGGTCGAGACGCTGCTGGCAGACAGCGAAGGCGTTATCATTCAGACCGGTTTTGCCGACGGACCAGTTAAATCGGTCGATCTTGAGCAGGGTGTTGAGAAGGTGCCAACCACCGAGTCACCTGCCTTGGTGTTCTTCGCACGCCTGATCAATCTGAAAAAGGGAGATCGGGTGGCGCTGCGGCTGGATGGACCGCAAGGCGTCGTGGCGGAGACGGAAGGAAAGCCGATCGACCGGCAAAAGGCGCAGTGGGTTTCCTTTGCCGGACGCAAACTCACGGCCGATGCCTGGGTCAGCGGCGAATATGTCGGCACGGCAACGCTGGTCCGGGACGGTCAGGCTCTTCAGGAAAAGACGGTGCGCTTGCAGCTTGAAGACTGATCGACGCGGATGTCTCGTCGATCCGTAGCGCTTCAAAGGAAAGCAGCCGGAATGGGACTGCGGGCTTTTGCTCAAGCAGAAAGATGTCTGTCGACCAGCCGCTGCACCATCGGCGCGAAGTGCCAGAAATCAAGTGTTTCCATGTCGGTCCGCTTTCCGGCTTCGTCGAGATAGCGGACCTGAATGATCTTCCCAAGATTGGGATTTTTCTCAAAATCCGCGACCTCCTCCGGCCGCATCGGCCCGCCCTGGAGATTGAGCGAATGGATCGAAGCTTCGGAGAGCCGCTTAAAATACTCCGGCCTGGTCGCGCACAAATAGCGTTTTGCAGCAACGTGATAGCGGACGCAGTCAACGATTACAGACGGAAAGAAAGCGCTTAGGACCTTTGCGCCGGCTTCTTCGTGATAGCGGTCCTCAGTGTCTTCCATGGAAAAGGTGCCGAACTCCGACGTGAAGTGCCCGATATCGTGCAAGAGAGCGCCGACAATGATCTCTTCGTCGAGACCGTTCTGTTCCGCAATGGTCGCGCCCTGCAGCATATGCTCGGCCATTGTGACAGGTTCACCCAGGTATTCCTCGTCGCCGCAGCGCTCGAAGATATCGCCCAGAAAAGCAACGATGTTGTCGCGCGTCAGCTCCGAAAAGTCCGGCTTGCTCATTCGGCGGCCTCTCGAACGTTTGCCTGCAAGGCGGCAAGGGTTGAAAGCAGGCCGTCCTTGTCGGCGTAACACCCCTGAAGCCAGCGCGTTCCTGTGCCTGAATAGGCTTTGCGTGCATGAAGAACGCGGGTGTTGTCGACGACAAAGCATTCTCCGGGCTCCAGGCGGAACGTGACTTCCATTGCCGGGTCGTCGATGATTTCGCCAAACCGACGATATGCTTGGTAGTAGAGGCCCATATCCTCGAACGGAACGTCAGTGATGGCGGCCGCCGACCGGTTGTTGAAGCGGACTGCAATCAATTCGCCGTCCGGAGCAAGTTCGATCATCGGCCGCCGGGACTTCAGGGCGACGCCTTTGTCTCCGGCATACTCAAATCTCGCGCAATAACGGCTCAGTACATCGAACCAGTCGGGGTTTTCCTCCTTTAGCCGCAGCGCAGCGCGAAAACCGTCAACAACCATGTTTTCGCCGCCGGCTGCAGAACTCTCCAGGCAATAGAGGACCTGGATGGTCGGCACCGGATCCCGGTAGGGATTATCCGTGTGGGCCTGAAGGCCCAGACCCGTATAGGCAAGGTTCGTCGGGTTGACTTCTGTGCGGACTTCAAAGTGGCGGCCGTAGTTGGTCTCCCGTACGTAGCCGAACAGGCTGACGACTTTCATCAATGCCTGATCTTCAACCGGACCGCCCGTGAGTTTTCCGAAGCCATATCTGGCGATATCTTCCAGCCAGGCGCGTTTGGCGCCAGCGTTTAAAGCGACGAGGCCGAAGTCCGCGGAAGGAACGTTCTCGTTCAGGGCGGCGTCCCAGGGTTCAAGACTGTCTGAAAGCCAGCCCTTGCGGGCCGTCTGAGGACGGTCGTATGCGTGAGCAAACAGCCAGTCTATTGAGTACGCGATGGTCTTGTTTTCCGGTGCAAAGGTCACATTGACCTTGTCGCCGTCAACTGCCGCGGCGGTCAAGCTGACATCCGGGTCGATATCGCGAAGAGCGATCAATCGTTGTCCATTGGTTGCCGAACGTGTCTCCGCATCCCAGGCATTGTCACGGAGCCAGACTGCATGGAAGCGATGCTGTTCCAGGTCCCGTTTCAGAACGAGTACATCTCCCGCCGCATCGATCGCTGCCTCTGTCATCTGCCAAAGCCTCTCCTGTTTGGACAATGACAGGATCAGGCTGTTCTACTATAAAATCAAATTAGCAATTACGAAGCTAAGAGTCGGTTTTGCTAATGGATAAATCCCGGTTCGACAATCTGCCGCTGGAGTGGGTGAGGGCGTTTGAGGTCGCTGCGCGCCTCGGCAGTTTCACGGCCGCCGCCCAGGAAACAGGGCTGACGCAATCGGCGATCAGCCAACGGATCGGAAAGCTGGAAAAACGGCTGGAAACGCAGCTCTTCTTGCGCCAGCCCCGGAGCATTTCGCTAACGGTGGAGGGAGAGACCTGGCTGCCGCATGTGCGCTCGGCTCTGGAAAGCCTGCGTGAGAGCTCCGAGGGGCTGTTCGGCATATCTCGTCACCGTTTGACGATTTCAGCAAGCGCCTCAATGATTGAGCTCTGGCTGCTGCCGCGACTGTCGAGATTGACCGCTGAAATTGATGCCCAGCTGTCCTTCAGGACACTGGTTTTGTCGGCGGATACGCATCAGGAACCAGGCATCATCCAGATCCGCTATGGTTCTGGCGACTGGGCCTACACGTACAAACTGCCACTCTATCGCGAGGTCATTGCGCCCGTCGCATCACCGAAGCTTCTGAAAAAAGGCACAGGCTGGACGAGCCTGCCGCGCATTGCCGTTGTCGGCCCCCGCCCGGGCTGGAATGAATGGTCCGCGCGCTTTGGAACGCCATCGACGCCGCTTCCAGGTCTGCGCTTCGACACTTTCTTCGCAGGTCTTTCGGCTGCAAGGCAGGGCTTCGGCGTGGTGTTGGCATCGCTTCCGCTTTGCCAAGACGATCTGAGCTCAGGGCGACTGGTAAGGCTGTCGCAAGATGAACTGTCGCATCACGAGACCTACTGGTTGCTGGCATCCAGGGAGGCTGTCTCGAGAAGACAGTGGGATTTGCTGGAAAGGGGACTGAAGGCAATCGGCGACTGACCGGAGCTTTGCCGGAGAAAGTCAGTTGCCTGCTCTATTTGCCCGCCACAGGATCACTCGCGGTTCGTATGAGTTTTTCCAACAAGGATGAAAGCTGTTTTTGCTCTTCTTGATTCAGTCCTTCGACGGCTTTTTGCTGGGTCTCGACATAGCTCGGGATCATGTCCTTGATCAGGCTCAGGCCTTTCGGTGTCACGCAGACCGTAAGCGCGCGCCGGTCGTCAGGATGCGGGCAGCGTTCCACGAGGCCGGCCTTTTCCAGCTTGTCCACCCGTGCCGTCATGCCGCCCGAACTCATCATGGTTGATCGGTAGAGTTCTGTCGGTGTGAGTTTGTAAGGAGATCCGGACCTCACCAAGGTCGCCAAAACGTCAAACTCGCCCAGTTTCAGGCCGATCTCGGCGTAAGCCGGCGTGAGATAGTCGCGGTTCATGAGCTGGCCGGCTTCGTTCAAGCGGCCAAGCAGCACCATCGGCAGAAGTTTATCCGCAACCTCGGGCACTTCTTTTTGCCACTGCCTGCGCGCACGTTCGGCGCGATCGGTCAGAAGATCTTCCGGATCGCCAAACAGGTGTTTTGGTGTGTTCCCGGTGGTGTTGCTCATTTCGGTTTCCCGACTTTGTTTCTCAATTTCAGCGGCCGGATTCGAACGGCACAAACCGTCAGCAAGCTAATGACAAATCAGAGGGTTCGCTTCGCAGAGCTTTCCCGTTTTGCGCGGGTCTGTCAATGCAGATCAAGAATCTTGAAATAAAGTATCTTGAAATCAAGATAAAATATGCTACCTAACAGACCGGTGCATAACGGCAAGGTTGCCAAACCCCATGAAAGGAAGGTCCAATGACCGCTATGGCAAGGCAGGATACACACACCGGTTCCGGTACTTCCGGAGAAGAGGTCGAGGCATCGGCTGGAGGCGGGAACCCGCTGGACACGCCGCTGGTCCTCCTTTTGACGGTCGGGTCTTTTCTGGGCATTTCAACGTTGTTTGCCAAGGCAGCGCCAGAGATTGGCTGGCATCCGGTCGCCTTGTTGCAATGGTCCATCCTTGGTGGGGCCGCCGGTCTCTTTGCGACGACAAGACTTGCGGGCTTCAGGAAACGGCGCCAAAGACCGGCGAGGGACGAGGGGCATCGGCAACGCCTGGTCATCTACGTGTTTGTCACCGGCCTCTTGTTTATCATTCCGAACATGCTTGCATTTGCAGCAGCGCCCAAGGTTGGCGCCGGGTTTGTTGCGCTCTGCTATGCCTTTCCGCTTGTTCTGACTTACGCATTTGCCGTTATCCTGCGTCTTCAGCGCTTCCAGATCCTCATGGGAGGCGGTGTTCTCTTCGGCGTTGCAGGTGGCGTCCTTTTGGCCATATCGGGCGCTGAACTTTCCGCAGAGGCCTCGGTGTGGTCCGCGCTTGCCCTGTCGATCCCGTTCTTCCTGGCAGCGGGAAACATCTACCGCACCTTGAAATGGCCGAAGGGGGCCCAGCCGGTTGACTTGGCGCTCGGCATGATGGCAGTCGCATTTCTTGCTCTATCCGCCTTCACTGCGGCTTGGGGCATTCCCGTGACGCCCGTGAACTGGACCAATGAGGCAACAGCGCTGCTCGCGGTCCAGACAGTAATATTCGGGCTGCAATATGGTCTTTATTTCCGGCTCCAGCAGACTGCGGGCCCGGTTTATCTAAGTCAGATCGGCTCCGTGGCAGCGGTTGTCGGCCTCGGGTTCGGATATCTGATCTTTAACGAGGTTCCCAACGCGGCGAAACTTGGTGCCGTGCTGTCTGTCGGCCTCGGAATTGTCTTGGTAACGATCGGACAACGCAGGCTCTGGCGGTCTGCTGGCTAGGGCCAGCGCCAGCGTAATTTAATTCCAGAGCCAGGCAGCACCGCGGACACCGGAACTGTCGCCGTGAATGGCTTTGCGGATGGGCGTATCGAACGTGTCTGAAAAGATGTAGGGCGCCATGGCAGGCGGCAGGTCGTCGTAAAGTTCATCAACGTTCGACATGCCGCCGCCCAGCACCAGAACATCCGGATCGAGCAGGTTGGCGGACATGGCCAGGGAGCGGGCGAGGCGGCTGACATAGGCCTCGTATACCTCCGACGCCACCTCATCGCCCGAACGTTTCAGGGCCATGATCTCGTGGCCCTTAAGCAACGTCCCGGTTTTTTCCTTGTAGTCGAGCTGAAACCCTGTCCCGGAGCACCATCTGTCGATGACCCCCTTGTGGCCGATCCAGCTCTCTGGGCCGGGAAATTCGTCTTCCTTGAGCCAGGGAACCGTGATGGCACCCCATTCGCCGCCGATACCGTTGGCGCCAAGATGGGCCTTGGCATCAATGGCAATACCGGAGCCGCAGCCAGTGCCGATGATGATTGCATGAACGACATGCGCGCCCGCTCCAGCGCCATCGGTTGCCTCCGAAACGGCAAGGCAGTTGGCATCGTTCTGGATCCGCACGGGTCTTCCGAGCAAATGTTCAAGATCCTTGTCGAGCGGCTTACCGTTCATCCAGGTGGAATTTGCGTTCTTGACGAGGCCGGACTTTGGAGAGAGGGACCCCGGAATGCCGAGACCAAGTGTTCCTTCCTGGCCGGTTGCCGTCTCAGCCGCCGCCACCAGGCTTTTTACCGCTTCCAGGCACCCCTGGTAATCGTCGCGCGGGGTGTCGACCCTTTGACGGAACATTTCGGCGCCTTCGTGCGACAGCGCAATAATTTCGATCTTGGTGCCGCCCCAGTCGATTCCCAGCCGCATTGTTGTCTTTCCCTCTCGGCAAGGTGCCGGTTGTTGCTAACCTGTCTGCCCCATCGATTGTCGTTTCGACGAAGCTGACTTTGAGCGCGCACACGGCGGCTTAGCCCTTGCGTTTCGTCTCACCTCAAAAAGAGACGGAAGCGACAAACGTTGTTGCCGGAGCCGATAAACGTGATGCGCGTTAAGTATCGTAAGAACGGGAACTTTATTTGCCGAGAACAGGCTGCGAATGCAAGTGGCTGGCAAGCGAAACCAACCGAAACCCGGCCATCAGAGAGGGGAATCCGGCCCGTCGCCTTGTGTGAAACCCGCGGGAAACAAAAAAGAGCCGGACATTTCCGGCTCTTCTCAGTTTGCTGGTATTCGAAGCGATCGTCCCGGGTATCAGGGCCCGGGGCGATCGGGAAGCGGGATAAACTCCTCTTCATCACCGGGAACAGTGTCGAACCGGCCCTGCCTCCAGTCTTCCTTGGCCTGTTCGATGCGCTCCTTGGACGAGGAGACAAAGTTCCACCAGATGTAACGGTCACCATCCATGGGTTCACCGCCAAGCACAACGAAGCGTGCCGGGTTTGGCGAGTTGTTTTCGATGACCAGGTGATCGCCGGGCTTGAAGACAAGCAGTTGGGCAGGCTCGAAGGACTGGTCTGCGATCGTGATCTCTCCGGCGATCGTATAGAGCCCGCGCTCTTCCCAGCCCGTATCCAGCGGAACCTTCGCTCCGGGCTCGAGAGCAATGTCCGCGTAGAACATGTCCGACGCTGTTTTGACCGGCGCGGTATGACCGTAAAGACTGCCTGCGATCAATTTGACGGAAGCGCCGTTGTCGGCGAATTCCGGCTGCTCGTCGCTTCCGTGGTGTTGGAAGGTCGGATCGTCTTCTTCAAGATGTTTGGGCAGGGCAACCCAGCTTTGCAGGCCGAAAAGCGGCCGCTTGGCCTGAAGGCGTTCTGGTCGTTCACGTTCGGAATGCACAATGCCTTTGCCCGCGCTCATCCAGTTGAGCGCACCCGGGGCAATCGCGATCTCCGTCCCGAGGCTGTCACGGTGATACATTTCACCCTCGAAGAGATAGGTCACCGTGGCAAGACCGATATGCGGATGCGGCCTCACATCGATGCCGCCGCCGACGAGCAGTTCCGCCGGACCCATCTGGTCGAAGAAAATGAACGGACCGACCATGCGGCGTTTCGCCGACGGCAGTGCGCGGCGCACCGAAAACCCGCCGAGATCCGACGTACGGGGAACGATAATCGTGTCCACGGGATCGCAACTCGATGCGACACCGGGTATGGGATCGGGGCTGTTCAACCAGCTCATGTGCCTCTCCTTGCCTTCAAACTCGCGTCTGTCACCTACATAGGGCCGGGCTCGGGAAAGTGTCCATTGAACAGTCCGTTTCCATCTTTTCTGCCAATGTGAAGCGTGTATAACGGCGAGCCGCGTCTCTCCAGAGGGTGTTTCCATGAAACGGGTAATGATTGTCGGTGGTCCCGGATCGGGAAAGAGCCTGCTTGCCCTGCGTTTGGGAGATCAGACGGGCCTGCCGGTCTATCACATGGACAAGATCCACTTTCGCGCCGGATGGCTGGAAAGAGCCCGGGAAGAAAAGGACAGGCTCACCCACGAAGTCCACGCAAAGGACGCGTGGATTTTTGAGGGCGGACATTCCAGGACGTTTCCTGAACGGGTCGCACGCGCCGATACTTTCATCTGGCTTGATGTTCCTGTCGGTCTGAGGATCTTTCGGGTGCTGAAGCGCTCAATACTGCACTACGGTCAAACCCGGCCCGATCTGGCCGAGGGGTGTCCGGAGCGATTGAATTGGGAGACGGTCGAATTTATCCGCTTTATCTTGAGGACACGGAAGAGCGCGCGCGCAAAGCTGATGCAAATCTACCGAAACCCGCCGAACCATCTGCGCGTCGTGAGACTGCGCACAAAGGTTGAGATAAGCGCGTTCTTGCAAGCGCCGTCCAGCCAGCCCTGATTTCGAAACCGCCGTCTTCTGACCAAGAACAAGGTGCCCGCAATGAAACTCGATCCGTTTTACCCGATTGTCGACAGCTCCGATTGGATCGCGCGACTTGTCCCGTTGGGCGTGAAACTGGTTCAGTTGCGTATCAAGGAGCTTGCGGAAGAAAATCTGCGTGATGAAATTTCAACATCGAACGCAATCTGCAAACGGCACGGATGCCAGCTGATAGTGAACGACTATTGGCAGCTCGCAATCGAGGAACAATGCGATTTCCTGCATCTGGGACAGGAAGACCTTGCAGAGGCAGACCTTCCTGCCATCCGCCGCGCCGGTCTGCGCCTTGGGGTTTCCACACATGATGGCGAAGAACTTGAGACGGCACTCTCGTCAGACCCCGATTACGTCGCACTTGGCCCCGTCTTTCCAACGCAGTCAAAGGAGCTGAAATGGGCACCGCAGGGGCTTGAAAGGATCGGTGGTTGGAAACGTCAGATCGGCAATTTGCCGCTGGTCGCAATCGGTGGTGTGACGTTGGAAAGGGCCGGGGAAGTTCTGGAACACGGCGCGGACAGTATCGCAATTATCAGCGACGTGACGCGACACGCCGATCCTGAACAGAGGACCCTTGATTGGATTGCGGCAACGCGCTCCCGGTCGGACGCAGATAACTAGAGCCCACAAACAAAAACGGCCGACAGGTTGGTTACCTGCCGGCCGACCTACACGCCTCATTTGATTCACATCAGGAAGTCGTCCGGCCCGAACGTCTCAATCTCTGTAGGCCGGTCGTCTGCGTCGCCACTGGTGGACCAGGACTTCACGAAAGCCGATTTGAGATTGATCTTGAGCGGTTGCGGATCATTGCCGCCTGCATTTGAATCAAAGTCATCAATGTCGGTTTGTTCAGAGTTGGAAAAATCGAAGTTAAAGCTGTCACCAAGCTTCTCGTCGGTGCCGAATTTAAACATTCCAAAGACCTCTCAAAAGTAAAATTAGAGAATACATCTTCTTGTTTTTTCGAATTATTGATTTCTTTAAGTGATGGGTATCTTAATACAGGGGGCGTCATGTATTAGCTGTGATTGCGGTCACATTCGTAACGTTCTTCCGCCCCAACGTCAGCGTTGCGCGAATGACAGTCGTTCCGTGCTGGCGCGGAGGGGATCAGAAAATAGCTCTATCGCGTACGACTTGATCGCGCAGAAAACTCTGTACGGCTGCCACGTGCCGGAGCGGGCGGGAGCTTTCATGCGTGACCATCCAGTAGGCCCTGTGCAATTTCATCTCCGGCAGAACGGCAACAAAATCATCGTCCTCGCGCGCGATAAAGTCGTGCAGGATGCCGATGCCGGCGCCACCCCGAACTGCCTCGGTCTGTCCAAGAGCTGACGCGATCTCGAAACGCGCCGTCCAGTCTTTGCTGAATTCCGTGCCGTAGTTGAGTTGCGGTGAATAAAGCAGGTCTTCGACGTAGCCGATTAGATCGTGCCCGATCAGATCGGCTGGCGAGGCTGGTGTGCCGCGGTCTTCCAGGTAGGACTTTGACGCATAAAGGCCGAGGGCGTAATCGACGAGCTTGCCAGCGACAAGCCGACCGGTTTCAGGGCGGTCAATCGTCACGGCGATATCGGCTTCGCGTCGAGACAGCGAAAATGACCTGGCAACCGGGACGAGTTGAACGGTCAGTCCCGGATGTTTTTCGGTCAGCTTGCCAAGTCTCGGCGCAAGATAGGCCACGCCAAAACCGTCAGGTGCGCCGATGCGCACAGTGCCGGCGATCTCCGGCGTGTCGCCGCCCAGGTCCGCCTCGGCAGCAACGGCTTCAGCTTCCATGCGTTCCGCGCGGTCGTAAAACCGGCTGCCGGCCTCCGTCAGCAGGCAGCCCGATGTCGACCGGTCAAACAGCCTTGCCCCAAGGCTTTCTTCGAGGGAGGTGAGGCGTCGTGCGACTGTTGCATGATTGACCCCCAGGCGCCTCGCCGCCGCCAGGATCTGACCCGTACGCGCAACGGACAGGAATATTCTGATGTCGTCCCAGTTCATTGGCCTTCCCAACCGAGTTGTCATCCCGGACGAAGCAACGCGAAGATCAGAGAACCAGTCGTTCAAAGTCTTGGTGTGGAAACGACGGAGTCCGCCGGATACTGGATCCCTGCCATCGCAGGGATGACAATTGTGCGAGAGTGCGCGAGGCTTTGGAAGTTATATGACATAACTATAAAAAATGCACAACAGATCCGGAAATCTGGATCTTGTTTGCGACAAAAATAAAAGCGACAAAGGTTGGGAAGAATTGACGCGCTGAGCGGCACTAGGTTGGCCGGCTGCGGTCCACTGGGAGAAACGCAAATGCAGAAAATCGGTCACTTTATCGACGGCAAGCATGTGGAAGGCACCTCCGGCCGCTTTGCCGATGTCTACAATCCGGCGACTGGCGAGGTCCAGGCCCAGGTCGCGCTGGCAAACCAGGCAGAAATCGATGCCGCTGTTGCCAACGCCGCAGAAGCGCAAAGGGGATGGGCAGCCACCAATCCGCAGCGCCGCGCCCGTGTCATGATGAAGTTTGTCGACCTTCTCAACCGGGACATGGACAAGCTCGCCGAGGCGTTGTCCCGCGAACATGGCAAGACCTTGCCGGATGCAAAGGGTGACGTGATCCGCGGCCTTGAAGTGGCCGAGTTCTGCATCGGGGCGCCACATCTCCTAAAAGGCGAATTCACCGAAGGTGCCGGTCCCGGCATCGACATGTATTCCATGCGCCAGCCCCTTGGTGTCGTTGCCGGCATCACGCCGTTCAACTTCCCCGCCATGATCCCGATGTGGAAATTCTGCCCGGCGATCTCGTGCGGCAACGCCTTCATTCTGAAACCGTCCGAGCGCGATCCGTCCGTGCCGATCATGCTGGCCGAACTGATGATGGAAGCTGGTCTTCCTGCCGGCGTCCTGAACGTGGTCAACGGTGACAAGACCGCCGTCGATGCGATTTTGGACGATGAAACCATCCAGGCCGTCGGGTTTGTTGGCTCTACCCCGATTGCACAATATGTCTATTCACGCGCGACCGCGTCCGGCAAACGTGCCCAGTGCTTCGGTGGCGCCAAGAACCACATGATCATCATGCCGGATGCCGATCTCGACCAGGCAGCGGATGCGCTGGTTGGGGCAGGTTACGGTGCCGCTGGTGAGCGCTGCATGGCAGTCTCTGTCGCTGTCCCCGTCGGTGAAACAACCGCCAATGCGCTGATCGAGAAACTGGCGCCCAAAGTGGAAGCCTTGAAAATCGGCCCGTATACAGCTGGCGACGATGTCGATTTCGGGCCGCTGGTTACCAAGGAAGCGCTTGGCCGCGTCAAGGGTCTTGTCGACCAAGGCGTCAAGGAAGGCGCTGACCTCGTTGTCGACGGCCGGAATTTCTCCATGCAGGGCTACGAGGAAGGCTTCTTCATGGGCGGCTGTCTTTTCGACAAGGTCACCAAGGACATGGAGATCTACAAAACCGAAATCTTCGGTCCGGTTTTGTCGGTCGTTCGCGCCGAAAACTACGAAGAAGCAATCGATCTGCCGCTCAGCCATGAATACGGCAACGGCACGGCGATTTTTACGCGTGACGGCGACACCGCGCGCGACTTCGCGTCCCGTATCAACATCGGCATGGTCGGCATCAACGTCCCGATCCCTGTGCCGCTTGCCTATCACACATTCGGCGGCTGGAAGAAATCCGGCTTTGGTGATCTGAACCAGCACGGCCCGGATGGTTTCAAGTTCTACACCCGCACCAAGACGGTCACGTCCCGCTGGCCGTCGGGTTTGAAGGATGGCGCCGAGTTCGTCATTCCGACGATGAAGTAACAGCACTTCAAGATCGTTGTCGGGCGGCGGCATCGGCGCCGCCCGTTTGCGTTCAGGCGGCCACACACGCTGCCTCAACGGCCTGGTCCGGCGCAAAGTGCGAGAGCGTCAGAATACCGTCGATTTCGGCAAGAACGTCCGCCAGTGCGGGATCTTTCATCAACCTGTCAGCGGCTGCTTTAGCAGATTGCAGGTTCTTCCAAAGCACGATATCGGCGAAAAGCCCCTTGTCTTCGATCGCTTCATACGCTGTCCATGCGATGAAACCTTCATAGTGGCGCACGGTCTGCTGTGCGAACCTGCGCGCAACGCGGGCCTTTTCCGCATCCCTGACTTTGAAAACCGCCAGTTCAAGGCAAGTGTTCGTCATCTTTGTCTCCCGGGTTCGAAGGAATCTTCCTGACTCCAAACATGACACAGCGCTCCTGACAGCCTCCTGTCAGGACCCTTTCTTCATCCCGAAAAAACAATGTCCCTAAAATTTTGTCCGAACCTTTGTGGTGAAAGCGCATTTGAGGCTGTAAGAGGGTCTTACTGGTCGAAATTGTTTGGTCGGCTGGTGCGATCCGGGAGGGGACGATAAAAGGTCACGCAAAAGGTAGAGCAAGTCACGAGCGTGTTGGTGAGGGGATTGAAAACAAACACGATTAGCGGAGTGGAAATTGGCGGCGCCGACTCCAGCGAAAAGCGAACACTGGGCAGGGCAGGCGTTGTCCTGGCACTGTCAGATTTCCTCTGGATCCCTCAAGCCGGCCTGATCGCGTGGACCCTTGGTTCGATTTTGTCTGCGGTTGCAGACCCTGAAACCAATCTGGAAGTATCCGGGGTCATGCCCTTGCTCCTGACATCCGCCGCAGGTGTCATAGCGATTGCATTGCTGCGCGTCGTTCTGCAGACGGTTGCCCAGAACACGTCACGCCGGGTTGCGCAAGCCATTCAGCAAAGGGCACGCACTGACCTCTTAAAGGCGACGGTCGTTCGCTCTCCGGCCGACAGTTTTCCCGCGTCCGGAGCGTTTGCCGCCCATGTCACGGATCAGGTCAATTTGCTCGGGCCTTACTACACCAACTATTTGCCGCAGTTCATGCGCCTGAAGCTGGTTCCGTTGGCGATTGTTCTTGTGACCGCATGGTTTAGCTGGATGGCTGCCTTGATCCTGCTTGTCAGCGGTCCGCTGATCCCCGTGTTCATGGCGCTGATCGGGTCTCGCGCGAAAACGGCGAGCGCCGAACAGCAAGAGGAGCTGACGCGGCTCAGCGGAATGCTTCTCGACCGTATCAAGGGGCTGGAAACGCTCAGGGTGTTTGGCGCGCTGGAAAGGACAAAGTCGGACATTCGAGAGGCCGGCGAAAGGTTTCGTCTGGGCACCATGAAGGTCCTGAAGGTCGCGTTTCTGTCGTCCACTGTGCTGGAACTTTTCTCGGCGCTCGGAATCGCGTTTTCGGCAGTTTTTGTCGGGTTCTCGTTGCTTGGAGACATTCAAGTTGGCGTCTGGAACACGCCTTTGGGCTACGTTGAAGGATTGTTTATTCTGCTGCTTGCGCCGGAATTCTTTGCACCCTTGAGGGCGTTTTCGGCGGCTTATCACGAAAGGGCCGCAGGACTTGCAGCGCGGCAGAAGCTGTCGGATCTTCTGCAAAGTATCGGCCCGGCTGCTGCAGTTTCTGAGCGTGTCCTGCCCAAGCGTGAAAGCACAGGATCTACAATCAGAGCCCCCCGCATCTCGTTCGACGGTGTCTCAATTTCACTGGATGGCAGGCAGATCCTGAGCAAGGTCGATCTGGAGTTGGCGCCTGGTGAAACGCTGCTGATTACCGGCCCGAGTGGAAGCGGCAAGACGACACTTCTCGACTGTGTGCTGGGTTTCCGAACGCCCGATAGCGGTTCGGTTCGCATGGACGACAAGCACACACAGGAGGTAGCGCATGAGTTTCGCCAGAATGTCATGTGGCTCGGTCAGGCGCCTCAACTCTTCCATGGCACGTTGAAATCAAACCTTCTGAAAGGGGTAAGTGATCCCCAAACTGTTTCCGAAAGCGAAATCTGGAGGGCATTGCGTCTTGCCGGAGCAGAGGCGCTGGCGCAACGTTTGCCGCGCGGTCTCGACACGCCTTTGGGAGAAAATGGGTTCGGTCTGTCTGTCGGGGAGATCCGACGGGTGGCTCTGGCGCGCGCTGCAATGCGCAAACAGGCCACGATCCTGCTGGCGGACGAGCCAACCGCCGGGCTGGATGAGGAGACTGCCGTCGACGTCATTGATGGCCTGAGACTGCTGAAGAACAGCCGTACAACGATCATCGCAACACATGATCCAGCGGTTTTGAAAATCGGGGGCAGGAGAATCGATCTCGATGGGTCCGGGATCGCGCGAGAGCCGGAGGTGGTGCCATGAAGCCGGTCTGGCAGTTCATCAAGACCCAGAAATCCTACGATTTGCATAGCTTTGTGCTCGGGATCTTTGTCGCACTGCTTCCCGCTGCGGCCGGTATTCTGCTGCTCGGTGTGTCCGGCTGGTTCATCACCTCTGCGGCGCTTGCCGGCTTGAGCGGCGTATTTCTCAACATCTTTGCCCCAAGCGCTATCATTCGCGCCCTGGCGATCATTCGAACGGCCGGCCGTTACGGCGAACGCATGCTCACCCACGACGCGACTTTCCGCTTCCTGGGCAACCTTAGAAACCGGTTGTTTTCAGCGGTTGCCGAAAACGCTGTCGGACGGCAGCGGTCGGGCCTGATTCTCAACCGACTGACCGCCGACATAGAGGCGCTTGACACGGTGTATCTCAGGCTCGTGGTGCCGATCGTTCTTTGCATCGTTGTTGCAACCTTCCTTTTGCTCGTCTGGGCTGGCAGCTCGGGGCTGGTTCTGCTGGCCGGACTTGGTTTTCTTGCCGGCTGGGCATTGCTTGCATGGAAATCCCTTTCGAATTCGGATCGGAAGACGGCACGTCGTGCAGATGCAGCATCTGATGCGATGCGTCTTCGGGCAGCGGATCTGGCCGCCGGCAGGCGAGATCTTGCGATCTATGGCGGCCTCGACAAAGCTGCCGAAGGAATAACCCGGGCAAGCGAACAACTGAGATCGGTTGAAGACGGGCTGGAACGTCGCTCGATCAGGCTTTCCGCATACTCAAACCTCATTGGCCAGGCTTTCCTGGCCACGATGCTGTTTGTATGCGCCTGGGGAGTTGCCGAAGGGACAATCAGTCTTCCCTATGCTGTAGGGCTTCTGCTGGTTGTCATGGCTCTTCCGGAAATCGTCTCCATGATGCTTCCCGGACTGGCAAATTTGCCCCGGACCGCACTTGCGGCAACACGCACCATGTCGGCAACAGGGGCAGCAAAAAAGGGCAAGCAGCAGATAGCCGATCCGGAAAAACGCCCGGAAGAAAACCCCGGCACCGGGCCTGTTCTGACCTTCAAAAATGTCACCTTTACATATCCCGGTGCGTCGCGGCCGGTCCTGGACAACCTGTCATTCTCAATTGAAAGAGGAGAAACGCTCGCAATTGCTGGGCGCAGCGGTTGCGGCAAGAGCACAATTGCCGCGCTGGCTGCCAGGCTCCGGGATTCCGACAGCGGTTCGATCAGGATAAACGGGACCGATATCAGCGACTACGGTGAGATCGACCTGCGACGCGCGGTGAGCGTACTGAGCCAGCGGCCATATCTCTTCAACGACACTGTGGCCGCGAACTTGCGCATTGCCGATCCGGACGCCATTGACACACAGCTTTGGCAGGCACTCGAGCGCGCGGAGCTGGCGGATCGAATCGCCGAGAGCGCCGATGGTCTCAAGACCGTGTTGGGCGAGGGCGGTTTGGGTCTTTCCGGCGGTGAACAAAGAAGACTTGCACTGGCCAGGGCGTTTCTCACCCGGCCGGCCCTGTTCATTCTGGATGAAATGACCGAGGGACTTGATGAAAAAACCGGGAGCGATGTTCTTTCGAGCTTCATGGAGTTCCGGACAGATGAAGCCGTCCTGATGATTGCTCACAAGAAGCGGGAGCTTGAAGTGGCAGACAGGATTGTGAATTTGACCGACACCACGGCGAACTGAGACCCTCCAGCCCCAAATTGTTTCGTTTTTTCAAAGGATTTCGCGCCGGTTTTCTACGATTTCCGGTTGTGAAATACGATCTGTCGCATTGACCTTGAGATGTGGCTGGGTCACGATCCAAACGTGTTGGCGGATCGCTCTGCACCGATCTTTGGCGGGAACGGTTGGCGCGAATCTTATCGCAGTTGGTAAAACTGCGCACACCGATTCGGTCCAGAGCCCTGCATGACCTTGTGCTCGAGCCGTCACGGCTCGAAAAGGGGGAATTCATACGATGGAACTCAGCGTCGTTGACCTGTCCCGGCTGCAATTTGCCATGACAGCGCTCTATCACTTCCTGTTCGTGCCATTGACCATCGGCTTGTCCATTTTGCTCGCAACCATGGAGACGGTCTACGTAATGACCGGCCGCGAGATCTGGAAGCGCATGGTCAAGTTCTGGGGCACTTTGTTCGGGATCAACTTTGTCCTGGGCGTTGCGACCGGGCTGACAATGGAGTTCCAGTTCGGGATGAACTGGGCCTATTTCAGCCAGTATGTCGGCGACGTCTTCGGTGCGCCGCTTGCGATTGAAGGGCTGATGGCCTTCTTCCTGGAAGCGACCTTTGTCGGGCTCTTCTTCTTTGGCTGGGACAAGCTTTCCAAGCGCCAGCACCTGGCGGCGACCTGGGCACTCGCGCTCGGGACAAACTTTTCCGCGCTCTGGATCCTGATCGCCAATGGCTGGATGCAAAACCCGGTTGGCGCCGAGTTCAATCCCGACACCATGCGCATGGAAGTCAACAGCTTCTTCGAAGTGCTGTTTAACCCGGTCGCGCAGGCCAAGTTCGTGCATACGGTTTCCGCGGGATATGTCACGGCAGCTCTGTTCATGCTCGGCATATCTGCCTGGTACATGCTTCAGGGCAGGCACCTGCAAGTCGCGAAACGGTCCATGGCGATTGCGTCGGCCTTCGGTTTTGCGTCTGCACTGTCCGTGGTGGTTCTCGGGGACGAGAGCGGGTATGAGGCCAACCTGAACCAGAAGATGAAACTGGCCACCATCGAGGCCATGTGGCACACGGAACCGGCCCCGGCCGCTTTCAATGTTGTCGCCTGGCCGGACATGGAAAACCGGGAAAACATCTTTGCAATCGAAGTTCCCTATGTGATGGGACTGATCGCGACACGCTCGCTCGATACGGTGATCCCTGGCATCCACGAGCTTGTCGACCAGTCCAAAGACCGTATCCGGCAGGGGGCAATTGCCTGGGATGCCCTGCAGAAGATCAGGGAGAACCCGGACACGGTTTCTGACGATGTCCGCGAGACGTTCAAGTACAACGCCACGTCGCTCGGTTACGCTTACCTGTTGCTGCCCTATACGGACAATCCGCTGGAAGCGACCACGGAACAGATTGACGCCGCTGCCTGGTCGACCGTGCCGGACGTCCTGCCGATGTTCTATGCCTTCCGTATCATGGTGGCCTGCGGCTTCTTCTTCATCCTGCTGACATCCGTGTTCTTCTACTATTCCTCTTCCGGAAAACTCGATGTCCTCGTGGAGAAGCGGCGGTGGCTGCTCCATGTCGCTGTCTGGTCGATCCCGCTTCCGTGGATTGCCTGCGAAATGGGATGGTTCGTCGCCGAATATGGCCGTCAGCCCTGGATCATTGAGAGCATGCTGCCGACATCGGCTGCGGTATCCAGTTTGTCTGTCACAGAAGTGCTTCTGACACTGGCAGGCTTCGTGGTGCTCTACAGCACGCTCTTGGTGATCGAAATCGCGCTGATGATCAAATACATCAAGATTGGGCCTGAGGATGGGGCTCCGGCAGGCACATCGCCACCTGCCTCGGCACAGCCGGTTTCCGGCGCAGCTCCTGTTCCAGCGGAGTAAGCAGACATGATTCTTTACGAAATGATCGACTACTCGACGCTGAAGATTATCTGGTGGGTGCTGCTCGGTGTGCTTCTGATCGGCTTTGCGGTCACCGACGGGTTCGACATGGGCGTGGGCGCTTTGCTGCCCTTCGTGGCCGAAACCGATATCGAGCGCCGTGTTGTCATCAACACGATCGGGCCGACCTGGGAAGGCAATCAGGTCTGGTTCATTCTTGGCGGCGGTGCAATCTTCGCCGCCTGGCCGCCGCTCTACGCAATCAGTTTCTCGGGCTTTTACCTTGCCATGTTCGTGGTGCTTGCGGCCATGATCCTGAGGCCTGTTGCTTTCAAATATCGCTCAAAGAGGCCGGATCCGTCCTGGCGCACATCCTGGGACTGGGCACTGTTCATTGGCTCCTTCGTTCCGGCGCTGGTATTCGGTGTTGCCGTCGGCAATGTCCTGCTTGGTGTGCCGTTTTCTCTCGATAACGACCTGCGGATGACATACGAGGGATCGTTCTTCGGTCTGTTCTCGCCGTTCTCGCTGTTATGCGGACTGCTGTCGGTCGCGATGCTGGTAATGCACGGATCCGTCTGGCTGGTCATGCGGGCGACCGGCGACATTGCGGTGCGCGCACGCAGATACGGATCCATCGCGGCTCTTCTGGCGATTGTGCTTTTCGCACTCGGGGGATATCTTGTCGCCACTGGCTATGTCGATGGCTTCCGGATCACTTCCGAAATCGACCCTAACATGCAGGCCAATCCGCTGGCTAAGGAAGCGGTCATCGAGGATGGTGCCTGGATGGCAAACTATGAGGCCTATCCGTGGCTCTGGATCGTGCCCGGCATGGGGTTCCTTGGGCTATTCGGGGCACTGGTCTTGCTGCAGACGAAGATGGAGATGCTCATTTTCGTTTTCTCGAAGTGGGCAGTCACCGGCATCATCGCGACAGTCGGCATCTCCATGTTTCCGTTCATTCTGCCGTCGTCGGTTCAACCGGAAGCAAGTTTGACTGTCTGGGATGCGTCTTCGACCCACCGGACCCTTTTCAACATGCTGGTCGCGGTGGTGATCTTCCTGCCGATCATCCTTGTTTACACCGCCTGGGTCTACAAGGTCTTGTGGGGCAAGGTCGACGAAGAGACCATCGAACGCGACAACCACACGGCTTACTGAGGAGACACTCAAATGTGGTACTTTGCCTGGATCCTCGGAATGCCGCTGGCGTGTTGCCTGGCGATTCTGAATGCCATGTGGCTGGAGCTGCGTTCCGACGACGAACGGCGCGAACACGAGCGCAGCCAGCACTCGTAATCAGGCAAGGTCCGGGGGCACACGCCACCCGGTCGTTGCCATTTCTGGTCAGTTGATTGCAACCGTATAGCGCACAATCCGGTTGTTATCGCTGTCAGCGAAAAAATAGTCGTTGCCGCGGATCGCGACACCTTCCGGATCATCAAACTGGTTGGGTCCCTTGCCGGGACGCCCGGTCCCGAGAACGCCGACCAGAACGGCGCCTCCCTCGCCATCCGGATCGATCATCACGATGCGATGGGCGTCCTGGTCCGCCACAACAAGCCTTCCGAAGGCATCGATATCGAGATAACGGGGACCGACGAAGCCGAACTGCGGTCCCTCGACCGTCTGTAGTTTTTCAAGCTCGGGGGAATAGCGCACGAGCCTGCGGTTGAAATTGTCGGCGACCCAGACGGAACCGTCAGGTCCTTCAGCGACATCGTGAGCGCCGGGGTGCGAGCCTGCGCTGGCAACGGCTTTTCCATTCTCATAGGCAATCAGTAACCCCGTGCCGCCGGCCATGGCATAAATGCGCCCGTTGCTGTGGGCGAGGGCGCCTTCAGTGCGTGGCGCTGACAGCATGACGGCTGGTGCAATGTCGAGCGTTTCAACACTGCTGTAGACAAACACGCTACCGAGGCCGGTAACTGCGACCGCGACACGCCCGTCGGGGCCAAAAGAGATGTCGTGCACGCCGGGCAGTTTTCCGGTGCCGAGGCTTTCAATCAGATCGAGTGTCTCCGGGTCGATGACGGCAATCCGGTGTCCAAACTTGTCGGCGACGTAGAGGAGATCATCGGGTCCGAAGGCAAGGTCATGGGGGTCGTTCAGGACTTCAGGTCCGGCCTTGTCGAATGATGCGAACGGAGCGGGACTTTCTTGCGCAAGTCCGGAGTGCCCGAAAGCAAGAACCAGAAAGAGTGTCCCGAGACCGATTCGCATGTGCTGTCCTCCATCGCTAGAAGGGAAATAGGCGACTGCGTGCGCCCGACCAGAGGCTAACACAAGCAAACGAAATCCGGTCAAATTGCCCGTTTCTTCAAATGCAGGCTGACGGAGCGCGCCCAGTTTCTCATGGCTGCCGCCGAAGCAACCACACATGTGCTGCCGTTCATCAAATGTCTGTATACAATCGGGGAATTGCTGCATAAGTTGAGACCTCAGAACGGGACGAGACGGGCGGCTCCGAACCAGAAATCTCTATTGGGGCGGGAACTGGGTTTTTGATGCAAGCAGTGTTCAAAGGCGTGCGCCAGATCTGCATGGCACTCACCGTGATCGTCTTTGTCGGACAGCTTTCCATGGTTCTGATGCGGTATTTGCTTGGTTTCGGCTTTCTCGAAATCCAGGATGCGGTCAACTATGCCTTTGCCGCGCTGGTCGCCTTGTCGGTGGTGGTTGCCTTCAACGCAGACAAGCATGTACGCGTGGATGTAATCCGTCAGAAGTTGGGTGACGGCGCCAACCAGCGGATCGACGCGCTTGGCGATATCTTTCTGGCGTTGCCGGTCTTCGGACTGATGATGTGGATGGCCTATCCGCTGGTGCGAAGTTCCTGGATGATTATGGAGGGGTCGCCGGAAACAGGAGGGCTGCCCGGCCTCTTTCTGGTTAAGACCTGTCTGCTCATCTTGCCGGCGTTGGTTGTTCTCCTGACGCTCGTCAGACTTGTTCGCTATGTCCGGCGTTTAGCCTCATGAGCGTCGATATCGTCTGGCTTCTTCTGATGGCGCTGGCTGTGTTTGCCTGCATCTTGTCCGGTGTGCCGGTCCTGCTCGCGATCGCCGGCGCGCCGACACTGATCGCATTGCTGGCAGCCTCGATGGGGGACTTCGATCTCGTCTTCTTTCAGGCTGTGCCGCAGCGTGTCTTCGGCATCATGTCCAATCCGCTGCTGCTCGCCGTGCCCCTGTTTGTCTTCATGGGGCTGCTTCTGGAAAAGTCGCATCAGGCGGAACGCATGCTGAAAAGTCTTTCCGCGGCGCTTGGTGGCAACCAGTCCGCGCTTGCGCTCTCGGTTGTTTTGGTCAGCGCGCTCATCGCTGCGTCCACCGGCATCATTGGCGCAACCATTGTCATGCTGGGCACCATCATGCTGCCAGCGCTTTTGAAGGCGGGCGTGAACAAGCATATGAGCAGCGGACTGATCTGCGCCAGCGGGACCCTCGGCCAGATCATTCCGCCATCCATCGTTCTGATCTTGCTGGGAGATCAGGTCTCCAACGCCTACTTCGAAGCCCAGCAGGAAGCTGGAAATTTCGCGCCCGATCCAGTCACCGTCGGTGACTTGTTCGCCGGCGCGCTTCTGCCCGGGCTTTTGCTGGTCGTGTTCTATGCGGGCTACGTTCTTCTCAGGCTTCGCGGTGCAGCTGCCGATGCGGGTGATGGCGCCGGCAACACGCGCGTGACCGGTTGGGAACTGACCTTGAGCATTGCGCCGACGCTGGGTCTGATCGTGGCTGTGCTCGGAAGTATTCTTGTCGGTATCGCAACGCCAACGGAAGCCGCCAGTGTCGGTGTCGCCGGGGCGCTTCTGATTGCCGCTGCAGGGCAGGGCGGTGCTTACAGCCGGGCGGCGCTGGTCTGCGCGGTATTGGCGATCCTGCTGCTTGTCTTGCGCCAGCTTGGATTCCTCGGGTTGGAGTTTTCCAGCGGACGCATAAGCTGGACGGTGCTGTCATTGGTGTCCGTGGCCCTGACATTGGGTGCCTTGTTCCTCCTGTTCGCGGTTTCTACTTCGCTTGTGAAAAACGGCGTCCTGCTATTGGCCCTTCGCGAAACGGTGACAATAACGGGCATGATTTTCGGGATCGTGATTGCCGCGAGCATCCTGTCGCTTGTGTTCCGCGGTTTTGATGGCGATGAGCATGTCGCCGAGCTCCTGCAAGCTCTTCCGGGCGGTGCTTACGGCATGCTGCTTTTGACCATGCTGGTGATCTTTCTGCTTGGTTTCATTCTTGAATTCGTCGAGATCATCTTTATCGTCGTCCCGATCGTCGGACCCATCATCCTCCAGACTGACATCAGCCCGGTCTGGTTCGCGGTGCTGATAGCGCTCAATCTGCAGACGTCGTTTCTGACGCCGCCTTTCGGCTTTGCGCTGTTTTACTTCCGGTCAGTCGCACCAGAAGACATTCGAACCTCGCAGATTTATGTGGCCGTGATACCTTTCGTGGCGATCCAATTGTTGGCACTTGCCCTTGTCGCCGCTTTTCCGGCACTCGCGACATGGCTGCCCGATGTTTTGTTCTGATCAAAGGAGACGTGACATGAAAAGACGGGATTTCTTGAAGGCAGGCGCCGTCGCCGCACCGGCGACAATGCTTGCTGCTCCGGCCGTTGCCCAGGGCAAGGTCGAATGGAAACTGCCGACGTCCTTTCCAGCCAAGGCGCCAGGCGTCGGCACGAATGTGACCTCTTTCGCCGAACGGGTGGCGGCAATGTCAGATGGTCAGTTGACGCTGAAGGTCTTTTCGGGTGGTGAGCTTGTGCCACCTTTCGGCGTGGAAGATGCTGTGGAGCAGGGGACGGCAGAAATCGGACATTCGACGCCCTACTATGCTGCGTCCAAGAATTCGGCGCTTCATTTCTTCTCAGCCGTTCCATTCGGAATGACAGCCGTGGAAACGACGGCATGGCTGCGCTACGGCGGTGGCCAGGACCTGTGGGACACCATTTACGCCGAGCGGGGTCTGAAGCCATTCTATTCAGGCAGTTCAGGCGTTCAGGCGGCCGGCTGGTTCAAAAATCCGATTGAAAGCCTGAACGATCTCGCCGGTCTCAACATGCGGATCGCCGGTCTCGGTGGGGAGGCCATGCGCAAGCTCGGCGTCAACGCAGTCCTGCTGCCACCCCCGGAAATCTTCCCGGCGTTCCAGTCCGGCGCAATCGATGCGGCCGAGTGGGTCGGGCCGATGCTGGACATGGCTTTCGGTCTTCAGAAGGTCGCCAAATACTGTTATGTGCCGGCCTTCCATGAACCGTCGGCAGCGCTTGAAATCGTCGTCAACAAGGATGCCTTTGAAAGTCTGCCGGCACACCTTCAGGCTGTGATCGCCAACGCGGCCGAGGCGACATCTGTCGAGACAACAGCCCAGTTTGACTACTTCAACGCCGTTGCCATGCAGAAGCTGAAGTCGGAGGGCGTCACCTTTGGGGCTTTCCCCGAAGACGTGATTGCGGCCTTGAAGACAGCCGTCGGCGAAGTCATGGCCGAGAACGCTGAAGCCAACCCCGCCTTTGCCGAAGTCCAGAAGAGCTATGACGCTTTCCTGGAGTTGGCGAAGGATTACGCCATCGAGGTGAAAGCAGCGACCTTTACACAAAGGGTGTGACGCGCGCGGATTGTCGGGGAGCTTGTGAGCCCCTGGCAATCCGTTCTCGCAAGATACAGAAGCCATTTAGGGAGCTACTGCGATGAAGAGCCTGGAACAGCGCCAGATCACCTCAGAAGCCGCACAGAACCTGGTCGCAAACGCTCTTCAAAACGCTCAACAGAATGGGTGGGAAGTCGCAGTGGCCGTCGTCGATCCGAATGGCTATCTCGTTGCTTTCGGGCGGACGGACAATGTCGCGCCGCCGATCGGGGAGTTCGCGATCGACAAGGCCTATACCGCCGGTACGCTGCGCAAATCGAGCAAGGCATTCGGAGACCGAATGGCTTCAAGCCCGACGCTTGGTCTTGGCCTGTCGAACAGAAACAGATTTCTGGCGTGGGGAGGTGGGGCAGCTGTTTTCGAGGATGGTAGATGTATTGGCGGCCTCGGTGTGTCCGGAGCCCAGGAGCACGAAGATATTGACTGCGCTGAGCACGCCATTCGCGCCGCCGGTCTGCAACCCGGCTAGAGCACCGTCAACAAGGAGGTTCTGAAGTCACGCCTCCTTGCACACGAGGCGCATGATTGTTTCGATGTTGAAATCCAGCCGCTCGTTCAGGGCCTCTTTTGCCATCAGGTCGCGCTGAAACATGATCGCGCCAGTGAAGCGGTTGGTCAGGTAGTAATACCCGATCGCGGCGATGGTGATGTTGAGTTGAACCGGATCGATACCGGTCCGGAAAACGCCCTCTTTGACGCCCCGGTCCAGCAGCGCGCCAACCATGTCGACAAACCGGCGGCTGACGACCTCGATCAGCTTTGATTTTTTCAAATGCCGGGCTTTGTGCAGGTTTTCGCTGTTGACGAGCGTCAGAAACTCCGGGTTCTTCAGGTAGTATTCCCAAGTGAACCGCACCAGGGTCTCCAGTGCCTCGCGTGCCGGAAGATGCTCCAGATCAAGTTTCTGTTCGGCGGTTCTGATGTCGAGATATCCTTCCTCCAGCACCGTCTGAAACAGGTCTTCTTTCCCGCCAAAATAATGATAAATCATTCTTTTGTTGGCCTTTGCACGTTCGGCAATTTCATCGACGCGCGCTCCTCCAAGACCGTTTTTGGCAAACTCTTTTTTTGCCGCCGCCAAGATACGTGCCTTGGTCGCGTCGGCATCTCTTTGTTTTTTAACCACGTTTTTGGACATCTTAATTCCAACCCAGTGCAAGCAACTTCAGCTTAGTAACCGATTGGTGCCTTGTTGTCCAAAGGCCATTCAGCGAAATGACCGTTTCAACGGGCTTGTAATTCATTTGATAATGAAGTAACTAGTTAGTGCATTAAGGATCTGTTGGCAGGTCATCGAAACCGTCAAGCCCGTCGATTTGACGGCAGGATCGAAGCGCTGTGCCAGGACTGAATGGAACGGGAGGAACGAATGTCGTTTATCAAGAAATTCATCGAGCAGGAAAAAGTGAACCGTCGCAATTTCCTGTTTGCAACGGCGGCCGGCGTCGGCGGATTTGCAGCAGCGGGCATGTTTGGTCCGGGCATGGCGCGTGCCGCCATTCAGGATCCGACGATTGCCTGGAGCTACCGCAATCGGACCAACCCTTACTGGAATGAAATCGTGTCCGGCGGCGAAGCCTTCGTCGAAAGCCTCGGTATGCCGAAGGACGCATTGGTTCACCTGATCAATGAAGGCTCTTCGGAAAAGTCGCTTGCAGACGTCAAGGCGCTGCTTGCGCGCACAAACGGGGACCTGGCTCTGGCCATCGACACCAACGACGCGCCCAATGCGCGCCCGGTGGTAGAAGCCTGCGCACAGTCCGGAGCTTATGTTTCAACCCTGTGGAACAAGACCGATGATTTGCATCCCTGGGACTTCGGCGACAACTACGTCAGCCACATGAGCTGGTCGGACGAAAAGCCGGCGGAAGAAACGGCACGCATTCTTCTGGAAGCCATGGGCGGCAAGGGCGGTGTTGTTCATCTGGGCGGTATTGCGTCCAACAACCCTGCGATCGAGCGTCTGCAGGGTCTGAAGAACGCGCTGGTCGACTATCCGGATGTCGAGCTGCTTGCCGCAGAGCCGGCAGACTGGGACACCCAGAAAGCCAACCAGGTCATGTCGGCCTTCCTGACGCGCTTCGGCGACGAGATTACCGGCGTTCACTGTGCCAACGACACCATCGCATACGGTGTTTTGGAGGCCCTGCGGGCGGAAGGCATCGAAGATATGCCGATCGTTTCCTATGACGGCAACCCGCAGGCGGTTCAACTTGTCGCGGACAAGAAGATCCTGGCAACCGTGTTCACAAACCCGCACTGGGGTGGTGGTATCACAGCAGCGTTGGCCTACCATGCAGCCACGGGCACCTTCAAACCGTCCGAAGAGCCGAACGAGCATCGCGAGTTCTATGGCCCGACCATCATGGTGCGCCCGGACGATGCGATCGAGTTCAAGACCAGCTATCTCGACAACGTGCCGACATATGACTGGCAAGACTTCTGGGGGCCGTCCAACGGCCAGATTCAATACAAATAAGCATTAAAGGAACGCGGCCGGCAGACCGGCCGCGTTCCTGAAATCATGTCTTTTGCCGACAAGCTGGGAGGCGTTCGTGGACGGCATCGTGACCAGGGAGACCCTCGTTAAATGGGCTCCGCTTCTCGTTCTATTGGTCCTGATCTTGTTTTTCGCCGTCATGGAGCCGCGCTTCATCTCGGTCCGCAACATGGCGCGCATTGCGATAGCGTCCGCTCCCGCGCTCATGGTTGCCGTCGGAGTGACTTTCATCATCATCATGGGATCGATCGATCTGTCCATGGAAGGGACGGTCTCGGTTTCCGCGGTGGTGTTTGCCTTCGCGTTTCTCGCAATGGGGGGCACTGTTCTCAGCTGGGCCTGGCTGGCGCTGCCGTTGGCGCTGATCGTCGGTGCCGTTATCGGCCTGATCAACGGACTGGTCCATGTCCGATTACGCATACCATCCTTCATGGCATCGCTGGCGATGGGCTTTGTCGGCACCGGATTTGCACTTCTGCTCACTGGCGGTGACCGGATCCGCATCGAAGACGAAGTCTTTCGCGGGTTGTTGACCGAGCGCTGGTTCGGTTTTCCGGTGATGTGTTACGTCGCGCTTCTTTTCCTATTCATCGCATGGTTCATCCAGTCGCGCACGACGCTGGGCCGGAATTTCTACGCGGTCGGCGGCGGCGAGGAACTCGCGCATGCGTCGGGACTGAACGTGGACCGTGTGCGTGTGATGGGCTTCATGCTCGCCGGTGTCTTCTATGCAGTCGGGGCGCTTCTCGCGGTTGGCCGGATTGGGATCGCAGAAACGGCCACCGGAAACAACTTCATGTTCATCTCGATCACGTCCGTTGTTGTGGGCGGCACCGCGCTGTGGGGTGGAATAGGCGGTGTATGGAACACGCTCATTGGAGTGCTGATCGTCAATGTGATCGGCAATGGAATGGTGGTGATCGGCTTGCCCGGATACGTCCAGGACGGCGTCCTTGGGCTGCTCGTTATCACCGCGGTGGTCCTGTCGACCGACCGCAAGTCCGTCAGCTTTGTAAAATAAGGGGCGGCACATGTATCAACTCAACAAGGTCGACAAGAAGTTTCCGGGTGTCCATGCCCTGAAAGCGGTCGACTTCACCATCGGTCGGGGCGAGATCGTGGGTCTTGTCGGTGAGAACGGTGCCGGTAAATCGACGTTGATGAAGGTCATCTACGGTGCTTACCAGGCCGATGGCGGGACCGTGACAATCGACGGCACAACGGTTCGCTTCCAGAGCCCGCGCCAGGCCATGGAACATGGCATCGGGATGGTGTTTCAGGAGCAATCCCTGATCACAAACCTGACGGTGATGGAAAACATCTTCCTTGGTTTTGAGAGCCAATTCGTCAAATTCGGGATCATCGACTGGAAGGCAATGGCAGCCGCCGCGCGGCACCAGTTGTCCAAGGTGAAGCTGGACATCGATCCGGCAATGACCACCGCCAACCTGTCTTTCGCGCAAAGGCAGCTCGTCGAACTGGCCAAGGTGCTGACACTTGAGGAACGCGTCGACGGCGACCTGGTCATTTTGCTCGACGAACCCACCAGTGTTCTGGCGCGAGAAGAAGTGGAACTTCTGTTCAAGCTGGTTCGCGAACTCCGCACACGTGCATCGTTCATTTTCGTCAGCCACCGGATGGACGAGGTTCTCGAGCTGTCCGACCGTATTTACGTGATGAAGGACGGAGAAGTGGTCGACGTTGTCGATCACGACGAAGCCGACATCGACACCATTCAGCACAAGATGGTCGGCCGGGACATCGACAAGGAATACTACAGGGAGCAGAAGCAGGGTCCTTACGACACGAACAATGTTCTGGTCAGCTTCGACAAGGTTTCGTTAGCGGGAAGATACAGCGATATCAGCTTCGACCTGCATGCCGGCGAAGTGCTTTGCCTCGTCGGGACTGAAGGCTCCGGACGCGAGCCGATCCTGCGCACAATATTCGGCCTGGAAACCCCGACCAGCGGCACGGTATCGCTGAAAGGGCAGCAAATCCGCAGTTTCAACGCCCAGACCGGCGTTTCGATGGGTGTCGGCTATATCCCGCGCGAACGCAAGGTCGAGGGGATTGTCGGCGGCATGAACGTCTACGAGAACATGACGCTCAGCCAGATGCAGAACTACGCGTCCGGCGGTGTGCTCAATATCAGCCGTGAACGGGAGCTTGCCCGTCAATGGATTGACCGCCTGTCCATCAAGACCCCGTCGGTGTTCAAGGATTGCGGCGGTCTGTCCGGCGGAAACCAGCAAAAGGTCGTGCTTGCCAAATGGCGTTCGGCCGGCTCCGACATCATCCTTCTCGATCATCCGACACGCGGCCTCGATATCGGTGCCAAGGAAGACGTCTACGACATGGTCCGGGAGATGTGCGACGACGGAGCAGGGATCATCCTGGTCGCCGACACCCTGGAAGAGGCCATCGGCCTCAGTCACACAATCCTCGTATTGAAAGACGGTGAAGCCCAGCAGGTGTTCCACGGGCAGCCTGGTGACAAGCCGTCGCTCTACGATCTCGTCCATCACATGACCTGAGGCACCGGAATGAGCCTGGAACGAATAAAGCCGCATTTGCCCTGGATTACGCTGCTCGTCCTCGTGCTGATCGTCGGCATTGCGGACTCCAATTTCCTGCGGCCTCAGAACCTGATGGCGATGGTGGCCGACATCATGCCGCTCTTCATCATGGCGCTCGGTATGACATTCGCGATCTACATCGGCGGGATTGATTTGTCGGCACAGTCGGTCGCCAATATGACGACGGTGGTCGCGACAGTCGCGCTGCCCACATTCGGGATTTCCGCAGCTCTTATCTGCATCGTCGCAGGCCTTACCTTTGGCGCGGTCTCCGGGTTCATCACGACCAGACTCCTGGTGCCGTCTTTCGTCTCGACACTCGCCATCGGCGGTGTTGCCTATTCGACAGCGCAGTATCTGTCCGGACAGCGGGCGCTCTACATGGATGCGACCCTGCGGGACAATTCCTTCGGCTGGATGGTCGGCAACAGCTTCGGCATCTCCCACGAGATCTTCATCGGTGCAGCACTGCTGCTGATCATGCTGTTTCTGCAGCACCGGACCACTTTCGGACGCGCGCTGAAAGCCGTCGGGGCAGGCGAGCTCGCCGCCGTGGCCTCTGGTTTGAGCGTTGCGCGTATCAAGATCATCGCGTTTGCCCTGTCCGGAATGTTGGCGGCAATCGCCGGGCTGTTGTTTGCGGTCAAGCTGTCCGGTGGTTCGCCGACGCTTGCAAACGGATTTCTCCTGCCGGCCATCGTTGCCGTTCTTGTCGGCGGAACACCCTTGACCGGGGGTGTCGGCGGGGTCCTCAACACCCTGATCGGAACACTGATCGTGGCCGTGATCCGGTCCTCGATGCTCTATTTCGAGATCGACGCGACCATGCAGCAGATGGTTTTCGGCATCATCTTGATTGTCGCAATCGCTGCAACGATCGATCGCAGCAAAATGCGGATCGTGAAGTAGGGACGCGCCGATGACGAACACGATGAAAGCAGCGGTTCTGGTCCAGCAAGGACTGTTCGAGATCGAAGAACGGCCAGTGCCGGTTCCGGGCCGCGGCGAGGTGCTGATCCGGATTGCCAGGGTCGGCATCTGCGGAACGGATCTGCATATTTTCAACGGACATTATGCATCCGAGAACCTGCCGATGATCCCCGGGCATGAGTTCACCGGCACGATCGAGGCGCTCGGCTCGGACGTGACCGGTCTTGAGCTTGGCGCCAAGGCGGTTGTCGATATGAATATCGGCTGTGGCACCTGCTATTGGTGCCGCCGGAACGAAATCCTGAACTGCCCCGATATGCAACAGATGGGGATCACCATGGACGGCGCTTTTGCCGAATACATGGCGGTACCAGCCCGGCTTGTCATACCGGCATCCGGTCTGATTCCGGACGATGTTCTGGCGCTGACGGAGCCTTTGGCATGCGTTGTCAGAGCGGCAAGAAAGGCAAATGTCACCTTCGGGCAGTCCGTCGTCGTGATCGGGGCCGGGCCGATCGGCAATCTTCATGTTCAGCTTTTGCGCACCATCGGGGCTGCACCCATCATTGTCGCCGACGTCTCGGCGGATCGTATCTCCATGGCCATGGAGGCGGGGGCGGATTACGGGGTGAGCAATCCTGCGGACCTCTTTGAGACCGTGATGGACGCAACCGAGGGACGCGGTGCTGACATAGTGATCGAGAGTGTCGGTCAGGCGGCGCTTTATGCGGAGGCGGGCAGGTTGATCCGCAAGGGCGGGCACATCGCCGCCTTCGGGTTGACCGGGCCGGATGCGGAGCTGCCACTGAATATTCTTGAAACGATCCTTCAGGAGAACTCCATCAAGGGGTCCGTCGCCGGCATGGGGCAGGACATGCACGACGCTCTGACACTCCTGACGCACAACCGGATCAAAACCGAGCGCTTCACAGGCGCTTCCTATCCGCTCGCAGACATACAAGAGGCATTCGACACGATCTCCCAACGACCGGGGGATCTGAAAACACAAATTGTGATTTGAGTAAGGGGTATGGGCAAATGGGCAAGATACTGATCATCTATGACAGCGAAAGTGACCGGCAATTCACCAGCACCATGGTGCCGCTGGTCAAGGAAGGCGTCGAGCGTATCGAGGGAATGGAAACCCGCGTTCGTCATGTCAACGAGGCGGAATCGGACGACGTCTTCTGGGCGGATGGCATCGCCATTGGCTGCCCGACGCATTTTGCGGGCATATCCTGGCGCATGAAGAAGTGGTGGGACACCCGCGTTGAGGAAATCTGGTTCAAGACCGACGGCAAGTTCGCCGTACCCTTTACCTCGGCCGGTTCGCTCGGCGGCGGCGGCGAGCTGACCTGCAACGCGCTCAGCCTGATGATGATGAACATGGGTTACTTCGTCTTCGGTATCACCGACTACGTTGCCAAGAAGGAAAGCCTTCACTACGGCGCTGTGGTCGCTGGCGAACCGCGCGCGGAACACGCTAAGGAAGCCTGCCGCCGCGCCGGGCAAAGGCTCGCCGAATGGGTCGGTTTCTACAAGGAAGGCCGCGAGGACCTGCATCCCCTGAAAGCGACTTACAGCCGGTTCTGGGAGCTCGCTGACTGATGGCAAAGGCACGATTGCTCGTTGAACTCAATGTAAAGCCCGATCACGCGGAGGCTTTCATTGCCATGTTCAAGTCAGAGTTCATGTCCCGGTCTCGCAGCGAAGATGGCTGTGAACTCTATGAGCTCTGGAAGGACCCGAAGGAACCCAACCGCATGACTATCGTCGAGGTCTGGACGAGCCAGGCGCATCTCGACACCCATCTTGGACAAGCCTGGTTCGCGGATTGGGCACCCAAGATGGAAGAGATGCAGGAATCGCCGCTGGTGGTTCGCGCCCTTTCATCGGTCGAAGACTAAGACCCCGCCCGTTCTGGGAAACAGAGCGGGCCGGAGCAGGGAGGTTAAAATGGATCAGTTAAACCAGAAATTGGATCTTCCCGGAGAACCGCGGGAATTCGGCTTTTACGTCGACGGCAGATGGGTCGCCGCCGGTGGGCGCGAGGTTTTTGTCCGCAATTCTCCCGGGCATGACGTGCCGGTTTCCAAGATTCCCAAATGCACCCGTGACGACCTCGATACCGCTGTTCGCGCCGCTCGGAAAGCATTCGACGACCGTCGCTGGTCGGGATTGAACGGTGCCGCCCGGGCTGCGGTTCTGCTCCGGGCAGGCAGCCTGATACGGGAAAGAGCCGAGGAAATCGCTTATTTCGAAACGCTGGAAAACGGCAAGCCAATCAGCCAGGCCCGTGCCGAGGTGGCCGGCTGTTCAGACATGTTCGAATATGCAAGCGGTCTGGCGCGCAGCCTTCACGGCGACAGCTTCAACAATCTCGGCGACGGGATGTTCGGGCTTGTCACGCGTGAGCCAGTCGGTGTTGTTGGCCTGATCACACCGTGGAATTTCCCGTTCCTGATCCTGTGTGAACGTGTCCCTTACATTCTGGCATCCGGATGCACCATTGTCGCCAAACCCTCCGAAGTGACGAGCGCCACCACATTGATGCTCGCGGAAATCTTGACGGAAGCCGGCTTGCCGGACGGATGCATGAATGTCGTGACCGGATCAGGGCGTTCGATCGGACAAGCACTTATCGAGCACAACGACGTTGATATGCTGTCTTTTACCGGGTCTACGGCAGTCGGCCGTGCCGTCGTCGAGGCAGCCGGCAAGTCCAACTTCAAGAAGCTCGGTCTGGAACTCGGCGGCAAGAACCCGCAGATCGTTTTTGCCGATGCCGATCTTGAAGACGCAGCCGATGGCGTCGCCTTCGGCATTGGTTTCAATACGGGTCAGTGTTGCGTCTCGGGCTCCCGGCTGATCGTGGAACGATCAGTCGCCGACAAGTTCGCGGAGATGGTTCAGGCGAAATTCGCCAAGGTCAGGGTCGGAGATCCGCTTGATGTGACGACCCAGATCGGTGCGATCACCACCGACGCTCAGAACAGCACGATCATGTCCTATATCGAGAAAGGGCAAAACGAAGGGGCGACGTTGATTTGCGGCGGCGACCAGCTCGACTTTGGTCGCGGGCAGTATATTTCGCCGACCCTTTTCGGGAACGTCAGCCGGGATATGGCAATTGCCCGTGAGGAGATTTTTGGTCCCGTTTTGACAATCATGCCGTTCGACAGTGTCGACGAAGCCATCGAATTGGCCAATGACACAGAATACGGTCTGGCTGCAAGTGTCTGGACGAAGAACATCGACAAGGCTCTTTCGGTAACGCGACGGGTCCAGGCAGGCAGGTTCTGGGTGAACACCACGCTTGCTGGCGGCCCCGAACTGCCGCTTGGTGGCTTCAAGCAATCCGGTTGGGGCCGGGAGGCAGGCATGTACGGTGTTGAGGAATACACCCAGATCAAGTCGGTACATATCGAGATCGGCAAACGCACACCCTGGATTGAATGATGGCAGAGCGCGGTTATGACTACATCATCGTAGGGGGCGGCTCGTCCGGCTGTGTCCTGGCCAATCGCCTTTCGGAAGATTCAAGCTGCCGGGTGCTTCTGCTGGAAGCGGGAGGGAAGGATACCCATCCCTTCATCCATATGCCGGTGGGCTTTGCCAAGATGACCACCGGGCCGCTGACTTGGGGGTTCACAACCGAACCGCAGAAGAATGCGAATGACCGGGAAATTCCCTACGCCCAGGCGCGGGTGATCGGTGGTGGATCTTCCATCAATGCCGAGGTTTTCACTCGTGGAAACCCCGTCGATTATGACCGTTGGGCAAACGAGGAGGGCGCCGAGGGCTGGGCCTTCAAGGACATTCAAAAATATTTCCTGAAATCCGAGGGCAATACGAGCCTGTCCGGCGACTGGCACGGGACCGATGGCGAACTGGCAGTTTCCAATGTGCCCAGTCCCCAGCCGATGACACGCGCCTTTGCCCAGTCCTGCCAGGAATTCGGCATTCCCCATAATCACGATTTCAATGGCCCGGTGCAGGAAGGCGCTGGTGTCTACCAGATCACGACCCGGGACGGAAAACGGTGTTCGGCTGCGGTCGGATACCTGCACCCGGTCATGAAGAGGCCGAATCTGACGGTCCTTACGAAATGCCTTGTCCATCGCCTCGTGATCGAAAAGGACAGGGCAGTCGGCGTGGAGTTCTCCCAAAATGGTGAAACGCAGACTGTCCAGGCGGAAAGTGAAGTTCTGCTGACGGCGGGTGCAATCGGATCACCCAAGCTGATGATGTTGTCCGGCATTGGTCCGGCGGCACATCTGAAGGATGTCGGCATTGACGTGGTGCAGGACCTTCAGGGCGTCGGCGAAAACCTGAATGACCATTTCGGCATAGACATCGTCGCCGAACTCAACGGCCATTACTCGCTCGACAAGTACAACAAGCCGCACTGGATGGTATGGGCTGGGGCGCAATACTACCTCTTCAAGAGCGGTCCCGTAACGTCGAACGTGGTCGAAGGCGGCGCGTTCTGGTACGCGGACAAATCAAACGCCGTTCCGGACCTGCAATTCCATTTCCTTGCGGGGGCAGGTGCAGAGGCCGGTGTTCCGAGCGTACCGAAAGGGTCATCGGGTATCACGCTGAACAGCTACACGCTTCGTCCCAAGGCGAGGGGAACCGTCAAGCTGCGCTCGGCCGATCCCGCCGCAATGCCAATTGTCGATCCCAATTTCCTCGGGCATCCGGACGATTTGAAAACATCGGTTGAAGGCGTCAAGATCAGCAAGGAGATCTTCAGCCAACCGAGCCTGCAAAAGTACATACGCAAGATCAGGTTTCCGGACGACAACGTCAAAACACAAAAGGATTTCGAGGACTATGCCCGCCAGTACGGGCGCACGTCCTATCACCCCACCTGTACCTGCAAGATGGGTGTCGACGAAATGGCGGTCGTCGATCCGCAACTGCGGGTTCGTGGCATCGAAGGTTTGCGGATCTGCGACAGCTCCATCATGCCGAGCCTCGTTGGGAGCAACACAAATGCACCGACGATCATGATCGGAGAAAAGGCTGCGGACATGATCCGGGGAAACAAGTAAGCCGGTTACCTCCCCAACTGAGGGCGGCCGAATGCCGCCCTTTTCTTTTTCGTGTCAGTCGAAGTCGGGAGCGTAGGGGACGAGGTCCTTGCCGACGATCCGGAAACCTGTCTGCGTCATTTCGTCGATCCGGTTCATGTCGATGGATGACAATGTGAAGTCCATCACGTCGAAATTCGCTTCAATATTCTTCCGTTTCGTCGACATGGTATTGATGCTGACACCCTTTTGCAGGATCCAGCGCAAAACGACCTGAGCTGCCGACTTGTCGTACCGCTCTCCGATTTCGCCAAAGACCGGATATTTGAAAACTTCTCCCCGTGCTACCGAACAATAGGACGCAAGAGGAATGTCCGTCTCGGCAGCGGCGGACAGTAAGATGTCCTGGTTCAGCAGCGGATGAAATTCAACCTGGTTTGTGACGAATGGTGTCTCGACGATGTTGCGCGCGTCGCGCATCATCTGTGCGGTGAAATTGGACAGGCCAATATGTCTCGCGTGACCCAGTTTGTGAGCTTGTTCGAGCCGCTTCAGCGAGGGAGCAATATCACCGTCGGGAGCGGGCCAGTGAAGCAGCAAAACGTCGACATAGTCAGTCTGCAAGGCCTTCAGGCTGGCTTCTACGGAGGGGAGAAACTCTGCTTCTCCGAAGTTTGCAACGTCGACCTTTGTTGTGAGAAACAATTCCTCGCGCGGCACACCAGATGCCTTTAGGGCCGCGCCGGTGTCAGATTCATTTTGATACATTTGCGCCGTGTCGAACGCCCTGTATCCAACGTCGATCGCATGTTGGATCGCTTCGCGTAACTCGTTGCCATTCAACGGAAAAGTGCCGAAGCAGCGTTGGTTCGTTTGTTTGAAGTAGCTCATTTCACACCTCCTCATTGGCATCAATGTAACTAAAAAGTTACTTAATTAAAAGTGCGCTACGGCCACTTGACCAAAAAAGATATCCAGTCATAATAAAATAACTAGTTAGTTACTAATGGGGATTTTCATGTCAAAGGTCAGGTCTGCTTCGGAAGCGGTTCGTATGATCGGGAACGATTCGGTCGTTGCAGTGAATTCCTCGTCCGGACTGTGCTGTCCCGATGCGGTGCTGGCTGCTTTGGGCGAACGTTTCGAAGCAGAAGGTGCGCCGAAAAACCTGACGACAATCCATCCGATTGCGGCCGGAGATATGTTCGGCACGAAAGGTGTCGACCACATTGCAAAGCCGGGTCTCTTGTCCCGCATTATCGGCGGGTCCTATCCATCTGGACCGACCAAGGCGGATCCGCCACTTGTCTGGCAGATGATCACGGCCAACCAGGTAAAGGCCTATAATGTTCCCTCAGGTGTCATCTTCGACATGTTGCGCGAAGGCGCTTCAAAACGTCCCGGTGTCCTGACGAAGGTCGGCATGCAAACCTTTGTGGACCCCGATCTTGAAGGTTGCGCCATGAATGACGCAGCACGCGAAGAGCCTATCGTCTCGAAGACAGAATTCGACGGTGAGGACTGGCTTTACTTCAGGTCGCTCAAACCTGATGTCGCGATCATCCGCGCATCGACGGCAGATGAACGCGGCAACCTGAGTTTCGAGCAGGAAGGTGCTTATCTTGGGGCCATGGAAATGGCGCTTGCGGCGCGGAACAACGGCGGCTACGTCATCGCCCAGGTCAAGCACATCGCGCAGAACGGCAGCATTCGGCCGCACGATGTCCGCGTTCCCGGTATACTGGTGGACGCGGTCGTTCAGGCTGCGGACCAATTGCAGACAACTGCCACAGACTACGACCCTGCCATTTCCGGCGAACTCATCCGTCCGCTCAGCACATTCCGCAAAGCGGAATTCAACGTCGGCAAGGTGATCGCACGGCGCGTTGCGCAAGAGCTCAAAGAAGGCTGGGCCGTCAATATCGGGTTCGGCATTTCTGCGAATGTCCCGCGTATCCTGGTTGAGGAAGGCCTGCACGGCGCTGTTACCTGGATGATCGAGCAGGGGGCTGTCGGCGGCATTCCTCTTCTGGATTTCAAGTTCGGATGTTCCGCCAATGCCGAAGCTTTCGTCGCGTCGCCGCACCAGTTCAGTTATTTCCAGGCAGGCGGCTTTGATGCGTCGCTCCTGTCGTTTCTGGAAGTCGGCAAAGACGGGTCTGTGAATGTCTCCAGGCTGTCCGCGGTCCCGCATCGGACGGCCGGTGCCGGCGGCTTTGTCGATATCACCACCAGGGCCCGCAAGATCGTGTTTTCCGGAAACTTCAACGCGGGCGCCAAAATGCGCCTGGAAGACGGGCAATTGCACATTGATACGGAAGGCCGGATCGCCAAGTTCGTCGATAAGGTCGATCAGGTCTCGTTCTCTGGAGCCAGGGCGAGTGCGCAGGGCCAGGACGTCAGCTACATCACCGAGCGCTGCGTGATCCGTCTTGTCGATGGCGGTCTGGTCCTGACGGAAGTCGCCCCGGGGATCGATATCCAGCGCGATATCCTCGACCAGGTGAGCACCGAAGTATCGGTCGCCGAAAATGTCAGCCAGATGGACCCGCGCCTGTTTCAACCGGGCCCGATGGACCTAGAACTGGCGAAGGCTTCATGAACTCGGCTCCCTTTTCCCTTCGTGTCGAGAGACGTGTCGGAATCCTGAGGATGGAACGACCCGAGAAGCGGAACGCTCTCGATGCGCCGATGCTGGAAGCACTCGGCGAGAAGCTGTGGGAAATCGAGCATCGCGATGACTTGCAAGTGCTCATTTTGACGGGCCGCGACAAGGCCTTTTGCGCAGGCGGTGACATCGAAGCCTGGAGTGGGCTCGACGCCGCCAGTTTCGGCCGACATTGGATTCGCGACGGGCACGACATCTTCGACCGCTTGGCTCGTCTGAGGCAGCCGGTCATTGCAGTCCTTAACGGGCACGCGCTCGGGGGTGGCTTGGAACTAGCCGCCTGTGCGGACTACCGGATCGCCGAGGATCATGTGAAAATCGGGATGCCGGAAGCCGGGCTCGGCATCATTGCAGGCTGGTCCGGCACCCAGCGCGCCACTCGCCGCTTCGGCAGCCAATGGGTTCGCAGAATGGCGCTCTTCGGCGAAATCCTGACAGCTGGCCAGGCACACGACGCAGGGATTGTCGATCAGGTTGCGGCGAAAGGCAGCGGCCTCGATTGTGCTCTGGAGTTGGCGGAGAAGGTCCTGGGGCGAGGTCCACTGGCGACCGAACTCACCAAAATGATGATCAACGCCGCCGAAGGAGAAGAGCGCGAGCGCGTGTTGGACTCGCTGGCCGGTCGAATTGCAGCCGCCAGCGATGAATTACGCGAAGGTGTTGCGGCGTTCCGGGAAAAACGATCTCCAGATTTCCGCAACTAAATCCAAGGGGAAAATTCAATGATCAGGCACCTTGTGCATCTCCGGTTCCGTCAGGACGTCAGTGCCGAAACAAAGTCGACCCTCATGGACAAGCTGTCGGGGCTTTCCGGACATATCGACGGCATCACTGACTTTCAACATCGCCCGAATGTCTCCGTTGAGACCCCGCTGGTGCGTGGCTTTCTGGACATGTTCTGGTTCGATTTCAGGGATTCCGGCGTCAGGGACGTATATCTGAACGATCCGGTTCACCAGTCCATCGGTGCTGAAATCGTGGAGCAGCTTGAGGGTGGCGCGGACGGTGTGTTCGTCTGCGATATCGAAGTCTGAACGGTGCGGCTTCGGCCCGGTATTGCTGTCGGGCCGCTAAGGAACCTTCGACGATCAGCTGTAGACCATCAGCCGGTTTTCGCCGGTTTGCACCGTCTCGCCGCGCTGGTTCTGAACATCGAAACGAAGGGTGAGAATTCCGCGCTCCGGCCGCGATGTCGGGCGCATCGCTTCAATTGTGATCGTCACGCCGATCGTGTCGCCGGCAAGAACGGGCGCTTTGAACTGGAACGACCATCCCAGCGAGGCGATTGCCTTGAATTGGGCGGCGGCCTGGTTCTTCAAGCCGTCAACGACCGACAGGACCAGCAATCCGTGCGCGACACGGTCCTCAAAACCGTGCGCCTGCGCCCGTTTCCGGTCCATGTGGATCTCGAAGCGGTCGCCTGACAGAGCAGCGAAATCGTCGATCATCTGCGCCGTGATTTGCCTCGTTCCGGTATGGATCCGGTCGCCGGGCGAGAGCTGGCCCATGGCGTAATGCCCCGGGCCAAGTTCCCTCGCGTCGTAGATACGCTCATTCATGGGGTCGGTGCGTCTTCGCGAAGCAAACCCTTTTCCTTGAGCACACCCCAGAACTCGGAGGGGATCGGGTGGCTGAACCAGTCAAGGTTCTGCTTTAGTTGTTCGACTGTCCGTGTGCCGGCCATGAAGGTTGGAACAGCCGGGTGCGCTACGACAAACTGAAGCGCCGCGGCGGGCAGGGGGACGTCGAAATCCGCACAGACTGCCTCAATCTTGCGGACCCTTTCCATGATGTCTTCCGGTGCAGGGGCGTAATTGTATTTCGCTCCCTCTTTGGCGCCAGTTGCCAGGATGCCGGAGTTGAAGCCGCCGCCGACGACGACCGCCGCGCCGCGTTCTTCGCACAGCGGCAGGAATTTGTTCAGGGCATCCTGCTCCAGGAGCGTGTACCGGCCGGCGAGCAGGAAGCAGTCGAAGTCGCGTCGCTCCAGGGCCGCGTGGCAGACCTCCCATTCGTTGACGCCAACGCCGATCGCCTTGACGAGACCTTCTTCTTTCAGCTTGGAAAGTGCCTTCCAGGCGCCGTCCATTGCGTGCTCAAAAACCTCGGGCTGCTCGTCTCCACGTGTGAAAACGTCGATGTCGTGAATGAAGCAGATGTCGATGCGTTCCAGATTCAGGCGCTGCAGACTGTCCTCGAACGAACGCATCGTGCCGTCATAGGAATAGTCGAAATGCATGGTGAAGCGACCGGCATTTGTCCACGGTGCATATTCAATGTCTTCTTTCCGAGCAGGTTTCAGGATACGCCCGACCTTGGAGGAAAGGACAAAGTCATCGCGGTTTTTCCAGCGCAGGGAATGACCGGTGCGAAGTTCGGAAAGGCCATGCCCGTACATTGGGGCCGTGTCGTAGTATCGGACACCCTGGTTCCAGGCTTCCTGGATCATTGCGTCCGAGGTTTCTTCATCGATTTCGCGGAAGATGTTGCCGATCGGAGCCGTGCCGAATCCGAATGGGGTCACCTCCAGACCGGATCTACCGAACTTTACCCTGCTGTCAGGTCTCATATCTTCCTCCATGAAGTAACTAGTTAGTTATATATAGCAGCTCGCACGCCCTCAGTTCAAGCGTCTCGTGGCTTGACCGGTTGGAATTATGACTCTATAAGTAACTAACTAGTTACTGAAAGGGTCGGTATGTTCGTAAATGAATTGCATCAGCAGGTGAGGGACATGGCCCGGCAATTTGCGGACGATGTCGTTCGACCTGTCGCGGAGGAACTCGATCGGGAAGAGCGATTTCCGGCCGAGATCTATGAGCAGATGGCCGAACTCGGGTTGTTCGGCATTTGTGTTCCGGAAGAGATGGGCGGCCCCGGCTTCGATACGGTGACCTATGCACTTGTGATGGAGGAGTTGTCGCGGGGCTATGCCTCTGTTGCGGACCAGTGCGGCCTCGTCGAATTGATATCGACATTGCTGGTTCAGCATGGATCGGCAGAACAGCGTGCTCATTGGCTCGCAGACATTCTCAAGGCGAAGAAACGGGTCGCCTACTGCATTACCGAGCCCGAGGCCGGGACAGATGTGTCCGGCATCCGCACCGAAGCTGTCAGGCGGGGAGACGGCTGGGTCCTGAACGGTGGCAAGATCTGGATCCACAATGCACCTGTCGCCGATGTCGGTTTTGTGCTCGCTCGCACGGACAAGGACGCCGGTCACCGGGGAATGTCCATTTTCATCGTCGATCTGCACGCGGAAGGCGTGTCACGCGGGCCCAAGGAACACAAGATGGGTCAGCGGGCGAGCCAGGTCGGCGCGCTGAATTTCGACGACGTTCATCTGCCCGCCGAAGCGCTTCTCGGCGTGGAGGGGCGCGGTTTTCACATGATGATGAGTGTGCTCGACAAGGGCAGGGTAGGCATTGGCGCCCTTGCAGTGGGCATCGGCCAGGCCGGGCTTGAAGCGGCTGTTGAATATTCGCAGCAACGCAAGCAATTCAAGAAGCCGATTTCGGAGTTCCAGGGCGTTCAGTGGTTGTTGGCCGATATCGCCAAGGACGTCGAGGCAGCCCGCCTTCTCGTTCACCAGGCGGCGTACAAGATCGACACGGGCGCCGACGCGACCCGATACTGCTCCATGGCGAAGTGCTTTGCCGGGGACATGGCGGTTGCTCGGTCCGCCGATGCGGTTCAGGTTTTTGGCGGCTCTGGATATATCCGCGGGTTCGAGGTCGAACGCCTTTACCGTGATGCCAAGATCACGCAGATCTACGAAGGCACAAACCAGATCCAGCGTATGATCATCGCGCGTGAGCTTCTTGCGAAAGGAGCCTATGTATGAGCCGGCAGGTCGCGCTCATCACCGGTTCCAGCCGCGGCATCGGCTTGGCCGCAGCAAGAGAGCTGGCAAGGGCGGGCTTCGACATAGCGCTCAACACACTTGCCGACGATGATGAACTGGCAGCCGCGGCAAAGCTTGTCGAAGCGGAGGGCGTTCGGGTCTGCAAGGCCGTTTTCGACGTTGGCGATCTTTCCAGGCACAAATCGGTCCTTGATGAAGTCGAAAGCGAGCTCGGACCCGTCACGACACTGGTCAACAATGCCGGCGTTGGTGTCATGAGCCGCGGGGACCCGCTTGATGTGAGCGAAGCGAGTTTTGACCGGTGCATGACGGTCAACGCGAAAGCGGTCTTCTTTCTGACCCAGGAAGTTGCACGGCGCTGGGTTTTAAAGCCGCGCGACCGGGATTTGACCTATTCGGTCGTCAACGTGAGCTCGTCGAACGCGGTGGCTGTCGCGGTGCCGCGTGGTGAATATTGCGCGTCGAAAGCAGCCGCTGCAATGATTTCAAAGCTCTTTGCAGCGCGGCTTGGCCCAGAGGGGATCGCCGTTTACGACGTTCAGCCCGGCCTGATCGCAACCGATATGACCCAGCCGGTCATCGAGAGCTACCGCAAGCGCGCCGAGGACGGCCTTTGCCTCCTGCCGCGCGTCGGTGAGGCGAAGGAGGTCGGTGTCGTGATCGCTTCTCTGGCAACAAACAAACTTCCCTACACGACCGGCCAGGTCATTTCGGTTGACGGCGGCATGCTCGTCCCGCGCTTTTGAGGAGATAGACGTGAAAATTGCGCTGCCTGATACCAGCGGCCGGTCAGTCGACTATGCTTTGAGCGGAACGCCGGTTCCTGTCGTGAAACTTCCCGAAAATCCGGCGCGCGTGGTTTATTCGGCCGCTCATGTGGTTGCCGACCCTTTCACGGCGAACGAGCCGTCGGGCCGCCCCGCAATTGACTGGGAAAAGACGCTGGAATTCCGGCGCTACCTCGCGGGTCTGGGGCTTGGTATTGCAGAGGCAATGGACACCGCGCAACGCGGCATGGGACTGGACTGGCCGACAGCGCTGGAGCTGATCCGGCATACCCGCGAGACTCTTCCCGATGCACGCGTCACCAATGGCTGCGGGACCGAACAGCTGGATCCGGCTGACGCAAGAACCGTTGACGATGTCAAGCGGGCCTATCTGGAGCAGCTCGGCGCAATCCAGAAGCTGGATGCGCGTGTGATCCTGATGGCAAGCCGTGCGCTGGCGCGTGTGGCGGCGTCTGCTGCCGACTACAAGGCCATCTATCGTGCTGTGCTCTCGGAGTGCGAACACCCGGTTATCCTGCATTGGCTCGGGGAAATGTTCGACCCTCAACTGGCCGGGTATTGGGGGAGCGGCAACTTTACGGAAACACTTGAGACCGTTGTTGAAATCATAGAGGAAAACGCGGCAAAAGTGGATGGCATCAAGATCTCGCTGCTCGACAAGGACAAAGAGATCGCCTTGCGCTGCCGGCTGCCGGAAGGCGTGAAGCTCTATACCGGCGATGACTTCAACTACCCGGAACTCATGGCTGGTGACGATGAGGCCTTTTCCCATGCACTGCTGGGGATTTTCGATCCGATTGCCCCGTCGGCAGCCTATGCTGTCGACCGGCTCGGGCATGGAGATCTGGCAGGTTTCAGGTCGACCCTGGACCAGACGGTGCCTCTGGCGAGACTGATCTTCCGTGCACCGACGCAGTACTACAAGACCGGTGTGGTCTTCCTTGCCTGGCTGAACGGGTTTCAGGACCACTTCGTCATGCTCAGTGGTGCACAGTCCATGCGGCCGCTGCCGTATTTCACCGAAATCTTCCGCCAGGCCGACCAGTGCGGACTGCTGAAAGACCCGGATCTTGCAGTTGCGCGAATGAGACGTCTGCTTTCTCTTTATGGCGCGGACTGATGCGGGACTTCACCGACGATCACTCTGCTTTGGCGCTGAACACGGCAACGCTCGGCCACAATCTCGACGGGTTCGGGGCAGGCTGGTCGCCCGAACAGGTTGTCGACGCATGCGCGGAGCGGGGTTACGGAGGCATCGTTTTCTGGACACGGGAAATCGGAGAGCGGGCCGTTTCCATCGGCGAGCGCGTCCGCGCCTCGGGGATGGAGGTGACGGGGTTGTGCAGGACACCTTTCCTGACCGGCTCTCAGGCCGGCGCGGATGACGCGGTCAGAGCGTCGATCGACATGGCGGCAGGGCTCGGAACCACTGTTCTGACAATCGTTACAGGTGGTACCGAACCAGATACGAAGGGTCTTCTTGACAGCCAGAAACGATTGGCCGAACGGATCGCGGCTGTCGCCGACTACGCAGCCGACAGGAGCGTCAGCCTCGCCATTGAACCCCTCAATCCGATGTTCGGTGGCAACAGAACCTGCGTCATGACTGTGCGCGATGCCCTCAATGTCTGCAACATGGTTGGCGCCGGCAATGTCGGCATTGCCGTCGACGTCTACCACGTGTGGTGGGACACGGCGCTGCCAGAAAGCCTCCAGGCGGCAAAAGGCCTGGTTCTGGGCTATCACCTGTGCGACTGGCTGGAAGAAACGTCCGACATGCTGCTTGACCGCGGCATGATGGGCGACGGCGTTGCCGATTTGAAGGCGCTGAGGGCCGCCGTTGAAGACACCGGGTATCGCGGCCTGTGCGAAGTGGAAATCTTTTCTGCCGAGAACTGGTGGAAACGGCCGCCGGAGACCGTGCTCGACACGATTGTCGAGCGTTTCAGGACGGTCTGCTGAGATAAGATTACTCCTCGCTGCAAAGACAGCGCGCAGCTGGAAGGGAGGATGAGACCCTCCAGTCGTGCGAGGAAGCATATGCACCAAATTCCGCACACGGCCTTTTGAAAAGCGGCCAATTTTGCTATCCAGCGTGTGAAAAGCGTTCTCGGATTGAGGTCAAAAGGGGTTGGAACACTTAAAACGTCCAGCTTGGACTTTTACCCGTTTTCCCTCCGATTGTTGAAGATAAAGAAGTTTCAAAACTTCAAGAGCATAGGTTTGCAGTTACGCCCACGATAGAGCGGAGGAAAAAGCAAAAAATCAAAGACTTGAGTGGGTGGTAATTTGATGCTCGCAGTGCTGTTTAGTCCAACAAAATCACCCAAGAAATCTCGAGTTTCGTTTCGTGAAAACGTGTCCACAAACCTTGACTGTTACAACGCTGAGGTCGAAATTCTGAAGATAAGTACAGGCTTGCCGGGAAGCACCGCTCCGCTTTCAACGCACAAGGTGGTCTTTGGGTAGCCAACGTCTTGCAGAACATGTTAAAGGCACTGTCCAAGTTGAGGCAGCGCCGCGCATGTTTAAGTTTCTACTGCCGATGCGGTAATGTTTGGACCGACCAAAGAAAAGACACTAGTTCAAGAACCTCAGAAGAGATTTACGGCGGTGACTGTCTGAAGGGTTGGTTCGTGTGCCTATGAACAACTGATCACTTTTTTGGTGCAGTCAGCACAGAAGCAGTCAGATGCACACTTGATGATTGCGTGTGCGAACGTAGATTTAACCGCAAATTCGTGCTCACTTCAGCGACCTTAAAGTGAATATTACTATACTATGAGTGTAATTTGGGTGGCATTTACAACCAACGTGAATTGTGACAGCCTCACGCAATACGAGTGCTCAACATTGCTTTTTGCCCGCTCACCCAAGGCCTGTGTTGAAGGTTGGTGAGAGTCTCGGGATGAGTGAAACGGAAAAGATTCAAATACGTCATTTGCAGCAAGGTGCGCGGTCGGGAGTGCCGGTTCTCCACCTGATGTTCCACCCCCACAACCGCGAAAGGCGCGCGTCGTCGAAAGGTGCTCGTCTCTCAAGCACCTTTGGCAAACGCGGGATGGCGTAACCGATGGCTTATTGGCTTAAAATGGCGTTTGACGCTCGTGAACCAAGCTTCGAATTTGAAGATGAACCCGAAAAAATGCGTCTGTTCGGTCTTAGCCTTGGTATACCAGTCGGCACAGAGCGATTGCCAACCAAGGCACGCGAGATCACGGAAAAAAAAGTCTACCCAGACATTATGACGATGCCTGGGTTGAACGCAGTGAGCGCTAAGTTCAAACAAATCGTCGAAGAATTCGAACCAGAGCTGCACCAATTCTTTCCTCTGCGTCTCACAAGGAAAGATGGTTCTCTCGTTGAAGACGAATACTTCATCTTCAATTGCACTGTTTCTTTTGACTCGCTTCTGTTTCAGCATTCTGAAGTAGATTGGATTTATTCGGAGAGCAAAAATAAATGTCCATGGTTAGAGATTAAAGATTTTCGTGTAAATGCTTTAAGTAAACCTGCAATTCAAGGGCGCCACATATGGAGCAATTTTCGCCTCCGCTGCCCTGGAATTTATATTTCCGATGCGTTTCATCGACAATTAAAGGATGAGAAGATCCGTTATTGTGAAAGTTTTTTTTGTGAGGAGTTAGACATTCCTTGGGTTGCATCGGAAAATGTGCAGCCAATTCTCGATTGGGAAAAGAAGCACGGATTGGAGCGAGGCATGAAGCCTTGGCTTCTCCAACATCAAGATGAACTCAAGTAAAACTTGGATGGGAATGACCTGACACTGCGGACGGCCTCTCCGCCGGCTAAGTGTGCCATGAGTTAGCCGTCAAGCCATGTGTGATGGTGGTGTTAATGTAAGAGAACAGTGAACTGGGAGTGACTGGACCGGCATCTTCACGCGCGTGATTCTTGCCATCTTCTATGAGATTTTCTCGGTGCGGCATGTCCAAGCATGATTGGCTCAAAGTCTTTTTCAATTTTTCAATGAATAAGCCTTGGAACGCCTATGCGGCTTGTTCATTTCATGCATATCGGTAACGTGAATTTCGCTTAGGTCGCCGAACGTTGATATATTGGTGACGCGCTTGGTCGAGACGCTTTCACCATGATCATTGCTTCACGCGGTTTCTGCTCAATGCCCGGCATCTTTTCGTCTCCGAAAGGTGCCTGATTTGTTATCGCCTTTGCGACAAGCGATTCCTCGCTAATTTCCACATACGGCCTTTTGAAAAACGTCCAATTTTGCTATCCAGCGTGTGAAAAGCGTTCTCGGATTGAGGTCAAAAGGGGCCTGAGCGTTTAAAACTGACGTGTACGGGTTTTGCGTGTCCGCCCCTAAGGTCGTTGAAGACAAAGAAAAAGTGTCTAAATATCAAGAGTATAAGTTCGCAGTCGCGCCGATGATGGAGTGGACCGACAGGCACTGCCGTGCATTTCACCGGCAGTTGTCGCGCCATGCGCTGCTTTATACCGAAATGGTGACGACAGGCGCGGTCATACATGGTGACCGGGACCACTTGCTTGGCTTTTCTGATCTGGAGCACCCGATCGCGTGCCAATTAGGCGGGTCCGACCCCAAGGATATGGCTGCTTCGGCGCGGATTGTTGCGGCTTACGGATATGACGAGGTCAACATCAATGTCGGCTGTCCGTCCGACCGCGTGCAATCGGGCCGCTTCGGCGCTTGCCTGATGCGGGAGCCGGATCTGGTTGCAGCTTGTGTCAAGGCCATGAAAGACGCCGTCGATATTCCCGTGACCGTCAAGTGCCGGATCGGTGTTGATGACCAGGACCCGGAAGAAGCGCTCGACCGAATCGCTGATGCGGTTTTCGGTGCGGGCACAGATGCACTTTGGGTGCATGCCCGAAAGGCTTGGCTCAAGGGGTTGAGCCCGAAAGAAAACAGAGACATTCCGCCGCTCGACTACGACCGGGTCATGCGCCTGAAGCGCCGTTACCCTGAAAAGTTCATCGGGCTGAATGGCGGCCTTCAATCGCTCGATCAGGCCCTGCCATACCTTGAGGAACTCGATGGTCTGATGTTCGGCCGCGCGGCCTATCACACGCCGCAGATCATGGGTGACGTCGACCGCAGGCTGTACGGCGCTACAGCTGATGATGTTTCTCCCTGGGAGGCGGTCAGGGCTCATATGGACTATCTGGAAGAGCAGTTGGCGCAAGGGGTTAAACTGGCGCATATGACCCGACACATGCTGGGTCTCTTTCACGGGCGTCCTGGAGCGCGGTCATGGCGGCGTATTCTGACCGTCGAGGCGATCAAACCGGGCGCGGGTCTGGAAGTTGTCGAGAAGGCTTTGGCGGCCGTCAGTCCGGCGGGCTATGACGTGGAGGCTGCTGAGTAACAGGGCCGGATCAGGGGGTCATGATCAGCTGGTCGCCTTCAATCCGCCAGCTCCTGAGCCGGTCGAGCGCCGTCAGCCCCAACAGGCTGCCTTCCAGTGAGCCTTCACGGGCGACAAAAGCTCGAATGTTGCGGAGCGTGTGATCGCCGACCGTAATCGTGTCGATGCGAATGGGCGCGACCATGGTGCGACCGTTGGCCGTCGAGACGGGTACGGTGAACATGAGATCCTCGGGATGAAACCCGGCTCTGCGCGAATCGTCATAGGTCAACACAACCGCGCTGGCGCCAGTATCGAGCAGGAAATGTGTCCGCTCACCGTTGACACGGCCGTCAACAACGAAATGACCACTGGCATCGCGAACGATCAGGATAGACCCGTCAGGCTGCGTGACGGCCATCCCGGGCGCCAATGCGCCAAGCACGCGATAGCCGACCTGAACGAGATCTGTGCGGTACGTATAGCCAACGACCAGGAGGGCGCACAGGCCGCCCCAGAAGAAGATGCCTTGCAGGACTTCACGGAACCTCGGCTGACCGAAGATGAAACTTGCCAGCAACACAGCCGCAATTGCCGAAAGGCCGACAATGCGCGGACCGGTGGTGTCAAAATTGGCGTTGGCGGGATCGGTTGGATCGCCGAAAACGGCGAAAAAGACCACCACGCCAAGAATGATGATCAAAATGGCAAGCACGATACCGCGGATTTGTCCCGGACCCGGCATCACTCACCGCCTTCTTCGCCCGGTGCAATGCGGCGGCTGCTCAGGTCGGACATGATATTCGCGCGTTCTTCTTCGCTGAAATGTGTCCAACCGGCGATTTCTTCGAGCGAGCGCAGACAACCGGCGCATAGACCGGTGTCCTGATCGATCTGACAGTATTGAATGCAAGGCGAGTTCATGAGGCCCATATGGCGACAGATTGTGGTTTTGCCAAGACGGGAATGCGTCCGGCAGATACTCAAAAGCGGCGTCAGCGCGCTCCAGAATAAGTGAAGGGTGCCGTGACGATGTTGACAGGCAAGGCGACAGTATTGCCGACAAACGTTCCAAGGCTGTCACCGAGAGTGGCGCCACGGGTCGCGTTGGTTCTGGCGCGCAGGCCAGATTGCCCCAGCGTGCTTCGGAATTGCGGACTGAGCTGCGCCAGCTGGGCAAATTTGGAGTGGTTTGCGGCGTCAAGTGAATCGAGCTCGGTCACGTCGATCACGATTGCTCCCAACTCCGCAAGCTCCTCATCATTGGAATAGGCCCCGACACGCTCCTTGCCGCCGGCGATTGCCCTGGAGACGCGTAGGGCCTTGTCGTCTCGAGACACCACGACGACGTAAGGGTTTGCCGGTGTGCCGAGCTTTTTGAGCTGAGCCTTGAAGAGATCGATATCGATGTCGGGCGCTGCGAGAATGACCAGATCAAGCTTTCCTTCAAGCGCTTTGCGTTGTGCCGGGCTTGACTGGATGGCTGTTTCCATGAGCAGCCAGTTCCCCATGGAATGGGCAAGGATCGTGATTTCTTCCGCGTTGGTTTTCGCAAGCAGAAGCATTGTCTCCGCCAGTGACTGGCGGGCGATCGCGGCGCTGTTCAGGTCGTACACATAGTCCTGGAGCTTTCCGCGGGACGCCCAGGTGAACAGGACCGGTACGCCGTCAATGTCACCGTCATGAACAACCTGGACAAAGCGGTAAAGCGCCTCGGGAAACAGCGTGTTGTAGCCGTGAATGAATAGGAAGACCTTGCGCTCGCCCTTGGGCAGCTTTGCCAGTTTTCTGTTGATTTCACGTGCAAAGGCATCCTGGTTATCGATGTAACCGGCGTCCCGGGCGACAAATTCTGTCTCTGGATCGCCCGGCAGGCTCTTGGGCCACTCAACCTGGCTCGGCTCGTGGCTCGGCGGCACGGAAATGGTCGCGTGCGCATAATTGACCTGCGTGGACCGTTCTCCGCTGAAATAAGTATCCGGGCGGCTGTCGCGTTCGCGGGTCGTGACAACCATGATGTCATGCGACGTTGCGCCAGCTGCTGGTGTTTCATTCAAGGCGAGCGCCCCGACGTCCGGCCGGCTACCGCAGGCGGCCAGCGAAAACAGGACGGCCAGCAGGACCAGAACCCGTACCGGCCACGCGCCCGTATCGCTCGTCTTGTTCAATGTGATGTGTGCCATATTCAGTCGCTGCCCGGACGTCACCTTTTCAAGGCACCATAAGCATCCCGGCCAAGAATCCAAGCCCGCAGATTTGCTGAAGGGCACCTAAAACATCGCCCGTGACGCCGCCGACCTTTTCAACTGCAAGTCTGCCGATCCCGTAAGCTGCACCAAGGGCGACAGCAATCCCGAGCGCGAGCGCAGGAAAAGACAGAAGCAGCACAGCGGGGATCATCAGCGGAAGAGTTATGAACAGAGCCTCGCGCAGCGTTCGCGAGGTCGGTTTTCCAAACCGGGCGGCAAGACCTTCAGGGCGCGCGAGCGGCCTTTGGGTCCACTGCCAGACCAGCAAGGTCCGGGACAGCGCTTCGCTGGTCAGGAACAGGAGCGCAGCGTCGGCGGGAGAAAATCTTTGCCAGAGGGCCGCCAGAAGTGAAATCCGAAGAAGCGTGGAGACTGTCAGAGCAAGTGCGCCGAAAGCACCAATCCGGCTGTCTTTCATGATTTCGAGGCGCTTTTCGCGAGATGCACCACCGAAGAAACCGTCTGCAACGTCACTCAAGCCGTCTTCATGCAGCGCACCCGTAGTCGCTGCCAGCAACGCGACAGCCAGGGTGGCAACGGCAAACGACGGCAAGTGCGTATAGGCAAGGACCATTCCCAAAGCGGCCGCAGGTAACGCAACCGTCACGCCGGCGAGCGGTGCGGATCTTGCGATCCTGTCAAACTTCGGGGGCGCAGCAGGGTCGTCGGCGGAATTGACCTTTGGAAGCGGCAGCCGCGAAAAGAAGCGGACGCAGGCCGCCGTATCGGCTGCCAGTCCGGAAAAGCCGGATAACATCGCGCCATGACCGTTCGTTTGCCGGATTGAATCGGGTTTCGCCTGAGAATTGGGGTTTTGGTCGGTTTCAGTACCCATCAGGCCGGTCCTGTGCTTGAGTTTTCTCGACGCGCCGTTATAGATCAGCCGCCTAAGAGGACCAAGTATCGGGTCGAAATCGTCAAAACAAACGGGAAAAAGAACATGTCCCTATCCGAAACCGCGCTGCCATTCGACGATATCCGCAACCTGGTGAAATCCATGCCGGGCCCTGATGAGGCAGCGCTGCAAAAGGTCAAGGAACGGGACAGTCAGCTGACCAAACCGGCAGGATCGCTCGGGCGGCTGGAGGAGATCGCTGAATGGCTGGCGGCCTGGTCCGGAACCGCACCGCCAAAAGTCACCCGCCCGATGGTTGCGATCTTTGCAACTGCGCACGGTGTCGCCGACGAAGGCGTATCCGCCTTTCCGAGTGCCGTGAACAAGCAGATGGTGGAAAACTTTTCTGCCGGCGGTGCTGCAATCAACCAGATCTGCCGGATCAACGATGTCGGTCTCAAGGTTTTTGATCTGGCTGTCGACATGCCGACGCCAAGCATCACCAGCGAAGATGCGATGGACGAAGCAAACTGTGCCGCGACGATGGCCTATGGCATGGAAGCGCTCGCCGGCGGCATTGACCTGATTTGCCTTGGTGAAATGGGTATCGGAAACACCACCGTTGCCGCAGCCGTTTTCCATGCGCTTTTCGGCGGTGATGCCGCTGACTGGATTGGCCGGGGCACCGGTGTTGACGATGAAGGTTTGGCACGCAAGCGAGACGCAGTCGAAAAGGCGGTTGCCAGACTGAATGGCGAGAGCGACCCGTTAGAGATCCTTCGCAGGGTTGGCGGCCGCGAAATCGCCGCCATGGCGGGCCTGATCATCGCCGCGCGCCTGCAGCGCGTTCCGGTTGTTGTGGACGGCTTTGTCACGACTGCTGCGGCGGCCGTCGTGTTCTCGATGGACCCGGCGGGTCTCGATCACTGCCTGTTCGCGCATGTTTCCGCAGAACACGCTCATTCCAGGGTTCTTGAACGCATGGGTAAGGATGCCCTGTTCGACTTCGGGATGCGGCTTGGCGAAGGATCGGGCGCTGCGCTTGCGACCGGCATCATCAAGGCAGCTGCCGAGATGCATTCCGGTATGGCAACGTTTGCCGATGCCGGTGTTTCGGAAAAGTCCTAGGGCACCGAAACCTCGCGAGGAAGCGTGTGAAAAGCGGGCCATTTGCCCGGCCAGCCACAAACAGGCCGCGAGGCAAAGTCATCTTGGCGCCAAATCTGTGAGGTTTTGGAGGCCGTACCGCTGGCGTCAGGCTGTCTGGGCGTTCTTGAGCCGCGGACCCGATGCGTGTTTTTCAGGCACGCCGCCTTCCTCGACATAGTTCATGTTTCGCGACGGCGGCAGGCTCACGGTGACTTCCGTACCTTCGCGCAACTTGGACTTAATCGTGAACTTGCCATCGTGCATGTTGACGAGCGCCTGCACGATCGACAGACCGAGCCCGGTTCCAGGTTCAGCACTCTTTATGGCGTGAGATCCCTGGCCGAACGCTTCCAGAACCGTCGGGATTTCCTCTTCCGGAATTCCAGGTCCGCTGTCGCGGATGGACACATACTGGCCGCCATCGCTTGTCGGCCCCAGAATGACGCGAACTTCTCCACCCACAGGCGTGAACTTGACTGCGTTGGACAAGAGGTTGAGAACGACTTGCCTCAGAGCGCGTTCGTCGGCCCAAACCCGCGGCAGATCCGCCTGATGAGATTGATGCAGCGCGATCGACTTCGCCTTTGCGCGCACTTTCATCATCGTCCCGCATTCTGCAACGACGTTTTCCAGGTAGATCGGCTCTTCATGCAGTTCATGCCGACCTGCCTCAATGCGGGACAGATCGAGGATCTCGTTTATGAGGTTGAGAAGATGTTCGCCTGAGCCGTGAATGTCTTCAGCGTAAGACCGGTAATTCTTGTTTGCCATCGGTCCGAGGACTTCGTCCTTCATGATTTCCGAAAAGCCGAGAATGGCGTTGAGCGGTGTGCGCAGTTCGTGGCTCATCGTGGCAAGGAAGCGCGATTTTGCCAGGTTCGCCGCTTCCGCACGGCGGCGCGCTTCGTCCGACATGGCGTTGGCGGTTTCAAGTTCGGCGATCAGATGGTCCTTGTCGGCCCGATATTCCAGCATCGTGTTCGCATTTTTGAGGAGCTGGTTGCCGAGGATCAGGAAGAACCCCTGGGCGCCGATCGCCATCGCCGCGAGCGTATAGTGCACCGCGCTTGATTGCTGAAGGAAACTGAACGTTACCACGAGTGTAATCGGCAACGTGCTGGCAAGCAGGCACTTCGGCAGATTGGCCGACTGCATGGTGTTCATTGCAATGACGATCAGCAGCGTCGCAAAGTGGAAGATGACCAGTCCTTCACCAGCGCCGCTTGCCTTTGGCATCAGGAAGAACAGCGCCCAGCTGCAGCCATAGATCAGGTCGCCGATCACGAACCTGCGGTGCCAGATGACCCGCACTTTCTGGTCAGAAGGCGCTTTTTCGTATGAATGGCTGATCATCACCATCAGGAAATGGGTGCAGACCGTGACCAGAAACCACGCACCCATGAAATGGGGATTGATCCACAGCGAGGAGATGGCGGCAACAATCAGTGCCAGCAGCGGGGCAGCAAAGGCCGCGTTGATGCGAGTGTCGGCAAAGAGATGCTGACGTTCGTGCTCGAACGTCGAATGGCGATTTTCTGGCGCACCGAGACGGCTGCGAATGTCCCTGACTGAACGCGCCATCTCGCGGCGCCGAATGGCGCGCTGCCTGTTTATGGCGAATGCTTCGCCACCGATTTCTGACGCATCCGATTTCATTTGCCGCCCGCACGGTATTGATTTCGTTATTGTGATACTGCGTGTTTTTTCACTCTGACTCACTATTCCTTAAGATCGTCCTCAAGATCGTGGTAAGGATTCGGTTAAACGACTGTCTCAAGGTGCAACTCTTTGTCTTGCATAAAGAATTCGGAAGAACTCGACGCACTCGTGCAGAACATTCGCGATTGCCAAAAGTGCGTTGAAGCACCGATTGGATCGCCGCTTCCGCACGCGGCTCGACCAGTGTTGCAAGTTTCGGGTGCGGCAAGGCTTTGCATTTGCGGTCAAGCGCCCGGGACCCGGGTCCACCAGAGCGGGAAGCCGTTCACTGATCCGTCCGGAGACCGGCTCAGAAACTGGATGGGAATTGGTGAGGAGGTTTTCTACGATCCGGACCGCCTTGCCATCATACCGATGGGGTTCTGCTTTCCTGGCCTGGATGCAAAGGGCGGAGATCTGCCGCCACGCAAGGAGTGCCGGAACCTCTGGCACGACCAACTGTTTTCTGAAATGCCCCAGATCGAACTGGTCCTCGTCATCGGACAATATGCGCAGGCATATCACCTTGGGCCTGGACGAAGGAAGTCGCTGACGGAGACCGTGGCACACTGGCAAACCTATTTCGAAGCGCCCGTTAAAGTCGGCACGCCGAAAGTGTTGCCGCTGCCGCACCCGTCCTGGCGGAACAATGCCTGGCTCAAAAAGAACCCCTGGTTCGAAAGCGACTTGCTGCCGGTCTTGCGCCGCGAAGTTTCCCGGCTTGTGTGATAAGGCATGATTGAAATGAGCGGCTTTCGAAAAAAATTCTCTTTTCCGTGACATTTGACAGGCTCATTGGAAAAGCGTTACGTGGTTCCTATCTCATTTGAAATCATTTCCTGCGAGGCCGGGATCTCCGTCAGGAAAGCCATCACTAGTCTTGGAAGCCATTACGATGATCGACCGAATAGACCGACGCATTCTGTCCATCCTTCAGGAGGACTGCACGGTTCCGGTTGCCGAGATTGGGCGCCGTGTGGGTCTGTCGACGACACCTTGCTGGCGGCGGATTCAGAAGATGGAAGAAGACGGGGTCATCACAGGACGCGTTGCGTTGCTGGATCCCGCCAAGGTCAATGCAAAGGTGACGGCCTTTGTCGCGATCACAACCAGTCAGCATTCCGAAGACTGGCTAAAGAAATTCGCCGATGTCATTCAGGAATTTCCCGAAGTCGTGGAATTCTATCGCATGGCCGGGCAGGTCGATTATCTGCTTCGGGTTGCCGTGCCAGACATTGAAGCCTACGACGCATTTTACAAGAAGCTCATCGCCAGAATTGACATTTCGGACGTCTCAACCACGTTTGCGATGGAGCAGATCAAAAACACCACCGCACTTCCCCTGTCTTATGTTGCAGCGGAGAAACCTCGGTCGGAAACGTGAAGCTGACTGACTTCCCGTTGGTTGCTCAGACTGATGTCAGTGGATGCCTTGCAAAGAAACGTGCGGCCTCTGCATCTGTGACAGGTTCTCCGGAAAAGATCTCGGCATAGTAACGCATCCGTTTGAGCCGCGGTTCCAGGGGATCGCTGGGTCCGTCCTTCTTCATCGATATATAGCCGATCTGTGTCTGGTAGACCGTGTTGGCCCGAACACTGGCATAGACCGGATCGGTGCCGAAGCGTTCAAACATCGCCTGGAAGGCATCGACACGAACTCGGTCGGCTTCCTCCAGCATTCCGGCAAGCCTTGTGTCCGTATGCGCCCAGTTGCGCACCGCGAACTCAAGACGGGAATCGAACAGCTCCGGCAACAGCCACAGGTCAAAGACGTTGAGGATCGCTTCGGCTATGGTCTCCGCATAGGCCTCTGTCTGTTTGACGAGATTGCCTGTGTTCTTGGACTGCCATAGGGCGATCAGAGCGTTGAGAAGGTCATTCCGGTCGGCGAAGTGGCCGTAGAAACTCGTGCGCGACAGACCGAGCCGCTCGGAGAGCGGCATGACCTTGACCGCGTCGATGCCGCTTTCCAGAAGGGCTTCATAGGCTGCCTGGATCCAGACGTCCCGGGTCCCCCGCCAACCGCTGGTTTTTTCGATCAAAAGCTCGCTCATGAAGGCTCGATAACAGCCGAAACCGGGTTTGACAATGAAAATTGACACTAGTGTTTTCAAAAGCGACACAAATGTCGTTTTTGCGTCTTTCACCTCGCGAAAACCCGAATTACTGTCCGTTTCAGTCGCCGATATTCATCACGACCGGACGCGCATTGAGGGAAGGGCATGTCAAAAGATCCGCTGCTGCAGCCATATCAGCTCAAACATCTGACGCTGAAAAACAGGATCATGATTACGTCGCATGAGCCGGCATACCCGGAAGACGGCATGCCCAAGGACCGTTATCGTGCCTATCACGAAACCCGTGCGAAAGCGGGTGTAGCCCTGACGATGACCGCGGGGTCTGCGGCTGTTTCGAGGAACTCACCCCCCGTTTTCAACAACATCCTGGCCTACAAGGACGAGGTCGTGCCGTGGGTGAAGCGACTGACGGATGCCTGCCACGACCACGACTGCGCCGTGATGATACAGCTCACCCATCTTGGGCGCCGTACCCATTGGAACAAGGGCGACTGGCTCCCGGCGGTCTCGCCGAGCCACGAACGGGAGGCAGCGCACCGCGCGTTTCCCAAGCAGCTTGAGGACTGGGACATTGCCAGGATCATCCAGGACTATGCAGACGCTGCCGAGCGTATGAAGGAAGGCGGCATGGACGGCATAGAACTGCAGGCCTATGGGCACCTGATGGACCAGTTCTGGTCACCGGCCACAAACACGCTGGAGGGCCCATACGGCGGATCGCTTGAGAACCGCATGCGGTTTTCGCTGGAGGTGATCGATGCGGTACGCAAACGGGTCGGGGACGAGTTTATCGTCGGCATTCGCTTCACGGCAGACGAAGACATGGAAGGCGGCATCACCGAGGAGGAGGGACTTCAGATCGCCCGCCACCTCAAGGAGACCGGCAAGATTGACTTCCTGAACGTGATCCGCGGCCATATCGATACGGACCCCGGTCTCACCGATGTCATCCCGGTCCAGGGGATGCGCAACGCCCCGCATCTCGATTTTGCCGGCAAGATCCGCAAGGAACTCGGGATGCCGACGTTTCATGCCGCCAAGATCCCGGATGTGGCAACGGCGCGCCATGCCATCGCCGAAGGGCTTCTCGACATGGTCGGGATGACGCGCGCGCACATGGCCGACCCGCTGCTTGTCAAGAAGATCGCAGAAAAACGGGAGGAAGACATTCGTCCCTGCGTCGGCGCGACCTATTGCCTCGACAGGATCTACCAGGCTGGAGATGCGCTGTGCATCCATAACCCGGCCACGGGTCGTGAACTGACCATGCCGCACGAAATTCCTGCCGCCAAAGAGAAGAAAAAGATCGTTGTGGTCGGCGCCGGACCGGCCGGAATGGAAGCGGCGCGTGTCGCTGCAGAGCGCGGTCATGAGGTGACAGTTTTCGAGGCAGCGCCCGATGCCGGTGGGCAAATCCGCCTGACCGCTCAATCCGAACGGCGGCGCGAAATGATTTCCATTATCGAATGGCGCCTGGATCAATGCCTGGCCAGGGACGTCAAGTTCCGGTTCAACACTTTCGCGGAAGCCGACGATGTGACGACCGAGGCCCCTGATGTGGTCATTGTTGCGACCGGCGGTTTGCCGCACACTGAAGTTCTGTCCGAGGGCAACGATCTGGTGGTGTCGTCCTGGGATATCATCGCAGGCGATGTGAAACCTGGCCGACGCGTTCTTGTCTACGATGATGCCGGAGACCACGCGGCCTTGCAGGCTGCCGAGATCGCGGCAGAGTCGGGGGCGCATGTGGAGATCATGACGCCTGACCGGTCCTTTGCTCCGGACGTGATGGCGATGAATCTGGTTCCGTACATGCGCGCACTTCAGGACAAGGATGTGCGTTTTACCGTGACCTACCGGTTGAAGGCCGCAAAGCGCTCCGGAAACATGATTACGGCCGTCATCGGTACGGACTACTCGGCCTTCACCGAGGAACGGGAATTCGACCAGATTGTCGTCAACCACGGCACCGTCCCGATGGACGAGCTCTATTTCGAACTCAAGCCGCGCTCCAAAAACCTCGGGGCCGTGAAGCAGGAAGCGTTGATATTTGGCCAGCCGCAGCCGCTGGACGCCAATCCTGAGGGTGAGTTTGCGCTTTATCGCATTGGGGATGCGGTCTCGGCGAGAAACACCCACGCCGCCATATACGACGCCCTCAGGCTCGTGAAAGACATCTGAAAATCGTGCATCTGACGATTTTTCGAGCAGCGTCTCACTTGAATAAGCCAATGCCGTTTTTGTGCTACGGCGTTGGCCTTTTGCGAGCCTATTTTCCCTTCCGACGAGGGACCGGCAAGGCCGGCAGAATCAGGACGTTCCACCATGTATAGCGACGCAGATATTCTCTCCCTATTGCTGGGCCGCAGGGCGGGGTACTCGCTGCCGCAGCCCTTTTACACCGACGCAGATGTTTTTCAGGCGGACATGAAAAACATCTGGCAGAAGGAATGGATTTTTGCGGTTCCAGCCGCGGAACTGCCGAAGTCGGGCAACTACGTCACAATTCAGGTCGGCGCTTATTCCGTCATCATTGTGCGCGGCAATGACGGTGTCATCCGCGCGTTTCACAATTCCTGCCGCCATCGCGGCAGCCGGATATGTGCTGCTGCGAAAGGATCGGCTCCCAAGCTTGTCTGTCCCTACCATCAGTGGACCTACGAGCTCGACGGCAAACTGCTCTGGGCTCGCGAGATGGGTGCGGATTTCAAACCCGAGGAACACGGTTTGAAAAGCGTCCACTGCGCCAATATCTCCGGCATGGTGTTTGTCTGCCTGGCAGAGGTCGCACCGGATATGTCGGGCCTGGAAAAACAGGCTGCCCGGTATCTTGGTCCCCACGACCTCGGCAATCTGAAAGTCGCTCATCAATCGACAATCGTGGAGAAGGGGAACTGGAAGCTGGTCGTGGAGAACAACAGGGAGTGCTATCACTGCTCCGGTTCCCACCCGTCGCTTTGCCGGACGTTTCCGGACGACCCGAACCTGGTTGGCGCGGACGACGCTTCGACATCAAATGCCGGCAAAGCCCATGTAGAGCGATGTGAGAATGCCGGGCTACCGGCGAAATACCTGATTTCACCGAATGAACAGTGGCGATTCGTCCGAATTCCATTTCTTGGCAATGCGATCAGTTACACCATGGACGGCAAGGCAGCGGTCGCCAAACGCATCGGAACGGTTCCGTTCGACAATGCGGGCACTTGCCTGTTCTTTCACTACCCGAACACCTGGAACCATTTCCTGTCCGACCAGGTTCTTACTTTCAGGGTTCTTCCGGTTAGTCCGATGGAAACGGAAGTCACCACAACCTGGCTTGTGCACAAGGATGCCGAAGAAGGTGTTGATTATGACCTGAAGCGTTTGAGCGAGGTCTGGATCCACACCAATGATGAGGATCGGCGGATCGTTGAGGAAAACCAGGTCGGTATTCTGTCACCCGCTTATGAACCGGGACCATATTCGCCCGTTCAGGAAAGCGGTGTCATCCAGTTCATCGACTGGTACGCCCAAACCCTCGAAGCTGCCCTGATCGGCCGCTTCCGCGTCGCGGCGGAGTAATCTCATGATACCGATGCCGGGGCGTGACACGCCGGTCTGGAGCGACAGCGAAATGCTGGAGTGCGTGATGGTGGTGCCGGAAGCGCCGAATGTGAAAACATTCTCCTTCCGCCCGCCGTCGGGCGCGACATTTGTCTACCGGGCCGGTCAATTCATCACGCTCGATCTTCCGGTTCCGGGCGGCAACGTCCAGCGTACCTACACCTTGTCGTCGTCCCCGGTGTCCAACGCCTATGTCTCGGTCACGGTCAAGGCCCAGGCAGACAGCCAGGGTTCCCGCTGGATGCTGGACAATCTCAAACCCGGCATGCGGCTGAAGGCCTTCGGACCGGCCGGCCTGTTTCATCTGCCGCCAAGCCCGGACGGAAAGTACCTCTTCATCTCGGCAGGCTCCGGCGTGACGCCGATGATGTCCATGGCACAGACGCTGTTTGAACGCGGCGAAGATCCGGACATCTGTTTTATTCAGTGCGCTCACCGGCCCACCGACCTGATCTTCCGACAGAAGCTTGAATACATGGCGAGCCGGGTTACCGGTCTGCAACTGCATTTTGTCGTCAACCAGAGCGATCCTTATGAAGTGTGGACCGGATATCGCGGACACTTCAATCAGCTGATGCTGGGGTTGATGTGCAACGACTATCTGGAAAGAGACGTCTTCTGCTGCGGACCGGAAGGCTTCATGGACGCCGTGCGCGAGATCCTCAACGCGCTCGGCTACGACATGGAGCGATACCACCAGGAAAGCTTCCAGGCTCCGGCGGAAACCAAGGCCGAGCTCACCGAATTCGATGATGTCGTCCCGCAGGAAGACACGCAGGCGCAGATCGTCTTTGCAAGTTCCGGTGTGTCTGCATGGTGTTCGGAAACCGACACGGTTCTGGCCGTTGCAAAGGACGCGGGACTGAACATTCCATCAGGCTGCACCTTCGGCGTCTGCGGAACCTGCAAGGTCAAGAAAGTCGCCGGTGATGTCCATATGGTCCATTCCGGAGGCATCAGCGAAGACGATGTCGAGGCGGGTTACATTCTGGCCTGCTGCTCCAATCCGATCGGCACGGTCGAGGTAGAAGTCTGACGGCGGATCAGGTCAAGCCCAGACGGACGCGGACCTTGTCCGAGGACAGTTCCTTGACCGTCTCGCGCCCGATTTTACGGGCAGTCTTGTCGCCCGAGGCGGCCAGTTCTTCGCCAAGTGCGAGCGCAGGGCCGTGAAGGGTGGCAGATCGTTTGCCGATCTGTCGGAGAGCCCAGTGGACCGCTTTCCAGACGAAATTGCGGTCATCCGTCGCCGTCTGCCGAATAAGGTCAAAATAGCCCAGAAACTCGTCGTCTGGAGACGTCTTCGCGTGAACGACGCGCCAGGCAATCAGGGCAAAACCTGCGCGCCTGACGAATTCGCGGTCGTCTCCTGCAAGTCCCTCTATGAGAGAGGCCGACCCTTCGCGGCGTGCAAGCACGTTCGTCAGTTGATCGCACAGGTCCCAGGATTGAATGTCCTCGATCCAGGCAATGGCCTGATCGTCTGTCAGGTCCTTTGGAGGCGTGATCAGGATTGCAACCAACCGGGCTTCGTGACAGCCGGAGGCCCAGAGGTCTTTTGCAAGCTTGGGTGATTTGCCGATCTCCCGGGCAAACGGGCGCAGAACCGAGAGCGGGACACCGAAGGCATTATCTATGTCGATGCCGAACCGCGCCATCCCGGCACGGTTATCCTCAGAGCCCAGTTCCTTGAGCCGCTTGAGAACCTCAGCGGCGCTCCAGGTATCGGTTTTCTTCGCGCCCATAGCGGGACTGACTATTTCTTGTCGGCATGGTCAAGACGGGCGATCAGGCTGGAGGTGTCCCAGCGGTTTCCACCCATGGCCTGCACTTCGGCGTAAAATTGGTCAACCAGAGCAGTCACCGGCAGGCGTGCACCGGTTTCATTTGCGGTCTGCAGGCACATTCCAAGGTCCTTTCGCATCCAGTCGACGGCAAATCCGAACTCGAATTTCCCGTCCCGCATCGTTTCCCAGCGGTTTTCCATCTGCCAAGACTGGGCCGCGCCGCCGCGGACGGCCGAAATCACCTTCTCAACGTCCAGATCGGCCTTCTTGGCGAAGTGAATGGCTTCCGAAAGACCCTGCACGAGGCCTGCAATACAAATCTGGTTGACCATTTTGGTGAGCTGGCCGGCACCGCTCTCGCCCATGAGCCCGACGAATTTCGCAAAACACTCGATGACCGGCTTGGCCTTTTCAAATTGGTCCTCATCACCGCCGCACATCACGGTGAGAACGCCGTTTTCAGCGCCTGCCTGGCCGCCGGAAACGGGTGCATCGATAAATCCGCATCCTTTGGATTTCGCCGCGGCGTAGAGCTCACGTGCAACGTCTGCGGAGGCCGTTGTGTTGTCGACAAAGATTGCGCCTTCTTTCAAACCATGAAACGCGCCGTTTTCGCCAGTTGTCACCGAGCGCAGATCATTGTCGTTGCCGACACAGGCAAAAACAAAGTCGCAGCCCTCTGCGGCCGCCTTTGGTGTTTCGGCAAAGCTGCCGCCATATTCGGCGGCCCATTTCTCAGCCTTGGCCGTCGTCCGGTTATAGACCGTGACTTCATGGCCTCCCTTGGTTTTCAGGTAGCCGGCCATCGGATATCCCATGACCCCGAGACCGATAAATGCAACCTTAGCCATGATGCGCTCCCTTCGCAGATTAGGGTGCGGACCCACAAATGAAGCCGACGTTGCGTCTAATGTGCAGAAACCGGCTTGATCTGTGGGTTCGCACCCAAAGGCCCGGCTTTTGAACCGGGCCTTTGAGTGAATTGTTCGTCTGCGTTTTAGGGTATTTGCCGGCGTCTGTCAGCCTGACAGGCCGGGAATGGCGCTGGTTTCAGAGCCAGTAGGGCCTGCGTCTCCAGATTCTCCCAAGAATAGCTTCCTGGGCAGCCTCCCTGGCAAGACGCTTTTTGGTGTTCGGGTCCTGCCTGTCATTTGCAGAAGTGCGGGTTGCTTCCAGAAAACTACGTGCATAGATATCTAACATTGGCTTACACTCCTTTCGTCGTCTCTGGGTCGAATATGTTGGCTTTTACTCGAAAAGACGAGTCAGGAAGATTAAATAACTGTAAGGTGAAGTTACATATGGATTGGCGTTCGCTTCCACCTCTCAATAGCCTCAAGGTTTTTGCCGTTGTCGCGGAAACAAGAAGCCTTTCAGCAGCCGGTCGCGAACTTAACGTGACGCACGCAGCCATCAGCCAGCAGGTCCGCAGCCTGGAAAATTTCATGGGACTGCAGCTTGTTGTGAGGGAAGGGCGCGGTATTGCACTCACGCCTGAAGGTGAGCAGCTCTACAGCGGATTGAGCGGTGGCTTTGAAGCGATTCTCGAAACGGTGGACGGGCTTTTGAAAGAAGACACCGCGCGGCCACTCAACATAACGATGACGCCGACATTCGCGGTGAGCTGGCTGATGCCCCGGATCAACGATTTCCGGCTGAACAATCCCGACATTGAACTGATGCTAAACCCGACGGCCGAGGTCATGGAGCTGAAGCCCGGCGGCGTTGATCTGGCAATAAGGTTCGGCATGGGGGAATGGTCGGGATTGGAGTCAGAATTGCTTTTGCCAACCACCTTTGCGGTTGTTGGAGCCAACTGCCTGATCGGTGACAAGGCAATCGAAAACCCGGAAGACATCCTGGAGTTTCCCTGGCTTCAGGAATATGGAACCAACGAGCTTGCTATCTGGATGGAGGAACAGGGTGTCGTTCCGAAAGGGAAACTGAATATCACTCATCTTCCCGGCTATATGGTGCTGGAGGGGCTTCGGCGCGGAGACGGGATATCTGCGACCGCGATGGCGTTCATCAAGCCGGACGTCCAATCCGGCAGCCTGCGGGTCCTTTTTGAGGATACGGTTCGCCCGGGCACGGGGTATTACATGCTCACCCGGCCCGGAGTGGTACGGCCGCCGCTCAAGAAGTTCCTCAGTTGGCTACGCGCGATGCGAGATGAAACACACACATCCGAAAACAGTTACTGTTGAGGCACGGAACTACGCTTTGGATTGAAGTCGCTCGGTTCAAATACGGCCACCGCAGCCAGCTGGAAATTTGCGCTACAAGGTTTCCAATGCCTGATCGAAGTCGGATATCAGATCGGGGGCGTGCTCAATTCCAATGGAAAGACGCAGCAGGTTTTCCGGAACCGCTGAGTGGTCCCCTTCAATCGTAAAACGGTGTTCAACCAGGCTTTCCGTTCCGCCCAGGGACGTTGCGCGCTGAAAGATGTCGAGACTGCCGGCCACTTTCAACGCTTCCTCGCGGCCGCCTTTGACCAAGACAGACATCAGCGATCCGAACCCGCCCGACATCTGGGCTTTGGCGAGGCTGTGCTGTGGATGGCCGCGCAGTCCGGGATAAAGTACGGCGTCGATTTTGGCATGAGAGTCCAGGTGCTGAGAAAGCGCCAGTGCGTTGGCATTCATGCGTTCGACCCGAAGCGCAAGCGTTCTCAACCCTCTGAGCAGCAACCAGGTCTCAAACGAGCCAAGGACCGCGCCTGCTGTCTGACGTTCTTCGCAAACAAGGTTCCAAATGTCGCTCGATGAGTCTTTGGTGGTCACGACGCCTCCGAGCAGGTCGGAATGACCGTTGAGAGCCTTCGTCGCCGAATGCATGACCAGATCGGCGCCGAGCGCGAGCGGCTTCAGGATCAGCGGCGTCGCCGCTGTTGCGTCAACGGCAAGTTTGGTGGAAGCCGATTTGCAGAGTGCTGAAATTTCGCCGATATCTGCGATTTTCAGAAACGGATTGCTTGGCACTTCAATCCAGACGAGGTCCGGCTGCGTGACTGAAATCTCATCGCGAAAGGCTGTGAGATCGCTCGCATCCGCTTCAATGAACGCGATATTGTTGCGGGCGCAGTGTTTTTTGAAAAGCAGTGTGGAGCCCCAATAGATCCCGGACTGGGCAAGGAGCGTGCCGCCGGGTTTGATGCTGCGCAGTATTGCGGCAACGGCGGCCATGCCGGACGAAAACAGGCGGCTGTCGGCTCCGCCTTCCAGCTCTGCAATCAGCTTCTCCGTTTTCTTGTAAAGCAGATTGCTGTCACGGCTGTAGACGTGGCCGGCGAGAATGGGTTCGTAGTCCTCGTCGCGCACGAATGTCGTCGCCGTCTGGATTGGGGGCACGACGGCGCCCGTCGCCGGATCGAAACCGCCACCGGCGTGGGCGAGCAGACTGTCCGGGTGAAGGCCTTCAGGAGTGGAGGACGATTTGGACATGGCAACAGTTCCGTTGAATGCGGTGGGACATGTAAAAGCTGCGGGCTGGCATCACCGCTTCAGGTGGCGGGTGAGACGCTGTTCAATCTTGTCCCAGACACGGCGCAGTGTCTCCACGATGATCAGATACAAGACCGCCGCCCAGATATAGGCCTGGAAGTCGTAGGAACGCGAATAGGCCCTGCGTGTTTCCCCCATCAGATCGTAGATCGTGACGATGGACGCGATGGCCGACCCCTTGATCATCAGGATGATCTCGTTGCCGTAGGGACGAAGCGCGACCATCAGGGCTTGCGGTAAGATAACCTTGAAGAAGGTCACTGGCCTGGACAGTCCGAGGGCTGCGGCACCCTCCCACTGTCCTTTTGGAACATTCAGGATCGCTCCCCGCAGGATTTCCGCCTGATAGGCGGCCGTATTCAGAGAAAACGCGAAAATGACGCAATACCAGGCTTCCCGGAAAAAGCCCCAGAGCCCGACCGCCTCCAGTTCGGGCCGGAAGGTGCCGGCGCCGTAATAGATCAGGAACGTCTGGGCAAGAAGAGGTGTTCCACGGAAGAAATAGACATATCCGTAGGCCGGCCAGGCGAAAATCTTCCAGGATGAATTCCGGGCAAGCGCGATCGGAAGGCTCAGGAGCGCTCCGATCAGAAGCGACACCCCGACGATCTGCAACGTGACCAGGAACCCGTCGACATATTTCCCCCAGTATCTTTCCACAAACGGGCTGGCGATGTTCGATGCCAGAAAATAAACGAGGGATATGCCGGATATGATCCAGAGGGCCATCAGGACGTGGCCCAGAATGCGTCCGTGGGTCCAGGCGCGTGGCGGCGGCGGAGGTCGCTTTTGTCCGGTTGTGGGATTGGCGGCAATCATCTTGCAACGTCTCCCTTCTTCGTCCAGCGCTCAACGCGCGAAAGACCTGCGGACGATATCATTGCCAGCAGGAGATAGATCAGGCATGCGATCCCGAAGAAAAGGAACGGTTCTTTGGTCACGCGAGCTGCAATGCCTGCCTCGCGCACGAGATCGGGCAGTCCGATCACAGAGACAAGGGAGGTTTCTTTCAAAAGGATCAGCCAGAGATTTCCAAGAGCCGGCAGCGCGAGGCGAATGAGTTGCGGCAGGATGACGAGTGCCATCGTCTGATATCTGGAGAGCCCGAGCGCGTATCCACCCTCGTACTGGCCCTGCGGTATCCCCTTGAAGGCAGACAAGAATGCTTCTGAGGCGTAGGAGGAAAACACCAGCGACAGCGCAACCATGCCCGCAACAAAGGAATTGACCTCGAAATAGGCATCGAAACCAATGAGCTTCAGACCCTGCTGAATTCCGATCTGGACACCGAAATACACCAGGAACAGCGTTAGCAGTTCCGGCAGGCCGCGGAAGATTGTCGTGTAGACGTTTGCTGCGAGCCTGAGACTCGGTTCATTCGAGTTCTTGGCCAGCGCTATCAGGAAACCGAGCAACAGCCCGAAGGGCAAAGTCGCGATTGCCAGGGAGACCGTAATCATGACACCGAATGCAATGGTGTCGCCCCATCCCTGATCTCCGAAGGACAGCAGCGTCAAAGCGTCTTCCATAAGCCGGCGCTTCTTTCGTTGTTGTTGTTGCTTCGGCCCCCCTTAAGGCCGGTCCCGCTGGAAAGATCCTGCGGTTGAGCGCGGCGCAGAACGCGCCGCGCTCGGTCTTGTCAACACCGCGCTAAATCAGCCGCCGTAAACGTCGAACGAGAAGTACTTGTCGTTGATTTCCTTGTACTTTCCGTTCGCCAGAATGGCTTCGATCGCTGCGTTGAACTTTTCCTTCAGTTCAGGATCATCCTTGCGGATCGCAATACCAGCGCCAGCGCCGTTGATGACCGGATCCGGCGTCAGCGTGCCGAGGATCTTGCAGCATGCACCGTCGTCGGTGTCGAGCCACTCGGAAAGCACGACAACATCGTCGATCACCGCATCGATGCGGCCGCTGGCAACGTCGAGCTTGTACTCATCCGGTGTCGGATAGAGCTTGAGGTCAGCCGACGGCAGTTTTTCTTCCGCATAGTTGGAGTGGGTCGTCGAGGACTGAGCGCCCAACGCCGCACCGTCAAGATGCTTGTCCGAAGTGCTTTCGATCTTGGAATCCTTCGGAACGGCAATTGCCGGCGGCGTATTGTAGTACTTGTTGGTGAAGTCGACCTTCTGCAGGCGCTCTTCGGTGATGGACATGGAAGCGATCACCGCGTCGAACTTGCCTGCCTGCAGAGCAGGGATCATTCCGTCCCAGTCCTGCACGACGAATTCGCACTCAACCTTCATTTCTTCACAAAGAGCCTTGGCGATATCAACGTCAAACCCGACGAGCTGGCCGTCAGCGGTCAAAGAGTTGAACGGAGGGTAGGCGCCTTCGGTGCCGATACGCACCTTGGACCAATCCTTCGCCTCAACGGCACCAACAGCAGCAAAAACTGCGACAGCAGCCGCTGCCATACGCAAAACACGCATTTCTTATTCCCCTAGTTTTTTCGCGGCATAGACGGGTTCCTCCCGCCTTTTTGCCCGATGGCCCTATTCCATACACTTCAGACCAAATTTCAAGCGTGCCCCGTAAAAAAACACAGTGCAATGCGCGTATTTTCGCGCCTTGCGCGTGTGTGTCCAAGGGGAAGGCATCGTTAGGGTGTGAAACAATCGGCAAGCCGCACAATCATTGAGCAAATCGAGAGAGAGGATCGCCTGTCGTATCGGTCCGCTCAATTCGGTGGCCTGCATGGATCAGACTTGTTCATCAAATGCATGAAACACTTGAATTTGTTCCGCTGAAGCTGACGCGGTAATCAAGTTCAGAACTGTCAGCCGGGCGTATTCCGGTTTTGCGAACCGCAGTGGCAGATGACACCGGAGGACAAGATGCCATCATTTGAACTCTTCATCGGGAACAAGAACTATTCTTCCTGGTCGCTCCGCCCGTGGATTGCGCTTAGACAAAAAGAGATCCCGTTCACTGAGACACTGGTTCCGTTCGACTTTGAAAACGGCAATCCCAAATTCCGCGACTTTTCACCAAGCATGAAAGTTCCGGTCCTGAAGGATGGCGACCTGACGGTCTGGGACAGCCTTGCGATACTCGAATATGCCGCCGACCGCTTTCCGGAAAAGGGCCTTTGGCCTGAGGAAATAAGTGCACGCGCAAGGGCAAGAGCCGTGTCGGCAGAAATGCACTCAGGTTTTGCGGCCTTGCGCAACGCTTGCCCGATGAACATGCGGCGACCCGTGGAAGTCCTTGGTGTCGACGACACGGTCACGGCCGATGTGAATCGTATTCTTGATGTCTGGACCGAATGCCTGGAAAGATCGGGTGGTCCCTTCCTCTTCGGTGACTTCACGATCGCAGATGCCATGTATGCGCCCGTTGTCAGCCGGTTCGCCACCTATACGCTCAGCGAATCTCCGGTCTTTCAGCAATATGCTGCGGCTCTGACCGGAACGGGTGCGTGGCAGGAGTGGGAAAAAGAGGCGCTCAAGGAAACCTGGTACGTCGCCGAGGACGAAATCTAGCTGCTCTTCGTGCGGCTGTCGTCACCAAAGGTGTCTTCCAGCGCTCCCATCTCGTCGAAATAGGATTGCAGCCGGTCGACGAAACGGCGAACCTTGAGCGGAATGAACCGGTTGGACGGATAGACCGCATGGATCGGATGAGGCGGGTATCGCCAGTCCGGCAGAACGAGTTCAAGCTCGCCCGCTTTCAGATAGGGCTCGATCATCCACCGGTTTGCCAGCGAGATACCAAGTCCGGCGAGGGCAGCCTGCCGCAAGGTCGCAGAATTGTTGACGATCATCGAGGGGGTGATCTTGACCGAGAGCTTCTCGCCGAGAGTGCTGATGAAAGGCACTCGGTCGCCGGTGGAGATGTTCTTGTAGAGCAGGTAGTCGTGATCCGGCAGATCCGCCGGGTGGCGCGGGCGGCCCGTCCTTTCAAGATATTCGGGCGAAGCAACGAGGCAGCGCTGCGCCAGACCCAGTTTGCGCACGATCAGCCGTTCGTCCTTGATCTCACCCATGCGGATGGCAACGTCCAGACGTTCCTGGATCACGTCCACGAACTGGTCCGAGAGCGAAACATCCAAAAGAAGGCAGGGGTGTTCCTTCTTGAAGCGGATCAGGAACTCGGAGAGCACACTCTCGGCGAAACCAAGCGGCAGGCCGATCGATATCGGGCCGGACATCTGTGCGTCTTCGCTTTGGACAGATCTGTCGGCCTCAACCAACCGCTCAAGGATGTCGCGGGCGTAGGCGTAATAGCGTTCGCCGGCCTCGGTCAGATGGAGCTGCCGCGTGGTCCGGTTCAAGAGCCGCGTGCCGAGTTCCTCCTCCAGGCTTCGGACCTGTTGGCTGATCGCGGGTTGAGAAATTCCCAGCCGCTTTGCTGCTGCGGAAAAACTGCCCAGATTGACCGATTGAACGAAGCCGGAGAGCGCACTGAGTTTGTCCATTGGAACTTCTCGTTTCTGACATTCGAGATGACGGGATCGTTATATAACCCTCACTTATGAGTTTTATAAGGTTTGCCAACCTTTAAAAACAGAACGAATGAAACACCTAGTAGAGAGCCCCGCCTGTGTCGTGGTTGGGGCGTCTCCGAAACATCTTCTTCAGGTCTAGCCGGGAGGCACTTCATGACCATTTCCGACATTTCTCTTTCAAGACGATCCTTGCTGGGAGCCGCCGCTGGTGCTGGAGCGCTCGCTGCCGCCGGGAGCGTCACGATCGGTTCAGGTGCTGCCAGTGCAGCTGCGCCGCAGGCCGGAGCGCCGCTACCGGGTGCGTTGCGTTACAAGGTGGGCGACATGGAAGTCACCGCCCTGTTGGACGGGCATCTCGACGTGACCCCGGAAGTTGTCGTCGGATACGATGCCGCCGAAGGCAAGCGGTTGCGGGATGTCGCGCTGATTGAGGGCGAGGCGCTGCGTATTCCGGTCAACGCCTATCTCGTCAATACAGGCGACCGTCTCGTTCTCGTCGATGCCGGCACATCAGATGCGCTCGGTCCGACGATGGGCCGTCTGCCATCAGCGCTGGAGGCCGCCGGGGTGTCTCCAGATCAGATCGACGCCGTTCTGATCACCCACATGCATCCGGATCATCTGTTTGGCGCGATTGACGGGGACGGAAATAGGATTTTCGCCAACGCGGAGCTGATACTGCCCGAACTCGACAATGCCTTCTGGTTCGACGATGCCGCCATGAACGGCGCTCCGGAGCAATTCAAGCCCTTCTTCCTCGGCGCGCGCAAGGCGGCGGAGGCCTATAAGGGCAACCAGACCCTGTTTGCAGGCGACAAGGAGCTGCTGCCCGGCGTTCAGGCAATGGCTTTGCCGGGCCACACCCCCGGACACACCGGGTATGTTTTCGACAGCAACGGCGAAACGCTTGTTGTTGCCGGCGACATCATCCACATGACCGTCTACCAGTTCGACAAGCCGGAGTGGGGTATCGGGTTCGATATCGATTCTGGTCAGGCAGCCGAAACCCGCAAGAAATTCTTCGATCAGGCCGCAAGCGACAAGCTGTTCTTTGCCGGAGCTCACATCCCGTTCCCGGGCATGGGCCGTGTTGCGAAGCATGGTGACGGTTACCGGTTCGTACCTGCCGGCTGGCCCTACACTTACTGATCGCGAATGAAGGGATGGGCCCGGTGGATTTTTGCCGGGCTCACCTGATTCCGAAGCCGGAGAAGGGCAGGTAGGTCACCATGTCGCCAGCCTTGATCGAAGTGACCTCTTCAGGGATTTCGATCAGCCCGTCTGCTTCACGCAGACCTGTGATCAGGCCGGAACCGTCCCGCATGAACTTGCAGGCAGCAGGCCGGCCTTCATCGTCTTTGCCAAGGTATCCGCGGTAAAACTCGCGTCGATCCGGCTTCTTTTTGGGGATTTCAAAAGCGGCGGGCATCTGGAACCCCTGTGGCTCCAGAAACGGTCCCCCGCACAGGCGGTTCAGCACAGGCCTTGCATAAAGAAGAAAGCAAACCATCGCGGCGACAGGGTTTCCGGGAAGGCCGAGAAAGACGCAGGACCCGATGTTGCCGAACATCATCGGTCGACCAGGCTTGATGGCCAATTGCCACATGTGTCTGTTACCGAGCGCATCCAACACTTCCAGAATATGGTCTTCCTCGCCACGGCTTGCTCCGCCGGTCGTCAGGATGACGTCAAATCGGGACGCTGCGTCCCTGAGAACCGATTCCACTGTTTCCCTGTTGTCTTTCAGGATGCCGAGGTCCTCGACCTCAACAGGAACGGTTGCCGCGAGGCCGCGCAGAAGAAAGTGGTTCGCGTCGTAGACATCGCCAACGGTGATCAGGTCTCCCGGCCGGCGCAACTCGTCCCCTGTTGAAATCAGGGCAACCTTGAGTTTCCGGTAGACGCTGACTTCGGCCTGACCGGTCGAAGCAATGGCGGCAAGGTCCTGAGGGCGGAGCCTTTGGCCGACCGCCAGGACGGCGGCCCCTTCAGCAACGTCTTCCCCGGCCTTTCGGCAATTTGCGCCCGGCTTGAGTCCTTGCGGCACGATGACAAAATCTTCGCCGTCCTGATGATGAGGCTCGCAATCTTCCTGCATGGCAACAGTATCGGCGCCCGGCGGCATGACAGCGCCGGTGAAGATCCTGGCGGCCGCCCATGGGCCAAGCGCGGCGCTGCTTGCGTGACCGGCGGCAACGCGTTGCTGCAGCCTGAAAAAACCACCCGCCTCATCAAAATCGGCATGCCGGAAGGCATACCCGTCGACCGCGGAGTTGTCGGCAAGCGGCACGTCGCGCGGCGCGGTAATGTCTTCGGCGAGTATACGTTCCAGGGCGTGTTCCAGCCTGACGCTTTCTTTGCCGGCAATCGGAAACAGCCGCTCTTTCAGGATTTCAAGCGCCTCGTGGTGCTTCAGCCTGTCCTTGTCATGAAGAAAACAGTCGTCCAGAAGTTTCTTGCCGGTCATTGTCCCGATCTCTTGAGACCCAGGTGTTCCTGAATGAAGTCTGCCATCGCCGCCACGTCGTCCAGATCGAAAACCGGTAAGGTTTCACCGGTCAGACTGTGATCGGCAGCAATAGCCATGATATTCGGATCGGACGGTGAAAGCGGCCCTCTGTCAACGGTTTCCGTGCGCCGTGCTTCGATTTTGGGATGGTTCTCGCGCTTGTATCCCTCAATCAGGATCAGGTCGCATGGAGCCAGCCGTGACAGAATCTCATTGAGCGGAGGTTCCTCTTCATTGCGAAGTTCGTGCATCAGTGCCCATCTTCGCCCGGAAACGAGCGCGACTTCGCTCGCACCGGCTTCCCGGTGGCGGTAGCTGTCGGCCCCAGGCCTGTCGATATCGAAGTTGTGGTGGGCGTGCTTGACCGTCGACACCTTGAAGCCGCGCGCGGTGAATTCCGCAACGAGCCTGGTGACAAGCTGTGTTTTGCCGGAGTTTTTCCAGCCCGTAATGCCAAAGACGGGAGTTTCTGTCATGAGAAGCGAGAGCTCAGAGTATTTCGGACCTTGACCAGGTCATCGGGTTTGTTTGCGTTGAAGAACGGGTCGAGCCCCGTTGCTGGATCGACATCGAAGGAAACTTCAACGCTGTCATGCCGGTCGACGAAAGCGAGCACCTTGCCGCTCTGTCCTGTTTGAAGCCATGTTCGCAGGTCGTCGTAAAGAGCGACCGGCCAAAGCCCGAAGACAGGGTGAAGCTTGCTGGAGGAGGACGCCAGCGCAATAACGGGTTTGTCGGCAGGAACGGAGGAACACAGGCGCTCGACGAGATTGGTCGGAAAGAACGGCGTGTCGCCGGCAACAGAGACCACATGGGTCACATCCGGATTTTGTTCCCTCGCATGGGTCAGGCCCGCAAGCACACCGGCAAGCGGTCCCGCATATTCACCCACCGGATCAGCAACGACAGGGAGATTGAATTGCGCAAACCGGCCGGGATCGCCGTTGGCGTTCAATATGATCTCCGAAAGCTGGTTTGACAGCCGCGCCAGAATGATTTCCAGCATGGACCTTCCGCCAACATCCAGAAGGCTCTTGTCGCCGCCGCCCATACGTCTCGACTGGCCACCAGCGAGAACGCAGCCAAGCACCTTGTCTGTGGTCAAGGTTTTACGCTTCGCCATCATCGTGCTGCCAGGCTCCCCTTGCGCTTTGCTTTCTCAGGTTCTTCTTCCGCGACGGACGGGTCCATGTCGAAATCAATTCGCTCTGCGCCGGACAGGGCGACGAACCGTTTGCCACGTGCGCGGCCAATGAGAGTAAGCCCGGACTGGCGCGCAAGTTCGACGCCCCAGGCGGTAAATCCGGACCGCGACACGAGAATGGGAATGCCCATCATGACGGTCTTGATGACCATTTCCGAGGTCAGGCGGCCTGTCGTGTAGAAAATCTTGTCACCCGCCGGGATGTTGTTCAGGACCATCCAGCCGGCGATCTTGTCGACCGCATTGTGCCGTCCGACGTCTTCCATGTAGACGAGCGGCTGGTCCTCACTGCACAACACGCATCCGTGGATTGCTCCCGCCTCCAGGTAAAGCGATGGGGTTGTGTTGATCGTCTTGGTCAGCGCGTAGAGCCACGAGGTTCTGAGACGGGCATCGGAAGGAAGGGAGACGGTTTCAAAGCCCTCCATGACATCACCGAAAACAGTGCCTTGAGCGCAACCGGACGTGCGCACCTTCTTCTTGAGCTTTTCCTCGAAATTCGTTTCCCGCTCGGTTCGCACAATGACGACTTCAAGATCCTCGTCATAGTCGATACCGGTAATGACATCGTCGGCATCAAGCATGTTCTGGTTCTTGAGATAACCGACGGCCAGCAGATCCGGATGATCGCCGATGGTCATCATCGTGACGACTTCCTGAGAATTGAGATAGAGCGTCAGGGGTTTTTCGGTCACAACTCTGGTTTCGACCGGGTCGCTGTTCTGGTCGATACCGACAACGGAAGTTGAAAGCCTGGGATCCAGGGGGTCTGGTTTCAGCACGAATGAGCCTGACAAAGGCGCACGACTCCATATGTGTTTGTTTTGGAAACACTATGGGACGCCGGAGGAGGAGGGCAAGGCTTTACTTCGCAAAATCCGGCGTTGTGAACACGGCTTGGCGGCACCGGATAGCACAGGCTCATCTGACAGAGACGATCAGGCAGTCAATTGCCCAAGGGCGCTGGCTTCAAACAAGGGACGACTTCGGTATGACGTTGCAGACGTTGTAGCCCGCAATTCATGAACGAACGGATGGAAAAGACACCCGATCAGATCATGAGCATGTCGTTCGTCAGCCTGCCTGCCTGCAGTTCCATCGCGAAGTGGCTGAAGGCAAGGTACGCCTCTTCCCGCGAGACGTCTGCGGGATGATCGAGCACCGGACGCAGAACCGGATGCCGGTGCGCTGCGACGCCGTCGGTCAGATCCCGAAAGAACATCAGGGAGTTTGGAAACAGGCGAAAATCGACCGGTTCGTGGATGATGCCCTCAATGTCATGGAGACGTGGATCGTTCATGACGCAGTAGACAGTTTCCAGCACTTGGCCGGTCTGGCCTTCAAGAACCTGGATAATGTGTTGGTCCACCAGAAGAAGTGCGCCGGTAACACCGGCCTTCCGGTTGATGCGGCGAATGCGAAGCAGCGTTCTGTCGATTTCATCGGGGAGGGGCAAACGCATGTTGTCCCACTTGATTCTGCTGCGGTAGCAGGCCCGGTAAAGCTCCATTGCGTGTCCAATCTTATTTTGCCTATAAGATCAGCCTGCGCCCGAATTCCTCATAATTGCTTAAAATCTTAGTCAAATTGGAAGAAGAGGGTGGATAATTACGCTCATCCCCAACAGTTCTGCGGGAGTGTGTGCTTCAAAGATGCGTTCATGGTTAAAGAAAGCTGTGAAAAACAACGTTTGTTCATCTTTTGGAAGTGAACAGATCTATCTCGTCTCCGCAAGTTTGAAATCCAGTCCTGCTTTGACCGCAGGCCACTCGTGGGGGAGAATCGAATAGACAGCGGTATCGCGAAGCGAACCGTCCGGCATACGCAGGTGAGAGCGCAGAATTCCATCCAGCTTTGCGCCCAGTCGCTCGATGGCAGCGCGGCTTTGCCGGTTCATGAAGTGCGTCCTGAACTCCACGGCGATACAGTCGAGCTCTTCAAAGGCATGCGCGAGCAACATGCGTTTGCATTCCGTATTGAGGCGTGTTCGTTGCACGGCCTTTCGATACCACGTCGACCCGATTTCAACCCTTTTGTTGACGGCATCAACATTCATGTAAGTCGTCATTCCGACGGCTTTACCGTCCGGCGTCAGAACCGCGAACGGGAGCATTGATCCGTCCCGTTGCAAGCCGAGACGTCGTTCGATTTCGGCGGCCACCTGGTCGGGTGCCGGGATCGTTGTGTACCAGGCTTTCCAGAGATCCCCTTCAGCGGTGGCTTCCGCAAGGTCGGAGGTGTGAGCATCGGTAAGCGGTACGAGTGATGCAAAGTCTCCGCTCAAGGTGACAGGTAGGGGCCAAGTCATGTCTTGGAACTCCAGGTCGTATTACCGGGTTTCAAAACGGGCGTTCTTCGCCGGTCCATTTGAAGAACTTGCCCGTGTCTGCAAGTTGAAGTGATTTTGCAACGTCGAAAATGCCTTGTGCCACTTCAATCGGAGAATTGTCTGCGGATGGTCCACCCATGTCCGTGCGCACCCAGCCCGGATCGATCAAAGCAACCGGAATGCCCTCCGGCTCCAAGGCGGTAGCAAGTCCCTGCATGACCTTGTTCACGGCCGCCTTGGACGCGCGATAGGCGAGCGTGTCGGGCTTGCGATAGCCCATCCAGGACATCTGGCTCGAAATGGTCACGATCCTGCTGTCCTCCGCGCGTCTAAGGTGCGGCAGGAAGAGTTGTGAGACGGCCAGCGGTGCGAGCGTATTCACCTCAAGCGTCCTGGCAAATCCCTCAAAGTCCATGTCCAGCGGCGTTTGCCGATCCGGAGTGATAATGCCGGCGTTGTTGATGAGGAGGTCCAGATCGGCGGAAAGTTCTGCCGCTGCCGTACCGACAGCGGAATGATCGGTGACATCAAAAACAATCGGAACGTATCCAGCACCCAACTGGTCGGCACTTCGCAGCGCTGTTTCTTGTGATCTTACGGAACCATAGACTGTCCAGCCCTCGGCGAGGGCAACGCGGGCAAGTTCAAATCCGATCCCGCGGTTGGTCGCGGTAATAAGGCAGGCGGGCATTGAATTTCCTGAAATGAACTCTTGAGATCTGCCGTGTGGACGGCTGGACCAGCAATTTACGCCAGCAAAACGGAAGCGCAACTGTTTTGAGACGTGAAAAAGGCTGCGATAGGCGACTTGTTTTTGTTGCCGCGCAAATTAGATTTGCGTTCAAACACCGGTGAGACAGCTTGCCGGCTGGCGCAGGCACAGGACTGAGAAATGAGCGATACCATCAAGAATGCCGTCATCGAAAAACTTCGGCAAATCAAGGGCCCCAACCTTGAGGGCAACATAGTTTCGCTCGGCCTCGTCTCCGATGTTTTTGTGTCCGACGGCCGTGTTGCTTTCTCCATTACGGTTCCGGCTGAACGAGCCCAGGAACTGGAGCCCTTGCGGCAAGCTGCCGAAAAAGTGGTCAAGGAAGTTGACGGCGTTGAAAACGCAATGGTCGCATTGACCGCCGAACGCGCACCGGGTGGTGCCCGAAACACGCCGTCGCGACCGGCGCCCAGCCGGCCGCAGCGCGCACCCGAGGAACAGGCAGCGTCAAAACCGGGCGTACCGGGAATAAAGCACATCATTGCCGTTGCCTCCGGCAAAGGCGGTGTCGGCAAATCGACGACCACGGCGAACCTTGCGCTCGCGATGGCCGCCAACGGCCTAAAGGTCGGTGTTCTTGATGCAGATATTTACGGACCGTCCGTGCCGCGCCTCTTCAACGTATCCGGCCGCCCAGAGTCCGTGTCCGGGCGTGTACTCAAACCGCTGGAGGGTTACGGCATCAAGGTGATGTCGATGGGGTTCATGGTTGAAGAGGAAACCCCGATGATCTGGCGCGGCCCGATGGTCATCTCGGCGCTGACGCAGATGCTGCGGGAAGTGGCCTGGGGCGATCTCGACGTCCTTGTCGTTGACATGCCCCCGGGAACCGGAGATGCACAGCTGACAATGGCACAGCAGGTACCACTTGCCGGCGCCGTAATCGTTTCGACACCGCAGGATCTTGCGCTGATCGATGCCCGCAAGGGGCTGAACATGTTCAAGCGGGTCGATGTGCCGGTGCTCGGAATTATCGAAAACATGAGCTATTTCCTGTGCCCGGACTGCGGTTCGCGCCACGATATCTTCGGTCACGGCGGCGCACGGGACGAAGCGTCGCGTCTCGGTGTTCCGTTTCTCGGGGAAATTCCTCTGCTGATGAAGATCAGGGAAACGTCGGACGCGGGCACACCGATTGTCGTGTCGGACCCTGAGGGCACTGTTGCGGGCATTTACAAGGACATCGCGGCAAAGGTCGCCGGCGAAGTTGAAACCGCCGCTTCATCTGCTGAGCGGGCAGCACCGCAGATCGTGTTCGACTAAGACCAGCGATAGCATTCATGCCAAGGCGATACAGCAATCAAGCCAATCTCTTCGGTTAGATAATCGAGTGGCTCAACACTTCGCCGAAGAGTTTATTGTGGCGCTTGTAGACGTCTTCGCCGAAGAGCATCGAAAACAGGGTATGAGCGTGCGCATAAACACTGCTCTTGGTGCGATTGAGCGAAGCAGCGTGATCCTGAAGTGCCGTCTGATCACCCTGTTGCATCCTTTGATAAATCGTCTGGTAGACTTCTTGATGGTCACGACGGATTTTACCCACGGCTTCGATGCAGGCCGCTTCATAGCTTGTCGGGTATCCGCCCGGATGCTTGGGCAAGCCAAGTATTATTGAGGCATCCTCGTCCTGGGGCAGCAGCGCCGTGTTCCAAGGGTCGACGGGATAGTAATCGCAGCTGATCATCAGAAATGAAGCATGGTCGGATCGCCAGACCGTCCAGGGCAACATTGCAAACGGAGTAACCTTTGCACCACCTAGCGGACGTGCATTCACTTTTTCAAGAAACTGGTCCTGCTGCGCACGTCTGCGGGCGAACTCAGCGTCGATGCTTTCCTGTGTCGGAACAAGATTGCTTGGGTCGTCTGGTCCAAGTCCCAACTCCCGGAGCATGTTTCCATGTGGGCCCGAAAAAATCTCCTTGGGAATCAGGCGCGTCACCCCGTCTGGATCGGGGCTCGGTCGGGGAATATTGGTTGGCTTTGCGGTAGCCGGATTGCGCTTTCCAAATACAGCCATGAGACGATACACCCTTCAAAGCAGTCAAAAGCATTTGAAGTTGTATTTAACAACCCTGGGTAAAGCCCGGCTTAATCGCGATGTGCAATGTTGAATCATTCGGCGAAAGACAAATCGCGACCGGCAATCAAGCGTGAAATGACTTCGTTGCTGCGCTGCCAACGTGTCTTTGGCGAAAGCGCCATCGTACGCGGGCAACACTATTAAGTTTTTGAATGATAACGAATATTCTCGAAGTCATCCGGCTGTTGTAGCACCGGAGCGAGATTTCACGAGCAGATCACGCCAACCCTGTAGAGTGATAGCTGTCGAATACCGGGCAGATTCAATTCACTTTAGAGGTTTATCACAGGGCATGCTTCCCCGCCGTCTTGAGCGCACTGTTGTCGAAGGCAAACCTTCGCTAAGCGTGTTGGTCGCGATATCGACGGTCAGTCCTTTGGCGATGCAAATATATCTGCCGTCTCTCGCGGGCATGATGATTGTGTTCAGCGCCTCGGCGAGCGAAATCCAGCTGTCCATGTCGGCCTATTTTGTTGCGGTTGCGGTCTCCCAATTGTTCTGGGGGCCATTATCCGACCAGTTCGGCCGCCGGCCCGTGATCATTGCCGGCATGATCCTCTTTGTAATAGGCAGCATCTTGTGTCTCGTCGCACCGACGATCGAAGCGCTGATCGCGGCACGGGTTCTGCAGGCTGCCGGCGGGTGTACAGGCATGGTGCTCGGCCGTGCGATCGTCAGAGACCTCTACGGTCCGCGGCAATCGGCAAGCATGATCGGGTACGTGACAATGGGCATGGCCGTCATGCCGACGATTGCACCTGCTGTCGGTGGTCTGCTGGATGAGTTTTACGGCTGGCAGGGCGGATTCTTCCTGTTGCTTCTGTTCGGCATCGCAGTGCTGGCTGCAACCGTCTTTTATTTGCCGGAAACCAAAAAGGATCGAGTGTCGGTCGGGCCCGGTGAAGTGCTGCGCTCCTACCGCGTTTTGACGAAAGAACCGCTGTTCTGGAGTTATGCACTTACAGCCGCGTTTTCCGCGCTTACGTATTTCGCATATCTCGGCGGCGCTCCCTTCATTTCCGCACAGCTTCTGTCTTTGAGCGCAGCGGAGATGGGGTTCTATTTCATGTTCGTGGCACTCGGATACATTGTCGGAAACTTCATTTCGGGCAGATTTTCCGAGCGTTTCGGTCTTTATCCGATGATCGTTGCAGGAACGCTGATCGGCGCGCTGGCGGTCGGATTGATCGGCGGATTTGCCTATTTCGGCATTGTCACGGCTGCGAGCCTGTTTTTGCCGATGTTCGTGCTCGGTCTTGGAAACGGTGTCTGCCTGCCAAGCGCAATTTCGGGTGCTGTCAGTGTTCGACCGGAACTTTCCGGTTCAGCCTCAGGCCTTGTCGCCTCTTTGCAGGTCGGTATGGGCGCAATTGCAGGATCACTCGTTGCCTGGCTCTTTGCCGACAGCTTCCTGGCAGGTTCACCCTGGAGCATGATACTGATCATGGTTCTGGGCATAGGCGCAAGCTTGATCGCTGCGTTCTCGATCAAGCGTATCGAAACAACAGAAAAACTGATGCCGGCGGAATAAGCGGCCTGCTAGAGCATCACCTCAGCTTCAGCCGCCGGTAACGCTCATATGGCGGGACACTGCAGGTTGTCTGGACTTCCGGTCGATGACGAAATCATGACCCTTCGGCTTGCGCCCGATCGCCTCGTCAATGGCATCGTTCAGAAGGTCATTGCCCTCTGAAGCGCGCAATGGTGCACGAAGGTCCGCCATGTCGTCCTGGCCCAGGCACATGTAAAGCTGTCCGGTGCAGGTTACGCGCACCCTGTTGCAGCTTTCGCAGAAATTGTGCGTGAGCGGCGTAATGAAGCCAAGCCGTCCGCCAGTTTCTTCAATCGTCACATAGCGGGCCGGGCCACCGGTCTTGTAGGGAATATCGTTAAGAGTGAATTGGTCCGAGAGGCTGGCGCGTACTTTGGACAGCGGCAGATACTGGTCTGTGCGGTCGCCGTCGATCTCGCCAAGGGGCATGGTTTCGATAAGCGTTAGGTCGTGGCCCTGATCGTGGCACCATTCGAGCATCGAAACGATCTCGTGTTCATTCACCTCCTTCAACGCAACCATGTTGACCTTGACCTTCAATCCGGCCGCGGTCGCCGCGCGGATACCGTCCATGACCTTGCCGAGGTCTCCCCAGCGGGTGACAGCCTTGAATTTCTGGGCATCCAGTGTGTCGATGGAAACGTTGATGCGCCGGACACCGCAATCGTAAAGCTCATTCGCGTAGCGGGCGAGTTGTGAGCCATTTGTCGTGATCGTCAGTTCTTCAAGTGCACCGCTGTCCAAATGCCGTCCGAGGCTCCGGATCAGGCTCATGATGTTCTTGCGGACCAGTGGCTCACCACCGGTCAGGCGCAGCTTGCGAACGCCCTTTTCGATAAACGCAGTGCAAAGGCGGTCGAGCTCTTCCAGGCTCAGCACTTCGCGTTTTGGCAGAAAGGTCATGTCCTCCGCCATGCAATAGACACAACGGAAATCACAACGGTCGGTGACGGAAACGCGCAGATACGTTACGGCGCGGCCGAACGGGTCTATCATCGGAGACGGCGAGCCGACGGTATCCGCTGGTTTTGAAGGTACTACAATCTTACCGTCTGTCACGCTCTGCTCTCCCACGAACTCTTTGTTATTGACCACATCATATGGCGCTGTCTGGGCCAATATCAATTGAAACCGGACTGCCAACATCCGGTTTTCGTACTCAGGTAAACTTGTCAGTGTATTCTTGTCAATCCAACCGATCCCGCGGGCGGCCATGCTGTCGGGAATTTGATCTGTTCGGACCGGGCGCCGTATGAAAGTGAGGCGCAGAAATTTAGGAATGTCATGAAGACACTCGTTTGGTTCCGGCAGGACCTCAGAACCGCTGATAATCCGGCATTGTTCGAAGCAGCTGCCAAAGGTGATGTCTTACCGGTCTATATCCACGAGGACCCTGAGCAGACCGGTGAAACCCATCCGCTGGGCGGTGCAAGCAAATGGTGGCTGCATCACAGTCTTCTTGCGCTCAAGAAGGCTCTGCCGGGTCTTAAGATACTGAGGGGCGATGCCCGCCATCTGATCCCCGCCATAGCCCGGGAAACGGGCGCGGACGCGGTTTACTGGAACCGGTGCTACGAACCGCACGCAATTGAGCGGGACACAGAGATCAAGGCCGATCTGAAGGCCAATGGTACAGACGCTCAAAGCTTCAAGGCATCACTGCTTTATGAACCGTGGGAACTGAAGAACAAGTCGGGCGGCTCCTTCAAGGTCTATTCGCCATTCTGGAAGGCAGCACAACAAGTGGATGTGAGCGAACCGCTCCCGGTTCCTGGAAACGTGAGCTATGTCGACTACCAGCATGACGAACCACTCGACCGTCTCGCGCTTTTGCCTGAAAAACCGAACTGGGCGGCAGGCTGGGAGGCGCTCTGGACACCGGGTGAACAAGGAGCCCTGCAAAGCCTGAGAAGGTTCCTTGCGTCCGGGTTGGACGGATACGGAGAATTGCGGAACCGGCCTGATCTGCCCAACGTATCAAGATTATCGCCGCATCTTCACTTCGGCGATATCTCGCCTCGCCAGATCTGGCATGAGACCCGGAAGCGCATGTCAGTTGACCCCGGATCTCACAAGGACGGCATGAAGTTTTTGTCCGAGATCGCCTGGCGCGAATTCTCATATCACCTTCTGTATCATTTCCCTGATCTTCCTTCCGCGAACTGGCGCGGGTCTTTTGATGCCTATCCCTGGCGGGAAAGCCATGAAGATCTCGAGCGCTGGCAGAAGGGCCTGACCGGATATCCGATTGTCGACGCCGGAATGCGCGAACTTTGGCACACAGGATACATGCACAACCGGGTCCGTATGATCGTTGCGAGCTTTCTGATAAAGCATCTTCGGCTTCACTGGCGCCACGGTGAAGCCTGGTTCCGTGACACGCTCCTTGATGCCGATCTTGCCAACAATTCTGCAAGCTGGCAGTGGGTCGCAGGATCGGGTGCGGACGCCGCGCCTTATTTCCGGATCTTCAATCCAATCACGCAGGGCCTGAAATTCGATCCGGAAGGAACATATGTCAGGCACTGGGTGCCCGAGCTGAAGGATCTTGAGACTGCCAATCTCTTTGCCCCGTTTGATGCGCCCAAAGTGGTGCTGGAGCGGGAAGGGGTGACGCTTGGAAAGACGTACCCCTTGCCGATCGTTGATCATGGCGCGGCCCGCCAGGCAGCGCTTGAAGGCTACGAAGCGGTGAAGCTGGCGGGGCAAAACGCCGCTTGACGGATAAGGCACGCGCGTTATCGTCCGCGGGGTCCGGCACGTCATCAATCTCGAAACGAGAGTTCCATGTCAGCAGACAATGCCCCCTGGCCAACCGAATTGCGCGTATCCAGCGACAAGAAAGCACTCACGATCGCCTTTGACAGCGGCGAACGCTACGAACTTCCGGCCGAATATCTGCGGGTGTGTTCTCCATCCGCTGAAGTCAAGGGACATTCGCCGTCGCAAAAGCAGACTGTTCCTGGAAAGCGCAACGTGGAGATCATGAAGGTCGAGCCTGTTGGAAACTACGCCGTCAGGATCCATTTCGACGACATGCACAACTCGGGTATCTATTCCTGGCGCTATTTTCGTGAGCTTGCCACGGAACCGGAAAACCACTGGGAGGTCTACCTCCAGGAAATGGAGCAAAAAGGCCTCAGCCGCGATCTTTGAGGTGCAGAGCTTCTGGATCGCGTGCGCCAGAATCGGGTAAGCTCTTTTCAGGCTCGACCCGCGCCTTCCCCCTCCGACCGGAGCAGCAGCCAATCTGCAGGGCATGATTTCACCGCACCATCTGACCCGCGTCTGCATAAGGAGGGATTGCAAATGCCGCACTAGGGCAAGGACCCTAGGCTCAGGAGGCTGCGTATGATCCTTTCAGCACCCATATTTCGCTTGAAACGAAACGCCAGGAACTTGGCCCGGCGCAAGAAAATCGCTCTCAACTTGGCTCTCGACCGTATTGCGGTAGACGAGGGCTTCAGAAGCTGGGGGCATCTGGTGAGCACCCTGCGTGCGCACAGGCCCGAAACTAGCGTGATTGCGGAACTTGAACCCGGCGAACTGCTGTTGATTGCCGCAAGGCCCGGTCATGGAAAGACGGTCTTCGGTCTGCAGTTGCTCGCAGAAGCGTCAAGTAGAAAGTGCAGATCCGTCTTTCTGTCGTCCGAGTTTTCGGAAAGTGGGATGCGCCAAAGCGCGCGTGATTTTGGGTTCGAAAAACTTCTTGGAACCGGCATCGAATTGAACTTTCGGGACGATCTCCGCGCCGATGTTGTGATGGACGGGCTTTCAGGCGCACCTCGGGGGACTGTTGCCGTTGTCGATTATCTTCAGGTTCTGGACCAGCGCCGCACAGCTCCGGAGCTTTCCGACCAGATCGAAGCCCTGAAACGTTTCGCTTCTGACAGCGGCACGAGACTGATTTTCCTGTCTCAAGTGCATCCGGCCTTTGAGTCTTCGGACAAACGGTTGCCGGCTCTCGCCGACGTCAGGTTGCCGAATCCGGTCGACCTGTCACTCTTTGACAAAGGCTGCTTTCTGCATTCGGGCGAAATGGCATTTCACCCGATCTAGCAATTTGGATCCTCACCACATGGCCTTATTCCGCGAAAAGGGCTCTGGGTGCGCGTTTCGCAGTTCACAAACAAAAAAGCCGGGCCAAATGGCCCGGCTTTCCTGAACAATTGGAACCAATCAGCGCTTCACAACAATTTTGGCGCCGACGGTCACGTTGTTGTAGAGATGGATCACGTCTTCATTGGCCAGACGGATACATCCGGAAGAAACCTCAGACCCGATCGTCCACGGCTCGGTCGTGCCATGAATGCGGTAAAGAGTGGAGCCGATGTAAAGTGCGCGTGCACCCATCGGGTTGTTCGGGCCACCCGGCATATAGGTCGGCAGGATGCGTCCCTTTTTGCGCTCGCGAGCGCGCATCTGAGCCGGCGGTGTCCAGCTCGGCCATTCGGCCTTGCGGGTAACGCGGTGCGTACCGGCCCACTGGAAACCCTCTTTGCCGACGCCAACACCGTACTTCATAGCCTTACCGTTCGGCAGGACATGGTAGAGACGGCGCTCCGACGTATCGACAACAATCGTGCCCGGCGAATAGGGGCCGTCATAGTTGACCTTCCGGCGCTTGACCGGAGACGGGCCGCCCGGATGGTATTTCGGTGTTACCCAGGTATTGGTGCTGTGATCAAAAAATCCAGCACGCGCAAATCCTTCTGCGGGCAGCATGAACGCTCCCACAACGACAGCAATCACTGCATAAAACAAACTCTTCATCTTAGTCCCCCTTCAGCGCCTGCCCACGTCAAGGCGCGCATTGTCTCGAAGGTTACGTTAGGAAAATCTCCTTGCCGCACTATTAACAATCATGGCCTAAAATTGGCCGAAAAGGAATCTCACGTTGATGTGAGCGCGCGTGAGTTCGATCAAATGTGCCGAAATTGCAACGAGAATTTCAATTTAAGCCTGTTTTCAGGCTGATTTACAGTAAAAGATTGTAGGATTTCTCCTCTTTTGGAAATGATCAAATCGGATTTTCTTCAAAATATGCAGGACGGATTTTACAGGAATCGCGCTGTTCTTCAATCAAAACACGTCGGCACGCTCGATCAGCGGGGAATTTCAGTGACCACAATAGGCACCTGAGACCTTGTCGAATGACTGTTCTGCGAGGTCATTCTGATCGATCATGAAATCGAGTTCACCGCCATCACCGATGTTGAGATCCGCACCCCAGTCACTGAAGAGTTGAAAGAGCAGATTCTCGGGGCTGTCGAGCGGCAGGTCGAATTGCACGGAGGACAGATGCCCGAAAAGCTGATGATAGCTGTGGTTGGATCGCGCACCGGGATAATTCGGATATTTCACACCGTTTGAGTCCCGAAGGAATACCGGATGTCTGTCGGCCGCGGCCGTGTAGATGCCATCCGGGATCCGGCTCGCCAGCGTCTTGTTTACGCCGGCCTCGGTGACAAGGCGGTGCAGGGCGCGTTCAAGATCGGACTTCAGGTAATGGCCATACCGCTTGTCCGCGGCTTGCGCCAGAAAATCGTTCAGGTCTTCTATGAAGGCGTCCACCATGCGCCGGTCGATTGCGCTTTCTTCAGAAGTCTCGGCCTGGAGTTGCCAGTCTTCGAAGCAGGTCTCAAAGCCGGTCTCTTCCAGTTTTGCCGCATGCCTGTTGCGCAGGATCCGGCAGGTGAGGGCAATCCCGCGCGGATCGTATGGAAATCCGGTTTCCGAATATGGCCGCAGTGCAATCGGTTTGCCTTCCTGCCGCTCTTCTTCGGTTCTCGGCTGAAACAGCTGAAATCCGGAAAGTTCCGCGTTGTCCGATTGCAGTGTGCCGAAGGCCTTTTCAAGCTGCTTCGTCAGATGGCGGTTTTGTGCTTCGGCGTACCCGTCCGGTGCCGTGAACGGCAGGTCTGAGCCCTTCGGCAATGTTTCGATCTGCGCGAAATTCAGCGGCCATTCGGCAAAGACGCGTGTCTTTTCGTCGCCCGGGAGACCAAACAGCAAATCGTACTGGTAGTTGCCGCCTGCAATTGGTGGAAGTTCCTTGGGCGGCGCTGTCGGCGTTCCCGAATAGTCCGGATCGAACACGACCCGCATATCGTTTTCAGGTGCAACTTCGGCTTCGCCCCAAAGCAGTTCTTCGTCAAATCGGCCGAAAAAGAGCAGCATTCCGGAAACCGGGAAACCTTTCGGGCGCCAGGGCAGGTCGGCCAGATCGATTTGCGCCAGAAAGTGCAGCGGCAGATTCGCCTTCACGTGATCGGTGTGCCCGGGTGCCTTGGGCCAGGGATGGCCCTTGGGCAGATCCGGAATGCCGCCGATCTTGCTCCGGCCATGATCCGAGCGGTGCGGCGGGTAAGGGCGAAAGGCGATAACCGCGGTCTGGGCAAACTGCTCTCGCAGGCTTTCAAATGGTGCATCCGGGTCGGCGCTGGGACCGGGAACGGAAACAGGAGCCGGAGCGGCTTTTGTCGCTGCGTCCTGTGTTGGGTCCACTTCCTCGGCTTCGACCTTCGTTGCGTCCTTGGTCAGGACCTGCTGAAAGCGTTCCTCGTTGATGTCCTGAGGCAGTGCATCCTTTTCGCGATTGGCCTTTGTTGGAAGAGCCGACGCAATTGAGCTGAACACGGGCCGAAACAGCGGCAGCAGTGCCATGCAGGCAACGCTTCCCAGAATTACTACCAAAAACAGAAAATATAGACTGGAATAGCCAAGCAGACGGCTGCCATAGGCAAGAATGACAAGGACAAGAAGATAAAGCGCGAATTTGATCATCAAGACATCTGCGAGTTTCGTATCCGTACGTCTTTCTTGCCTGTATGGAATAAAGATCAGGTAAAGTTTTTTGGGCAAATACCTAAGGATCGGTACAAAAAAAGGCGGCCGGAGCCGCCTTTTGCTGTCATTGCCTCGGCAGTTTAGCCGAGGTTCAATTCCTTGAAGAAATCATTGCCCTTGTCATCGACAACGATAAAGGCGGGGAAGTCCTCCACTTCGATCCTCCAGATGGCTTCCATGCCGAGTTCCTCGAATTCGACCACTTCAACCTTCTTGATACAGTCCTGGGCAAGCCGGGCGGCGGGCCCCCCGATGGATCCCAGATAGAAGCCGCCATGTGCCTGACAGGCGCGCCGGACCTGGGCCGAACGGTTGCCCTTCGCCAGCATCACCATGGAGCCACCAGCGGCCTGGAACTGGTCGACATAAGCATCCATCCGCCCGGCGGTGGTCGGGCCGAAAGATCCGGACGGCATGCCGTCCGGCGTTTTGGCCGGACCTGCATAATAGATCGGGTGGTTCTTGAAATAGTCCGGCAGGGGCTCGCCACTTTCGAGGCGGTCGCGCAACTTGGAATGGGCCAGGTCCCTCGCAACGATCAGCGGTCCGGTGAGGGAAAGGCGTGTCTTGATCGGGTGTTTCGTGAGTTCGCCAAGGATCTCCGGCATCGGCCGTGTGAGGTCGATCTTGACGACATCGTCGGACAGATTCTCATCCGTGACCTCCGGCATATACTTGGACGGGTTCTTTTCGAGTTCCTCCAGAAAGATACCGTCCTTGGTGATCTTCCCGAGCGCCTGGCGATCAGCCGAACAGGAAACGGCCAGCCCGATCGGAAGGGAAGCGCCATGCCGCGGCAGACGAATGACGCGAACGTCGTGACAGAAATACTTGCCGCCAAACTGGGCGCCGACACCGGTCGAATAGGTCAGCTCGTGGATCTCCCGCTCCATTTCTGTGTCCCGAAAGGCATGGCCGAGTTCCGATCCTTCCGTTGGCAAGCCGTCGAGATACCGGGCGGACGCCAATTTCGCCGTCTTCAGCGTCATCTCGGCGGAGGTGCCGCCAATGACAATTGCAAGGTGATAGGGAGGGCAGGCAGCGGTGCCGAGCGTCAGGATCTTTTCCTTGAGGAACTCGATCATGCGGTCATGCGTCAACAGAGACGGCGTTCCCTGGAAGAGGAAGCTCTTGTTCGCCGACCCGCCGCCTTTCGCCATGAACAGAAACTTGTAGGCCTCATCGCCGTCCGCATAGAGTTCAATCTGTGCCGGCATGTTGCTCTTGGTGTTCGTCTCTTCGAACATGGAAAGCGGCGCAAGCTGCGAATATCGAAGGTTGTTCTTGTAATAAGCGTCGCGGGCGCCTTCTCCGAGCGCGGCTTCGTCAGACCCATCTGTCCAGACGCGGCGTCCCTTCTTGCCCATTATGATTGCCGTACCGGTGTCCTGACACATCGGCAGCACCCCGTGGGATGCGATGTTGGCGTTCTTGAGCAGATCGAAAGCGACGAACTTGTCGTTTGCCGTTGCTTCCGGATCGTCGAGGATCTTGGTGAGCTGCTCCAGGTGTCCCGGACGCAGATAGTGATTGATGTCCCTGAAGGCCTCCTCGGCAAGCAGCCTCATGCCTTCCGGTTCAACCACCAGAACCTCTTCTCCCTGGAACTCTGCAGTGCTGACATGATCTGACGTGAGCTTGCGGTAGGGCGTTTGGTCTTCACCCTGCGGGAAAAGTGCGCTGTGATGGTATTCGGGAGGCGTGACGGGAGCGTTCATGAGACGTTTTTCCTGATCTGGCTGTGCCGGCAGCCTGGCCGCCGACGGCGCTGGAACAATTCGTGCTGTTCTCTTACGGCAAAAGGACCGCGAGCGCCAAGTCCCGCGGCCTGCACAATTTGTTGCATTCGCTTTGAGCGGATCAGCGCGACGCGGTGAGATCCAGGGTCACGGTAACAACGTCATTGATCGTGTCTTTACCGACGCCAGCCCCGAGCGAATAGTCGAGCCGGTTGACTTTGGCCGTACCGACCGCTTTGGCAGTGTCGCCTTCAATATCCAATGTGAAATCCAGCTTTACCGGATGCGAGACGCCCTTGATCGTCAGCGTGCCGTCGGCCTGATAGGTGTTGCCCTCGACCAGGGAAGCACCGTCTGCGCTGAATTCCGCTACCGGGAAGTCGGCGACATCGAACCAGTCCTTGGCCGGCATGGTCGTGTCGAATTGGGCATTGCCGGTCGTCGCGCTTGCCGGTTTGATTTGCGCGGTGATCTTGGCAGCCTCAGGGGCGTTGACGTCAAAATCGATGCTTGCCTGCCAGTCGGCAAAGGAACCCTTGAGTGTTCCTTCACCCTGCTGAACCTCAAACCCAAGTTGGCTCTGCGCCGGGTCGACAGACCATGTCTCTGCATTTGCTGCTGCGGAGACCGCGAAAGCAGAGGTCGTGAACAGGGAAAGAATTATATTTTTCATCGTCATGAAGAGAAGTCCTGATGTATTTAATTAAGAGTCGGCTTTCGCAGGTTCAGTCGAGACCATGCGCTTGAGCGTGTCGTCCCGGGCGATGAAATGATGCTTCAGGGCAGCGGCCACATGAACCACGATCAACGCGATGAGCAGGTAGGCGCCATATTCGTGAAGCATCTTGAAGAAGCTTTCTGCCTGTTCCTTGGTTCCGAGCGCTTCCGGCACCGGCAGATGCGGGATGGGCTGTATGTTGAACAGCACCGTGGGGATGCCCCAGGGTGATGCGGACACCATGAACCAGCCGGTGATTGGCATTGCAAAGATGAGTGCATACAGGCCGATATGGCCAAGATGCGCCGCCAGTTTTTCAAGCGGATGCATGCCTTGGGGTAGCTTCGGAGATGGATTGACCAATCTCCAGGCAAGGCGCAGCACCGCAAGTGTCAGCACCACGAACCCGATCGATTTGTGAAGCTGAAACAACTGGAACGTTTCCGGGTCCGTCTGCGGCAAGGTCGTCATGTAGAGCCCGAAGGCAAGCATGGCGATGATCAGCACGGCCATTGTCCAGTGGAACGCGATGGCGATCCGCCCGTAGCCTGTCGAAGAGTTGCGCAGCATGGCCGGCTCCCTGGAATGTGGAGACCGGATCAACCGGCCTCCCTTTACTTACGTTAGTTCGTCGCGTCGGATTTCAGCGTTTCCGCGTGGAACGTGACAGTCACTTCATCGCCAACATAGGGCACGAACATGTCCATGCCGAATTCGGAGCGCTTCAGAACGGTGGTCACTGCGAATCCGGCAGCAGCCTTCTTCGCCATCGGGTGTTCGCCCATCGCGGTGACGTCGACAGTCAGCGTGACCGGTTTGGTGATGCCCTTCAGGGTAAGATCGCCGGTCACTTCAAGCTGGTTTTCGCCGGTCTGTTCCACCCGGGTGCTTTTAAAGGTTGCCTGCGGGTATTTGGCGGCATCGAAAAAGTCCGGGCTCTTCAGGTGCGTGTCGCGCTCGCCCCAGAACGTGTCCAGGCTGTCGATGTCGATGGTGAATTCAACAGAGGAATTGGCCGGCGTGTCCTTGTCGATAAGAAGCGTACCGTCCCAGTTACCGAATCGTCCGTCAGTGGTCGAATAACCGAGGTGGTTGTAGGTGAAGGACAGATTGGCGTGCGATTTGTCGAAATCGTAGGCGACTGGCTCGGCGATTGCCGGAGCTGCCAGAAGGGAAAGAGCCAGTGCGGAAGCTGCAAGACGGATCATGATCAAACCTCGTTTGGTGATATCGGAGAGCGTTCGCTCATGAACGCTGCACTGCGAAAATAGGTAAGAAGTCCGGCAGTGCAATTTGACTGACTGTTCGGCATGACTGAACAATTTGGCGCGCCCTGAAGAGGTGGCAAGTGCGCTGGGTATCCAATTTCCGAATTGTCACGATTTGGCACGGGCAGCACGTCGCGCTGTTTGCAAAGAGCCGTTGGGATAGGTCAAAGCGCCGCTGCGCAAAGCGATCGTTTCCATGAATTTGCGAGTACAATCCCCAGCTTCAACATGACGCCAAGCCCGAAGGTGCTTGCCTGTCCAAAAAGGTGCGGGCACCGGATTTGCGCTGATACACTAGTTCGTAATGCGTGTTTACACCTCGGAAACCCTGTTTATTTAAAGTTCTCCCTATACTTATTGCTTCACCCTGAGTTAATTCGCGCGATGTAAGACTAATACCAAGTTATACCTGTTGGGCGGCTTGGCGATGATTGCGGATCTATTTAAATACAACTCAAAGATAGTAAATCACAGCAGTTCTGAACTGTTTTCGAATCTCCCCAGGAAGATATGGATACATCTTTTTGTAGCTGTCTTTCTTGCGCCGCTTGTTCTGTCAGGCACCGTTAGTTCTGTTGCTGCTGCTGAGTGGGTCGTCAAACGTGTGTCGGGCATGGTCTATTTTGTTGCGCCTGGAACCGAAGCGTTTCGCGCAAAAAAGGGGATGGTCTTCAAAAAGGGCTACACGATCGGCACAAGGGCCGGGGCAAGAGCTCTCATCGCGCGCGGTAAAGAGACGATTACCGTGGGTCCAAACACGACCTTCGCGATTTCAAAATATCAAAGCAATCGGTCGAAGACGACACTGTTGCAGCGCAAGGGCAAGGTCACGGTTGACGTAACAAAGCGGTCGCGGCCGCATTTTTTCGTTGAAACGCCGTTTCTCGCAGCAGTCGTCAAGGGAACCAAGTTTGATGTCTCGGTCAATAACAGGCGGACCCGCGTTTCCGTTTCTCGAGGCGTCGTCGAAGTCCAGGACTTTGCATCAGGCGAACGCGCAGACCTGACGTCTGGCCAGAACGCAGCAAGCGATCGTTCGGGCGCATCGGGCTTGAAAGTCGGCGGTCGCACCAAACCTGTAGTTCGTAAAGGCCGGAAACGCGCACCCAAGGTGAAATTGCCCGGCGGCGTCGCTCAAGTGCCTGAAAGCCGTGGCGGTTTGTTCGGCGCACTGTTCGGCGGCAACAGCAACTCAAACAACGGCAGCGGCACAAGTTCGAACAGCAGCAGTTCAAGTAGCGGCAGCAGCGGTAGCAGCGGAAGCAGTTCGAGTGGCAACAGCAACGGCAATTCGAATGGGAATGGCAACGGCAACTCGAATGGCAACAGCAATGGCAATTCGAACGGCAACAGCAACGGCAATTCGAACGGCAACAGCAACGGCAATTCGAATGGCAACAGCAACGGCAATTCGAACGGTAACAGCAACGGCAATTCGAACGGTAACTCGAATGGCAACGGCAATGGCAATTCGAACGGTAACAGCGGCAAGTAAGCATCGGTGAACAGATGCCAGCGTAAACTCCAGAGAATGCCGACCTAACCAGGTGAGTAGGGTGAAGATTCTGATTGAGAAACTCGGAGGGCGTCTCGCAAACGCAATCCTGGTCGCGGCACTTCTGACCGCGACCATTCTCATCCTGCGCCTGTCCGGTTTTCCAGCAACGATTGACCGGTTTCTCTGGGAACAAAGATACAGTTTCGATACGCGACCCGTCTCAGACCAAATCGTCTTCGTCGATGTCGATGCGAAGAGCTTGGATGAAATCGGGGTCTGGCCGTTTCCGCGCCGCATCTATGCAGACCTGACAGACACGCTCGCGAGGGCAGGTGCACAGGACATTGTGTTCGACGTGGACTTCAGCGCCGCATCCAATCCGGAAGACGACGCACTCTTTGCGGACGCGATCGAACGCGCCGGAAATGTCAGCCTTGCCGCATTCCGGCAAGCGGCCTCTGCCGGCTCCGGGGAAGCCGAGATCATCAATCTGCCTCAGCAGGCTTTCTTGGAAAATGCCTGGCCGGTTGTCGTGATGGTTCCGATGGAAGCCGACAGCCGCATCTGGCGCAATCTCTATGGCTACGAAATCGACGGGATCACCGAAGTCTCGGCAGCCGCGCTGCTTGGCGAGCACACCGGGGATACGGCCGGCTCGTTCTTTCTCGACTACGGGATATCCATCGACGACATCAAGCGTGTGCCACTCGCCGATGTTCTGAACGGCACTGCGGACCTGACCGAGTTTTCGGGCAAGAAAGTCATCATCGGCGCGAGTGCGCTGGAACTTCGGGATCTGTTCGCGGTCCCGGTCTACGGGATCCTACCGGGTGCGATGGTGCAGGCACTTGGTGCGGAGACATTGCTCCAGGATCGGGCGCTCATACCGCAGGGCGAATTTTATGCTCTGGCGGCAGCTATCTTCGTTCTCGTGCTGTTGTTGCTGACAAAGGTGCAGGGCTGGCCGATCAAGCTCGGCATTCTTGTCCTCTCCGCACTGGCGACTGAAGTCGTTGCCGTCAGCTTCCAAAAGTCTTTTCCCGTTCTTGTGCCGACTGCTAGCGCCTACATTCTGTTTGCCATGGCCGCCGCTATCATTGTGTTGCGCGAGCTGGGCCTTCACAAACTGCTTGCGCATATCGCAGACATCAAGCAGCGCAACAGTGAACGTATGCTCGGACAGGTCTTTGACGACAGCTTCGACGCAATCATCGTGCTCGATACCGACTGCGTGATAACAGCGGCAAATCGGACTGCCAGATCACTGTTTTCAAGCGAGACACTGACCGGCAGCCCCGCGCGCACCGTTTTGCCAAGTGCCCTCGTTGAAGAATCCATCGCCGTGCTGCAGTCCCCGGAAAGCCGGATGCCCGTGCCGCAGATACTGGTCCTGGCACAGGAAGGGACGAAGCGCCGCTTCATCGAATATGTCGTTACGAAAGCGGAAAAAACGCTGACGGGCACTCACAATCAGAACAGGGATGAGACCCGCGCATTGGCCTGTCTGACGTGCAGGGACGTCACGGACGAACGGGAATCGGCGGCAAGGCTGGAGTATCTGGCGCGTTTCGACCCGATCACGGATCTTATGAATCGCAGCGGTTTCGAGCGCCAACTCAAGAAGCAGACCAAGAAAGCATGCTCGAAAAGCGAAACAGTTTGCGTTTTTCAGTTTGCGGTGACGAATCTCGATCAGATCGTCGCGACGCTCGGATTTTCCTATGGAGATCGGGTACGCCAATCGATCGCCTCGCGGCTGAAGAGCCATCTGTCGGAGAATATATCCTGGTCGGCGATCACGGCGGATGTTTTTGCCGGGGTTTGCGTTTTGAACTCCGGAGATGACGCTGAACTTGGCATCATTGAGGAGATTCAGCGCATTATCGGTGAGGACTACGCAATCGACGGTGCCCGGATTTCTGTGCAATTGACCTTCGGCTATGTGCTGTCGGAGGGCGAGGCCTCTCCGGACACACTCTTGAAAAAAGCCGGCAATGCCTTGTCTACGGCCCGCCGGGACAGCCAGAATCCGGTCGTGCGTTTTCAGTCTGAAATGGACACGGCGTTGCAGCGGCGCAGGAGACTTGAAACCGAACTTCTGAAAGCAATCGTGCGCGACGAATTGCGGCTGGATTATCAGCCTCTGGTCAACCTTATGGATGGCTCGGTCTTCGGTGTCGAAGCCTTGCTGAGATGGGACAGCCGGGAATTCGGTGCCGTCTCGCCGGTTGAATTCATCCCGATCGCGGAAGAGACCGGCTACATTCTTGAACTCGGGGCATGGGCGCTGAACCGCGGCATGAAGGAAGTGCTGGCTTTGGACGCCACGCTAAGGCTTTCCGTCAACGTCTCCGCGGTTCAGTTCTACCGGGGAAATCTGGTTCAAACGGTGTCGGAAGCTTTGGAGCGGTCAAAGTTCCCCGCCGACAGGCTGGATCTGGAAGTGACCGAATCCCTCTTCATTGACGAAAACCAGGATCTGAAATTCCGGATGGAGGAACTCAGAGCGCTCGGCTGCAGCTTCTCCATGGACGATTTCGGCACAGGCTATTCCTCGCTTGGATACATCACCAAGTATCCGTTTTCGAAGATCAAGCTGGACAAGTCTTTCGTCCGGGAGAGCCTCGAACGGGAAGAGGATACCGCCGTGGTTGAGGCAGTGCTTCTTTTGGCGGAAGGTTATGGCATGTCGGTGATTGTGGAAGGCATAGAAACCTTCGAGCAATCACAAAGGCTGCAGGCGCTTGGGTGCCGCCACGGCCAGGGATACTACTTCGGCCGCCCGACCAGCGCGGCCGGAATTGCGGCCATGCTTGCCAAGGCAGCCTAAAAGTCATCCGGAATAGCGGGCGGCTCTTGTCGCCGACCGCCCACTTCCAGTGATTGATTTACATACCCAGACCGCCCAGGCAGCTGTATTTGATGTTCAGATAGTCATCGAGGCCGTATTTGGAGCCCTCGTTGCCAATGCCGCTTTCCTTGAAGCCGCCGAAAGGCGCGACTTCGGTGGTGATGACACCTTCGTTGACACCGACAAGGCCATATTGAAGTGCTTCCATGACCCGGAAACAACGGCCAAGATCCTGCGCATAGAAATAACAGGCAAGACCGTATTCGGTGTCGTTTGCGAGTTGGATTGCCTCGTCTTCGGTCTCGAACCTGAAGAGAGCAGCGAGCGGTCCAAAGGTTTCCTCGTGCGCGACCTTCATTTCAGGGCTGGCTCCCGTGATGAGAGTCGGCTCGTAAAAGGTCCCGGCGCCGTCCGGCCGGCTGCCGCCTGTCACAAGAGCACCACCTTTGGAAAGGGCATCCTGCACGTGCGCTGCGACTTTCTCCACCGCTGCCTCGTTGATCAGCGGGCCCTGCGTGACGCCGGACTCCAGCCCGTTGCCGACGTTGAGCTGCTCCGCCATGGCGGCCTTCAGCTTTTCGGCAAACGCGTCGTAGACACCGGCCTGGACATAGATCCTGTTGGCGCAGACACAGGTCTGGCCGGAGTTCCGGAACTTGCTGGCAATGGCGCCGGTAACAGCGCGGTCGAGATCGGCGTCGTCGAAGACGATGAAGGGGGCGTTGCCGCCCAGTTCCATCGAGACTTTCTTCATGTTCTTGCCTGCATTTGCAGCCAGCAGCTTGCCGACGCGCGTTGAACCCGTGAAGGTGATCTTGCGCACGGTCGGGTTTTCGCACATCTCCTCACCAATTGCCGGCGCATCACCCGTGAGGATGTTGATCACGCCAGCCGGAAGACCAACCTTGTCCGCCATGATGCCGAAGATCAGGGCAGAGTAAGGTGTGAACTCGGCCGGTTTCATCACCATCGTGCAGCCGGTCGCAAGAGCGGCACCAAGCTTTCGCGCGATCATGGAATTTGGGAAGTTCCAGGGCGTGATGGAGGCAACGACGCCAACCGGTTCCTTCGTCACGAGCAGGCGGCGGTCGGCCCAGGGGGAGGGTATTGTGTCGCCATAGATCCGTTTGCCTTCCTCGGCAAAGAACCTGATGTATTTGACGCCGAGCGTGATTTCACCCTTGGCCTCGGCAAGCGGCTTGCCCATTTCGGTTGTCAGCAACACGGCCAGATCGTCCACCTGGTCCATGATGGCATCGCAAAGCTTGTGCATGTAGTCGGCGCGGGCATCGGCGGTCAGCGCCTTCCATGCCGGAAAGGCGGCTTCGGCGGCGGCAATCGCCCGCGCGGTTTCAGGACGTCCGCAATAGGGGACGGTTCCCACGCTCTCGCCGGTTGCCGGATTGACCACTGCGATTGTCTGGCCGTTGTCTGCGTCAGCCCAGGCGCCGTTGATGTAAACCTGTTGCTTGATAAGCGCTGTGTTCAATGACATGGAGCACTCCCTGAAGTGTCGGGTGAAAGAGGCGGCCGAAGAAACAACCGGACCGTTGCCACAAGAGATAGAGTGCCTCTAAAGGGTCTGGCAAGCGCTTTTGCACAAGAAGTGCGCACCGACACATCTGGGATCCAAGGTGTCGCTGGCTGACCGCAATTCGGAAGTTGCAGGAAAGGCGGTGAGGGCACAGAGAAACGAAAGAGGCCATCGAACAATGCTGTGTTCGATGGCCTCTTCGTTGATAGCTCTTGGCTGTTAGCTGAGCCGTTCCTGAAGCTGTTCGATTTCGTCGGCCAAGGCCTGAGCCTGCCGTTGGATACGGTCAAGTGCGACCTTCATGCTGTCGAGATCGGCCGAGAGGTTCTCTTCGGCAACAGGCGGGGTGCCGCGTCCGACAAGCAACCAGGTCGGGCTTACATTCAGGACACCGGCAAGCAGAACCAGCTTGTTGGAACGCGGTTCCGAACGGTCGCTCTCCCAGCTTTGCAGGGTCGCGGTCTTGATTCCGAGCCGGCGCGCAAGCTGCGCGGTCGACAAGCCGGACGCGTCGCGCGCCTTGCAGATACGCTCACCAAGGGTGTATTCGCTGCTGCGCGTCGACATGATTGAACTCCCGTCTCGACCGGCTCTTTCCGTCACCAAATGAACGGTTTCTGCCGGTAGCGACGGTGCATATCTTCTGAATGAGTGGGTCATGGCGCGCACACTTGCATGATCCGCCTGTGCAGTGCAACAGCCGCCGGGCAATTTGTCGCATTGAGAGTGTACCGCGGCGGAAATGAGCCAATCGTTCGGTAAAAATGACGCCGTTGTTTGACGGCTCAGTATTCCCGTTCGAAGAAGATACCGGCTTTCGAGGACCCGTCGGCACCGACCTCGCCACGGACCTTCAAACCCCTGTCCAGATCGATGTCGACCTTGACGCGGCTTGAGCCGGAACCGGTCCCTTGTTCGACACCAAGATAGATATTGTCGTTGATGTATTTTCCGACGGCGACGGAGGGACCGTCTTCACCGTCGGTATTGATATCGATCGCATCCAGTCCGAGCGACTTGCGGAGTGTTGCCAGCGGTCCGCTGTCGCTGCCGCCGGTCAGCGTCGCGATTGCCGCGGCCAGGCTGGCGATCTGTGTTGCAGACAGATTGCCGACGCTTTTTCCGAACAGAAGCAGGGCCAGAACCTCGTCCTGAGGCAAATCAGGGGAGGAGCTGAAGGCGATTTCCGGATCGTCAGCTGAGCCGCTCACGGTCACGGTGATCGTGGTATCGTTTACCGTCGTATTGGCGGCAAAATCGATCAGCGGCGTGAGCGAACCGTCGAACGTCGCGCTGCCGCGCGAAAAAACCAGCCGCCGGGTCAGGATGTCCAACTGGCCCCGTTTGAGGGAAAAGGCGCCGATGGCCTGAGGATCAGCCGTAGTGCCGACGACTTTCAGATTTCCCTGAAGTTCAGCATCAAGGCCGCGACCGCGAATGAATATGCGGCCAGGGGCGGATAACAGGATATCGAGCCGCGGAGGCACCGACTTTTGCTCGGCCTGCGACTGCTTGGGTTCACCGCCGAGTTCCGCGATCTGCTGACGGATTGCTTGAGAGGCATTGACATGCTGGACTTCGACAGGGGGAATTGCGCCCGGCAGATATTCCGGAATGGAAATATCCGCCTTGTTGATCGTGATGGTGCCGCCAATCAGCGCGGAACTGGAGGTCGAAGCCAAGGGCCCGGTGATCTTGATATCGGCGTCCACCTCGGCAGTCACCAGCCCGGGGTCGACATAGCGGCCTCGGTTCAGTTTCAGGGAAAGGTCAGCAGGAAAGCCATCGTTCATGCCGACGCTTCCCGCTGCAGACAGGGAGCCACCGGTCGCCAGTTCGCCTGTTATTGCATTGAGCGATGCGCGTTCCTGGGTCACCGCAGCAGAGCCCGCGATATTCTGGATGGTCAAGCCGGTGGACAGGCTAGTGATTTTCAGCCCCGCCGGTGTGGCCGTGATCTGGTAAGCGGGTGATGCCGCCGAACCGCTGACGTTGCCTTTCAGGCCTATTGCGCCTTCGCCGCGAATGCCGGCCTCCAGCAGGGGGCGTTTCAAGGCAGCAATCGGCACGGTACCGTCGAGGGTGATTGACAGCGGATTGGGTTGGGCAAGACCAACGTTGCCCGAGGCCGTCAGCTTCAAGCCGTTGGGATCGCTCGCCGACGTTGTCTGCGTTATCTGATTGTCTTTCAAAGTACCCGAACTCTGTAAGCTGAGCGACGAAAGACCGTTGTTCTTGAGCTCGGTCGCCGTGAGCCCCGATCCGGAAATCGACCAGCTTGCTTCGGGGGCCGACGAACTTCCCTGCGCCTTGATGGACCCCGATAGGGTGCCTCCAAGGCCAAGCGAAGGCACAAAGGCATTCGCAAGATTTAGCGGGATGGATTTCAGATCGGCGGAAAGGTCGAGAGTCTGCCCGGCCGTTCCGGAAAGCGCGAGCGATCCGTTGCCGAGCTTGAGCTCAAGCGGCTCAATCCTGGCGTCGCCACCGGCATACGAGACGGTTGTCGGCTGGAGCAACTGGCTTGACAGCCCCTGGTAACGCATCGAAAGCGCAGACAGATCGATGTCGTAAGCATCTGCGGCAGGCTGCGAAATTCGCGCTGCAAGTGACAATCCGTCTTCACTGCCCTGATCAATCTTGACGTCTGCGGTGACGGCTGTGCCGCCATTGTCGGGTTTCGCCAGAACCTTCACGGCATGCACCGGCGTCGCGTCGGTAATGAGATCAGAGAGCTCGATGTCAGCCGAAGCGGTCTGCGGGGTGAAAGGGGCGGCAACATCGGCCTTCAGTTTGACGCTGCCTATGCTGAGAGACGGCACATCGATGTTCGATCCGGTCACGTCAACGGCCAGTTTCTTGGCGTCCGGATCAGCCAGAATGGTTCCCTGGAGCTGCCCGCCGATTTCGGTCAGGAGCAGTGGTGAGAGCGAAGCAAGATCAGGCGCGTCGATCTTGAGATCGCCTTTCAGCGTCTCGATCGGGTTGTTCAGGTCCGCAAGGAAAAGGGCACCGGTGACCGTGTTTCCGGCGAGCTTGACCGACAGCGGGTTGATATCGGCGCCGCCGTCCTTGCTTTTCAGTTCAACGTCAACCGCAATCGGCTGGCCGTTCAGCGTCGCCGCGGTCTTGATCATTGCACTCGGGGCTTCAACATCGGCTGTCGCCTTGGCCGAAAAGGAAAGATCATCAAGTGGCGTACCGGCAAGCAGGATCTGCTTGGAGGAGGCATCGGCTTCAACTTCCAGGGCGTCGACCGGACCTGATGTCTTGGCGATCAGGGTAAGCGCGCCGGCGAGCTGCGGGTCCAGATTGCTGAGGTCAGCAAGGCTTGCGGAGATGTCGGATTGCAGCGACGCAGATTGAAAATGCGCGTTGCCGGTTACCTCGAGCGCGGCACTTTTGACGGAAAGGCTCTTCAAAGTGATATCGTCGGCACCGTCCAGTTCAACAACGGCGTCAAGTTGCGTGTCTCCCGCCAGCATTGCGTCGGCCTGCGCCACGCCTGACTTTACATCGCGGAGCGACACCGCAGCCGTTGCCGTGCCGTTGAGACTGGAGGGATCGAGATCAGTCGAAAAGGACGTCGACAGGCTGCCGCCGAGGTCCCGTTGGGCCAGTTCGGAAAACTGGCTGAGATCTGAAAGCGAGAGCCGGCCTTGCCCTGAAACCTTGTCCGTGGCGACGAGCGTATCTGTCAATGTCAGCGCTGCTGCAGTCGAATTGAACGCCAGATCATTGATTGTTGCGGACTTGCTTGTTCCGTCGGCGCTTCCTGTCGCTTTCAGTGAAAGAGCACCGGAGAGCGGCTTGGTCTGCGGTGTCAAGCCGTCTAGAGCGGCAACGGAAAGCGACAGATTGAAGGGAGTTGTAAGAACATCAGGTGTCAGGTCGGCACCTTGTCCGGACGCCTCTAGTGCGATCTGTCCGGTCCTGGCCTCCGTTGTCTGCAAACTCGCCAAATCGAGCTTTGTAGACCAGTTGGCTGAACTTCGGTCGCCGCTGACTGAAAAGTCTGCCTTCAACGGTCCGAAGGCGATCCGCCGATCCGTCAGATCGACGGCGATGAGCGAATTTTCACCTGCGCTGACCGACAGCGAACCGGCGGCGTTGATCGGGCCGTCCGCAAGGCTTGCATTTGCGTTGAGCGATACGGTCTGTGTGTTCAGCACGATGTCGGCGGACCGTGGCGCAAAGTCGGTTGAAAACCTTGCAGTGCCCGAGGCGTTCGTGGTGCCCAGCAGGAAGGCTTTCGCTTCGGGTGGGGCAAGGGGTTCCAGGTCGCCGTCGAGGTCGAAGGTAAGCTGGCGTTCCGCAGCTTCTTCCTTGAGTTTCGCGGAGCCAGTCACGGTGGTGCGGCCATCAAGGGCGAGACTTAAGTTGGCCGCCCAGTCCGTCAACGGACCGCTGCCTTTCAGGTCCAGATTGACCGCGGGCAGATCGGGAACATCGAGCAAACGCGCGGCCAGTCCCCCGCGCGGTTCGTTCAAGGCAAGATCAAAGGCGAGCGTTTCTGCCGCAGGTTCAAATTCAGCGTTCGCCGCAAGTTGTGCGTCAATGCCGTCAACGCGCCGGACATCCAGCGCAGCGGTCACAAGCGCTGGATCAAGCGCAAATGCGCCGGAACCGGAGACCGTGACCGACACCGGCTCGCCGAGAAGGGCCTCGCCGAGATTGATTTCGTCCAGCTTCAGGCTTTGCAGTGAAACGTTCAACGGCAGCGACAACCCACCTGAGCTTTCTGTTGTCTCCACTTCCGCTTCAGCAGTGGCGTCTGTTGTCGTGTCCTGCGCCGGCAGCCGGTTGAGGTCTATGCGTTCTGCGGTGAAGGATGAAAGGTCCAGATCGCCGGACAACAAATGCAGCGGGTGCCAATCCAGGGCGATCTGTTCGGCTTCGAACCATTCGCCTTCCTTGTCGGACAAAGTGACGCTTTCAACAGCTGCGTTCAGACCGAAACTGAGGTAAAGGCCTTCAATCTTGATCGTCTGGGCATCGCTTGACGCAAACGAACTGGCGACGCTGGAAACAAGGTTTCGCCCGGACGGAACTTGCAGCGCTGCAATGATCAGCACTGGAATTGCGATCGCTATTACGATCAGGAATCCAAAGATCCGAAGGGCGAGACTTAAAAAGCGCATTTAATTACGTGTGCAAGATTCCGGTATAAGGGCAACTCGAAACGCGTGTGATTGCTTGTTCTTAACAGCGTATTTTGACCTCAGTTGGACGTCCTTTGGTCGACCAAACCCGCAGGCTCAGGCCGTTCGCATGCTGATACAGACTGCAGGTTTCGTCAAAATGCCTGGCTCAAGCCAACATAAAGCGCAAAGTCCGGATCATCCTGGCCCGGATCGAGCGGGATAGCAGCATCGACACGTAGAGGTCCAATCGGCGTGAAATACCTGAGACCTGCTCCAACACCGATTTTGAGTTCCTCGGAAAAGTCCGGGATGCTGTCCTCGTAGGCATTGCCTGCATCCACGAAACCGACAATTCCGATCGACTCTGTCACCCGGACGCGAACTTCGCCCGACAACTCGACAAGCGAGCGCCCGCCGACAACTTCCCCGTTCACTCGCGGCCCGACATTGCGATAGGCGTAGCCGCGGATCGATCCGCCACCGCCGGCGATAAAGCGTCTGCTGGCCGGGACAGATTCAACTGAGGGAGCAAAGATCGAGCCGGCGGAAACCCTGCCAGCGAGAATGAAGCGCTTCGCCTCGTCGAGAGCGTAGTAGCTTGAGACCGTTCCCTTCACGAAACCCATGGCATTCGAATTGAGCGTATCGTAGGCCGGTTCGGCGAACAGGGCTGCAAACACACCCTTGGACGGGTCAAGCTTGTCGTCGCGGTTGTCGAATGTGAGATCCGCTGGCAACCCGACCAGCAAATACTGGTCATCGCCAAAGGCGTCTTCCTCGTCCGCGAAAAACACCTCGGCACCGGCACGGCCTTTGAGTGTGTCGGAGAATTCACGGTTCAAAAACGCGTTGTAAGTGATGGTTCTGCTCTTATAAGCGTCCGGGTTTTCCTGACGGGCTTCAAGGCTGGTGGAAAAACTCGTCAATGGACCAAACACGCCCGGCTTCTCAAAAGCGATCCTAGCGGAGTATTCCTGGTTCTCGAAGCTCTCGGTTCCAATGCGCCCGATCGAGCCCTCGACGGACAAAAGCTCTCCGCGGCCGAACAGGTTTCGCCGCCGCCAATAAGCTTCGACCCCGAAACCTTCGGTGCTGGACCAGGATGCGCCGGCGCCGATGACATGACGCTTGCGCTCGCTGACCTCGATCGTGATCGGCAAGGAACCGTCGGGACCGGCAATGTCACCTTCCACGAAGCGAATAGATGAGAAGATCCCGAGGTCGTTGAGACGCTTGCGGGCGCGTGCAATGTCTTCCGGAGAATAGATGCCACCTTGCGGCAGCATGGCCTGCCGTTTGACGAATTCCGGATCGGTGACCTCTGTGCCGCTGACGGCGACCGTTCCGAACCGCGCCTGCGGCCCGGCATCCGCAATCAGGGCAACGTCCAGCGTTTTTGTGCTGTGATCGGCTGTGATGCGGCGTTCGGCGATCCTCGCCTTCGGATAACCCCGGCCGCGCAAAACCGACACCATCCTGCCTTCAGCAGACAGGATCTTGCCTGACTCTGCAGCTTCACCCGGGGCAAGGCCCCAGAAGGATGGATCGGTTGACAGATCGCCACCACTTGAGGAAACCGAAACGTTGCCGAACGTGAACAAAGGTCCCGGATTGATCAGGATGGATACCTTGACGGGCCTTGCATCCGGAAGGTCGCTTTGTTCCAGAGCCGTCTCAAGCGGCAGTCCTGCCAGGGTGATCGAGACGGTGCCGCCATAGCGCCCGTCCGCGTAAAGCTTGGCCACAAGGCGTTCCCGGTCGGAAAGTGCGCGCGCGATCAGGCCCGCTTCACCCGACGGTGGCTTGTCTTGCTGCTGGATCAGAAGAGACGCGCTCTTCATGTCGCCGGTCAGTTCTTCGTTGCCGGTGGAAACCGCAAGGTCCGCCTCATAGGGCAGGGGATCGGGAACAGCTTCGCCTTGCTCTTCTTCTTCCCCGCCGAACGGACGCCAGCCAAAAATTTCGAACGCGTTCGCGGGTGAAGTGAGTGTCGTGACCGACAGGATTGTGAAACCGATGGCAAAGGGAAAAGTAAAAACAGCAAAAAGGCCGGTCGCCAAAAGGCCAGCCAGCTTCCTCCTCACGCGCAAGCGCGGTGTCCGGCACAAGCCGGATTTGCAAGACGGTAGACCCTTCACTCACTGCCGCCTGACGGGTTGGTCCAACTGGTGCACATTAATAGTGTTTGCGCGCCAGTCAGAGTGCTACGCAGCCCCTACGTAAGCCAAACTAGGCTGCCATGGTTAAATCTTGCTGAATCTCGATAGACCATGACACCGGGCTGAAAGCAAGAGCCAAGGTGGGTCAAGGGCTTGCCGGAAACTCTTGATGCTGCAGCGGTGATGCGCCGAGGTCACGCTTCTGTCGACCAAAAGCAAACGCGCCGGACTGGCCGGCGCGCAGATGCAAGACGTGCCTGCGAAGGCTAAAAAAGCGGCTCGTCTTCCGGAAGGCCCATGAGCCGTTGGGCCGCCGTCAACGTGTTGACCATGAGCATTGCGATCGTCATGGGGCCGACGCCGCCGGGAACCGGAGTAATGGCACCGGCATGGCCGACCGCTTCGTCGAAGGCAACGTCACCAACAAGCCGCGATTTGCCTTCGCCGCGCTCTGGCGCGGGGATCCGGTTGATGCCGACGTCAATCACCGTTGCGCCGTCCTTGATCCAGTCACCCTTGACCATTTCCGGACGCCCGACAGCTGCCACCACGATATCCGCGGCACGGACAACGTCGGGAAGATCCCTGGTCCGGCTGTGTGCGATCGTGACCGTGCAGCTCTCCTGCAACAACAGGCTGGCCATTGGCTTGCCGACAATGTTCGACCGCCCGACAACGACGGCGGTCTTGCCGGAAAGACTGTCGCCGAGCGTGCGCTTCAGCAGGACAAGGCTACCGGCAGGCGTGCAAGGCACGAGCGCACTGTCGCGTTCACCGGCAGTCAGGAGGCCGACATTGACCGGATGGAAACCGTCGACGTCCTTTTCTGGGCGGATCAGGCGCAGGACCTTGCTTTCGTCGATATGATCGGGAAGTGGCAGCTGCACAAGGATGCCGTGAATGTCGGGATCATTGTTGAGCTGTTCGACAAGCGCGAGGACTTCTGCTTCGCTCGCATCTGCTGAAAGCGTGTGCTTTACGGAGTGAAAGCCGCATGCCTCCGCAGCACGGTCCTTGTTGCGGACATAGACCTGGCTAGCGGGGTCTTCACCCACCAGGACAACAGCCAGGCCGGGGCGTTTGCCACTGGTTTCGAGCAGTTTGGCCGCGCGTCGCGTGATTTCATCCCGAACAGATTCTGCAATGGCCTTGCCATCGATGATTTGGGCCTGGGGCATTCAGCCTCCTTGTCGCTGGTAGGGGTATTTCGATCGAATTCGGCGACAAGCTATAAGGTGCAAGTTGCAAATGAAAAAGGCAGATTGCGTCGTTTCCTACTCTGGTTTCGCCATTGTGACATGTTCGCCGAGGGGTGAACCTCAGGAACCGCCGGCAAACCGGTCCAGTTCCGAAACAGCACAAACGATGTGGTAGAGCGAACTGGCCGGTGCCGGTTCGTCGGCAAACGTTCCATCCGGCCCCATCTTGTCCAGATACAAACCGTCAGGCGCCTTGTCGAGATAGACGCGCAGTGCACTGACGGCGGCCGGGATATCTGTCAGATATGCGTCTCTTTCCGCGCCGCTCGACATTTCTGTCAGCGCGATTGCGGCCTTGATCCATTCGGTTTGCCCCCACAGGCGGGCTATCGGGTCCTTCACCGAAAAATCATCGTTCAGCGCCATGAAAGTGACACCGCGGCTTTCGTCAATGCCATAGGTCCAGCCGATGTCATAAAGGCGGCGGGCAGCGATCAGCGCGCCGGCATCGCTTCGTGATCGGCCCCACCTCGCGAGCAGCCACGCCCATTCGAACTGGTGCCCAGGCTCCGTCGTTCGGCCCTTGTCCCCGGGAAGCGGAGTCCAGTCCAGGTCGAAAAATTCCCTGAGGCCGCCACTGACCGGGTCAATGAAACGGTTCAGCGCCAGTTCCGCGATTTCGTCGGCAAGTTCGGTCCAGACGGGATCGTCAGAGGTCTCCTCCCAGGCAAGACAGGCTTCAAACATGTGCATGTGTGGATTGGAGCAGAGCGGGGCGCGGTCCGGATTGGCTTCCCGGAAACCGGCTTCCTTGTGTTTGTAGTTCTCGAACAGGAAGTTCACCAGGTTGGCCGCTTGATCGACCGCCTCCTGTTTCTTCTCAGGGATGCAAGCAGCGATCTGAGAAAACCCAAACAGCGCGAAGGACTGATTGTAAAGATCGAAAGTGTCGTCACAGATGCTGTTTTCAAGGTCGACCGCTGACGCGATATAACCGGCCTTGGTCAGATACCTTTCGAGAAACCAGTCGAATAGGGCACTCGCCACCTTTTCCGCAGGGCCATCCCACCCAAGGCGCGCGCCTTCAAGGAACGAATAGATCTGACGCGGAACGACGCGAGCGCGCCGCGGATCCTTGGTCGCGGTCCGGTCGATGAGGTCGATCGCCTCAAAGCACTCGCCCCTGGACAGGTCAACACCGCGGTCAAGCCAGATGGGAAGCGCCTTTTGCGTAAGCCAACGGGTCAATTCCGCCGAGAACGGACGCAGTGGCTCTGTGCCGGAAGTCTGGTTCGGATGTGCCATCGGGTTCCTCGAATACGTGAGAGGGAACCGGTAACAGAAATCCTTGGTGTTCAAAAGACGATTGCGCAGCGCAGGCACACTTTGTGTCAGGACTGATCAGAGAACATGACCATGCGTAAACGCCGGCAGGATGCGAAGGTTTATGGATAGACGGCGGCAGAATGAGGTGCCCCGCTCCGTGTGGGGCACCTCATGACGATCGGTCAGACGTTGCTGTCCGGGAAGGACGCCTTGCGTTCCGCCATATAGGCCAGAAGAGCATCGTCGATGGCCGGATCAAGTTCCGGCCCCTGATATGACCGGAGCATTTCCTTCCACTTGGAATTGGCTCTGCGTGCCGCATCGAGTTCACCATCGGCGAGCCACTGTTCGAAGGAGTTGTTGTCGGCGATGGCTGAGCGGAAGAAGGCCGCCTCGAAGTTGCGCTGCGTATGCGCTGCGCCGAGGAAGTGCCCGCCGGGACCGACTTCCTGCAATGCATCCATTGCAAGCGCCTCGTCCGAGATCTCAATGCCCTTTGCCAGAACGTGCATCATGCCGAGCTGATCGGCGTCCATAACGAATTTCTCGTAGGATGAACACAGGCCACCCTCCAGCCAACCGGCGGAGTGCAGTGCAAAGTTCACACCCGATTGCGTCGTGGCAAGGATCGTTTGAGCAGATTCCTGCGCCGACTGCGCATCCGGCAGTTTTGATGCCGTGAAGGATCCGCCGGAACGGAAGGGCAGATTGAGGCGCCGGGCGAGTTTCGCGGCACCATTGAGCAGCAACGAGCCTTCGGGGCTGCCGAAGGTCGGTGCGCCTGACTGCATGGAGATGGAGCTGACAAAGGCACCGAAGACAACCGGCGCCCCCGGACGGACAAGCTGGGTCAGTGCACAGCCGGCCATGGCTTCCGCCAGAACCTGCGACAGCGTACCGGCAACAGTGACCGGGCTCATCGCGCCTGCCAGAATAAAGGGCGACACGATGCAGGCCTGATTGCTGCGGGAATAAACCTTCAGGGCACCCAGCATGGTCGCATCGAATACGAGCGGCGAATTCGCGTTGATCAGCTGGATCATGACGCAGTTCTGATCGACGAAATCCTCGCCGAACGTGATCTGCGCCATTTTGACCGAATCCTCCGCGCGTTCCGGCGCTGTGACAGAGCCCATGAACGGTTTGTCGGAATACTTGATATGGGAATAGACCATATCGAAGTGGCGTTTGTTCACCGGCAAATCGACCGGCTCACAAACGGTACCTCCCGAATGATGGAGCCAGGGCGACATGTAGGCCAGTTTCACGAAATTGCGGAAGTCCTCGATCGTCCCATAGCGTCGGCCCTGATCCAGGTCGGTAACGAAGGGAGGGCCATAGACCGGTGCGAAGACCAGATTGTTGCCGCCGATCTCGACGTTGCGAGCAGGGTTGCGCGCATGTTGCGTGAATTGCGAAGGAGCCGTTTTCAGGATCTCGCGGAGCATTCCCTTCGGAAACCGCACACGCTCGCCGTCAACATCCGCACCTGCATTTTTCCAGATTGCCAGGACCTCTGGATCTTCACGGAACTCAAGGCCGATTTCCGCAAGTATGCGATCCGCATTGGCTTCGATCTTCTCAACGCCTTCTTCGCTGAGAACGTCATAGACCGGAATGTTTCTGGAAATATAGGGTACGGCCTGACCGGTGGGACCCGACTGCCGGCGTTCACGGCGTGCGGATCGTCCTCGGCGGCCTGACGGTGCGGCGTCTGACATTATTCAGCTCCAAAGGTGTTTTTTTGGTTTGGCGTAGTCTTGTTCAGGTGCTTGTGCGACCCGGCTCTAGATGCGTCGCACATTGCCATAAATGCGTCATGTCACTTACTTGATTGATTTTATCCCGCAAGTCCGTTCGTCGCCACTTTGAATCGCTTTTCGCAGATATTCCTTGTCTCAAAAGACAGAAATGCCGGCCAAAGCCGTATCCGGGCCTTCGTTTCGCATCTCGAAATGCTGGAAATGGGAAAGAGGAGCAAGGATCGCGTTGGCGGCGCGGAAGGCGGTGCTGACAATCAGCATCCGGTTTTTGCCGGCGCGTGTCGTGGTGATAATGCCGCCATGACGCATTCGCGCTATTTCCTCATTTGATCTGTCGCGATACTGCGCGCCAAAGATCGAGACCCGGTGCGGGCTCGCCGTCAGATGGACCGGAATTTGTTCCGGGAATTCCGTCGTGGATGTCTTAAGCTGCAGGAAGCGTGATATTGGCACACGCTCCCGCTTTATGGAAAAGGAATGGAAGATGTCAGCATTTCCTGACAGGGCACAAATCGTCATCGTCGGTCTGGGCGGCATCGTTGGCGCATCCGTTGCGCATCACCTGATCGAGCGCGGCTGGAACGATATCGTTGGCATCGACAAGTCCGGCATCCCGACAGACATCGGGTCAACGGCGCACGCATCCGATTTCTGTTACACGACAAGCCACGATTACCTGTCAGTTTGGACAACCCAGTATTCCATCGACTTCTTCGAAAAGATGGGCCACTACGCGCGCGTCGGTGGCCTTGAGGTCGCTCGCGCGGGCGACGACACCTGGATGGAGGAAATCAAGCGAAAGGTGACTTCCGGCAAGGCTTTCGGAACCAATGTGCGTCTGGTCACTCCTGCCGAGATCAAAGAAAAGTTTCCGCTCATAGAAGAAGACATGGTCCAGGGCGGTATGTGGGATCCCGACGCGGGTCTGGTTATCCCTCGGTCCCAGACGGTTGCCGGAAAACTTGTCGATCAGGCGGAAAAAAGCGGCAAGCTGAAGGCATTCGCCAATACGCCCGCTCAGTCTCTTCTCGTTGAAGACGGACGCATCAAGGGGGTGGTGACACATCGCGGCACGATCCTGGCGGATCATGTCATTGTCTGCGCCGGTCTGTGGGGCCGTTTGATCGCCAACATGGTCGGCGAAGACCTCCCGGTCATGCCGGTCGACCACCCGCTCACATTTTTCGGTCCCTATAACGAGTTCGAGGGAACGGGCAAGGACATCGGGTATCCGCTGCTGCGCGACCAGGGCAACTCTGCCTATATGCGCGACACAGGAGATCCGAAGACGTCTGAAGGCGGTCAGATCGAGTGGGGCTATTACGAACCGACTCATCCGCGTCTCTGCCATCCGCGCGACATTCTGGAAAAGGATCAGGCCCGCCTGTCGCCCTCGCAACGCGACCTTGAGATGGAACAGGTCATGGAGCCGCTTGAGCGGGCCATGGAGCTGACGCCGATCCTGGGCGAGATCGGATATAACGAAAGTCACTCCTACAATGGTCTCTTGCAGGTTTCGGCCGCCGGCGGACCCTCCTGCGGTGAAAGCCAGAAAGTGCGCGGTCTTTGGTACTGCATTGCCATCTGGGTCAAGGACGGTCCGGGCTACGGCAAACTGATCGCGGACTGGATTACGGACGGCCGTACGGAAATCGACCACGCAACAATCGACTATTCGCGTTTTTATTCCCACCAGCTCACCGAAGAGTTCATCGAGGGCCGGTGCTACGAAGCCGCCCAGAAGATCTACTTCCCGGCGATTCACCCGCGTGAACCCTATGCAAGCGGTCGGGGCGTCAAGCGCTCACCGTTCTATGAACGCGAAGTCGAACTCGGCGGACATTTCATGGAACTCGGCGGTTGGGAGCGCGCGCACGGTTATGCGGCCAACGAACACCTTCTGGAGAAATACGGTAACAAGGTGCCTGTCCGCGAGGCGGAATGGGACAACCGCCACTTCTGGCGTGTTTCCAATGCCGAACAGCTCGCGCTGAGCGACGACTGCGGCATTATCAACCTGTCGCACTTTTATATGTTCGACGTTGAAGGTCCCGATCATGTCGAGTTGCTGGAGTGGCTTTGCGCCGCGAAGATAGGCGGTGACAACAATATCGGTAAAGGCATCTACACCCATTTTCTTGATGACGAAGGCAATGTCCGTGCGGACCTTACCGTGTTCCGCATGGAAGACCGCTGCCGTATCGTCGATGGCGCTGACGCCGGACCTCGCGACTACCGTTACGTAAAGCGCGTCGCTGAGGACAAGGGCCTGGATGTTAAGGTGACTGACGTGAGCGAACAGTTCACGACGATCGGTATCTGGGGTCCCAATGCTCGTGAAAACCTGAAAAAGGTCGTGTCTGATCCGGCCGCGCTTGATCCGGAGAACTTCCCCTTTGCCGCAATCCGCCAGATCGAAATTGCCGGCAAACCCGTTTCGGCGCTTCGTCTGTCCTATGTCGGCGAACAGGGCTGGGAACTGCACATGAAGTTTGAGGACGGCCTCGCGGTCTGGGATGCTTTGCGCGGTGCCGGCATCATGGCTGTCGGTGTTGAAACATATGCCAACTCGCGGCGCATGGAAAAGAGCTTGCGCCTGCAGAATGCAGACCTCTTGACCCAGTATAATCTTTACGAGGCGGATCTTGCCCGTCCGAAAGTGAAGGAAGCCGACTTCCGCGGCAAGGCAAAGCATCTCGAATATCGTGCGCGGGAGCAACAGCCTGCCATGCTGTGCACCCTGGTCATGACGGAGAACACGGACTCAAATGGGGTCAAGCGTTATCCGGTCGGCGCCATGCCCGTCATGGATCCGGAAACCGGCAAGACGCTGGTCGACAGCCTGGGGCGTATTTCCTACACGACTTCGGTCGCCTTTGGGCCGACGATCGGCAAGAACATCGCGCTTGCTTATCTGCCGCAGGATTACTGCCAGGTCGGCCGCATGCTGACAGTCGAATACATGTCGGAGACCTATCCGGTGGAAGTCGCCGGTGTCGGATACCAACCGCTCTACGATCCGGAGAACCTGAAGCCAAGAAGCTGATGCCGCTGGGGCAGATCGGGTAAGCGGTTGTCGCGTACCTGTGGCTGGTGGAAAATCTCGATGGAAACAGTGAAAACCCGCGTGGACTTCCACGCGGGTTCTGCTATTGCAGGCTCCAAAGAACGTCAAATCTGAAAGACTGCCAAATGTCCAAACTGGAAGAGCTCCTTGCCCGCAAGGGGGCACTGCTTGCTGACGGAGCAACGGGGACAAATCTCTTCGAAATGGGTCTCCTTTCCGGTGATGCACCGGAGCTCTGGAACACGGATGAGCCGGACAAGATCCGGGCGCTGCACCAATCCTTTGTCGACGCAGGTGCAGACATCCTCTTGACCAATACATTCGGATGCAACCGTCACCGTTTGAAGCTGCACAATGCCGAAGCCAGGGTGAAAGAGCTCAACATCGCCGGTGTGAAACTGGCAGCGGAAATTACCGCGACCGTTGAGCAAGAGGTTCTGATCGCCGGCTCGATCGGACCGACCGGCGAATTGTTTCAACCGCTGGGTGCTCTCAGCTACGAGGACGGTGTCGCAGCTTTTCGCGAGCAGATCGAGGGCCTCGTCGAAGGCGGTGCTGATCTCTTGTGGGCAGAGACGATGTCCGCTGTGGAAGAGATGAAGGCGGTCGCCGAAGCGGCTCAGGAATTCGATCTGCCGCTGGTGATCACGGCAAGTTTCGATACCGCGGGCAAAACCATGATGGGCGTTCCTCCCAAGGGTCTGGGTGACCTGCAGTCGGAATTTGCGGCTACTCCTGTTGCCTTTGGCTCAAATTGCGGGGTTGGAGCATCTGATCTGCTGGCGTCGATCATGGAAATCACCGAGGCGTACCCGGATGCAATCGTGGTGGCGAAAGCCAATTGTGGCATTCCGCAGATCCGCGGCGACGAAGTTGTCTACACCGGCACGCCGGAGCTGATGGCCAAATACACGCATATGGCGCTTGACGCTGGTGCACGCATTATCGGTGGATGTTGCGGAACAACGCAGGTTCATCTCGAGGCCATGCGGCGTGCACTGGACACGCATGAGCCCGGTGAACGACCGACACTCGACGAAGTCGTGAACGAAATCGGTCCGCTTGTTTCGCCTCCCAACAAGGCAGCCGACGCTGCCCGCGCCGAGAGCGAAGCCTCTGCCGGGTCCGGCCGCCGCCGAGGTCGCCGCCGAGGCTGAGCTGACTGCCGATGCTGGAAATTGCGGACAATACAGAATTTACTAAACTTCATCCTTAGAAGGACCGGCAGGTCTCTCTTGCACGGTGCGCGGTTGTCTCAGGCGCAAGCAGCCTATCCTTCGAGACGCCGCTGGCACGGCTCCTCAGGATGAGGATTTTGTTTCAGCACGCGTGACTCCCCGGACTTTATCAATTATTCCGGATCAACGCGCAGCATTGCGGCACTTGTCTGGAATCACGAATAATGATGAGTGGCCACGATTTGGAAGCCTCCTCAACTTCATCCTGAGGAAGCGCACAGCGCTGTCTCGAAGGATAGGCGGCAGACAGCAGCGCAAGCGGCCCATCCTTCGAAACGCCGTTGGCGCGGTTCTTCAGTATGAGGCGTATCGAGGCAAATGGCGCGAATGCGCTGGGCGAGGGCTCGTTTTTCCGGTCACATTAATCAGCAACTCCCAGGCTGGGCATCCTTGAAAGACTGCGTCGTTTCCTTCAGAGAGGCCGAATCGATCCCCATGGGCTCGTAGGGCGGGTCGGTCTGCATGCCGAGATTGGTCATGTGTATCTTGTAGCAGCCGATATAGACCTTGGATTTGCCGTCGGTCTGAATGGCCTCGATAACAACCGGCAGTGCCCAGTAGATTTGTCCGGCTCCCGGATCCGGCGCGGTCGAACCGAATTTGACGGAAACGGACTTTGTGTCCGCGTAGCCTTTGGCCCAGCTTTCAAAGTCCTGCGGTGCCGCGCTTTGCCGGAAATAGCTGTAAGCCTGAACGTAGTAGCGGTTGCTGATCGCATAGTAGTAGCTTTCAACCAGCTTCTGCGGGCTCGACCGGTCGTCCATGTAGGTCCAGTCGGCAGCCGTCGCGCTGACAGACAAAGTCGCACCGAGCAATGCGGTTGCGGCGAGGGAAGACGCTGCTCTGGTTCTCATTACCACTCAATCCTCCATATCCTGGCGACTGGGCTTCGTGTTTGCTACCGAAGACACCCTTTCATGCTCGCAACTTATCGGTCTTGGAACACCTTTAGAAGCACATCGGCAGGAGGCGACGGTTCAGTCCCGACAAATAAGGTCGTTATCACGCGAGCGGCTCGTAACCACTAAGAGTAAGTACGGTCGTAGCCGATTTGACCTTTGAGGTCTCACACAATCGCAAGAAGCCGCTTAGCACGATCGCAATGTCACAATGTCTCGAACCTCAGCAACAATCGAAACCGATTTCACGACTGTTCAGGGCATTCTCTTCCTGATCCTCGGGCTCAGCGTGTTCTCGCTGCAGGACGTGATCATGAAACTGTTCAGCAGTCAGATCGCGTTGCAGGAGGTCATTTTTTTCCGCGGTCTGGTAACGCTCGCGATTGTCGCGATGCTGCTGTCACGGGCAGGCGGATGGAGGGCATTTGCAACACGGCAGCCGGTCTTGTGCCTGCTGCGTGGGATTGCCGGGTTCACCTGCTTCACGACTTTTTCGATGGCGCTTGCCGTTTTGTCTCTCGCCGACGCGATGCCCCTTTATTACACGAGCCCGCTGTTTGTCGTAGCGCTCGCCGCTCCCCTGTTGGGAGAGGCTGTTGGTAAAAAGACATGGGCTGCCATCCTGGTCGGTTTCAGCGGCGTTCTGTTTGTTGCAAGACCAGGTTTTGAAGGTCTTGACCCGGCGATGCTGCTGGCGCTGGGCGCCGCGCTCGCCTACAGCGCGCAAAGTCTTCTGGCACGGAGGCTGGGAGCGACGGAAAGCGCGCTGACAATGACATTTTATTCCCAGATTGCCTTCGTGGCCTTGAGCGGGACAACGGCCGTTTTGTTCGGGTCCGGCTGGATGGACGCTTTTGACCACCCCAGTTTCCAGTATCTTTTTCGGGCCTGGACGGTGCCGACAGCCAAACAGGCGCTGCTGATTTTCGGTCTCGGCATCATCGCCACGGTTGGGTTCTTGTGTATCAGCCAGGCCTACCGGCTGGCCAAGGCAAGTATTGTTGCCCCATTCGAATACAGTTCGCTTCCCTTTGCAGTTCTTTGGGGCTGGCTCTTCTGGAATTCGGTTCCCTCGACCACCACGATCATCGGCAGTCTGCTTATCGTCGCTGGCGGCATCTACGCACTAAGAAGTACGTTGGCTTTGAAGAATGGCCACGGACGAGTGAGAAAACCGGCTGAATAGTCATTTCTCGAAAAGCTGCTCTTGCATTCAGTTCCTTTTGACGTTTACGTAAAAGCAAGCCAAATAACGGATGCGTTTAGAATGGAGTAGGGGGTGGCGATGCAGCAAGTGATGACAGCGACGGAGATCGTCAGATTTCTCGACAAGGAGTTTCCCCAGATCCACGCCGGTGGCCGCGCCTATTCCGTTGAAAGTGTTTCGGAAGGCGAAGCCGTCATGCGCCTTACGGCAACGGATGTGCACCTGCGTCCAGGCGGCACGATTTCCGGACCTTCCATGATGGCACTTGCGGACCTGGCAGCCTACGTCGTTATCCTCGCCCATATCGGCCCGGTGGCACTTGCGGTTACAACCAACTTCAACATCAATTTCCTGCGCAAACCACAGCCGGGTGATCTCCTGGGCACATGCCGGCTTTTAAAGCTCGGCAAAAGGCTGGCCGTTGTTGAATGCGGGATTGCCGGGGAGGGGGAAGAGGAACTGGTAGCGCATGCAACTGCGACCTATTCGGTACCGCCGCGCTGAGGGGAACGGGTTTGGACAGTTTCATAAATCGAAAGAACCACGAGTTTAACATCAGAATTATACGGTAACAGAATACCGTTTTTATAACTTATTGAAAGTATTGAGAAAAATAAGAAGCTATGTGAAAATTCGATCTTGACGTCATTTTTGACGCGGCGTATAAGCTGCCTCGAACGAATTCAGGGTCCGTTCGCTGGCTCACCTGCAGCCGCGCGGGCCCTTTCTTTAACCGACCAAGTTGGATCAATCACATGAAGACCTTCTCTGCCAAGCCGGCTGAGGTCGAGAAAAAGTGGATCTTGATCGACGCAGAAGGCATGGTTGTCGGCCGTCTTGCCGCCTACATCGCCAACCATCTGCGCGGCAAGCATCTGCCGACCTACACGCCTCATGTCGACACCGGCGACAACATCGTTGTCATCAATGCCGACAAAGTGGTTCTTACCGGCCGCAAGTACGACAACAAGATATACTACTGGCACACCGGTCACCCGGGCGGCATCAAGGAGCGCACTGCGCGCGGCATTCTGGAAGGCCGTTTCCCCGAGCGTGTTCTGGAAAAAGCTGTTCAGCGCATGATGCCGGGCGGCCCGCTGTCCAACAAACAGCTCAAGAACCTGAAGGTTTACGCTGGTCCGAACCACCCGCATGAAGCTCAGTCGCCTGAACTGGTCGACGTGAAGGGCCTCAACGCAAAAAATGACGGCAAGAGGGCTTAACAATGGCTGAGCTGCAATCCCTGGAAGAACTGGGCGGCGCGGTCGAAACCGCAGCCCCCGAAGCACCGGTCCACGTCCAGAAACTGGACGCACAGGGCCGCGCCTACGCAACCGGCAAACGTAAGGATGCGATTGCACGCGTCTGGATCAAACCGGGTACCGGCAAGATTTCCGTCAACGGCAAGGACTTCACCGAGTATTTCGCTCGCCCGGTTCTGCAGATGATCCTGCGTCAGCCGATCATGCTGACCGATCGCGACGGCCAGTATGACGTTGTTGCAACGGTCACCGGCGGTGGTCTCTCCGGTCAGGCTGGCGCTGTCCGCCACGGCCTGTCCAAGGCTCTGACACATTACGAGCCGGAGCTGCGCGGCGTTCTGAAGAAGAACGGCTTCCTCACCCGCGACAGCCGCGTTGTCGAGCGTAAGAAATTCGGTAAGCGCAAGGCACGTCGTTCGTTCCAGTTCTCCAAGCGCTAAGCGAAGAACACACAAAACAACAATCTGTACGGCGTTCTCATCGTTGGGGACGCCGTATTTATTTGTCTCGACTGGAGCTGCTCCCAGAGTCCTTTCCTGGGACGACGGTTCCTGGAAGGTTCCCATCATTCTTGCGGGGGGCGCTGTACCTCATGCAGCCAGTTCCGGAACGACCGGATGGGGACCCGGTCCTGGTCGCCCTGGCGGCAAACGAAATAGAGCGACCTTTCCGTCGAAACGATGGTTTCGTCCAGCCTGACGAGCCGATTGGCCGCCAGATCGTCCGCGACAAGCAGCCTGCGTGCAAGCGCCACGCCCTGACGGTCAATGGCCGCTGCGATCAGCACGGCAGTGTCCGTGAACATCAGTTCTTCGGACCCAAGGTGTGATGGAGCCAATTCAACCTGCTTGGCCCATTCTCCCCATGTCGGATTGAAGAGATCGTGAAGCAGCGGCAAGCGCACGATGTCGGATGGCGCCATCGGCGACTGCGCTCCAGAAACCAGCTTCGGCGATGCGACGACGATCAGTTCCTCGTCTGCCAACAGCTCATGGTAGAGGTTGCCCCATCCAGGGACACCGAAGCGCAGCGCAACATCGATTTCGCTGTTTTCAAATTCGACAATATCGTCGTTGGTATCCAGGAACATTGCGACACCGGGATATCTGGTTCTAAACGCCGGAAGTCTGGGAACCAACCACTTGGTTGCAAGAGACGACGAAAGCGAAATAGTGACCGACTTTCTGTTCGGTTCCCGCCTGACATTCCGCACTCCGAGTTCGAGCGCATCAAACCCCTGTTGCGTAGCCACGAACAACTGCTTGCCCGCATCGGTCAATTCGACGCCGCGGACGTGTCTGTGAAGCAGAAGAACACCCAGATATTTCTCGAGTTGGGCGACCTGCTTGCTCACGGCACCATGCGAGACGCCAAGAAGGTGAGCTGCCCTGGTCAAACTTGAATGGCTGGCCACAGTATCAAAAACCTGCAGGGCCCTGAGGTGTCTGAGTTCTGACATAGCTATGAGAATAACTCATATCAGGCGGAAATAAACGCGCTTTTCAGGGGCGGTTTAGGGTTCTAAGTCTCAGTTCTTATAAGAAATCTCATAATATGAAGGGAGCAGGCTGATGGCTTACCTAAAGGTCGCGCTCATGACGGGCACCGGTCAAGGGATCGGCGCCGGTTGCGCGCGCGAAATGGCGAAGGCTGGGTACAAGGTCTCGCTCATGTCACCGTCAAACCGGAGTATCGAGCTTGCCCAGGAACTCGGCGGCATCGGGCGAAGCGGTTCGGTTCTGGACACCGACGATCTGCAAGCAATGGTCGACGACACCATGAGCAAATACGGCCGGATTGATGCGGTTGTCAGCAACATGGGGCACGGTGGAACGGTTCCCGAAGAAATCTTGACCGTTGGTTTCAATCCCGATTTCGACGGCCCGCTGCTCGAGCTGCCAGATTCACTTTGGCATGAGAGCCTGGATATGTACGTTCTGAACGTCGTCAAGCTGGCACGCATCGTCACGCCCATCATGATCGACCAGGGCGGCGGCAATTTCGTGAATATCTCGTCCATGAACACTGTTGAGCCGCGTGCACCTTATCCGATGAGCATGCTGCGAGGCACGTTGCACAGCTTCGCCAAGCTCTATGGTGACCGCTATGCACGCAACAACATCTGTATGAACAACCTGATGCCAGGTTTCTGCGAAAACGTGAACCTTTCCGAATTCGCGCGGAAATCGATACCTGCTCAGCGCGCGGCGACTTTTGAGGAGATTGGCAAGTTGTGCGTGTTTCTTGCATCCGAGGAGGCCCGCTACATCAACGGCCAGAGTATTCTTTCCGACGGCGGTATGAACCGTGCGGTCCGATAGGAAGTGACGATCGTTTCTGCAGGCAGGGGACAAGCTTTGTTCTCAAAAGAGAAGTCCGAGCTACTGTCGGGGTCGAATGTCAGCCCAGAGTGTGGGAATGACATGCAACTGTTTCCGGAGCGCTGTGAGCTCTAAGAGATGAGCTGGATCAATCGATTGTCGATCTTTGCATGCGACCGTCCGAGATCGCCGTGTCGGGGTTTCTCTAGATCCAAAGGTCCCGCCGGATAATCTCTGTCGGGTCTTTTTCGTCTCTATTGCTAGGCGGGTTGATCACAAGACTTCCTTACCCTAGTGGTGATTGGACCCGATCTTCAATGCGCACCCAAGCCTTTGGCCTGTCCCGGTACGCTGACATCAATCAGGCCCCATGTCCCAGGCACGATTTCTACAAGGCAATCTGTTCCACCATGTCACGGTGATGTCGTTGACGTCCTCCGTCGGACTGATGGCGATCTTTGCCGTCGACTTTGTCGACATGATTTTCATCTCCATGCTCGGCAAGGACGAGCTGGCTGCTGCCATTGGATATGCAGGCGCAATTCTGTTTTTCACCACGTCCTTCAATATCGGGGTCGCGATTGCGGCCGGTGCGCTTGTGGCCCAGGCGCTTGGGGCCGGGGACAAGGAAAGGGCCCGCCAGCGAGCGTCGAATGCGCTGACCGTCGGGTTCATGTTCGCTGCCGTCTTTGCTGTGGCGGTCTGGTTTTCCCTGGATATCCTGGTCGATCTGATCGGGGCGAGGGACGAAACGCACGGGCTTGCCGTGCATTACCTCGCCATCATCGTGCCGACGTTGCCGTTTCTTCTGCTTGGCATGGCTGGCGGCGCGATCCTGCGTGCGCACGGAGACGCGAGGCGCGCGATGATGTCGACCATCATCGCCGGGCTGGTCAATGCGGTCCTCGATCCGATCCTCATCTTTGGTCTGGAACTGGAGTTGACGGGCGCGGCACTGGCAAGTGCTGCGTCCCGCTTTGCCATCGCCTTTTACGCGCTCCTTCCGATTTTCCGCTACCACGGCGGTCTCAGCCTGCCGCGCCCTTTGCAGCTCTTCAAGGACCTGCCGCCGATCTCGGCGATCGCCTTTCCCGCCATCCTGACCCAGTTGGCAACGCCCGTGGGTCAGGCCTGGGTCACGCGTTCGATGGCGGACTATGGCGAAGACGCAGTTGCCGGCATGGCGGTCGTCGCCCGTATGTCACCCTTGGCCTTTGCGACGATTTTCGCCCTTTCTGGTGCCGTCGGACCGATTGTCGGCCAAAACTACGGCGCCGGGCGTTTTGACCGGGTGCGCACAACATTGCGGGAAGCGCTGCTCTTTACGGCGCTTGTGGTCGGTCTCGCAGCGCTCGCCCTTTTTCTGCTGCGAGAACCGATCGTCCGGCTGTTTGAGGTTGACGGCATCGCGCGTACGCTGATTTTCCTGTTCTGCGGACCGCTGGCGCTCGCCTTCTTCTTCAATGGCGTGCTTTTCGTCACCAACGCCTTTTTCAACAATCTCGGGCGTCCTTTCTATTCGACCTGGATGAACTGGGGCCGTCACACGCTCGGCACGATCCCTTTTGTCTGGCTCGGCAGTACCTATTTTGGAGCCCCGGGTGTGCTTATCGGCCAGGCTGCGGGCGGCGTCGTCTTCGGCATTCTGGCACTCTTGATGGTGCGAAACGTGATCAAGGATGTCGAGCTGCACCACGAGGAGCCGAAAGGTCCCGGGCTCTTCCAGCGCCAGGCACGTCAGGTGATCCTGTTTTTTGCCAGAAGGTGATCAACTTTCGCCTGCTTTTCAGCAAGCGTTTTTAGTTTCTTCAAAACCTTGATTGCGGCCATGTCACCCATAGGCTGTGCAGCGTCCGGGTCCGTATGCCCCAGAAAGAAGCTCCATGCTAGAAACACAGGATTCTTGTACCTGATCCAGGGCGGCTTTTGGGTCAGTTGCTGTTCTGCAAGTACGCTTCCCGTGTCGATATCAACCAGGAAACCTCTAACGGTTATCGAGGGACGCACGATGATCGGGACCCAATAGTCGTTTGCCTCGAAGGGGCCGAAATATCCATACCTGAGATCTGTGATCGCCAGATGGAACAGATGGCCGCCGGACATGTTGGGGTCATTCGGCATGAAGGCATCAAGGTTCAAGGCAGATGAAAAATAGCGTCTCAGGTCTTCTGAATCGGGTTGCCGGCCGACAGTTGTACCGAACAGCTCGCAAAAGGAACTGACGATGTTCCAGTCAAGACGCATGTGAACGTCGCCAAGGTAGACTTGCGGGGGTTTTTTCCGGGAAAAAAGCCAACTCAGGATGGACATAAAGTGCAGAATACTTGTGAATGTTCTTTTGCAATTTAAGCGCTAATGATCTGCATTCAACAATTTATGTTGAAAGATCGCACTTGAGAATATCAGGCAGGTTTACAGGCTGTCCCAGCAACATAGGTCTCGTCGACACAGCGGTCATCTCCAAGGGTCTGCAAAAGGAACAACTCCTCGGAAAGCGTCTCGATTGTCTCCATTCTGAGAGTCATGGGTTTGGTGGCCCTCGCGTTCAGCACAACGATATCGGCGTCCGTTCCGGGATCGAGCGTTCCAATGCGATCCGAGAGCGACAGGGCATCGGCATTGCCGAGCGTCGCCCAGTAGAAACTGGTCAGCGGATGCATGCGCTGGCGTTGAAGCTGCAGGATCTTGTAGCCCTCGTCCAAAGTGCGCAGCATCGAATAATTGGTGCCGCCGCCGACATCCGTTGCAACAGCCGTCTTGATGCCTGCGCCTTCAATTCCGGATTTGTCGAAAAGACCGCTTCCGAGAAAGAGATTGGATGTCGGACAGAACACAGCGACCGAACCGGTCTCGCGCATGACGTGCAGCTCGTGTCCGGTCATGTGGATGCAGTGACCCAAAAGCGTTTTCGGGCCAAGCAACTCGAAGCTCTCATAGACGCCCAGATAGTGGGCGGCATCAGGATAAAGCTCGCGCGTATAAGCGATTTCGTTGTGGTTCTCGTTGATATGTGTCTGAAGGTGACAGTCGGGATGCTCTTTCAGAAGACGGCCAGCCGCATCAAGTTGTTCAGGGCTAGAGGTGATGGCAAAACGCGGGGTGATGACATATCTGGCGCGCCCGTTCTGGTGCCATTTTTCGAGCAGGGCCTTGCTGTCGTCATAGGAACTCTGGGCCGTGTCGCACAGGTCTGCCGGCGCATTGCGGTCCATCATGGTCTTGCCGCCAAGCATCATCATGCCGCGGCGCTCTGCCTCTTCGAAATAGGCGTCGACGGAATTCGGATGGCTTGAACAATAAGCGACCGCTGTCGTCGTTCCGTTCGCAAGCAGCGCGTCATAAAACCCTTTTGCGATACGATCTGCATGGTGTTTGTCGGCGAACTTGAGCTCTGCCGGAAACGTGTAGTCGTTTAGCCAGTCCAGAAGCTGGTCCGCCCATGAGGCGATCACCTGGGCTTGCGGAAAGTGGATATGCGTGTCGATGAAGCCCGGCAAAATCAGATGAGGCCGATGGTCGACAATCTGTGTTCCGTCTGGCGCATCGGCGGCGATGTCGGCAAATGGGCCTCTGGCTATGATCTTGCCACCCTCTATCAACAACGCGCCGTCTTCTTCGAAGGAGAAAGTGTGTTTTTCGTCCGGGCCGTTGGGAACGTCGTGGAAGGTGAGCGTTCTGCCGCGCAGGATTTTTGTGTTCTGGTCTGACACAGCGTCGCGTCCTTGATCGATCTGGGTGATTTGGAAACAAAGCAGACCAGTATTAGTCCTGTCGGCATCTGCCGACAATGGTCTGGCTCTTCCTTGTTGAAAAGTGGTGGTGATGCCAGCTGGTTCATTCGGCCGTGGTCATTTCCGCCGCGATCGTTTCGATTGGCAGCCGGTTATCTCCTCTGTTAAGACCGGTATGAAAACGAGATTGAAACGGAGCGGCGGATCAGCCGTCCAACTCAGGCAATTTGGCGCAGTACTGGGACCCCGCACAATGTCAGCAGATCTTCCCCGCCCGACGGACAACGCCTTCCTAGGAGCATCCGTCAAACACGGTTCGCATGAGCCGACCTATGCGGGAACACTGTCCTTCATGCGGCGGCGGTACAGCCGTGATCTGGAAGGAGTCGACCTGGCAGTTTGGGGCATTCCTTTCGACGCTTCGGTGTCCAACCGTCCTGGCGCACGATTTGGGCCCCAGGGCGTTCGCCGGGCATCCGCCATTTTCGACGGGGATCCTCAATATCCGTTTCATATCGACCCGTTTGAAGGGCTTGCTTGCGTTGACTACGGCGATTGTGTCTTTGACTACGGCCGCAACGCGGATGTTCCGGGTCACATCGAAGCTCAGGCCGCCGATATTCTTGCAACGGACACGCACTTGTTTTCCATCGGTGGCGATCATTTCGTGACTTACCCGCTGTTGAAAGCGCATGCGGCCAAGCATGGACCGATGGCGCTCGTCCAGTTCGATGCACATCAGGATACCTGGCCGGATGAAGGCGACAGGATCGACCACGGAACGTTTACCGGACGGGCGGTAAGGGAAGGCCTGATTGATCCCGACAGATCCATTCAAGTTGGTATTCGCACACACGCACCGGAAACCTGCGGTATCGAGATTATCTTCGGCGAGGAGATGGACGACCTTGGCATCAGAGGCGTCATCGATCGCATTCTGAAACGCGTCGGACCGGGGCCGGCCTACATGACTTTCGATATCGATTGTCTCGACCCGGCTTTTGCGCCCGGGACAGGAACGCCTGTCTCCGGAGGACTGTCCTCCCGCGAGGCGCTTTCGATATTGCGGGGGCTCGGCGCGTTGGATTTTGTCGGAGGAGACGTCGTCGAGGTTGCCCCGGCCTATGATCATGCCGATATCACGTCAATTGCCGGTGCAAGCGTTGCGCTGACCTATATCGGGCTGTTGGCTGAAAAGCGAAACGCTGGCTGAAAGTGATAGCAGCGTTCGACTGATACCCGGCTCAGCGAAATCTCGGCGGTATCAGTTAGACCCAGTACTGAAGGTCAATTGTCATTTCCCGGAACGGACGACCAGAACCTGTAAAGCGGGACCTTGTCGTTCATTTGCCGAAAAAGTTCGATCAGCTTTTGGAAATAGACGAGTTGAGCGCTGTAGGCGACAACCAGTCCGGTCACAGATAGGAGAACCGAGGCGCTCACACCGCCCAGCAGGGCAATGATCAATCCGGCCCAGAACACCAGATAGAGCGTCGTAATTCGCGCACCGAGCGTGGAAGGAATTGGAATGAGCAGTCTGTTCAGGAAGATCCTTTCGCCAAAACAGATCTTGGCAGCCCAGTTTTCTTGACCGCTGCTTGCCGCTTGAAGGCGCGGCAGCGCGATCAGCGCGGCAAGGGCAAGGATGGCGATCGTGATTGAAGCGGTTGTTCCAATCCATCCCTGCAGCCACAAAATCGCTGTCAACAGCGCTGGAGCGGCTGTTTTTGCCAATACTGTGAGTGGGGATGCCGGGGCGCTGCTGCCTGATCTCAAGTGCAGCAGGCTGGAACTCGCGGGGTAAGCACTGTCCTGCGGATGTTGGACGTTTGGAAAACGATAACGGTGACTGGTTTGCATGACTGACGCTGTGCTCACGGACGAAGCGCGATCATACTCCCAGACCCGGAGGCTTGGCAATTGCAAGAATGCCGCTCGATTGTTTGAATGTAGCAAGCACGAACGAGAAACTGACGTAGCACCGCAACGATCGTTTGAGCCTTAGCACTTGAGTTTGGTAGCTCGATGGACTGTTCCGGCAGTGCTCATTCTGATGCCCGTCGATAAAAAGTGTGTATTCATAGTATTTTCGACACCTTTATTCTTTGTTAGTGGCGAAGTATCTAATATGTCTCAGTACTAGAATATTGAATAATTGGACAATTCGGCAGCGGCATGGTTCACACGCGGAGCCTAACAGCTGGCCAGGCGGGTCTCCTGACCAATGGAAAATCCCTGGCCGAGGAATTGGAGCGGATAAATCGTCTCGCTCATCTTGGCAAAGATGATCAGTTGCACCTCAGCGGCGACTGGGTACAAACGCTTGTCAACCACGTCTCGGACTACGTCTTCGTAAAGGATCGCGGCCACAGGTTTGTTATGGCCAACCAGCAGGTTGCGCTTGATCTGGGGCTCGACGATCCGGAGCAGGTTATCGGAAAAACCGATCTGGAACTCCATCCACTGGAGACAGGCGGCAAGTTCGCGGCAGCCGAAGCCGAAATCATGGCCTCGAAAGAGGCAAGAATTGACTACGAAGAACGGTCAATCCTGGCAAACGGCAATCGCCGCTGGCTGTCATCGTCAAAATTTCCCGTTTTGAACGACAAGAACGAGGTTGTCGGGATTGTCGGAATTTCGCGCGACATCACGCAGCGCAAGCGGGCTGAATTCCTGCAACAGGGTCAGAACAAGGTTCTGCAGGAGATAGCGACCTCCAAACCTCTGAACGATGTTCTTGAGACCCTGGTTCTGATGATCGAAAGTCAGATGGACCGCGTTATGGCTTCCGTCATGCTGGTTGACGACGCCGGGAAAGCGCTCTTGGCAGGCGTCGCGCCGAATCTACCGGATGACTACGTCGCCTTGTGCAACGGGATATCGATCGGTCCGAAGGCAGGGTCTTGCGGAACAGCTGTTCACCGGCGCGAAAGCGTCTTTGTCGCCGATATACTGGAACATGAGCTTTGGGCAGAATTCCGGGACCTGATCAGTCAATTCGAAATGCGATCCTGCTGGTCGGTTCCATTTTTCGGCAAGGATTCCAGGGTTTTGGGAACTTTCGGGATCTATTCCAAGGAAGTGCGCCTGCCAACCGAGCACGAGGAAAAGCTCGCGGTTGAAGCGGCTCGCCTGGCATCAATCGCGGTGGAGCGTGATCGCGCAGAGAGCGAAATCCGGTATCTGGCCAATCACGATGTGCTTACAGGTTTGCCGAACCGGCACGATTTCAAGGCCCGGCTGGCGGAGAAGATTGAAACCGGGCGCAAGACCGGCGAGCATGTAGCGCTCCTGTTTGTCGACCTCGATGACTTCAAAGTCGTCAACGACAGTTTTGGCCATGCCATCGGCGATCAGGTCCTGATGATCATTGCCGAGCGAATCCTTGAGGTGCATGACGGCAAGCATGATTCCATCCGCTTCGGCGGCGATGAATTCGTTCTGATCGTGGAAGGCGAACATGCCCAGAAGCCGGCACTGGTCGATCTGATGATCCGACTGCGCGATGAAATCACCAGGACCATCTCTATAGGCGATCTTTCCTTTCACGTGACCTGCAGCATTGGAGCCGCCTGCCATCCGCTGGATGCTGAAGACGCAGAACAGCTTTTGAAGAACGCCGACAAGGCTATGTTCGAAGCAAAGTCGCTCGGGCGGGATGGCTTCAAGATTTACGAGCACAGTCGACCTGAGAAATCGTTTAATCGCCTCACGCTGCTTGAAGAAATGCGAAGCGGAATTTCAAGGGGCGATTTTCATCTCCAATACCAGCCGCAATATGATCTTTTCAGTGGCAGGATCGTTGGTGCCGAAGCTTTGGTGCGCTGGCGTCATCCCGCGCTCGGCGATCTGATGCCGGAGGATTTCATTTCACTGGCTGAAGACAGCGGTTTGATTGTGCCACTGGGACGCTGGGTGCTCCACGAGGCTTGCAGCCAGAACAAGGCCTGGCAGGTCGAAGGCCTTCCGCCGATCACGATCGGGGTGAATGTGTCTGCACGCCAATTTAGGGATGCTGCGCTGATTACGGATGTCTGCGACACGCTCGAGAAGACAGGACTGGCCGCTCAGTATCTGGAGCTGGAAGTCACTGAAAGCCTGCTGATGCAGAATACCGAACTGGCCGTGCAACTGATGGACGACTTCCGCAAGATCGGCCTGAAACTCGCAATCGATGATTTTGGAACCGGCTATTCCAGCCTGATTGCGCTGAAGAATTTTCCATTGACTCGTCTGAAGATCGATCAGAGCTTCATTCGTGATCTCGAAACCGATGAAAACGACCGAAGCATCGCACGCGCGATTATTTCTCTCGGCCGTGAGCTTGGATTGAACGTTGTTGCTGAGGGCGTTGAGACCGCCAAGCAGCAGGCGTTCCTTGCCAGTTGCCAGTGCGAGACAGTACAGGGATTTCACTTCGGTCGGCCGATGTCGGCAGAAAAGCTCGGCAAGCTCCTGGGCATGTCGCTGACACCAATCAACGTGCAATTTGGCTAATTGGCAATGAACTGGGCCGTGGGGTGACGCTGCAAGGAAAGCACCGTCCACCCGTTGCAGAGGCCTGCGCTCAGACTTTTTTCATCACATAGGACCCTGGCGCATCCTCCAGGATCTTTATCCGGTTTGCGCCCGGCTTGCGCGCCTTGGCCGTTGCCGCATCGTTGGAGCGGATCCACTCGTCCCAGAAAGGCCACCACGAACCGGGATGCTCTTCGGCATTCTTGAGCCAGTTTTCCAGCGTGCCCTTCGGTTCGCCGCCGGTCCAGAACTGGTACTTCTTCTTCGCCGGCGGATTGACGACCCCTGCGATATGTCCTGACCCTGCCAGCACATATTCGACCGGACCTCCGAAACAGCCAGATCCAAGGAAGACCGACTTCGGCGGAGCAATATGATCTTCGCGCGTCGCAAGGTTGAAGATCGGAACCTTCACCTTGGACAGGTCCAACCTTTCACCGGCAATTTCCATCTCGCCTTTGGAGAGCTTGTTGTCCAGGTAGCAATTACGCAGGTAGAAGGAATGGTTGGCGGCGGGCATGCGTGTGGAATCGGAATTCCAGTAAAGCAGGTCGAACGGGAAGGGTTCCTGGCCCTTCAGATAGTTGTTGACGACGTAGGACCAGATCAGGTCGTTCGACCGCAGCATGTTGAAGGCCGAGGACATTTTCGAACCATCCAGGTAGCCCTGTTCCGCCATCCGTTTTTCCAGAATTGAAATCTGTTCTTCATCGACGAAGACCTTCAGATCGCCTGCAAATGTAAAGTCGACCTGTGTTGTGAAGAAGGTTGCCGTCTTGATGCGCTCGTCACCGATCTTCGCCATATAGGCGAGGGTGACCGCGAGAAGCGTTCCGCCGACGCAATACCCGATGGCATTGACTTCCTGCTGGCGGGTTGCGCGCTTGATGACGTCGAGCGTGTTGAGAATCCCTTCCTTCATATAGTGCTCGAAGCTCTTTTGCGCCTGCCGCTCGTCAGGATTGACCCAAGAGATTACGAACACCGTGTGTCCCTGGTCGACGGCCCATTTGATGAAGGACTTCTCAGGGTTCAGATCGAGAATATAGAATTTGTTGATCCAGGGGGGCACGATCAGGAGGGGGCGCTTCAGCACCTCCGCAGTGGTCGGCGTGTACTGGATTACCTGACAGACATTGTTTTGCGCGATGACCTTTCCCGGGGTGTTGCCGAGGTTTTCTCCCAGTTTGAACTTGGACGGATCCGTCTGCCGGATCTTGAGTTCCCCCTCTCCGGACTTAAGGTCTTCCACAAGATGCTGCATGCCCTTGACCAGGTTTTCGCCATTGCTTTCCATGGTCAAACGCAGCAGTTCCGGATTGGTCAGAACGAAGTTGGAAGGAGAGACGGCGTTGGCGATCTGGGTGACGTAGAATTCAGCCTTGTGGCGCGTGTGCTCATCGAGGCCCTGTGCCTCGTGAACCATGTCTTCTGCCCACTTGCTGGTGATCAAATAGAGCTGCTTGATGAAATCGAAGAATTGATTGTTTTCCCAGTCCGGGTCGGCGAACCGTTTGTCTCTCGGCGGGGTTTCGACAGCCGGTTCGGAGGGTTCGCCCATCATGCGTTTCAGCGACGAGTTCCAAAGGTCGATATAGCCGGTCCAAAGCCTTGACTGTGCTTCTATCGCCCGTTGGGGATCAGACACCCAATACTCGCTCACCTGCGCCAGTGTTTTCACGACACCCGTCAGTTCGTCGGTCGACTCGTGCTTGATCTTGCCCTGTTCGCGCGGCTCGATATACGCCGCCAGCGCTTTTCCGGCCTGTTCAAGGGTTTTTGCCAGGTTTTGTGCGAACGCTTCCGGATTGTTGATAATGTACTGCAACATCGGATGCGGGCGGTCGTCAGACATGGGTGGGAGTCCCTCCGGTATTTCGTTGCCCGTTCGGCCTTTTGCCGGCCAGAGAACCTTCGATTCTGAAATGCGTTATCTCGTTAAATTTTCGTCGGTAATTCGGGCGTTTGACTATTTATGACACATGGGCTGAGCGTCGTCGATTGGTATTGAGGAGTATGGAACGTTCTCTGGCTAAAAGAGGTTCATGACACTGAAATGTAGTTCAACTCTAGCCATCTCGGCATGATTTCACTCAAAATGACGATTAAACGCCTATAAAACGCGCGCGCTCACCAGCGATCTGTTAGCATCGAAAGACGTGAAGGCGTCGCGGACGTGGCGTGTGTTGGAGGGAGCTCGGCAACAAAATGGGCAGGATTGGCGCAATCCTTTTCAGCTTAGTGTGTCTGTTGGCGGTCTCTGCTTGCAGTGTTGGACCAGGAACACCACTCATTGTTGCGATGAAGGCGGATAAAAGCCAGTTGAACGGCAATGTGCCGACGCCTCAAGGCTATGGGCCACCGGTCAATCCTGGCGAGTCCAGAGGGCTTATCAATCCTGAGGACCGGAAAGAAACTGCAGCCTATCTGGAATCGCTTGCGTCGGAGTAGCAGGACGCGCACCGCTTCGGAGTGCAAGTCCGCCTGTCCCAAATTTGCGGCGGAATGATCGGCTGAAAGTCCGCGGAACGGTTTGAAACTCTCCCGACAACATCGATAATCTCCGATCGAATTCATGCATTTCATCGATACCGGGTCTTTCAAGGTGTGACCTAATCGTTTGAATTCGGACGTCCGTTCGACGCTTCAGAAATCCATTTTAAAAAACAGTCCAAATTTAGGTGGCTAGTTTCGCAAAGACGGATGCGCAATCGGTTTCAGGCTGCTAAAAGGGCCCCGCCGCGCACACTTCGCCTGGTGTTTGCACGGCTGTGTCGTTAACACGCGAGGATCCGCGCCATGGAGGAATTCCACAAGATCAAACGGCTGCCGCCGTATGTCTTCGAACAGGTCAACCGTCTGAAGGCGAGGGCGCGCGGGGCAGGGGCGGACATCATTGATCTTGGCATGGGCAACCCGGACCTGCCGACACCCAAGCACATTGTCGACAAGCTGACCGAGGTCGTCCAGGATCCAAGGACGCACCGGTATTCGGCCTCCAAGGGCATTCACGGGCTTCGCAAGGCCCAGGCGGCCTATTACGGGCGCCGTTTCGGAGTGAAGCTGGATCCTGATACACAGGTCATCGCAACACTTGGCTCCAAGGAAGGCTTTGCGAACATGGCTCAGGCGATATCCGCGCCTGGAGACGTGATCCTGAGCCCGAACCCGAGCTATCCGATTCATACGTTCGGGTTCCTGATGGCAGGTGCATCGATCCGTAACGTTCCCGCCGAGCCGGGCGCTGCGTTTTTCGATGCATTGGAGCGGGCCGTCATACATTCGGTACCGAAACCAATTGCGATTATTCTGTGCTACCCGGCAAATCCGACGGCCTATTGCGCCGACCTCGATTTTTACAAGGACGTTGTTGCTTTCGCCCGCAAGCACAACATTTTCATTCTGTCGGACCTTGCCTATTCGGAGATCTATTTCGGGGCGACACCTCCACCCTCCGTGCTTCAGGTTCCAGGTGCGATGGACGTCACCGTCGAGTTCACCTCGCTTTCGAAAACCTTTTCCATGCCGGGGTGGCGCATGGGCTTTGCAGTGGGAAATGAACGGCTTGTCTCCGCACTTGCCCGTGTGAAGTCCTATCTCGACTACGGCGCATTCACGCCCATTCAGGTGGCCGCGACTGCCGCGCTGAACGGTCCCGAAGACTGTATTGTCGAGACCCGCGAGGTCTACCGCAAACGACGCGATGTCGTCGTCGACAGTTTCGGTCGCGCAGGCTGGAACATCCCCGCACCCGAGGCGAGCATGTTCTGTTGGGCCCCGATTCCGGACCGGTTCCGAAGCCTGGGCAGCCTTGAATTTTCCAAGCTGCTGCTGGAGCGAGCGGACGTGGCTGTCGCACCGGGCATCGGCTTCGGCGAGCATGGTGACGAATATGTGCGCATCGGATTGGTGGAAAACGAACAACGTCTGCGCCAGGCCGCGAGAAATATCCGCCGCTTCCTTGAAACTGCAGATCAAAAGCTGCACAACGTCATCCCGCTCGAGACATCTGGCTGAAAAGAACTGGACTGAATTGTAAATGGCTGAAGCTTTGAAAGTCGGCGTAGCTGGCCTTGGCACCGTAGGCGCGTCCATGGTGCAGCTCCTGGAAAAACACGGCGCTCAAATCGCACGTAAATCCGGTCGAGCCGTCGCGGTAACAGCCGTGAGCGCGCGCGATCGTTCCAAGGATCGCGGCATCGATGTTTCGGCTTTCGATTGGTATCAGGATCCCGTTGAAATGGCGGCGAACGCGGATATCGACATATTCGTCGAACTGATCGGCGGCGAAAGCGGGCCGGCGGAGGACAGCGTCAGGGCCGCGCTTGCGCGCGGCATTCACGTCGTGACCGCGAACAAGGCATTGCTGGCGCGCCATGGTGTCGACCTCGCGGAAGCTGCCGAAGCAAACAACGTCTGTCTGAATTATGAAGCGGCTGTCGCCGGCGGAATTCCCATCGTCAAGACCTTGCGGGAATCGATGGCAGGGAATGACATCAGCCGTGTCTACGGCATTCTCAATGGCACCTGTAACTACATCCTGACGCGTATGGAAGCCGACGGGATCGGGTTCGAGGAATGCCTTGCGGATGCGCAGCGGCTTGGATACGCCGAAGCCGATCCGACCTTCGACATTGAAGGCAATGACACGGCGCACAAGCTGGCGATCCTGACGAGCCTTGCGTTCGGGACGAAGATCTCCAGCGACACTATCTTCATGGAAGGCATTACGTCGATCACGACCGCTGACATTCAAGCTGCGGATGAACTGGGCTACAGGATCAAGCTCCTTGGTGTGGCTCAGCGCACGGAGACCGGTATTGAGCAGCGTGTGCATCCGACCATGGTGCCGAAATCCTCAGCCATCGCGAGGATTGACGGTGTCTTGAACGCCGTTGCTGTCGACGGTGATTTTGTCGGCGAAATCGTGCTGGTTGGACCAGGCGCTGGCGGTAACGCCACAGCATCCTCGGTTGTTGCCGATATTGCCGACATTGCCAGAGGTGACGAAACCCGCGTTCTCGGCATGCCGGCCGCGGACCTTGAAGCGTATGAGCGCGCGCGCATGCGCCTTCATGAGGGTGGTTATTATATCCGTCTTTCGGTTTTCGACAGACCGGGTGCATTTGCGGAAATTGCCCGTTGCATGGGCGAGGCCGGGATATCGCTGGAATCCATCGTTCAAAAGCGTCACGCAACTGAAGATGCGCCGGCAACTTATGACGCCGATACGCCTCAACCTGTCATCTTGATCACGTATGAAACGACCGAGGTCGCGATTAAAGAGGCCCTCGACGTGATCATGTCCAAGGGTGTTGTTGCCGAACAGCCGCAAATGATCCGGATTGAAAAACTGAATTGATGAATGAGTTGCCCGACCTGACGTCGCGTGGGGAGAGACTGGAGATGTTGATGTCCAATACTGAAAATCAGTCGCCGAGTGGACTGGATCGGATTCTGACCCTTGAACTGGCCCGTGTCAGCGAGAGAGCGGCCGTGTCGGCGGCACGTTTGCGTGGTCACGGCGACGAAATGGCGGCTGACCAGGCGGCAGTGGACGCAATGCGGCGCGAACTCAACCGTCTGCCGATCGATGGCACTGTGGTGATTGGCGAAGGCGAGCGCGACGAAGCCCCGATGCTTTATATCGGCGAAAACGTTGGAACGAAGCAGGGCCCGAAAGTCGACATCGCGCTCGATCCTCTCGAAGGAACCACGATTTGCGCGAAGAACCTGCCGAATTCTCTTGCGGTGATAGCGCTCGCGCCTGAAGGCGATCTTCTGAATGCTCCCGACAGCTATATGGACAAGATCGCAATCGGGCCCGGCTACCCGGCCAATCTGATTGACCTCGATGCACCCGTTGCAGACAACATTGCCGCTGTCGCAAAGGAAAAGGGTGTAAAGGTCAATGAAGTGACCGCTTGCGTGCTCGACCGGCCGCGTCACGCCAGACTGATCGAGGACATCCGCGCAACCGGTGCCGCCATCCGTCTCATTGGTGACGGCGATGTCGCTGGTGTCATTCACACCACGGATCCGGACGAGACGGGGATAGACATTTACGCGGGTATTGGGGGCGCACCGGAGGGGGTCCTTGCTGCTGCCGCCCTTCGTTGCATTGGCGGACAGATGCAGTCCCGCCTGGTGATCACGCGCGACGAGCAGGTCGAACGCGCACACCGCATGGGTATTGAGGATATCAAGAAGAAATATACGCTTGAGGAAATGGCAGGGCCGGATGTGCTCTTCGCAGCAACCGGCGTTACCGACGGAAACTTCCTTCAAGGCGTGCGTTTTGGCCGACAGCACATCACGACACATACAGTTGTCATGCGCTCCTCCACGGGCACAGTTCGTTACATCAAGGCCCAGCATACGGATTTGGAAAAGTTCCATTTGGATTGAAGCCTGGATCAAGATCGGCTCTGAATGCTCAATAATTCCGGAGAGGAAGAAAGACGGCTTGTATTGGGGGTCGCGCGTTCGGCGAACGACAATGCGTGGCGCGAAAGGCTGAGCCCGACCGATACCCGTAATGCGATGGCAATCGCGCAGATGCACGGATTGCCGGATGTTCTTGCGCGCGTTCTGGCCGCCAGGGGCGTCGTCGCCGATCAGGCGGCGGACTTTCTGGCGCCTTCCATCAAAAACCTGATGCCGGATCCTTCCAGGCTTGTCGATCTCGATGACGCCGTAATGCGGGTTGCTGACGCAATTCAAGGTGACAGGAAAATCGCGATTTTCGGCGACTACGATGTCGACGGTGCCACGTCCTCGGCCATTTTTGCCAAATACCTGCAATGGCTTGGACAAGATCCGGTCATTCATATACCCGACCGGATCATCGAAGGTTATGGGCCCAACGGGCCGGCGATCGAACATTTGCACCAGAGCGGCGCGGAGCTCTTGGTCACGCTCGACTGCGGCAGCACCTCTTTCGAAGCTTTCGAGACGGCGCGGAAACTGGACCTGGATGTGGTTGTCATAGATCACCACCAGGTCGGCGAGACCCTTCCCGAAGTGGTCGCGCTCGTCAACCCGAACCGTCAGGACGATCTGTCAGGTCAGGAACATCTGGCGGCGGTCGGTGTAACCTTCCTGTTTTTGGTCGGTCTGAACAGGGAACTGAGAAGGCGAGGCGCGTTTCAAAACGGGCAACAACCCGACCTGATGAGCTTGCTCGACCTCGTGGCGCTCGGAACGGTTTGCGATGTTGTTCCGCTTCGCGGGCTGAACCGGGCCTATGTCACACGTGGGCTCGCGGTCATGCATCAGCGGCGCAATTACGGATTGACGGCGCTCGCTGATGTTGCGCGGGTAAGTGGCCGCCCGGCGCCCTATCATCTGGGATTTCTGATCGGTCCGCGGATCAATGCAGGCGGACGCATCGGTGACGCGGCACTGGGAGCAAGATTGCTCACGACGGAAGACCCGCACGAGGCGCGTGCACTTGCAGAGAGGCTGGATCAGCTGAACAGTGAGCGTCAGACGATGGAAGCCTTGATGCTTGAACAGGCAGGTGCCGAAGCGGTTGCCGCGATCGAGCAACGCGACCCTTCTGTTCTGCTGACAGGGTCTGAGGATTGGCATCCCGGCATTGTCGGTCTGATCGCGTCCCGTCTCAAGGAAGCCCACAGACGCCCTGCGTTCGCGATCTCTTTTGACGAAACGGGAAAGGGAACGGGATCCGGTCGGTCGATTCCTGGTGTTGATCTCGGCAAGGCTGTGCGGCAAGCGGTCGAAGACGGCCTCCTGGAAAAGGGAGGCGGTCATGCAATGGCGGCCGGTCTCACGGTCCATCGCGACAAGGCATCGGACCTGGAGGCGTTTTTCAACGAGACATTGCAAGCGGACGTCGACGCTGCAACAGCACATCGGGAAATCAAGGTCGATGCCGCATTGACGGCAACCGGGGCAACCTTGGACCTTATGGAACTCCTGGAAAAGGCAGGACCATATGGGGCTGGGCATTCAGAACCGGTATTTGCCTTTCCAGCGCACCGGGTCACGTTCGCTGATGTCGTCGGCAAGGGGCATGTCCGGGCGACGCTGGCAGCCGGCGACGGCTCCACATTGAAGGCTATCTGTTTCAAGGCGGATGACAAACCGCACGGCAAAATGCTGCTTGAAGGCCGGGGCCGGAACCTTCACGTTTCCGGCAGTCTTTCGATCGACACATGGCAAGGAACACCCAAGGTTCAGTTGAGGATTTTGGATGTTGCCGATCCGCAGAAAAGCCGCCACTAACGAGCGCTGGGAAAGCGCCCATTAACCAAACTCTAAGGGTCCTCGCATAGCCTCAATCCACGAAGGAATCGTTGAGGAACGGCCATGCGTGCTCAGAATGAGCTATCGCCCTATTTTGCGGAAATCGACAAGCGTGCTGACAACGCGTTGCGCGGCATTCGTGAAGTGCGCCGGTCGGCGAAATTCAAGGGCCTGCCTAAAGAGCCCAATGGTGCCTTGACGGGAACGGGGTTTCTCATTGTTCTCGCAGTCTTCGCTGGCCTCTTTCTGGATTGAGGCAAGTCTTCCCTCCTGACTTGAAATTGCCGCAGACGCGGCATTATGTACGGCGCTTCAACAGGCGGAGCACCGACGCGTCATGACGGATTATTCAATTGCAATGTGGTCTTACAATCTCGGCCGTGCGCCGGCTTCGGTGGAAGACTTTGCTGCAGAGATTGAAAAGGGCATGGCGCGTGCAGCCGCCGCAGGAGCGAAGTTGCTCATGCTCCCGGAATACCTGATCGAGTGCTGTCTTGCCTTCAAGCCTGAAGGATTGCGTCCTGACCAGGAAATGGCATTCCTTGGGGAAGTTGGGCGCGAGCTCATACCGTTGTTGTCAAAGCTGTCTGAAAAACACGGCATCTCGTTGCTGGCGGGCACGATGCCGGTCCGTTTCAACGGTGGACTGAGCAATACAGCGTTTGTTGTCACCCCGGATGGACGGCAGATACGGCAGGACAAGCTGTGCCTGACCCCTTTCGAACAATGCAAGGATACGTGGTTTCTGACGCCGGGCGATCATCTTCAGATTTTTGAGCTCGACGGACTGAAAATGGCAATCCTGATTTGCCTTGATGTTGAAATGCCCGCGCTCAGCAGCCTGCTTGCCAGACACGAACCGGATCTGATCCTGGTCCCGTCGATGACCGAAAAACTGTCCGGCTACCATCGGGTCTACGGATGCTCCCGGGCGAGGGCTGTCGAGTTGATGTGCGCGGTCGCAGTATGCGGTGTCGTTGGCGTCTCAAAGGGCACGACACAAAACGACTCGAACGTTTCCGGCGCGGCGCTCTATCTTCCCTGTGAAGAGGAGTTCGGTTTCAGCGGCATCGGCGCCGAAAGTGAGCCGACAGACGGTGCTCAAGGCGATGACCTCTTTTTGCTTGCACATGTGCCCGTTGAACAGCTTCGCCGGTTGAGAAGCGGAAAAGCGGAAGTCTGGCCGGGAGCATGGACCGCCAATCATGTTTCGGTCCGTGCCGGATGAACACGAAAATATGAGCCGGCAAATAAAATGATGGTGCACAATGTGCACTTTTCGACTGGACGGACACAGCAAAAATCACTATACGTGCCATTCCTATGAAAGGTGTGGAGATGAGTTTCGCCAAGGCAATAAAGGCACACGATGCCTCGTGGCTGCACGGTATTAAAGGCTTGTTTTTAAAGCAGAACCGTTTGCAGATTGCGGCATTGTGCGTTCGGCCGGGTGAACGGGAAAACGAGATCTTGCTCGTCTCGACTCGTGACACCGGTCGATTGATTCTGCCGAAGGGTTGGCCGGAAAAGAAAAAGCAGGCTTTTGAGACCGCTGTTATCGAAGCTTACGAAGAAGCGGGTGTGATCGGTAAAGCCGATACCAGGCCGATAGGCACTTTTCGGTCCTTTAAGGGACTTGATGATGGTTCGAGGCTCCCGACAAAGGTCCTGGTCTTCAGACTGCAGTTCGAGAAGCAGTTGAAGAAATTTCCCGAAGTCGGTCAACGGAAACAGATTTGGCTGCCTCTTTCAGAGGCGATTGCTTCGGTGGACGAACCCGCACTTGGCCGGTTCCTGCACCGTCATCGGGCAAAAATCGGATAACAATACCCGTTCACGCTGGTCTGGGTCCGTACCCTGAACCCAATTCCCTTTGCGCAGCGGCAATCTCAGGACATCGATGGCTGAGCAGCGAGTTGAGCGGACGCTTCAAGTGACAGGTGCGCCCAGACTGGAAGATGATCGGACGCGACGCGAGCCGTCTTTGATTTGTGCACACCCGCCTGGCGAACGGTGAATTCGGGGCTGGTGATGATCCTGTCGAGGCTCCCGACGGGCAGGGGACTTGGAAAACTCTTGCCGGGCGTCGTCACTTCATAGCGTTCTTTGAGCAATTTCATGCTGCGGGACGTGTCCCGCCATTCGTTCAGATCGCCGATGAGCACTGTGGGCAGATAATCGAGATGCTCGTGAAGCTGGTGCATCAGTGAGGCGATCTGCTTTTTCCGAAAGTGGCCGACAAGGCTCAGATGCATTGCTGCGACCCGGATCTTGTGCCCGTCGACGTCTAAATCCGCAGCAACGGCGCCGCGTGGTTCCAATGTCGGCAAATCCAACCGCCGATAGGCGTCAATGCCGATCGAATTGCGCACAAGGATTGCATTGCCGTGCCAGCCGAGACTTTTGCTTCCCTTGGCAAATGGCACGGGCCGGTAGTCGGTTTTGTACAGGATACTGTCACGATCCAAGGTGCTCTCGCGCGGCCCGAACCGCTTGTCGGCCTCCTGCAACGCCAGAATATCGCAATTCAGTTCCTCAATGACCTTGAGCGTCCGCTCCGGCCGACGTCTTGCGTCGACACCGATGGCTTTTTGGATGTTGTAGGAACCGATTTTGAGCATGTCGTTAAGAGTGGCGGGTTTTATCGTTCATTTGCAAGTAAAGGGTTTGAAATAGCTGCACAAGCCGTTGGCGTTCGCCAAGGCTAATCGTGCTTATTGAGTGTCTGTGGCAAAGAAAAACCCTTGTGAACATCTCCACAAGGGTTTTTCGTCACGAATTGGAGAGTCTCGTCAGGCGGCTTCAAGTTCCTGTGCCGATTGCACCAGGAGACCTGAAACGTAGTCCATGAACGACACCCAGGCTTCGACAACAAATGTTTCCTCTGCCACGCGCCAGACCATCACCGGGGATTTGTGAAAGACTGTCCGGGCCACGGTCCCGACCGGAAACGCCTCCAGCGAGAAATCGATGAAGATGCCCGTGTTGAGCAGCCAAACTGCTTTTTTGCCGCTCAAGATGATCGCGTCGGACCGCTCTGAAATGTCGACGAGCGCATGAGGATGGGCGCCGAGCCCGCTTTCCATCTGCTCAAAGACCGACTGGAGCTCGTCTTCAGGTGCCAGTAACGTCCATTCATCCGGACCCATCCAGAGTGCGGCGCGCTTGTCACCGGTTTCACTGGACAGCGGTTTGACCGGCAGCGGGACGCCGAAGGCAGTCCCTGCATCGTTCAGCGCGGTTTCCCGTGCCCGGAACGAAAGTCTCGTCAAGGGGGATGCCTTGAGGATCGAGAGATCGTTTTGGTTCAGGAGAGGGCTTGCGCCTGCATCAGGTGTGATCAGATCGCTTGCCAGACCATCAGACATTGATCCGTGCTCCTTCCTTGTCATAGAACACCGTGCCGGTCACCTCGACCGGTATGCTGCCTTCCGGCATGGGCACGTAGAGGGTTTTTCCATCGAGCGCATGACCGTTCTTCACCACCGCAAGCGCGATTGAGCGGTCAAGAGCGGGGCTATAGTACGACGATGTGACATGCCCTTCTGCCGGCGTTCCGGTTGCCGGTGTTTCAGCAGTTGTGATTTGCGCACCTTCCTCAAGTTTCACCTTCGGATCCTTGGTAAGAAGGCCGACAAACTGCTTCCTGTTGTCTGCCACAAGGTCTGGTCGCTCCAACCCGCGTTTTCCGACGAAATCGAACTTCTTCTTACCGATGGCCCAGGTCATGCCCGCATCCTGCGGCGTCACGGTGCCGTCGGTGTCCTGCCCGACGATGATGTATCCCTTTTCTGCGCGCAGAACATGCATGGTCTCCGTGCCGTAGGTGGTGCCACTGTGCTTTTCGATTTCCTTGGCCAGGGTTTCCCACATCATCTTGCCATGGCGGCGTGGAACGTTGATTTCGAACCCGAGCTCACCGGTAAAGGAGATACGGAACAACCGGCAGGGGACGCCGCAGAAAGTGGCTTCCCTGACGCTCATATGCGGGAAGGCGTCGTTGGACAGATCAACACCTTCGATGAACGGCGCAATCACCTCTCGGGCCTTCGGACCCTGAACCGCGGCGACGGCGTACTGCTCCGTGGTTGAGGTAATCCAGACATCGAGATCAGGCCACTCTGTCTGCAGGTAGTCTTCCATCGTGGCAAAGACGCTTGGCGCGCCGCCCGTCGTCGTCGTGACGTGGAAGCGGTCTTCTGCAAGTCGCCCGATGACACCGTCATCGGTAATGAAACCGGCATCGTTCAGGAGCAGACCATACCGGCACCGGCCCGGGGCGAGCTTCTTCCATGGATTGGTGTACATCCGTTCCAGGAACTCGGCCGAATCGGGCCCGACAACTTCGATCTTGCCGAGCGTCGATGCGTCGAACAGACCGACGCTGTCGCGGACAGTCTTGCATTCGCGGGCGACAGCCGCGTGCATGTCTTCACCATTTTTCGGGAAGTACCATGTCCGTTTCCATTGGCCGACATCCTCAAAGACACCGCCGTTGTCGACGACCCAGTCGTGAGACGGCGTCTTGCGTACCGGGTCGAAGAAGTCGCCACGGGCAACGCCCGCAAAAACGCCAAAAGTTGTCGGTGTATAGGGCAGGCGGAATGTTGTCAGTCCGACATCTGTCATGGGCCGCTCAAGCGCACCGGATGCAATCTGAAGTGCATTCATGTTCGAAAGGCGCCCTTGGTCGGTGGCCATGCCGGTCGTGGTGTAACGCTTGATATGCTCGATCGACTGCATGCCCTCGCGAACGGCCAGTTTCACGTCCTTGGCCGTCACATCGTTCTGGTAGTCGACGAAAGCCTTGACGCGTGAAGCGTTGCGGTCGTGGGGCAGGGCGCCGAGCGTTCCACCGTCTCCTGCTTCGCCGCCCGTTGCCGTGGCGTAAGTGATTGTCGCGGACTTTCCGGTTGCCGCTTTTGCAGCTTCTTCACCGGCGGCATATCCGTCTTCAAGGGTTGCCTGCAGGCCGTAAAGGCCTTTGGCGGCACCGACCGAACGTTCCTTTTGTACCGACTTGCCTGGCACATAAGCGCCTTTGTCCGCATCCCACACGACTTTACCGCGGGATTGAGAGTACAGGCTGACGGTTGGGGTCCAGCCACCGGACATAAGGAGCGCATCGCAGTCGACCTGACCACCTGAGGCGACCTGGCCGGAGGTCATCAGCCGTCCAAGCAGGGCGGACTTGATCCGTTTGCGGCCGAGCGTTCCTGTGACGATGCAGCCGGCTTCAACGCGGATACCGCGCGCCTTGGCAATCGACATCAGGCTTTCCGGCGGCGTTTCGCGCATTTCGACAATCGCCGCCACTTCAACGCCGTGATCGGCCAGGTCGAATGCTGCTTGCCATGCCGTGTCACAGGCGGTTGCGACCACGACCTTGTGACCGACTTTTACGCCGTATCGATTGAGATAGGTGCGGCCGGCTTCGGCAAGCAGGATGCCTGGCCGGTCATTTTCCGGGAACACCATCGGACGTTCGATCGAGCCGGCAGCGATCACGACTTCCTTTGCGCGGACTTGCCAAAGGCGTTCGCGCGGCAGCTTCGGATCGGGTGTCGGCAGGTGCTCCGTCACCCGCTCGACAAGCGCGATGTAATTGTGCGCAAAGTAGCCGAATGCGGTGGTTCTGCTCAGCAGTGTGACATTGTCCATTGCTTGAAGTTTGGCGACAGCATCCGCAACCCAATCTGCCGGCGCTTTGCCGTCGATGGTGGCGTTCGCCTCTGTCAGCAAGGATCCTCCGAATTCCGCCTGCTCGTCACACAGGAGGACCTTTGCCCCGGTTTCTGCTGCTGCGAGCGCTGCGGCCAGTCCGGCTGGACCGGAACCTGCAACCAGTACATCGCAATGGGCGTAAAGGTTTCCGTAGTGATCGTGATCCGGATTCTTGGGCGGTTTCCCGAGACCTGCAGCTGCACGAATGACCGGCTCATAGACCTTGTCCCAGAAGGATTTCGGCCACATGAAGGTCTTGTAGTAGAAACCTGCCGGGAAGAACATGGACAGCCTGTCATTGACTGCACCGACGTCGAACCCGAGCGATGGAAACCTGTTCTGGGAAATCGCTTCCAGCCCCTGATAGAGTTCGACCTGCGTCGCGCGCAGGTTTGGGGTCTGGTCACCGTTCCGGTAGACGCCAACAAGCGCATTCGGTTCCTCTGAACCGGCGGTCAGGATCCCGCGCGGGCGATGATACTTGAATGACCTTCCAACGAGATGGACACCGTTTGCAAGAAGTGCCGAGGCGAGCGTATCGCCCTGGTGGCCCTGCATCTCTTCGCCATCGAAAGTGAAGGTGAGTTGTTGGGACCGATCGATCCGGCCCCCCTTTTCGGTCCGAAATGGCTGGCTCATTTGCCGGCCTCCTTGGCGAGCTCTTCAAGATCAGGCATCGGTTCGCCGGTCTTGTAGAATTTCAGGAATTCGTCACTGACGGTATTGCGCACGGCATTGAAAAAACGGCCGCATCCATGGATATGACGCCAGCGTTCCACGTAGACACCCTTGCTATTGGACCGCATGTAGAGAAAATTGACCCAATCCTCGTCGCTCGTCTGCGACGGGTCGGCGGGTCTTGCAATATGGGCTTCGCCGCGGCAGGAAAACTCGGTTTCCGGGCGTGAGACGCCGCAATAGGGGCAGTAAACCAGCAACATCTGACGAGATCTTTCCTAGTGCGCGACGGCAGCGGCAGCTGCTTCGTCGATGAGGCGTCCGGTCCGGAACCGGTCGATGGTGAAAGGGGCGTTGATCGGGTTCGGCTCGTCCTTGGCGATCGTGTGCGCGAAGACGTGTCCGGAGCCCGGTGTTGCCTTGAAGCCGCCGGTTCCCCAGCCGCAATTCACGTAAAGGCCAGCGACTGGTGTCTTGGACAGGATTGGGGAGCGGTCTGGGGTCACGTCGACGATACCGCCCCAGTTGCGCAGCATGCGCATGCGCCGGAAATGCGGGAAAAGCTCACAGATCGCGTCAATCGTGTGATTGGAGATATGGATGCCACCCGTCTGGGAATAGGAAATAAACTGGTCCGTGCCGGCGCCGATAACCAGTTCGCCCTTGTCGGATTGCGAAATGTAGGCGTGGATCGTGTTCGACATGACCACGCAGGGAAAGGCTGGCTTCACCGGCTCGGACACGAGCGCTTGAAGCGGAAAGGATTCCAGCGGCATGCGCACACCGGCCATGTCCATGACCGTGGAAGTGTGACCCGCGGCGACAACGCCGATTTTCTTCGCCTTGATAAAGCCTTTGGACGTTTCGACGCCTTCAACGGCACCGTCCTGTCCGCGCCGAATGCCCGTCACCGCGCAATTCTGGATGATATCGACGCCAAGATCATCGGCCCCACGTGCATAGCCCCAGGCCACGGCGTCGTGCCGCGCAGTGCCGCCGACGCGCTGAAGGGCCGCGCCCATGACGGGATACCGGATGTTCTTCGAAATGTTGAGAGGAGGGCAATATTCCTTTGCCTTCTCCGGTGTCAGCCACTCGTTCTGCACGCCAGCCAGGCGGTTTGCATGAATGTGTCGCTGCGCGACCTGTACGTCGTGTACCGTGTGCGCGAGCATCATCACGCCGCGTGCAGAGTACATGACATTGTAGTTGAGCTCCTGCGAAAGGCCCTGCCACAAGCCGATCGCATGGTTGTAAAGTGCTGCGCTTTCTTCCCAAAGATAGTTAGACCGCACGATCGTCGTGTTCCGGCCGGTATTGCCGCCGCCGAGCCAGCCTTTTTCGATCACCGCAACGTTGCGCACACCGTGTTCCTTGGCGAGATAGTAGGCCGTTGCCAAACCGTGCCCGCCGGCGCCAACGATTACCACGTCATATTCGGTCTTGGGCTCCGGCGATCGCCATTGGCGGCCCCAGTTCTGGTGCGCGGAAAAGGCATTCTTTGCCAGTTCCAGAAAGGAATATCGCTTCATGAAGCAGCGGCTCCGCACGTTTCAGACAACTTCCGGGCGCAAACACCGTAAGCTCAGCCTGATTTGTTGAATGACACAAAACGGGACCATACCGACGCGGGTTGGCCCAGTCTATTGCCGCGCATATTCGCGATTGCACATGCATTTGCGTATCAGGTTTCAGTCGCTTGTTTGTCAGAATACGACATAGGTGTCGCTTCTGTTTGGGCGCTCAAAGCGCTGATCTCGGTTTTCGCGTTTTCGCCCGGTTCTACATCCTGACGATTGCGCAAAAACATCAATTTTATTGACGATTTACGCATTCCTTACATCAGAGGTCGTTTCGCTTCTTGCAATTGAAACAAGGGCCGGTAACTCTCCATGAAACAACAGATAGGGGAGAGCCTTCCATGGAAGTTCGTGCAGCCGTGGCCGTAGGTGCCGGAAAACCACTTGAAGTAACCACCGTAAACCTTGAAGGGCCGCGGGCCTTTGAGGTTCTGGTTGAGGTCAAGGCAACGGGTATTTGCCATACCGACGAGTTCACCTTGTCAGGCGCCGATCCGGAGGGGCTTTTTCCCGCAATTCTCGGTCACGAGGGAGCAGGCGTTGTTGTCGAAGTCGGCCCGGGTGTGACGACGCTGAAGCCGGGTGACCATGTCATTCCGCTTTACACGCCAGAGTGCCGTAACTGCGAATATTGCCTCAATCCCAAGACCAATCTCTGCCAGGCGATCCGCTCTACGCAGGGTCAGGGCCTGATGCCGGACGGCTCCTCCCGTTTCACCACGCTGGATGGCGATCCAATCCTGCACTACATGGGCACGTCCACATTTGCCAACTACACGGTCGTCCCGGAAATCGCACTCGCGAAGATCCGGCCGGACGCTCCCTTCGACAAGGTTTGTTACATCGGTTGCGGAGTGACGACCGGTATCGGCGCCGTGATCAACACCGCAAAGGTGGAGGAGGGGTCTCGCGCGATCGTCTTTGGTCTCGGCGGCATCGGCCTCAACGTGATCCAGGGCCTGCGTCTTGCGGGTGCTGATCAGATTGTTGGTGTTGATCTCAACCCGGCCAAGGTTGAGATGGCGACCCGCTTCGGGATGACGGATTTCGTAAACCCGACTGAGGTCGAGGGAGATCTCGTGCCTTACCTGGTCGACCTGACCAAGGGCGGAGCGGACTATACGTTTGATGCGACCGGCAATGTTGGGGTTATGCGTACTGCGCTTGAAGCGGCCCACAAGGGCTGGGGTGAGAGCATCATCATTGGTGTCGCGCCCGCCGGCGCTGAGATCGCGACGCGCCCGTTCCAGCTCGTGACGGGCCGCTCCTGGCGCGGAACGGCCTTCGGTGGAGCGCGTGGCCGCACGGATGTGCCCAAGATCGTTGACTGGTACATGGACGGCAAGATTGAAATCGATCCGATGATCACGCACACAATGCCGCTTGAAGACATCAACAAGGGCTTTGACCTGATGCATGCCGGCGAGTCGATCCGGTCAGTCGTTTTGTACTGACGCGGATCGCACATTGGGGTGCGGGTAGTCGAATCAATTGGAGATCCGGAGCGACACCACGACAGGAGCATTTCTGTTCGTGGGTTGCCCGGATTTCCGCAAGTTCTTCGCGCGCCAAAGGTTCCAGGCGAGTGGATTGATTTTCAGATAGGCGACTTCAGATGAAAACTGTTTCGGAAAACAAGGCCTTTGGCGGTGTTCAGGGTGTCTACAGCCACATGTCGGAGGCGTGCGGCGTTGAGATGACATTTGCGGTCTATATGCCGCCTCAGGCGCTCGATGGGCCTGTTCCCTGTCTCTGGTATCTGTCTGGACTGACCTGCACACACGAAAACGCCATGACCAAGGCCGGTTTACAGGCACATGCGGCCGAATTCGGCATTGCCCTGGTGTTTCCCGATACCAGCCCGCGTGGCGACGGTGTCGCCAACGATGACGCTTATGACCTGGGGCAGGGTGCAGGTTTTTATGTAAATGCGACGGAAGCTCCCTGGAGCCCTCATTTCCAGATGGAAACCTATGTTGCCGGCGAATTGCGCGACCTTGTGACCGAACATTTCGCGGTGTCTGTTCATCACGGCATCACCGGCCATTCCATGGGAGGTCACGGGGCCTTGACGCTCGCAATGAAATATCCGGGACATTACCAATCTCTGTCTGCCTTCGCACCGATCTCAAACCCGACGGCGTCGGATTGGGGAAGAAAACAGCTGGGTGCCTACCTGGGTGCAGACGAAAACCTTTGGCAGGGCCACGACGCATCGCTGCTTTTGAAGGACAAGGGCTGGGTCGGTGATGTCCTGGTTGATCAGGGCGCGGATGATCAGTTCTTTGACCTCCTGAAACCGGATGCTCTTTCATCCGCACTCATCGAGACCAAGACGGCGCATTGTTACCGGCTGCAGGAAGGCTACGATCACTCGTATTATTTCGTTGCGACATTCGCCCGCGATCATGTCGCCTGGCATGCGGACAGGTTGAAGAACTAGCGGTCTCAGAACCGCGGTCTGACACGGATCGCTCCCAGTGTCAGTGAAATCCAGCTGACAATCAGGAACATGCCGCCGATCGGCGCGGCCATGGGAAACAATCGGTCGTTGGCAAAGGTTCTGCTGAACAGATCACCGCAAAACAGAACCAGTCCGGCTGTCAGCAGAAATGCCGTGATCGGAAGTAGCAAAACCTTGCGAATTTGCGCCAGGATACCGATGCCGAGAAAGACCGGTGCGTGGAACATCAGCATCTGAGCGGCTGTTGTCAGTGAGGTCCCGTTTCCCGCATGTGCTGCCAAAGCCATGCTGACAACGCCAATCGCACCTGCAACACCGCTCAGGACGAGGCAATAACGCAAAAGACCCGCAGTCGGTTCAGGTGGCGGCGCCATTGGTTTGATCATTTTCTATTCCTGAATATCTCATTGCGGCCGGATAGTGATGTCCGGCCGCCCGGTATTCAGGCCGCAAACCCGCGTTTTTTCAAGAGGGCATCGATTTCAGGAGCCCGCCCTCTGAATGCCTTGTAGGTCTCCGCGGGATCTGGATGACCTCCTGCGGAGTAGATATGCGTCAGTAATCTTTCGGCAGCTTCGGGATCGAAAATGTCGCCAGCTTCTTCGAAAGCTCCGAAGGCATCCGCGTCCATCACTTCGGACCACATGTAGCTGTAATAGCCCGCAGAGTAGGCGTCCCCGGAAAAGACGTGCTGAAAATGGGGAATGCGATGGCGCATGGTAATTGCCGCCGGCATTCCGATTTTGTCGAGCTCTGTCTTCTCGAACGCGGCGATGTCCAGATCACCCGGATCGTCCAAGAGATGCAATTCCAGATCGATCAAGGCAGAAGACGTGTATTCTACGGTGGCAAAACCCTGGTTGAAATTGGCCGCAGCAAGAAGCTTTTCCAGCAATTCCGGCGGCATCGCGTCACCCGTTTTGTAGTGTGTCGCGAATTTGGACAGGACTTCGGGTTCAGAAAGCCAGTGTTCATAAAGCTGCGACGGCAGCTCTACGAAGTCACGCACGACACTGGTTCCAGATATCATCGGATAAGTTACGTCGGACAAGAGCCCGTGCAACGCGTGACCGAACTCATGAAACAGGGTACGGGCATCGTCGAATGTAAGAAGTGTTGCTTCGCCAGGGGCCCCTTTCGAGAAATTCATCACGTTGACGATGATCGGCGAGATTTCGCCGTCAATCTTGTGCTGTGAGCGAAATGCGCTCATCCAGGCGCCAGAGCGTTTGGAAGGCCGTGCAAAATAGTCGCCGAGGAAAAGACCAACATGCTTGCCGGAACGGTCAAGAACTTCGAACGCACGCACATCAGGATGATAAACCGGTAGGCCGTCCAGTTCTTTGAATGTCAGCCCGAACAAGCGTGTTGCCGTTTCAAAGGCTGCTGCAATCATGTTGTCGAGTTGGAGGTAGGGTTTGAGCTCCGTTTCATCGAGGTCATGCTCTGCCTTGCGGACCTTTTCAGAGTAAAAGCGCCAGTCCCAGGCTTCGATGGGGTGGTTTTCACCTGTTTCCGCCGCCATCTCCGCCAGCTTCGCTTGCTCCTCGCGAGCCTGCGCAACTGCCGGTTCCCACACCCTGGTCAGCAACTCGCGAACATTGTCGGGTTTTTTTGCCATGCTGTCGTCGAGTTTGAAGGCTGCGAAATTGTCAAACCCAAGCAGGTCGGCCTTTTCCGCACGTAATGCCAGCGTTTCAGCGATGATGTCCCGATTGTTGGTTTTGCCGTCGCGCTCGCCCCGCGCACTCCAGGCTCTGAACGCCTCTTCGCGCAAACTCCGGTTCGTGGAAAATTGCAGGAACGGTTCGATGCTGGATCTGGAAAGGGTAATGACATGCTTGCCATCGACCCCGCGTTCCTTTGCTGCCTCTGCGGCCGCAGTCAGCAAGAAGTCGGGAAGCCCGGCACGATCTTCCTCTGTTTCCAGGACAAGTTGGTAGTCCGATTCATCCTTGAGGATGTTCTGCGAAAACTGCGTTCCCAGGGTCGCGAGCCGCTGCGAAATGTCCGCCATGCGGGACTTGCCGGTTTCATCCAGACCGGCACCGGCCCGTTGAAACATCTTGTGGTACCGCTCAAGAACCTTTGCGTCTTCGGAATTCAGGCCAAGCGAATTGCGCTGGTCCCAAAGCGCCGCAATGCGCGCGTAGAGCTTCTCGTTCAAGAGCATGTCAGAGGAATGTTTGGCAAGTTTTGGCGCAACGTCCCGCTCAATCGCTTGCAAGGCCTCATTGGTATCGGCGCTGGAGAGATTGAAAAATGTGCGCGCGACCTTTGTCAGCCGCTTGCCGGACCCTTCAAGCGCAACAATCGTGTTTTCGAACGTTGGTTCCGCGAGCTGGTCCGCTATTGCATCGCTTTCAGCACGGGCTTCTGCCATCGCAGTCTCGAAGGCTTCCTCGAAGTGTCCCGGATCGATATCGCTGAATGGCGGCAGTTCGAATGGAGTTGTCCAGTCGGCGAGCAGCGGATTGGCGGTCATGAAAGTCCTCGGTGGATGATGTCAGAAAGTTCACAGAAATATGGAGCTCGATGCCCCATGTTCCAAGGGTTGATGTCACCACATGCTCTTGGCAGCCCGTTCAGGCCAGGCCTCGTCATAGGCCCGCCCGTCGAAGCCATCCTTGATTTCTTGCATGATCGCGCCCGGCGTCGGCAGGTCGCCGTCTGAAATCCGGCTCTCCGGCCTCCAGAGCCCTGCTCGCATGATGGCGCGTGCGCACTGAAAATAGACCGCGTCGATCGTAATGACGATGACGGATCTCGGCTGACGGTCTTCTTTTTCGAACGACGCAAGCAGATCCGGGTCGACGGAAATAACCGCTTTGCCGTTTGCCCTGAGAACATTGTTCCAACCGGGTACCATGAACATCAGCGCAACACGCGGATCGCGGATGATATTCCGCAGCGAATCAATTCGATTGTTGCCGCGCCGGTCCGGAAGTAGCAGCGTCCGGCCATCCTTTATTCGAACGACAGGGCCGTCATCGCCGCGCGGAGAACAATCAAGGCCCTCGGGACCGCATGTGGAGAGTGCGCAAAACGCCGCGTTTTCGACGATCTTCCGGTATGCGGGACTAAGCGAATCAATCTCCTTGATCAGAGATGCCTCACCGACTGATCCGTAATGGGTGTGCAATTCTTCGAGCGACGAAAGAATGGTCATAAGTATGTGTCCTGATAGCGAAAAAGGCGAGTAGCGGAGGCGATTGCAGCCTATCTTTGCAGCGCCACCGCCGTCAATTGAACCTGAACCCTGTGACAAGATTGTTTTCGTGTACAACTTTCGTCTAAGCGGCTGAAGATATTTCCGTTTTTCGCTCGGGCGTTAGGAATATTTTGCGCTGCCAAAATCAAATCAATTAAGATGTTGTTTGTTTGCAGAAAAACAGATGCTGCAATGCAATAATTCTTGACTTAATGAAGCTGCGATTAGCCGTGAATACTTCGAAAGTCTAATGAGTTTCCTGCCGGATGCGATCCGATAGTCGTATTGCTGATTTGTAATGTCTTTTTCTACAGTTCCACCGGCTTGCGGTTTTGGCAGTGAGGTGCCGGTGTTCCGGTCGGGGAACAGTCCAGAATTGCTAGCGGCTGTACAGCTATCGCAGATGCGTCCAAAGGGGGCGCATCGTGCCTTTCTGGGAGGAAAGTATGAGCTTAATTCGCAAACCCTTTAATCGTCGTTCCATTTTGCGCGCTGGTGCGCTCGGTGGTACCGCGCTTGCCATGCCCACGGTCTTCTCGAGCCGGGCCTGGTCGCAGGGTTACCTCAACGAGCCCACCGGTTCGACGGTAACACTGGGTTTCAACGTCCCGCAGACCGGACCTTATGCCGACGAAGGCGCAGATGAACTGCGCGCATACCAGCTTGCCGTGAAGCACCTGAACGGAGAAGGCGACGGCGGAATGCTGAGCACGTTCTCGTCCAAGGCGCTCAAGGGCAACGGTATCCTTGGCAAGAAGGTCGAATACGTCACCGGCGACACCCAAACCAAATCGGACGCGGCGCGCGCATCCGCGAAATCCATGATCGAAAAAGATGGTGCGATCATGATCACCGGTGGTTCGTCCTCCGGCGTGGCCGTTGCTGTCCAGGCGCTTTGCCAGGAAGCAGGCGTGATTTTCATGGCCGGCCTGACCCACTCCAACGACACCACTGGTAAAGACAAGAAAGCCAACGGCTTCCGTCACTTCTTCAACTCCTACATGTCGGGCGCTGCGCTCGCACCGGTTCTGAAGAACGCTTATGGTGAAGACCGCAAGGCCTATCACCTGACTGCAGACTACAACTGGGGTTACACCACAGAGCAGGCTGTGCGCGAGTCCACGGAAGCTCTGGGCTGGGAGACTGTTGAAACGGTCAAGACGCCGCTCGCAGCGACGGACTTCTCCGCTTACATCACACCTGTTCTTCAGTCCGATGCGGACGTTCTCGTCCTGAACCACTACGGTGGTAACATGGTGAACTCGCTCACCAACGCGGTTCAGTTCGGTCTGCGCGACAAGCAGGTGAACGGCAAGAACTTCGAGATCATCGTTCCGTTGTACTCGCGTCTGATGGCAAAGGGTGCCGGTGAGAACGTTAAGGGCATCTTCGGATCCACCAACTGGCACTGGTCACTGCAGGATGAAGGCTCCAAGGCCTTCGTGAAGTCCTTCGGTCAGGAATACGGCTTCCCGCCGAGCCAGGCTGCGCACACCACCTACGTGCAGGCACTGCTTTATGCCGATGCGTGTGAGCGTGCCGGTACGTTCAACCCATGCGGCGTGGTTGAAGCCCTCGAAGGCTTCGAGTTCGACGGTCTGGGCAACGGCAAGACGCTTTATCGTGCCGAAGATCACCAGTGCTTCAAGGACGTTCTCGTGGTGAAGGGTAAGGAAAACCCGAGCTCCGCGTTCGACCTTCTTGAGATCGTCGAAGTGACGCCGGCAGCTCAGGTTACCTATCCGCCGGATCATCCGCAGTTTGCGGGCGGTGCGCTGGGAACCTGTAACCCGGGCGCCTGATATCCTTGATTGCGAAGGGGCAGGGCGGTTTTCGTCCTGTCCCGTTTCCTTGAAATTCTGCGCGGTTGGGGGCCACCGCGACGCGCGCTGAACATCCGAGTTGAGAGCGATGGACGCGATACTTCTTCAAATTCTGAACGGTCTGGACAAAGGCTCGGCCTATGCGCTGATTGCCCTGGGCCTGACCCTCATCTTCGGAACGTTGGGCGTGGTCAATTTCGCGCATGGCGCGCTGTTCATGATCGGGGCTTTCTGCGCGGTTACCCTCAGCCGTCTGCTTTCTCTGTCCTTCGTCACTATCGATGAGACGCAGACAGACTTTCTGGGCAATCCGCTCAAGGTGGAAACACCTTATGTCGAAGCATGGTTCGGCCCGGAAACAGGGGCTGCGATCATAGATTGGTCGGTTCCACTCGCGATCCTGTTCTCCATCCCGATCATGGCTCTTGTAGGCCTGTTCATGGAACGCGGTCTGATCAAGTATTTCTACAAGCGTCCTCATGCGGATCAGATCCTGGTGACATTCGGTCTTGCGATCGTTCTTCAGGAGATCATCAAGTATTTCTTCGGTGCAAACCCGATCCCGACACCGGCGCCGGATGCCTTCGCGGGCAGCCTTGATTTCGGTGCGATGATCGGCATGGACCCGAACGTCATCATCTATCCCTACTGGCGTATCGTCTACTTCCTGTTTGCCGCCGGCATTATCGGCGCGGTGTTTGCGTTCCTGCAGTTTACAACCTTCGGGATGGTGGTGCGCGCCGGCATGGCCGACAGACAGACGGTCGGACTTCTGGGGATCAACATCGACAAGCGCTTCACCTTCATGTTTGCGCTGGCTGCCGTGGTCGCGGGCCTTGCAGGTGTCATGTACGCGCCAATCAACTCGCCCAACTATCACATGGGAATGGACTTCCTGGTGCTCAGCTTCGTTGTGGTTGTCGTGGGCGGCATGGGCTCTCTTCCGGGCGCAGTTCTGGCCGGGTTCCTTCTTGGAATTCTTGAGAGTTTCGCCTCAATGGCACAGGTTGTCGCGCTTCTGCCAGGCATCAACCAGATCATCATTTATCTAGTTGCAATCGTGATCCTCCTGACCCGTCCGCGGGGTCTGATGGGCCGCAAGGGTGTTATGGAGAGCTAACTCATGCTTGGACTCAACAAAAAAGACACCTCTCTGTTCCTTCTTGTCCTGGTTCTGGTGGTGCTGGCTCCGTTTCTGCTCAATCCGTTTCCGGAAAATTCCGAACTGGCCCAGTTCAATGCCGGATATCCCGATCTGATGCAGAGGTTTCTGATCTTCGGTATCTTCGCGATCGGCTTCAACATACTGTTCGGCCTCACCGGATACTTGAGTTTCGGTCACGCTGCCTTCCTTGGCGTAGGGTCCTACGCCGGCGTCTGGATGATGAAACTGCTGACGATGAACGTCATTCCGGCGATCTTCATGTCGGTCATTTTCGCCGGATTGTTTTCGCTGCTTGTCGGATACATTTCGCTGCGTCGATCGGGGATCTACTTCTCCATCCTCACACTGGCTTTTGCCCAGATGTCGTTCTCGCTGGCTTATTCGGTGCTGACACCGATCACCAACGGGGAAACCGGCCTGCAGCTTGCGCTTGATGATCCTCGCATTCTGGGCGTCAGCCAGGAAAACGGTGCAATTCCGGCGGCAAACCTTTTCGGTCTTGCAATGCGAGAAAGTTATGAGCTCAGTCTGGGCGGCTGGTTGTTCACCTTCAACGCCGGGTACTATCTGTGCGCGGTGGTCATGATGATCGCTTTCTACGTTGCCGTCAGAATTTTCCGCTCGCCGTTCGGCATGATGCTGCGCGCCGTGAAGTCGAACCAGCAGCGCATGAACTTCACCGGTCTGAACAGCAGGCCTTATACGCTCGCCGCGTTTGTCATCTCCGGAATGTATGCCGGTCTTGCCGGCGGACTGATGGTGGCAATGGATCCGCTTGCCGGCGCGGAACGCATGCAATGGACAGCGTCGGGCGAAGTGGTTCTGATGACCATCCTGGGCGGCGCTGGCACGCTGATCGGTCCGGTGCTCGGCGCAGGCTTCATCAAGTACTTCGAGAACATTTTCTCCAAGATCAACGACAACGTGCTCTACGGCTGGTTCTCGGCCCTGCCAGAGGGCGTCGCCGATTTCCTTGTCTTTGTCATTCATCCGTTTATCGGCAAGGGCTGGCATTTGACACTCGGCATCATGTTCATGCTGATCGTGATCTTCCTGCCCGGTGGCATCATGGAAGGTGTGGAACGGATCGGCCGTCTCTTCAAACGCAAATCCTCTGACAAGGATTCCTCGGCGCGCGCCTCGGCCGCTCCTGCTGAATAAGGTGATTTTAGATGGATATTTTGCGTGTCGAGGATGTGAACAAATCGTTTGGGGGCTTGAGGGCCCTCAACAATGTTAACTTCTCAGTAGAAGAAGGAACGGTTCACGCAATCATCGGTCCGAACGGTGCCGGCAAGTCGACTTTCCTGAACTGCCTCATTGGAAGGTTGATACCGGATACCGGCTCCGTGATGTTTGGTGATATTTCGCTGACGGGCATGAAACCCTATGAGATCAACCAGGTTGGTGTGTCCCGAGTGTTTCAGACACCGGAGATCTTCGGGGATCTTACCCTGATGGAAAACATCATGATCCCGGCCCTTGCGAAGCGGGACGGCGAATTCCAGTTGCACGCGTTCAAGAATGTCGCCAGCGATGCCGAAATCTGCGACAAGGCTATGCATATGCTTGAAGACGTCGGGCTGGCGGAGAAGAGAGATAGTATAGCGGGCTCACTGTCCCGCGGCGACAAGCGTCGCCTGGAACTCGCCATGTGCCTGTCGCAGGATCCGAAGCTTCTTCTTCTGGATGAACCGACGGCGGGCATGTCGCGGGCCGATACCAACAACACGATCGATCTTTTGAAGCGCATTGGCGACCGCGGCATCACCAAGGTGGTGATCGAACACGACATGCATGTGGTGTTCTCGCTCGCAGAAAAGGTAAGCGTCCTTGCCCAGGGCGCGATCATCGCCGAGGGCAAGCCGGAAGATATCAAAGGCGATCCGCGCGTTCAGGAAGCCTATCTCGGAGGAGCGCACCTGTGACCATTCTCGAAGATCAGTTCGCCGGCAAGACGGCGCCGGCAATCAAACCGAAACCGGCGCGGGGCACGGCACCAGCGTTTTTCTCGGCATGGGACCTCCACTCCTATTACGGTGAGAGCTACATTGTACAGGGCGTCAGTTTCGATGTCCGCGAAGGAGAAATCCTGGCGCTTCTCGGGCGGAACGGTGCGGGCAAGACATCGACTTTGCGCACGATCGCCCGCATGGATGATCCAAACCTGACACATGGCGAGATCTGGCTCGATCACAAGCCCTTGCATGAGATGAAGAGCTTTCAGGCAGCGCGCGTGGGTGTCGGTCTTGTCCAGGAAGACCGATGCATCATTCCTGGTCTGACGGTTCAGGAAAATCTCGAACTTTCGCAAATCGCGGAGCCAAAAGGGTGGTCGATTGAACGGATCTATGACCACTTTCCGCGCCTGGCCGAACGCCGGTCCCAGGAGGGCGTTACGATGTCCGGCGGCGAACAGCAGATGCTGGCTGTTGCACGGATTCTGGCCAGGGATATCAAGCTATTGCTCCTCGACGAGCCATATGAAGGTCTTGCTCCGGTGATCGTTCAGGAAATCGAGCGTATCCTCGAGGGCGTCAAGGAACTCGGAATCACCACAATCATTGTGGAGCAGAATGCGATCGCCGCGCTGCATCTGGCTGACCGCGCCGTCATTCTGGACATGGGCGAGGTCGTTTTTGACGGCACCGCCCAGGAAGTTCTCGACAATGCCGAACTGCGGCAGGAGTATCTTGCGATCTGACACGACGCAAGCAGACTTGAAATAAGCCGGCGCCAAGCGCCGGCTTTTTTGTTTGCACAACCTACTCATTGTTAATCTTGCCGTAATTTGCTGGAGAGCTTTATTGTCTTAAAGGAGCACTCACATTCCAACGCGGCACGGTGGTGTCCTTTGTCCATATTAAGATCTGCCTTACCCAGCCTAACCGGCTTTGCGGTGTTTGCCGGGTTCACGGCGGCCGGCAATGTCCTGAAACCGGAAGTGATCGGTATCGGTCCGTCTCTTTTGTTGTTGGCGCTGATCTTCCTGACGATCATGTGGTGTGCATTTGCGGTCGTGAAGCACGCGGAGGGGCTCGCCACGATCCTCGGCGAACCCTACGGCACGTTGATCCTGACGCTTTCGGTTGTCGGGATCGAAGTGGCTTTGATCGTGGCAATCATGATTTCCGGTCAGGCGGCGCCCGCCATGGCGCGCGATACAATGTTTTCTGTGATCATGATCGTTCTCAACGGACTGATCGGCATATGCCTTCTTGCCGGTGGGCTGAGGCACAAGAACCAGACCTACAATCTCCAGGGCGCAAACGCGTTTTTGTCGATACTGGTTCCGCTGGCGATATTCGCGCTGGTCCTTCCCAGGGTCACACACTCAGCTCCCGGTGGGGAATTGTCCCCCCTTCAGGCCGGTTTCGAGATCGTTATGTCGCTGTCGCTTTACGGTGTTTTCCTCGCCATGCAGACGGTGACCCACACCGACATCTTCCGCCAGCCGGATGCAGGTGACGGTGACGACGCGCATCATGGTGCCGCTGTCAGGTCGATCCCGTATCATGTCATCGGCCTCTTCGCCGCCTTGGTGCCTATTATTCTCTTGTCAAAGAAACTGGCGCTTTATGTTGAATTCGGCATCGCCGGAATTGGCGCTCCGATCGCACTCAGCGGCTTCATCGTCGCTGCCCTGGTGTTGATGCCGGAAGGCTTGAGCGGGGTCCAGGCTGCGTGGGAAAACAAGTTGCAGCGCGCCGTCAACATTTGCCTGGGCGCGGCGGTGTCGACCATCGGGCTGACGGTGCCGGCCGTGCTGATTGTGAGCTGGGTCACTGGCCACACGCTCGAACTCGGTCTCGAGCTTGCAGATATTGTGCTTCTTGTCCTAACGCTTGTCGTCAGTCTGATTACCTTCGGGACCCGGACCACAAACTATCTGCAGGGTGCCGTTCATCTTGCGCTCTTTGCCGCCTATGTGATGATGATCTTCGATTTAGCGTGAAAATTGCAGGTCAAATTGCATTTTCTCCGGCGCTAACGGCTTGGTCCGGCTCGCTATCTGTGATTTGGTCGCGCTATGTATTACTAAAATTCGAATGATATTCCATGCTGCTTCTGTCCGAAGACCAAACGCGCGATGCTCTTCCATTCCCGGACCTGATCGATGCCCTGGCGGAAATGTTCCGCTCCGGTTGCACGATGCCAACACGACACCACCATGACTTCGAGATACCGGGCGAACCGGAAGGGACCATGTTGTTGATGCCCGCATGGGTGCCCGGTGGGTATGCCGGCGTGAAGGTCGTGAACGTGGTACCCGGAAACTCAGAACGCAATCTCCCGGCGGTCCATGGCCAATATCTGTTGTCCGACGCGCGAACGGGCGAAATGCTTGCCATGATTGATGGCGGCGAACTGACGGCGCGCCGCACCGCCGCAGCGTCCGCGTTGGCCGCCCGCTATCTCTCGCGCTCCGATGCGCGGCACCTTCTGGTTCTTGGAACCGGACGGCTCGCCCCCAACCTGATCGCCGCACACATGGCAATCCGATCAATCGAAGACGTGACGATCTGGGGGCGCTCGACGCAAAAAACCGAGGAGTTTGTCAAAGAGTTGAATGCGCAGCTTCCGATCCGGATCCGGGCTGCAAACAACCTTCGGGACGCGCTTGGTGAAGCCGACATCGTCAGCGCAGCGACACTTTCGAGCGAACCCCTGATCAAGGGAAACGCGCTCAAGCCGGGCGCACACGTCGATCTCGTCGGAGCATTCAAGCCGACAATGCGTGAGAGCGACGACGATCTGATCAAACGCGCCGAAATTTTTGTCGATACGCGCGAAGGCTGCCTGTCTGAAGGCGGAGACATCGTTCAACCGCTAAAGTCAGGGCTGATCTCTCAAAGCGACATCCAGGCGGATCTTTACGATCTTTGCCGTGGAAATCACCCGGGGCGTCAGTCTGACGAAGCAATTACGATGTTCAAGTCCGTCGGCGCTGCGTTGGAAGACCTGGCCGGCGCCATGCTTGTCTATCGCAACATTGAACATTAGCAGCTTAGCGATCAAGGTTAGCCAAGCTCGAACGTGGTGAGCCCGTAGATCTGGTCAAGCGGCAGGTCGGGGTCCGCACCGCGGTACATGCGCAACGTTTCGAATTCAGGCGACAATTCGTATTTCTCTGCCAGAAGAAGGGCGGCCGCATTGGGTTCCGGCGTGTCGAAGATGATGTATTGACCCTTTGCCTGTCCGGCGAGTGCCCGAAACAGCGTATCCGCGATTTCAGGCGTGTCGGCAAACAGCGGCCCGATCTTGAACCCTTCATGGCACTGGCGAATGACGCCATATCCTTTGACGTCACCGTTTTCCACAAATGCGAAGCCCCGTCGCGTTTCGCTCATGGGCGAGGTCCAAATTTCCAAGAAGTCCGGGCGGGGGGCTGGAAAGAAGCGCGTGTCGTAGTCTCTGACCGACGGAAACAGTCCCTGTCCCAGCGGAGCAAGTCGCGGGTCCATCGGTGTATCGCACATGGAAAACCCGGTTTGGCGGACGTTGCGATATACCGATCTGAAGCCTTGTTTTGTGTATCTCGGAACCTGTTCGCTCACTGAGTCGAGCCCGATCACGAGCGCGCCGAGGTAATCCATGGCGTGATCCCAGATTTGAGACCCGTAGCCTTTGCCTCTGAATTCCTGTTTGCAAAGGTAAAACCCGATAAAGCCGAATGTATCTGAGTAGCGGACTGCGGAAATTATGTTGATGAGTTGGCCGTCAATGTCGCCGGCGAAAAAGCCGTTGGGATCGGCGGCATGAAACGCAACTCCGTCTTCCAGGCCGGGGTTCCAGTCTTCCTGCACGGCCATATCGATAAGTTTATCGATCTCGTTCTTGTCCAACCGGCGAATGGTGAGGGTGTCTGACATGCGCGTTCAATCATTCAGGTCGCTGTTTGAATTGATTGGCCATCCTAGGTCTGTCGAGATCAATTTCAAATCGTAAGCGGGATTGTGTACAGCGAGATCAATTGTTGCAAAAAGCTGGTCGTTTAATCCGAAGACCCGCTTGCGAAGTTGACGCAAGTGTGCATCACTTTACTGAGCGTTATTTTATGAATTGAGCGGGTCCGCTCTGATGGTGGATCAAATTTGCTGTGAACTACGTCACAGACCGAATTGAAATTAGGTATTAAAAGTACAGTGCCGAAAACAGCGCTGAGGGCGACATGTACAAACGGAATTATCTGCCTGCCCTAATGCGGTCGGCGAAAGACACGGTTTCAGGTCCCATATCCCGCTTTAACCGGGCCGTTAGGGTCGGGTTGATTAGCTTGCCTGTCGGTTTTGCCCTCGCGGTGGCACCGGCTGTCGGGTCAACGGGAGAAGAAGACGGGCGCAGGGTCGCACTTGTGATCGGCAATCAGGACTACAAGTATGTCGAACCACTTGTGAACCCGCTCAATGACACGCGTGAAATTTCGAAGATGCTCCGCGAGGCGGACTTCGATGTCACGGTCGGCATGAACCTCAGCAAGAAGGAACTCGAAAAGGTCGTTCGCCGGTTTCTTCGAGAACTCAACGATGGCGACACGGCTCTTTTCTACTATTCCGGCCACGCGCTACAGGTTGGAGAGTCGAATTTCCTGTTGCCCGTCGATGCAAAGCTTGCGACGCAGTATGACCTTGAATTCGAGAGCCTGAAGGTTTCACACCTGCTCGACTACATGAAGGCAGCGTCGAGCCTGCAGATCGTGATGCTGGATGCGTGCAGGGACAATCCATTTGAAATCGGCAGCCTCTTTTGGGGCGAGCAGGAATACGCGCTTGGAAAGACCCGTGGGCTGCGCAGAATTCCGAACAAACTGGGCAGTTTCATTTCATATGCAACACGGCCTGGCCAGGTCGCCTATGACGGCGAGGGGCCGCTGAGCCCGTTCACATCCTCCGTCGTCGGTCATGCTTTGGACCCAAACCTTGAGATAAAGGAATTGATGACAAAGGTGCGCGACGAGGTCGTGCGCAAAACCGGCGGGCAGCAAATCCCTTACGAAGATTCTACTCTCGTCACCAATTTCTATTTTGTTCCGCCCAAACCGGAGCCGATCGTTACAGCTCATCACCGGGTGAGCGTTCCGGTTGGAAATGACGCGGCCCCGCTCGGCATACCTGAGCCCGTTCAGCCCGAAGGGGGAGCCATCACGGCAACCCTCACGCTGTCTCCTGAAAAAGGAGAGTTGCGGTTGCCAGACGGCAACGTCGTCGGTGAGGGGGACAAGTTGAGCGCCGTGCAGCTCGCCAGCCTGGAATTTTATCCCTCAGGCTCTGGCAACGGCGACGTAGAGCTGATCGGGTACGAAGTTTCTGACGAGTGGGGCGGGTCTGCTTCTGCAATTGCCTCGATCACGGTTGTGCAGGCTGAGCAAGTCGCTGACCAGCAAGACCAGGAAGACGAGCGCCGCCAACGTATGGAAGCCTTGATCGCCTGGCTCAATGAAACGGCAAGCGGCTCGGCCGCGGAGGCCGATATCGGCGTTGGTCCGGTCGCCGTTTACCCGCAAGCCCCCGATGAGGGGCTGCCGGCATCCGACGACTGGCTGAAAGTTGTTTCAGTCGACAGCGACCTGCAACTGTCGACTGAGGGTCGTCTTTTGCGGTCCGGGGACCGATTCCCGGTCTCGGCCCTGTCGTCGCTCACCGTCCGCCCTCAAATTGGTTCCGAGCTTGAAGCGCGCCGGTTTGAACTGGAACTGCCTGCCGAAGCCGGTCAGACGCCCCAGAAGATCACCCAGATCGTTCAGCCGCGTGTCACACAATGCGATCAGCTCGCAACGCAGCCGTTCGACTTGCAGGCGGTCACTGAGGGCCGGCTTGCCAATGAATTGGACTCGCAGGCCGTCGAGAAAGCCTGCGCCGAAGCTGCAGAGGCCTATCCTGAGACGGGTCGGTTCGTGTTCCAGCGTGGTCGCGGTGCATTGGCCGCCGGCGAAGTGGAACGCGCGGCGGATCTGTTTGAACAGGCCTACCAGATGGGCCACGTCCGCGCCGGCTACCTGCTCGGCCGGCTGAACTATCTTGGCGCCGGCATGGACAGGAACCGCGAGAAGGCGGTCGAGCTTTATGGCAGTGCCGCCGAACGTGGTGATGCCTACGCATTGCATTCGCTCGGCATGGCCCAGATCAAGGGTGAAGGCACAAAACAGAACGAGAAGGAAGGCCTCGAAAAACTGCTGCAGTCCGTTGAGGCCGGGCACACATTTTCTTTCAACGCGATCGGCAACTTCTACATGCGTGGCCTGCACCTAGAGGAAAACGTTGATCGCGCGGTTTACTATTTCAACCGCTCCGCATCCCGCGAAGACATCTATGGCTATCACAACATGGGTGTTTTGTACCGGGACGGCAAAGGCACTGAACAGGACTTCGATGCCGCTCTTGGCTGGTTCACAAAAGCACATGAGGGTGGCCATCCGGCTGCCGGAACGGCAATTGGTCTACTCTATTTCAATGGCCAAGGCGTTGAAAAAAGCGAAGAGCAGGCGACCAAATGGTTCCGGGAGAGCGCAGAGCGCGGCGATGCCTGGGGTGCTTACAATACCGCTTGGATGCTCGGCCAACAGTCGGGCGAGGCAGCGGGCCGCGACAGGGTCAGAATGCTGGCCATGGCAACCATTGTTGATCCGTCCTCATCAGCTGCGGAAAAAGGAAAGGCTGACCTGAAAGGTGCCAATAGGACCATGAAGGCGAAAGTCCTGCAGCAGACGCTGACCGATCTCGGGTTCGAGCCCGGTCCGGTCGACGGCCAACCAGGTCGGAAAACACGTGAGGCGCTTTCAAAATTCTTCGAAGCTTCGGACCTTGCTCCGGTCCAAGGGGACGATGCTCTGGTTGCACTGATCAAGTATCAGTGGGAACAGAATCGGCCACGATATGATTTGTTCTAGAACTTTTAGGAGAAAAGAATGAAACCAACAGCAATTGTGCTTTCTGCAACCTGCATGGCCACGTTGTTTTTGGCTGGATGCATGACACAGCCCCAGACATCGGGATCAACAGCGTCTGTTACAACAACGACGACAACCACGACCACTCCAACTGCAAGCACGGTCTCCCAGCGCAACAATCGTGACTACGGTGGCAATAGCGACGGCGGTG
>NZ_JASHKA010000012.1 GCF_030732845.1 Roseibium sp. MMSF_3544
TGGCAGACCCGCCCTCCGGAGATCGGCCTGGCGCACGAACTGATCCACTCGCAGCACGCCGCCGATGGCGAGCTTGACATGACACAAGTGGACAATGACTCTAAGCCGGACCCTTCCGATCCGACCAAAAACGCAAAGGTCATCAAGGAAGAAGCCAGGACTGTAGGAATTCCGCCCCATGACAACGAGCCCTACAGCGAAAACAAGATCCGTGAAGAATGGGATCCTCCACAGCCCCACCGTGATTTCTATTAACCGGCGCAAATTCGCAGCAGGTCTGGCACTACTCGGCCTCACCGGCGGCATGAAGGAAAAGGCGGCAGCAATGTCAGCAATCACCAATCAGAACAGCGACATGTCCTTGTCGGTTGCCACACGCGAAGACGACAAAACGCTCCATCTGACCTATCAGGTGACCAACACATCCGGCAGGACCCTTTACCTGTTCGATGTTCTGCACGGCGAGTTCGACGGATCGGTCTTTCCGTTGGTAGACGCCTGCTATGCGACAATTGAGCAGGATCAGCTGGTTTTGAGCCGTCAGATCGTGCAAGTGCCCGGCAACATGCTTGTGGACGTGGAGAACATTCCGTTTGTAACGGCAATTCAATCCGGCTCCTCGATTGAAAAGACCGTCAAGCAGCCATTGCCGGTCTATCCTTGGACACCCTACACCGACCACGACACCATTCCCGAACCGAAAGGGGTTCTTCAGTTGAACACCTGGTTCCGCCTTGGCTATTTTCTGGCCGCGCCAGGAACAGCTGAACTGCTTGAGGCCGTTCAGACGGATCAGGGCACTCGCCCGGCATTCAATCCATTCCCCTACGCCTCCCAGAAATTGATCATGGCCGGCCCTCTCGGCACGGTCGAGACATATGATATGGGCTAGTTCATATCCTCGTGGGCCCGGCCTACCGTCAGAACTGCGACAAACCACGCCGTAGCTGCTCGGATGGCGGCACTTCGGTGCCAATTCTGAAGCTGAAACGCTCCACCCGCGTCACGCCGCTGTCTGTTTCGCACCTGAAGTCCACGTTGAACCAGCGTCCAAGGCTGCGAAAGGCCGCGTTGCGGGGCTCAAGAACATTGCCGGAAAGCCCCCGGAATGAAGGCAGCAATTCAGGTGGAACAGCGCTGACCGCTGTCAGCTGAGCGCGCAATTCAGAGACGCACAGGCGATTGAGCCGCTCACCCGCCGGTATGCCGCGTAGGGCTGTTATGGAACGCTGCTCTTCGAGCGGGTTCCGGGTAAAGAGCTGCCGTGCGGGGATCAGATCGGACCGTCCCGCAGCTGGCGGCGCCGAAGCCGGTGGCGAAGATGGTTCGGGCCTGATCACCGGTTTTGGCGCGGGTGCAGCCGCCGTCACGATCGGCCCGACCGTCCCGAAGTCATCGGTCGAAATTTCATCCGCCTCTCCGACATCCACTTCCGCTTCGGTGCCCGCGTCCGTTTCGGTGGAAGGCTTGGCCTCAGGGGTCGGCAGAGAAGCTATTTCCGTATCACTGACCGGTCCTGCCAGCGGATCGACATCGTCAGCGGTCTCGATCCCGGTCTCCAGATCCTCGGAAGGTTCAGCGTCCGTTTCCGTCTCGGGTTCGGGTTCTGCCTCAGCTTCCGGTGCCGGTTCCGAAGTCTCTTCTGCCTCGGCTGTCTCCAGCGCATCGGTTTCCTGTACGTCTTCGGGAACATCGCTCTCCGGCGGCTCTGGCAAGTCTTCTTCGGCCACTTCCTCAAGCGGCTCTTCGACGGGCTCTTCTGCGCTTGCCGGCGGACCTGAATCTTCTTCGCCAAATTCTTCCACCGGCTCGAGCACGGTCACCGGGGGTGCGCTCTCAGCATCAGGAGCAGGTTCAGGCTCCGGCGTTGGCTCCTCGGTTTCTTCCTCTTCAGGTTCCGGCTCTTCCGGTTCCGGCTCTTCCGGTTCTGGCTCTTCCGGTTCTGGTTCTTCTGGCTCGGGCTCTTCTGGCTCGGGCTCTTCAGGGGCAGGCTCCTCCTCGACCGGTTCAACCGGTTCAGGAGCTTCAGCGATGATGATTTCGACGTCGATCGGTTCCTGGACAGGCTCTGCGACGTAGCCGGAAATCTCACCCAGAAATACGAGCCCCAAAAAGCCGTGCAGCACCAGGGAGGCGATCAATCCTCCCAGGAAATACCGTCTGTCTTCGGTCACCGTCTCGCTCATCGGACGGTTCATATCGTCGATTATGGCCAAAAACGTGCCCTTGAGCGGATTGCGGCGATCAACTTGCAATCAGGTGTTTCAGCAAAAAACCCGGCATTGCGGCCGGGTTTTTCAAGATTTCCGTCACATTTGCCTGCGTCTTAGCTGTCCAGGAACGACCGCAGCTTGCGCGACCGGCTCGGGTGCTTCAGCTTTCTGAGCGCCTTTGCCTCGATCTGGCGAATGCGCTCGCGCGTGACAGAGAACTGCTGGCCGACCTCTTCCAGCGTATGGTCGGTGTTCATGCCGATGCCAAAACGCATACGAAGAACGCGTTCCTCGCGCGGCGTCAGAGATGCCAATACTCGTGTCGTGGTTTCACGCAGGTTCGACTGGATCGCTGCATCGATTGGCAGAACCGCGTTCTTGTCCTCGATGAAATCGCCGAGGTGGGAGTCTTCCTCGTCGCCGATCGGCGTTTCGAGCGAGATCGGTTCCTTGGCAATCTTCAGGACCTTGCGGACCTTTTCCAGCGGCATTTGCAGCTTCTCTGCCAGCTCTTCCGGGGTCGGCTCACGGCCGATCTCGTGCAGCATCTGCCGGGAGGTCCGCACGATCTTGTTGATCGTCTCGATCATGTGGACCGGAATACGAATGGTGCGGGCCTGGTCGGCGATCGACCGGGTGATCGCCTGCCGGATCCACCATGTCGCGTATGTCGAGAATTTGTAGCCGCGCCGGTATTCGAACTTATCGACCGCCTTCATCAGGCCGATATTGCCTTCCTGAATAAGATCCAGGAACTGCAGACCGCGGTTGGTGTATTTTTTCGCAATCGAAATCACGAGACGCAGGTTCGCCTCGACCATTTCCTTCTTGGCGATGCGCGCTTCGCGCTCGCCCTTCTGCACCATCGCAACGATGCGGCGAAACTCTGTGATTTCCAGACCGGTTTCCGTCGCCAGCGTTTGGATTTCCTGACGCAGCTCGCGCACGGTTTCCTTTTCCTTGGCGATGAAGTTTTTCCAGCCACGGGTGGAGAGATTCGCGACCTTGCGCAGCCAGTTCGGATCCAGCTCCGCACCCTGATACTGCTTCAGGAAGTCCGTGCGGTCGACGTTGTAGCTGTCGGCAAGGCGCAGGAGACGGCCCTCGTAACCCATCAGGCGCTTGTTGATGTCGTAGAGCTGCGCGACCAGGGCATCGATACGATTCTGGTTTAGCGACAGGCTCTTCACATCAACGATGATGTCTTCCTTCAGCTTCTTGTAGCGCCGCTCCTGGCTTGGAGACAGGGTCTTGTTGGCCAGCTTGTTTTCAACCAGCTGGTCCTGCAGACGGCGAAGCTTCTTGTAGTTGTCGGCGATGTTGTCGAACGTTTCCAGGACGCCGGGCTTCAGTTCGGCTTCCATTGCGGACAGCGAAACGTTGGACTCAAACTCGTCGTCGTCCTCTTCGCTTTCCCCTTCGCCCTCTTCGTTTTCCGTGTCTTCGGAAACGCCGCTCTCGGACTTTTCTTCCGTCTTTTCCGCGGGCGCAACATCATCGTTGGCAACGGCGGGCCCTGCCTTGGCGTCCGGGCCGGCATAGGTCGCTTCCAGGTCAATAATGTCACGCAGAAGAACCTGCGCTTCATTCAGCTCGTCACGCCAGATGATGATCGCCTGGAAGGTCAGCGGGCTTTCGCACAGACCCGCAATCATGGCTTCACGACCGGCTTCGATACGCTTTGCGATCGCGATTTCGCCTTCGCGGGACAAAAGCTCAACCGAGCCCATTTCACGAAGATACATGCGAACCGGATCGTCGGTCCGGTCTGCCGGCTCTTTCGTGTTGGTGGTCTTTGCCACCGCAGTCGTCGTGGTTGTCGTCAGCTCACCGCCATCGACTTCTTCCGGCCCGTCTTCAGCCTCGTCGGAATCGATAACGTTGATGCCCATATCGGAAAGCATGGACATGGTGTCTTCGATCTTTTCCGATGACACCTGCTCGGAGGGCAAAACTTCGTTTAGCTCATCATAGGTGACATAGCCGCGTTTCTTGGCGGCTTTGATCATCTTTTTGACTGCGGCATCCGACAGGTCCAGCAGCGGGCCGTCCGGGCCATCCGTGGGTGCTTCCTGCGTGTCTTCAGCTTGCGTCGCTTTGGCTACCATATCGTGCTCCAGTTCGCGGCCGGGGTGGCCGCGCAGCGCCCTTACTTTGGCTTCAAACCAGTCTTCTTTCAGCGCGCCGGCAGTCCCTGCGGCCGCGTCCAAAAGAATCGATGTGGATAGGTTTGTAAGCCGTGTCCCTTAAGTCCCAATTAACCGTGGCGTTTTCGACATTGACGGGTATTAGCATCAACGAAGCACACGGCCTTTCAATTTGGCGCTCGCGGTTGCGGGCACCGTCTCGGTGTTCAAACGGGTTTGCAGCCTTTTGTTCAGACTATTTGCCGCGCGCTGGCTCTGTAAGCTGCGGCACTTGAGGGCTGCAAAAGTTCTATTTAGCTCGGCGCGCACGATTCGCAAGTGTGATTCGTCATCAGTCAATTGGAAAATGCATTTTTTGTGGCCTCACACACGCTTAGAGCCATCTTTTTGCAAATCTGAGCGTCCGGACGAGCCCTGTTCGAGGACCCGAACACAACTGATCTGGAGTTCCGGATACCGTGTACTGTTACTGCGCTGCAGCCACCGGTGGTGCAGTTCTGATCTTCTTGGCCCGTTCCGCGAGATTGGCTTCTTCACGTGCGCATTCTTCGCGGCGGCGGCTCAGATCCTGCGTCAGAGCCTGAATGCGCATCCAGGATTGCTCGTCGAGCTCTTCCCCTGCATCTGAAAACTCGTCATTCAATTCTGTCTCCAGGGCGTTCAGTTCCAGGAGATCGAGAAAATGAAGAAATGCCGCTTCGACGAAATCCTCGGGGGGATTGGTTTTCAAGAGCGGAAAGCGGTGGTTCAAAGCAGAAAACTCGGCTCTGCCCTGTTCCTGCAAACCGATCGTCTCCATCATCATCTCGTCCATGATGTCACGCATCGGCTCGTCGAATGATCTGGTCAGATCCGCAACAGGTGTTGCTTCCAGATCGTCCACAATTCGGCAAAGGACATCGCGAAGCTGCATGTGCTGTTCGTTCGTGAACGGCAGACCCGTCAGGCGCTCGAAATTCCGGTCCAGCAGATGCGGATAGCGCATGCAAAGCCCAAGAACCAGGCGTTCGGTTCCGAAATCGTTGCTCGCCGCGACACGCTCGCGCGCAATCCCAAGTCCGGCCGATGCATCCGCCTGTTTTTTGCCGTCACGCCGCGAGTGGCGGGCCTGTTCAAAGAACAGATTGGAGAGCTTGAATTTCAGGTCGAGCTGATAGCGCCGGCGGACACGTTCGTCCCGGATCGTCGCAATCAGGTCGTCAAACCGTTTTTCAAGTGCGGCCTTGCGCTCAGGCGTATCAATACGGGAAACGGAGATTTCGCGTTCCCACACGGCATCGAAAAGAGCCTGCGCCTTGCCGACTTCCTGCCGGAACCCGTCGAGCCCGCGCAACTTGACCAGATCGTCGGGGTCCATGCCATCAGGCAAAAAGCAGAACTGAAACGAGTAACCGCTTTTCAGAACCGGAAAGATCCGGTCGATCGCCCGGTGGGCCGCCGACACGCCGGCAACATCGCCGTCGAAACAGATCACGGGTTCAGGGGCAAACTTCCATAACCGAACCACCTGGTCCTCGGTAAAGGCCGTCCCGAGAGAGGCCACCACATGGCGGATCCCGGCCTGCCAAAGCGCAATGGCATCCAGATATCCCTCCACAACGACGGCTTCCCCGGCCTTGAACGCCGGTTCGCGCGCACGGTGGGCGTTGAACAGCATGACCCCTTTGTGAAACAGCGGCGTTTCCGGCGAGTTCAGATATTTCGGCTGACCGTCGGGCAAAAGCGTCCGGCCACCGAAGGCAACCACCCTGCCCCTGTCGTCCTGGATCGGGATCATCAATCGACCCCGGAAGCGATCGTAACCAGGTCGCCCGTCGTCAGGCTTGATCACGAGGCCGGCTTCCACCATCGCTGCTTCCGGGATCTCCCTGGCCTCAAGATAGGATTTCAGGGCGTTGCGGCTGTCGGGTGCAAAGCCGAAGCGGAACTCTCTTAAAGTTTCCGGCGCAAGGCCGCGCTTCGCCGTGTATTCGCGCGCGCCGGCCCCTCTCGGACCGGAATACTCGGTTTGAAAGAACTGTGCCGCCATCTCGCAAATGTCGGCGAGACCCGCCCGTTTTTTCTCCCGTTTGGCGGCTTGTGGATCTGGGGCAGGCAAGGCGACGCCTGCCTGCTCGGCAAGCCGCTCGACAGATTCCGGAAAACTCAGTCCCTCTGTCTCGCACAGAAACGTAAAGTGATCACCGGACGCACCGCAGCCAAAACACTTGTAGCGGTTTCGCCGGTCATCGACGTGAAAACTCGGGGTGTTTTCCTGATGGAAGGGGCAGCAGGCCCAGTAGTCGCCCTTGCCCGGCTGGGTCTTGCGGCGATCCCACGTGACCCGGCGTGCGACAATGTCCGACAGCGTCAGCCGGGTGCGGATTTCATCGAGAAGGCGCGGTTCGAAACGCATGTGACGGACGGACGATCTTTATGTGTTCCATGAACGGCGGGCGACCACATCGATGTCCGCCCGGTAGCCCTGCAAAATAGTGCGTCTTTTGCCGCCGCGCCAGAGGAACGTGGACAGCAAGAGCCGACTTTCGACGACCTGTTGATAGAGTTGGAGTGCCCAGCCTAGATTCCGGCTAGCCTTGCGTGTCCTCAACCCCGCCTTGCGGCGCGTGACCGTTGCCGTTGCCGTTTGTGCGCAACATGTCCTTGACCACGCAGGACGCCTGAACGAAATCCATTTTTCCGGGATACCGGCTTTTCAGCTCGTTCATGCAGCGTCCGATATCGCGCAGACCATGGGCGTCGATATCCTTTACGGTTTCCTCGCAAAGGGCCCGCATTTCGTCTTCGCTGAGCTGGGCCGGCAGAAACTCTCGAATGATGTCCTGTTCGACACGTTCCTGCTCAACAAGATCAAGCTGGCCGCCCGTTTCGAACTCCTCCGCTGAGACCTCTCTCTGGCGGATCATTTTCTGCAGGATCTCAATGACGTCGTGGTCGTCGACACCGTCCTTGCCGCTTTCACGGGCAGCGATTTCCCGGTCTTTGACTGCCGTCTGGATCAGGCGCAGCGTTGCGCACCTGCGTTTGTCGCCCTGTTCCTGAGCTGTTTTCAGCGCAGCGTTGATTCTTTCGCGCAAGTCGTCGCGCATGGTTCACCCTACCCCTGCCGTACTGAGCCCGCGGGCGCTTCGGCGCCCTTCCACACTTCTCAGTCAAGCTATTGAATTTGAACGATTTTTTTTCAAAGGATCAATATTGACGATCCTTGCCGCTTCCCATAGAGTCCCGCGCTTGATGCAGACGGCCACTTGCAGGTGCTCTCACCTGCCCCGGACGCCTATCCTGCAGCGCATGATGTCACCAACAGACTCTGGATACAAGACATGACGACTGCAGACGCATGGTCTGAGACCCCGGCGACAGCCCTGCTCGTTCTCTCCGACGGCAGCATTATCGAAGGTCAGGGCCTTGGGGCAACCGGCCAAGCCGTTGGTGAGATTTGCTTTAATACCGCGATGACAGGGTATCAGGAAATTTTGACGGACCCGTCCTATTCCGGTCAGATTATCACCTTCACCTTTCCACATATCGGCAATGTCGGCACGAATGATGAGGATATCGAGACTGTCAACATGGCCGCCGACAGCGGCATTCGCGGCGTCGTTCTGGCGGCCCCTATCACCGATCCGTCCAATTATCGTGCTGCAAAACATCTCGATGCCTGGCTGAAAAACCGCAACTTGATCGGCATCTGCGGGGTCGATACGCGTGCGCTGACGGCCCTGATCCGGGAAAAGGGCGTCCCCAACGGTGTCATCGCACATGCCGCCGACGGACAGTTCGACCTGGAAAGCCTGAAGACGGCCGCCGCCAACTGGCCCGGTCTTGTGGGAATGGATCTGGCCAAAGATGCCTCGACCACTCAGTCACACCGATGGTCTCAGACCACCTGGAAGTGGCACGAGGGTTATGGAGAGTCCGACACTGCCCGTTTCAAGGTCGTGGCCATCGACTTCGGCATCAAGAGGAACATTTTGCGTCTGCTGAAAGAGGCAGGTTGCGAAGTGATCGTCTTGCCGGCAACAGCAAGCGCTGAAGAAGTCCTTTCGCATGAACCCGACGGTGTATTCCTGTCGAACGGACCGGGAGACCCCGCGGCGACCGGCGAATACTCTGTCGGCATGATCAGGAATGTCGTCGACAAGGGCATACCGGTATTTGGAATTTGCCTGGGACACCAGATGCTGGCGCTTGCCCTTGGAGGCAACACGATCAAGATGCACCAGGGCCATCACGGCGCCAATCACCCCGTCTTCGATCATACGACCGGCAAGGTTGAAATCACGTCGATGAATCATGGCTTTGCGGTCGATGCTGACAGTCTGCCGGACAATGTCGAGCAGACCCATGTCTCGCTGTTCGACGGATCCAATTGCGGGCTTGCGATGAAGGACAAACCTGTCTTTTCGGTCCAGTACCACCCGGAGGCCTCGCCCGGCCCGCGCGACAGCCACTACCTGTTTCAGCGCTTTACCGACCTTATGCAATCATCGAAAGCGGCCTGAACCGTCACGTCCGCTTGGGGAGCGTCTTCGTGACGACCGGAACGGCAAAAACCGAAAGCCCCGGCACACTTGTGTGTACCGGGGTTTTGCTATTCAAAGCGTGACAGTTAAGCAATCAGCTCGTCAAAAGCTGTGAGAACCTGGTCTACCTCGGCAATCTGCTCGTCGAGCATTTCTTTCTGCTCAATGAGGATCTCTTGCTGTCCACGGCAGATTTCCTGAAGTTCCTTGAACTGGTCCTGCTTGTCGGAGCTGCCTTCGACCAGTTTGATGACCCTTCTGATTTCAGCAAGTGTCAGTCCGATCTTCTTCGCCTGAAGAATGACACGCATCCGCGAGACATCGCGCGTGCCGTAAAAGCGGCGGGCACCCTTACGTACAGGATTGAGGAGTCCTTTTTCTTCATAGAAGCGCAGCGTGCGGAGCGTCACATTGAAACGCTCAGACATTTCGGAAATCGCGAGGGCACGATCATCCAGCACCACGTCCTGTCCCGGACCAGCGATGTCCGGAACAACGACCATTTTGGTTGCGACATTGTTCATAGTAGTAAGCCCGATCTTGTTTTTATGTTCCGAGTCTGGTCAGGCTTTGCAGCGCTCCTGTCGATCCGGTCCCACCTCCAGAGTTTCAGGTCCCACTAGCACTGCAAAAAACAACCTCTCAGCATGAGCATCAACTCACGGCAAAAGTCCCGATTCATTATTTTTGGAACATTGCACACAGACTAATACACTGGATCGCTAGGTAAAATCTACGCAAAAATTAGGTAAAAAGATCATTATTCGCAGAAGTTTCAGTCTAGTGAAAATTAAATCTCTGCTAAAGATAGAAAGACAACAAGAGCAACATCTTTTATTCACCCACTCGAACCAAGGAGGGGTTATAAATATTAATTATCGATAATCTGCTTTTAATAAATCATATTTTCTTTCACTGCAATTCAAGCGGACTTTTTTCTTAACTCCACGGCAGATTGCTTTTTGAAAACTACTTTATTTTCCTAGCCTTAACAGGGTCGTTTATTTTACCTCGGCAAAATAACCTAGGTGCTACGTAGCCACATTCCGGTATTCAAGTGCAAGCGACACTTTGCAATCATTAATAGGATAACGATTGTTCTACCCCCTTTACGGGTTAATTTCCGGATATGTACCGATATTACGAAATATTTCTCCGACAACTTTCAGGGCTCAAACAGCTGTGGAGAACTTGGTCTTTTCGCCAAAAAAATTCCACTACGGAATGGCAACGCGAGAAGCAACTGGCATCTGCGTTAACTCGGATTGAGTAAATCCGCGCATTTAGGCATTTTCATGCCGGCGCTGGTGGCGGCAGTTGCCTGGCGGTGCCGGTGTTGCAAAAAAGTAGCACACTGTGCACTTCTTGATTGACAAAGTGCCATCCAGGTTATTTCTGTCTTTTTGATCGGCGCGTGTCCGTCCGCTGCGGCCGCGCGGAACCAAGTTACTTTGGAATAAAAGAAATATGGCCGAATCGAAGACAAAAGCCTCTCTGCCAGGCATGACACCCCAGCAGTTTCGCCAGTGGCGGCGAACGCTCGGACTGAAGCAGAAGGATGCGGCTGAGCGGCTTGGTCTGAAGAAACGCATGATCCAGTATTACGAAAAGGGAAATCGCGACGGCCGACCAGTGGAAATCCCGAAATCCATACGTCTGGCTTGCTACGCGCTGTCGGAAGGGATCGGAGACTTTGACGGTCAATTGACGACACCTTTGGGGCCGGATGCGGCAGATAGCGAATAATCTTATCAATCCGGCTCGGAAAACGTCGAGTTCTGCCCTGTCCGGGGTTTCCTAGCGCTCAGCTTTTCCCTATAAGACGCGCTCAGCCAACATTGTCATTCACTTACAGACCGAGCCAGACCGAATAGCGAACGCGCTTATCCGGAACGGTCGCTGCGAGCCGCGAGCCGAGATGCCAAAACGCACAGATATCTCTTCCATCCTGATCATTGGAGCCGGTCCGATTGTCATCGGTCAGGCCTGCGAATTCGACTATTCCGGCACACAGGCCTGCAAAGCGCTGCGCGAAGAGGGCTACCGCATCATCCTGGTCAACTCGAACCCGGCCACGATCATGACCGATCCTGACCTTGCCGATGCGACCTATATCGAACCGATCACCCCGGAGCTTGTGGCCAAGATCATCGAAAAGGAGCGCCCGGACGCGCTGTTGCCGACAATGGGCGGCCAGACCGCTCTCAATTGCGCGCTCGACCTCGAACAGATGGGTGTCCTTGAAGAGTTTGGCGTGGAGATGATCGGCGCCCGCGGCGATGTGATTGAAAAGGCTGAAGATCGCGAGAAATTCCGGGCAGCGATGGACACCATCGGCTTGGAGAACCCGCGCGCGGCCATTGCTTCCTCACCTGCCATTCGCGACGACAACGGACGGATTACCGGTTACGATCGCAACGCGGGCTACCTGGAGGCCATGCGCGCCCTCGACGAAATCGGTCTTCCGGCTATCATTCGCCCGGCCTTCACCCTTGGCGGTACGGGCGGCGGCGTCGCCTATAACAGGGAAGAATTCGAGACCATCGTCCGCTCCGGCATTGACGCCTCCCCGGTCGGGCAGGTCCTGATCGACGAGAGCCTTCTGGGCTGGAAGGAATACGAGATGGAAGTCGTCCGCGACAAGGCGGACAACTGCATCATCATCTGTTCAATCGAGAATGTTGATCCGATGGGCGTACACACGGGTGATTCCATTACGATCGCCCCCGCGCTCACGCTGACCGACAAGGAATACCAGATCATGCGGGACGCCTCGATCGCAGTCTTGCGCGAGATTGGTGTCGAAACAGGCGGCTCGAACGTCCAGTTCGCGGTCAATCCGGAAAACGGCCGGCTCGTGGTCATCGAAATGAACCCGCGCGTTTCGCGGTCGTCCGCACTCGCCTCCAAGGCGACCGGCTTCCCGATTGCAAAAATCGCGGCAAAGCTGGCAGTCGGTTACACGCTCGATGAACTTGAAAACGACATCACCGGCGGCGCGACCCCGGCCTCCTTCGAGCCCACCATCGACTATGTCGTGACCAAGATCCCGCGCTTCGCCTTCGAGAAATTCCCCGGGTCGGAAGCAACGCTGACCACGGCGATGAAGTCGGTCGGTGAAGTCATGGCCATCGGGCGCACCTTCAACGAAAGCCTGCAAAAAGCGCTGCGCGGTCTGGAAACCGGTCTGAACGGTTTTGATGAAACCGACATTCCCGGGCTCGACCAGGGCGACGACAAAAATGCACTGCGCGCCGCCGTCTCCACACCAACGCCCATGCGCCTGCTCAATGTAGCTCAGGCCATGCGTTTCGGCATGACGATTGAAGAGATCAACCAGGCAAGCGGCATCGACATCTGGTTCCTGGAGCAGATCTCCGACATTCTGGCCATGGAAGCAAAGGTCAGAAACATCGGACTGCCGAAGGATGCTGTGAACCTGCGCAAACTGAAGGCCATGGGCTTTTCGGACGCGCGTCTGGCAAGCCTTGCAGGTCTCGACGCCGGCGATGTCGTCAAGCTGCGCGACGCGCTGAATGTGCATCCGGTCTACAAGCGCATCGACACATGCGCAGCCGAGTTCGCCTCACCGACCGCCTACATGTACTCGACTTACGAGGCTCCGTTCATGGGCGCTCCTGCGTGCGAATCCGATCCGTCGGACCGCAAGAAGGTTGTCATCCTCGGAGGTGGCCCGAACCGGATCGGCCAGGGGATCGAGTTCGACTATTGCTGCTGCCATGCGGCCTTCGCACTCGACGATGCCGGGTATGAAACCATCATGGTCAACTGCAATCCGGAAACGGTCTCGACCGACTACGATACGTCCGACCGGCTCTACTTCGAACCGCTCACACCCGAAGATGTGCTTGAGATCATCCGCAAGGAGCAGGAAAATGGAACACTGCACGGCGTTATCGTGCAGTTCGGCGGTCAGACGCCGCTGAAACTTGCGCAGGCGCTCGTCAAGGCTGATGTGCCGATCCTCGGAACGTCGCCGGACATGATCGATCTGGCGGAAGACCGTGACCGTTTCCAGAAGCTGCTCGTCAAACTTGGTCTCAAACAGCCGGAGAACGGCATTGCCTACTCTGTCGAACAGGGCCGCTTGATCGCTGGCCAGCTCGGCCTGCCGCTGGTGGTTCGCCCGTCTTACGTTCTCGGCGGCCGCGCGATGCAGATCATCCGCGATGAGGAGGCCCTGAACTCCTACCTGCTTGGCACATTGCCCGAGCTCGTTCCGGCGGAGGTCAGGGCAAAATACCCCAATGACAAAACCGGCCAGATCAATACCGTTCTCGGCACGAATCCGCTGCTCTTCGACCGTTATCTGGACGGTGCCATCGAAGTGGATGTCGACGCGTTGTGCGACGGCAAGGACGTTTTCGTGTGCGGCATCATGGAGCACATCGAAGAGGCCGGCATTCACTCTGGCGACAGCGCCTGCTCGCTCCCGCCCTTCTCTTTGTCTCCGGACCTCATCGCGGAGCTGAAACGCCAAACGACAGCTCTGGCGCTTGCGCTGGAGGTCGGCGGTCTCATGAACGTCCAGTATGCCATCAAGGACGGCGAGATCTTCGTTCTTGAGGTCAACCCGCGCGCGTCCCGCACCGTGCCGTTTGTCGCCAAGACCATTGGGGCTCCGATCGCCAAGATCGCCAGCCGTGTAATGGCCGGGGAAAGCCTCGCCTCCTTTGGTCTGAGCGAAAAGCAGTTCGATCATATCGCTGTCAAGGAAGCCGTCTTCCCCTTCGCGCGCTTCCCGGGCGTCGACACGATCCTAGGACCGGAAATGCGCTCCACCGGGGAGGTCATGGGCCTCGACACAGCCTTCGGCACCGCCTTTGCGAAGTCCCAGATCGGATCGGGAATTGGTGTGCCGGACAAGGGCACTGCGTTCGTTTCCATGCGGGACCCGGACAAGGAAGGCGTCGTGGAAGCCGTGCGCAGCCTTGAAGCGGCAGGCTTTAAGATCATCGCCACGGGCGGCACCCAGAAATACCTTGAAGACCAGGGCATCTCGGTGAAGAAAATCAACAAGGTGCTTGAAGGCCGTCCGCATATCGTCGATGCTGTCAAGAACGGTGAGGTCCAGCTCGTCTTCAACACGACGGAAGGTGCGCAGGCCATTGCCGACAGCCGGTCCATGCGCCGGGCGGCTCTGCTGAACAAGGTCCCGTATTACACGACCCTTGCAGGCTCTGTCGCAGCAGCCAAGGGCATTACCGCACACAAGGCGGGAAGCCTTGAAGTAAGACCTTTACAATCCTACTTCGGCTAAGGCTATTATACACATGACCGGCCGGGAAAGCGCGCCTTTCCCGGCTTGGTTTGTTTTTGTAAATGCGCGGTCCTAGCAATGAGCAAGATGAGCTCGGATGGACCCAATAAGTTGAAGGTCTGAGACCCATGGAAAAAGTTCCGATGACCTCTGCCGGGTACAAAATGCTTCAGGATGAGCTGAAGGAGCGTACGACGGTTGAGCGTCCGCGCATCGTCGATGCCATCGCGGAAGCGCGTGCGCACGGCGATCTGTCGGAAAACGCCGAATACCATGCGGCAAAGGAAGCCCAGAGCCTGAACGAAGGCCGTATTTCGGAACTCGAAGATAAGCTGTCACGCGCTGAAGTCATCGACGTTACAAAGCTCTCTGGCGAGATTGTTAAGTTTGGTGCAACCGTGTCCCTCATTGACGAGGACACGGAAGAGGAAAAGCACTACATGATCGTCGGCGATGTTGAGTCAGACGTGAAGCAGAGCAAGGTATCCATTTCCTCTCCGATCGCGCGCGCGCTGATCGGAAAGTCTGTCGGTGACAGTGTCGAAGTGGCCGCTCCAGGTGGCGCGCGTTCCTACGAGATCGTGGAAGTCAAATTCCTCTGAACCTCTGACATTCCAATCAGATAACGCCCTACCAGGCAGCAACAGACGATTGCCGTTTTCCCTTTGACGCGTGCCGGTCACCCGCTAAGGTGTCACCAGTACGTGTTGGAGGTCATGCGATGGTCTTTCATGCTATTGGAGTGTGGCTGCTGGTGGCTGCCGTGCCGCTTTGGATCTATCGCTGGTATGCGTTTTCGAAGCTGGACGCACGCGAGCGCCGCATTTTCACGCGGATCGTCAAACGCCGTCATGAGAACGCCTATGCGTTCGCCCTGCAGATGTTCGGCTTCCTGCTCGCGCTTGCCGCTGCCGTGATCGTACTCGTTATGGGGCTGCGCTACATCAAGCAGGGCTCGATTGAATTCGGCGCCTACCGCGAAACCATCCGTAACCGTCTTTATTCCGGCGTCGACCCGATCGACCGGGCGCTGGACGCCTATCACTACGACCAGTTGATGCCGATCGCGATCATCACGACCTGCGCGCTCCTGAGCGTCGCCTTCACACTGGTCGCAACAGCGCTTCGGGATATTTCACTTATGTCCCGTCTCAACAAGAAACTGGAAGGCATGAAGGAACGCCAGGAACAGGCGGCAGCGGGCTAGGTTACCGACCCTGGTAAGGGGTGATTGATTTGTGGCTTACGCGTCGATCGGCACCACCGGCTCGTCCTTGGTCCGGCGGATCGTCAGCGCCGTGCGCACGCTGTCAACATTCGCCGCTGCGGTCAGTTCCCGAATGACGAAGTTCTGGAATGCTTGCAGATCAGGCGCAACGCATTTCAGGAGGAAATCCACTTCGCCCGACAGCATGTAGCTCTCACGCACCAGCGGCCAGCTCTGAACCGTCTGCTCGAAGGCGATCAGGTCGGCTTCGGTCTGGCTGTGAAGCCCAACCATTGCGAAGGCGGTCACATCGTAGCCGAGCTGCTTTTCGTCGAGCAGTGTCCGGTAGCCCTGAATGAGACCGGCCTCCTCCAGAGCCCTTACCCGGCGCAAACAAGGTGGCGCGGATATGCCGACCCGTCTGGCCAGCTCCACGTTGGTCATCCGGCCGTCGTCTTGTAATTCTTTCAGGATCTGCCAATCAATGGCGTCAAGCCGCGCTTTCAATCCTGTCTCCTTTGAACTCTGCCGCCCGCACCGCCTGTGGGTAGATCTCCTGAGGCGAGCTTGGCATCTTGCGGAAAAGCTGGTCTCCGCGATAACGTATTTCGTGTTGCCGAATTATGATTTTTTGCGCGTTTGTGCAACAGTATAACAAAATTGCGCACGATTCCGAAAGATTACGAAAGGGAAAGTTCTCCATAAATGCACAGCGAGCCGGAGATCTCCCCAGCATCCGTTTGGATCATGACGGATGGCAAGGCCGGTGACCTGGCACAATGTGTTGGCGTGGCGGAGGCAATTGGCGCACCTTTCGAAACCCGGACGATCGCACCACGCGCACCCTTTTCCTGGTGGCTGCCGCACGGCCCCATCGATCCACGCGAGCGCGAGACGCTACCCGGCAGCCCGATCGCACCGCCCTATCCGGACATTGCCATCGCCTCGGGTCGTCGCGCCGCAGCCTATCTGCGCAGGCTGAAAAAACTCTCCAATGGTGCAACCTTCACCGTCTTTTTGAAGGACCCCCGGTCAGGCACCGGAACCGCCGACCTGATCTGGGTTCCCGAACACGACAAGCTGCGTGGCGACAACGTCCTGGTCACCGTGACCTCGCCCCACCGGTTTTCATCCGAAAAACTCGATAAACTGCGTGCAGAGGCCGTGCCGGACATCGATGGGCTCGGCCACCCCCGGGTCGCCGTACTCGTTGGCGGCAACAGCCGCCATCATAGTTTTACACAAGACGATCAGGATCGGCTTCTGAACGGCCTCAAGGCAATGGCGGAGAATAATGATGCCCGTTTCATGATCACGACCTCAAGACGGACACCGCCTCCACTCGCCGATGGTTTGTCCAACCTGGCCAATTCGGGTGGGCATTGTTACTGGTCCGGCGAAGCGCCTAATCCGCTCGGCCATTACCTGGCAAAGGCGGATGCTATTGTAGCGACGGCCGATTCGACCAATATGATTGGCGAGGCCGCAGCAACCGGAAAACCCGTTCACGTGTTCCATCCGAGTGGCGGTCACGGCAAAATCACCCGTTTTTTGGAAAGTTTGGACCGTCTAGGGGTAACACAGCCCTTTCCAGGTCCGCTAAAAACAACTACCTACGAGCCGATAGATGCGACACCCGTCATCGCGGAACGCGTTCTGGCAGAGTTTGCAGCCTCAAGACGGCAGCGCAACGAGCCTTGACCAGCGTCATGACCTGGTGGGCTGAGACGACAAAGAGACAGGAAGAAGGTAGCTTCATGAGCACGGAACACAGCAAGCTATTGATCGTTGGCTCCGGTCCGGCCGGGTACACCGCGGCGATTTACGCGGCCCGCGCAATGATTGAACCGACGCTGGTTGCCGGAATTCAGCCGGGCGGGCAGCTGACGATTACCACCGATGTCGAGAATTATCCGGGCTTCGCGGATCCGATCATGGGCCCCTGGCTGATGGAACAGATGCAAAAGCAGGCCGAAAATGTTGGCACGAAGGTCCTCTATGACACGATCATCAAAGCCGACCTGTCACAGCGGCCGTTCCGCCTGGAAGCCGACAGCGGTACGGTGTTCACCGCCGACACGCTCGTGATTGCGACCGGTGCCCAGGCGCGCTGGCTCGGACTTCAGTCTGAAGAGGACTATATGGGCGCCGGAGTCTCGGCCTGTGCAACCTGCGACGGTTTCTTTTACCGGAACCGGGAAGTGGTTGTGGTCGGCGGCGGCAACACAGCGGTCGAAGAAGCCCTCTATCTGTCCAATCTTGCCTCCAAGGTCACCTTGGTGCATCGCCGCGACAGCCTGCGCGCAGAAAAGATCCTCCAGGACCGGCTGTTTCAGAACCCGAAGATCGACGTTATCTGGGACCATCAGGTCGACGAGATCCTGGGCGGCGGCGAGCCGAAAGCAGTCACTGGCGTTCGCCTGAAAAGCACGAAGACAGGAGAATTCCAGGAAGTTTCCACTGACGGTGTCTTCATCGCCATCGGCCATGCACCATCTGTGGAACTGTTCAAGGATCAGCTGGAACTGAAGCCGAACGGCTACCTGGAAACGGCTCCGGATTCGACAAGGACGTCGATCCCGGGCGTTTTCGCTGCAGGAGATGTCACGGACGACATTTACCGTCAGGCCGTCACTGCCGCCGGCATGGGCTGCATGGCCGCCCTTGAAGCGGAAAAGTTTCTGGCTGAACATGAGGCTGCAACGACACAGCAGGCTGCCGAGTAACGCCACTGATTGTCCTGCGGAGGGGCATGCATGGATTGGGACAAATTGCGCATCTTTCATGCAGCCGCCCAGGCTGGCAGCTTCACGCATGCGGGCGACACACTGCACATGAGCCAGTCGGCTGTCAGCCGTCAGGTGAGTGCCCTGGAACATGACCTTGGCGTCGCCCTGTTTCACCGGCACGCCCGCGGGCTGCTTTTGACCGAACAGGGCGAGCTCCTCTACCGGACGGCAAGCGACGTCCTGATGAAGCTGGAGTCGGTGCAGTCCAGCCTCACCGACAGCAAGGAAAAACCGTCGGGCATCTTGCGTGTGACCACCACTGTCGGGCTTGGATCGACCTGGCTGACGTCGCGCATCAAAAGCTTCATCGACCTTTATCCGGAGGTCGACCTGCATCTGATCTTCGACGACGACGAGCTTGATCTCGGCATGCGCGAGGCCGATGTCGCCATCCGCCTGCGACAGCCGACCCAGCCGGACCTGATCCAGCGCAAGCTGTTCACCGTGCATTTTCATGTTTATGCCGCACCCGAATACATTCAGAGGTTTGGCTCTCCGGCCTCGATAGAGGATATCGACAACCACCGCATCATCACCTTCGGCGAACAGGCCCCTGCCTACCTCAGATCCATGAACTGGCTGGATTCCGCCGGCAGGCCCGCCGGCGAACCGCGGCGCTCCGTCCTGAAGGTCAATAACCTGGTTGCAATCAAACGCGCCGTTCAGTCAGGCGTCGGCATCGCGATCCTGCCCGACTACATCATCGATCATGCGACCAATCTGGTGCCAGTCCTGACCGAACAGGAAGACAAGGTCCCCTCTTTCGACACCTATTTCGTCTATCCCTCGGAATTGAAGAACACGGCCCGCGTAAAAGCTTTCCGGGAATTCCTGCTGACAAGCGCCGAAAAATGGGTCTATTGACCGAAGCGACCTGCCTAATAATTGAGCAGCACAAAAAGCCAGCACACCTGTGATATTTTTGCGTCACTTTAGGAAACTTGGCGGTTTTCTTCAGCTGATAAAGTAATTACTTGAGGCGGACAGTAAACAGAATCCGGCAAGAACCTGTTGTTATACAATAACAATTCCAGATTGAAGAAATGTCGGCGCCAAGCTCTGCGTGAAATGCATAGCAGATTTGCACGGCTGCCACTTGTTTGCGCAGCTTGTGCACCGCATATAAGCAGCACTGTTGGTCACACGGGCGTCACATCCTCCTCCCAGTGATGTCCAGACCAGCTGTTCCCCTCTGGAAGGTGATTCCACTGTATTCAGTGAATCAAAATAAACTGCCGGGTCTTTTAAGACCCGGCTCTTTTTTTGTCCAGATGAGATTTTTCGGCGAACCGCAGCACCGCTGCTTCGTCACATGAACAGCTTTTCGCCGCTCAGATTTTCGTAAAGACCGGCCACCTGCTCGCCATAGCCGTTGTAAAGCAGGGTATCGCGGCGCTCTTCCGTTCCCAGAAGCCTTTCCGTTGCTTGCGACCAGCGACGGTGTGGCACTTCGGGGTTCACGTTCGCCCAGAAACCATACTCCTTGGGCTGGATCTCTTCCCAGAAGCTGACGGGACGCTCGGATGTGAACGAGATCCGTACCACCGACTTGATGCATTTGAAGCCGTATTTCCAGGGAGTCACCAGGCGCACGGGCGCGCCGAACTGCTTGGCGAGCGGCTTGCCGTAAATGCCCGTCGCCATGAAGGCGAGTTCGTTGGTGGCTTCTTCCAGCGTCAGCCCTTCCACATAGGGCCAGGGATACCAGGTCTGCTTCTGGCCGCTTGCGATGGAAGGATCGAGGAATGTTTCGAAGCGCAGATACTTCGCATTGGTCTGCGGACCTGCCAGCTTGACCAGCTCCGCTAGCGGGAAACCGGACCAGGGCACCGCCATCGACCAGGCTTCCACGCAGCGGTGCCTGTAAAGGCGTTCTTCCAGCGGCATCTTGGAAAGAAGGGTGTCTATGTCGACGATCTGCGGATTGTCGATCAGTCCGTCCAGCGTCACGGTCCAGGGCCGGATCTGGAGCTGCTGCGCCGCCGGCCAGATCTGCTTGTGTGAGCCGAATTCGTAGAAGTTGTTGTATTTGGAGGCAACATCTTCGGCTGTCACGTCCCGGTCCAGCTTGAAGGCAGCGTTGCGTTCCACCGGATAAAGCCCTGCGCTCGGGTCTTCCTCGGCGAATGCCGGGCGCACACCGAGACCGGTGCCAAGAAGCGCACCGCTCCCGGCAAGGCCCGCCAGAATCTGACGGCGGTTCAAAAACACATGTTCCGGTGTGGCCTCGCGCTCCGGGATTTCCCAGCTGCGCTTCTTCAAGATGTTCATGTTGTGGCTCCTGTTTGCCAAAGAAAGAACCGGAATCGGCCTTCAAAGGCAAATAACGCCCTAGTGACCGGGAACAATCGGATCGTGAAGAAAAAACACCCGCTGCGGAGGGGGACGTGCTTCAATCTTGTGCATCGTCCGCTTCCAGTTCTGAGCCTGAAGCCTCTTGCAAACCGCCACCCCCGTTTCCGGCGAGCGCGAGGAAGGTGATTGCACCACAAATCGATAGGAAGCGAAGCGACTCTGGGTTTATTGTTTCATATTGGAAAAACTGACAAGTGAAGGGAGGACACAAATGTCGATCGAAAGCGTATTGAACAGTGCCGTGGCGGACGAGAAAGTCCCATTCGTTGTCGGAATGACCGGCAATTCCGAGGGGATCACGTACTCCCACGCAACCGGGAATGCCACCTCTTCAATGGCGGTGGATGCCGATACCGTTTTTCGCATTTTCTCCATGACCAAGGCGGTTGGAGGCCTTGCTGCCGCTATTTTGGTGGACCGGGGCAAGCTCTCGCTCGACACACCGGTCGGCGATGTTCTGAGCGCCTGGAACGACTTGAAAGTGCTTGAGGGTTTTGACGGTGACAAGCCGGTGCTGCGCGCCCCGAAGACCCGGGCCACATTGCGCCATCTGGTCACTCACACAAGCGGTTTGGAATACGAATTCTGGAACACGGACGTTCCCAGGTACATGGAACTGACCGGTCATCCCACAATCCTGTCTGGATTGAAGAGTTCGCTCAACTACCCTCTGACATTCGATCCGGGAACCCGCTGGGGCTACGGCCCAAGCACTGATTGGCTCGGCCAGATGGTTGAAGCTGCCGACGGCAGGCGTATTGATGCTTTCTGCCATGAAGAAATTTTTGAACCGCTTGGCATGACGAGCACGGCTTTCGAACCGGAAGGGTTGCAGGATCGGCTCGCCGACGTCTTCATCCGCGGCGAGGATGGCAAATTTGGTCCAATGGAGCTGGCTCCCCCATCAATGCCTGAAGTATACGGCATGGGGCATGCGCTCTATTCCACGCCCAACGACTACATGCGTTTCCTGCGCATGTTGTTGAACAAGGGACATTTGGACGGAAATCGCATTTTGTCTGAGAACGGCGCAGAGACGATGCTCGGCGATCAGATGCATGGACTGAAGTTTCAAAGAATGGTGTCTTGTTCTCCCATAACGGCCGACGTGGTCCTGCCGGACGATACGGCTCACAGCATGATCGCGACACTGCATACGTCGGACATTCCAGGAAAGCGGTCCGCGGGAACACAAAGCTGGGCGGGCGTATGCAATACTCACTACTGGGTCGACCCGAGCAAGGATCTGGCCGCAGTCATCATGACCCAGTCCCTTCCCTTTGTTGAACCCCCATTCATGGAGACTTACGACGCATTCGAACGCGCGGTCTACACGGTCAATTGACGCTTGACCGCGGTGACGACAATGGCATTGGGACTCAATGTGCGTGAAGTTCAGACCTCATCCCAAAGTGGATCCTTCCTATCCAGATGAGTAAAAAACAAAGAGGGGCCACTTGGGCCCCTCTCTCATTCCCTGGATCGGGCGACACACGACCGGTCAGGCCGCTTGCTTGCCCGAGCGCTGAAGCGCCTGTTCGGCGGCCTTGCCTGTGAGTTCCGCCATATGGTCGAACCCGGACGTATAGCTCGCCACGCCGGCGGTCGCCGATCTCAGCTCGATGATCAGATCACCGATCTCCGCCTCCGGCATAAGCGCCTGAACCTCATCCCAGCCCGGCCAGTTGGGACGCGCGTCGAACCCGAGCAGCTGCCCGCGCCGCGCCGAGACGATCGCATTCACCCGCGCCGTGGCATCGTTCGGGCAGGCAATCACCACCTTGTGGATCGGCTCAAGCAAGACCGGTTTGCATTCAGGCAAACCTTCCCGGATCGCCAGAATACCTGCCATCTTGAAAGCCTGGTCGGAGCTGTCGACCGAATGGTAGGAGCCGTCGGTCAAACAGACCGCCACATCCACGACCGGAAAGCCGAAGGTGCCACGTGTGAGTGCATCCTGAGCGCCATCTCTCACGGACGGAATGTACTGCTTGGGAACAACACCGCCCGTGATCGTATCCGAGAACTGAATGCCCTCCCCCCTTGGAAGCGGCGAGATTTCAAGAACGACATCCCCGAACTGCCCGTGTCCGCCGGACTGTTTCTTGTGGCGGCCACGCACAGAGGTCTTGCCCCGGATAGTTTCGGCGTAAGGCACATGTGGCGTGTGTGCCGTAACGTCCAGGCCGTATTTTCCGGCAAGCCTTTCCTGGGCGACCCTGAGGTGCATCTCGCCCTGTCCTTTCAGAAGGGTTTCGGCCGTTGTCTGGTTCTGGCTGATCGACAGTGATGGATCTTCTTCCACCAGTTTCGTCAAGGCAGCCGACAGCCGGACCTCGTCCTTTCTTTGCGCAGCCGCGACCGCCGTCGCCAACACCGGACTGCGCGGTTCTGCGGTCGAAAGGCTGGCGATCGGCCCTTCCGCGTCGCTCAAAAGATCCCCGGTCTCAACATGGTCCATGCGTCCGAGCGCGACCAGGTCTCCCTTGCTTGCCGAGGCAATCTTGCTGGCGTGCTGGCCGAAGATCGAAAACAGTCCGGAAACCTTGACCTCGTCACTGCCGTTCCTGAACAGGCTGTCCCCATCAGAGACCTGTCCTTCCAGAATTCTGGCAACGGACAGCTTGCCGCCATGCTGGGTGTGCAGGGTTTTTACAATCTGGAACACAGCGCGGCTCTCGTCGTCCAACAAGCGCTGTTTGAGGGCGTCAACGCCCGGTGCTTCGTGACGAAGCGCTTTCAAGAGGCGGCTGACGCCATTGCCGTGATCGGCGGAACCGAAGAATACCGGACAAATCAATCCGTCCTGCATTTCCTTGACCAAATCCGCAAACACAAGGTCGCGATCGGGGGCGATATCCTCCAGAAGCGCTTCCATCAGGTCGTCGTCATGATCGGCCAGATGCTCGAGCATGGTGAAACGAGCTTCGTGTTCGCGCGTCCGGTCTTCATCGGACATGTCGATCTGCGTGCTCTCTTCTTTCTCGTGATAGACGTGAGCCCGTTCAAGCGCCAGGTCGATGAAACCGGTCGCCTGGCCATTCTCCCAGATGGGGATCTGTCTCAGAACCAGCGGAACAGCGGACGCCGGTTGCAGCACGTTCAGAACATCGCGCACGCGGCGGCTGCTCTTGTCGATCTTGTTCAAAAACAAAACCCGCGGAATGGCGCGGGCTTCAAGAGCTTTCAGGATGAGCTGCAGGGCTGGAACCTTGCGCTCGTCGTCCTCCGCAACGACAACGGCCATGTCAACGCCGCTGAGAGCCCCGTCCATCTCGCTCAGGAATTCCACGGATCCGGGACAATCGACAAAGACGAAGTTGTCACCCAGATATTCGGTATTGGCGATGTTGATTTCCACGCTCATTCCATGAGCGCGCGCTTCCGGCGATGCATCGCCGACGGTGTTTCCGTCGGTCACAGTGCCCTGCCGGGCCAGCTTGTCCGTCCGCGCGAGCAAAGCCTCCAAGAGACTTGTTTTGCCGCTGCCGAACGGACCGACAAGGGCGATACAGCGCGGCGTACTGCCGGCAGCTGATCCTTTTCCGTTTGTAGAGTTTGCCATAATGAGCCTCCCGTATGTTCGAGGATATCCCCCGTAACAACGCGGCATGGCCGGTGAGGAACGCGGGCCTGCCGCGTCACGCCCGGATGGGGCCGATGGCTTGAATTCCGGCGTCAAACAACGCCGGCACCTTGGTTAGACGGCACATCGACCAAGGGCGGTCTGCCATCGTCGCGCCGAATATGGCTTGAAGGCAAGGGAATATTACGTCGCAGCGCAGCATTTACCGCGAATTTCGCTCATAAGCCGCGGATATTATTAAGCTTTTCCTTAGTGTTGTTATGTATGCATTCTCCACCGGCCGATGCATCCGGCACGCGGGCCTTTGAGAGAAGACAAAATGGCCAAACGACCAAAGAAACGTGCGAGCCTCCAGGAAATCCTGCAGTCGACTTCCCTTGCCCTTTTCCCGGCCCAGGACGGCAGGGCCGTCATCAGTATCGACACGGCCGACAGCGAAGGAGATACTGCGCTTCATATCCTGGCCCACCGCGGCGACAGATATGGTTGCCGGGTCCTTCTTGAAGAGGGTGCGGACCCAAACCTCCAGGGTGACCTTGGCTACACGCCGCTTCACTACGCGGTGATGAAAGAAGATCAGGATCTTGCCGCATTGCTGCTGGAATATGGAGCCAATGCGGGTGTCTCCTCAGAGTTCGGCGAGACACCTGCCGCAATGGCCCGGGAAAGAGGCTTCAAGCCCGCCGGGTTGTGATCCGTTCGGTCTGCTTGGGCCGACAAACAAAAAACTCGACTGTGCAGGTGTGCTCATGACGTTCCGAATTGGTCTTTGGGGTCTTGCTCTTTTCGCTCTGGCTTCAGGACAAGCTGCAGCCCAGACCAATCAGCTGCGTGGCCTGCCCCAATCCGGAAACTCGCAGCTTCCGTCAGCAGAACAACAGCTCAACCAGAGCCTCAGCCGCCAGCGAAACGACTTTTCGACCCAAATGCGGATCGACAGGGCCAACCGGCTCAACAGAACGGAACAGATCAACCGCCTCAATGCCCAACCGGAGCCTTCGGCAGACCCTTGTGCGGGATCCGGGTCGCCCTGCGATATCAAGGAATGAGTGGCGCCGGCCTGCTCCGTAACAGAGCGGCCGGCAGTGTCATTAGTTGATGGCTTCGAGTGTCAGTTTGCTGACACCCAGCGTCAGGTTGGTGCCGGTCTGGCTTTCGAGGCTGAACGGGTTCAGCGCGATCGAACGATCGAAGCCGCCAAGCAGTGCGTTGGCCTTGATCCCGGCACCAAGGCTTGCGCCTGCGGTTACGCCGCCGTAAGTGCCTGCCAGCAGTCCCGGTTTGCGGTCGGCGGACGGTGCCAGAACACCCCATACAAGTGTTGCTTCCTTTGTTGTGCCGATATCAAGACCGTAGTCCCGGACATTGCCGCGATAATACTCGATGGCGCCGCCATCAACCGGCTTGAAGCTGCAACCGAGCTTCGCCGAAGACCCGACGATAAAGCTGTGCTCGCCTTCAACCAGGCAATTCAGCGTCCCGATTTCAACCTTCGGAGTGTTCTCCGATGCCTGTGCGGGAAGAGTGATCGAAAGAACAGCGGCAGCAAGCGCAATGCTCAAAGAGCGCATATTGAAATTCTCCATATCAAGAGCGGTCCCGCCTTCCTGAGGAGAAGGCGGGAACAACCGTGATATGCAACCCCATCACGTCAAAATCTGGGCATGAGTGTTACGTCTTCGTCATGCGGGCGGACATGAAAAAGGGCGGCCAAAGCCGCCCTTCTCGTTCCTGAACCTAAGGCCCGGAGGGATTACTTCAGATTTCCGCAGAAACGCTGGATGCGTCTGCACGCCTCTTCCAGGGCCTCAGTGGATGTTGCATACGAAATCCGAAAGTTGGGACCGAGCCCGAAGGCGGACCCGTGAACAACGGCGACGCCTTCCGTTTCAAGAAGTTCGGTGACGAAATCCGCATCGTTTTCAATCACCTTACCCGATGGTGACGTCTTGCCGATTGTGCCTGCACAGGACGGGAAGACGTAAAACGCACCTTCCGGCACCGGGCAGGTGATGCCGTTTGCCTGGTTCAGCATGGCGACGACCAGATCGCGGCGCCCCTTGAAGGTTTCGTTGTTCTTCGGAATGAAGTCCTGAGTGCCGGACAAGGCTTCTACGGCTGCCCACTGCGCGATCGAGCAAGGATTTGACGTCGACTGGGACTGGACCTTTGCCATCGCCTTGATGAGATCGGCCGGTCCGCCGGCATAGCCGATCCGCCAGCCGGTCATGGAATAGGCCTTCGAAACACCATTGACAGTCAGCGTGCGCTCCTGCAGCGCCGGTTCAACCTGTGCCGGAGTGGTAAACTTGAAGTCGTCATAGACCAGGTGTTCGTACATGTCGTCGGTCATCACCCAGACTTGCGGGTGCTTCACGAGCACATCGGTCAGCGCCTTCAACTCCGCTTCGGTATAGGCAGCGCCGGATGGGTTGGACGGTGAGTTGAAGATCAGCCACTTGGTGCGCGACGTGATCGCCGCATCAAGCGCCTCGGGGGTAATCTTGAAAGTCGACTTGTCGGCTTCCACGATGACCGGCTCACCACCAGCCAGCAGCACCATGTCCGGGTAGCTGACCCAGTAAGGCGTTGGAATGATGACTTCGTCGCCCGGATTGAGCGTCGCGATCAGGGCGTTGTAGAGCACCTGCTTGCCACCGGTGCCGACGGTGATCTGGTTGGGCGCGTAAGTCAGCCCGTTTTCCCGTTGAAACTTCTCAGAGATGGCGGCCTTGAGCTCCGGAATCCCGTCGACGGCGGTGTATTTGGTCTTGCCGTCATTAATGGCCTTGATCGCCGCTGCCTTGATGTTGTCCGGTGTGTCGAAATCAGGCTCGCCAGCGCCGAGACCGATCACATCGCGGCCGGCGGCTTTCAGCTCGCGTGCCTTGTTGGTGACGGCGATGGTCGCAGAAGGTTGTACACGCGCCAATGCGTCAGCAAGAAATCCCATAATGTCCTCCAGGGGAAAGGGAATTAACAGCGAGCGGACCGTAAAACCGTGCGTGTCGGAAGACAAGAGCTAAAGCGGCGCAAACAAAGAAAGCTGGCGAAAAAACAGGTGCTGGCCAGGGGCATTTCCCAACACCGTTTCGATGGATGCCACACTGGCTTCCATGTCTCACATGACGTAGCTGAAATGGCGATGGATCCTTGACGGCAACTGCGTTAAGGCGCCAAACTTCCAGTTGGTTTTTTATGGTTGTTTGAATTCCTTTTCCGACGTGAGGCAAACATGTTGCAATTGATCAGCAGACTCATAGTGATATTCATTTTTGCAAGTTCTTTTTCTCCAGCACAGGCAGAAGAAAAGCGCATCGCGCTCGTCATTGGGAATGCCAGCTATCAGCAGGCGGTAAGACTCGCAAATCCGATCAACGACGCGGTGCTGATTTCAGGAAAGCTCACCGAGCTCGGTTTCAAGGTCACGCTGGTGCAGGATGCTTCGTTCGAGGAACTGACGCGTGCGCTCAGAACGTTTGAGTCCGATCTTCAAACAGCCTCGACCGGCCTTTTCTTTTTCGCAGGTCACGGAATGCAGTTTCGGGACGAAAACTATCTGCTTGCGACCGATGCGATGATATTCGATCAGCAGGATGTGGTCACGAGTGGCAAGAACCTGAACTCGATCATCAACATGATGGAAGCGACCGTCCCGCTTAGCCTGGTTTTCATCGACGCCTGCCGGAACAATCCGTTCGCAGACAACCTGCGCCAAAAGCTGGCCGGCCGGGCGCGGTCGCTCGGGCTCAACCGCGGTCTCGCCCCTCCCACCGGTACGGCGAACTCGCTGGTTGCCTTCGCCACAAAGCCGAACGAAGTCGCGCTTGACGGCGACACCAGAAATTCACCGTTTACGACTGCGCTCGCCGAACACATCGTGACCCCGAACATTGAGGTCTCGACCATGCTGAAACGGGTGACGCGCGATGTTCTGTCCAAGACCGCCCAGCAGCAACGTCCGGAAGTCGTCGCTTCAATGGATGCCGAATTCTATTTCTTCCACAATCCGGCGCTGATCCAGCCCGTTGTGAGCTACGACAATGATGCTGAAAGGGAAGCTGCGGCAACGATTGCGCTGAAACAGGCTGTCGCAGGCAACACAATTCTCGGCTATCGCACGATCATCGAGAATTTCCCGCAGACTGCGGCGTCCGACGTCGCCGACAGACTGCTCAAGGAACTTCAAAAGGAAGCCGTGTCTGAGCAGACGGGCGGATCTACCCGTCAGGAAACAACAACTTCGCTCTCCGCGCAGACACTGTTGGACCGCCTTGATACGGCAAGCCAGTCCGGCAAGACAATCGAGCTCGCCGCCGCCTCCCCGCAGGCAATCGAAGAAAGCCTCGGTCTGGGAACGGAAGGACTGACGCGTGTTCAGAGCGCGCTCAACATGCTCGGACATGACGCGGGAACACCGGACGGCGTTTTCGGGACGAAATCGCGCACCGCACTCCGGGCATTTCAGGTTGCCAGCAGCCTGGAAGACACCGGATACATCGACCAGAAATCGCTTCTGACCCTGATCAAGGTATTTGAGGAAACACCAAAGGTCTTTGACGGCGAATGGGCGATGGAAGTGCACCGCTTCAATCCGCATCCGGAAGACCCTCATCAGATCAATAGCAGAACGATGCTGGCCTCCGCCAAGCTTCGTTTCCGGAACAATCAGTTCTACCTGCTCAAATGGGTCAATTTCGCGGGCCGATCGCGCAACGATGATCGCAACCCCTTTGCCAGTTTTCGCGGCCAGGTCAATTCGGGCAACAGGCTCGCGTTCCGTTTCGAGGCGGATTACCTCTTTCAGAAAAAGAAGACGCGGTCCGTTGAAATTCTCGGCACCATGCCGCAATTCGTCGCCTACGGGTCACGGCTGAATTTCACAGGGCCCCGGTTGGAAGACAACGGTCCGAAGGACGAAATCTGGATCAGGATAGAACTCAAGCGGCTGCCGCCCGCTTGATGGCATGACCTAAGGCTCAGCTGCGGGTCTCAAGAATGAGCTTCGGCTCGTTCTTTTCCTCGTCGATCAGACTGCACTTGAAGCGTTTCTTCTTCGTCAGACCGTTCAGAACCGACACCGGCACAGACAGGGGCACATCGGACTCCTGCTTCGCTGCTCCAAGCAACGACTGGTAGCTGTCGGGATTGAGGAGAAATTCGGTGACCGGCCGCGCGTCCATAATCTCCGGCGTCAGATGATAGGCCTTCATGGCGGCCTGGTTCGCCGCAATGATCATGCGTGACTTGGCATTGATCACCAGGATCGGTGCGCTGCAGATCTCGAACACTTTGGCAAAATCAACATCGCCGCCAACGTGACCGGCCGAAAACAGGACGCCGCCGACCGTGCCGCCGATGCGGAAGTACATGGCGTCATAGTTGAGATCGAGACTGTCGCTCGCTGCCAGCAGAAACTTGCCGCGCCCAGTCGCGCTGGCCCGCCGCGTCAGCGACGCCAGAGACAGGGAAACAATCGTGCGCCCCACCCGGTTCTGGATATGGGCGATATTCCGCCCAAGGATCAGGCGCGAATCCTCAATCTGAAAGCTCTTCAGGAAGCCGTCGCTGGCAAATCGCACATAGCCGAAATTGTCGACAAGCAAGACGATCCTCGTGGAAGACGCCACGAAATGCTGCAGGATCGGCGCCAGGCCAAGAGCGATCCGTCCGGGATTGTCGTCAGTCTCTCCAATGGAGGGAAAACAGATTGCCAGAATACGCCCGTCGGGCAGTTCATACCGATAAGCAACGATCGGAATACCTGGAATGCGATGGTCCGGCCCGCCGCCCACATCGAACGGGCCTGCCTGCCCTTCCCTTATGGCGCCTTGCACGAGACGCAAAATGGTTTTGCGGTCTTCGGGCGAAAGATGTCGAAGGGCCTCGTTTGAGGGCGCTTCCTGCAAGTCCTTGACTTCGCTATTGAAGCTCTGGGACCCGACCTCGTGCCACAGGATCGTTTTCCGGCTGATATCGGCAATGAAGAACTGGAGACCGGCAAGCGAAAGCGCAGCTACCTCACCCTCTGCCGTTTGCGGCTGCGGTGGGGTTTGCGGCTGCGTCACAGGGTCCTGTGGCTTTTGGGCCAAAGCGCTCTGCGCTGCGTTGAGTGTCATTCCTTGCCCGACCTGTTTGTAACAAGCTCTCCCGAAGGGCAAGTATGGCGCGCAAAAGCAAACAAACACTAAAATCAGCATGTAAAAGTTGGCCGATGCGGCCAAGTTTAGCGTTTCAACGCGGCCATCCTTAAAAATCCAGAGCAACCGCAGTGCCGCAATATCGTCACGAAAACTCTCATCGAATGCCTGATTGCCGTCTGTCTGAGGGCCCAATTTCAATCAAGATTGCGAGCCGGAAGATGATGGAGGTTCGAATGCCGATTATGACATCAAGCCGGGCGTCACGTGCCGCAAGCAGGACCGGGTTCCCGCCGGTCGTGTTGTTCTTGCTGGCCATCGGCATTTTGGTGCTGATGTCGCTTGCGCTTGCACCTTCCCTGGCACTTCCGCTCGTCGCCTTTATCGCCATGGCTGCCGTGACGCGGCTGCTGGCGCTGCGGCTCTACGACGACCTGACGCGGGCAAACGCACAAGACGGTTAGAACAATAAGATCAGGGCCAACTGGCAAGTGAAAATGGCAAATTCTGAAAATCCGAATGGCCGGGGATACGTTCCCGGCGGCAGCGACCTGCGTGATGCAAAGCCTCTCCTGCAGGCGATTTTTCTCGGCATGGTGCTTGCGGTCGCCCTGGTTGCTGCTGCAACGATGGCCAATTCCGATGCCGAAGCCGAAATAAACTCGCAGAAGCCCGGCATTGAACACTCTCAGCCATCAGACCGTCCGAGTAACAATCCGCACGGGTCCTAGGGTACGGAACCGAGATTGAAACCGAATTTGGTCGACGTCCTCTCGGTCAAAACGCCTGTGTGGTAATCAGGGCGACGACGATATATCGCCCGGTTTTTGCGATTGCGACCAGAATCAGAAACGGCCAGAATTTTTCCCTGAGCAGCCCCGCCGCAAGTGTGAGCGGATCTCCTATGAACGGTGCCCAGCTCAACAACAGGCTCCAGCGGCCGTAACGCCGATACCAGGCCGTCGCCTTTTCCAGTTTTTCAGGTTTGACGGGAAACCAGCGGGCGTTTGAAAAACGAACTGCCCCCCGGCCTATCATCCAGTTGACGACAGACCCCAGCGTGTTGCCGAGACTGGCAACCAGCACCAGCACGAAGACGGGTGCAGCTTCCACATAGATCAGGCCGGACAACCCGAGCTCGGATTGAGCCGGTAGCAAGGTTGCGGCCAGGAAGGAAACGGCGAAAAGGCCGAGAAGACTGCTCGTCATGATCGCGGCGGCATACACCTTCTGAGGCCGCGGACGCAAGTGCCCGGGAAAGTCGGTCGCAATGGTTCAGTCAAAAAAACTGCTTTGGTTCAAGCGGCTAGCGCTCAACGCAAAAGGAAATCCCCGGCAATGCGCCGGGGATGACAGGTGAAAGCCGGATCTTCAAGGCATCGCCCGGTGGGTGATGGCGTGTCAGGCGGCCCAGGCAGCGCTGTTTCTGAAGATGGCGCTATTTGCCGCTACGATTGCGACTGCGTTCATGCGGTTTTTCGCACCGAGGCGCGTAATCGCATTGCGAATATGAACCTTCACCGTCGCCGTCGAGACGCCCAGATCATAAGCGATCTGCTTGTTCACCTTGCCCTCGCACAGCAGCAGCAGAATTTCGAGCTGACGCCGTGTGAGTTTTTCACTCAGGTTCAGGGGCAGGCGCAGGCCACCGGTAAAGGGCTTGCTCTGGCCGGTCTGTAAGAGATGCGTATCGAGGGCAAAGGGAGCGTTCATCGTCTTGTTCCAACTTGTAGCGTTTCCATCCGTGATGAATTCACTTTCCCCCAGAGTGCTTATATTGTAAAATGTTAAATAGTTTACTGCGTATTGTTAAAAATTAGCAATTGACTGAGAGCCCGCCATGAACAGGAAGCTTTATTCCGGCCACACCCTGCGTCAGATCAGAACCGATTTCGGGCTCTCGCAAACCGAGTTCGCCAAGAAGATTGGTCTTTCAACGGCCTATGTGAACCAGATTGAAAACAACAACAGGCCGGTCACCGCGTCGGTCCTGCTCACGATCAACCGCATATTCGGGGTCGATCTCGCAGCCTTTGAAAAGAACGACCTCGACCGGGTCGTACAGGACCTTCAGGAGGTTTTCGCCGATACCCAGTTTCACAACTCGGCGGTGAGCCGGCAGGAGATTCAGGAACTGGTCAGCCGCGCGCCCGGGGTCACCAAGGCGATCATGGATCTATACGGCGCGCTGCGCAGCTATCACGACAGAGACGTGCTGGAAGACGATCTTGTCCAGATGAGCGGTGCGGACGAAGCCGGCACAAGCGTGCGAAAGTCTGCATATGACGAGGTCAGGGACTTCTTTCATTACACCGACAATTATGTCGACAGCCTCGATCGGGCTGCCGAGAAGCTCTCTTATGAAATCAGCCTGCACAATTGCCAGAGCAAGTTCGACCGCCTGACCGGCTGGCTCCGCAAACGTTTCGACATCACGGTTGAACAGAACGAGGGCTATGAGGGCACCCTGATCCGCCATCAGGACTACACGAGAAAAATCTCGATCTACCGGGCAATTCCCCAATCCACCAAGAACTTCCTGCTCGGTACCGTCATAGCCGAGCTGTGCGTGAAGGACTTGATCCGGGAAGAGGTCAGACGCGCGGGGTTCCGAACGGGATCGGCTGAGAGCATCGCAACGCTGGCGCTGCGCAACTATTTCGCAGGCGCCCTGCTGCTGCCCTACGACGACTTCCTGCGCATGGCAACCAAGTGCCGGCATGACATCCAGCTCCTGTCGAACCTGATGGATGCCAGCGTCGAGACGGTCTGCCACCGGCTGTCGACACTTCAGCGTCCCGGCGCCAACGGGCTGCCCTTTTATTTCGTCAAGATCGACCGCGCTGGAAACGTCGTCAAACGCCACAGCGCCACCCGCTTCCAGTTCGCCCGGTTCGGCGGGTCCTGTCCGCGCTGGAACGTTCATCAGGCATTCGAGCAGAACTCCAACAAGTTCACCGCCCAGATCGCGCAGATGCCCGACGGTGTCGAATATCTTTGCATCGCCACCAGCATCACCAAGCACCAGCCGGATTATCGCACCGGTGAACGCAGATACGCTCTCGGCATCGGCTGTGAAGTCAAATACGCCGATGCCATCGTCTACGGAGACGGGTTGGCGCTTGACGAGGTGTCGTCTCCTGAACCGATCGGCGTCAACTGCCGGATCTGCCCCCGGGACGACTGCGACCAGCGCGCCTTTCCCGCCATCGACAAGGAACCATTCATCGATCCGGGCCAGCGGGGAATTGTGCCTTACCGCGTCAAGGCAGCCGAATAAGTCGGCATCGTCCAATCGGGATGTTCGCTCTGAATATCCATCTTCGGATGGATTGTCGGTTCGGCTTTGCGCCGATACGGTTAGCCGGCCTTTCTCGCAGCAGCCATGACCGCCCGCCGCGAGGGCAGCTTCAGCCGTTGCAGCACGGCATGCACATGATCCTTGACGGTGGCAAGACTGATGCCGAATGCATCCGAGATCTCTCTGTTCGATTTTCCGGCAATGATCTGTTGTGCAACCTGTCTCTGGCGCGGCGTGAGCGGCGCGAGCAGCTGCTCGTCCGACGGTTGTTCAAAGACGGTCACCAAAGGTGCACCGATCGCGCGGCTGGCGTCCAGATCGATCTTCAAACGCGTGCCGCAACCCGTCAACGGCGCCAGTTCCTTGAGGACGGACGGCGGGATCGGCGCCTGCGGCGCGTCCCGCAGGTCCTTCAAAACGGTCGATAGCGCCTCAATCACGTCGGGATCGACAGACATTCAAAAGGACTCCCCATGAGCAACATGCCCCTGGAAATTGCAAATTTCTTCCTGGCAATGCAAGCCGGACCGTCCGGATCCGACATTCTCGGATCGCTGTTTGCAGAGGACGCCGTTTATTCCGAACCCTTCTCGGGACAAACAGATCCCCATCGCGGGCGCAATGCCATTCTGGCAGCCTTCGCCGCCAGCCGGAGCGATGCTTTCGATGATGCCGTGATCAATCTTGGGGCCGTTGAAATCGACGGTGATACCATCACGGTGAAATGGACCTGCTACTCCCAGGCCATTCCCGGCGGCAGCGGCAGTGGCACCAATGTCTTCACCCTGTCCGGCGGCAGGATCATTTCCCTCGTGACAACGCTGGACATGCCGTGACAGGACTGCAAGTTGCCCGAGGGCGACCTCAGTAGGTCCTTTCGACCGCTGATCCGGACAAAAGCGCCTGGAAAGAATTGCGCAGTTCGTATTGTCTGCGCTCACCTTGCAGGACTTCTTTCAGCTCGCCATTGCCGTCGAAGAGAAGCAGCGTGACGTGAGGGACACCATACCTGTTTGCAAAGGCCTGTCCCTTGTCGGTCCGGATGTTGGCGACCACGTAATCCAGCTCACCGTCCTCGAACATGGCCAGTGCGCTTCGGGTCTCCTCCTGGAGTGCCCGGCAGAGCGGGCATTGCGGATCGTGAACCTGCACGACTGTCGGGCGGCCATTGGCGACCCGCGTCAGATCATGTTCATGCTTCATGCTGACAAAGTTGTTTGCAAAGACGTATCCCGTCCCGCCCAGAAGCACAGCTCCGATCCCGAGATTGCGGGCAAGCCGCAAGACATTCCGCCGGCTTTCCCCGGTTTCAGAACGTGCACCCCGGCTTTTGGTCTGGTGGGTTTTCTTCGCGTTTGATCTGGCTGACTTTCGTTGCTTTTTCATAAGTCACCTGTCTGGTTCTTGCCCCGGCTGGCGGCCTTCTTCAGGCTGCGCGCGAACCGGTCATGTCACGACGATCTCGGCACCGGAACGCACCCGGTCATAAAGATCGATAACGTCCTGGTTGATGAGACGAACGCATCCGGAGGACACGGCCTTGCCGATGGAGTGAGGTTCGTTGGTTCCGTGCAGGCGATAGAGCGTGTCGACATTGCCCTGAAAGATGTAGAGGGCTCGCGCACCCAGCGGATTGCCGAGACCGGGCTGCATGCCGCCATTTTCCGCGCTGTATGGTTCCAGCTCCGGTTCGCGGGCGATCATTTCCGCCGGCGGTGTCCAGGTCGGCCAGGGCCGCTTCCAGGCAATGCGCGCGCGCCCGGACCACTCAAATCCCTGCCGGCCGAGGCCGACACCATAGCGCATGGCAGTCCCGCTCGGTTCCACCAGGTAGAGGTAGAAGTTGCGCGTATCGACGACGACGGTTCCAGGCTCTTCAGGGCTGTTATAGGCAACCCTTTGACGCCTGAACTCGGGTGCAAGGACTCTGGGATCGACCGCCGGAATTGGAAACTCTTCCTGCGGACGCGGCCCGTAGTTCACAAGGAAATTTGCATCCACTCTCGGCTGCACGGGCTCAGGCTGAGGCACGCGCGCAGTTTGTGTGGTGCAGCCCGCGAGCGTCAGAGCGGCCATGCTCAGTCCGCCTGACAGGATCTGGCGCCGTGTCACGAAGTTACTCATTTTGTCTTGTCCGAAACCTTGGGCCTAAAGCACCACTACCTGTGTTCCGAGCGGAACGCGCTCATAGAGATCAACGACATGGTCATTGATCATGCGGATGCAGCCATTTGAGACTGATCGGCCGATGGACCAGGGCTCCGTCGTTCCATGGATCCGGTAATAGGTGTCGCGCCCGTTCTTGTAGAGATAGAGCGCCCTTGCACCGAGCGGATTGTTGATCCCCCCGGGCACACCGTTTGCGTAGCGTGCATATTTCTGCGGCTCGCGTCGGATCATGTTCTTGGTCGGTGTCCAGCGCGGCCATTCCGCCTTGCGCTCGATCGTCGCCCGTCCCCGGAAGGCAAGGCCCGCCTTGCCAACACCCACGCCATAGCGGCGTGCACGGCCCCAGCGCTCCATCAGATAAAGAAAATGATTGCGCGGATCGACAACGATCGTTCCGGGTGCGTAGTTCATCGACAGAAAAACGCGCTGAGGCACATATTGCTGATCCAGCTTGAAATTTCTGTATCTCTTGGTGTGATGCGCGTAGGCAAGTCCGGGCTGCGCAGTCAATAAGGCTGCAGCACCGCCAAGCAACAGGTCTCGTTTGTTCAACACGAGGCTTACTCCTGATATTTCAATAACCTAACGGCGAACCTCAAGGGTCCGCCTCTCAATACGGTCAGATCAGGAATTGGGCGGTTTGGGTTCCAGCCTTTCCGGCACAGAGGTGTGATGACGCACCGAAACCCAGTCCGGATGGTCTTGTCCGGAAAGCGAATTGAACGAAGCCGCAGCCATCACCGCCTTGCATTCGGAGTTCTTGCAGTAAGAGGGTTTCGTTTCCGCAACCGGCTGCTCGCTGCAGCACTCTTTTTCGTGCAATTGCGCGATTGCAAGGTCCATCGTCATGACGACGGGTAGTTCGCTCGCGGACATGCCGACCGACCCGCGCGCGAAGCCTTGTTGCGCGCCGGCGATCAAAAGTCCGATAATGAGCAAAACTCGAAACATGAACAACAATTTACCGAAGCAGGTTAACGAAACCTAGACACACAGGTTCACAGTCTTGTGAACCCTCCGGTGCCGGTTTCCTGCGTTCAGATACTCGGGACCGTTGCCAATGCCCCGGCTGGATCGGTGCTGGAACAGTCCGCATCCAGCATGACTTCAGCAAGCCGGACCGCCGCCGCGACCCCGTCAATGACCGGCACCTTGAACTCAAGACTGAGCTCATTCGCAAGATTTGCCATGCCCGCACAGCCGAGCGCAATGGCACCACAATCATCTTGCTCAAGCGCCTCTGCGATTTCAGCGTGGATCTTGCGCCAGACCCGCCGATCGCCATCTTCCAGATCGAGAACTGGGATATCGGATGCTCTGACCCGGCTGCATCGATGTGCCAGGCCCATTCTCTCAAGGTTTCCTTCCAGCACCGGTATCGATACAGGCAACGTGGTCACGACGGTGAACCTCTCGGCGAAAAGCGCGGCTGTGTGGTACGCGGCTTCGCCGATTCCCAGAACCGGCAGGTCAAATCGTTGCTTCAGCGTCCAAAGTCCGGTGTCGTCGAAACAGGCAATGATCAGCGCGTCAAAGTTCCGGTGCGACGCGGCAACTTCATCCACGAGGGAAAACAGGCCGGGGAGAGCCGCTTCGCCGTCTTCCGCCCCCTGGATGGCAGCGGGACCGGTGGCTGGATTGATGGCCGTAATCCGGCTCTCCGGTCTTGCTGCCGAGCGAGCGGCCTCCCCGATCTTCGCGGTCATGGAGACCGTCGTGTTGGGATTGATGATCAGAATGTCTTTGCTTCGTCCCCCCATCGGCTTGTCACACCATGCCCTTGCCCGCATCCGACCCCTGCCGGGCCTGCCGGCGCCGCAAGAGCACGAATACCGTCAGGAAAGACCCGATGATCAGAAGGGAAAACACCGTCGTGAGCGTTCCAAGTGCATAAAGAACCGGTGACGTCACGTTGGTGGTCATTCCGTAGATTTCGAGCGGCAACGTGTTGTAGGAACCGCTCGTCAGGAGTGTTCGGGCAAACTCGTCATAGGAAAGCGTAAACCCGAACAATGCCACGCCAATCAGCATCGGTGCGATGATTGGCAGGACGACATAACGCACGGTCTGCCAGGACGACGCCCCCAGGTCCCTGGATGCCTCCTCGTAGGATTTATCGAAGCGGTTAAAGACGGCGAACATGATCAGAAGTCCGAAAGGCAGCGTCCAGGTAAGCTGGGCGCCGAACCCGGACGTGGACCAGTGGACCTCCCAATCCAGAATGTTGAAAATCAGGCCGACCCCGAGCGACACCAGGATCGAAGGAATAATCAGACTTGCCACGATAATGTAGAAAAGCGCGCTGGAACCGCGGAACCGGCTGCGAAAGGCAAGACCTCCCATCACCGAAATCACGACCGTAACGGCCATGACCATAAGGCCGAGAAAGAGTGACCTTCTGAAAGATCCCCAGATGTCACCGACAGCCTGTTGCTCGAATAGATCCACAAACCAGTGAAACGACACACCGTTCATCGGAAATGTCAGTCCGCCCTGCGGGCCCTGGAAGGAAAGGATTCCTATCGTGATGACCGGCCCGTAGAGGAAAAGCAGGAACAGAGCGAAAAAGGCCGACAGGGCGTAGAAGGAGCGGCTTCTGGGTTCCATGCTCAAAGCTCCTTTCTGATGTCGACAAAACGCATCATGACACCGATCATCAGCAGGACGGTGCACAGGAGCACGACTGACGAGGCCGCGGCCGCCGGATACTGCAAAAGGGAAATCTCGTTGGAAATGATCCGCCCGACCGACGCACTTTGACCGCCGGACATGTGCCGCACGGTGATGAAGTCGCCCATCACAAGCGTCACGACGAAAATCGATCCGATCATGATACCCGGCTTGGATAGCGGCAGCACCACGTTGACAAGTGTCTGAAAACCGCTGGCTCCGGCATCACGCGCCGCTTCAATCAGCGATTTGTCTATGCGCATCATTGTGTTGAATATCGGAACGACCATGAACAGCGCGTAGAGATGAACGAACGCGAGAACCACGGCGAAATCGGAATAAAGCAGCCATTCGAGAGGCTCATCTATCACTCCGAGTTGCAACAGGCTGGAATTGGCAATGCCGTTGCGCCCAAGAAAGGGGATCCAGGAAATCATCCGGATGATGTTGGATGTCCAGAAAGGGATCGTGCAGAGAAGAAAGAGCACGACCTGCATCGGCAGGCTTTGTACCTGGAACGCCAGGAAATAGGCGACGGTAAAGCCAATGACCACGCAAAAGATCCATGTCAGCGCCATGAATTTCAGCGTCTTCAGATAGGTCGCCCACGTCACGGGCGACGTCAGGTGAAAGGCATAGTTGTCAAAGACGAAGTCAGGGAAGAACGACCATTCGTTATAGTTCCAAAAGCTGACGACGACGATGATGGCGATCGGAAGAAGCAGAAAGAACCCGAGAATACAGGCCAGCGGCGCGGCGAGAAACCAGCTCACCCTCTCCGCCTGGCGGGATGGATCGAAGCGCCGCCGTTCAGATTGTCTGCCCTGATCTGTCCCTGCCCGGCCTTCCGCCGGACAGGGAGCAACATGCGAAGCCGTCATGCCGCGATGAACTCATTCCACTTGCGCACCATGTACTGGTTTTCGTCCATGACGGCGTTCCAGCAGGCAACCGCACCCATACGGTCGTAGAAAGAGCCTCCATCGCGGGTCGCGCCGGCTTTCTCCATCACATCACCGAACGGGTTCACGATGTCTTCCGTTGCCGGCTTGCCTTCGAACCAGAAACCCCATTCGTTTTCAGACATGTGATTTTTGGAAGTCTCCGGTACGGCCGAGTAATAGCCCTGCCGCATCAGGAAGCCGCCGACCCAGCCATCGAGGTACCAGTTGATGTACTCGTAGGCCGCGTCCAGCTCCAGACCGGACAGATTTTTGGACAGGCCAATACCGCCACCCCAGGACCGGTAACCTTCCTTGAGCGGTTGATAGACGCAAGGAATGCCTTTGGAGCGAACGGCTGTAATCGCCGGCGACCACATCGACTGAATCACGACTTCACCCGATGCCATCAGGTTCACGCTTTCGTCGAAACTCTTCCAGAAGGCGCGGAATTGACCATCTTTTTTGGCATTGGTGAAGATCGCCATGGTCTTGTCGATCTCTTCCTTGGTCATGTTACCCTTGTCGCCATACTGAACTTCGCCCATGGCTTCGCAGACCATCGCTGCATCCATGATCCCGATCGAGGAGATGTCGAGAATGGAGGCCTTGCCCTTGAACTCCGGGTTCAACAGCTCAGTCCAGCTCTCGATCGGGCGTCCGATGAGATCGGGGCGAATTCCGAGAGTATCTGCGTTGTAGATGGTTGGGATCAATGTCATCCAACCGGTTTCTTCGCCGGCAAAGCTTTTGCCGTCCGGCCCGTCGACAAACCCGACGGAATGCGGCGCCGTGCCTTGTGCGATTGTTGATTCAGGTGTCAGCTTCCCGCTTTTGAAGATGCCGACAATCTTGTCGTAGTTCTTGATTTTTGACGTATCCATGGGCTGAAGATTGCCCGCGCCCCAGACCTTCTTGCAGATCCAGTATTCGATGTCCGCAATGTCGAAGGACTTGGGCTGCGTCGCCGCCCTTTGGGTTACGCTGTCACTGTCGAGTGCGGTCATTTCGAGCGTGAAGCCAAGATCTTCCTTCACCTTGGCCGCGACCTCGTTGAGGTTGGAAACGCCGGTTCCGAACTGGCGCAGTGTTACGTCCTTGATGTTCTGCGCCCAGATGGTCGGAAATCCTGTAACGGCGCCTGATCCGAGCGCAGCACCGGCGGCGGCCGCACCGCCCTTCAGGATGCTTCGACGGCTAACAATATTCCTGTTTTCCTTTTTTGTCATGACTGCTTCTCCTCATCCCCTTTGGAGTAGTGCCTCTTTCGCGAGGCCTTGCGAGGCGGCTTAGGCCGCCAGGTGGTGCGCATCTTCCGGCTTCCAGGAGAGGAAAACGGTTGCGCCTATTTCAATCGGATCATTGAAGAAAACCTGGTCCGGAAGCGCCACCGTCAGGTCACCGACCTCCGGTGCGACAAGGGCCAGGTTCACGGTGGTGCCCAGATATTCCACGTCTTTGACGCTTGCCGCATGCCCTTGTTCTGGTGAGCCTTCTTTTTGAATGAAAAGCCGGTCGGCTCTTACGGCAATCGGGCCGCCGTCGACCTGAAGCACGTTATGCCCCCCGATAAACCGGGCGACGAATTCGGTTAGCGGCGAATTGAAGACATCTTTCGGTGACCCGGCCTGTTCGATGACGCCGTTGTTCATGACGATGATGTCATCGGCCAAAGCCAGGGCCTCATCTTGAGAATGCGTCACATGGATGAAAGAGATGCCGAGCTCGCGCTGCAGACGCTTCAATTCCAGCCGCATCCTGATCCTCAAGAAAGGATCGAGAGCCGAAAGCGGTTCATCCAGCAGGAGAACGGACGGTTCCGTGATCAGCGCGCGCGCCAGTGCGACCCGCTGCTGCTGACCTCCGGACAGCTGCGATGGCAGGCGCGACGCGTAATCGACCATGTCGACAAGCTGAAGAAGGTCCAGAGCACGCGCATGCCGGCTCGTCTTGTCGATGCCGCGCATTTTCAGTGAAAATGCAACGTTGTCGACAACACTGAGATGCGGAAAGAGCGCGTAGTTCTGGAACATCATTGCGGTGCCGCGCTTGGCAGGCGGCAAGTCGGTGATGTTGTGTGTCCCCAGAAGTATGTCTCCCTCGCTGACATGCTCATGACCTGCAATCATGCGCAGCGTCGAAGACTTGCCGCATCCCGAAGGTCCAAGCAGGCACGAGTAGGTGGCCGCTTTAAATCGATGGCTGACGCTATCGACAGCAATCGTTTCACCATATCGCTTGGTTGTGGCAACGAGTTCCAGATCTTCTGTTTTCTTCATAAGACAGCTCTTGAAAACGACGTAGTCTCGAACTGCCTTGCAGGCTCTGTGCCAACTTGGTCAAATCCAGCGTTTCTGCCAATTCCTGTGATTTACAGAAACCTCAGACCGGAAAACGCGCACAAAAATTAATCAGAATAAATACAGAATGATGAAAAATTGTATACAATCAAATTTGCTATCGAACACAACAAACGTTATACAATATAGGTGCTATCGCAAGCCACAAGACGAAGACGCCATGGCCCGAACAATGACTGCGCCGAATGGATTTGGCGCCGCAGCTACGCATGACACCTTTCCACTTCCTCCGGGGCGCACGCTTGATATTTGTCTGAACCTTCATTCAGCCATTCTCGAGCATCGTCTTTCTCCGGGAATGAAGCTTTCGGAAGACGAGGTTGGCGAGATATACGGCGCAAGCCGCACGGTTGTGCGGGCAGCGCTACAGGCGCTCGCCCACTCGGGACTGGTCAACATCGAGCGCAACCGTGGAGCATTCGTCTCACGTCCCAGCATTCGCGAAGCCCAGGAGGTCTTCGAAGCACGCGCGCTTATTGAACCTCGAGTTGCCCGTCTTGCCGCCGAGGTGATCGGGGCACCGCACATTAAACGGCTCAACAGGCACCTGGATGCTGAACACGCGGCGATTGACGCCGGCGACAAAGGCAAAGCGCTCTCACTGTCGGGAGCGTTTCATATTGCGATTGCGGATATCGCGGACCAGCAGGTGTTTTCACAGATGGTTCGTTCCCTGATATCCCGCTCGTCACTTATCATTGCCCTTTATTGGAAACGGGCCGATGCGACCTGTGAGAGCCATGCCCATCATGCGCTCATGAAGGCTTTTTCCGAAAAGGACGGGTCGGCAGCGGAAGAAATTCAGAAGAGCCACATAATCGACCTGCATTCAGGGCTGGACCTCCGGGAGAAAAAAGAGACCGCGTCGTCCTTGGCGCAAGCTTTGAGCCGGGATTGACGAATTTCGCGCTTGGTCCAGCACGATCAATTGGACCTGTTTCCTTAAGGTGAAAGTCAGGTCGACAGCAATTTGGTCCGGGCGGTTTGAAGAAAGCGCGTAATTTCCAGTCCGAGGCTCGCCTCGATGTCGATCTCAAGATCGGTGTCTTTTTTCAATTCCGCCTTCAGCTCTGGAAGTTTCCAGACGATAACGCGCGTCGGTTTGGTCACCTGCACCGAAACAGGGGCGGTATAGTCCGTATCTTTGCTCAGGAAGGCAGCAGCGCCCACAAACCGACCTTCACCCAGCGTGTCCATGTGGGTGCTGTCCATGTCGACACTTATTTCCCCCTCAACGATCAGCGTCAGCTCTTTGACTGGATCGCCCTGTGCCATCAAGACGGTCTCGGCGGGAATGGATGATCTGCTTCCCATCCGAAAAAGCTTGTAGGCCTCGCGCTCGCTCATGTTGCGGAGGGCAAGCTGGTAAAGCCGCCTCTCTTCCGCGCTGAGCGGCACCGGTCTGCGGTCCAGAAGCAGCCTGATGATCCAGTAGATGTTGATCGCGATGAAGACCGAGTTCCACGCGATCGCGGCCCAGAGTGTGTCGACCTGGAAATAGTAATACGGCAAGAGCATCGTGGCGCCGACAACTGTCAGAATGCGCAGCCAAAGAATGTCCCGTACCGCATAGGAAAAAAGATAAATTATATTCGCTACGGTGATTAAAACATCTAGCCCAAACATGGAATCGCCTCGTCCCGGAGTGTTAGCGATTTCATCCTAGGGTCAGGACCCGTTAATTTGAATGCATTGGTTGGTGACGGTTTGTCCTACGGCGACCAGCCGCCGCAAAGAGTGCAAAAACCGTAACTTGACGCTGCGTTAATTATGCGGCTGACTCTTTGTCTTTAGTTTCTTTACCGCTGCTTGCGTCACTGGTTTTTAGGCACGGCCAGCATTGGGAGGCGTCACAATGAAATTTGATCTTGGAACCTATTCGCGAAAAATCTCGACCTCCTCCGAAGACGTGCAAAACCTGTTCGACCAGGGTCTGGTCTGGCTGTACGGCTACAATCATGAGGCTGCTGCCGTCTGTTTCGAAGATGCCATTCGGAAGGACCCCAAGTGCGGCATGGCCTATTGGGGCCTAGCATATGCAATCGGTCCCAACTACAACAAACCCTGGGAATTTTTCGAGCCTGACGAGCGCGTTTCCACGCTGCAACGGGCCAGGGAAACGGTGGACGCGGGGATGGCGCTCAGCAACGACCTGCAGCCGGTCGAAGTCGCCCTGATTGACGCAATCGGCAAACGCTTCCCCGACGATCCGACAGTTGAGGATTACATGCCCTGGCACGACGCCTTTGCCGACGCGATGCGTCAGGTCTACGCGGCGCACAAGAACGATCTGGACGTCGTGACAATCTTTGCAGAAGCGCTGATGAACCGGTCCCCCTGGCAGCTTTGGGACCTTCCCAACGGCATACCGGCCGAAGGGGCTTCGACGCTGGAAGCCCAGGCAGCTCTGGAGACGGCTTTCAGCGAACGAGCCGACGCCTGGGACCACCCGGGCCTGTTGCACATGTATATCCACCTGATGGAAATGTCGCCGACACCGGAAAAGGCGCTCAAGCACGGCGACAGGCTCGTGGACCTGGTTCCGGAAAGCGGCCACCTGTGCCACATGGCCACCCATATCGACGTCTTATGCGGCGAATACCAGAACGTTGTCTGGCGCAATCACAGGGCAGCTGATGTCGACCGGAAATACGAGGAATTCGCAGGAAGTCAGAACTTCTATACGCTTTACCGCATTCACAACGTCCATTTTGAGGCCTATGGCGCGATGTTCCTTGGTCAGCCGGAAAAAGCCCTGGCGGCATCGGAAGAACTGATGCGCATGCTGCCCGACGAAGTCGTCCGGTTCATGCCGGACCTGTTTGAGTCCTTCTACGGCAAGAAAATCCACGTCATGGTCCGTTTCGGGCAATGGCGCGAGATCCTGGACGAACCGTTCCCGGAAGATGCGGATCTCTACAGTTACACCACCGCTGCCATCTTCCAGGCCCGCACCGTCGCGATGGCAAATCTTGGACTGATGGAGGAGGCAGCACGGGAGCGCGAACGCGCAATTGCTGCCCGCGAAGCGGTCCAGGAAAGCCGGATGGTCTTCAACAACACCGCCGATGACGTTTTGGCTATCGGTCAAGCGATGATGGACGGCGAACTCGCATTCAAATCCGGCAAACGGAAAGAGGGTCTGGAGCATCTGCGCCGGTCAGTCGAACTCGATGACAATCTCCTATACGACGAGCCCTGGGGCTGGATGCAGCCGACCCGTCACGCGCTGGGTGCGCTGTTGATGGAAGACGGCAGGTACGAGGAAGCAGAAGCTGTCTACCGGGCAGATCTCGGTCTGGACGATACGCTGGCAAGAGCCTGCCAGCACCCTCAGAACATCTGGAGCTTGCATGGTCTTCACGAGTGCCTTGTCCATCGCGGCGAGCTGACGGAAGCCAAGCATGTGAAACTCTTGCTGGATAAAGCTGCTGCGCGCGCGACCGTCCCCGTCCACGCGTCCTGCTACTGCCGCAGCAAGGCAAAAGCTGCTTGAAATCCTTCAGCGCTGGTGTTCTAGAAGCAGCCCAACCTGGCGCGAATGGTCTCAATATCTTCGGCCGACTGCATGCCTGCCGGGAATGCACCCAATCTCCCATTCGCGCCGCACTGGATAATCCTGACCGACGCATCGATCATTGCAGGCGTGTCGGTAAAGGCGATCAGACCCGATCCCAGAACCGTGTAAAGACCGTCCGGTTTCGGTTCGGAAAAGTATCCTTCCACCTGGATAACGCCGACCTTGGCGTCGAAAAGGCCTGTTTCCAGCTGTTCCGCCTTAATCCCACCTGGAACCGGAGTGCCCACGACGCGGACAAAGTCACCAGGTGACAGGTGCCGGGGAATGATCCCCTGAAGGTCTGTTCCGCCAATTTTCTGCGGCTCGCCAGTCGCGGCTTCAAAGAAGCTGCCGCTGACTTGCGCCGGTCCTTGCCAGCCGGGCAGAACCTCCACCGCCGTGGCAAGAACACGTGCCCCCTGCCAGAGCCCGCTGACCGCGACCCAGTCGCCTTCATTGACCGCAACAGATAAAGTTCCAAGCGTTACGTCCGTTCCCAAAACGGTCAGCGACCCGCCGCTTATTCTTTCGACCGGTCCGACAAGAGGAAGAACCTGGCGAATATGCTCCGCCCGCCAGATATCGTCCTGAAGCCGCGCGACGACGGCGACCGTGTGTCCGGGCCTGAGCTCACCGGCCGCAATTTCAGGCACCGATCCGCTTACGTTCATACCGTCCGCAATCTCGATCTTGTGGCCGTTCACATAGATACTGCCAAGATCAGTGATGACCCCGGCAATGCCCGTTCCAACGACACCGCCCTCACGCTCTTCGCTGTCCTGCGCAAGTGTCTGACTGATGTTGAAGAAAATTGCTGCTGCGGCAATGAGGCGGACGAGCACTGTCACCCTTCCTTGTCTTCTGGAAACGTAGGCAGGATGTAGGTGCCGGCGGCAAAGCGGCCTTTCTGGTCACTGTCCTGATCCTGGTCCTGCAATTGACGGGCCCGGACGTTGATGTCCTGAAGCATTTTCTGCGCTTTTTTAGCCGAAATCGCACGAAGTTCTTCAACAGATGCCGCGGACAAATGGGTGTAGCGCACGGCACGGTCGAAGTGGCGGGGTGTATCTTCTTCCGCGATCAGGTTGTGCGTTGCCGCGGCCAGGTGGGCAGACAATGTTGCCCGATAGGCGGCAACCTGCTCCGCGCTTCCGGCAGTCGGCACGAACGCGTTGCTCAAAAGCCGGTAACGCCCATCTTCCAAGCGGTTGACCAGTTTTTGGTCGACAAGGGTCTTCAGAACCGTTCCAGGTGCCATGTCGATCCGCGCCTGCCGCACAAGGTCGTCAAAACCTGGCGCATCATCGGCACTCTTGCGCGCAAGGTCTCTCGGGGCGTTGTCGTCGTTCAGAAATTGCGGCGCTGTCGACCAATAGCCGACGACAAGCGCGGCCGCACTGCAACTGCGCTTTTCAGGTGCGTCGGTGTCTTCATTTCGCAGGCGCTTGACGTCTTTTCGGTGAAGACCCGTCAGGGCGCTCACCTTGCTGTCGCTCACCGTGGAATCGGACACTTCTTCGGCGGCGCTCACAAGGGCCTTCTTCAAAGCTTCGGTTGCTGTCCCGATCGTGACCCCACGCGCAACCATCGCTTTGGCAAGCGGTATTAACAGGTCGGCAAGCGCTGTTTCAAACGGGTCCTTGGGTCCGATCGACATATTATTCCATAAGGTTCGTGGGCTTAGGTAAGTAGCACTCTTTCAGTAAGTTCCTGCATTTCCACACTCAACATTTTCGTGACAGGTAGTTTACCGATTGTGAAAGTCAATGGGAAAATTTCCCATTATCAATGGTGACGCATCATTGATATGGGAGGGTGCAACGCCGGAATTTTCACTTCATGCGTTCAACGAAACTCACACGATCAATCCCCTCGCCTCGCGTTTCCTGACCGATCCTCTGGCCTGCCTGACGTCCGCGGACCGGGAGAAATTCCGAACATACGGATGGGGTGAAAATGTGCGCCCTCGCCATGCGACCATCGCTGCTGCAATCCGGCACTGGTTGCGCATGCAGCCGGACGCACCGGCCGTTGAATGCGGTGGCCGGACGATGACCTATGGTGAACTCGACGAAGCCTCGAACCGGCTGGCCGGGCTCATGAAACATCATGGCGTGAAACGAGGGGACGCAGTCTGTCTCTATCTTCGGCGATCGCTGGAAATGGTCGTCGGCATCGTTGCTGCCATGAAACTCGGAGCGGCTTACGTTCCGCAGCATGTCGGTGTCGCCCCGGAAGCCGGGCTACGCCATATCGCCGGCGTAACACGCGCAAAGGTATTACTGACCTTGAGCGACGTGGCTGCAGATGTTCCGGTTGAAGCGCACCAGGCCCTGATTTCGATCGACGCAGTCATGAACGATCCAGACCTGTCTGCTAGCGCTCCGGATCTCATTTCCAACCGCGCCGAGCCTGACGATCTGGCTATGATCCTGTTCACCTCAGGTACCACCGGCGTCCCGAACGGCGTTCAGGTTACGCATCGCAATCTGGCCAATATTCTGTTGACCAGCCCCGGCGACCTCGGCATGCGGCCAGGTTTGCGCGTCGGTCAGATCCTCTCAATCGCGTTCGATATGGCAGCCTGGGAGATCCTCGGAGCGCTCTCCAACGGCGCAACTCTGGTGATCCGCGGAAAGTCCATCCAGGAGACGGCAGAAGAGGTCGACATCTTGATCGCGACGCCCTCGATCCTCGCCTCGCTCGACAATCGTCGCTGCCAGCAGGTCAAGGCGGCGGCAGTCGCCGGTGAGCCGTGCCCTAGGTCCCTCGCGGACGCCTGGTCTTCCTTCTGTCTCTTCTACAATTCCTGCGGACCGACGGAGACCACGATTATCAACACCGCCGAACCGCATTTTCCGGAAAAGCAGGTCCTGTCGATCGGGCGCCCGACACCGAACAACACGGTCTATATTCTTGACGACGAGCTGCGTCCGCTGCCCATTGGAGACAAGGGGGAGATGTGGGCCGGGGGCGACTGTGTCACTGCAGGCTATCTCGCCAATCGCGACCTGACGGACGAACGTTACCGGCCGGATCCGTTCCGTCCCGGCCACATGATGTTTCGCACCCGTGATCTCGGCCGCTGGACCGCTACCGGGGAGCTGGAGCATTTCGGCCGTGTCGACGACCTGGTGAAAATACGTGGCTTCCGGGTCGAACTCGACGGCGTTTCCAGCGCACTTGAAAGTGCCGATTGTTGCAATCGGGCCGCCACGCTGAAACTCGATGACCGCAACCTGGTGAGTTTCATTTCGCCGGCAAACGCCAGTCCGCAAAGAGCCCGGCAGCAGGTCAGTGACCGCCTTCCCTACTACTGCATGCCGACAGTCGTGTTGGCCTTGCCCGAATTGCCGCGCACTCCAAGGGGCAAGCTGGACAAACGCCTGCTTCACAAACTCGCCGAAGACCACATCGCGAACGAAGGTGTGGAGCTGAACTGATGACAACCCAGACAACCGATCTCAACCACGCCGCACCGAACTGGCGGCGTATGACCCGCCACCCGGCGCTGATGGAGTACCGGCGGCTCTATATGCTTGTCGCCATCATCAATCTGGCGGTCCTTGTCGCAGGTTTGCGCAGCGGACAATGGTTCGAGGGCACGGCTTTCCGCCTCGACACGATCGCCGACATGGCCCTGATCAACCTCTCGCTCGGGATTCTAATCAGGCAGCAGCGCATCATCAATGCCCTCTTCTGGCTTGCGACCCGGATCCCCGTCTCCTGGCCGCTCTGGATCCGTTGGGGTGCGGGCAAGGTCTTTCACTTCGGCGGGCTTCATTATGGCGGCACAGTCGCGGGCACTCTCTGGTTCGCCTTCCTGCTCTTCGCCATGGCATCGGACCGGCTTGCGGGCTCTCCCCAGGTGTCGGTGATAACGCTTGCCTTGAGCGGCCTTATGGTGGTCCTCATGTGCCTGATGATCGGAACTGCCTTGAGCCGGTTCCGCACGCGCTTTCACAACGCCTTTGAAAAGATCCATCGCTTTGTCGGCTGGACGGTTCTCGCCCTCTTCTGGGCCCAGACAGTCTCGATTACCCGTGACATGGACGTTCCCCTGACCGAAACACCGGCCTTCTGGATGCTGTGCCTGATAACACTCTCCATCGCCTCGCCCTGGTTGACGTTGAAACGGGTGGATGTCGGAATTGTCAAACCGTCCAATCACGTCGTACTGGCCAGGTTCGACTACGGTGACACGCCGTTTGCCGGAAGCTCCAATGCAATCAGCCACACGCCGTTCGGCGAATATCATGCCTTTGCCAACATCCCCTCACCGGATGAAACGGGCTACCGGCTGGCGATCTCCCGGGCGGGCGACTGGACCGGCGCTTTCATCGACAATCCGCCGAAAAAGGTCTGGGTCAAGGGGATCACGACGAGCGGTGTCGCCCGGATCGAGGACCTTTTTTCACAAGTCGTCTATGTCGGCACCGGCTCGGGCATCGGACCCATTCTGCCGCATCTCCTGAAACGAAAGGTTCCCAACCGGCTCATCTGGTCGACGCGGTCGCCGCGCGAAACCTATGGCGATGATCTGGTGGACGAAATCGAAGCCCACACGGAAAAACCGCTGATCTGGGACACGGATGCCCACGGCAAGCCGGACCTGTCAGCCCTGGCGCTGCAGGCAGTGCGTGAAAGCGGGGCCGAAGCAGTCATTGTGATCTCCAATCAAAAACTCACCCGCAAGGTGGTTCACGATATGGAAACGCTCGGCATTCCGGCCTATGGCGCGATCTGGGACAGCTGACATGTTTGAAACCATTGAAACCAGCAGCGACGGGCGGGTCGCAACGATCCGCCTCAACCGCCCCAAGCAGCTGAACGCGCTCAATACCCGCGTCATGGAGGAAGTGCTGAAAGCATCCGCCGCCTTCGACCGCGACACCAAAATCGGGTGTCTGTTGCTGAAGGGCAACGAGCGCGCCTTTGCAGCCGGCGCCGACATCACGGAGCTTGCAGGCCAGGACCACGCGAGCATGCAGGCGAGTGATTTCTTTGCCGGATGGGACAGCTTCGCAGCGCTCCGCATTCCAAAGGTAGCAGTCGTCGACGGCTACGCGCTTGGCGGCGGCTGTGAACTCGCCATGATGTGTGACGTGATCCTGGCTTCCGAAAACGCCAGGTTCGGTCAGCCGGAAATCAAGATCGGTTGCATCCCGGGCATCGGCGGCACTCAAAGACTGACGCGCCTGATTGGCCGCACACGGGCGATGGACATGATCCTGACCGGCCGGATGATCGACGCCGAAGAGGCATTGCGCATCGGACTGGTCAGCAGGGTCGTCGCCTCGGAGCTGCTGGAAGAAACCGCGCACGAGGTCGCCGCCACCATCGCCGAAAAACCGAGTGACATTGTTCAAATGGCCAGGGCCTGCGTGAACATGTCGGACAACAGCACTCTCGACGCCGGCATGCGGTACGAGCGACAAACCTACCACGCTCTCTACGGACTGCCAGCGCAGCGGGAAGGCATGTCGGCATTCCTCGAAAAAAGAAGCCCGAGGTTCAATGAGGACTAGGTGACGCCCTCATAAACGAGTAGCCAAATCAGGCCGTACACCAAGTCCCAAAAATTTAGGCTCGGCATCCATGCTGAGAACATGGATGCCGAGCCCTGAGTGCCCGGTCCGCCCCGGAAGCTTGTACCCCACCCAGTTCACCCAGTTTACAGAGCCACCGCCTGGCTCCAAATGCGCATTCGCCCCATGCGCGTTGATCCGGGTCAAGGACAGGATCTCTTTGCTCAGGCAAGTAAAGCAACTGGGAAAACCGTCTGCAAGCGCGTTTCAAGGCATCAGGTGCCGGGGCGGCTTCATTAACGGAAAAACAGTTAAACGCAACTGAATAACGTGGATAACCATGGGGAAAGTTTCAGGGGCTTGATTGGAGGAATTCGCGTCATGACCATTGCCAACGACGAAAAGTGGATCGATAAAGAAATAACAGGTTTGTCGGAGGCAGCCATGGACATAAACCTCACACTCTCAGCAGACACAATCCGCATGCTTGTGCAAAAGGCGCGCGCTGCTGCGTCGGCCATGAAAGACACCTTCGAGGACGGTCACGACGGTGATGTGGAGTTTGACGCAGACACTCTTGAGGAAGGTCACAATCACGACGGGCTTGCCGAAGAAGAGAGCGACGATCTTTCCAACACCGAACTGCGTGAACTGATCGAAGATCTCAATGTCGACGAAGCCGCAGAGCTTGTGGCCGTCACCTGGATCGGGCGCGGCGACTTCGAAGCCGAAGACTTCGATCAGGTCGTCGAAGAGGCACGTGAGCGGGCGGTTGGTTCAACCGCCAAGTATCTTCTCGGCATTCCGCTGCTCGCGGACTATCTGGAAGCCGGTCTCGACGCTCTGGATCTCTGACAGCCTTTTGAACTCTTGGTCTCGGACTGAACACCCTTCGAGTTGAACGTGGGACTTTGCTCTCAATTGAAAGGCGGGTAAATCCGTCTACGATGAGTGCGGAACACGTGCTGTTGAATGTTGGAGGGATTGCTTGGAACCGTTTCGTGGAGTCTTCACCCAGCAAGAGGCGATACCTGAAAACGCGATCGCGGCAGCGGTCGATGTTTTGCGCAGCGGACGTCTGCATCGCTACAACACGGTCGGTGATGAACTGGGCGCGACGTCTGAACTGGAGCGCGCGTTTGCTGACTATCAGGGTGCTGAATATTGCCTCGCCTGTGCCTCGGGCGGCTATGCAATGTCGACCGCGCTTCGCGCTGCCGGCGTTGCGCCCGGAGATCCGATTCTGACCAACAGCTTTACGCTTGCGCCTGTTCCAGGTGCGATCGCTGGTGTTGGCGCCCGTCCTGTTTACGTCGAAGTGACGGAAGACCTTGTTCTGGATCTCAACGACCTTGAGGCGAAGATCTCCACGACCGGCGCAAAAATGCTCCTTCTTTCCAGCATGCGCGGACATCTTTGCGACATGGATGCGCTTCAAGCCCTGCTCGAGGCCAAAGGCGTTCGCTTGATCGAGGACTGTGCCCACACGATGGGGGCACAATGGAACGGCCGGCCAAGCGGTGGGTTCGGCCTGGCCGGATGCTTTTCCACCCAGACTTACAAGCATCTGAATTCCGGAGAAGGTGGACTACTGACCTCAGACGATCCGGAATTCATGGCGCGCGCCATCATCCTGTCCGGCTCCTATATGCTCTACGAGCGCCACGGCGCTGCGCCACCTCGATCAACCTTTGAGACCATCCGGCTGGAAACGCCCAACATGTCCGGGCGCATGGACAATCTGCGCGCGGCCATATTGCTTCCGCAGCTATCAGTGCTGGAAGACAGCGTTCGCCGATGGAACGAACGCTACGATCTGATTGCGCGCAGTCTGTCGGAGGTCAACGCAATCCGGCTTCCTCATCGTCCGAACGCGGAGCGCTACGTCGGAAGTTCGATCCAGTTCCTTCTGCCCGCAATCAAACCGGACGACGCGCGTGCATTTGTCGAAGCGAACAAGAAGCTCGGCGTTGAGCTGAAGTGGTTTGGCGACAGCAATCCGGTCGCTTTCACATCCAACCACCACAGCTGGAAATACGTTGATCCGCAAGTGCTTCCGCAAACCGACGCTATTCTGGCAGGCCTTTTCGACATGCGGATCCCGTTGAGTTTCACACTTGAAGACTGCGCGCAAATCGCAGGCATTATCAAGCATACAGTTCGGGAGACCACCTTGTCCGGCGCCGCTTGAGGCGGCGTCGATCTTCAAGGACCGGCGTGGGTGCCATCCTCAAAATTACCGATGGTCCCGAGATTGCAAAAAGTCCGGATCGTCAAGTCGCAACCCTGTATTTTGCCGGTTACTCCACATCCATGTGTTTTTCTTGGGAAAACAGAACCGCAGGGTATTTACAGTCTTTTCGACAGCTCCAATATGCCGCACTCTCGCCTCAGTTCATGGTGGGACTTAGGGAGTTGAGGGCAATGCTGCAAGACCCGGCGAGCCGCGATGTATTTACCGTTCATCGTCCATCCCCGTGGCCATTCGTCGGCGCAATGATCGCCGCGACCGCATTGATTACGACCCTGGTCGTTGCATTCAGCAGCTAGAGATTTCTCTGCCGATCCTTTAGGGATCGTAGGATGTCGCACGACCTGAATCAGAAAGCCTGCTAATGTCGGCAACCCGTTTGGCCGCGCTCGATTTGGCACGCGGTCTCGCCGTCATCGCAATGGCGATCTACCACTTCTCGTGGGACCTCTCTTGGTTCAGCCTTGTAGACTGGCCGGTTGCACAGGGTTTTGGCTGGCGCTCGTTTGCCGCGATGATCGCAGGCAGCTTTTTGTTCCTGGCCGGCGTCAGTCTCGATCTTGCCCATCACGAGGGGATCCGTTGGCGCGCGTTTTGGCGACGTTTGGCTGTTATTGTAGCCGCTGCCGCAGCTGTGTCCTTGGTGACCTATTTCACGTTCGCCAACAACTTTGTGCGTTTCGGCATTCTCCATTGCATCGCCGCCGCCAGTGTGATCGCACTCCCGTTCATTCGCCTGCCGCTTTGGGCTGCGCTTGCCGGAGCCCTCTTACTGTTCACGCTGCCGACCTGGGCCAGCAGCCCTGTTTTGGACGGCCAGCTTTGGCTTTGGACCGGGCTCGGGACCCCGACTTTCGGCAGCGTCGACTATGTACCGATCGCACCCTGGGCAGGCGTGACACTTGCCGGTCTCGCGCTCTCGAAAACATTCCGACGGTTCCGGATCTGGCAAGCGATGTCCGGGGTCAGTTTTTCAGGCTCAGCCGGACGTTTGACCCGCTGGCTCGGACGGCATTCTCTTCCCGTTTATCTGTTGCACCAACCGGTTTTGTACGGTCTCGTCTGGGCCGCGGCGGCTGCGGGACCGCAGGTCGATCGGGCGGCAAATGCATTTGTCGGCAACTGCGCGCGCGCGTGCCAGGAAAGTCAGGGAACGGAGCAGATCTGCGAGGCGGTCTGCAGCTGCACGCTGATGAAACTCCAGGCCGATGACACATGGTCCTTGCTGTTGAACGATCCCGAGGATCCGGGTCTGCGCGCGCAGATGAACAGCCGCTATCAACAATGCCTCGTCGATCCCGGATTAGAGCCACCTACACCTGATTGATCTTCTCAAGTCTGGCCAAGGCGCGATCCTGTCTTGCGCGCGCAAAGACGCGAAAATCGGTTTTGTCGCTACCCTGGCGCAATTGCTCATATGCCCAGAGCGCGGACACTGCATCACACTTTGATTTCATGATTTCCAGCTGCTCAGGCGAAGGACACAGCTCGTTTGCACCGCTCTTTCGGTATGCCTTGAGAAACTGCGTTTCCTCAAAGTCCTCGAATCCATGCTCCAGGATCGCATAGGCAAGATCCCAAGCAGGACTGGACATTGCCGAATATTCCCAGTCGATGAGCCAAAGTCGCTCCGGTGTCGCAAGACAGTTTCCGGGCGAAAGGTCACCATGGCTTGGCACAAGCGTGACGTTTGATCGGTCGACTTCCGGTGCGTTCAGGCCTCGCAGCGCCTGATCGAGTGCTTTGATCTCCGATGCACAGACTGTGCTTGAAACGAGAAGCTCCATCTGGGCTCTGAAAACCGCATCCGCATCCAGCAAGCCACGAAACACCTTGCCGGACGCGTGGAGCTTCCCAATCGCCGCTCCGAGCCGGGCGGGCAAATCCGAAGGCGGTGGAGTGACAGCATTGATCGAACGGGTCAGCAGTATGCCGCTGTCCGGATCGCAGTAGAGCGGAGCCAGGGCAATAGCAAGATCGGCCGCGATCCGGATGTTTGCCGCCTCGGCTTCTCTGTCGACCATGCCAGCCGTCTGAACGCGCGGAAGACGCAGAAAGAAGGCGCCCTTGTCAGCCTCGATCCTGTAAACGCGGTTGCTCAGGCCCACCTGCGGCTCCGCCGAGTATACCGGACCGCAGATTGCAGCAAGCGACGGATGTGCGCGCAATGCTGTTTGAACATCTGGTGTTTCGGCGGCAGTGTGTGGCACAAGCGGTGAAGTTCGGTTTTCTTTTAAGAAGGTCAGACGCCATGACCGACGTCCCCTCGCCCCATATCATCATTACCTATTGCCGCCAATGCAATTGGCTGTTGCGGTCCGCCTGGATGGCACAGGAAATCCTGAGCACATTTTCAGAAGAGACCGGTGCCGTGACGCTTGTGCCCGGAACCGGCGGCACCTTCACCATCACCTGCGACGGCCACACGGTCTGGGACCGGACGGCAGATGGCGGCTTTCCCGAAGCCAAGGTCCTGAAACAGCGGCTGCGCGATTTGCTTTGGCCGGAAAAAGACCTCGGGCACGCCGACCGGGAAAAACCCTGACTCGGGCAACACCGGTCGGCGACTTCTCGCAAACGAGATTGATCGCCCGGTGTTAACGCGGCATGTCTTGCGCCTCGAAGACTGCTTTTGCCGCATTGAGCCCGTTGATCGCCGCCGGCAGGCCGCCATAGACAGCCATCTGCCAGATCGCCTCCACGATTTCTCTCCGCTCGGCCCCGGCGGCCAGCGTGTGTTCGATATTGACCTTGAGCTGCGGTCCGGTCTGACCTCCGAGCACCGTTAGCGCGGCGATCGTGCAAAGTTGCCGCGTCTTCAGATCCAGCCCCGGACGCGCATAGTGGCGGCCATACGCCCACTCGATCAGGCTTTCGGCAAAGCCCGGAACAAGGTCGTCATATCTGTCGTTGAGGACGGTTTCCAGTTGGGGATTAAGTCTCTGGGTCAGCGCGCGACCCTGGTCCAGTGCTGTTGTCATCAGTCCGGCCTTTCATACCTGACGGCGCGCCGTGTTCGGTCCGGGCACAGTTTTCAAAGGCGGGATCGACGGGCTCGCCGGCTTCCATCCTTTTGTAGAGATCGATTTTTTCGTCCAGCACAGTCAGCATTTCGGTGAGCGCACCAATGTCGTCCGACACTTTCTGTCGGTGCTCTTCAAGCATGGTTCTTCGCGCCGTAAAGGACGCGGCCCCCTTGGCGCGCAGCTCAGCATATTGCTGCCGCTTGCTGATCCCCATCCCGGTGGATTTGAGCCTTGCGAGAAAGTCGATCCATCTGAGGATCGTCTCGTCATAGACACGCCGCCCACCCGCATCGCGCAACGGCTTCGGCAACAGGCCGATTTTTTCGTAATAGCGCAGGGTGTCGGTGGAAAGTCCCGACTTTTCAGCAAGATCACCAATCCGCATAACTGCCTCCGAACAGAACGATCTGACCCACTTACAGGCTGGAGTGCACTCCAGGTCAAGACCCCGATGTCGGAATTCGGCAACAAACATCCGCGTTTTTGATTGATTGACCAATCAAGAAAAAGCTACGCTTTCGCCAGCGCCAAATCCGGCCACGGGGAATCACCATGACGTCTCGCAAGAACATTCTGATCTTGATGGTCGACCAGCTGAACGGAACACTGTTTCCGGATGGTCCGGCAGATTTTCTGCATGCGCCTCACCTCAAGAAACTCGCCGATCGGTCGGTTAGGTTTCAAAACACCTACACCGCCTCCCCGCTCTGTGCCCCGGGCCGGGCGAGTTTCATGTCCGGACAGCTTCCCCGCCGCACCGGTGTCTACGACAACGCTGCCGAATTCGCGTCCGATATCCCGACCTATGCCCATCATCTGCGCCGCGCGGGCTACACGACCTGTCTCTCCGGCAAGATGCATTTCGTCGGTCCGGACCAGATGCACGGCTTCGAGGAACGTCTGACCACCGATATCTACCCGGCTGATTTCGGCTGGACCCCGGACTACCGCAAGCCGGGTGAACGGATTGACTGGTGGTATCACAATATGGGCTCGGTCACGGGTGCCGGCATTGCCGAAATCTCCAACCAGATGGAATATGACGACGACGTCGCCTTCCAGGCAATCCGGAAGATCTACGACTATGGGCGCGGCAAATACGACCGACCATTTTGCCTGACCGTCAGCTTTACCCACCCGCACGATCCTTATGTCGCCCGCCGGAAATACTGGGATCTTTACGAGGATTGCGATCGCCTTCTGCCTGAGGTACCGGCGAAGGCCTACGAGGACCACGATCCGCATTCCAAACGTATCTTCGATGCCAACGACTGGCGCAGCTTCGACATCAAAGAGGACGACATCCGCCGCTCTCGGCGTGCCTATTTCGCCAATATTTCCTATCTCGACGACAAGATCGGCGAAATTCTCAGTGCCCTTGAGGCCATGCATCTCGCCGAAGAGACCACCATCCTGTTCGTCTCCGATCACGGCGACATGCTCGGCGAGCGCGGCCTCTGGTTCAAAATGACCTTCTTCGAAGGGTCCTCACGTGTGCCTTTGATGATTGCCGACAACGACCTGACGCCACAACGCATCACTGCACCCGTCAGCACGCTCGATGTTCTGCCGTCCCTTTGTGATATTGCCGGCATCGACATGAGTGAAATCATGCCCTGGACCGATGGCGAGAGCCTCGTACCGCTTGCCAATGGCAAGGAGAGGACCGCGCCGGTGCTTATGGAATACGCTGCTGAAGCCTCCTACGCACCATTGGTCGGCATCCGCGAAGACGACTGGAAATACGTCCATTGCGAACTGGACCCACCCCAGCTTTTCAACCTGACCGACGATCCCTATGAATTGACCAATCTGGCAGAAGACCCGGCCCACGCTGATGCCGTCTCCCGTTTTGCCGACGCGGTGAAGGCGCGATGGGACATGAGCGCGTTCGATGCCGAAGTTCGCCAATCGCAGGCCAGACGCTGGATTGTCTATGAAGCCTTGCGCAACGGTGCTTATTTTCCCTGGGACTACCAACCCCTGCAAAAGGCCTCCGAGCGCTACATGCGCAACCACATGGACCTGAATGACGTCGAAGACAGCCAGCGCTATCCCCGAGGCGAGTAAGATCGCGCCCGCTCTTAGTCCGCGAACACCTCCAGGCCAGCCGGAAGATCTTTGCCGGTCTCCGACGCTTCTTTCTTCACCGCATCAACAAGGCTCGCCCGGCTGTCTGCATAGTCGGGCGCCGGCGCTCCAGTCGCGATGGCGAGCCGTTCCAGACCAAAGCCACCTCCGACAGGACCTGCAGCACCGTCACCCGGCTCGACAAGGCAGATCTCGCCGATTTCCAGATAGTCCGGGAGCGGATATTGCAGCTCAGCCGACGTCCCTGACCCGATCGGATAGTGAAGGCTGACGGTCGCAAAGCCCTTCGTCTCGGGATGACCGGCCGGTGCAAAAAAGCCTGAGCCATCGCCCGCCGACATGGCTTCCGCCTGATCCCGCTTCACAAAACGCCCCTTCTGCAGAAGCGGATTGCTGCTGAAATAGGGTTCGAACACCTCGGTCGAGACGAACACGAGTTTTTCGGGATCCAGTCCCACTTCATCAACAACATAGCCGAGCAGGAGTTTGATCGCATCGCGCGGCCCCGCGCCGGTCGACAGATTGAGCACCCCAATATGAAAGAGCGCGAGAACACCCGTCTCGTTTGACTTCCCCACATCCTCGATCCGGCTTGATGGCTGCACGCTCACGGACATGCCGCCTGGATAAGACTTTCTCGTGTCGTCAAATCTGAGGCCGCCGTTAAAGCTGCTGCCGGTAATGAGCGGAAGAGGATCAAGGACTTCGGCGCCCGTGTCCGAAAAGTGCTTTGAGAATTCTGCTGCGGAGCTGGCGCCCTGCTGTGCTGCCGCGAATTTGCAGGGCACCAACAACCCCGCTCCACCGGCCGCGGCAAGGCGAACAACTTGTCGTCGGTTGAGCTTCATCAGCGTATTCTCCAATGTCGAGTGCCTCCCGATGACTTTAGGCGTCGCGCCCACATGTTGCAAAACCTGTCGTGCTGTTTTCGAAGCGACTTCGTTAACGAAACCCTTCATTTGCAACGAAAAACCAGCATCTCCACCTAACCACGCATTAACTCCGTTTCGCAAAAGCCTGGCGTTTTCACCCCGCGAAAACCTCGCTTTCACTGTCCGCGTGCGATGACGGGTCAGGGAAAAATTCTGTGAAACGGGGAACCGGAGCGTGACACGGGACAGAAAGACAAAGACAGCATCGGCACATGGCAGTGCAAATTCCGCGCAGAAGGTCAGACTGCGCCACCTTGCCTATGGGTCGATTTCATTGCTTCTAGCCGGCGGCGTCTTCGCCATGGCGTATCTCTTCATCAGCACCACGCACAGCGCCGACGAACTAGCCCTGCGCCACGAGCGTGCGCTGGTGACGGAAGCCCTGGAACACAGCCTCGAACTGGAGGCGCGGCACCAGACCTTTGTCGCCGTCAACGACAAGACCGCCACCGAAGTACAAATCGATGATCGCATCGACGACGAGTTCGCGCATGAAATCGCCCGACAGATGTGGCTCGACTTTCATCACGACTGGACACTGATCGTCGACAGCAAGAACGACCTGATCCTGGTGGCCGCCGAAGACGAAATCGTGCCGCCGCTCGCAGGTCAGGAAATCCTGGAGGCGACACGCGATCTTGTTGCCAAGGCGCGCATTGGCTACCAGGCCGTCCGGCGCCCGGCCGCCGACGGCTACAAAGTGAAGTATGTCGAAAAGGGCGAACTGGCGCCGATCTATGCCACGGACGTGCGCGATGTCGCCGGCAAACCGGGTCTCGTCAGCGCCATGGCGATCGTGCCCGAATCCGATGACCTTGCCCTTCCCGACGGCCCTCCGGGTGTGATCGTCTCCGTTGCGCTGATCGAGGAAGCGTTCCTGGCGGAAATTGGCGATACCTTGCTGCTTCAGGACTTCACGTATGTTGCCGGCAGCGACCACCACGAAGCCAGCGTGCCTGTCGCCGTGCATGGCCACAAGCCGATCGGCTATTTCGAGTGGACCAGTGAGGCGCCGGGCAGCAAGATCCGCAATGCCATCGGTCCGATTGCCGCCGTTCTTGTGCTCATGTTCATCGCCGTCGGCGTCTTTTTCGCCCGCAAGCTGGCACAAAAGTCGCGTGCTCTTGAAGACAGCGAGTCGCTCAACCGCCGCATGGCGTCCCACGATCTGATGACCGGGCTCGCAAACCGGCCCCACTTCCACAACGCCTTCGATCGGGCCATGGCGAACTGCCACGAAACACCTTGCGCCGTCGTGGCCATCGATCTCGATCGCTTCAAGGCGGTCAACGACACTTATGGTCACGAAGCGGGCGACATGGTTATCCGCCAGGTGGCGCGCCGCCTGCGCACCACCCTGTCAGAACATGCTTTGGTAGCGCGCACGGGCGGGGACGAATTCATGGCGCTGCTGAGAGGGCCTGTCGACGACAACCGCATGCGTTGGCTGTGCGACACGGTGATCGAGGCGGCCGCTCAACCCATCCCTGTTTCCGGCGGCCTGGCACAGATCGGCGTCAGCATCGGCTGGGCAACAGCCCCCAAACATGCCGACACCGCGTCCCACCTTCTCGCCCTTGCCGACCAGGCGCTTTATTTCGCCAAGGAGAACGGGCGCAACATGGGTGTTTGCATCGAGGATCTTTACAAGAACCAGACGCCGGAAGTGGTGGACAGACGCAGGCAGGGTCAACGGACAGCCTGAACCATCCAGCTCTAAGCGCGCTGAATTAGGCACAATGCGGCTCCGCCGTCGCGATTCGCCTGCATCCGCGTGTTCGCGAGGCTGGAACCGGCATTTATGACAGGACGGTTCGCGACGCCCTGAATGTCCACACTTAATCTCGTAGCAAGAGCCGGCCCGGCATACACGAACCTTCCTTGGCGTTGCGTCGATTACCGCTTGACGGACAGAGACTTACACGCTCGAACAGGAACGGGCGTGGCACCGCTGCGGCTCCGCGTCCAGCCGCGGTCACAACCGCGGCCTGCAATTGGTTAACAAACAATTGACATTGCGAAGACGCAGCCGGGATAGTTGACCGCAAGGTGCCCCCGGTAACGGGCGCCCGGGGTGATTTTAAGAGTATTCAGGGAGGGGTCTGATGCTGACCCGCAGGAGTTCGCGTTCGCGCGGACGCCGTAGCTTTTTGCGTCCGTTGGCAGGCATTTTCAGTGCACTGTTCGTGGCGAGTTGCGGACCGTCGGGCACCAACTACCTGACCGAAGGCATCGGATCGAATCTGGTGACCTCGGAAGCCGACATTGCCCAGAGTTCAAACCTCCTCAACACCTATTTCAACTATCTTTGCCAGCAAGCCGGGCTCGGCGGCCCTTCCGGCGCTTATGCCGGACGGGGTTGCCATTTGGAGCCCATGGGCGACAAACGCTGGTTGCTTGTCGTGTCGCAGGGAATGAACGACATCGACCGGCGCTGCGATGCCTATCTGCAATGGCTCGATAACCAGAAACGGTCCAGGGGGCCGATCCAGAGCCAGATCGGATCGGTCAGGGCGGCCACGACCGGCATCATGGGTGTGGCGGACGCGTCCGCAGCCGCTCTGACGATCACGGGTCTCGCATTCGATCTCTTGTCGAAAAGCATTGAAAACTACCAAAGCCGTCTGCTGCTCGAAGTCGAGTCTTCGACCGTCAACACGATCGTGTTGAACCTTCGCAGGAAGTTCAGATCCGATTTCCGGCAGGAGAGAATATCTGTCACCGACCGCCCGCACGCCGAATATGTGCTCAGATCCTATTTGCGGCTCTGCCTGCCCTTTGCGATCGAGGCCAACATCAACAATTTCTCGACGCTCGGCTCCAACGGGATCGCGCCGACCGAAGACAATTCGATCAACTGGTCGCCGATGAGCGGATTGCCGATCGGTGCCGGCGACCGCCCGACCCGGCAGGGCGGTTCAGGCCAGGGCGGCGCCCGCATTCCGAACGACGACGAAAACAGGAACGTCGTGGCCATGTACGGGACTGGCTCCGGCAAACAGCTCGCCGACCTGCACGAGGATCAGAGGCGCCTTTGCATTGCTGAGATCGGCGGTTTCGGAGACAAGACCTGGACCGCCGTTGCGATCTATCGGCGGACCCAGGCGGATGCGCCCGACCCCACCATCTCCGGAGAGGGGCCGTTCTTCAACCTGAGTGACGGCGCGCAGAAAGCCGAGTATGACCGCTTCAGGGCCAATCCCAACACCGGGAACGGCTGCGACACGGAGCAGTTCGTCAACGTTTACGAAGCCTCCCGCTACGCCACACCCGCAGCGGTCGACGCTTTCGTCGGCAAGGTGAACGAACTCAACATCGACGGCATCGACCTGTCCGCACCAAAGGACAGCGCGGGACAATCGGTTTTTGTTGCCAATCAGAATTCGGCATTCCGAAACAGCATTCTGGCTTTGCGGAACAAGCTTGCAGGGTGTGGTCTGACGGAAACGTTGAGAGACGGACAGGTTCACGTCACCAGAAATCTGGACACGGCTCTATTTAACGCCAAACTGAATGGATCGTGCATACAATAAATCCGAGGAAATGACATGGGCACCTATTTCAAGTCGACCACGTCAACATTCCGGTTTCTGAACAAGGATGACGCTCAGCCGGTCGAAGAGTTTCAACCCGACCTCATTTTCCGCGAGATTGTCGAGTCTGACTCCGATCAGGAAAGAACGCATGTCGAGCTCTACTCGCTGGGATCTTTTGTCCAGCCGTCCTGGCTGAAAACAGACGATCTGGAACTCCTGGAAAACTACACCCCCAAATTCGCCTTCGATCTGGGTGAGTTCGTCCGCTCCTGCGTCAGCGAACACTGGCGCTTCAACAACAGCGATGTCGCCGATCCCTTCTACACCAACATGGACTTCCTGATCGCGCTGGCCTTCATCCAGTCGAAACTGGATCCCGAAGCTGAAGAGGGCCAGGCAAGCGAGCGCAAGGGCATATTCGGTCTGACCGAAGCGGAGTGGGAAGCGTTCAGAGCGACGGACTTCGGCAAGGATTACCAGCGCGAAGACCACAAAAACCCTTATGCCCAGATTGCCTGCGCAGCCTATCAGATGCACGCGGAGGCCAAGGCGCTCAGCAAGCTTTGGCAAGAAGATGCAACTGTTGGCACCGATGACAATCCCTACGTCCCAAGGTTCGGCGAGTTGCTGCGCTGCCGTTTGTTCGGCGTAGACAACACATTTGCGATGCAAAAGGAATTGAAGGCGGGCAACCACGGCAAACCCCTGGACGACTTCCTGGCGGAACAGGGGATGGATTCAGCATCGATCGCAGCGCTGCTGGACGACCGCAAGGAATTCATGCGCACCGGGCAGGGCGCAGCCTCCCCCGCCGAGAGCCTGCACGGTTTCAAGAACAAGGTCGAAACCAAGCTCGACAACAGCTTCAAGGAAGCCCTGAAGCTGATAAAGGAACACTCGCCGGACACGGTCACCGACAACACAGGATCGGCAAGCTGGATGCCCATTGCAGAGGGCGAACTCGGCACGAGTGAGAGTGACGCCGATGGTCAGGCGAGGATCACGGAGTATTTTGGCGCGACCGGCACGAACGGCACACATACGACGCCCTGGTGCGGGGCCTTTGCCGCCTGGTGCCTGGATCAGGCGGGTGGCAAAGCCCGCGAGAGCTATCAGAAGATCAAGCCGACATCTGCAGCGTCAGCCAGCTGGCTCAAATGGGGCCGGCCGATCAATCTCAAGGTACAGCCACCGATCGGCGCGGTCGTGGTCATGTCGCCGAATTCCGACACGGACGAGGTTTCCCATGTCGGTTTTTTCCGCGAATACGTGCCCGGCACCTCCAAGGCAAAGGTCAAGATCCTTGGCGGCAATCAGTCGAATATGGTCACCCATATCGATTTCAGTTCCAGCGATATCGTGTCGATCCACTGGATCGATCCGAAATTCGATTCCGTGGATCTCGGATCGGAAACGGACCCCAAATTCAAGGATATCCTGGATCTGATCGCGCGGGAGGAAAGCGGCGGAAACTACAACGCGCATTTCGGCGAAGCCGACAGCCAGGATCCGGATTTCGTCAACATGGCCATCGCCAATGTTCGCGTCTGGCAGGACGATTTCGTGCGGGGCGGAAGCCGGTCTTCCGCTGTCGGGCGCTACCAGATCATCCGCAAGACGATGGACGGGCTGATCGCGAGCATGAAGCTCGACAAAGACCAGCCCTTCGATGCGAACATGCAGGACAGGATGGCGATGAAGCTGATGCTCGGACGCGGCCTGAAAAGTTTCCTGACAGGCGCCATGTCAACCACCAGCTTCGGCAACAATCTGGCCAAGGAATGGGCGTCATTCCCGGTCCTGTCGAACATCAAGGGCGCGCACAGGCAGGTGGCGCGCGGCACATCTTTCTATTCAGGTGACAATCTCAACCACGCCCATGTCGACCCTGCCGAGGTCGAGGCCGCACTTGCAAAACTGCTGCAGGGTTAGGGAGCGCGTCGCTCCCTCCTGACACCCTTCTGTCAGGAGAGTGACAGGAAGTCCTGAAATCTCGCCTGAAGCTTCCCCCGCCCCCTTTCCTCGCGCGCGGAACGGGACCATATTGCAGCAATGCAAAAGCGTTCCTCCAAACCCCGCTCCGAAGACACGGCATCTCCCGAAGGCTTCGGTGAAGCGCCGCAGAAACCGTTGTCCGGCACACCGCTGTCCGGTTCCATCAGCGACTGGGCTGCCGAAATCGCGGAAGAAGCCGAAAAGCCCGCTGCAAAAGCGAAATCCAGGATCAAGGATCCGGCGGAACCGAAGGATCTCGCTCCCGGCGCGCCTGGAACCATCAGCCGCACGGCGCGGACGTCTTCGCGCGAACGCGAGCGTGCGGGTGGCGACGGCGCCGTCGCCAGGGACGTTCAGGAAGGCCGCAAGGCCAAGCTCTCGCCCAAAGGTGCGAAGGCCAAGGGCAAGATCGAAAAGCCGACGAAGTCAGCGCGCGGCACATCGATTGGAAAAGCGGACAGCGCCCGTGAACGGGCGGCGGGCGGCCTCAACCCGGTCGCCGGGCTCGACATGTCGCTTGAGGAGGCCGAACAGCTCGAGGAAAAGCTCAAGCAGCACAAGAAGGACAACAAGAAGAAATCGGCGGCGGATGGCCGCTACGGTGACCTTGGCGGCAACCAGGGTGCCACCGCGACCGTCGAAGCACTGTCCGCGCTGATCGAATCCGGCAATCCGCTGCACAAGAACGGTGAATTGTGGGTGCCGCACCGGCCGGAGCGCCCGGCCAAGTCCGAGGGCGGCGTCGAGATCAAGCTGACCTCAGAGTACAAACCCCAGGGCGATCAGCCGACGGCCATTGCCGAATTGGTCGACGGCATGGAAACCGGCGAGCAGACCCAGGTTCTCCTCGGCGTCACCGGGTCCGGCAAGACCTACACCATGGCGCAGGTGATTTCGCGCACCCAGCGCCCGGCCCTGATCCTGGCGCCCAACAAGACCCTGGCGGCCCAGCTCTACGGCGAGTTCAAATCCTTTTTCCCGGAGAACGCGGTCGAGTATTTCGTCTCCTACTACGATTACTACCAGCCGGAAGCCTACGTCCCGCGCACGGACACCTATATCGAGAAGGAAAGCTCGATCAACGAGCAGATCGACCGGATGCGCCACTCCGCCACCCGTGCCCTTCTGGAGCGCGACGACGTTATCATCGTCGCCTCCGTTTCCTGCATCTACGGTATCGGCTCGGTCGAGACTTATACGGCGATGACCTTTGCCATCGAGGTCGGCGAGCGCATCGACCAGCGTCAACTGATCGCCGATCTGGTCGCCCTGCAATACAAGCGCAACGATGCTGCCTTCCAGCGCGGTGCGTTCCGCGTGCGCGGCGACACGATCGAGTTGTTTCCGGCCCACTACGAGGACCGCGCCTGGCGCATCTCCCTGTTCGGCGACGAGATCGAGTCGATCACCGAATTCGACCCGCTCACCGGCAAGAAGTCGGGCGAGCTGAAAAGCGTCAAGATCTACGCCAACTCGCACTATGTCACGCCCAAGCCGACGCTCAATCAGGCGATCAAGTCGATCAAGGAAGAACTGAAGCACCGGCTGGAGGAACTGAACACCCACGGCCGTCTGCTGGAGGCGCAGCGCCTCGAACAGCGCACCATGTTCGACCTGGAGATGCTGGAAGCGACCGGCTCCTGCGCGGGCATCGAGAACTACTCACGCTATCTGACCGGCCGCAAGCCGGGCGAGCCGCCCCCCACCCTGTTCGAATACCTGCCGGACAACGCCATCGTCTTCACCGACGAAAGCCACGTCACCATTCCGCAGATCGGCGCCATGTACCGGGGCGACTTCCGCCGCAAGGCAACGCTGGCCGAATACGGCTTCCGCCTGCCCTCCTGCATGGACAACCGCCCCCTGCGTTTCGAGGAATGGAACGCCATGCGGCCGCAGTCGATCGCGGTCTCGGCCACCCCCGGCTCCTGGGAGATGGAACAGTCCGGCGGCGTCTTCGCCGAGCAGGTGATCCGCCCGACGGGCCTTGTCGATCCGGTGATCGACATCCGCCCGGCCTCCTCTCAGGTTGACGATCTCCTCGGCGAGGTGCGCGAGGTCGCCCAGAAAGGTTACCGCACGCTGGTCACCACGCTGACCAAGCGCATGGCCGAGGATCTTACCGAATATCTCCACGAGAATGGCGTACGCGTGCGCTACATGCACTCCGACATCGACACGCTGGAGCGGATCGAAATCATCCGCGACCTGCGCCTCGGTGCTTTCGACGTGCTGGTCGGCATCAACCTCCTGCGCGAGGGTCTCGACATTCCGGAATGCGCGCTGGTCGCCATTCTCGACGCTGACAAGGAAGGTTTCCTGAGGTCCGAAACCTCACTGATCCAGACCATCGGCCGCGCCGCACGAAACGTGGACGGCAAGGTGATCCTGTACGCCGACCACATGACCGGTTCCATGGAGCGGGCAATTGCCGAGACCACCCGGCGCCGCGAGAAGCAGCTCGCCTATAACGCCGAGCACGGCATCACCCCGGAAAGCGTCAAGCGCAACATCGCCGACATTCTCGACAGCGTTTACGAGCAGGACCATGTCACGGTGGATGCCGGTTTTGCGGAAGAAGGCTCTCTCGTCGGTCACAATCTGGCGGCCCATATCGAGGACCTGGAAAAACAGATGCGCGACGCCGCCGCCGATCTCGACTTCGAGACCGCCGCGCGCCTGCGCGACGAGATCAAGCGCCTCCAGGAAACCGAACTGGCCGTCGCCGACGACGCCATGGCGCGCCAATCCGACGTCGACGACCGCACCGGCGGCTTCAAGGGCGACCGCAAGTTTGGCGCTGGCGGCACCAAGGAAGGCGCCAGCGGCAAGAAAAAGGAAACCGCCCGGGACCGCGCCCGCGCCGCCAAACAAAAGAACGCCCTCCCCGCGCCCAGCGCCAAGGTGCGCAAGAACACGCTGGACGAGATGACGGTCGGCCGAACAGAAGTGCCCCTTGGCAACGACGATCCGGTCAAGCCAGTCCGCCGCGGCAAGATCGGGACCGGGTCTTACGAGGACCCGGTCGACGAGAAGAAACGGCGCGGCCGACCGAAGAAGAGCGGGCGGCCGGGGCAGTAAACCTTCCAACGGCTCTGGAAACGAGTGGATCCCCGATCAAGTCGGGGATGACTCCAAGTGTAACAAGGTTGTCTCGTTTCCTTCTTCAATCTCTTGAAAGAATGAACCTCGGGGTGGTTCCTTGGATCGCGGCACCATCCGTCAAACCATTCCGGTCATCCCCGACTTGGTAGGGGATCTACTCCACCTTGCCAAATCAAATGGTCTCAGTGTTTTCGAGTAAGCGCGCTTACCCCAGAAGTGTCGCCCCGACCGAAGCGTAGCGGAGAGCTGGGACCCAGGACCTCCGGGACGTTGCGTTTTTGGTATCCGATGGAAACAATGAAGTTTCCTGGGTCCCCGCTTGTGCGGGGATGACGATCTGTGCGGTTCTCAAATCCTCGCACCAAACGATGTGCCGTCCCGGACCTGATCCGGGACCTTTTTGCCTCGCTGCCGACAGGCCCCGGCCCAAGGCCGGGGCGGCAATGAATTGGGATTGTAATTGGTCCCAAACTCTCTCGTCATCCCCGACTTGATCGGGGATCCACTCACTTCCAGAGCACCCATTGATAAAACCAGCTCATCCGTAACAGCCTGCCCCGGCGATCACCGTTCGCGAAAGCAAATTCTTTCGGGTCTTGTGCCGAACGCGAATCACGCGCAACGAAGACCCATTTTGCCCATCGACACAGCGTGCTACCCTCTCCCAATGTCCTGGAAACCCGATGGCTACACGTCCGCAAGCCCCTACCTGATCGTTCGCGATGCCGAGGCGACGCTTCGGTTTCTGGAACATGCGTTCGCGGCCACCCGGCTGCGCATTCACGCTCGGGAAAGCGGTACCGGGATCAAGCATGCCGAGGCGCGTCTCGATGATACCGTCATCATGCTGGGCGAAATGCCGGAGACTGTCGCAGCACATGTGCATGTCTATGTCGCCGATGCCGACGCCGTGTTTGCGAAGGCCGTTGAGGCAGGTGGTCAGATCATCCAGGAAATGAGCCGCTCCGGAGATGGCGACTATCGCGGCGGTATTGCCGACCCGAACGGCATCGTCTGGTGGATCTCGACGCAGGAAGACTAGCAACAGCTTATTCTTGAACGGTCGGCTCAGTCGCTCGAGGGCGCACCCAGGGACCCGAAGCTAGTGACCGACCGAAGACCGCTGAAAACCGAAACAGCGAATGACGCGAGATAGGCAATTGCCACGAAACCGAGACCGGCCTGCGGACCGGCGGACCCTGCGACAACACCTCCAAGAAGCGCGCCCAAGGGCCTTATTCCATAGATGGCCGTTTGTATAACCGCGTTCACCCGTCCGAGCATCGCGGGCGGGGTGACGAGTTGACGAACCGAGTTCTGGACGACGAGCCACATCGACGGCCCGAAGCCAAGCAGAAAGAAGGCGGCGTACAGCCAGAATTCCCGCGTGCCGGGCTGGATCGCAAGCAGTCCACAAGCCGCAAGCACCGAACTCCCCGGTCCGAAAAGCAGGATGACTGAAGGGGAGATCCGATTGGAAAACCGGCCCGCCAGCCAGCTCCCCAAAATGGCAGCCAAACCGAATGCGGCGAGACAGATGCCAAACGTGCCCGGATCAAGGCGGTATATCTCCTTTATCGCGGGCACCATGATGACCAGTAATGCCGCGAAGGCGAGGTTCCAAAAGACCGCGCAAAGCGAGATGGGCAGCAACAGTCGGTGCCGGACAACATATCGGGCGCCCTCCAGGATCTGAGGAAGAACCCTTTTGGCCGGCTTTTGCACGACATCGAATTTCGGCAAAGACATAGAAGCCAACACGGCGATACCTGACGCGGCGCACGCCACGGCGAATACCAACGAGGCGGGCGTTTTGTCGATGGCGAGGCCTATCGCCAGCGGGACAGCGAAAGAACTGATGGCACGGGGAATTTCGATGCTGGCATTTGCCCGGGCCAAATGTTGAGGAGCGACCGCCCTCGGCAATATGGAAAGCGCAGTCAGGCCAAACAGAACGACACCAAATCCGGCGAACGTGATCGCACCGCCAAACCCGACAACCGTTCCGAAGAAAATGCTTGCGACAGCACCAGCGAAACCCGCAGCGGACATCGCAGCCGACAAGATGGCGAGGGCGCGCAGCTGTTTCCGGTCGGCAAGTATGCCGAAAGGGATCGAGCCAACCAGGTGCGCAGCAGACTGGCAGGCAACAAGAACGCCTATCACTTCAGGGGATGCCCCAAAGGCCAGGACAGCAACGAGCGGAACGGATACAAGCGCAATCTGATCAGCAAGGTGCATCCCGTAGGCGGCACCCGTCAGGCGGTGAATGGTGGACAACGGCAAACTCCGACGATTTGCCCGGCACCATAGGAACGGCGCCGTTCCTGGACGACCCGAAAAGCGAGCGCATCGCGTCCTCACCTTGGCGCCGGTGCTGTCCAGGACGTGTTCGTGACACGATCCCTCAAACCACTCTGGTCAGCCCCGACGTGATCGGAGATCCAATCCACCGTGCCAAATCGAAAGGCGTCAGTGTTTTCCAGTAAGCGCGCTTACCCCAGAAGTGTCCTCCCGGCCGGAGCAAGGGGAGAGCCGGGACCCAGGACTCCCGCGGCGTTGCCGTTTGGTTTCCGGTGGCAAAGATGAAGGTTCCTGGGTCCCCGCTTGCGCGGGGATGACAGTCCTTGTGTTTGGCAAACCGGAGCGTGCCATATCAAGGGCTTCAGTGTTTTCGACCAAGCGCGCTTACCCCACAGGTGTCATCCCGGCCGGAGCAAAGCGGAGAGCCGGGACCCAGGACTCCTACGGCGCTGCCGTTTGGTTTCCGGTGGAATCAACGAAGGTTCCTGGGTCCCCGCTTACGCGGGGATGACAGTCTTTGTGTGGAAAGGCGATCGTATCAATTGCGCATGCTTGTCAGGGAGATCAGCGACGACAGTCGCATGGCCAACCCGCCTTGCAACGCAAACGTCATAGAAGGACACGTCTTGTGCCCAGTGCATCGCATACTTCGCGGACCTGCTCCTATGCTAAACCTCTTTTTCCGGGCGATAGTCGGAAATGCACTCGGAAAGCGACAGGTACAGTTTCTTGAAGCCGGATGTCGGCGAGTAACCGGAACGCAACTGCGTCACTTTCAACGTTCTCTGTGTGGAATTTACCTTGCCATCGGTCATCGACCTCACAACCTTCTGATGGCTTGAATACTTCCCCGGCAGCATGACCTCCACCATCTCCTTCGCCTGGCAGGCACAAATGGAAACAGGTACGGATTTGTGCGTGGCGTTAAGCCGTAGACCCGACACATGACTGCCGCACGCCTTGAAGGCAGCGAACTCAACGTCATCAAGATTATGGTTTTTCATGAACTTGGCGATATCAGCCTGTTTGTCCGCATATACTCCGTAGGCGAACCAGAGGATCACCGCGACGCAGCCCAAAGCAAAGTAGCCTTTGAGGGACATTACTCTCTCCAAATTTCAATCTGCAATTGAACTAATGAGAGAAAATAAACTTTGGGTGAAAGAGACCGTTCAAATTATTGGCTCCTCTCCAGTATCCCTTCGGTCATCCCGCTGAAGCAAGGGGAGAGCCGGGACCCAGGACTCCTGCGGCGCTGCCGTTTGGTTTCCGGTGGAATCAACGAAGGTTCCTGGGTCCCCGCTTACGCGGGGATGACAACCTGTGTGCATAAGGGAGGGGCTTAGCGATTTAGGTCCTCATAGAGATCTCGCCATTCAGGATTGAAGTCTTCTATGGCCTTGATCTTCCACTCACGTGGCCAGCGCTTCAGGCGTTTCTCGCGTGCGATCGCCGCGTCGGGTGTCTCGAAATTCTCATAGTAGACCAGTCGCGTAACATCGTATTTGCTAACAAAAGTGCTACCGATCTTTTGCCTGTGCTCATAAACACGACGCGCCAAATCATTGGTGATCCCGGTATAGAGTGTTCCGCGTTGGCGACTGGCAAGAATGTAGACGAAATACGTCATGCCTCGTTGTTGCGTGGATTGGATCCCCGATCAAGTCGGGGATGACTCCAAGTGTCACAAGGTCGTCTCGTTTCATTCTCCAATCTCTTGAAAAAACGAACCTCGGGGCGAACTCCCGGGTCATCCCTTAGATCGAGGCACGATCCCTCAAACCACTCTGGTCATCCCCGACTTGATCGGGGATCCAATCCACCGTGCCAAATCAAAAGGTCTCAGTGTCTTCGACCAAGTGCGCTTACCCCAAAAGTGTCATCATGGACTTGATCCGGGACCTTTTTGGCTCACTGTCGATAGGCTCAAGGCCGGCGTGGCGTGGCGTGTGTGGCCCCCTCACCCCAGTGCGAAGACATCCACCTTGTCCGCGAAGCCTTTGAGCTCCTGCCCCTCGAACCGTTCCAGTGTTTCGCCGGCTTTGGCGGCCACAGCGTCATCCATCAAAACCGGTTTGCCCAGTGTTTTACCATGCGCTTCCAGACGGGCGGCGCGGTTGACCGTGTCGCCGTAGACGGTGAAAGCCTGCCGGTTGGAAGAGCCGATGCTGCCCGAGGCGACCTTGCCGGCCGCAAGCCCGACACGGATCGAGAAGCTGGAGCGCTCTGCCTCGCTGAGAAGATCCCGGCTCGCAGCAAAGGCCTCCGCTTCCGGCGTGGCACTTTCGATGGGTGTGCCAAAGGAGGCCATCAGACCGTCGCCGGTGAACTGGATTACAACGCCGTCGTGCCGGGCGATGACATCGGCGCATCCAGCAAGAAACGCGTTGAGGTGTTCGATCACCTCGGTCGGACTGCGGCTCGCGGAATAGGCCGTGAACCCGGCAATATCCATCACCAGGATGGCGGCATGCCGTTCCTGCGGCGCAAGGGCCGTCGGGTCGTCGATCAGCCGCTTGGCAATGGCTTCAGGAACATAGCGTCCAAGCGTCGCCGCAACGCGCTCGCGCTCGGCCTGTGCCTTCACCTGTGCCCGGAATACGCGCCGGGCCCTCAAAACGCCCAGCGCCAGGATCACTGTCGCAATGAACAAAAATCCGGTCTCCTCGACCCTGTTGCCGCGTCCGATGAAATCGGGTGAAAGGAAAACCGCTTCATAGTCGGCGCCAGATGCCCCAGGGGAAAGATCGGCCCAGGACAGCGTCCGCTCCATCGTGGAAATGACGAGCAGGAACGCAGTCCACCAGCCGACAACGACAGCTGCACCCGTCCAAAGAACCAGACGCGGCGACAGGGACAGCGTCGCCATGGCGACGATCGGAAACAGGTAATAGATGCCATAGGCGCGGAACGCCAGGATCTGGGGAACGTCGCCACTCCGGCTGATCGGGAACAGGGCGAAGGTCATGCATATCCCGACGGCATCAACCAGGTAGATGGCGTATTTCATCCACCATCGGTCAAACCGCGTGCCAATCACGCTGGCATGGGCAATGCCAATGGCGGTGAACGCGCCGAGGGCAACGAAGATCCAGGGGTTCGGGTAAAATCCCAACAAGAACCAGGAAATGGCGACCCACAGGAACGCAGCCCCGACTGCGACTGTTCTGCAGATGATCGCCAGCCGGAGCCCCTGCCGTTCCGCCTGGGCAAGGCGGTCTTCATCACCACGATCGGCGGCGGCAGGCTGGGCAGTCTGAGGCGTCGTCAAAGGCAGGCAGTCCCAAGTGATGCGGATAGGTCAAGATTGAACATATAGGCAAGCCAAGCCGCCAGGTCATGCCCTCATACGATAGGGTGTGAGGGCGCGGCAAACGGCGATGAGCTCAGGCGAACAGCGCGAAAAGCGGGCGCCCTGCGCGGTTAAGTGCTTTGACGCAGCAGGGCGAAGCCGTTGTTGCCTCCCTCCGGGACAAGGTGACTTTGCCCCGCTGCTTCGTCGCGAAACGTTGAAAACCGAAGGGTTTGCTGCTGTTCCGTGCCTCGCAACCAATCAAATTCGTCCTTACCATCGCAGCTTGCCTTACGAGGGCATGCCCCAAGCCGGGAAATTTCGCTTCACGTTGCGGAATTCTCATTTGACACAGCTGCTTGCGGCGTCATGCTGACACCGTGACTGAACTGCGGACGACTCGCTTCACTATGGGGGATTGAGTGAAAAGATTTCTTGTAACCGCCTGTTTTTCCGTGGCTTTGACCAGCCCGGCCCTTGCCCAATTGGACCGGACCAGCTTTGGCGACTGGTCGATCCGCTGCAACGACAAGAACTACTGCATCGCCGAAACCGATGGTGAAAGTTCCAACGATGAAAAGTTCAGGTTGAAACTCGAGCGCAGCGCCGAAGCCGGCAGCGATGTCTTTGTGACACTGCGCCCCACGACGCCGCTCGAGGTCGGCATGCGCGCGCGGATCGAGATCGAAAGTCTTGAAGAGGACAATTACGGATTTTTCGGCAAGGCGTCGAAAATCTACACCGGAAACGAGATGACCTTCGGCGGCGACTCGGACCGCGATCTTATCGAATACCTGCGCCTTGGCGAGGACGCGGTGATCCAGATCGAATATGGCGGCGCCACCGGCACGCTCACCTATTGGGTGAAGCTCAACGGCCTGACCCATTCGCTCTTGAAGATGGACGAGGCACAGGGCCGGATCGGCCGTCTCGACGCCATCGTCGCCTGGGGCGGCCTGGCGGCGGACAGCAAGGTAACCATCGCCGCGGCCGAAAGTGCTCCGAAAGCAGCTCCAAAGGACGCAGCGCCAGCCCAGACCCAGGCCGCCGCACCGCCGCCACCGGCAAATGATGTTCCCCCGCCCGTCATGCCATCTCAGGACCGTGCGTCCTCCGGACCGAGAGGCCTCGTCTACACGGTTGAGGAGCTGCCGGATTCCGTTCAGATGATGGGCTACCGGACGCTCGACTGTCAGCTCGCCGAGACCCTGCCTGCCTATGGCGCGCAGTTCTACGCGGAGGGCGACGTCGAAACCTGGATCGTGCCCTGCCGCATGGCCGATGCCAACGTGCCTTACTTCATGGCCATTCACATCCCCTTCAATCCGTCTCTCGATGAATGGAAGGAATTCGAAACGCCCCCGGATTTCAACCAACCGAACCATGCGCTTGTGAACAATCTCTTTTTTGATCCGGATTCGGGGCAAGTCACCGGCACCACCTACTATTCTTCCAATTTCGACTGCGGCGCGTTCGAACGACACGAAATGATGGCGGAAAGCGGAGACTATGAGCTTGTCGAATACCTGGAAAAATCCAATTGCGACGGCGTCTTCGGTCCACCGGAAGGCTGGCCTTTGAACTGGACGATCGACGAAATGGGCGGTTAGGTTCGGGCTCACCAAAACAAGCTTGCATGGCTAGGGAGATGACAGATGCGCTTGATGATGACGTTCAAGATTCCAACCCAGGCCGGTAACCGGGCGGGCGAGCAACACAATATCGGTACGGCGATCGACAAGCTGATCGCCGATACCGGTGCCTCTGAAGCCTACTTCTACATGCAGGACGGCATGCGCGCCGGTACGATCTTCTTCGAGGAGGCCGATCAGGCAAACCTGCCCCGCTACAACGAACCGTTGATGGAGAGCCTCGGCGCGCAAATCGACATCGTGCCCGTCCTCAATCTGGAAGATCTGAAACGCGGTCTTCAGGGCCATTGATCCGTCTTGACGGTGTCTGCGACGGGCCCGTATGGAACCGTTGCCGACCCCCGGGACAGCAAAGAATGCGGGGAACGGATGCCAACTTACAAAGCGCAGGTCCTGGGTGCTGCCCTGGCAGGTTTATTCATGACATCGACCGCTGAAGCTGCGTCCTTCCGGGTGCCTGCTGAATGGGAACCACAAGCGGCGGTCTGGATGCAGTGGCCGGGCAAATATGAGACTGCAATGCGCCCGGCCTTTGCCAACATCATCGGTTCCGTGCAACGACACGAAAACGTTCACATTCTGACAAGCACGTTGAAGGAACAGCAGGCTGCCGCAGCCTTTCTGGCCAAGCGCGGTCTGCCGGAAAAGAACATCACCTGGCATCAGATCCCGGTCGACAACGCCTGGATGCGCGACAACGGCCCGATTTACCTCACGGACGGAAGCAGCACCTGGGTCCAGAATTGGGCATTCACCGGCTGGGACGGCTCAACTGGTGCAGGATACCGGCGTGACAACAAGGTGCCGGTTCACGTCGGCGCCCTGCTTGGTGTTGAGGTTGAAGACCTGTCCGACTACGTCCTTGAAAAAGGCAATCTGGAAGTGAACGGTGCAGGCATCGCCATGCTGAACTGGGATTGCCAGAACCAGCGGAATCCCGGTCTCCCAAAAGCCGAACACGAGAAAATCCTCAAGGACGCTCTTGGACTGACGGAGATCATCTGGTCCCACGGTCACCATCCGGACGACCTCACGACCGGCCACATTGACGGGTCCGCACGCTTCGTCAACGCAACCACCGTTGCCATCGCCGATACGGGAGATGAGACGGAAACGCGGCTTGCAGATGACCTTGAAGCCGCTGGCTTCAAGGTGGAGTGGTACCCGGGCGATGTGAACTGGCTGGTCGGCGACGGGTATGTTGTTGCCATGAGCGAACTGGACAAGGCGGCGGACAGCGACCTCGAAGCCCGGCTGCAACGCTATTTCCCGGGCCGGGAAGTTTATCTTGTCGATGCCTGGGCGATCGCCGACGCCGGCGGCGGTATTCACTGCGTCACCAACGACCAGCCGGAATTTTGACAGGACAACCTCTGGCTCCTGTTTTCCGGAGCGCTCTTGCCGGGGAGTTTTTCAAAGATTGCCTTCGGCAGGCATAGAACCAACGCTGCCGCTTTCGCGCGGCAATCTACGAGTTTTTGCCAAGGAAGCGGGCTGTTTCGATACAACCCGCACACCCGGATTTATTTACCATAGGTTTAATCGCATCGACCCAAAAGCCACATTTCGCTTTTTGAGGCAACGCATCCCGATATATTCTGTTTGCCGACCTTCGGGAGTCGTTGAAACGACCGGCGCAGATGGGTTAATAAAGGATTAATATCTAGCCGATTTCGCCGGAGCGGTGCCGGCGCGAAATTCAGGAGACAGGAATGGGCATTTTCTCGAAGTCCTCGCGTCCGGGCGACCAGGAGCAGCGGACCGAGGTCCCGACGGAAACAGCAAAGGTGCAAGAGGCCAGCAAGGCACCTGCGCAAGGCAACAACGTCGAAAAAATCTCGCCCTTCGCCCTGAAAATGCAGGAGAAGATGAATCAGCTGGACGGGCTGAAGTCGCGCGTTGGCGGCCTCAACCAGATGTTCGACCAGATGGCTGCCTACGCTGCGGAAAGCCAGACCAGCATCCGCATGATGTCCGAATACATTGAGAATTCGCGGCACAGCGTCGAGACAGAAGTCAGGCTGAAGTCGGAAAACGCCAAGATCTCCACCGACCTTCTCGATGCGGAGCACAGGGTCAGATCCTTGACCACGCAACTCGAAGACGCGCAGGCGGAAGTTCATTCCCTTCGTAAACGCGCCACTGAGACGCGTACTGCCCTTGAAACGGCCCGCAACGACATTGTCACGATCCGCGACAACAACAAGAAGGTCAATGAGGAATACCGTATCCAGAGTTCCAAGCTCGTGGAGGCGAATTCACAGGTCACCGAAATCACCGGCAAGCTCAATGACCTGATGGCCAAGCACGAATCGCTGGAGCGAAACGCAGAAGGGCTGAAAGAGGATCTGGAAGCCGTCAAGCATCGCGAAAAGGAACTGCAGCAGAACCTGTCCGAAAGCGCCAAACTGCTGGAAGACGAAATCCGCAAGAACAACCAGTCAACCAGTGAACTGGAATCAGCCAAACGCGAGCTGGTCGAGTTCCGCAATGACAACATCGACCTGAAATCGCATTTGGATGTCGCCAACCAGGAACTGGTCTATGCCAAGTCGCGCCTTGAGGAAGAACAACGCAAGCACGACAACGAAGTCTATGCACTGAACGCGGAAATCGAGAACCTGTCGTCTCAGCGCCGGATCGGCGCACAATCGCTGCAGGAAATGGCGCAAGAGAACACAACGCTCAAGGAGCGCGGCCGCGATCTTCTGAAACGGATGCAGGAAATCGAGCATCTGCTCGACAGCGCCCAGAAGAACCACGAGAAGGACCGCAACGAACTCATGGCGACCAGCGCAAAGCTGCGTGAGGTCAACCTGCGCTACAATTCGGCTCTGACCGACTTGAATCACCAGCGCAACCAGAACCAGAAATTCGCTGACAATCTGGAAGACCTGGTGGAAGAAAACAAACGTCTGCAACGCTACAAGATCCAGGTCGATTCTGCGAACGAGCAGATAAACCAGCTCAAGGGCGTCATTGCCAACTACCAGATGGCGGTAGAAGGCAAGGGGCCGGCCGAGGAACTGGGTTTGACGCAAAGCTACGACCCGGCGACCGATCTCGGCATTACAGAGCCGCTTGACCATCGGCCCGATACCGCAAAGAAAGATGTTGCAGACGCGCGTCCGGAGAGCGAAAGCAAGGACGATGGCGCACCGGGCGACGACGGCGGCAACGACAAGATCGTCAAGCTGCGCGACTGATCCGGGCAGCGCACGTTACTGGTCAATCATTCTATGAACCGGCTTCCGGCGGCCTTCGGCTGGCCACTGCAACGGGCAGAAATACCCAACACTCTTTCTTTCTGCTAGGGTGCGCTTGCGGGAGCCCGCTCCGCACCCACGAAAGACCGACTGAAGCCGAGGATCGCTCTTTGTGAACAACAAACTGCTGCCCCTTCTCGTTCTGGTCGGCGGCGTGATCGGGATAATTATCGGCTCACTCAGTCCCGCGCTGACCCAATTTCTCCTGCCCTTTGGCGACGCCTATATCCGCTTGATGGAAGTGGTGGTTCTGCCCTACCTGTTTTCGTCGCTCCTCCTCGGACTTGGCAAGTTGTCTCCCAGCATCGCCTGGACCCTGTTCCGCAAAAGCTGGCCGGTCTATCTGCTGCTATGGGGTGTGACCTTCCTGTTCCTCATGGTCGCTGCGTCGACCGTTCCCCTGGTCGGCAACACGACCGTGGTTGATTTCACCGCCAGCCTTCCGAGCGACAAGGGATCCGCAAAGTCGCTGGTCGATCTTCTGATACCCGACAATTTCTTCGAGGCTCTGAGCCAGAACTACATTCCATCTGTTGTTCTCATGGGCGTGATATTCGGCATTGCTATCCAGCACAGCATCAAGCCGACACCCCTGCTTGATGTCCTCACCATCATCCGCAACGCCTGTATCCGGATCTGGGGCTGGATTGTCTACCTCGCCCCGCTTGGGGTCTGCGCGCTTTTCGCCGAGTCCATCAGTTCGGTCAGCCTGACCGGCTTCGCCGCGTTGTCGATCTATATCGCAGTCGTGTTGCTGAGTTCGCTGGTACTTGCCCTTTGGGTTTTTCCGATGCTGCTGACGGTCTTTCTGCCGCTGACCTACAGGGAAGTGCTTTCGGGTTTGCGCGAGGCCTTCATGGTGGCTGTGGTCACATCGCTGTCCGTTGCCTCGCTTCCGCTGATCCAGAAAGCAGCGCAGCAATATGCAGCGAAGCTGCGCAACAGCGACGGTGAGGAACAGCAACAGAAGGAAATCATTGAAACCTCCTTGTCTGTCAGCTACCCGCTCGCCCAGATCGGCAATTTCTTCATCCTGGTTTTTCTGATCTACGCGGCCTTCTACTACTACCTTCCGATCGAAAAGCAGCAGCTCCTGGAACTGCCGTTTGTCACGCTGTTGTCCAGCATCGGCTCGCCGACCTCCTCTATCGGTGCCGTCACGTTCATGGCCAATTGGCTCGGACTGCCACCGGGTACAACAAACCTCTACGTGGAGACCATGGCGATCACGCGTTACGGCCAGGTGATCACATCCGTCTCCGCATTCGCTTTTGTGACGACCACCGTGACGTTTCTTTTCTACGGCAAGGTTCGCTTCAACCTGCGCGCCCTGATCGTGTTGGTCACGGTTTCCGCAGCAGCCTTTTCGGGCATCTGGGCGCTTGGCAGTCTGGGCGGTACCCACGTTCCGCTGCATTCCGAAGTCAGCTACAGGGCGGCGAGCCTTCCGGACTATGTGCAGCAGCTCAGCGACGCCAATCGCCTGTCGAGCGCGCCAGCGGAAAAGAGTCCCGTTTCGTCTGAAGATCCGCAGCACCAGACGTCGGATGAAGTTTCGGCCCGCAACACGATCGACCGGATCGAGACCACGAGTGTGCTCAGGGTAGGCATCAATCCCGAAGTCATGCCATTTACCTACACGAACAACGATGGCCGGCTCGTGGGCTACGACGTTGAAATGATGTATCGATTTTCCGAAAGCATGAATGTCGACCTGGAGTTCATACCCTATGACTGGCAAAGCCTTGCCAGTGACCTCAAACAGCGCAAGTTCGATATCGCGGTCGGCGGCCTTTACATCACCGACACGCGTTTGAACACGTTGACGGTCAGTGCACCTTATTTCGAAAGTCCACTCGCGCTGATCGTCAAGAGCGACCGGGTGCAAGAGTTCAAGTCCAGAGCAGTCATTGCGGCGAACAAAGACCTGACAATCGCGGTTTTCGACGACCCCGTCCTCATCCCGCTCGCCAAGCGCAGTTTTCCATCAGCGACCCTGCGCGTGGTGAAGGACTACAACAATCTTGAAACCATGAAAGACGTTGATGCCGCGCTCTGGACGCGTGAACAGGCACGCGCTCTGGCGATATCGCTGGAGGGTTATTCCACCGTTGTTCCCGAAGACACCGCGAGCCGTTTCCTGTTTGCTTATCTGATGCCGCCCGATTCACCCGGTCTGGCGGCTTACTTCAACTACTGGATGGAGCAATCAACGAACAGCGGCGTTCTTCAGGACATGAAGCGGAGATGGATCAGTCCTGCCGATACAGAGATTTCGAACTGACGAGGCAGGTTGTCCCTATTCCGGTTCGACCGTGAACTGAAGCGGATATCCGAGCTGGCTTGCCGCATCGATTGCACGCGTTGCCTTGGTCTCCGCGACATCCTTCGGATAGACCGAGACGACACAGGCGCCCTTCTGGTGTGCAGTCAGCATGACAACTTCCGCCTGCGCCATATCCAGACGAAATTCCGCTTTCAGGATCAGAACGACAAACTCGCGCGGGGTGTAGTCGTCGTTCAGCAGAATGACCTTGTAGAGTTTCGGTTTCTGAACCTTGGTCTTCTGCTTCAGTTTGGGTTTCAGATCGGTATCGCCCATAACACTTGCCCAAATTTGCGTTCCGGCATCGGGCGCGGAACAACTTGAATTGGATCGGATTTTGAATGCCCGACCGCGGGCAGGCATTCAAAATCCGGTCTGGCGCCTGGTCCCGGGCTGGTTCGAGATCATTCACCGATATTGCGGAAGCTTTGCCGGGATTGTCCCGGCTGTTTCAGACCAAAACCCGCGGACGCTCAAATTGCGCCGCCAGTCGATCCGTTGTCTTGTCCATATAGGGCCATTATAATGCATCGCAAAATCAAAGGAAACATGACGCTCGCCAAATTGCATCAGAACGCCCGGTCACGCCAATTTTGATTTGCGTTTGATCATCTCCACCATCATCTGCGGATTTAAGCAATCCGGCCCCCGCCCTGCTGCGTAGGACAGCATGTGGCTCAAGCCTGAAACAGCCGGAGGATGTCCGATGAATTCACGTACCCAGTCTTCAGCGACGCAGTGGCCGCTCGTATCGCTGTTCTGCATGTTCCTCATGGCCGCGGTTCTTGTTCCGCTCCCCGTCAAAGCAGATATCGGCTCCGCAGCCAGGTCAGTACCGTCGGCCGAACTGGTCGGCAAGGGCCGCATGACGTATCTGGGCTTCAAGGTATTCGATGCCGAACTTTATGCACCCAAAGGGGTCTACAGTGCCTCCAGTCCGTTTGCGTTGAAGCTGACTTACCTTCGCAATTTCAAAGGCACCGCGATCACCGATAGCTCGATTAAGGAAATCAAGCGCCAGGGCGGCGCATCGGCTGCACAGATCGCCTCTTGGGAAAAACAGATGAATGCGATTTTCCCTAACGTTTCTGCCGGTCAGTCGATCACCGGCGTGCGCACGGCGAATGGCAGTTCCGTGTTTTATCGTGGAAACCGAAAGATCGGTACGATCAGCGATCCGGCCTTCACCAAGAAGTTCTTTTCCATTTGGCTCGGCAACAACACCCGTAATCCCGGCCTGAGAGCCAGACTGGTCGGAGCCGGTTCTTGACCCTCGACCAGCGTCGAGCAATGACAAACACGACGTTGGGTCCGGACGAAACCTTGACCGGACCCGAAGCGGGGGCAGTAGCCTCCAGCGGCAGCAAGGCATTGCAACCAATTCGGATGGCAAGTCTGGCGGCTTACGGCGCAATGGCGTTCCCGCTCGCCTTTGTCGGCTTGCCCATCTATCTTCACGCTCCGGACTTTTATGCAGTCACTCTGCAAATCCCGCTCGCAACGCTCGGGTCAGTCCTGCTGGCACTCAGGCTGGTCGATGCAATCCAGGACCCGCTCATCGGCAGCCTCAGTGACCGTTTTCACACCTCGCGCGCAACAATCCTGGCGATAGGCGCGGTGTTGCTCGGCACCGGGTTCTGGATGCTGTTTCATCCCCTTGCAAGCGCCCCGGTTCTTTGGTTCGCACTTGCCGTCTTTGTCTGCACGACCGGCTTTTCGGTCGTGTCCATCAATTTTCAGGCCCTTGGCGGCCTCTGGCGGACGACAACAAACGAACGCACCAGAATTACCGCAAGCCGGGAAGCTATCGGTCTGGTCGGACTTCTTGTGGCGGCCGTGACGCCGCCGATCCTGACACAAATCGTTGGGCCCTCCGACGCGTTTCACTGGCTGTCGCTTGTTTACCTGCCACTCCTGTGCGTAACGCTCTGGCTCCTCGTCCGCTGGATGCGCTCAGCTCCTCTGGAAACCCCGGCGAAACGTCAGTCCGGGATCAGCTGGTTGTCACTCCTCAACAACCGCTGGCGCGGCCTGTTCTTCGGGCTCGTTTTCCTCAACGTCTTTGCAAGCGCGATACCCGCGGTTCTAGTCCTTTTCTTCATTCGCGACCGGCTCGGCGCGGAAACCTATACTGGTCTGTTTTTGTTAACTTATTTCCTGTCGGGCGCAATCTCCATGCCGCTCTGGACAGCGATTGCCAGGAAGTTCGGCAAGTTGCGCGCGTGGCAATTTTCCCTTGCCGCAGCCATTCTGACCTTTTGCTGGGCTGCGCTCCTGCAACAGGGAGACATCGCGTCTTACGCGCTGGTATGTGCCTTGTCCGGGCTTGCTCTTGGCGCTGATCTCGCATTACCGCCTGCGATCCTGGCCGACCACATCGAAGCTGACGGGCGGCAGCAGGAAGCCTCGAAGCTATTTTCCATAATGGCGTTTTTGTCGAAGTCAGCTCTCGCCGTCGCAACAGGGCTCGCACTGCCAGCGCTCGGCATCTTTGGATACCATCCAAACGTGGTCATGACGCCGGAACTGAATTTTGTCATGAGCGTCACCTATGCCGGACTTCCGTGTATCTTCAAATTGGCTGCCCTTGGCGGGCTGCTCCTGTTTGAAAAAGATCTCGAACTGCGCCCGGCTGCGGCGTGACACCCTCTTGACCGCGGCTGCCGAATTCTGATTGCGTGTTTTCATCAAATTTGACCGGAACCGCCGATGGCCGTACGACCGCCCCAATTCACCAAACCTGCCGACAAGGACCCGCTGGCGGCGGCTCTGGAGCAGGAGGTCTTCAGCGAGATGGCGTCCACGCTGTCCCGCTTGACGACGAAACTTCAGACTGCTCTCGAACAATTGAGTGAGGCGGAAAACGACCCGGATGCATCGGACGAGCATCGGCTGACCAGATTGGCAGAAGCCGGTGAAGCGCTCTGGCACGTGATCATTCAACGCGAATTGTGCGGCCTTCGCAGGCACAAGGAATTCAATGATCATATGGGCGTTCCGAAGGCTGTGCGGCTCTCAATGGGTCCGGCCGTCAGCACCAAGGCGCGCGCCCGGTCGTAGTTTGGGTCAATAAGCGGGCAAATGTGACCCCAATCACTTCTTTGTTGACGGAAGTGCCGTAGCGAAAGGAAGCTGTTGCATCTTTGTCGCTAGGGTGGTTTTTACGGGGGTTATTGCAAGATGCGTTATTTACTGTCGTGCTCAGTGAACTATGTCTATCCGCTTAGGTTGACTGGTGCAGGGAAAGCTGCCCAGCATCCGACAAAAAAATAATGCCGAGCGCAGAGCGATCATGATGTGCAGCAAGACTGGCTCCTTGAAGTTTGTTCGAAGACTAATACCGGCTTGCCTGGCGCTGGGACTGCTCATCAATCCGGCAGTACCGGTCATCGGCTTAACCCAACCGGCAGAGGCTCAGTCGGTACGCGTTGTTCCGGAAGGCAACCGCTACAAAAGCCAGCCCAAGATCCCGTTTGCGTCAGCGCGCAGAACTTCCGCCTCCAAATCAAGCTACGATGCGAAATTCGACAAGGTCGTCGCGGTTCTTAAGCGGGACCGGCGCCTGATGTCTTCCATCAAGCGGGTCGCAAGCCGCTACGGCATTGACCCCATTCACATTATCGGCGCGATCGTCGGTGAGCACACCTACAACTACGACACGCTCGACAGCGCGCAATCCTATTACGTGAAAGCCCTTGCCTATGCGGGCATAAACATCGACTTCGAACTCAATGGAGAACATGTCGACGTCTTTGTTCAGCGCCCGCAGTTCGAACGCTGCCGCAAGGACCATATCCAGAAGAGCAGCGACCGCCGCTGGTCCTGCTACGAGAATGTGTGGAACAGCAAGTTCCGCGGCAAACGGGTCGAAGGCGTGCGCTATCCGAAGAAGAACTTCAACGAGGCCTTTTTCCAGCCGCTCTATGCGGGCCAAAGCTTCGGTCTTGGCCAGCTCAGCCCGCTGACCGTCCTCAAAATGACCGATCGCGTCTCGCGCCAAAGCAGGTTCCGGAAGCTGGAAGCGTCAAATTCTGAAGCCGTTTACAAGGCGACGATGGATCCGAACATGTCGCTGCACTACATGGCAGCCATCATTCAGGATGCCATTGCGGCCTACAAGTCGGTCGGCAAGGTCGACATCTCGAACAATCCCGGTTTGACCGCCACTCTCTACAATCTTGGCGACCCCTGGGGCCGGGCGGCCAAATTCCGCCGGACCGGTCGAAGCTGGCCACGAGAAAACTACTACGGCTGGCTCGTCAATGACCGGATAGACGACCTGAGAGCCCTTCTCTGAAGCAATGACGAGGCCTGCGCAGGAGCGGGCCGGCCCTGGGCCGTCAGGTCAGGAACGGATTGGTCTGGCGCTCATGCCCGATTGTCGATGCTTGCCCGTGACCCGGCAGGAACGAGACCTCATCGCCGAGCGGCAGCATTTTTTCCTGAATGGACTGGATCAGCGTTGCGTGGTCTCCGCCTGGTAAATCGGTCCGGCCGATCGACCCGGCGAACAGCACATCGCCTGAAATCGCAAACCCGAGTTCCTTGTCGACAAACACGAGATGGCCGGGAGAATGGCCCGGACAATGCAGAACATCGAACATACGCCCGGCGATCTCGACTTGCTCGCCTTCGACCATCCATCGGTCGGGCGTCACCGGTTTCGCCTCGGGAACACCGAACTGGGCCGCCTGGTCTGCGACCCGTTCGATGAGCGGTTTGTCGGCCTCATGCGGACCTTCGACCGGAACACTCAGAGCCGCCGCCAGATCGGCAGCGCCACCAATGTGGTCGATATGCCCGTGTGTCAGCACAATCTTCTCCACGTTGACATCCTGCTTCTTGATTGCCTCCAGGATGCGTTCGACATCACCGCCGGGATCGACAACGGTTCCCCGCATGGTCTGCGGGTCCCAAATCAAGGAGCAATTTTGCTGAAAAGGTGTAACGGGCAGGACCATCACCTGAATCGGCGGTGTTTCATCCATATCTGAATTTGTCGTATCTTCTGTCACACCTGCCTCCTTTGGAAACACCTCGGACTGGCTCGGCAACAAATGCGGGACAAAACAATCCGGTGTCGTCTTTCTGCACGTTAGCGGCTTCACCTTGCCGCGTGCATTTCGTACAAGATGTATAAGCCTCTGAGAAGACGGCAATGAAAATCGGGTAACCGGACATAATGACGCTAAGACTGCTGACTTTCCTGATAACCGCCGCCACCGCCTTTTTGGCTGTGTCCGGGAGTATGGCACAGCCGGGCCGTACCGCACCAAATTTTGAGGGATGGACGGTGGATTGCGGAAATACCGGCGTCTGCTTCACCTCCTCCTTCACCCGCAGCCAGTCGGTCTGGGTTGACGTGCGCATCGTCCGGGACTGGCAGGCCGAAGCTCAGCCGCTTATCCGATTGACCACCAACACGGAACTTCCCCAGGAAGGAACGCTTCGGTTTGATGTCGATGGCGCGACCATCGAAGAACTGCCCATCGAACAGTTGCGCGAAATGCAGCCGGCGGTGACCGCTCCCTCCGGCTTCCGCCCGCTCGGCGGTGAAGGCTTCTGGTATCCGGCCGGACCTGCTGCCATCACGCTTCTGGACGCCATGCAGAAGGGCAAGGTTCTGACAATCCATCTGCCTGAAGGAAACGGATCTGACGCCATATCGGTCCCCGTTCCCCTTCAGGGCCTGAAGGCCAGTCTTCTCTGGCTCGACAACAGACAGGACCGAACCGGGACAGTCGCTGCAATCGTCGCCCCGGGCACGGGTCCGGCAAGGGATGCGCCGCACGCATTGCCGATCCTGAGTGCAGACCAGTTGCCGCCCGAAGTAACGGCCATCTGGTCGGCAAACAGGCTTTGCTCCGCAATTGATCCAGCCATATTCGCCAGCCTGAACGCTGTGCGTGTTCCGCTCGCCGAAGGCGCTTCGCTCTACATCATCCCCTGCGGCGCACCAACGGCCTATAACAGCCCCTATGTCGCCATTCTGTCGGGCAAGGACGGCGCTGCGCGCCAGGTTCACGTTGCAAGAATGTCGGAGAAAGGTCCGATTGCATCGGATCTCATTTACAACGCAAGGTGGATTCCTGCAGATCAGCAGCTGGTCAGCTATTTCAAGGGATCCGGTGTTGGCGAGTGCGGGCTCTGGAACCGCTGGATCTGGAACGGTACGGGACTGGTCCTGCTGGAAGAAGCAACCCGGAAGACATGTGACGGTACGGCACCTGACTTGTCCAATTGGTCAAGTACCTGGCCCTTAAAAAACGCGCCCGATTAACGCCTGTCCCAAGGAATTTCTTGCGATTTCATGCCTCACGCCCTTATGATGGAGCCGCAGCGGCTGGTAAGGGATGCGGCAGGTTTGTTTCAGCCCGATCCCAGAATGTTGAACAGGCGTACAGGGTGCGCCTGCCTGAGGTGACGTCTGTGAAGACGGGTGAGATTGGCTGATATGTGCCGGCGGGGCACGGAAATTAAGGTGATTCAGTAATGCACGATGGCGATTCGGACCGGCGGTCGCGTGGTCGGCGCGGCGGCAAGCGCGAGTTTGGCGGTCCGCAAGACTTCGGCAGTGATTTTGGCGGCGGCGACTTCGGTGGCGATTATGGCGGTGGCCGGGACGGTGGTTACCGCGGCGGACGCGACAATGATTTTGGTGGCGGCTACGGCCGCGACAACAGAGACGGCGGAGGCGGCTACGGCGGCCGTGACGGCGGATATGGCGGCGGCGGCGGTGGTGGCCGCGGCGGTTATGGCGGCGACCGGGACGGTGGCGGCCGAGATGGTGGATACGGTGGCGGCGGCGGCGGACGCGGCGGCTATGGTGGTGGTCGTGATGGCGGCTACGGCGGTGGCGGCGGACGCGGCGGCTATGGTGGCGGCCGGGACGGCGGCTACGGCGGCGGTGGCGGTCGTGACGGCGGATACGGCGGCGGCGGTGGCCGCGGCGGCTATGGTGGCCGCGACGGCGGCGACGGCGATGGCTTCCGGCAGGGACGCCCTCCCCGGCGCGATGGACCACCCGTTGAACGTGGCCCGCGTCAAAGCGGCACTGTTAAATTCTTCAAGACAGACAAAGGCTTCGGCTTCATAACACCGGATGAGGGCGAGGCTGACGTTTTCGTTCATATTTCGGCTGTTGAGCGCTCCGGCCTTGCAACGCTGGACAGCGGCCAGCGGATTTCGTTCGAGACGGAACCGGATCGCCGCGGCAAGGGACCTAAAGCGGTAAACCTGCAGGTGATTGAAGAAGGCTCCGAGGCTCCGGCCGACGACAGCGCTCCGGTCGAAGACAGCGCTCCGGAAGCCGAAGAATAAGACAGCCATCCGGCTTAGAATTATTACGAACGGGCGCAGCTCAGCTGCGCCCGTTTTCGTATTGAACCCAAAGTCCGCATCTTTTCAAAGCGTATCGGTCCGCCTATAACGCGGTTCCGCTCAATCTCAGGTGCGTTTCATGTCCGCTGCAAATTCTCCCGCCAATATCCGTCCGTTTGAGCCAGGCGATCTGAGCACATTGCTGCTGTTGAACAATGCGGCCGTTCCGGCCGTGAACGAGCTCACGGCAGAAGACCTGCTCGACCTGGTCAACCAGGCACTTGTCTGCCTTGTTGCGGAAGTCGACGGCGCGGTTTCAGGTTTGCTTCTGTGTGTCGGCGACGGCACAAGCTACGACAGCCCGAACTACCTTTGGCTCAGCGAAAGGCTTTCGAACTTTGCCTATACGGACCGAATTTGCGTCGACGAGACAAAACGCGGCCTGAAGATAGGCGATGCGCTCTATGCAGAGCTCTTCAGACATTTTGCAGGAACCGGAAGATGCTTTGTGTGCGAGGTTAACGAACGCCCGCCCAATCCCGGGTCTCTGCGCTTTCACAAGAGACTTGGCTTTGAAGAGATCGGGACGGCGGATAATGGCGACAAGGCCGTCATCTACCTGAAACGCGCGCCCGAACCCGCCAGCTGACCTTTGCAGGGCGCAGGACACAACGATGAACTACAGGCATGCCTATCACGCAGGGAACATTGGTGATGTGCTCAAACACGCCGTGCTCTCGCGGCTGATTGAGTATTTCAAGCGCAAGGACAAAGCGTTCCGGATCCTTGACACCCATGCCGGCATTGGCCTCTACGATCTGACATCTGAAGAAACGCAGAAAACCGGCGAATGGCAGGAAGGCATAGGCAAGGTTCTGTCTGCCGAGATGCCCGAAGACGTTTCGGAATTGCTCGCCCCGTGGCTGTCGGTGGTTCGTGCGCTGAACCCGGATGGTGAGTTGAAGGCCTACCCTGGGTCTCCGTGTCTTGCCCGGGACCTTGTCCGCAAAAACGACAGGCTGACCCTGACCGAGCTTCATCCGGCGGATTTCAGGGCCCTGTCCGACCTTTTTTCCGGAGACTTTCAGGTCAAGACCATCCATCTGGATGGTTGGCTGGCCATGGGCAGCTTCCTGCCGCCGAAAGAAAAGCGGGGCTTTGTGCTGATCGATCCGGCATTCGAAGTCACCGATGAATTCGACCGCATGACAAGCGCCGTCATGAAGGCGTGGAAGAAATGGGCAGGCGGGACCTATGCGCTCTGGTACCCATTGAAAGACGCAAGGTCTGTAAAGCGCATGCACGAGACCTTCGGGGACGCGGGGCTCAAGGACGTGCTGACAATCGAGTTGAGCGTTGGCAAAAGCGGCCCGGACACGCGAATGCTCGGGTCCGGCATGACGCTGATCAACCCTCCCTTCACTCTCGCTGGCGAGATGCGCACCCTCCTGCCCTGGTTCTGTGATGTCCTGCGTCAAGGTCCCGGAGCAGGCTGGGATGTCACGCAGCTGATTGGTGAATAACCCTTGGTCATGGTCTTGTCCGGAAGCGATGCGAAACGCTTTCAAAGCCTATTTTATAAGGGTATGACCCAAGCTATGGCCATTTTTGGAGCTTTGGGTTCTTGACCTTGAGGCTCCGCTCCCCCATCGTCTGTTTCACAATTTTCCTTTCGGAGATATTGCCGTGCATTTTGCCCGTTCCGCCCGCCTGATCCTGTCCGCACTTGCCGTCTGTACAGCGTTTGCAACTCCGGCAGCGGCTGAAGAATTCCGCCCGTATTTCTCCTTTGGCAGCGGTGAAAACCGGTTGCCTGACTGCACCGCCTCTTCGGTACAAAGCGCCGTGGCCGGGTCCGTCGCCAGGGCCTACAACGACTATTACGGCGGAAGAACGATCACCAACATCTATGAGATCCGCGAATTGGCCTATCGCGCCAACGACGTCAGCCCTATTGCGCGCCGCTATTGCACAGGCACAGCCAGCCTGTCCGACGGCTCCCAGCAACATCTGCACTATCTGATCGAGGAAAATGCCGGCTTCGTGGGCATAAGCTGGAACGTTGAAGCCTGTCTTTCCCCGCTCGACAAATGGCGTGTTTACGGCGCTCACTGCAGCACCGCCCGCCCTCACTGAGTTTTCCGGAGAAATGGCGTTCTGCAGTCGCGTAGTTGGTCTGGTAGCCTTTCTCCTGTCCGCCTTGAGCGCTGTCCCGTCGTCAGCCGATCAGCCGGGCGAGTTCGACTTCTACGTCCTTGCACTGTCGTGGTCGCCCACCTATTGCAAGCAGGAAGGTGCTGACGCCAATCGCCACCAATGCGACATCAGGAAACCGTTTCGTTTCGTGGTCCACGGCCTGTGGCCGCAGTACGAGCGCGGCTATCCCCAATCCTGCGATGGTCCCAGGCGGATCGAAAAACGCATTGCGATTGACATGGAAGACATCATGCCGAGCCACGGTCTGGTGTTTCACCAGTGGCGCAAGCACGGCACCTGCTCAGGCCTTGAACCTGACGAATATTTCGATCTGACACGCGAGGCTTTCGAAAGAGTCGCCATTCCAGGAGCGTTCGCAAAGCTCGACAAGCGCAGCAAGGCAGCGCCGGAGACGGTCGAAAAAGCCTTTCGCCTTGCCAATCCCGGTCTGGAAAATGATGCAATGGCCGTCACCTGTTCGCGCGGGGAATTGGAAGAGGTCAGAATTTGCCTGACGAAAGATCTGGAGTTCAGGTCTTGTGAAAACTTGGACCGGTCCGGTTGTCGTGCCGACAGCCTGTCGGTGCCGCCGCCCCTGCCCCGCTGAGGCGACAAAATTCAAAGATCCCCGCCCCGGGGACAAGTCTTCAAGACGTCAAGAGGAAACCCAGGATGAAACTTCGCTCATCGCCCCCTTCTCCCTTTGGCAGGAAGGTGAAAATAGCTGCCGCGATGCTCGGCTTGAAGGACAGGATCGACATCGAGGAAGCCAACACGGCTGATCCGGACGACAGTCTGCGCGGTCAAAACCCGCTCGGCAAGATCCCGGCCCTGATCCTGGACAACGGCGATGTGATCTATGACAGCGCGGTCATTCTCGAGTATCTCGACTTCATGGCCGGGGGCGGCAAGCTCTTCCCGTCCGGCGAAGCGCGGTTCACAGTCCTGCGCGACCAGGCACTTGCAGACGGCATCATGGATGCTGCTCTGCTTCGCGTTTACGAAAAGCGCTTCAAGCAACCCAATTACCGTGACCCCGCCTGGGATGCCTATCAGGGTGCCAAGGTGGAGCGTGGCCTTGCCTATTTTGAGCAAAACACGCCCGTGGCACCGTCTTCGTCCGCGGACGTCACTGCAGCCACTCTGACGCTTGCCTGCGCGCTTGGCTATCTCGACATGCGTTTCGGAGACGCTTGGCGTCAGAGCCATCCGAATCTGGTTGCATGGCTGGCAGCGTTCGAAGCGGTCGTACCGGCTTATGCAGAAACACGGCAGCCGGCAGCGCCCGTTCCAGACGACGCCGCCGTTGATCTGAAGTAAGCAGTAGGCCGGTGTCATCACCGGCCTTTTTGTTTTATCGGACTTGTCGTTTCCGCGATCCTATGCCCGTCCGCCGGGCAGCGGACTGCGGCCCCGCGCCTTCAACAGCCGTCGCCCACTGACAAGGGACTGGCCGAAATCGCGCTGCACAGCCAACAGTGCCGGCACAAGCAGAATAACCAGGAACAGACCGACACCCAGTCCATAGGAAAGGGTTATCACCGTCGGTTTGAGGAACTGCGCCTGACGGCTGGTCTCAAATAGAAGCGGGGCCAGTCCGAACACCGTGGTTGCGGTCGTCAGCACGACGGCACGAAGCCGATCGCAGACGCCGTTGATCAATGCCTGGCGGAAGGGGTGGTTGCGGGCATGTTCGTCGATCGTGGTGACCAGAACGATACTGTCATTGATGATGATCCCGGACATGCCGATAAACCCGACAACGGAGAACATCGACAGCGGAACACCGTGCAGATAGTGGCCCCACAACATGCCGATCGATCCGAACGGAATGATGATCATGATCATCAGCGGACGCGTCCACGATTCAAAGATCCAGCACAGAACGAGATAAATTCCCGCCAGGCACAAGGCGAAGCCGAACATCGCGTCGGAAAGGAAGGACCTTTCCTGTTCTGCAAGGCCGCTCATCTCGCTTTCGACATCGAATTCGGCAGCCAGTTGCGGCAGCAACTCGTTTTCAAGAAGGGCCGTCACCCGGGCCGCTGCTTCCGGATTGTCTTCCGAAACATCACCGGTGACGGTGAGTGTCCGCAGCCCGTCACTGCGCCGCACGGATGCAAATCCGTAGCTGCTGTCGATCTGCACGATTTCGCTCAGGGAAACATAAGTATCCGCATCAGTTCGAACGCGCGTGGTATAGAGGAACGATGAGTCCGTTTCCTCATCCGGCATCAGCACCTTGACCTTGGCCGTGCGCCGCCCGATCGGAAATTCCGCGACTTCAATCCCTTCGAGACGATTGCGCAAAATGCGCGCAATGTCGTCCGTCGTGAAACCGAGCGCCTCGCCTTTCGGCGTCAGGGTCAGGCTCAGTTCGGGTTTGTCATAGGCCAGCGTGTCCTCAAGCGCGCTCACACCTTCGAGCGGTGCAAGCGCCTGTTTGAGGCTTTCCGCGGCGGCCTTGAGATTCTCGGTGGAAGTCCCGTAAAGCCTGACGTCGATGGCATCACCGCCCGGTCCCGACCGTTCGCCGCGTACCGCCAGAGTCTCCAGGAGAGGCGGGCGGTTGACTTCCTTTCGCCATTCTCCAATGAACTGGAACGCCGAGTAAGGCCGAAGATCCGGATCGATCAATTCGATCGAGATTCCACCGAGCTGATCGACATCCTTGCTGTCGGCTCCGCTGAGACCGCGTCCGGCCGTTCCGCCCACCGTTGACAGCGCAAATTGCACAGGTGCGACGCCGTCATGTTCTGCAGCATAGCGCTCATTGACGACATCAAGCGCTCGTTCGAGCTCCGAGATCATCGCCTTGGTATCGTCGCGCTCCGCGCCGGGCATCATCGCAATGCTCGCGGACACCACCGAGCGTTCCGGCGCATTGAAGAAGCGCCAGCGGACGCTGCCGTCGACGAACAGCGTTACGGACAGCAGCAGGATCATGACGGCAAACCCGAGCGCCGGATACCTGACCTTGATGACCCAGCCAATGAAACGACGGAAGACGTTTTCCCGGAACCACACAAATCCGCGATTGAAGACCCGGTTGGGCATGTCGTACCAGCGCTGCTTCTTGCTGGCTGAAAGCGCGTGATTCATGTGCGCCGGAAGGATCAGAAAACACTCCACCAGGCTTGCAATCAAAACCACAGCGACCGTGAACGGAATGTCCGCAATGAGTGTTCCGAACCGACCGCCGACAAAAACCAGGCCGATAAAGGCGATCAGGGTCGTGATTGAAGCTGTGAAAACGGGCGCAGTCATCCTGCGGGCCGCGAGGCTCGCCGCCTCGGCCGGAGAATATCCGCGCCGATGCAGGGAATCTGCGTGTTCACCCACAACAATGGCATCGTCCACGACGATGCCGAGGCAAATGATCAGGGCGAAGACCGACACCATGTTCAACGTAAGCCCGAAGGCATACATAAGCCCGATCGTGGCCATCATGGCGACCGGAATGCCCGCAGCAACCCAGAAGGCGGTGCGCGAGGACAGGAACAGGAACAGGAAAGCCAGCACAAGGCCAAGTCCGAACAGACCGTTTTCGATCAGGATGTTCATCCGGTCGATAATGTTCTGCGAGCGGGTCCGCGTGAGCTGGACAACAACGCCGTCGGGTAGTGTTTGCTGGAATTCGGCCGTGATCCGTTCGACGTCCCGCTGAATGGAGATCGTGTCGCCCTCGGCGCTGCGGTCGACGCGCAAGACTACGGCCGGCATGCCTTTGTGATAATAGGCCCTGCCGCTCTCAACGCCTTCGGTGACGATATCCGCCACCGCTCTGAGCTCCAGTTTTTCGCCCTGACTTGGTGCTTTTAGGACAATCTCGCCAAGTTCCTGCTCGGACCGTCTTGTCTGCCCCGTCCTGAGGCGCGCGCCGCTTCCGCTGACGTCGCCTGCCGGCGTGGTTTCCATTTCCGCCGACACGACGTCGGCAATCTCGCGCAATGTCAGATCATGGCGAACCAGCATGTTCTCGCCGACATTGATGCGGATGATCGGGTTTGCAAGACCCTGGATCGAAACCCGGGTCACACCATCGCGGAAGAGGACTGTCTGCAGATCTTCAGCAAAACGCGCCAGCTGGTCTATATCGACCGGGCCGTAAATGACGACATCGGTGACCCGATCGCGATAAAGCCCTCGAGTGACCACCGGTTCCTCGATCCCTTCCGGAAGGCTTGAGCGGGCCTGGTCCACGGCAGCCTTGACCTCATCGGTCGCCTGCCCCATGTCCCAACCTTCTTCAAACTCCAGATTGATGGATGCTCTGCCTTCACGCGAGACAGACGTCGCTTCGTCGACACCATTGATCGCAAGAAGCTGTGGCCCCAGTATCTCCACGACGGACCGGTCAAGATCCTCTGGTCCGGCACCCGGCCAGGAAACCTCGACGTCGACCTCTTCACGTACGAAATCCGGAAAAAACTGCGTTCTGATCTGCGTCGATGCGGCAATTCCGGCAAGCAGCATCAAGGCAAGGAGCAGGTTCGCCGCCGTGCCGTGACGCACCATGTAGTCCAGGAAAGAGGCGAACCTCGGTCCGCCGGGAGTACGCATCTCAATTTGCTCCAATCACGGCTTTCAGCAACTGTGCCGTTTCAGATCAGACCTATCCCTTTCGGCCCTGCCGCTGTTCCAGCCTGTCGATCAGGTCCTTTGGAACCATCGGTTCGTTCAACAGGGCTATAAGGCGTGCCTTCCGGTTTTCGGGCATGTTCGAACTGTTCAGCTGTTCGATAAGAGCCGCGCGCCGCTCCGGTTCAAGCGCAATGAGGTCACCAGACGGTATGCCGGGATCATCAGGAGCCTTTGCGGTCTGCGGCGCATTTGTGGTGTCTTGAGGCGAGCCGCCGCTCCGGCGCGGATTGACTTTCAAGCCCTTGCCAAGCTGCGGCAACCGTTCGCGCACATAATCGGTTCCGAACGGCACATCAGCCAGCAGCACTTCATTGCCCATGCGGCGCATGACGCGGGCCTGAACCTCGTCGACGCGATCACCCTCCCCGACAATCAGCAACCGGCCGTCTTCAGTGACGGCAGCAGCGGGCACGGCCGCAACCCCGGTCAGTTCCGGTTCTTCCACATCAACTTTGACGAAGTCGCCGGGCCGCAGAACGGTTCCGGCTTCGATTTCAAGCGTGGCGAACAGGGTCCTGCCAGCCTCGCCTTCCGAGACAACGGCTGCGGCGCGGTCGATGTGACCCGGCACCTCCACGGAGCGCCCACCAAGCTGCAGGGTGACGGCGACAGGCGCCTTCACAAGCTTGCCGCTGTTGTCCAGCAGACGGGAAAACTCGGACGTGGACAGCGAGAACCTCACCTCAAGGGCGGAGGGATCTATCAGCAGGGCCAGTGTCTCGGACGGGCTGACGCGGCGGCCAAGCGTGGCGTCGACCTCCGCCAGATAGCCGTAGAACGGCGCTGTAAGCGTCGTTTCGTCCAGCACCCGCTCGGCATCTTCAAGCGCCAATTGCGCCCGCTGCACCGTCAAATCCATGCGCTCGATGCGTTTTCGCGCGGTGATCACCGACTGCAGGCGGTTGTTCAGAGCCTGCTCCAGCGAAGCAACGGCAAGCTCCTCCGTTTCGACCTGAACGGCGGTCGAATAGCCTTTGTCCTTGAGCTGCGACTGGCGTTCGAGTGCCTGCCGGCGAAGATCGAGCTGGCGGCGCGCGGCCTCAAGTTCTTGTTCGGCCACGACAATTGCTTCTTCCGCTTCGGCTTTTTGGGCCTCTGCATCTGCAAGCGCGGCTTCCGCGTCCAGATACTGGAATTCGGCATTTGCCGGGTCGATCCGAAGCAGGAGCTCACCTTTGTGAACGGCGGCTCCGTCGCGGAACTTGCTGGCGACATCCACAAGCCGGCCTTCGGAACTCGCCCTCAGCTGAAGCGTGCGCCAGCTCTCCACCTGACCATAGGCAGTTGTGACCGGATTGACGGTTTGAGGCGCGAGTTCGGCAACGTTGACGGTATAGCTGCGTTCGCGCGCCGGACGCTGGCGCGCGGTTTCCTCCACAGTCAGGGCGCCATAAAACTTGTAGGCGCCGAAACCGGCGAAACCGATCATGATCGCAAACAGCGCAAGACCAACCAGCCCGCGCATCAAAAAGCGCATTCACCTCTCCACTCGAACCGTTGCGCCAAAGTGCCTGGGCGCACCACCGTGCCACACACACATAACGCTAAGATCATGTTTTACCATGGATGTGCGGCAATTATCTGAAAAGCTTGTATCCACTTGTAACAAAAAACCGGCCCCTTTCGGGACCGGTCTTTTGAGAAGCTATGCAACCAGTGTCAGAATTTGTAACCGACACCGAAGCGCACGAGCTGATTGCTGAAATCGGTAGTCACCCCGGTGCCATTCAGGTTGAAGTCCTGATCGCCGAAGTCCTGGTAAGCGTAGTCGAGACGCGCCGAGACATTGTTGGTGATCGCGGCTTCACCACCGACACCCAGCGTCCAGCCGACCGCAGTCTTGCTGTCTGAGTCACCGTTGCCGGACACTTCAAGATCCGCCAGTGCAAGACCACCGGCACCGTAGACCAGATACCGGTCAAACGAATAACCGATACGCGCGCGAATGTTCGAGTTCCAGTCCGACTTGGACGTCACCGTCTGTCCACCCGCGGATTTGGTGTCTTCAAGATCCGTAAGGGTAAAGTCCCCTTCCGCACCGACAACGATGTTCGGTGTGACCTGGAAGTTGTAACCGGTATAAAGACCGCCTGCGACACCATTGGCATCGGTGTCGAGGTTGGCTCCGCCGACCCGGTTGTCGAAACTGCCGAATGACCAACCGAGGTTGCCACCGACGTAAAGACCCGTCCAGTCGATGCTCTGTTGCTGAGCCGGAACTGCCTCATAGGCCGGAGCCGGAGCCTGGGGTAAATCGGCTGCCCAAACCGGCGCGGTTCCAGCTGTTGCGGCAGTTACTGCCAAGCCTGCAAGCACAAGACGTTTCATGGATGATACTCCAGATCCTAATAATCCATACTGAGCTGACCAATTGATTTGGCCATTAGAAAAGGACGTTTAAGCCGCGTCCTCACTCCCCCAATGCGGACATATGGGGATCGTTTGTGGCAGATCAGGACTGAGATTTAGGAGTTTTGGTGACGAATGCAGGCAACATTCTGGCAGGGTGAAAGCTTCGTTAAGCTATTCGCAAATTGCAGGGCCACTGATGCAAAGATGCTTGTCCCCGGGTTCCCCCATACCAATCTATTGCGTATAAGGCGCCCAACTGATTTGCGCGCCCCCTCCAAAAACTGTGCACGCAGGCCATAAAAACCCGAACCGGAACGCATTTATGCTGTTTGACTATATTAGCCTCGCAGGCGGATTGGTTGTGCTGATTATTGCCGGCGATGTCTTGGTCAGAGGCTCCGTGGGCGTTGCCCAACGGCTTGGAATTCCCAATCTGGTGATCGGTCTCACAATTGTCGCCTTCGGCACGTCGGCGCCTGAGCTGGTCATTTCGCTCAAGGCTGCATTGGAGGATGCCGGCGGCATCGCGATCGGTAACGTGGTCGGATCGAACATTGCCAACGTTCTCCTTGTGCTCGGCATGCCGGCGCTGATCGCAGCAACACCGTGCGGCGAGGACGGTGCGACGCGCAATGCAGTGTTCATGGTTGCCGTCACACTGGTATTCATCGGGCTCTGCTTTTTCACGCCGATCGGTCTTTACGCCGGCCTCGTTCTCTTGTTTCTGCTGGCGATTTTTCTCACTGCCTCCACAATCACCGCCCGGCGCCACCGCAAGGAGCAAAAGAAGATTGCAGCAGCCTCGGCAGGCGCTGCCGTGGCGGATGCCGAAATTGAACCGTCAGACGAACTCGACGATGTCGAGGATGTGCCCGATTCTGTTTACGTCGCACTCGTCTACATCATCCTTGGTCTCGTCGGCCTTCCGCTCGGCGCTCACTTCACCATCACCGGAGCGGTCGACATTGCAACGCATTGGGGCGTCAGCGAAGCCGTGATCGGCCTGACGATTATCGCGCTTGGCACATCGCTTCCAGAGCTAGCCACCACTGTCATGGCCGCGATCCGCCAGCACGGCGCCGTCGCCATTGGCAACGTCATCGGCTCGAACATCTTCAATCTTCTTGCGATCATCGGCATAACCGCTGTTGTCGTCCCGATCGACGTGCCGCCGGAGGTTCTGAAACTGGATATATGGGTGATGCTGGCTTGCGCCGTTCTTTTGACGTTCCTGGCCGCCTGCCGCATCCAGCTCAACAAAATCTCAGGCATTGCGATGACTGCCGCCTACGCCCTTTACATCGCGACCGTCTACATGCTCGGAAATGTGCACTAAAGGTTAGAGAACCCGAACAGCCCGGCGGACGGCTCTTTCCCAAACGGTCCTGTGCGCTTAAATGTCAGACATGCAGGACACAACCGATTCTCCAGAGACGGCCGATACCGGCACCAGCGATGAGACGCCCGTGCCCAAGAAGGGTGTCGAGGTCATCGCCAATGAGGTCAAGCGTCTGCCCAACGGTCCGGGCGTCTATCGGATGCTGGACGAAAATGGTGAGGTTCTCTACGTCGGCAAGGCAAGAAGCCTGAAGAAACGGGTCACCAGCTATACCCGCCTGCAGGGCCAGTCGAACCGGATCATGCGCATGATCCTGTCGACAGCGGCGATGGAATTCGTCGTAACCAAAACCGAGCCCGAGGCGCTGCTGCTCGAAGCCAATCTGATCAAGCGCCTCCGTCCGCGTTTCAATGTCCTGCTCAGGGACGACAAGTCCTTTCCCTACATTCTGGTGACCGGAGATCACCAGTCGCCGGCGATCGTCAAGCACCGGGGCGCCAGGAAACGAAAAGGCGAATATTTCGGGCCCTTTGCATCCGCCGGCGCGGTCGACAGAACCATCAACGCACTTCAAAAAGCGTTCCTGATCCGGACTTGTTCAGACAGCTACTACGAAAACCGCTCGCGCCCCTGCCTGCAGTATCAGATCAAGAGATGCGCCGGTCCCTGCACCGGTGAGATCGACCCTGAGGACTACGCTGGCCTTGTTTCGGAAGCCAAGGCCTTCCTGTCCGGCCGAAGCCAACTCATCAAGAAGCAACTGAACGAACAGATGGAGGCCGCTTCTGCCGATCTGGAGTTCGAGCGCGCCGCAATCTACCGCGATAGGTTGTCCGCGCTGTCTCACGTTCAGGCGCACCAGGGCATCAACCCGCAATCGGTCCAGGAGGCAGACGTCTTTGCCGCGCACCAGGAGGGTGGTCAGACCTGCGTTCAGGTGTTTTTCTTCCGCACCGGCCAGAACTGGGGCAACCGCGCCTATTTCCCGAAAGCCGACAAATCCCTTGATGAGGCCGAAATCCTGGAGAGTTTCCTCGCCCAGTTCTACGACGACAAACCAGCCCCGAAGCAGATCCTGCTGTCGCACGCGCTCGCCGAGCAGGATCTTCTGTCAGAGGCGTTGAGCGAGCGAACCGGGCGCAAGGTGGACGTCTCGGTTCCAAAGCGTGGCGAAAAGAAAGAGCTTGTCGACCATGCATTGACCAACGCGCGTGAGGCGCTCGGGCGACGCCTTGCCGAAACCTCCAGCCAGGCGCGCCTTCTGAAAGGCGTCTCCGAAGCATTCGACCTGTCTGATCCGCCACGGCGCATCGAAGTCTATGACAACTCCCACATCATGGGCACGAATGCAGTTGGCGGCATGATCGTCGCCGGCATGGAAGGATTTGCCAAGGGACAGTACCGCAAGTTCAACATCAAGTCCGAAGACCTCGTGCCGGGCGACGACTATGGCATGATGCGCGAAGTGCTCACCCGGCGGTTCTCTCGGCTTTTGAAGGAGAACGTCCGTGAGGAAGCGCCGGACAATCCGCCAACAGAACTTGGCACTGGTGATGCGGAAACGGCGGACGATCTTCCGGAGAACACTCCGGACATGCCCGCATGGCCCGATCTGGTCCTGATCGATGGTGGCCAGGGACAGTTGACGGCCGCCCGGGAAACGCTGGAAGAGCTCGGCATCACCGATGTTCCCCTGGTCGGCATCGCGAAAGGCCCGGACAGGGACGCCGGACGCGAGAAATTCTTCATCCCGGGCCGGCAGTCTTTCATGCTGCCGGAACGCGATCCCGTGCTCTATTTTGTCCAGCGATTGCGTGACGAAGCCCACCGCTTTGCCATCGGCAGCCACCGCGCCCGCCGCAAGAAGGACATTGCCCGGAACCCGCTCGACGAGATCGCGGGCATCGGACCGACGCGGAAGAAAGCGCTCCTCAGCCATTTCGGCACCGCCAAGGCTGTGTCCAAGGCCGGCATAGACGACCTGGCGTCCGTGCCGGGCATTTCCGAAGCCATTGCCAAACTGGTCTACGACCATTTTCATGAGTGAACAGCTGACCGGTCCGGTGCCGCATCATTCTGATTTGCGAGGTTGAAAGTGTCCAATCGACTTCAAGCTGCAATCAAGTGCATGAACGACAGAGATTTCGGCACCGCAATGGACATCCTGATGGATCTTCACCAGTCAAGCCCGAAAGATCCTCAGGTAAATTACTGGATCGGTGTGATTTATCTGACCCACGGAAAGAGCGAGCAAGCCGTTGCGCACCTTTCAGTCGCAGCGAAATTTGCCAAGAAGGAAGCTGCGATCGTCGCGACGCTTGCAGATGCTCTGAGTAAGAACAATCAGCACGAAGAAGCACTTGTCCATGCCCGAAAGGCCGTCGCGCTCGACCGGAATTCGGAGATCGCGCACTGCGCTCTTGGTGAAATCTACTCAAAACTCCGCAGGCCCGTTATGGCCGAACAGGCATTCAACAGCGCGCTGAAGCTCAACGGGACGTCCACGATTGCGCACATGGCGATGCTGCGCCTGAAAAACTCGCTCGGTGAAAGGGAAACGGCGGAAGCCCACTACGACGCAGCATTCGAATTCGCTCCGTTTGAACCGTCGGTGCTCATTAACGCCAGGGACCACACTGACGCGGAGAAAAGAAAAAGCGCGCTCAAGAATATTGAAGCGGTGATGAGCGATCCCGACAAGCATATGTCCAGGATTGAACGCGCGCAGCTTGGGTTCACAGCAGGCAAGATCTGCGACGGCGTCGGCGACCTTTCAAAGGCATTCGAGTATTTCGAGAAGTACCGCGCGGATATGTACGGCCAGTACGACCCGGAAAAACAGGAAACTCTCCTTGAACGATACAAGGAGGTGTTTACACCGCATTTTTTCGAGGAACGCGCGGATTTTGCACTTTCCAGCGACCGCCCGGTTTTCGTGTTTGGAATGCCAAGGTCCGGAACAAGCCTGGTGGAAGCCATCTTGTCTGCGCACCCCAGGGTGACCGCGGCCGGCGAACTCAGTTTTTTCGACGACAGGATCATCGAGCTGGGCAGCGGAGCTACCGGTGACGACGGGCTGTTCAACGCCGCACAGAACCTGGACAGGAAGACGGCCCAAAGATTTGGTCGGAAATATCTGTCACTCCTGGAAGCATACAACAAGAAGACAGACCGGGTGGTCGACAAGCTGCCGCAGAATTTCGAAAATCTCTGGCTGATCGCTCTGCTTTTCCCAAACGCCCATTTCTGTCACGTTCGGCGCAATCCTGCCGATACCTGCACATCGATCTACATGACGCCTTTGCCCGGCAAGCACAGCTACAATCGATCGCAGGAGTCGCTTGCTCACTATTACGGATTTTATGCCAGGCTTATGAAGCATTGGGAAAGCTGCCTTCCCGTTGAAATCAGAAATCAGTCCTACGAAGATCTCGTGAACGAGCCCGGACCTCAGCGCCAGGCGTTGGTTCAACACATTCAGCTGCCCTGGGACGATGCGTGTGCGCAGCATGAAAACAATGACGCTCAGGTGTTTACCTTCAGCATGTCGCAGGTTCGAAAGCCGATCTATACCGGTTCGGTCAACCGGGCCGAAAGATACCGTGAGCATATGCGGCCCCTCTTCTCGGGGCTTGAAGATCTGGACGACACTTAGGAGGGTGGATGAAGCGATTTTCCGTCAGCTGCAAAACGTCCCGTATCAGTTCACAAATCCCTTGGATGCAATCCACCCATGAGCGATAGGAACAACGGTGAAACCAGGTCGTTTCTGAAGTGGGCGCTTTCGCTGATTTGCTGGTGCGGGTCACTCGGAGCGTTGACCTTCTGTGCTCTGGGCCTGTCCACCTTTGTGGCACCGGACTACTGGTTCACCGACAACATGAGCTTTTTCCTGCGCCAGCTTCTCGCCGGCGGGTTTGTTGGTTGCCTGGCGGGCTTGGTCGGGCTTTTGATGCGTCACAGGTTCGCAATCCTTTATCGCCTCACATGGGCACTCGCCGTGATCGCGCTGGTCTCGCTCACAGCACTGACCGGAGCGCGTACGCTGGAAAACGTCGCCGACACAGAAGCTCTGCAGACGGGCGAACTTCCGGTCAAAATCATATCGATCAACATCAAGCACCTGTTTCTAGGTGATGAAACTCTGGCGACTTTTCTGGAACAGGAAAAGCCGGACATTTTGGTGATCCAGGAAGCTTTGTGGTGGTTGCAGGAAAGGCGCTGGGAACGCCTCGGGCTCCCCGTCGGCGGTGCTGGTGCGAACGGGTTCCCCTCCAATCTCAAGGTTGGCGCAATGGGCAGCCTTGTCGTCTATTCGCGATTTCCGATCCTGCAGGACAAGTCGCATGTCGTGGAAGGTGATCTTCACAGGGGTTCCAAACTCATCCATGATCCCGATCGCGAATTGCTCCAATTGAAACTGGAAACGGATGCAGGGCCGTTCGATCTTATGTCGGTTCATCCCGACAGTCCCAGGAATCATGTCCGCTGGCTCAACAAGCGTCTTTATTTCGACACGGCGGACGCGATCATGCACGAGCTGAGAGAAACCGGCAGCGATCCCCTGATTGTTATCGGCGACTGGAACAGTTCGCCCTGGTCCGCGCGGTTTCAACGAACCCTCGCCCAAAACAATCTGAGGACGGCCTATCCCGGCGGATGGCCGCAGACGACAAGGTTCTTTTTCGATTACCGCCTGCACTGGATCCTGGGGGCGCCGGTCGACCAGTTTGCGGTTTCCGGGAATGTCCGCGTGCTGAGCGTTTCAACCGGCCCGGACATCGGCTCTGATCATCTGCCGCTGATCGTCGACCTTGCGTTGCCACGTTCAAACGCCAACTGAGACATTGCCTGTGACTTTTAGCTGAAAGTGTTTGAGCCGCAGATCAGGATTCGAAACACTGCCGGGAACCGTTTCCCGATTCTCTCGAAGTCAGCATGGCAAAACTCTATTTCAACTACTCCTCCATGAACGCCGGCAAATCGACGGTTCTGCTTCAAGCCGCCTACAACTACGAGGAACGCGGCATGAACGCGCTCCTTCTCATCGCCGCATTCGATGATCGCGGCGGCAAGGGACGGATTGCCTCGCGGATCGGTCTGTCAGCCGACGCTGATGTTTTTACAGCGCAAGACAATGTCTTCGATCATGTGAAGCAAGTGCACGAGCGGACACCAGTCGATGCAGTTCTGGTCGACGAGGCGCAATTTCTGACCGAAGAGCAGGTTTGGCAGCTGGCAAATGTGGCCGACCAGCAGCGCATTCCGGTCATGTGTTTCGGCCTGCGCACCGATTTCCAGGGAAAACTCTTTCCCGGCAGTGCGTCACTGCTCGCGATCGCCGACAACCTGAAGGAAATCAAGACCATCTGCTGGTGCGGCCGCAAGGCCACCATGGTCGCCCGGCTCGACGGCAACGGCCGGATCGTGGAGGAAGGCGATCAGGTCGTTATCGGCGGCAACGAGACATACGTATCCCTGTGCCGAAAGCACTGGGCGCGGCGGGAACTGGCATAGAAAGACTGGGCACTTGCGGCTGTGCCGATGGGTCACGCCGCAAGCTCTATTGCTCCTTCAAGCTGCAATTTCACGACGTCGGTGGGTCCGAATCCACGGATGTCCACCGATCTTGAATTACCGGCTACAAAGCCTTCTATTCCAACTTCGCCGAAATCAGCTGTCGCCGTGACCTCCATCGGTTTCGACAGGCACTGAAGGCGTGACGCCAGGTTCACGGCCGGTCCGAAGACATCGAAAACGTATTTTTGGACGCCGACCACAGAACCGACAACCGCACCTGACGCGAGCCCGATCCGCGCGCGCCATTGATGTGGATGGGTTTCGTTTCTCCGCTCCAGGTACCGGATCATCTTCGCAGCGCATTGGGCAACGGCATCCGCATGATCCGGGTTCGGTGTCGGCAGTCCGGCAACGGCCAGATACGCATCCCCGATGGTCTTGATCCGCTCGCACCCGTGCATTTCGGCAATCCGGTCGAACCCGGTAAAGATGTCGTTCAACTCCGTCACGGTCACCGTCGGGTCGGCCGCAGCCGCCATCTGGGTAAAGCCGACAAAGTCCAGCATCAGAACCGATACCGGCTCGTAGAGTTTTGGCGTCACGGTGCCGAAGGTCTTGTACTCCTCATAGACGGAACGGGGCATGACGTTCAAAAGCAGCTTCTCGACCTGGGCCTTTTCACGCTCCAGTTCACGCGCTTTGCGTTCAGCAATCCTCGCGTAGCTGTCGATCATTGCCTCTGTCTCACGCAAGCGCGAGATATTCTGGCATTCGACCAGCAGGATCTTGCGTCCATCGCTCTCCGCGTGCCGGATGACGGTCTCGATGGTCAGGAGCCGGCGTTTGCGCTTGACCGCGACATCGAGCTTGATCGCGTCCCGCTCGGCCAATTCGTTCAGCAGATCACCGCGTTCGACATTCCCGAGCACACTTTCCAGCGACGTTCCTTCCTCAATGCTGAACCAGTCGGCAAAGGCAGGGTTTGAATAATGAATGCGCAGGTCCTCCGGATCGGCGAGGGCAACGCCGACACCTATGTTTGAGAGCATGCGCATACTGATGGCATCGATATTCATGCCGCACGGCTCCTCTTCACGATGATCGACCGCCGGGCCTCGACCGCCGCAACCGCTGCAACGCGGTCCGGCCTTTCAAATCCAGCATCGATCAGGGTTTCGTTCAAAAGCGCGGCAATCTCGTCGAAATGGTGGTGCTCGACATTGAGGTGCGCATGCGCGTCTGCAAGCCGTGTCTCGGAAACTTCAACGGGACCGCCCAGCAGACCGGCAATCATGCGCGTCTGGTGATCGACAAGACGGGCCATGTTCACGTTCTCGAAGAAATGGCCGACGATATCGTTGTCGAGCGCGCGTTCGTAAAAGTCGGTCACAACCTGACGGACGCCCGGAAAACCTCCGTATTTCTCATAAAGTGTCTGATTGCTGTTGGTCATGTGTCTGTTCCCTTTGTGCGTAAATGTTTTTTTGGAAAAGCGAGACGAGCGGGTCCGCAGGACACCGCCCGTTTTCAGTGTCAGCGCTTGTGGATCACGATTTCGGCGTACTCGGCCGGAACGATCATCGCCCGCTCGCCGCCGACGGACGCAGCTTCAGCTAGGCCAACAAGATCGGCTTCAAGAGCAGCCGCACCTTCAGCGCCGACCGCCTGGAAAGCCTTGTTCATCGGGCCATAGATTTCGCGCCAGCTTTCAACCCAGTCCCGCGCAGAGCGATAGCGGAACACGAACGTTCTCGAGGTGATCGCGATGCTGGTCGCTTCATTGCCGAAGAGATCCTGAAGGCGTGCTTCGGATGCCCATTCCAGCGGCGAGCGCACACCGGCGGGCGGCGGCATGTGGCGTCCGATGGTCTTGAAGACCTGTCCGATGAAACCGGCCGCAGTCCAGTTTGCCATGCCGATGCGGCCACCCGGCTTGCAGACGCGCAGCATCGAACGCGCGGCGGCATCCTGATCTGCCGTAAACATCACCCCGAATGTCGACGTCACCACGTCAAACGAAGTGTCATCAAATGGCAGGTTTTCGGCGTCTGCCTCTCGGAAAGCAACGGGAAGACGCTCGGCCTTCGCCCGTTCCATGCCGTTCTTCAGCCAGGCCTCGACATAATCGGTCGACACCACGTCGCAGAAACGGCGTGCTGCAGCCAACGTCGCATTGCCGTTTCCGGCGGCGACATCGAGCACCCGTTCACCCGGCGCAAGATCCAGCGCTTCGGCGAGTGTTTCGCCGACAATCTGGAGGGTTGTTCCAACTGCCGGATAATCGCCGGTGGACCAGACGGTCTGCTGGCGTTGCTTGATCTCCTTCAGATCAGGTCCCGAAAAGGACGATTGGTCTAATGCGTTCATACTAAGGCTCCTTCAGGCCGGTTGTTGACGATCAATAGATCGCACTGCCGCTGCGAAGGTGCTTGAAGATTGCCTGATGGACGCTTGGGGATTGTCTGAGGAAGGGGTGAAATTTGCGGGTGGTGCCGGATCGCCGTGCGTTTTTTGTCGCCCTATCCCGGCAACGCGCTAGGAGAGACCTGCGAGCATCAGGCCGCGTTCAAACTCTTCCCGGAAGTCTTTTTCAGCAAATGGAAACGCCTTGAAAAAGTGCTGTGTCTCCGTATTGGCGCCATTTGCCTGAGCCTGGGACGCGTAGCGCCGGGCCGCAGCAAGATCACCGGCGAGCGCGTGGGTCGCTGCTGCGATCATGTGGATCAGATGGTGTGCGCCGGGAGCTTCAGCGGCGGACGCGGCTTCCTTCACAGCGGTTTCGAAATCGCCTGCCCTGAGCTTCGCGATCGCGCGCACGCCATGCATGCCGTAGAGCAACGGGTCGAGCGGGCTCAAGTCGATCGCCGCCGAGGCATGGGTCAAGGCAGCTTGGGTCCGGCCCTGCATCGCTTCAGCAAAGGCCCGCGAATAGTGACCCTGCGCGAAGCTCGGACTGAGCGAGATGGCACGCTCCAACCATCCAAGCCCGGAGCCGGGTTCACCGCTCAGCCAGAACGACCGGCCCAGATTGAGATTGGCAAAGGGGTCCAGGGGATCAAGTTCCACGGCCTGTTCGGCAAAACGCCGCGCGTCGGCAACAGCAGAGGGCGTATCCGGCGTATACCCGACAAACGCATCCTGAAATCGTGCAAAAGACAGCCCTGCCAGCGCACGCGCAAAGTCCGGATCTTTTGCGATCGCGCGTTCAAAACAGGACTTCGCAGCCGTGTTGTTGCTTTCATTGAATAGAAACAGATGGCGCAAACCCAAGTGATATTCCGCCCAGGCGTCGAGGCTCTGGGTCGAGGACCGCGACGCGATGGAGGCCTCGCGCTGTGTGATGTAGATTTCGAGCGAAGATCCGATCTGGTTCAGCATCTCCTGCCGCATTTCAAAGAAATGGGTGCTTTTGCCTTCAAATCGATCAGCCCAGATCACCTGCCCGCTTTCGCAATGAACCAGTTCGACCGTGACGCTCATCATGTCCTGGAAATGAAGAACAGTTCCTGTAAGCGCGTAGCGAACCTCAAGGCGCTTGCCGATCGCGGCGAGGTCAGGGTCCGGTCCCCTGAACTGAAACGCCGTACCTCTGGCAATGACGCGCAGCCAACGCAGTTTGGCAAGCCCCTGGATCAGCTCGTGCGGAATGGCCTCGGCAAATAGCGTTTGCTTGTGGTCGGAACCGAAATCCTCGAATGGCAGGACAACGATGGATGGTTTTCCGGTTTCCTCGGTCGGCGCCGGACGCTCTGCCGGTTCTGCCTTGGGTGTCGGAGGAGTGATGACCTGTATCTGTTCCTTGACCTCACCGACAAACCGGAACCCTCGCCCGCGCACGGTCTTGATCAGTCGCTGTTGGTCCCCATCATCGCCAATGGCCTTGCGAAGGGATTTTATGCAGGTCGATATGGCAGCGTCCGAGATGTACCTGTCGTCCCAGATTTCCCGAACGATCTCATCCTTGCCGACCAGACGATCGCGATTGGAGACCAGCAGGCAAAGCAGATCGAAGGCGCGCGGTTCAATATTAACGGACCTTCCGGACCGTCTGAGCTCCGCCACCGCGAAGTCTATTTCCTTGTCTTCAAACGACAAAATCATCGGCGAATGGTCGCGAAAAGTCTTCAATCACGTGTGGGACTGACGTAAGGGTACGGACCCTAGCGGAGTCTGCCTGATGCCCGCCACCCGGTCAACGTTGGCGACGTCAACGGGAATCGTCAGAAAAATCCGTCATCCGTACCGGTTGGACTTGCCAGATACCTTTGAATGACCGGGTCGATCCGCAGGGAGTCGGCGCTGAACACACCACAGGTCTTGAACAGTTCCTTCACGGATTTGTAGGCTTCGTATTTCCGCCAGACCACCTTTGAGGCGTAGGGCATCCGGCTTGGCATCGACGCCAGGAAACACATTGTCCCGAAGAGATATTGCCGTTTCTGCCGCGGAGGAGGCGTCAGAATGTGCATGCTCAGCGCATTCTCGTTCTTCCGCTCGCTGTCGACGATGAATAGCCTGCCATTCTGATAAGATACTTTGCCGTCACATCTGGTCCAGCGGCGTCGCTTGGACGATGTATCCGAGAGCGCCTCGATCAGCCGGCTGTAGACGACGCCGTTCCGCTCATCCAGAAAGACCGAGTTCACCACATACCCGTTCGGATCGACAGGGGCCCGAAAATAGACCTGGTATGCGCCCAGAAACGGTCGCAACCGCGACAGGTCTCCTGGAAACACATTCGCCAGCGGATCCTGGCGATGCTCGTGCAGTGTTGCCGATTTCGCCCGGTAGGAAATTACCAACTGTGCGTGTGATCCGAGAATGTCGGCGTCATCGACACCAAAATATCTCGCAATCCGGCGCAGATTGTTTGCGCTCGGTTTTGTGCGTCCCGACAGGTACTTGCTGAACTGCTGCTGGTTGATGCCGATATCCCTGCACACTTTCGCCGTGGACGCCTTTTCCGCACAGAGGAATCGAAGATTTGTAATGAGATCGTCCACAATCACTGACCTTCCACTTCGTCTCCTGAGCATCAGTATGAAAGCTTAAACTAGCTTATAAAAGCAAAGAAATGCGCAATTGTCAGCTCCACGCGACGAGCCGAAAGTCGGCAACAGTTCGCAACGCGCTCACGAGTTGGAGGATCACAATGAACAAGCAGGACTATCTGCGCATCATGGAATCAAGGTTGATCTCGCGCAGCATCGACCGGCGGCAATTCATGAGAGGTGTGCTGGCGACCGGGATCACGGTGAGCGCGGCAACAATGCTGGCAAATCGCGCGGAAGCTGCAACGCCAAAAAAAGGTGGCTCGCTGACGGCAGGGCTCGGCCACGGGGCAACGAGCGACACGCTCGATCCCGGGCTGCTCGCCGCCGGTTTCCTCATCCCGCTCGGCCTGGCCATGAACGGCTATCTGACGGAAATAGACGCCAACAACGAAGTCCAGCCATCACTGGCCGAGTCCTGGGACGTCTCGGACGACGCTTCGGTCTGGCGGTTCAAGTTGCGCAACGGTGTGGAGTTCCATAACGGCAAAACTTTATCGGCTGACGACGTCGTGGCTTCGGTCAACCACCACCGCGGCGAAAACACGACCTCGGCGGCAGCGCCCTTGCTGGCAGGCGTCAGGGACATTCGCGTCGATGGCAGCGACGTTGTCGTTTTCGAGCTGGAGGCCGGCAACGCAGACTTTCCGGCAGCCCTGAGCGACTACCACATCGCGATCATGCCGGCCGTGGACGGCAAGATGGACTGGCAATCCGGCATCGGCAGTGGCGCCTACCGGCTCGATGAGTTCGATCCAGGTGTCGCGGCGAAGCTGTCCAGGCACAGGAACCACTGGACCGATGCAGCCGGTCATGTCGACGAATGGCGGCTTCTGGTGCTTCTTGACACCAATGCCCGCATGACGGCTGCCCTCACCGGCGATGTCGACGTCGCCGACAAGATCGACGTGAAAACGGCCGGGCGCCTTGCCGGCAACCCCAATCTCAATGTGCATTCAGTCGCGGGAACGCAGCATTACAGCTTTCCGATGCTGACAAACCGCGCTCCGTTTGACGACAACAACATCCGTCAGGCCATCAAGTGGGGTATCGACCGCGAAGAGTTGCTGGAGAAAATCCTCTTCGGATACGGCTCGGTTGGCAACGATCACCCGATCGGGTCCGGGCAGAAATATTTCAATTCCGAGCTGGAACAAAAGACCATCGACCCGGACAAGGCAAAATACTTCCTCAAGCAGGCTGGCCTCGACAGCCTCGACGTCGAACTCTCGGCGTCCGATGCAGCCTTCCCCGGCGCCATAGACGCTGCGCAGCTCATCCAGAACTCAGCCGCGAAATCCGGCATCAACGTCAAGGTCGTGCGCGAGCCGAATGACGGCTACTGGTCGGATGTCTGGCTCAAGAAGCCCTGGTGTGCGAGCTACTGGGCGGGTCGCCCGGTCGAGGACCTCATGTTCTCGCTGGCGTTCAAATCCGGCGTTTCGTGGAACGAGTCGCTCTGGTCGCATGAGAAATTCGACGCGCTTCTGGTCGAGGCGCGTGCCGAGCTCGATCAGGAAAAACGCCGCGACATGTACTGGGAGATGCAGGACATCGTGTCCAACCAGGGCGGCGTCGCAATTCCGATGTTCGCGTCCTATGTCTTCGCGACCCGGCCCTCGGTCGGCACGCCCGAAGTCATGGGATCGAACCTGGACCTGGATGGCAGCAGCTTCATGCAGCGCTGGTGGAAGGAAGGCTGACCGGTTCGGTGTCACGCGCTGATTTTTTTGCTTGGTCTTGAAACCGCGCCGGGGTTGCAGCCCCGGTGCGGACCTTCCTGTACCGGCAGATCATCGTGCATACTAGCGAAGAAATTTGAAAACCGAGCGAACGTCAGATCCGAGCGACTGGACGACTATTCTAACTGCCTGAGTGACAATGCGCCTCTTCATCGCGACCCTGTCTACTGAAACCAATACGTTTTCGCCGATGCCGACGGGGCTGTCCGGTTTCGAGGAGTATTTTCTGCGCCACGGAACGGCGACGCAGGAACCTCCAAACCTGATGACGGAAGCGCTTCATGTCTGGCGGTCTCGTGCAGAGAAGCTCGGCTGGGAGGTGATCGAGAGTCTGGCTGCGATCTCCGAACCAGCGGGCCCCACGGTCGCGGACTGTTATCAGGCGCTGCGCGACGAAATCCTCTCCGACCTCAAAAACACCGGCGGTGTCGATGTCGTTCTGCTTCAACTCCACGGCGCCATGGTCGCCGAAAATGAAGACGATTGCGAAGGGGACATTCTCGAACGTGTCAGGTCGATCTGTCCTGACACGACTATTGGCCTGGCGCTGGATCAGCACTGCCATCTGACCGAGAAGATGATGCAAAACAGCGATCTCATCATCTGCTTCAAGGAATACCCGCACGACGATGCCTCGGCGCGCGCGGAAGAATTGTTCACTCTGGCGCACAAGACGGTCCTGGGAGAAATACGCCCTGTCATGCGTGCCTTCGACTGCCGGATGATCAATCTCTACCTGACCAAGACCGGCAGGATGCGGGATTTTGTCAGGCGGATGAGCGACCTGGAGGCGCAGCCCGGGCTTCTGTCCGTTTCCCTCGCGCACGGGTTTCCCTGGGCCGACGTCGCCGATGTCGGCACGAGGACACTGGTCATCGCCGACGATGACGCCGAACTCGCACAAAAGACCGCCGAGATGCTTGGGCAGGAGTTTTTCGAGCTCCGGTACGAAGTGACAAACGACTTTTCAACTCTCGAGAACGCGCTCGACGAAGCAGCGGCGTTCTTGAACGGGCCGGTCGTTCTGGCGGACATGGGAGACAATTCGGGAGGTGGCGCGCCAGGAGACTCGACCTTTGTCCTGCATGCCCTGTTGCGCCAACGTCTGACCCACGTCGCCACCGGGATTTACTGGGACCCTGTCGCCGTGCGCATCTGCCAGGATGCGGGCACAGGGGCCACATTGCGGCTGAGGCTGGGTGGGAAAATCGGTCCGGACTCCGGCGACCCCATCGACCTGAGCGTCAAGGTCATGAACATTACCTCGGGCCTCGGACAGCATCTGGGCAAAGGGTTGGAGCCGCTGGGGACAGTGGTCTGGCTGCGCGCCTCAGACGAAGTCGATATTCTGATCAATGACCTGAGAACGCAGGTCTATCACCCCGAAGCTTTCGAACAGCTCGGCATTGATCTCACGACGAAATCCACGATCATCGTCAAATCCCTGTTTCACTTTTACGCGCCCTTTGAAAAGATCGCCTCCAAGATCATTCAGGTGGCAACGCCAGGCGGCACCTCGCCAAAATTCGATGACTTGCCGCTCAGCAAAAGACAAGTCCCCTTCTGGCCACGAGACGAAAATCCGTTTGGTGTCGGCCTAAGAACCAGCGCCTGACGGAATTGGACAACGTCCAGCACTTTGCTTCAGCCGATCGCGAAACTTGCCATATGGCGGTGCACGCTCGAGCCGCGTTCTGTCCGAAGCATCTGTTTGCCGCTTCAAACGAACAGAATCTCTCCGCCCCCTTGAAGCCCCACTTGTCGCCCCGTAAAAGGGACCAAACGGAACAGGAGTGGGCAACATGCTCGGCAAGATGTTCAAATCCCTCTTTGGCTCTTCAGGCGAAGGACAGGCGAAAGCGGCCTCCACGGCTGAGGCGGTCGAGCATGAGGGTTTCCAGATTTTCGCGGAACCGCAATCTTCGGGCGGGCAATGGCAGGTGGCCGGCCGCATCGAAAAGCAGTTCGGCGAAGAGACGAAGGTTCACCGTTTCATACGTGCCGATATCATGCCGGGTCAGACCGAGGCGGCCAACGAGATGATCCGTAAGGCCAAAATGATGATTGACCAGCAGGGCGATACGATATTCGATTAACGCGTGCACTTCGGGTTTTGGGGCACGACCCTGGCCCGAAGCCGGCACGCGACGTCTAATGGGCGACAAGAAACCGGCCCGTCAGGATTGCATATCCTGTCGACCGTGATTTTCCGGCGCGACCCCGCATTCTGAAAGCCGATATGAAACGAAACGTTGCTCTGAGCCTGCCCAATCTGTTGACCTATGGGCGTATTCTGGCGGTGCCCGCGGTTGCTGCATGTTTCTATTTTGAGGGGAACACCCCGCGTTGGATCGCGCTGGGTCTGTTCATCGTCGCTGCGATCACCGACTTTTTCGACGGTTATCTTGCGCGGGCCTGGCAGCAGCAATCGGCGCTCGGCCGGATGCTCGACCCGATCGCCGACAAGCTGCTCGTGTCCGTGTGCCTGCTGATGCTGGCAGCCGACGGCACGATCGGCAACTGGTCTCTGGTCGCGGCGATCATTATCCTGTGCCGTGAAATCCTGGTTTCGGGACTGCGTGAATTTCTGGCCGAGCTTCAGGTCAGCGTGCCCGTTACGCAATTGGCCAAGTGGAAGACAACAGTCCAACTCGTCGCGATCGCGGTTCTGCTCGCCGGACCCGCAGGCGATACCATCTTTGCCTATACGACCCTGTCAGGACTGACCGCACTTTGGATTGCTGCCCTTCTTACACTATATACGGGATATGACTATTTTCGCGCCGGGATCGGTCATCTCATTACCGAATAAAGACGCAGCTGCACCACGCAAGCCGAGCACTCGAGGAACTTCATGAACATCCGCTATTTCGCCTGGGTCCGCGAACGGGTCGGTATCGAAGAGGAAACAATCGAGCTTCCCGGCACCGTGAAAACTGTCTCTGATCTGATCGCGCATCTGAAATCGCTCGATGAGTATCACGCCTCCGCATTCGAGGAAGAGGACGCAATCCGGGTGGCTCTCGACCAGGTGCATGTGGAAACCGATGCGGAGATCGGTGATGCGCGTGAAGCCGCCTTCTTTCCGCCGATGACGGGTGGCTGAGCATGCCGGTTGCGCCCAGGATCAGCGTTCAGACGCAAGACTTTAATGCGCAGGCCGAAGCCGACCTCCTGACAAACGGGCGCAAGGATGTCGGTGCGCTGGTGAGCTTTACCGGACTTTGCCGCGACGAAGCCGGCACGCTGACAGCCCTGGAGCTGGAACATTACCCCGGTATGGCCGAGGCGGAGTTGACCCGAATTGCCGAAGAGGCTATCGGCCGCTGGCCGCTGACCGGTCTCACCGTCATTCACCGCTTTGGCAAGATCCCTCCCGGCGACAATATTGTTCTCGTCGTGGCTGCATCTTCCCATCGCCGTGCCGCATTCGAGGCCGCCGATTTTCTGATGGACTATCTGAAGACCCGCGCACCCTTCTGGAAAAAGGAACACCTTGTTTCCGGGGGAGCGAGCAGCTGGGTTGAAGCCAGGGCCGTGGACGACGAGGACGCGGCACGCTGGACCTGAATGCTCTGACCGCATAGACTGACATTTCTTCAAGCCCGAAAACCGCACCGTTTTCCGACACTTCTTGCTGTGGTTTATCGACGGCCCACATCTTTGAACTGGTTCTGGCCCCGTGAAACACGACATCGACTCTTCCGATGCTGCAACAGCTGATTCTGGCGCAAGTCCCGCACGGGCGCGCGCCGACAGCGAAGTTTTGCGGGAACCCGGCATTCCCTTTGCCGAGTTTGTCGCCATCATCGCCATGATCATGGCCCTGAACGCCATGGCGATCGACGTGATGCTGCCAGCGCTGCCGGCCATTGGCGATGCACTCAACATCATTGAGGAAAACAACCGGCAGCTGATACTGACATCCTACCTGGCAGGCTTTGGCGGTGCCCAACTGTTCTTTGGGCCGCTCACGGACGCGCTTGGCCGCCGCAAGGTGCTCATAGGCGGACTGACCCTTTACAGCCTGGCGAGCGTCGGCGCGATATTCGCAAACGACCTGGAGACACTGCTCGTTGCCCGCGTCCTGCAAGGGGTCGGATGCGCCGGAGCCCGGGTTGCTGCGCTTTCGGTCGTGCGCGACTGCTACACCGGGCGGAGCATGGGCAAGGTCATGTCCCTGGTGATGATGGTTTTCATGGCAGTGCCCGTGATCGCCCCCTCCGTCGGGCAGGTAGTCCTTCTGATGGCTGGCTGGCACTGGATCTTTGCGTTCCTGCTTTTGACCGGCATGGCGGTGCTGGTCTGGTCGATGCTTCGGATGCCGGAAACGCTTGCGCCCGAACGTCGTCGACCGATCGAGTTGTCAGAGATTACCGATGCCTATGGAACAGCCATAACGACGCGTTTGTGCGTCGGATATGCAGTTGCGACCGCGTTCGTCTTCGCAGGGCTCTTTGCATTCCTTGCCATGTCGCAGCAGATCTTCGTGGACATATTCGGTCTTGGAAACCTGTTCCCGGTCGTGTTCGCATCGATTGCAATCGCAATGGCAATCTCCTCCTTCACCAACGCGCAGCTAGTCGAAGCGATGGGCATGCGGCGCCTCTCGCACGCGGCCCTGCTCGTTTACACGCTGTTCGGGTTCTCGATCTTCGCCGTCTCTGCTCTCGGTCTGGAAAGCCTGGCATCGTTCTTCGTTTTGACGACGATCGTCATGATGTGTTTTGGCTTCGTCGGCGCGAATTTCAATGCTATGGCGATGGAACCGCTGGGGAAAATCGCCGGGACGGCGGCATCCGTGATCGGCTTCATAACGACCCTGGGCGGCGCTCTTCTGGGACACATCATGGGTCAGTTCTTCAACGGTACGACCGAACCCCTTGGGCTTGCCTTTGCAATCTACGGCGTCGCCGCGATCGCGTGCGTCTTGTACGCAGAAAAAGGCCGCATGTTCCACGCGCTGCACGACAGCAAACAGAACTGAAGAAAGCCTGGTCGCAACGAGCGAATCCTTTGTCCCGCATGGGTTTACCGGGACTAGCCAAAAAAACCTGATGGGCCGGGAATAAAATCAGCGGACTGGACGTCTTTTCCCCGTGTGAGCGAATTCAAGCTTGCCCGTCAACGCGACTTCAGGGGGAGGACAACATGGCAAAAGACGACATTAATCCGAAAAGCGTCTGGGAGTTTTTCGCACGAGATCCGGAAAGGGCGGATCGTGAATTTTTCGGCCGAAAAACCAATCAGAACCGCCGAGGTTTCCTGAAGAATACCGGCCTTGCGACCATGGCTGCCATGGTCGGCTCCGCGATCCCCTTTCACCGCAACATGCCGGCCGGCTTCGTGCCGGCGGCCCTCGCAAGTGAGGACGTTCTCGTTGGCAAGGACGGTCTGACGTTACTCAACGACCGGCCCGTGAACGCCGAAACACCACCGGAACTCCTCGACGATCCGATTACACCAACGAACCGGCACTTCATCCGCAACAACGGCATTCCGCCGGAAGAGGTGGATGCAGGCACCTGGACACTGACCGTTGACGGACTTGTCGAAAATCCGATGACACTGACGATCGACGACCTTAAGTCACAGTTTGATGTGGTCAGCATGGCGCTGACCCTGGAATGCGGTGGTAACGGGCGCGGCTTCTTCAACCCGCCCGCAAAGGGCAACCAGTGGACCTATGGCGCCGTCGCCTGTTCCGAGTGGACCGGGGTTCGGCTGAAAGACGTTCTGCAAAAAGCCGGCGTGAAACCGGAGGTCGTTTACACGGCGCATTACGGCGCAGACGGTCATCTGTCCGGCGACCCGGAGAAAATGCCGATCTCGCGGGGCCTGCCGATTGAAAAGGCGCTGACCGACAACGTTCTCATTGCCTTTGAGATGAATGGTGGTCCCCTGCATCCCATGAACGGTGCCCCGCTCCGGCTGGTCGTTCCGGGTTGGCCTGCATCCACCGCGCAAAAATGGCTGAACCGCATCCAGCTACGCGATCAGGTTCACGACGGGCCCAAAATGACCGGAACATCCTATCGGGTACCCAATCGACCGGTCGAGCCGGGAGAAAAAGTGGAGAAGGAAGATTTCGTGATCATTGAGCGTATGCCCGTCAAATCACTGATCACCTTTCCCGCCAACGGCGCCAGCTCCGGTCTGGAAACGGAAATACGCGGCCATGCGTGGTCGGGTGACCGGGAGGTCTCCAAACTCGAGATATCGACCGACTTCGGGACATCATGGCAGAAGGCGGAACTCGACAAACCGGTCAATGCCGGTGCCTGGCAGAACTGGCGCACTACCGTCACATTCCCGCAAGCCGGCTATTACGAGGTCTGGGCGCGAGCGACAGACAGCGAAGGGGCGATGCAACCTTTCGCAATTGACTGGAACCCCAAGGGCTACCTCAACAACACAATGCACCGTGTCGGCCTGCGCGTAAGCTAGTCCGGTTTGCCAGCCCTGCACCGGCCATGTCTGATCGTGGCCGGTGCAACGTCCTGCCATTCGGCATCTACTGGAGTACATTATGAATTTCGCAAAACTGCGAACCCGTCTGCTTGTGCTGGCCGCGGCTTTTCTCGTGGTCCAATCCACTGCTGTCGCGGTGGAATTGAGCCGCGCCAAATCTTTCGCCCTGATGAACATCCCTGATGGGGCAAGACCGGACATCACCCTGAAAGCGAGCACGGAAACCGAACCCTACGAATTCGGAATATTGTTCAACGCCCCAGGTGTTGAGGAAACCTACTATGCCTGTACGGCCTGTCACTCCGAAATGATCGTGGCCCAGCAGGGTCTCAGCCGGGACGACTGGGTCGAAATGCTGGACTGGATGGTGGAGGAGCAAGGCATGTATGAAATCGAAGAGCCGGACTATTCGCTTATCGTCGACTATCTTTCACAGCATTACGGTGAGGATCGGCCGAATTTTCCCGCAACCCGAACAAACTAGCGGCGTTCTTCTCTTAGCTGAGGCAACTGGAAGCTGTCACGGTGGCCTGCTCGAGTGAGGAGGCCACTTTGATCTCAGGCATCTGCCGTGTCACGTGCAGCAAATAAACCCCGATAGCCTCGAATTTTCCCGCATCCATACCGGTTGCGATGATCGCATGATGCAGCCCGTCCGCGGTCGTCCAGGCCGTAACCTGCATATCGGCTTCACCTGGCAATTCGAAGGCGCCCCGACCCCTGAAATAGGACAGGCGGCAGCCGTTTCGGCCCGCATAGTGGGCAAGGCTTCCTCCCGAGTAGGTGCGAGAGGCAACAGGCACCAGATTAGCGCCGGTCAGGTCGGGAAAGCCTTGCAGCGCGCGCGCTGCGACCTGCCCAACACCGGCGTCCGGTCTTTCGAATTCCTGCTCCAGATAAGTCAGGTGCAAGTCAAGGGGCGTTTCGCTGCGAAGCAGCTCCACTCCAAGGAAACCCACGATCATCAGAGAAGCCGCCAATGTCCCGCCGATCATCCAATTTCGGGAGGCGCGTCCGCGTGCGTCCTGTTTGGACACAAGGTCATGATCGACATTCTGTTCGACGGCGTGGATATCCGGTTTCAGGGCGCCAAGACTGCCGGACAATGAAGCGACTTTCTGCAAGGCGTCAGCCAGGTCCGTATCCGCTGCCAGGCGTCTTTCGAACGCGCGCATTTCTTCATCCGGAAGCTCGCCGTCGTGATAGGCGTTTATGCGTTCCCAGTCCTGTTCGCTCAAGCTGCTCATTTATTCTTGTAGACCTTGTTCGCGGACCGAGCCGGACCTTCCACCAGTTCGAGCAACGTTTTTCGCGCCCGGCTGACCCGGCTCATGACCGTCCCATTCGGCACATCCAGAACCGTCGCGACCTCCGCATAACGAAGCCCCATCACATCCACCAGAAACAGGACTTCCCGTGTATCAGGCGGCAGTTTGTCGAACGCAAGCCGAACCAACACGTCACGTGCCGCATTGTTGTCCGCCCCGGTCTCAACGGACAAACGTTTCTCGGCTGCCAAATATTCCCTGCGGATACGCCTTTTTCTGAGTTCGTCATAAAAGAGGTTCCGGATTACCCGAAACATCCACGGCCGCAGTTCCTCAAGACTGTCCGGACGCGTATCAGCCCTCAGTGCACGCTCCACAGCATCATGCACCAGATCCTCAATATCATCGCGGGAATTGCATAACGATGCGGCATAAGCCCGCAATTCGGGAAGCAGAACTTCGATTTGAGACCGTGATGCCATCTGCACAAAATGCGTCAACGTGGCGCATTAGTCAAAATACATAGCAGCGTCCGGCAATCGTATTTCGACCGCTGGTTTGCTACTGCCGAAAGGACGTCACAACGGGAGATGCTTTCCAGGCGGTCAGGCATGAATTTCAAAAGAAAAGGCGGGCCCTGCCCGCCTCGCTTTTCCGCAGCGGAAACACCGGTCAGCCAACCGCAGCCTTCAAGGCAGGCGCGTCCGGTCTTACGGCCGCGTCGTAGTCTTCCATAAGCGTCTTGATGATCTCGCCAACTTCAAACGTGTTGCCCGCGATCTCCGAAACAGGTGTGACTTCCGCCGCCGTTCCGGTCACGAAGCACTGTTCGAACTCCGGCAGTTCTTCCGGCATGATCGCGCGCTCGATCACTTCGATGCCGCGGTCCCGGGCAAGATCGATCACCGTGCGACGGGTGATACCGTCAAGGAAACAGTCCGGCGTCGGGGTATGGATCTTGCCATCCTTGATGAAGAAGACGTTGGCCCCGGTGCATTCGGCAATCCGGCCCCGCCAATCGAGCATCAGCGCATCGGTATAGCCCTTTGATTCTGCTGCGTGCTTGGAGACTGTGCAAATCATGTAAAGACCGGCGGCCTTCGCCTTGAAGGGCGCGGTTGCCGGGTCCGGCCTGCGGTACTCAGCCATGTCGAGCCGGATGCCCTTGAGCCGTTCTTCCGGCTTGAAGTAGCTCGGCCATTCCCATGCGGCAATTGCCAGGTGAATGGTGTTGTTCTGGGCCGAGATCCCCATCATTTCGCTTCCGCGCCAGGCAACGGGGCGGATATAGGCATCCGTGAGCTTCATGCGCTCAAGAGTTTCTTCCTTGGCCCGGTTGATCTGCTCTGCCGTCCAGGGAATTTCAAACCCGAGCGTATGCGCGGAATCCAGCAGCCGTTCGGTGTGCTCTTCGGATTTGAAAATCCGGCCGCCATAAGCCCGTTCGCCTTCAAACACGCTGCTGCCGTAATGCAATCCGTGGCTCAGAATATGAAGCTTTGCATCTGACCAGGGCACGAACTCGCCATCATACCAGATGTCGCCACTCAGCTGATCAAAAGGCGTTCCAGCCATGTTCCATCTCCCGCCCGCTCTTTGAGCGTTATTTGTTTCCTTCAACAGACGCGAACAATGCCAAAGGCTTGCGTCTGTTTTGCTGCTGTGTTTTTTGCACAGCACGCCAACTATCGGTATCCTGATGACCGCGGCGACTTTGATCGGATTCGCTTCCCATAAGATGCCGAAATGTGCATCGTGGAGACCGATCCTTTCGTTCGCGGCTGCTGACAAGTAACAATCGACCAGAATTAAGTCAATATGACTGACGTAAATTTCAAATCTGCAGTTCCACCCGTCGCGCAGACCAATGATATTGCGCCGAAGGATCAGATGCAAAATGGTGGCGAAGATGGGCTGCCATACGATCTGATCGAACTCCTGTTCTTTGCCTACAAGGACTTTACCGGTGATCCGGACGATGTCCTGGCCAAGTTCGACTTTGGCAGGGCGCATCACCGTGTGCTGCATTTTGTCGAGCGAAACCCAGGCATCATGGTGACCGATCTCCTCGGCATATTGCGGATTACCAAGCAGAGCCTCGGGCGGGTTTTGAAACAGCTCGTGGATGCGGGCATCATCGAGCAGCGCGAAGGCATGAATGACCGGCGGCAGCGGCTGCTCTACACGACAGATCAGGGACACGCCCTGGCGGAGAACCTCGCGCGCCTGCAGCAAAAGCGCCTTGAACGCGCCCTAATTGGCTTGCCAGATGGCAGTGAGGAAATCGTGCGGAAATTTCTGCTGCAGATGATCGATCCAGAAGTGCATGGGGACATTCTGAAGCTGGTCAGAAGCCCCTTCCCCTTGAAGGATTGAGCGGCGCTCCGCAAACAAGGAACGAACGGCCGACATGAAAAGCCAGGTGCCCGACGACAATGCCAACCACATTCTCCTGGTGGACGATGACAAGCGTATCCGGGACCTGCTTTCCAGATTGCTGAAGGAAAACGGCTACAGGGTCTCCGTTGCCGCCAATTCCGCTGAAGCGCGCACGTGCCTCTCCGGCCTGGAGTTTGATCTGATCATCCTGGACGTCATGATGCCTGGTGAAACCGGACTTGAGCTTGCCGCCTCACTGCGGCAGGACTCCGAAGTGCCGATCCTGATGCTGACGGCAAGGTCGGAGGCCACAGACCGTATTGCAGGTCTTGAAGCGGGCGTTGACGACTACCTGCCCAAACCTTTCGAACCCCGCGAACTGATGCTTAGGATCGCTGCAATCCTCAGGCGCGGCAACACTCAACCCGTTATCGTCACCGAAGAGATTCGATTTGGGCCGTTTTCATTCAACAGTTCCAGGGGAGAGCTGAAGAACGGCGACAGTCTCGTGCGTCTGACCGATCGGGAGAAGCAGATCCTGTCGATTTTTGCCGAGCAGCCGGGCGCGACCGTCCCGCGGCACAAGATCGTCGGCGGCGAGAGCGGTCTCGGAGAGCGCACGGTTGACGTTCAGATCAACAGGCTCCGCCGCAAGATCGAATCCGATCCGGGCAATCCGATCTACCTGCAGACTGTCCGTGGCATCGGCTACCGGCTTGCCTGCGATTGAACCATGATGAAGGCTGAAATCCTGCTCAGGCGACTTTCACTTTTCGCCCCGCTCCGGCCATTCCTGCGGGTCTACCGGTCGTTGTCGCGTTTCATGTACAAGGTGATGCCAAAGGGCATCTATACGCGGACCTTCCTCATCATCATTGCCCCCATCGTGATCTTGCAATCCGTTTTGGTGTTCGTGTTCATGGAGCGCCACTATCAGCTTGTCACGAGGCGGATGTCCGAAGCGGTGGTGCGGGAAATCGACGCTATTGTTTATGTTCTTGAGAACTATCCGCAGGATGCAGATCACTCCAAGATCGAGCAGATGGCTTCAAGTGCGCTCGGCATGTCGACGACAATCCTGCCGCTCGAACCCTTGCCGCCCCCAACGCCCAAGCCGTTCTTCGATGTCATCGACAAGGAACTCAGCCTCGCGATCAGCCGGAAGATCGGCAAACCCTTCTGGATCGACACTGTCGGTCGTTCCCGCTTTGTCGAAATCCGAATTCAGCTCGATGATTCCATCCTCAGGATCTTTACAAGGCGCAGCCAGACCTACGCCTCAAATTCTCACATCTTCCTGGTCTGGATGTTCTCCACCTCCGTGGTGTTGCTGTTCATCGCGCTCCTTTTCCTGCGCAACCAAATCCGTCCGATTGTTCGTCTGGCAGACGCCGCCGAAGCGTTCGGCAAGGGCCGTCCGGTCACGGATTTCCGCGCCAGCGGCGCGCGTGAAGTGCGCCGGGCGAGTGTTGCCTTCATTGACATGAGGCGGCGGATCGAACGCCAGATCGAGCAGCGCACAACAATGCTGGCGGGGGTCAGCCACGACCTCAGAACCATCCTCACCCGTCTCAGGCTGCAGATCGCCTTCATGGGGGAAAGCCCTGAAAGTGAGGCCATGGGCAAGGACGTCGACGAGATGAGCCACATGCTCGAAGACTATCTGGCCTTTGCCAGTGGCGACGGCGACGAGGACATCCAGGCGACCGATATTGCCCTGCTTCTGGAAGAGCTGGAGGAAGAGGCGGAAATATCCGGCCAGAACGTCACCACGCAATTCGATGGTTTCGCGGAGGCGGAGGTCAAACGCCTGTCCATGAAACGATGCCTGTCGAACCTTGTCACAAACGGCTGCAAGTATGGCAATCGTGTCGAAGTGAATGGCTCTATCGACCGGGGCTGGTTGACGATCACTGTCGATGACGACGGTCCGGGTATTCCACCTGATCAGCGCGAAATCGCCTTCAGGGCCTTCCACCGGCTGGATCTTGCAAGAAATCAGGACGAATCGGGTAGCGGACTAGGTCTCGCCATTGCCCGGGACGTCGCGCGCGCCCATGGCGGTGATCTTTACCTGGAAGATAGCCCTCTTGGAGGTCTCAGAGCAAAACTCAGGGTTCCCGCCTAGGCACAAGACCCGGCTTGTCAGTAGAGGCGCCCACCGATGGGAACATCCTTGTCCGGCCTCAGCAACACCACTTCGCCGTCTTCATCCGGCACACCAAGGGTCAGCACTTCTGACATGACGGGTCCGATCTGGCGCGGAGGGAAGTTCACGACCGCCATGACCAGCATGCCTTCAAGTGTTGCCGGCGTGTAGTGTTTGGTAATTTGGGCAGAGGTCTTCTTGATACCGATCTCAGGACCAAAATCGATCCGCATCTTGTAGGCCGGCTTGCGGGCCTCGGGAAATTCTTCCGCTTCTATGATCCGACCGACGCGGACATCCACTTTCAGAAAATCGTCAAAACTGATCTCGTCGCTCATGAAAATCCTCTTTGTTTCATGCGCGACCATGAACGCAGGCGCTCTTCCGCGCAAGCTCCAAGACCAGCTATGCGCCTGCCGGTTCCTCGCCGGAATAGTCAGCATCGCGATCATAGGCGTCTTCTTCGCTATCGCGCCTGCGTTTGCGCCGCCCCTCCGATGCCTTCCTCAGGAACGACCGCAGGCCCCTGGCCGCTTTTTCAACACCGTTAAGCCGCTTCATGAAGGACGTCCCGTTGTCGAGTTCCTTGTCCAGCTTCGCCATTGTGCGTGGCATGCCTTCATCCGCCTCGTCGAGCCAGACCCGGACCACCCTTGAAAAAGCGAGCGAGAGGCCCTGAGCAACAATGCCTGCTTTCAAACCACTGACGTCGATCCCGGCTGCGATCAGCATCCATTTCTGGGACCGGGTCTCCAGGCGGTTGAAATCCATCGCAAGCGCCGGATCCCGCCGGGCCGCCTTGTGGAGAGCCCTGACGGCATCCTTGTGCTCTTCCAGCGCGTCGATGCGCGTCATCAACACGTCGAACAGACGGTCGCGCGCCGGCTGGTCGCCCATGTCCTCGTCCCGTTCGTCCAATACCTTTGTGTCGATCTGCTCGGCAAAAGCGGCAACGAGATCGAGTTTTGAGCCATAGGCGCTGCGCATGTCGGACAGCTTGACCTTGGCCTTGTCCGCAATGAGCGGCAGGGACACCTCCTCGTAAGAGTGCTCAGACAGAAGGTCGAGAAAGGTCTTGAGAATCTTCTGCTTGGTCTTTGCGGTCGCCATGAAACGATCTCCCGTAGGTCTTTGAGATCAAAGATAGGAGACCCGGGCTGCGGTTAAAAGGGTGACGCTGCGCCGCAGCTCTGCAGTTTTCGTGCATTTTGGAAAGTTTGCGGCCAGCACCCCACTCGCCTGACGAACGTCAGCCGGCGAGTTCTCTTGCCCGCTTGATTGCCGCGGCAACCGCTTCTGTCATCACCGGCTGCAACCCCTCTTCGTGCATCAACACATCAAGCGCGGCTGCAGTGGTCCCATTCGGGCTGGTGACGTTCTGGCGCAGGATTGACGGGTGTTCTCCGGACTGGTGCAGCAATTCCCCAGCGCCGCTGATCGTCGCGACCGCAAGGTCATGCGCGATCTCCGCCGGCAGACCGGCAGTCTTGCCGGCTTCACTCAGCGCTTCGGCGAGATAAAAGACATAGGCAGGCCCTGACCCACTGACACCGGTAACCAGGTCGATCTGGTCTTCGCTGTCGAGCCAGACAACCTTGCCGACCGCCGAGAGCAGTTTTGTGACATCCTCTCTTTGGTCTGAGGTCACATTATCAGTCGGGAAAACGGCGGTAATTCCGCGTTTCACCATGGCCGGCGTATTCGGCATGCAACGGCAGACCGGCACGTCGCCGAAGACCGAATGGAACTTTGACACCGGTGTTCCCGCGGCAACGGACATGATCAGCGTGTCGGGCAGGACCGCGCTCTTTAGACCAGGAAGAACCTGATCCATCATCTGTGGCTTGATGGCAACGAGCACGGTGCCGGCCTTCACATCCTCCGGGACATTCTCCGCATAACGGATACCGTGCGTGTTCAAAAGTGCGCCCATCTCTTCGGACAGACGCGGATCGCAAACAACTATGGCGGAGGGATCGATCCCCTCAGCCATCCAGCCTGACAGCATCGCCCCTCCCATCTTGCCTGCTCCGACAAGAAGAAAGGGACGCTCCTTTGAAAAATTCATGCTTCCCCTGCGGTTTCAAACAAGGCCGTGCTCATCGCCTCCGTGGCCGAATGTCCGGCCCAGACGACGAATTGAAAGGCTTGATAGAAACGTTCGCAGTTTTCAAGTGCATTTGTCAGCATGGCTTCGATCTGGGCCGAGGACGCTTCTGCACCACCGGACAGAAGCAGCGACTGGCGGAACATGATGACGTTCTCTTTGTGCCAAAGATCGAAGTGGCCCATCCAAAGTTGCTCGTTTACCTGAGCCAGCAGGCGGATCACCTCTGTCTTGCGGGGCTCCGTGACTTTCAGATCAAAGGCACAGGCAAGATGCAGAGCTTCCACTTCCTCCATCCAGGAGAAGGAAACATGGTAGTCGCACCAGCTGCCTCCGAGGGAGATGGTGATTTCGTCCTCGTCCGAGCGCTCGAAGGCCCAGTCGTTCAAGGCGGCGACTGTTTCGATCGTATCTACGGGATTGCCAGGTCGCTCGAATTCGATCTCGATGAGGCTCATGATGCCTTCTCCCCTTTCGAGCCGGGGGCCGAAAACCCGATCAGGATAACCGGGCGGGCCGCCGGGATATGTCCCATGCCGGAGGAGCAAAAAGCGTCCTTTGGTGGCCCTTCAGAAGAGAACCGGTTCCGCCTTGCTCCGACGAATCCCTGTTATCTTTGAGTATAGGATCAGGAATGATTTAATGGATACATACCAAATCGAATGAAAAAGCTGAAACTTGTGGAAGACTCAGCGGAATTTTTGATCAAACTGCTCAAAAACATTGCGTTTCCGCCAAGTTCATCCGTCGCATTTCTGTCATCAACAATTAACAGAAAGTGCTCACTTCGGCGTCAGCCGAGCGTTCCAAGCAACTCAATCTTTGCCGGAACCATCGCTTTCCAGCTTTGCCAGTCTCGATTCGAGTTCTTCGATCTTGTCGAGCGCGCGCACGGCCATGTCCTTGACCGCTTCGTGCTCTTCGCGTGACACCATGTCCATATCGGCCAGAAAACGCTCGGCCTGAGCTTTGAAAGCAGTCTCCACCTCACGCCGGGCGCCTTGAGCGACACCTGCAGCGTCAGTCATCAGTTTGGCGAAGTCATCGAGAAGACGGTTAGGACCCTGGGTCATCCGACCCTCCTTTTTCGGGAACAAATTCAACATCCGACAGGTATGGGGGATTGGCAGCAACTTCAAGATCCAATTGTGCCGCAGTGCGTGGAGCGCCGGCCTCGTCTTGACGTCGGCGCGAAGATCCGCCAAGCGTTGCGGCCGAGTCCACTTTCCAGGGCTTCGGGTTTAGAAGGATCAAACGTGCCAACCGTAATTGCTCTGCCTTTTCCCACCATTGACCCGGTCATTTTCGAGTTTGGCCCCTTTGCGCTTCGGTGGTACGCGCTCGCCTACATCGTCGGAATCATTCTGGCCTGGCGCTATATGCGCCTTCTGGTGCGCAACGATCGGCTCTGGGGCACTCGTCATCGGCCGACAGAAACCGACATCGACGACTTCGTCCTATGGGGCACGCTCGGGATTATCATCGGCGGACGGCTTGGTTACGTCCTGTTTTATAATCCGGCCTACTACCTTGCCAATCCTGCTGAGGCGATCGCGATCTGGACAGGCGGCATGTCGTTTCACGGCGGCTTCGCAGGCACGGTCGTTGCGATGCTCCTGTTCGCCTGGCGCCGCGGGCTTTCCATCTGGACCTTGTTCGATCTCGCTGGCTGCGCCGCGCCCATCGGAATTTTCTTCGGCAGGATCGCGAATTTCGTCAACCAGGAACTCTGGGGCCGTCCCACGGACGTGCCGTGGGCGTTCGTTTTTCCAGATGTTGGACCTGATCCGCGTCATCCGAGCCAGCTTTACGAAGCCGCTCTTGAGGGCGTTCTGCTGTTCTTCGTCCTGCGCCTCTTGAGCCACCGCTTCACACTGCTCAGAAAGCCAGGATTCCTAGCAGGTGCATTTGCTTTTGGATACGGCATCGGCCGCTCGGTCGCCGAACTCTATCGCGTTCCCGATGCCCATATCGGGTATCTGTCAGGCTTCCTCACCATGGGCATACTGCTGTCGTTGCCGATGATCCTGGCCGGCTTGGCAGCAATGATCTGGGCTGGCACACGCAAGACCGGAGCCGCCGCTCAGTGACGCAGCTGAAAGACAGGATCAGAGCCAGGATCGCTGCGGAAGGTCCTCTTTCCGTGGCCGAGTACATGGCCATCTGTCTCGGAGATCCGGAAGCCGGATATTACACAACGCACGAACCATTTGGCAGCAGTGGTGATTTCATCACGGCACCGGAAATCAGCCAGATGTTCGGAGAACTTGTCGGTGCCGCCTGCATGGCCGCCTATCAGGCTATGGGTGCGCCTTCGCGGTTCAATCTTGTTGAACTCGGACCCGGCCGCGGAACCCTGATGGCCGATCTTTTGCGGATCGCCTCCCTGAGGCCCCAATTCATCAGCGCTGCACAGCTCTGCCTGATCGAAACGAGCTCCCGACTACGGGACGTTCAAAAAGCAACCCTTGCAAAAGCCCCTCTGGAACCCGTCTTTTTCGATCGCATTCAGGACCTTCCGCAAGCACCGGTCATTTTTGTGGCAAACGAGTTTTTCGACGCACTGCCAATTCACCAGTTTGTCAGAACCGGAGACGGCTGGCGCGAGCGTATGATCGGTCTTGATACCGAAGGCACACTCACGATCGGAGCTGGCACCCCGCGACTGCCCGATGAAAACATACCGGCCGGTTTCGCGGACAGCGCTGAAGGCACAGTCCTCGAAACGCAACCGGCGGCCAATGCCGTTGCTGAAGAGATCGGCGCAAGGCTCGCGCGCGATGGCGGAGCGGCACTGATCATCGATTACGGTTATCTCAAGACCGCGCCCGGCGACACGTTGCAGGCACTCTACCGTCATTCATTCGACGATCCCCTTGCGCGTCCAGGCGAAGCGGATCTGACAGCCCATGTAAACTTCGAAGCCCTGGCGGCAGCGGCAGCCAGGTCTGGTGCAACTGCGCTTCCACCGCTCACACAAGGCGAATTCCTTTTGCGCTCAGGTCTCTTGGAACGCGCTGGTGCGCTTGGCGCCGGAAAGGCGCACAAGGAGCAGGAAGCGATCCGGGACGCTGTCGAACGGCTTGCCGCGTCCGAACAAATGGGAAATCTTTTCAAGGTCTTGGCACTGACGAGTGACGGCCGCTCGTTTCCACCGTTTGACAGCGCTGGCTGAAGCCCTCAAGGATCATGCCGTGTGGGTCGATTCGCGTCTTGCAGACACACCGGAAGTTCCGGCTGGCAATTGGCGCGCTCTTCGCAGGGGCAGTAAATGAAGATCGAAGCTGACGCACTGAAGCTGAGCGGAATTCGCCACGGGTTCTTCACCCGGCAGGGTGGTGTCTCCGGCGGCCTCTATGAGAGCCTCAATATCGGGCTCGGTTCTGACGATGATCGCGACAGCGTGCTTGAAAACCGAAACCGGGTTGCCGGTGAACTTGGTGTCACCGCCGAACGGCTCATGTCGCCCTACCAGATCCATTCACCGGACGTGATCGTCATCGACGAACCATGGGCCGATGATGCTGACCGCAAAGCCGACGCACTGGTGACCGGAACGCCCGGACTTGCCATCGGCGTTTCAACGGCGGATTGCGGGCCTGTCCTTTTCGCCGACCCGGATGCTGGCGTTATCGGTGCTGCCCATTCGGGCTGGAAAGGCGCGATTTCGGGCGTTCTGGAAAACACGGTCATGGCCATGGAGACACTTGGCGCGAACAGGCAAAGCATGATTGCTGTGCTCGGCCCGACGATTTCACAGGCCTCTTATGAAGTCGGCCCGGAGTTTCAGATCCGTTTCGTCGAGGAAGGTCCGGAAAATCGGGCCTATTTTGCTCCCTCGCACCGGCAAGACCACTTCATGTTCAACCTGCCGGCCTACATCACCGGCCGGCTCAGCGGCATCGGTCTGGGACATGTGGTCGACATGAGCCTTTGCACCTACACTGACGAAGATCGCTTCTACAGCTACCGTCGCACGACCCACCGGAAAGAGCCGGACTACGGCCGCCAGATCAGCGCAATCTCGCTCGAGATCTGATGCACGAGCACAAATGTGAGGACGACCATGTCACTTCATTTTTCAGATGCCGAATTTGAAAGCCGTTTTGACAAGCTGAAGGCCGCCATGGATGCGGAAAAGCTGGATGCAATGCTGCTCTTCGCGCAAGAGAGCATGTACTGGCTGACGGGCTACGACACTTTCGGGTTCTGCTTTTTCCAGTGCCTCGTCGTCACGCGGGACGGCGAAAAGGTGCTTCTGACCCGTTCTGCCGATCAACGCCAGGCAAGGCACACGTCCAATATCTCCGATATCCGCGTTTGGATCGACCGCGGCTCAGCCAGCCCCGTCCTTCAGCTGAAGGACATGCTGTTCGACATGAACCTGCTCGGCAACCGCATCGGCATCGAATACGATACGCACGGCATGACCGGCAAAATCGCTCTTCAGCTGAATGCGGAATTGACCAGTTTCGCAGATATTTCAGATGCTTCGACCGTGATCCCGGCATTGCGCGCGGTCAAGAGCGATGAGGAAATCGTGTACGTTCGCAAGGCTGCGGAGCTGGCGGACAAGGCCTTTCACGCGGCCATGGACGAGATCGGTCCGGGCGCGGATGAAGGCAGGATCCTTGCAGCCATGCAGGGTGCGATTTTCGAAGGCGGTGGCGACTATCCCGGCAACGAGTTCATTATCGGTTCCGGCCACGACGCGCTTCTGTGCCGCTACAAGGCGGGTCGGCGCATCCTTTCTGAGCGGGATCAGATCACCCTGGAATGGGCCGGCAGCTACCGACACTATCATGCTGCCCTGATGCGCACAGTGATCGTTGGAACACCGAGCGATCGCCATCAGGAAATGTATCTTGCTACACGCGAGGCCCTTTCCGCGGTGGAAACGCAACTTGTTCCGGGAAAGACATTTGGCGACATATTCGATGCACACGCCGAGCGCATGGATGCCCATGGCATGATGCAGCATCGCCTCAACGCCTGCGGTTATTCCCTGGGTGCCCGCTTCACACCGAGCTGGATGGATACGCCCATGGCCTACAGGGCCAATCCTGCCGAGGTCAGGCCAAACATGGTCATCTTCATGCACATGATCCTGATGGACTCCATTACCGACACGGCCATGACGCTCGGACAGACCTATCTCACGACGGAAGCGGAGCCGGAATGCTTATCGACACTGCCTCTCGACCTCCCGGTCAAGTCAGGCTAAACCAAGACTAATTCCGCGATCCGGAGCGACAGTCGCTGACGGTTCGCACCCAGAACAACTTTATCCAACAGAGCCGGAACTCTCCATGCTCCCAGCTTCCCGTCAGAATGTTCTTTCGGCCCTGCGCATTGCGGCAGGTCTCTTCCTGTTAGGCGCACTTGTCGCCTGCCAGGGATCGCCTCAACCGCCAACACCGATCTCCGGGACCGTGCAGACGCCGTCAATTGCCGGGCAAGTGGATGATGATCAGGGCATCACCTTCGCGTTTGAGCCCTTTACCGGCGCGCCGGGCAACATTGCCGACGATCTGTCGGAGTTCATCGGCCGCGAAGCGCGCACGCAGGGCATCACGCTTGTGCGCCGGGTTGGCGCTTCGGCCACCTATCGCGTGAACGGTTACCTTGCCGCAACCGGCCAGCCGTCAAACGGGACGGTGTTCTATGTGTTCGATATTGTCGACAGTAACGGTCAGCGATTGAAGCGGATTTCCGGAACGGAAGCGACCGGAGGCGCCTCCGGCGATCCCTGGCAGGCGGTCAACGCCGGCACACTCTCGCGAATCGCAACTCGCTCCATGGTGGAAATCAAGGCCTGGCTCAACCGATAATGATGAGTTAGCCGGGTAAATTTTGCAGCGCGTCATAAAAATTCAAAAAAAGACGGTGTCAACGCCTATCCCCTGTTGTGGTCTGGTTGCTTGGTTGTTACAACGCCGCCGCCTGCCGAGGGTTTCCTGACAAGCCTGCGGCAACCGGCACTTGACACGACCTAGGCCTTTTCCGGGTGTCTGCAGCATCTTCTCGCCTGCACACCCCGGTGTCGCACCAGAAGGACTTGCGGCTTATGAAGATCGTCGCGGGCAATTCCAACCGAGCCCTGGCTGAAGAGATTTCCAAATATCTGGACGCTCCTCTGGCCAAATGCCAGGTCCGGCGATTTGCCGACCAGGAAATCTTCGTAGAAATTCAGGAAAATGTGCGCGGCGAGGACGTTTTCGTCGTGCAACCGACCAGTTATCCGGCCAACGACCACCTGATGGAGCTGCTCATCATCATTGATGCACTGCGGCGCTCCTCGGCCCGCCGGATCACGGCCGTGATCCCGTATTTCGGCTACGCCCGCCAGGACCGCCGGGCATCGGGCCGAACACCGATTTCGGCCAAGCTGGTGGCAAATCTGATCACCGAAGCCGGCGCTGACCGTATTTTGACCCTGGATCTGCACGCTGGACAGATCCAGGGTTTTTTCGATATCCCGACGGACAACTTGTTCGCAGCTCCCGTGATGACCCGGGATATCAAGGAACGTTACGCCACGGACAATGTCATGGTGGTTTCGCCCGATGTTGGCGGCGTGGTTCGCGCCCGCGCGCTTGCTAAGCGGATCGAGGCCCCACTTTCAATTGTCGACAAGCGCCGTGACAAGCCTGGAGAGTCGGAAGTCATGAACATCATCGGAGATGTGAATGGCTACGATTGCATTCTGGTCGACGATATCGTCGACAGCGGCGGCACGCTTTGCAACGCAGCCGAAGCGCTGTTGTCACAAGGAGCTGAATCGGTCACGGCCTATATTACACACGGGGTCCTGTCTGGCGGCGCCGTTGCGCGCGTGACGTCTTCGAAGCTGAAAGAGCTCGTCATTACCAATTCGATCGAGCCGACAGCGGCGATCACCGCAGCGACTAACATCCGGGCGATTTCCATTGCCCCCTTGATTGGTGAGGCGATCAACAGGACAGCCCTGGAAAAATCGGTCTCCAGCCTGTTCAGCTGACGCGAAGGCACTCTGAAAAGAAGCCGGCACTGCCGGCTTTTTTTGTGTCTGCTTTCTGCCCTCTCAAGGCAAATGCGAAACAATAAATCACTTGCGCCTGAAAATTTTCCCATTTGATCAAAAAATCGACATTGAGACCCCCTGCACAGCTTGTGAGCACGCCCAATCTGTGATCAACTTTTTACGTAAAAATACTTCCAGGGGAATCCGATGCTCGTTTCAAAACCATTTTCCAGGGTCCGCAGGGCCCTGATGTCGGCCGCTTTGGCCGTCACAGCCACTGTCGCACTCCCGTCCGTCGCAGCGATTGCGGCTGATCCGATCAAAGTCGCGGCGATCTACACCGTTCCGGTTGAACAGCAATGGGTCAGTCGAATCGACAAGGCGTTGAAGGCTGCTCAGGAACGCGGCGACATCACCTACACATTCTCCGAAAACGTTGCCAACACCGACTATGAGCGTGTCATGCGCGAATATGCCGAACAGGGCATGGATCTTGTCGTTGGAGAAGCTTTCGCCGTTGAGCGGGCCGCCCGCAAGGTTGCCGCTGAATATCCTGACACGGCCTTCCTGATGGGGTCTTCCTTCGGGCCCGCCCAGCCGAACTTCGCCGTTTTCGACAACTGGATCCACGAACCAAGCTACCTGTCGGGCATGATCGCTGGCGCCAGTACGGAATCGAACGTGATCGGCATGGTTGGCGGATACGCCATTCCGGAAGTCAACCGTCTGATGCACGCTTTCATGGACGGTGCGACGTCCGTCAATCCGGATGTGAAGTTCCTTGTGACCTTCATCAACTCCTGGTACGACCCGCCCAAAGCCAAGGAAGCGGCCTTCGCCATGATCGACAAGGGGGCTGACATTCTCTACGCCGAGCGCTTCGGCGTCTCCGATGCCGCGAAGGAAAAAGAGATCCTGGCAATCGGCAATGTGATCGACACCTCCGCCGACTATCCAGGAACGATCCTGTCTTCTGCGCTCTGGCACATGGAGCCGACCGTCGATCGCGCCATTGCCGAAGTTGTCGGTGGCAGCTTTGAACCTGCCGACTATGGTCCCTTCAGCTTCATGTCCTACGGCGGCGGCAGCTTCGTTGTCGATGAAAATCTGGCCGATCCGGAAGCCGTCGCGGCTGCCAAAGCCAAGGAGCAGGAAATTCTCGACGGCCTGTTCCGGGTCAACGTGAATGACACCGAACCGAAATCGACGATGTAACGCCCTTTGCCGGCGGCACCGTGCCGCCGGCACATCCTGCCCAAGCCGCCTCAACGGCCGAATAACCAGATTCCGGAGTTCCGCATGACGGACCCCACACACGCGGCGGAGACCGTCCTCAGGCTGGACGGAATCACCAAGCGCTTTGGCGAACTCACGGCAAACGGCGACGTCTCGCTCGACCTTAAGGAGGGCGAGATCCTGGCCCTTCTGGGCGAAAACGGTGCTGGCAAGACGACCTTGATGAACATCCTGTTCGGGCACTACGTCGCCGACGAAGGCCGGGTGCTGATTGCGTCCCGCGGGACAGGATTAAGTGAACTTGAAGCCGGGTCGCCGCATGCGGCGCTTGAAGCCGGTATCGGCATGGTCCATCAGCATTTCACGCTTGCGGAGAACCTGAGCGCGCTCGACAACATTGTGCTTGGCACCGAAAACCTGACCGCATTGACCTCTGCGCGCAAACCTGCCCGCCAGAAACTTGAGGAGCTGATTGCGCGTTCCGGCTTGACCGTGCCCTTGGACGCCCGGATATCGCAGCTTTCCGTCGGTGAAAAACAGCGCGTGGAAATCCTGAAGGCGCTCTACCGCGATGCTCGTGTCCTGGTTCTCGACGAGCCGACCGCCGTGTTGACCCCACAGGAATCGGACACTTTGTTCGCGACCCTGAAGAAACTCGCGGCCGACGGGCTCGCCATCATTTTCATCTCCCACAAGCTTGCAGAAGTGATTGCCTCGTCTCATCGCGTCGCCGTCTTGCGAGGCGGACGTAAAGTGGCCGATCTTCCAACTGCTGAATGCGATCTGCGCAAGCTGGCCGAACTGATGGTCGGACATGAGATTGTTGAAACGGTGCGCAGCAAGGGATCGCCCGGGGCGCCTCTGCTTGTGCTTGACAAGGTTACGGCGGGAAGCGGGCGCGATGCCCTTTACGATGTCGACCTCACCTTGATGTCGGGAGAAATTCTTGGGATCGCAGGCGTCTCGGGCAATGGTCAAACCATGCTCGCGCGCGTTATCTCCGGTCTCAAGACCCCGGCATCCGGAACGATGACCCTTGCAGGCAACAATGAAACCGGTGCAAACGCCCGCAAAATGATTGACGAGGGCCTCGCCCGCATTCCCGAGGACCGCCACCACGACGGTATTGTCGGGGCCATGAGCGTTTCGGAGAACCTTGCAATTGAATCCATCCGGAAGCCCCAGAACCAGCGCTTTGGATTGCTTCGTTTTTCCGCAATGCGCGAAACGGCGCGGCGGTTGATCAATGCCTACGATATTCGCTGCCAGGGGGAGGACAGCCAGGCCAGGTTGCTGTCAGGCGGCAACATTCAGAAAATTGTGCTAGCGCGCACGCTGGATCCGGAACCCAAGGTGGTTCTTGCTGCACAACCGTCCCGCGGCCTAGACGTCGGCGCGACGTCGGACGTGCACAAGCGTCTTCTGGCGGCAAGAGACCGGGGCGCAGGTGTCATTCTGATTTCAGAGGATCTCGATGAATTGATGCGCCTGTCGGACCGCATCGCGGTGATACACCGCGGCAGGCTCTCGGCTGCGGACCCGACCGAAAGCCTTGATCGCGGCACGCTCGGATTACGCATGGCCGGCCAGAGCGGGGAAGCTGCATGATCCGATTTGAACCGCGCCCGCCAGCCTCCGTCTCGCGAATGCTTGGCGTTTCCCTTGCCGCTGCCGTGGCCGCTCTTGTGCTCGCCGCCATTCCCATGCTCTTTGCGGGCCTGTCCGTTTTTCAGGCTTATGGGCTCATGGTCAAGGGCGCCTTCGGCTCCCTGTTTGCCTTTACCGAGATGCTGACACGCGCGACACCGTTGATCCTAACCGGACTTGCCGCGGCGGTTGCCTTCAGGGCCAAACTCTGGAACATCGGTGCCGAAGGACAGCTTTATGCAGGCGCGCTCGCAGCCGTCGCAGTCGGCACGGGCGCCATTGCTGCCCCAACTTTCATTCTCATACCCATTGTGGTCGTTGCAGGAGCCCTGGCAGGCGGTCTGCTCATGCTCGGCCCGACACTCCTGAAAACCCGTCTGGGCGTGGACGAGGTCGTTACGACGCTGCTGCTGAATTTTATCGTCCTGCTCTTCGTGCAGATGATGCTGGAGGGCCCCATGCAGGACCCCATGGGGATGGGCTGGCCGCAGTCGGAACCGATCCTCGACGAAGCCGCCCTGCCCAAGCTGCTCGACCGCATGCGGATCCATTGGGGCCTTGTCCTTGCACTGGCCGCTTCGCTTGGCGTCTATTTCCTGCTCAAACGAACCGTCTGGGGGTTTGAAATCCGGGCCGTCGGTGAAAACGCGGCAGCGGCTCGCCACGCCGGGATCCCGGTCACGGCCACCTTTATTCGCGTCGGCCTGCTGTCCGGCGCACTTGCCGGCCTTGCCGGGGTTGGAGAGGTCGCCGGGCTGAAAGGCTATCTCACGGCGGACCTTTCGCCAGGATTTGGGTATTCCGGCATCGTCGTCGCCATGCTTGCGGGCCTGTCGCCTATAGGCGTTGTCTTTGCAGCCCTCTTCATTGCCAGCATCTTTGTTGGAGCGGACTCCATGTCCCGAGCCACCGGCGTCTCCAACTATCTGGCGGACCTGATCGTTGCGATGGCGCTGTTGTGCGTCCTGGTCTCCGGTCTGTTCCTGCGCTTCAAGGTGAAATTCATTACCGCCCCCTCAGCTAAGGAGACCGGCCGATGATCGAAATCATCGACATTCTCTTCTCCGCCAATTTCTGGGCAGCGGCCTTGCGTATCGCAACGCCATTGATTTTTGGTGTGATCGGCGCGTTGATCTGCGAACGCGCAGGGGTGCTCAACCTCGGCATCGAGGGAATTTTCACCGCAGGTGCAATGGCCGGCTGGATGGCGGTCTGGCTCGGCGCCGGCCTGTGGGGCGGTGTCCTGGTTGCCGCCTTTGCCGGCGCGGTCTTCGGCCTGATCCATGCAATCCTGACTGTGCCACTCGGGCTCTCCCAGCACGTTTCGGGGATAGGCGTGACGCTGTTTGCAACGTCCCTGAGCTATTTCATCTACCGGACCGCCTTGCCGGACGTGTCCTCCCCGCCCCGGATCGACGCCTTCCAGCCGCTGGACATTCCAGTTTTGAGCGAATTGCCGTTCATTGGTCCGGCTCTGTTTCAACAGACGCCTCTGACCTTCCTGGCCCTGTTCCTGGTACTTGCGACGGCTTACGTTCTCTACAGAACCCCACTCGGCCTTGCCATCCAGGCCGTCGGTGACAATCCGGCAGCGGTTGAATCGCAGGGGCTGTCCGTTTACGCGATCCGCATGGGAACCGTTGTTGCCGGTTCTGCAATCATGGCGCTTGGTGGCGCCTTCCTGACGATGTCCGCGTTCGACGCGTTTTTCTTCGGCATGGTCAACGGGCGCGGCTGGATCTGTATCGCGCTCACGGTGTTCGCCTCCTGGCGTCCTGGCAAGGCCTTGATCGGCGCCCTGCTTTTCGGAGCATTCGATGCCTTCCAGGTGCGTCTTCAGACAGAAGTCGGCAGCTTCATCCCCGGCCAGGTCTTCCTGATGATGCCCTATATCCTGTCGATCGCGGCGCTGATCGTTGTGGCAAGGCGGGCCGATTATCCGCGCGCACTGCTCGTTCCGTATTTCAAGGGCCAACGCTAAGGTAACACCCGATGACACTTGATCTTCTGGTTAAGAATGCAAACCTGCACGACGGGCGAACCGGGATCGACATCGCCTGCAAGGACGGACGGATCGAGGCTGTCGAGGCAGGTATCAACGCTGAAGCTGGCGAGACCATTGACGCTGCCGGCAAACTTGTGTCGCCGCCCTTTGTCGACAGTCATTTTCACATGGACGCGACGCTCTCACTCGGGCTACCGCGCATGAACCGCAGCGGCACGCTGCTCGAAGGAATTGCGCTTTGGGGGGAACTCAAGGAATTCCTGACCGTCGAGGCCGTTGCCGAGCGCGCCCTGAAATACTGTGACCTTGCCGTTTCGCAGGGCCTCCTGGCAATCCGCACCCATGTTGATGTCTGCGACGACCGCCTGACCGGCGTCAAAGGGCTGCTGGAAGTCCGCGAGAAGGTCAGGGATTACATCGATCTGCAGCTTGTCGCCTTCCCGCAGGATGGCCTTTACCGCTCGGCAAATGCCGAAAAAAACCTCATCACGGCGCTCGACATGGGCGTCGACATTGTCGGCGGCATCCCGCATTTCGAACGTACCATGGACGACGGCGCCCGGTCGGTCGCCAGATTGTGCGAAATCGCCGCCGAACGCGGGCTTATGGTCGACATGCATTGCGACGAGACGGACGACCCGATGTCGCGCCATATCGAAACGCTAGCCTATGAAACGCAGCGGCTCGGGCTTCATGGCCGCGTTGCCGGGTCTCACCTCACCTCCATGCACTCCATGGACAATTACTACGTCTCCAAGCTGCTCCCGCTGATCGCCGAGGCCGAGGTGCACGCGATCGCCAATCCACTGATCAATATTACGCTGCAGGGCCGCCACGACACCTACCCCAAGCGGCGCGGCCAGACCCGTGTGCCGGAACTGCGCTCTTACGGCGTCAACGTCTCCTTCGGCCACGACTGCGTGATGGACCCATGGTACTCCATGGGCTCCGGCGACATGCTGGAAGTGGCTTCCATGGGTTTGCACGTTGCCCAGATGACCAGCCGTGACGACATCCGCTATGCCTATGATTGCGTCACGGCGCATCCGGCAAAGGCTATGGGGCTTGAAGGCTACGGTCTGGAAAAGGGATGCAAGGCCGACTTCGTGGTGCTTCAAGCTCGGGACAAGATTGAGGCAATCCGGCTGAAAGCGACCCGGCTGAAGGTGGTCAAGGGTGGCAAGGTCATCGCCGCGACACCGGAACGCACAGCTGACCTTTTCCTCACGGACCGGCCGTCGACAGTCGATCCGAGCAGTTATGCGCCGAACGAGGACTAGGAGACGGACCCAAAAAGTTCACCGTGATTGAAAAGGCAAAAAAATATGCCGGCAGGTGCCGGCATATTGTCTTCTGGAAGGTCTGTCGCTAGGCGGCGGCAACCGCCTTCAGAAACCGGTCGACCGTTTCACGAAGTTCAGTCGACCGCTCGTTAACGTCGGTCGAAGCACCCAGAACCTGGCTTGCGGAAGAACTCGTCACCTGGGCTTTTTCCGAAATCGACACAATGGTTTGCGCGACATCCTGTGTGCCCCGTGCAGCATCCTGGACGTTGCCCGAGATTTCGTTAGTAGCAGCACCTTGCTGTTCAACTGCAGCTGCAATCGTTCCGGTGTACTCGTCGACCTTGCCCATGGTGTCCGTGATACCGGCAATGGCAGAGACCGCTTCCTTGGTGGCAGCCTGAACTTCGGTGATCTGCCCTTCGATTTCCTCGGTTGCCTTCGCCGTCTGTGTCGCAAGTTCCTTGACTTCCGAAGCAACGACCGCAAATCCGCGACCGGCCTCTCCGGCCCGCGCAGCCTCAATGGTCGCGTTGAGTGCAAGCAGATTGGTCTGTTCCGCGATCGCGGAAATCAGGTTGACCACATCGCCGATCCGCTGCGCCGATTCGGCCAGGCCTTCGATCTTTGTGTTGGTATCAACTGCTGCCTGGGACGCGCTGCGCACGATCTCGGTCGTCGACTGCACCTGGCGCCGGATCTCCTGGATCGACGCAGACAGCTCTTCGGACGCGGACGCGACTGTCTGAACGTTCGTCGAAGCGGTCTCGGAGGCGGCGGAGGCATTGGTCGCTTCATGGGCAGTTTCGTCTGCAACCCCGTTCAGGTCTTCGGCGGCAACCCGCATTTGCTCACTGTTGCTGTAGACTGCATCAAGCATCTGCGTGACGTCCGTCCGGAACTCCGAAATCAGCTCGGCGACCGCCGCGGACTGACGCTCCTGTTCAAGCGACGTTTCTCGCTGCGCCATCTCAAGGCGTTCACGTTCCAGGGCGTTTTCACGAAAGACGCTGACAGAGGCGGCCATAGCACTGATTTCGTCGTTGACCGATTGCGTGGGAACGTCAACGCTCGTATCGCCGCCCGCGAGCTTGTCCATGATCTCGCTAAGGGACGAGATCCGCCCGGACAGACCACGTGCGAGCAACAATCCGAAAAGCCCCGCCACGACGGCACAGGCAAGTGCCATCGCAATAATCCAGTTCCTGAGCGTGCTCAGAGGCGCCAGCACCTCGTTCGCTCCCTGGACGACGACGACGGCATATTGCTGACCAAAGGCCGAAATCGGGACAATTGCGGCAAACACATCCTGACCGTTCAGGTCGTTGATGCGCGTGAAAGTGCTTTCCCCGCCCATCGCGGCAAGGATTTCCGGAGCAGCATATCGATCGCTCAGGATTTCAGAGGCATCAGGCGAACGCAGGCTGTCATTCATTGCAAGACCAGCTTGGTTGACCAGGAGCGTATCGCCAGTGTCTCCAAGTCCGGAGAACTTGCCGAGCAGCGAAGTGACTTCCTCGGTGGGTGCCTCGTAGACCGCAAGACCAATTATTTTTGAGCCGACCGAGATCGGTGCAGCCATGAAACCGGTCGGTTCGTTGTCGCGCCCGGGGTAGTTCACCGGGTCATAGACCAGAAGCGTATCCTGTCCGCCGGAAACAATTTTTTCGTAAGCATCGGCCAGTGGCGTGTCCTGCCACTCTCCCGATTGCAGATTTACGCCAAAGTCGTGAAGCTTGCGGGCACTGTAGATCACCTCGCCGTTCAGGTTCACAAGCTTGAGATCGGGAAACTGGTTGGCATCGGCAAAGTCACGCAGCGGCGTGTGGTGCTTTGCATGCGCCTTGTCGTAGGGCTTTCTTCCCGCCTTGACGAGCTGATCTCTTTCCCCGGGAAGGTGCGGGTTGTCCGTGACGTAGATTTTTGTCAGGACTTGCGAGGCCTTGTCCTTGTACTTCGCCCATGCACTTTCGAACGCGCTATAGGACGCGCGAAGTGTTTTGCCTTCGACGTGTCCTTCAATCGTTCGTTGCTTGCCGCTGTAAAACTCCAGCAAACTGTCGCGGCGGCTTTCCGCCAGCGCCATCAATCGTTGCTCTGCTTGTCCGCGCACGGTGTTTGCGCTTGAAACGTAACTTGCAATGCCCACACCGGCAGAACAAAGAAGCGCTATGCCAAGCACGAGCGCCGGAAGTTTTGCTGCAACTTTCACAGAATTCTCCAGAATGTTGCGGGAAGGCCGTGCCTTCCCGCATGTCATGATCAGAGGTTTTCGACGTTGACGCCGAATGTCACGGCGCCGATTGTTTCGCCGCTCGCCGGATCGACAACCGGAACGCTGACCTGACTCTGAAGTGTCTGTGTGCTGTCGTCTTCTTCAAGTTCGCTGATATGGACGGCACCCTTGCCGACCGAGTAAGTTTCCTGCCACTTGGCTTCGTCACCCTGCCAGTAATCGGAGGTGACTTCGCTCTGGCCGACATTGAGGCCTTTGGCGTCCATGACGAAGATTTCGGTAAAGAGACCGTCGCTACCTTCCTGCACGCCGGCAAGATGGACGGACAGGTCTTTTTCCATGACCGCATCGATCATCGGCTGGTCGACTGCCTCGGCTTCAGCACGCCAGGTGGTGTCCAGTTCGTCGATCTTTGCCTGCTCGTAAGCACCAGTCTCGCCATTTTGCGCCTTGACGGCTGCAATCACCTCGGCAGAAGACGCAATCTCGGCGATCTGTCCGGATGCCAGAGACTTGAGTTCGGATTCAAATTCATTCGCGGTTGCCGCACCGGCAAAAAGCACACAAAACGCTGTTGTATAGAAGAGATGCTTCATCATTCACTCCCTAGGTTATTCCCGGGAACAGATTTGCGCAGCCGAATTAAAAATCAGTGTATGCATTATCTTATTCTTGAATCATCTCACGATTTTATCCGCATCATGCGAATTATACTGAGAAGTACAGTAGTATTATTTTTTCAATTATTCAATTTTTGATTGTATTTTTCAATCAAAGGGAATAAGGGGTGGGAGCACCCCTTATAATTGCACGTCATTTCACCCGCCCTGGCAAGCTGAGATCACCTGAGGCGATGTCAAACACATCGGCGACACACAAGAGTGGCGCGTGGATGTTCTGGTTGACGCGAAGGGCCGATGTGACCCCGTCATAGGATATGGTCTCAACAGGCACCGTATCCTCAAACGCGACATTGATCGTGATTTCAGGCCCATCCAGAACCGGTGAAAATCCGGGGCTGTCGATATAGATCGGCAATCCCGGCCAGGTCGCGGGCATCTTTGGCCGGGCGTTATCCGGAATATCCAGAACCGACAGCGCTCCGTCGCCGCACTCATTCGTCTGGGCCAGCACGACCCAGTGCGAATGCCAGACGGCTCCGTCATTTGCCAGGTCACCGTCACCGTCTTCATCGAACAGCGGCGTGTCGTCAAAGTCGGGATGACTGGTTGCAACAAGCGCCAGGATGCCGTCGGCCCCTTCAAATCCGACGCTTTCGGGAGGCAGAGACGTTGGCCACACATAAGCCTCAACCGGCGCGCCCGCCAATTGGCCCGCTTTTTCCGGGACGGTGGCGCCCGCAGTCCCTTTCAAGGTCATGTGAAAGGTCACGATCCTGCCGTCACGGTGAACGTGTGCAGCAAGAATGTCGTAGTTTGCATCCACCGCAGTGTTTTCGGGCGAGAGGACGGCGTCTTCCTGGTGAAGCGCGTGATGTTCGTGGCCACCTCCGGCAAACGCTGTCGCGGACAGACCGGCCAAAATCAAACTTCCAAGGATTGGTTTCAACATGGGAATTCTCCAGTTCGAGGATGCTTCTCTTTTAGTAGCGACTCGAAACTATTGCAAGTTTAATTTCGACTCGCTACATTCAAGTCATGAAGGAACCAAATCATTTGCGTGTGCTTAGGGATCTGATTGACCGGGTGTCACGCCTCAGCGCCGCAGAAGACTGGAACGGGCCTTTGAACCCGTCCCAGTTCGCAGCACTTGCCTATCTGGCGAGAGCCAACAGATTTTCGCGTGCGCCATCCCACGTGGCGGACTACCTGGCCACGACTCGTGGCACCGCCTCCCAGACGCTCAAGGCGCTTGCCCGCAAGGACTTCATCGCCGAAGTGAAATCTGAGACGGACAAACGCAGCATTCGCTATGATGTAACGGACACCGGAAAATCATTGCTGGACGCCCCTTCAGGCGTGACCGACGCTCTCGAAAGTCTTCCCAGGAAGACCACGGACGCGTTTGAGAGCGCATTGAAGGACCTGATCCGGGAGATCTTGAAAAAGCGTGGTGGCAGAACCTTTGGAATGTGCCAAACCTGCAGGCACCACCAACAATCGGATGACGATCTGTTTTGCAGCCTTTTGAATGTTCCGCTCTCGGCATCCGACGCCGTTGAAATCTGCCATGAACACCAAGCCGCCTAGGAATACCCATGTCATGAACGAAAACTGGAAAATTATTGGCCTTTATCTGGGAGAACCGGAGCAACGCTGGGAAGGAAAAGCACCTTCCGCGATCCGCAAGACGCAGGCTGTTGGAGAAGTTCAGATCACGCAAACCGGTCTTGTGGGCGACAAGCAGGCGGACATCGAGGTGCATGGCGGTCCCGACAAAGCCCTGCACATTTATCCCTCTGAGCACTATCGGCACTGGCGCGAGGCTTTTCCCGATCATCAGCAAAAGTTTCACGCAGGCGGGTTCGGCGAGAACATCTCAAGTGCCGGCTTCACCGAAGAAGATCTTTGCATCGGCGATATTCTTGCTGCCGGATCGGTGCGCGTCCAGATCACACAGGGCCGTCAGCCGTGCTGGAAGCTCAACCTTCACACCGGCAACCCGGCCATGGCGGCGGCATTCCAGAAAACCGCCAGGACAGGCTGGTATTTCAGCGTCCTTCAAACCGGCATTCTCGAAGCCGGAGACAAGCTGGAGCTGGCCGAGCGCCCCTGCCCCGACTGGAACCTCAAAGACGTGATTCATGCCAGGTTCAATCCACGGCTGGATCCGGCCATCGCAAAAGCTCTTGCGGACCTGAAGGAACTGGCAGAGCCCTGGCGCGCCGCTTTCGCCAAGAAAGCCGATCCTGACTACCGGGAAGACACGTCCCGCAGGCTTGAATCCTGACAAAATGGGCCGTGATGACGGGTCACTCTTGCGTCCCTGGCGCTTTTCCGTTATACGCGCGCTCGCGCCTGCACCCCTGGAGGAGGCGCTTCTGGACCGACCCCGGACAACTCAAGTCATCCTGACACGGTGGTTCGCCGGTCCGTTATCATACACTCAAGGAGTTTCCCATGGCTGCCAGCTATGAGCTGAAGGCGTCGGCACGGGACCGGGTGGGCAAGGGGGCCGCACGGGCACTGCGTCGCGAAGGCCTTCTACCTGCCGTAATCTACGGCGACAAAAAACCGGCCCTGCCGATCACCATTCCGGTGAAAGAAACCACGATCACCCTGCACAAGGGCGGTTTCACTGCACAGATCGGCATCATCAACATCGATGGCGAAAAGCACCAGGTAATTGCGAAGGACTATCAGCTGCACCCGGTGCGCGATGACGTTCTTCATGTCGACTTCCTGCGCGTTGCCAAGGGTGCGACCCTCACGGTCGAAATTCCGGTTCAATTCCTCAACGAAGACGACAGCCCGGGCCTCAAGAAGGGCGGCGTTCTGAACATCGTCCGTCACACTGTTGAGATGACTGTTCCGGCCGATTCCATTCCAGAAGGTCTGGAACTCGATCTGGCCAATGCCGATCTGGGCGACAGCCTGCACATTTCCGCCGTCACGCTGCCGGAAGGCTGCCAGCCGACGATTACGGATCGTGATTTCACGATCGCGACGATCGCTGCACCGGCAGTCATGAAAGAAGAAGACGACGAAGCCGTTGAAGGCGAAGCGGAAGAAGCGACAGCAGCGGCAGAAGAAGAAGAAAGCGAATAAGCTTTGCTTCTGTGATAGAATGACTGGAGGCGGTTTCCGCCTCCAATCCAAAGCAGCCGGCATCGGCTGCTTTTTCGTTTCAAGCATGATCTTGAAGGTGCGTGATGAAACTGATCGTCGGTCTCGGCAATCCCGGAGCCAAATATGCCGGTCATCGGCACAATATCGGCTTCATGGCCGTCGACGAAATCCATCGGCGCCATTCCGGATTTCAGCCTTGGCGCGCCCGTTTCCAGGGCCAGGTGTCCGAGGGACGTCTGGGGTCCGAGAAGGTCCTTCTGCTCAAGCCGTCGACCTACATGAATGAATCCGGCCGTTCCGTTGGCGAGGCCATGCGGTTCTTCAAGCTCGAACCGGAAGACATCGTCGTTCTTTATGACGAACTCGACCTGCCGCCGGCAAAGTTCCGCATGAAAAAAGGCGGAGGACATGGCGGACATAATGGCTTGAGGTCGATCAGCGCCCACATCGGGCCTGACTATCGCAGGCTTCGTCTCGGCATTGGTCATCCGGGAGACAAGAAGCTTGTGTCGAACTACGTGCTCGGCGACTTTGCGAAACGAGACAGCGACTGGCTTGACCCGCTTCTGTCGAATATTGCTGACTTCGCGGACCTGCTCGCGGAGGGAAAAGACAGCCAGTTTGCCAACAAGCTGACGCTCGCCCTGGAACCGGAAAAGGCACAGCGGAAGGACACGGCTGCCAAGTCCGGATCTGAAACGCCCAAATCTTCGAAACCGAAGGGGCAAAGTCATATCCGCCAGGCGCGTCAGAAAAAACCTGTCGATCTTCCGAAATCCGGTCCCATGGCGGATATGCTCAAGAAGCTCCTGGGCGGCAAATAGCAACCGTCGGCGCACTCCTTGATTCTACTTATACGCGAATAAAAAGTGTGATTCGCGTCACAAAATCGACACGGCGCTGCCGCAATCTAAAGCTCCCTGCATATTTTTATCGGGAGATTTTTTATGTTTAGATCTTTTTTTATTGCTGCAATTTCAATGACTTTTGCGGCGCCCGCTTCTGCTTTCGTCAAGCTTGACGGGTATTTCATTGCCGAAAAGACCTGTGAAGCTTTCCAGAGCAAGAACAAACAGACCAATCCGGGCGATATCACCACACTGCCCCGCATGGCTTATGAGATGCTCGGCATCAACAAGGAGGGCGGCGACTATTTCCAGGTCACGGTCGACGGCGCACCGGTGACGGAGTCCCGCTGGGTCAGCACCTCCTGTGGCCTTCACGTTGTGGCGGCTGACACAAGGACGAGCGGGACCGACGTAAATGACACGGTCACCGATGATGTCGTCATTGATCAGACAGGCACGGAATCCATCGACAACCTGCTCACGCTGAGCTGGCAACCCGCCTTTTGCGAAACACGGCCAGGCAAGAAAGAATGCCGGGACCTCAATGACGGCCACCTGCCCCACACGACCCGGCAGCTTTCGATCCACGGACTGTGGCCGCAGCCCAAGGGCAACGACTATTGCGGCGTTCCGAACAACATCCGCAATCTGGACAAGCCCGACAATTGGCACCGCCTGCCCGCCCCCGAAATCGATACGGAAACCGCCGACGCGCTGGAAGCGGCCATGCCCGGCTTTGCCAGCTTTCTGCATCACCACGAGTGGATCAAGCACGGCACCTGCTACTTTGGTGCAGGCGGCGCGGACGAATATTATGATGACACGCTGTACCTGACCGGTCTCGTCAACGGCTCTGCCGTGGGTGACCTTTTCTTCAACAATGTCGGCAAGGAAATCACCGGCGCGGAAATCAGGGCCGCTTTCGACACCAGCTTTGGCAGCGGCAGCGGTGAGCGCGTTCTTATCAAGTGTAAGTCGGATTCAGGCCGGACGCTGATCAACGAAATCTGGCTCAGCCTTTTCGGAACAATCAGGCTGGACTCCGATCTCGGCGAACTGATGCGCGCAGCGGATCCGACCGGCATGGGCTGCAAACGCGGCGTTGTCGATCCGACCGGGCTACAATAGTCCTCGTAGACGGACCTCCACAGGAAGGACATGCGGAGCGGCGGAAAAACGCTCCGCACACCGTTAGGGTACGGACCCATAAATGAAGCCGAGGACATCGGCCAAGTCTTGACCTGCCGACCGCGCTCGGGCATGTAGCGCTGCGACAGTTTCAGACACGAACCGAAAGCAATCTCCCATGGGATTCCAGTGCGGCATTGTTGGACTGCCGAATGTCGGCAAGTCCACGCTTTTCAACGCGCTCACCAAAACCGCAGCGGCCCAGGCCGCCAACTATCCGTTTTGCACGATCGAACCGAATACCGGCGAAGTCGCCGTTCCCGATCCGCGTCTTTATGCAATTCGCGACATTGCCGCGTCCAAGGAAGTCATCCCAACACGGATCACCTTCGTGGACATTGCAGGCCTCGTCCGCGGAGCCTCCAAGGGCGAAGGTCTTGGCAACCAGTTTCTCGCAAATATCCGTGAAGTCGACGCCATCGCCCATGTGCTGCGCTGCTTCGAGGATGACGACATTACCCATGTCGACGGCACGATCGATCCGCTCGCAGATGCCGAGACGGTCGAGACCGAACTCATGGTCGCCGATATGGAAAGCCTTGAGCGCCGCATTGCGCCTCTAAAGAAAAAGGCGACCGGTGGCGACAAGGAGGCCAAGGCGGTTCTGCCGCTCATGGAGGCCGCTCTCGCTCTGCTGCAGGACGGCAAACCGGCCCGCCTTCTGGAAACGGCAGATGCCGAGGAAGCCAGGATGCTGAAGGGCCTGAACCTTCTGACGTCCAAACCGGTCCTTTACGTCTGTAACGTGGACGAAGCCTCTGCTGCTGACGGCAATGCCCTGTCGCAGAAAGTCGCTGAAATGGCCGCAAAGGAAGGCGCTGCTGCCGTTGTCATTTCCGCCGCAATCGAAGCGGAGATCTCGCAACTCGACAAGGAAGAGCAGGACGAATTCCTGGAGACGATCGGTCTTGAAGAACCGGGCCTCGATCGCATGATCCGCGCCGGCTACGATCTCCTCGGTCTGATCACTTACTTCACCGCCGGTCCGAAGGAGACCCGTGCCTGGACGATTACCGAGGGAACGAAGGCACCCGGTGCCGCCGGAGTGATCCACACGGATTTTGAACGCGGCTTCATCCGGGCCCAGACAATCGCCTATGATGATTATGTGTCTCTTGGCGGTGAAAACGCGGCCAAGGACGCAGGCAAGGCGCGCGACGAGGGCAAGGAGTACATTGTCAAGGACGGCGACGTGCTTCTGTTCAAGTTCAACACCTAAGTCGCGGCACTGGACGGCAACCTCGGCGGTCCGGTCTTTGGGCGCTTGCAGGCTTGATTGGTTTTTTGCGCGTCCGCGACTGTCGCCCCCATTAGAACAAGGAAAACCCCGATGGTTTCCCAACGGGGTTTTCTTCAGCTTCTATCGAGGCCCATCAGCATGAGCGGGTTCGGACCTTTCTGGTCCTGCCATTTTGCGGCTCTCACCGATCCGTGTTTCTCTGTCGGTTCAGACCGCTGACCGTTGTATTCCTTCACCAGGCGGTCGATGTCGTAATATGAGTATCCAATAGGTTCCATTTCATTACTCCTTCCATTCGTTGCTGAATGAAAGGTGGGAAGTGGCCATGTCCGATGCCTTTCCGGCGGGTTACAATCCGGTCAGAAAAGCAAAAAACTTGAAGCCGCCACTGCAAGAAAAAACCCGCCGTTACAGGCGGGTTCTTTTCATCAGCTTTGTCAGCGGCCCAGACCCAGCATTGTCAACGGGTTCCAGTTCCCCAGTTTGAACATGTCGCTATTTTCGGCCTTCCGCGTTTGCGCCGACCGGTGCTTTTTCTGCGCTTCGCGTTCAATCAACATCCGGTCAAGCGCGTAGTAGGAATATTCGCTTGGTTTCATTTTGATCACTCCCATGGTTTGCACATGAAAGAGATATGGTTCGGCAATATGGGCGGCGGATTTCCGAGAGATTAAGCTTTGGACATGTTCAGGAGAGATTCGCCTTGAAGGTCAGAAACACTCAATGATCCGGTTGACCCGGCGAGAACCGCAGTTCGATCTTGAGGCCCGGGTTTTTTGGTCCCGCATCGGAATTGTCCGTGACGTAAATCTGTGCCCCGTGGAGAGTGGCGATCGTCCGGACAAGAGCCAGGCCAAGCCCTGAGCCAGGTGTTGTCCGGCTTTCTTCAAGCCGGTACATCGGTTCGAACACCCTGTCTCGATAAGCCTCGGGAATACCCGGACCGTTATCAGAGAGCGAAACGCTGTTGGCGTTTGCAACGAGTGTCAGGCGTGTCCCTTCAGGGGTATGTTTCAGGCTGTTTTCAATCAGGTTCGCAATCGCCTGGAGCAGGAGCCGCCGATCCCCGGCAATCTCGGCCGTCTTTCCCGCCTTGAGTTCAAAATGTCTTCCGCTGTCCTCCACGACCGCACGGTAGATCTCTCCTGCTTCTTCAGCCAGCCTGGACAGGTTGAGCGTTTCAAAGCGCCGCCGATGCTCTCCAGTTTCCAGCTCGGCGATGCGCAGCAGTGCTTCAAAAAGAGCAATCATTTCATCCGTTTGAGCGAGGGCTTTTTCGACGGCACCCGTGTCTCCGGGCGTCTTTTCAATGGCTTCTAGCTGCGCCTGCAAGCGCGTCAGGGGTGTTTTGAGATCATGAGCAATATTCGCCGTCAGGTTCCGTGTTTGCCTCAGCAGTATTTCCAGGCGTGCGGTCGTCCGATTGATATCCCGTGCAAGACGGTCAAAGTCGTCGTTCCCACCGGCAACCTCGACCCGTGCGCTCAGGTCACCGCCGGCCACCCTTTCAAGAACGCCGGAAATCGTGCTGAAACGTTTCTGGGCGCGCCAGCCCAGAAACCCGCCAATCGTGACCATGACCACAAGCGTCGCGCCGCCCGAGACGGCAAAGATATTGATCAGAACCTCAAGGTAGTCGTCCTTGTCATCCAGGTTCGTGCCAACCACCAGGACCCCACGTCCAGCATCGACAGTGTAAACACGCCAGACACCGTCCAGATCGTCCTTCGGTTTTTTGCCATCCAGTTTGACCGTGTCGTATCCCGTTCGCGCACCGAGAGGTTTCGGAAACAGACCACGTTCTTGCTCATAAATGGCGAACCGGTCTTCCGTTTCATAAAACAGAGCGCGGTTCAGGCCGTTGGTTTCTATGCTGGTTGAGATCTCGTCCGCGCGGCTCTCAAGTTCCGCGTCAATTTGAGCGCTTATCTCGCGGTCAACGAACAGGATCGAGGCCAGTCCGGCAACGACAACGATCAAAAGAAAAACCAATGTCAGTTGCACGGCCTGCCGCAGAGCCGACATGCGCAACAAAAGACGTATCCGGTTTATCAATGACACGAAGGCGATCTCCCGTCAGCGTTCGAGGGCCAGTTGAGGGTCAGGTTTCAAACACGTATCCGGAGCCACGCTTCGTTCGAATGAGCGTGTCCGAAAATGGTTTCTCGATCTTGGCGCGCAAGCGGCTGATATGGGTTTCAACCACACTGCTCGTGGGATCGAAATTGATGTCCCAGACGCGTTCGAGCAGCATTGCGCGTGTCAGAACCCGGCCCTCGTTACGCATGAAGACTTCAAGGAGCCGGAACTCCTTGGCATTCAGATCGATCTTCGTCCCCTGCCGGGTGCAGATCTGTTTGAGCAGGTCAAGTTCCATATCTCCGGACACCAGCTTTACAGGTTCTGACTGCGCGGCTGGTGCGCCCCTGCGTCCGAGCGCGTTGATCCGTGCCAGCAACTCGCTCGACGCAAAGGGTTTGGTCAGATAGTCATCGGCTCCTGCTTCCAGTCCCTCGACGCGGTCTTCAACCGCTTCCATCGCCGTCAGAAACAGCACTGGCGTCGCGTTCTTGGACGCCCGGATCGCCTTCAGGACGGAGAGCCCGTCAAGGTCGGGTGTCATTCGGTCAAGAACGATGACGTCGTACTCGCCCGTGGTTGCACTCACCAGAGCGTCCCGGCCGTTGGCTATCCAATCGACCACGTGCCCGGCGTCGCTCAGACTGGAATGCACCCACTCCCCAATTCCCTCGTCGTCTTCCAGCAGCAGTATTTTCATCGCACGTACCAGGTTTTCCGTCCCGCATGGCGGTTTGTCCGCTTAGCTGTACAGGGCCGTTTCGTCTTCTGGAAACGAAAACGCGTTTCTTTACAAAAATGTAAATTTCGCGCCAGAGGCAGGTAAACCGAACCGCCTATCTCTTGCTCACCGGACGGCAGAGGCCACCGGGCAACAGCCAAGAGGAAACAATTATGAAAACCACCGCCAAAATCATCGCCGCCAGCGTCATCGCCGTTGGATTGACCGGAACGTCGCTCGCAATTGCAGCGCAGGGCACCACTGAAAGCGCTCCCTTGAAGTCCGACCTGTCGATCGAACAGGTTTCTGAAATCGCTCTGAAGGCACAAGACGGCACAATTGAAGCCATCGAACTGGAGCGGGAAGACGGCAAGGCAGTCTTTGAAGTCGAAATCAGGTCCGCGGCCGGAGAAGTTGAAGTTCTGATCGATGCAGCGACCGGCGACGTCATCTCGACCGAGCTGGACGATGACGACGACGACAAAAGCTGACAACGCCTTCGTGATGTGGCGGGCACTGTCCCGCCACCCGATTTTCCCCGACAATTCTGAACATGGAGACTGGAATGAACCATCTGAAGTCAATTGGTGCCACTTGCAAACAGGGAATTCGTCGCTTTGGCGCTGCGATCGCCGGCTTCTTCGCGCTGGTCGCCGGCTGCCTGGTTTTGTCGGCGTTCGCCACGCTTGGGCTCGCAGTTCTGGGGGTCGGCGCCGTCGCAATGACAACGGCAGTCTTGATCGGACGAATGTCCCCGAATGCCGACCGGGAGGCCGTGTCCGCCTGATCCGAAATACGGCGCCCAAGACCTGAACAAACGAGTGCTCGGCCCGGCATTAGTCCGGGCAGGAGCAACTTCAGGGCTCGTTCTCTGGCGAATCTTCGGAAATCAGCCTAAAACACTGCGGTAGTGATTTTCGTCCGCACAGGCCGGCTTCCCAGTGACTTTTGACCAAATTGCTTTGTTTGTTCTTTTCGGAATTGTCTTCGGGCTTCTGGTCTGGGGCCGCATCCGTTTTGATCTCGTCGCCTTCGCCGCCCTGATTGTCGGTGCTTTCCTCGGCCTTGTGCCATCGGACCAGATTTTCTCCGGCTTCGGCCATGCCGCCGTCATCATCATTGCCCTTGTCCTGATCGTCTCCAAGGGCCTGATGAATTCAGGTGCCGTTGAGCTGATCGCGAACCGGCTTCTGTCCGCCTCCCGAGCGCTCTCGGGTCACATCACACTGATGTCGGTCGTCGGCGCCGGACTATCCGGCATCATCAACAACGTCGCCGCACTCGCGCTCCTCATGCCACTGGATCTGGAAGCCGCCAAGAAGGCGGGAAGATCCCCTGGCCTGTCCCTGATGCCGCTTTCCTTTGCGACAATCCTCGGCGGCATGATCACCCTTATCGGAACCCCGCCCAACATCGTGATTGCCGAATACCGCTCCGACGCACTCGGCAGTCCCTTTTCCATGTTCGACTTTGCGCCGGTCGGGTTGACCGTGGCCGTGTGCGGCATCGCGTTTGTTGCTCTGTTTGGCTGGCGGCTGCTGCCGGCCCATTTCCGGGATAAGCCCAAGGAAGAAGGTTTCGCCGAAAGCCTTTATTCGGCAGAGCTGAAAGTCAGCAAGGTCAGCGAACACAATCCGGTTTCCGTCGGTGATCTTTATCCGGTTGCCGAAGACAAGGATGTGGTGATCATCGGTCTCATTCGGAACGGCCGGCGCATCAAGGGTTTTGCCAGACGGGAACCGATCAAGGGCGGCGACTTTCTTGTCGTCGAAGGCGACCCGAAGGCGATTGAAAGCTTCATGGGGGCTGCCAAGCTCGACTTTGCCGGTTCCGAACGGCACAAGGGCGGCCTGGGCGGCTCCGCACTTGCGCTGGTTGAGGCAATTGCCCCGGACAGCGCCCGCATCACCGGAACATCGGCCTTCAACATGCGGCTGCTTTACGGCCACGGTGTCACACTGCTCGGCATCTCGCGTGAAGGACGGCGCATCCAAAAGAGGGTCCGGCATGAAACCATCCGGGCCGGTGATGTGCTGCTTATGATCGGTACACCCGAACGGCTGGAAAACGCATGTTCCTGGCTCGGCGTCTTGCCGTTGCAGGGGCGACAGACAGGCATGATCCAGCGCAACAAGGCCTGGCTCGCGATCGCCGGCTTCATTCTGGCCATTGCGGTGGCAGTCGCGGGCCTTGCCTACCTGCCCGTCGCCCTGGCGGCATGTGTCGTTCTTTATGCCGCCACGGGACTGGTCAGCGGCTCTGAAGTCTACAATTCGGTGGAATGGAAAGTGATCGTGCTGCTGGGGTCGCTGATCCCGCTCGGACAGGCATTCGAAAACGCCGGAAATGCGCAGCTCATCGCTGACGGGATTGTCGCGTTGACGGCCGGAGCGCCCGCCTGGGTCACGCTCACCGTTTTGATGATCGTGACCATGACGCTTTCAGATTTCTTGAACAATGTTGCGACCTGTCTCATTGCCGCGCCGATTTCCGTTCAGATCGCCGGCACCCTCGGCGTCAATCCGGATCCCTTCCTGATGGCTGTGGCTGTCGCTGCGTCCTGTGCGTTCCTGACCCCGATCGGCCACAAGAACAACACTATCATCATGGGTCCTGGCGGCTACCGGTTTGGAGACTACTGGCGCATCGGTCTTCCCCTGGAAATCCTGGTGCTGGCAGTCTCCATTCCGGCAATTCTGGTGTTCTGGCCCTTGTCCTCCTGAGGTCAGGCAGCCGGCTTGAGCGGCAGGCAGATGTCTGTCAGGAGATCTGCAGGTGCGGTGTCGCGCGGGTTGTTGAGATAGACTTCCATGCACGGCGCGTCTGCCGGCTCCCGGCCCGACTGGGTGAGCCACTCACCGTAAAGCCATTCATAGGCCCACTTCATGTCCGCATAGGGGCCCTTGTAGTGCAAAACGGCATAGTCACCGCCGAAGGTCTCGACCGCTTCGAGCGGGGCCTCGATGGGGAAGCCTTCTGACACCGCAACACCGGCAGCCGACTGCAACTCGTCTTCCGGGACATGTGTCGGGTCGGAATAGTAGAGCCCTTTCATGGCGCCTGCCTGCCCCAGAAGATTGCGGCTCACCAGCACGCCAATGGCTTTTTCAAACGCTTTTCCAATCTCCATATAGGGCCCTTTGTGCGGGATAATGGCGAGGGTTTCGGTGGGAATGGATTTGATTTCAACCTGATGCATGAGAAGAGATCCTCTTGTACGTGGAACGGGAGCACCGCCATGAGCGGGCTGAAGACGGCCTTCCACACCTGCCTCGCGATAGGCCGAGGGAGATTGGCCGTAAACTTTCTTGAAACTGCGGCTGAATGCTTCCAGCGTGCTGTAGCCGGCGCGTGTTGCAATCTCTGCAACCGGCATTTTGGAATAGGTCAGGTCCGCGGAGGCCCGGTGCAGTCTGAGCCGCTTGACGGTGGCCACGATGGATTCGCCATAAGCCGATTGCCACACACGATGCCAGTGCCACGGCGAAAGCGCGGCAACTTCCGCAAGCACGGTCAAATCCGGATCTTCGTCAAGATGCGCGTAGATGTATTCGATTACTCTGGTAAAGCGACGCAAATAGCCGTCATCTTTGGATGAAATTGTGTGTTTCTCGTGCTGTGTCATCGGTGTGCCCTTGATTGGTGAAGGGACCCTAGCACCGCCCCATCTGACAAATCTTGCTGACTTGTGATCAGGAGGCTCTTTGTCCCTCCGGGGACCTCGCATATGGTCTCATCGCATCAACGGGCACGCGGAAAGTCTGACAAGGAAGAAGCAATGCGAATTCTGTTCACCGGTGGATCCGGAAAAGCGGGAAAACACGTGATCCCCTATCTCCTGAACAGGGGCCATCGGGTGGTGAATGTCGACCTCACCCCGCTCGACCATCCGGGTGTCGACAATCTGACGGCGGACATCACCAGGTCCGGCGAAATGTTCAACGTCATGACCAGCTACGCCAACTTTGACGAGCTGGAACCGGGCAAGGGTGTCCCCGCATTCGACGCCATCGTTCACTTCGCCGCCATCCCGCGCATCCTGATCCATCCGGACAACAAGACTTTCGAGGTCAACGCAATCGGGACCTACAATGTCATCGAAGCAGCGGTGAAGCTCGGCATTCGCAAGATCGTCATTGCGTCGTCGGAAACCACTTACGGCGTATGCTTTGCCGATGGCACCGTCGACCCGAAGTCTCTGCCTGTGGAAGAGGATGACGATGTCAATCCGATGGACAGTTACGGCCTCTCCAAGGTCGTCAACGAACAGACGGCGCGGTCTTTCCAGCGCCGGTCCGGTTTCGACATCTATGCGCTCAGGATCGGCAATGTCATCGAGCCGCACGAATATGACCGCTTTCCGGATTTCTTCGAAAACCCCGCTCAGCGCCGCCGCAACATCTTCTGTTACATCGATGCCAGGGACCTTGGCCAGATTGTCGATCTGTGCCTGAAAAAGGACGGACTCGGATTCCAGGTCTTCAATGCGGGCAATGACACGAATTCGGTCGACATTCCCAATCCGGAGATCCTTCGGCGCTTCTTCCCCGGTGTTCCGCTCAGCCGGGAGCTCGGTGAACATGAGGCCCTGTTTTCAAACCGGAAGATCCGGGAGGTGCTCGAGTTCAAGGAAGAGCATAATTGGCGGAAATACGTAAAGACCTGACACTCTTGCAGATGCGTCCCGGCGCATTTCGGTCGACGTCTCGTGTCTTTCAGAAGGCCCCCCGGTCATGCTACGACAGACAGCAGAGACCCTTCACTGAAGGCCGGTCCATCGGCCTTCCCATCCCGCACAATGCAGCACACATCCATGACGGCACCGATTTTTTTTGAGGATTTCACACCAGGATTGACGATCGCGCTCGGGTCAATCGATGTGAGCAAAGAAGACATCATTGAATTCGCCACTGAATTCGATCCGCAACCCTTTCACTTAAGCGAGGAAGCCGGCAAGGCCTCGATGCTCGGCGGCCTGGCCGCGTCGGGTTGGCAAACGGCCAGCCTGGTCATGAGCCTTCTTGCCACCAATCTTTTCAACAAGAGCACAGGCAGCGGATCACCGGGCATCAGCACCTTGAAATGGAAACAACCGGTTTTTCCTGGCGACAGATTGACCGCAAGTGCTGAAATCATCGGAACGAAGGAGCTGCGCTCCAAACCGGATCTCGGAATGGTTTTCATTCGCATCCGCGCCGACAATCAGGACGGCAAGGAAGTCATCATGTGGGAAAACCCCGTTCTTTTCGAAAAACGGGAGCCAAGCGCATGATCGCCTTTTTCGACGACATCACCGTCGGCGAGACCATGGATCTTGGCACTTACACGTTCCAGAAAGACGAGATCATCCGCTTCGCCGAAAAATACGACCCGCAGCCCTTTCATTTGAGCGAAGAAGGTGCTGCAAAAACCCATTTCGGCCGCTTATGCGCCTCCGGATGGCATACGGCATCAGTCTTCATGAAACTGTTCGTCACAAAAATGACCGCTCAGCAGTCAGAAGCGCGCGAGGCAGGAGTTCTTGCCGCCCGTATCGGCCCCTCGCCTGGCTTTGACGACCTGAAATGGATCAAGCCGGTCTATGTGGGCGACACCCTCACCTACACGCGGACAGTAACCGGCAAGACGGAAAGCCGCAGCCGGCCAGAATGGGGCATCGTCCATTCGGACATGAAGGCACACAACCAGGACGGCACGCTGGTATTTTCGTTCAAGGCCAACGTATTTGTCGAACGGCGGTCCAAATAGACCAGTCTGAAGGGCTGGCCGCGGGCTACAAGGCCCGCGCAAACAAAACTTCGTCGCGGATTTCGATACCGTAGTCGCCACGCAGGGGAATGCCGGGCTTTCTCTCGCGCTCCTGGTCGATGATCCCCTGCCGGATACGCTCAAAACGGAAGCCCCGGCGCTGGTAGAAACGGAATGCATCGAGATTGTCGTTGGAGGTTCTCACCGTCAATCGCGGCAAACCTTTGGAGCGCGCTTCCGTCACCACCGCATCGAGAAGCTGACTGCCAACACCGCCCCAGCGGTTGATTGAGTCGAGCGTCAGGATTTCCCATTCCTGCTCTCGCTTGATCAGGGTGACCATGCCCACCAGCTCTTCTCCGTCGAAAGCGACGTAGCCCGGGAGGCGCGACGCGTCGAACATTTCATTGTCGAGCATGATTTCCGGAGCAGTCCAGCGGTCAGTCAGAAGCTGACGCACAGCCTCATAGTCTCTGTCTTCCGTAGGGCGAATGATTACAGGCATTTCGGAGCTCCTAACGTCGGAATAACCGCGTTTCAAGAGGACTGCGCGCCTGCCATCGCGCGCGTTCCAGTTCCGGGTCGATATGGTCTTCTTCAGGATAGCCGACGCATAGATAAGCCACGAGGCGCCAGTTGCCGTCAACCTGAAGGATGTCGGACACCGCCGCCGGATCGAGGATTGAAACCCAGCCGACGCCAATCCCTTCGGTCCTGGCGGCAAGCCAGAAAGTATGGATCATGCTGACGGTTGAATAGGCGAGCGTCTCCGGCATGGTTGCCCGGCCAAGGCCCGCCCCCTGGGCAGGATCCTCATCGCTGAACACCGCCAGGTGGATTGGCGCGTTCCTGAGACCGGAGAGTTTCAGCTCGCGGTAATGCCGGGCTTTCTCAGGTTCATATTGTCTGGCAGCCGCATCATTTTCAGCCTCGAAGGAGGCAATGACGTTCGCACGTTTTTCCGGGCTGTCGACAACAACGATGCGCCAGGGCTGACTGTTACCGACAGACGGGGCAAGGTCCGCCAGCGTGAGAAGATGGTTCAGTACGCCGTCCGGCAACGGAACGGTTCGAAAGCGGCGCACGTCCCGGCGCCACTTCAGCAGCGTTTCAAACTCTCGCTGGAATTGATCTGAAAATTCCGGTCTCCCGACCGCCCCGCCCACGTCCTGATCCATGACTGGTCAGTGCCCGGGAAATTCCACCAGCGTGCGCACGGGAACATTCAGCTCTTCCAGCTTTTTGCGGCCACCGAGGTCCGGCAGATCGACGATGAAGCACGCCGCCTCGATATTCGCACCCATGGATTTCAGCAGCTTGCAGGCTGCCTCCGCTGTGCCGCCGGTGGCGATCAGGTCATCCACCAGGATAACGCGGTCGCCCCGCTGGATGGCATCCTTGTGCATTTCCATCTCGTCCAGACCATATTCCAGCGAATAGGCAATGCGGACAGTCTCATGCGGAAGCTTGCCTTTTTTGCGGATCGGGACAAAACCAGCCGAAAGCTGGTGCGCAACCGCGCCGCCCAGAATGAACCCCCTCGCCTCAATCCCGGCAATCTGGTCGACCTTCGATCCCGCCCAGGGCTGCACAAGTGCATCAACGGCCCGCCGGAAGGCGCGCGCGTTGCCCAGAAGTGTCGTGATGTCCCGAAACAGAATACCTTCTTTCGGATAGTCCCTGATCGTGCGGATCGAGTCGACCAATTCATCCTGGATCGTCTGTTCGGTCATCGAGCTCTCTTTCTTCGGCTGATCTTTCCGGCGCATGCCCCGACCGACGCTTATACCAAGTTTGCAAGCGGGTTCGAAGCGAATTTGCGACTATTAAAGGATTGCTGCTTTGGTTTTTCTCGGCCTCAGGAGGCCTTGTTCAGGATCCGGCCGGCAACCGCATCCAGCTTTGCCACAAGCGCCGGATCTCTCTTTTCCGGCGCGGTCATGAACGCGAACTCGAGTGCCGTGTCAGAGCCGGCGGGACAGGACTGATGCTCCCGAGGCAGGTCGCGCGCGACCCGTGCGACAAGGCGCTGTGCGTTTTCAGCATTGTCGTGCAGAACCTTGATGATTGCCTGAATGTCGACTTCGCCGTGATCCGGGTGCCAACTGTCATAGTCAGTCACCATGGCAACGGTCGCGTAACAGATCTCCGCCTCGCGGGCCAACTTGGCTTCCGGCATGTTGGTCATGCCGATCACGTCGCAGCCCCAGGAGCGGTAGAGATGGCTTTCGGCAAGCGACGAGAATTGCGGGCCTTCCATGGCAAGATAGGTCCCGCCCCTGGCATAAGCGAGATCCTCTGCCTCAGCGGCAGCAGCAACGGCATCAATGAGCTTCGGGCTCACCGGGGTCGCCATGGAAACATGAGCGACGCAGCCGGTTCCGAAGAAGCTCTTTTCGCGCGCGAACGTCCGGTCGATGAACTGGTCGACAAGAACGAATGTGCCCGGCGCGTGTTCCTCTTTCAGCGATCCACAGGCGGAAACCGACAGAAGATCTGTCACTCCGCATCGCTTCATGGCGTCAATATTGGCGCGGTAGTTGATGGTGGTCGGGGAGTAGACGTGGCCACGCCCGTGACGCGGCAGGAAAACGATCTTCAAGCCGTCCATGTCGCCAATCCGGACCTGGTCGGAAGGCGCGCCCCAGGGACTTTCAACCGTGACCCATTCTGAGTTCTCAAGACCCGGCAGATCGTAAATGCCGGAACCGCCGATAATACCAAGAACCGCATCAGCCATTGCCAAGTCTCTCCTGTAGAATCCAGTCCGAGAAGCTGATTATCAAGCGGTTCGCGCGTTGAATAGGCCCAAAACTAAAAAAAAGGCGGGCTGAGCGCCCGCCTTTGTAAGTCTTTTCCGTAAGAACGGATCAGTGGTCGACGTTCCGCCAGATCTGCTTCTTGGTGAAGTAAAGCAGGCCTGCGAACACGATCAGGAAGATCATCACGCGGAAGCCAATTTTCTTGCGATCTTCCAGATGCGGCTCGGCGGCCCACATCATGAACGCTGAAACGTCCTTCGCATACTGATCGACGGTCATCGGCGTACCATCGGTGTACTCAACGGCTTCGTCAAAGAGTGGCGGAGCCATGGAGATGAACTGCCCGGCCAGGAAGGAATGGTTGTAGTACTGACCATCCGGGACCGTGATCCCTTCCGGGTCTTCCTCGTAGCCTGTCAGCAACGAGTAGATATAGTCAGGTCCATTTTCCTGGTACTGCGTGAAGATATCGAACACGAACCCGGGGAACCCGCGCTGTGCCGCACGCGCCTTCGCGAGCAGCGAAAAGTCGGGCGGATAGGCACCGTTATTGGCTGCACGTGCTGCTTGCTGGTTCGGGAAAGGAGACGGGAAACGATCGGCCAGGATCGCCGGACGTTCATACATCTCGCCGAAATCATCCGGACCGTCGATGACGGTGTATTCGGAAGCGATCTGCTTGGCTTCGTCTTCGGTAAAGCTCGGGCCGCCATCTTCGGCAAGGTTGCGGAAGGCAACCAGTCTCAGACCGTGACATGCCGAACAGTTTTCACGATAGACCTTGAAGCCGCGTTGCAGCTGAGCCCGGTCATAGAAACCGAACGGCCCTGCAAACGACCACTTCTGATAGTCGATCTCGATCTTGGCGCCAGCAGCGACTGCGGGTGTTGCGATGGCAAGAGTTGCCACCGCGACAAGGGAACGAACCATTTTGATCATGGTGCTCATTGTCTCAAATAACTCCTGATCCGGTTCGCGTTACTTCGTGTCCGGTGCGGCAGCTGCGCCGGCCGGTGTGCCAGAGCCGCCCTTCAGCACCGATTCTGAAATCGACGCAGGCAAGGGCAACGGTTTTTCGAGGAACCCGAGCATCGGCAGGATGATCAGGAAGTGCGCAAAGTAGTAGGCGGTAAAGATGCGGGAGAGCGTCACGTAGATGCCCTCTGCAGGCATGGCGCCAAGATACCCAAGCGCAACACAGACGATGGCGAAGATCCAGAAGAACTGCTTGAACAGCGGGCGGTAAGCCCCGGACCGAACCTTGGAGGTGTCCAGCCACGGCAGGATGAACAGAACCGCAATCGCACCGAACATCAGAACGACGCCGCCAAGCTTGTCCGGAACGGCACGCAGGATCGCATAGAACGGCAGGAAGTACCATTCAGGAACGATATGCGCCGGCGTCACGAGCGGATCGGCTTCAATGTAGTTGTCCGCATGACCCAGATAGTTCGGCAGATAGAACGCGAACCACGAGAAGAAGATCATGAACACGACAATCGCGAACAGGTCTTTCATCGTGTAGTAAGGGTGGAACGGCAGCGTGTCCTGCTTCGTCTTGGGCTGAACACCCGTCGGGTTGTTGTTGCCCGTGGTGTGGAACGCCCACACGTGCAGGATGACAACACCGAAGATCATGAACGGCAGCAGGTAGTGCAACGAGAAGAACCGGTTCAGCGTCGGATTGTCGACTGCAAAGCCGCCCCACAGCCACGTCACGATGGCCTCACCCACCAGCGGAATGGCTGAGAAGAGGTTCGTGATAACCGTCGCACCCCAGAAAGACATCTGACCCCAGGGCAGAACGTAGCCCATGAAGGCGGTGCCCATCATGATCAGGAAGATGATCACGCCGAGGATCCACGAAATCTCGCGCGGCGCCTTGTAGGAGCCGTAGTAAAGTCCGCGGAAGATGTGAATGTAGACGGCGATGAAGAACATCGACGCGCCGTTCGAGTGCAGATACCGCAGCAGCCAGCCGAAGTTCACATCGCGCATGATGTGCTCGACACTGTCGAAGGCTGCGTCCGTGCTCGGCGTGTAATGCATCACCAGAACGATGCCGGTGAGGATCTGCGCGATCAGAACGAAGAACAGAATTCCGCCGAAGGTCCACCAGTAATTCAGGTTTTTCGGCGTCGGAAAATCCACGAAGGAACCGCGCATGAGCGAAATAACCGGCAGGCGGCTTTCGAGCCACTTGGCCGCAGCGCTCTGCGGAACGTAGTTTGAATGTCCAGCCATGGCTGTCTCCTAAAAATTTTTGCCGTTAGCCGATCTTGATCGTCGAGTCACTCACGAACTCGAGCGGCGGAATCAGCAAATTCTCGGGAGCCGGGCCTTTGCGAATGCGGCCGGCAGTGTCGTAGTGGGAGCCATGGCAGGGGCAGAACCAGCCACCGAACTCGCCCGCGTCGCCAATCGGTACACAGCCGAGGTGCGTACAGATGCCGATCTGGACAAGCCAGTTTTCCTTGTCCTTGACGCCGCGGTTAGGATCCGTCGCTTCCGCGTTGGCTGGCAGGTTTGCGTTCCGGGCCAGTTTGTCCGGCAGGTCCGAAAGCGGCACACCCGCCGCTTCCTGGACTTCCGTTTCGGTGCGGTTGCGGATGAACACCGGCTTACCGCGCCATTTGACTGTGATCGACTGCCCCTCTTCCACGGCAGACACATCAACTTCAATCGATGCCAGCGCGAGAGCGGAAGCATCCGGGTTCATCTGGTCAATGAACGGCCATACCAAAGCGCCGGCGCCCACAACGCCCATTGCACCGGTCGCAATGTAGAGAAAGTCACGGCGGTTCGGTTCTTCCGGATCCGTGTTGTGTGCCAAGGTCGCGTCCCCTTCAAAAATCTACCTGTACCGAAAGCCCGCATCATGTCCGGGCCACCCTTTGCCAGAAAGGATAGCCGGAACCATGCCGGGCTCAACGGTGGCCGGGTGCGGCAGTTGCCCGCATCGGCCAAGCGGCTTGTCTTTTTGCACCCTTCGATACGCTTGTCCAGATCAACAAATGGATCAAAACGCATATGTCGCAGGCAAAAAAAGCGCCCCGTCGCTTTTCTGCCCTTTTTTGGGGAATGTGCGCAAGACCGGAATTCAAATGAATCCCGGTCCCGCTGTCTCGTTTTGTGAATTATGCCGCCTGAACAGGCGCCAGGAAGCCGCCGGACTGATGTTGCCAGAGCTGCGCATAAAGGCCGTTTTTCTCAAGAAGGTCCTGATGGGACCCCTCTTCGATGATTCGACCCTTGTCCATGACAATCAGCCTGTCCATCGCCGCGATGGTCGACAGCCGGTGGGCGATCGCGATCACGGTTTTGCCCTTCATCAGGTCGAACAGACTTTCCTGAATGGCGATCTCGACTTCGGAGTCCAGCGCGGAGGTGGCTTCGTCCAGGGCAAGGATAGGTGCGTCTTTCAAGAGCACCCTTGCGATCGCGATCCTTTGCCGCTGTCCCCCGGACAGTTTGACGCCACGCTCTCCGACATGAGCATCCAAAGCCTTGCGGCCTTCCATGTCGGTGAGCCCTCCAACAAACTCCAGCGCATGGGCCTTTTGCAGCGCAGCTTCCACGTCCTCGCGCGTTGCATCCGGCTTGCCGTAAGCAACGTTTTCGAAGATCGACCGGTGCAGCAGAGACGTGTCCTGCGTGACGACACCGACATTCGCGCGGATATCGTCCTGATGAACGCGCGAGATGTCCTGGCCGTCGATCAGAACCTTGCCGCCTTCCAGGTCGTAAAACCGCAAGAGCAGATTGACCAGCGTCGACTTGCCCGCACCTGAGCGCCCGATCAGACCGATCTTCTCACCTGGCTGGATCGTCATGCTGAGATCCTCGATCACCCCGGCCTTTTTGCCGTAGTGGAAGCGGATGTTCTCAAACCGGATCTCCCCCCTGTCGACAACCAGGGGCGTTGCATCCGGCACGTCCATTACTTCCCGTTCGCGGGAAATCGTGGTGATCCCGTCCTGGACCGTCCCGATGTTCTCAAAGAGACCGGCAAGCTCCCAAAGGATCCAGTGCGACATGCCCTGAAGCCTGAGGACGAACGCAACAGCAACCGTCACTTCACCAATCGTCACCGTTCCGGCTTGCCAAAGCATAATCGCCAGTCCACCGATCGAAGTCAGCAGAAGCATGTTGATGAACACCAGAACCAGATTGAGCCCGGTCACCAGACGCATCTGGTGAAAGACGGTTTTCAGGAAACCCATCATCGAGTTCTGGGCGTAAGCTTCCTCCCGGTCGGCATGGGAGAAGAGCTTCACCGTGGTGATGTTGGTATAGGCATCAACAACATGCCCCGTCATGAGTGATCGGGCATCCGCCTGCTCTTTTGAAACATCGCGCAGTTTCGGTACGAAAACGCGGATGGTCAGAAGATACGCCAGAAGCCAGACAACAAACGGCAAGCTGAGCCAAAAATTGGCATCGGCAACAACAATGACCGCAGCCGTGAAGTAGACAGCGACATACACCATGATGTCAGCCATGCGCGATATCACCTCACGCACGCCAAGCGCCGTTTGCATCAGCTTTGTCGCAATCCGCCCGGCAAAGTCATTCTGGTAGAATGAGACGCTTTGCCGGAGCAGATAGCGATGCACCCGCCAGCGGATGGACATCGGATAGTTGCCCATCAAGCCCTGGTGAAAATAAAGCTGCCAAAGCACTTCCAGGGCCGGCCGCAGGACCAGCAGGATGAAGAGCATGAACAGCAGCGTTGGCCAGTTGTCGTCCAGAAAGGTCGACGGATCCGACTTTTCCAGCCAGGTGACCAGGTCCCCGAGGAAGGTGAAAATATACACCTCGATCAGGGCGACCAGCGTGCCGAACAGCGACACGCAGGCCAGGATCGGCCAGACAGGTTTGGTGTAGTACCAACAGAAGGCCCAGAAGCCTTTCGGCGGTACGTCAAGCTCGGTTTTCTCAAAAGGATCAACGAGCTTTTCGAAACGGTCGAACATATCTACCTCTCAGACCGGCTCAAACGTAACACAGTCAGATGCGTCAGAGCATCTTCCCTGCCGGGCCGTTGTGAGCGCGGACGAATTGTCGTTCCGGCCGCCATGTAGAACAGGCCGGTCATCAAACTTGTGAATGCCAGGGCAACGATTGCAGTGCCCCAGAACAAGGCGCTGAGTTCATCAAAGAACTCGGAGATCAGAACATGCCTTCCGGCGATCTCAAGGGCCTCGATCCGGCTCAGATTGAATAGGAAAACCGGAACGAACAGCACAACGGCAACACCAAGTGTCGCCCCAAGGAATGTGCAAACGTAAACCAGGGCACGCCTGAACCTGCGCCCAGGACCCACTGGCGGCCGCTGCATGGAAGGCACTTCAAAATCCGGACGGTCCGCGAAAGCGGACAGGTTCTGCGGATATTGCGAATTCATCGGAACAACTCCGAAACGGGATCACGTCGTATGGTGACGGCAGACACGCGCAATAAGGGCGTGCAGCGCATGGGACGGCTTAAGCCGGTCACCGCAAAGCTATTGATTGAGAAGAGGTAGGTCGGCGCCTAACGCTGCCAGACAAATACCTTTAGGCCACCAGTATGGGCGGAAAGTACTGGGATCATGCAATGATCTATCATTTAAGCCCTCCTGGTTGCGCGGCCGGGCGGCCACTGGGGTAACAGTGTCAACAAGGTAAAGTTGACTGGGAGGTGTGGTAACCGTTTTTGGCGAAGTTGAAAAGAGGCAATGCGTTCATGTGCGGCATGTAACTGACAGCTGTTGCCAATCGGACACAACCGAGTCGCAGACCCGAACCAAAGTGTCAGGGCAGCCGGTCGCGTCCGGAAAATTCGTGCAGGTGCAATTCCGCCTCGCGCGGCGAGAGCGGTGTTGAAATCATCGCCCCCTGAATGAACTGGCACCCAAGGTCTTTCAGGATTTCCAGCTGCCCTGGTGTGTCAACGCCCACCGCCATGACCTGAAATTCGAATTTGCCAGCCAGATTGATAATTGATTGGGCCAGGTATTGCTTGTTGACGTCGGTCTCAAGATCGCCGACCAGCCAAGGACTGAGTTTAAGCAGATGCGCGCTCAGGCGGATCAGCTGACCGGCGCCGCCATGTCCGCTGCCAACCTCGTCCAGCGCGATCCGGCAGCCGATACCGGACAGTCTTTCAATCGCCTTTTGCAGGCTGCCGGGTTCGTCGAAGCGGATGATTTGCTGATCGAATTCAAGAATGAGGTCGTTGAACGCAACATCCGCCTCTTCGCAAAGGCTTTCGAGCCTGCTTTCAATACCGTGTTCTCCGAAACTTGCGGCAGTCAGATTGACGGACATTGATAATGGCACGTTCGCGGCATCGCGCAGGCGTTTGATTTCCGACAGGCCGTGTTGCAAGGCGAATCGTTCGACTTGCGCAATTCGCTTCATGTCCTCCTGCACAGACAGCAGCTTGGTCGGATCGACAAGTCCTTCGGATGGATGCAGCCAGTGTGGAGACACCTCGTATCCGGTGATGCGACGGTCCGCGAGGCTGTATTGGGGTTCCATGAGCAGTGTCAGCCGACCCTTTTCAAGATCGTGGTCAAGCTGGGCCATGCTCATGCGCCGGTGCCTGTGGGCTGCTCCAAGGGCCTCCGTATACCAGGAGAAGCGGCCCCGGCCAGCCTTCTTGGCCGCATAAAGCGCAATGTCAGCCCGGTTGACGATCTCCGCCAGACTGGTCTTTCCGGCATCCGCCAGGACAAGGCCGACACTTCCTGCAACCATCAATCGGTGCCGTTCGACCATGATCGGCCGCGTAAGACTGTCGAAGATGCGCTGAGCCAGGTGCTCCATCTGTTCCGGACCGTCCGGTTTGGACACGACGGCAACAAACTCGTCGCCCCCGACCCGTGCGACCAAACCAAAGTCCTTGAAGACGGTCTTGAGAACATCCGCCACATGCCGGAGCACCGCGTCGCCGGCGCTATGGCCGTGGCTGTCGTTGATGTCCTTGAAGTGGTCGAGGTCGAAGTGAATGATGCCGACCTTGGCGTCCTTGTCCGTTGCCGACGAGAGCCTGTCCTGCAGAAAGGAGGTCATCCTTGCGCGGGTCGCAAGGCCGGTAAGCTCATCGTGCTCCGCCTGATATTTCAATCGTTTGCGCGTTTCTTCAAGCTCTGCAAACCGTTCGACTTCTCGGGTCACATCCTGACACAGGATGATCATCTTTGCCTTGTCGGGTGTATCGCCTTCCACCTGTGCAAAGGTCAGCTGGTTCCAGAAGAATTCGCCGTTCTTCCTGCGATTGAGAATCAGTTCCTTGAAGCCAGAGGAAAATTTGCCGAGGTCGAACTTGAAGTTCTCGATTTCGTCCGGAGCAAGCTGCTTGTCGGGAGGAAGAATGAATTCCTGAGGCCGCCTGCCGCGAATTTCCTCCGCCGAATAGCCGGTGATGCGGGAATAGGCGGGATTGGACCATTCAATGCGCCCGTAAATGTCCTGCACGACAAGGCCTTCGTGCGCATGTTCAACAACGGTCTTGAGGATTGCGGCATCGTTGCCGAATTCAAACCTGTCCTTAGAGGCCGACTGCTTCGAGATCCGGCGGCCAACAAAAAACACCGCGGGGAAGAGTATTACCCCTGCCCCGATACCAAAAAACAGATATTGCACTGGCCAAGCGGCTAGAAGTTCTATCATGCAGGTGTGTTATTAGTCTCAACCCGGTTGAGGTAATTCTGCCAAAAGAACTTGAAAAAAACCCTAAATAGCGAAAATCGAAAATATAGTTATTATTGACAGTTTTTTTCTCGACTTTACCGGAAAACTCCTACGCAGCTCTGACACTCTGAAGGAACTGACGTACCTGCGATTGCAGACTTTCAGACAGATTGCCGAGTTCTGCCGACGCGCCGAGCATCTCATCGGTCGCTGACCGGCTGGCTTCCATCACATGGCTTAAAGTGTCCACAGTGTTCGAAACCTGGCCGGTGCTCATACGCACTGTGGTTGCGCTGCTGCTGATTTCCTGTGTTGCGGACGACTGCAGTTCAACCGCGTCCCTGATTGCGGAGGAAATGTCACTCACCTTTCCGATCGTCGCTCCAATCGAGCGGATTGCCGTTTCGGAGAGCTCGGCAACTTCCTGGACGGATGCCACCTGCGCAGATATATCCTCTGTGGCCTTAGTCGTCTGTTCGGCCAATGCCTTGACTTCATTGGCAACGACCGCGAACCCCCGCCCCGCCTCACCGGCACGCGCCGCCTCGATTGTCGCGTTCAGGGCCAAAAGATTGGTCTGGCTGGCGATCTGACTGATCAGGTCGACAATCTCGCCGATCGCACGTCCCGTTTCAGACAGGCGGCCGACAATCTCGTCTGTCTTGCGCGCTTCTTCAACAGCAACACCTGCGACATCCGTTGCCTGGTCAACATCTTCCCTGACGCGCGCCAGCGATTGCGACAATTGGTCAGCCGATCCTGACATGGTCTCGACCGAAGCCGTTGCGTCTTCAGTTGCCCGGCGGACGTCTCCCAGCTCCTGGAGCGATGAACCCACGGCTTGATTGAGATGGCTGGAATTCTGCTCAACGCTGCCCGCCGCTTGCGTCAGCGCGGAAACAACGCTGAGAACGGACTTTTCGAAATCGTCGGCAACATCTTGCATGAGTGCCTTGCGTTCACCGGCAAGGGTTTCCTGGTGAGCAAGTTCCTGGCGTGCCTGCTCCTGCGCCCTTTCCGCCAGATTCTCCCGAAAAGCCGTCACGGACCGTGCGATCGCTCCGATTTCGTCGCTGCGTTCGTTGCCATCGATGACAATATCAAGCTGTCCGTCCGACAGTTTGTCGAGCCCGCTCTGCAAACGCGCAAGCGGCCTGGCAATGCCCAGCGCCAAAACGACCGCCAGACCCAGAAAAGCAAAACCGATGGGCGATACAACGAGACCGACCGTCAAGATTTGCTCGACGATCAGCGCATCGATGCTTCCCGCAACATCACCGGACAGAAACTCTTGTGCCCCATCGGACGACCCGATCTTTGCGAGCAGGGCCTGGCGGAAGGAATAGAATGCGAATGCCGTTCCAGCCATCATGATGACAGCTGCGGTGAGAACCATGGCAACAAACCGGCCCTTTATCGAAAGCATTTCGGCAAATCCCACCTGAGTTCCGTTTCCGTGCGGATATCGCGCCCAGATTGCGGACGACCGGCGCTGCAACAGTCTAAGTAGGAGCTTGTAAAAATTCAGTAACGGTCAGCCCTAGGGCAACTACGTACTCCCCGTAGATTCGGGCCTGATATTGCCCGGTTGCTGTTTCGTCAGGTCACCATGCGTGTGAGCGTATATCCCATGCCCGCGGAAAAGGCCGACAGTGCGGTCCCCCAGGCGACATCGACGACAGTCACAATAACCGGCCAGTTGCGCAGCGTTGCGTAGTTGGTCACGTCGTAGGTGGCATACGTGAAAAAGCCGAACATGGCGCCATAAATGATCGCGGTTGCGAGGCTCTCGGATTTCAGGGCTGGAGCGACGGCAAACACCACGATGCCGATCACGTAAATTATGTAGAACACCCCGGCAGCCGCCATGTTGGGCTTGTCCATCAAAAGGTGCCCGATGCGATCGAAATAGAATCGGGTCGCCACCTGGGACAACCAGACATAGTCGACCGCAAGAAAAACAATCGCGGTCGCGACATAGGCAGTAACAAGCTGAAACATGGAATCCTCAGTATAAAGACTGTCCCATTACGCTTGCCACGCGTGGGCAGATCATACTGCTAGCGTCTGAAACGGGGATATCGCCGCTTCAGTCGATCACGCCAGCACGCTGTCCGCTTTCAAGAAGCCACCTGACTGGCGATGCCAAAGCTGCGCATAAAGCCCGGTTTCCTGCGCGAGCAGGGACTGGTGTGTTCCCTGCTGAACAATGCGTCCCTGGTCCATGACGATAAGCCTGTCCATTGCTGCAATCGTCGAAAGCCGGTGGGCAATCGCAATGACCGTTTTCCCGGCCATCAGGCTTTGCAGGTTTTCTTGGATCGCAGCTTCCACTTCAGAATCGAGCGCGGACGTGGCCTCGTCCAGGACAAGGATCGGTGCGTCCTTCAGCAAGACGCGGGCAATTGCGATCCGCTGGCGCTGTCCGCCCGACAATTTGACACCCCGCTCCCCGACGAAGGCATCAAGGCCGGTCCGGCCCCTTTTGTCCTCCAATTGCTGAATGAAATCGAACGCATGTGCCTTCTTTGCCGCCTCGATGAGCTCCGCCTCGCTCGCCGAGCTCCGTCCGTAGAGAATATTTTCGCGGATGGATCGGTGCAGCAACGAGGTATCTTGCGTCACCATGCCAATCGATCGGCGAAGCGAATCTTGCGCGACAAACTTGATGTCCTGGCCGTCTATCGAGATGCATCCGTCCTCCAGGTCGAAAAACCTGAGCAGCAGGCTGACGAGTGTGGTCTTGCCCGCTCCTGACGGCCCGACCAGGCCAACACGTTCTCCAGGCTGGATCGACAGGTTGAGATGATCGATCACGCCACCATCCTTGCCGTAGTGGAAGCGAATATTCTCAAAACGGATCGCGCCTTTTGCGACGGAAAGGTCCTTCGCATCGGGCATGTCGGTCAGCACGACAGGCTTTACGATTGTCTCCATGCTGTCCTGCAGGGACCCGAAATGACGGAACAAGCCGTTGAGTTGGTTGAACAGCCGATTGAGCAGGATATTGAGCCGCAGGATCAGGCTGAGCGCGAAAGCGACATGGCCCGTGCTTATGCCACCATCTTGCCAGACGTTCAGCGCCATCGCGGTAACGGAGACAATCATGACGCCGTTGATCAGCGACATGGTCATCCGGATTGACGTCAGGTACCGGGTGAACCGCTGCAATTTGCCGATGAAGTTTTCAACGGCCCCTCTGGCTCCGTGGTTTTCCTCCCGCGTGGAGCCGAAGAGTTTCACCGACTGGATGTTCGTGTAGGTATCCACGAGACGTCCGGTCACGCCTGAATAGCTGTGAGCGGTTTCCTTAGAGGCATCGCGGATGCGCGGCACGAAATAAAGGGCGGTGAGCGCGAAACAGACCAGCCAGAGAGCAACAATCGCTCCAAGCCTGTAGTCGAGTTCCGTCACAAGTACCAATGTCGTGACGGCATAAACGACAATGAACCACACAACCTGTAGCAGATTGATCATGAAGTCTCCGGCAGACATGCCCGACTGCATGACCTTTTGCGCAAGCCTGCCGGCAAGGTCATCCTGGAAATAGCTGAGACTTTGCCGCATCACGCGCTGGTGGCATTGCCACCTGACGAGATTGAAAAAGGACGGAACAACGGTCTGTTCCTCCACGAGTGCCATCAGTGAATTGACCAGGGCTCGAAGGACCAGAACCACGAAGGCCATGGTCAGCAGTGTCCAGGCGTGGTCGCTGAAAAAAGTTGCCCGGTTGCCGTTTTCCAGAAGGTCCACGATCCGTCCGAGAAAGTTGAAGACTGTGACTTCGACGAACGCGGACGCACCGCCCAGAACCAGCATGGCTACAAAGGGCCAGCGCACCTGACTGACGAAGTAAAACAGAAAAGCGACGCCGCCGCGCGGCATATCCTTTGGCGGCGCTGATCGAAACGGGTCAATCCAGGTTTCGAATAAATGAAAGAGCGGGGACACGTGACGTCTCCAGGAGAGCAGGATCGAATCTTTTCCTCATCCTACGCTTCTGAGGGAAGTCTGGGCCAATAAATTGAGTGAAACACTCGCGTGGGATTTCGAAGTTTTGCAATGCAATTGTCTGGCAAAAATTACAGCTGGGTAAAACCAGCGGCCACGACCTGTTGTCCATGACAAGGGCCGATTAAGCTGATATCCCAGCGCGCTCTCAAAGCACGAGATCGAAAAGCCGATGCCAGACATTGCCCTCTACCAACCGGACATTCCCCAGAACACAGGCACGATCCTGCGGATGGCCGCGTGTCTGGGCGTGACCGTCCATCTGATAGAGCCGGCGGGTTTCCCGATTTCCGACAGCGCCCTGAAGCGGGCGGGCATGGACTATCTTGAGCGGGCTTCAATGCGGCGGCACAGGAGTTTTGCCGATTTTGAGCTGTTCCGCCTGACGCGAAACCAGAGGCTGGTCCTGCTGACGACCAAGGCGGAAGACATCTACACGGAATTTCAATACCGAGCTGACGACATATTGCTGATGGGCCGGGAAAGCACCGGCGTACCTGAAAGCATCCACGAACTTGCCGACGCAAGGTTGACGATTCCGATGATCGAAGGCATGCGTTCGCTGAATGTCGCCGTCTCGACAGGAATGGCGCTTGGGGAAGTCTTGCGGCAGACCAACACATTTCCTAAAAACAATCCTGAAGGCTGATCCCGGGCTTTCTACTTACTTTTCAATTGGGGTTGATCACATGAACGCACCGAGCCCGGAAAATCGCGGCGGCCCTATCCCGGACGGTATCGAAGACAAGAAGACAACCGCTCCTTTGTGGTTCAAGGACTTGCGCGACCGGATCTGCAAGTCCTTCGAAGATCTGGAGGACGAGATCGGCACGCTTGGTGGTCCCCTTGCAGACCAACCGGCAGGCCGGTTTGAACGCACACCCTGGGAACGGACTGACAGCAGCGGCGAAAAAGGTGGCGGCGGTGTCATGGCCCTTATGCATGGCCGTGTCTTTGAAAAAGTCGGTGTCCATATCTCGACCGTGCACGGCGAATTCTCGCCGGAGTTTCGCGGGCAGATACCGGGTGCGTTGGAAGATCCCCGCTTCTGGGCATCTGGCATCAGTCTGATTGCCCATTTGCACAATCCGCACGTACCGGCGGTGCACATGAACACCCGCATGGTGGTGACAACGCGCCAATGGTTCGGTGGCGGCGCGGACTTGACGCCGGTTCTGGATGCCCGGCGAACACAGGAAGATCCCGACACCGTCGCCTTTCACCAGGCGATGAAGGACGCCTGCGATGCACACGACGTGGCCGACTATGATGCCTACAAAGCCTGGTGCGACGATTACTTCTTCCTGAAACACCGCAACGAGCCGCGCGGGATTGGCGGCATATTCTACGACTATCTGCACAGCGGAAACTGGGACGCCGATTTTGCGTTCACGCAAGCCGTGGGCAAGGCATTTTGGGCTGTCTATCCGGAACTCGTCCGCCGGAATTTTGAAAAGACCTGGACCGAAGCCGACCGCGAGGAACAACTCGTCCGGCGCGGCAGGTACGTCGAATACAACCTGCTCTATGACAGGGGCACGATTTTCGGCCTGAAAACGGGAGGCAACGTCGCCTCCATCCTCTCGTCCATGCCGCCGGTCGTGAAATGGCCTTAAGTTAGGTTTCTCTGCGAAGCAGGTGCGACGACGCCTATGCGGCCGGGGCGGCCCGGGTAACGGCGCCCATTTCGCGCCCCAGCATCATCTCTGCAAGCCTGGTCACCATTTTCTGGTCAAGCTTGGCACCCATGTCCTTCATCATGGAGATGGCACTGCGTGCGGGCACACTCTCACAGTAAGGACGCTCTTCCGTCAGTGCGGTGTAGATGTCGCACACCGTCATGAGGCGGACCTTGGGAATGATACGCTCGCCCGGCAGGCCGTTCGGATATCCCGAACCATCAAGAAATTCATGGTGCTGGATGGCCATCCTCTTGATGTCCGCCGGAACTTCAAGCCGTGACTTCAAGATATCACGACCGAACACCGGGTGCCTGTCGACAAGCGCCCGTTCCTCGTTCGTCAACTTGCTCTTTTTGTCGAGAATTGTCAGCGGTATCCGCATCTTGCCGATATCGTGAACCAATCCGCCCGCGACAACTTCCGCACAGTCTTCGTCGTCCCAGCCAAGCTGCTTGGCAAGCATGCCTGCAAGGCCGGCAACACGAAGGGAATGGCGATAGGTTTCGCTGTGATGCGTGTGTACGGCAGAAAGCCAGCTTGAAAGACCGTCGCGGTTGAGCGCAAAAAGCAGGTCTTCGGCACATTCATTCATCAGCTTGACGCGGATCTTGGCGCCTTCAACCGTCGAGAAACACAGGCTCTCAAGAAAGGCATTGCAGTTCCTGTAGGCCGCGGCTGTGTCTTCAGGGGTCCGTCTGGGCAAGGCCGCATTCGGATCCGATCCGGTCAGCACCTTGACCTCTTTCAGCAGCAGCGCAAACGGCGCGTCGCGCTCCATCGTCTTCGTCTTGCCCAGCGCGGCAGCCTGGACGGCCTCTCTGCGGTTTTTCTGCGAGATAAGACAAATCACGGGAATTTCGGCAATGCTCGCCCAGGAGGATTTCAAGGCAGTCAGCCCGGCGTCGGTCGATCCCAACAGCTCGACGATCGCAAGCTTGCCCTCACCCACTGTGTGCGGTGAAACCTTGTCCATATCGATCAATCTTGCAGGGAAGAAAAACGGCAGCTTTCTCACCGGTGAATCAAGTGAAAGCGGTCCGTCTGATATGAGAACTATTTCCATCGATTGTCTCGTCGCGCCCTGCAAACCGATATGGAAGCTTGAATTCCGGTTGGTCAGCAAAAAGAAATTATCCCGCCATTTGACGGGTTTTCTTTTAAAAAAACGCTAAAATTACTGCGTTGAACGCGCAAGAAGTTGCTCTTTGCTTAAGGAAAAACCGCTTTCCTGCCATTCACCTTCCAGGCGCTTCAAAAGCACGCCGAGGGTAGGGCCTGCCGCGTGGCCGGAAGCGATCAGGTCCGCACCCTTCAGCGGAAACTCCGGAACGGCCTGCGCCCTGATGAGAGACAACCTGTCTCTGAGCGCGTCCGCATCCTCTGTTCCGCGTGCCTTGTCGACCGCCCAGATTGCCAGCAGACCGTCGATGGCCCCCTGCTTGCCGAAGGAATAGGTAAGCAAAGCGGCGCTAGGAACATCTTCCGACTGGCGCAGCATCTTTTTCGCAGCCCACGCTGTCTGGATGCGTTTGCGTTCAGCGTTTGAAAGCCGGAACCGCTCACACACACGTTCCAGGTCCTCGCGCACGAACCCGGCCAGCACCACAAGCGCGAGCTCGGGATCTCGCGTCTCGGGCGCAATGTCGTCCAGTTGGCGCAAGGCTTCGTAGTCGTCCATGCGGGCGAGGCCACCCGTTGCGATCTCCCAAAGACCGCAATCGTTCATCATTTTCACAGCATATGCAGCGAGCGGAGCGCGCAGCAAACGCCTCATTTCATGACCTATCCGCTCTGCGGAAAGCTGCCGCAGTCCGTCCCGCTGACGCAAACAGGCCCCGAGCCCTTCCGGGTCGAGGTCACCTTCACCATAGGCAGCGTAAATCCGGAAAAACCTTAGAATTCGAAGATAGTCTTCTTTGATACGGCTGTCGGGATCACCGATGAAGCGGACACGGCGCGCCAGGCAATCGTCCAGCCCGCCAAGCGGATCATGCAGGCGTCCCTGCCGGTCCACGTAAAGCGCGTTCATCGTGAAATCCCGGCGCATCGCGTCCTTTTGCCAGTCGCGGCCAAAGACCACGCGAGCCTGGCGTCCGAACGTCTCAACGTCTTCGCGCAGCGTGGTGACTTCGTAGGGAAATCCGTGACTGACGACCGTTATTGTGCCGTGGTCGAGGCCGGTTCCAATCGGTTTCAACCCTGCCTTCCCGGCACGTCGCATGACGTCTTCTGGGCTCGCGGTGGTGGCGATATCGATGTCCGGAACCGGATGGCCGAGCAGAGTGTTGCGCACCGCGCCACCAACGGCGCGGGCCTCATCGCCGTCCTGTTCGACGGCCGAAAAGACATCCTGAATGCCAGGTGCGCGCAACCAATCCGCGTCACGGAGCTTATCGTCGACATCGACTGTCATCGGACTATTCGAACCCACCGGGCACAAAGACGCCGTCTTTGTATTGCGTCGGCCGGTAATCCGTGCCCTCCGGCCCGCGGTTCAACGTGGACATGACCACAAAACCCGCGATGACCAGACCAAGCCCACTGACCGTGAGCCAGGCCAGTGGCCCTTTCGCCCAGCGGTCCGGGTCCTTGCTTCTTTTGGTCAGCCACAGCCAGATCGCGTAACAGATGAAAGGCAGGAGAAACAGGACCAGGTGGGTCAGTGCAACACGCAGCATCAGCGATAGACCGTCTCATAGAAGGATCGGATAATTCCGGCGGTAACGCCCCAGATGTAGCGTTCTCCGAAGGGCATTGCATAGAAGTAACGCCGCTTGCCCTGCCATTCGCGGCTGAGCTTCTGGTGATTGGCCGGATTCATCAGAAAATTCAAGGGCACTTCAAAAACATCGTCGACTTCGTCGGGATTGGGATGAAATGGTGACAGATCCCTGATGGCACCCACCACCGGAATGACGCGGTAGCCCGATCCGGTCAGATAAGGAGCCAGGTTGCCGAGCGGCTCCACGTGGCCCGGAGCCAGACCAATTTCCTCGTCCGCTTCCCTGAGAGCGGCCTCAACCGGCCCCCCGTCGGTCGGGTCGATTTTTCCGCCGGGAAACGCAACCTGCCCGGCATGCGAGTTCAAATGTCCGGTCCGCTGTGTCAACACGACGCTCGGACCGCCGCCGCGCTCCAGAATACCGATCAGAACAGCGGCATCCCGCGGCGGACCGTCCCACCTGGCATAAGGCGGCAGATCGGGATTGAGCACATGATCGCCGGTCTCGGAACGGTCGTTGGTCCGTTCCGCTGCCGAGAGCCGGTCACGCAGGTCTGCTGCCCAGTCGCCCCGGTGAAGCATTTCGTTTATGGGCGTTACGGTCATTCAGTCGGGCTGCCCACTCTTTTTGGTCGTTGCAAAATCACACACCTGCTCCTTCAAAGGGGCTTTATCTCAGCAATTCCGGGTCGATGGGATAGAACTGTCCGCCACTCCAGACACCCATTTCCGGACCGTTCGGACCGGTGCGTTCAACGATCAGCTCCGCAAGCTGATACATCAGCGCACGTGTGAAGAGGGCCTCGATACGGCCTCTGACCAGAACATAGGGTTTCAGACCGCCGCTGTCTGGTTCTTTTTCGAATCGAAGCGGATGTTCTGTACCCACTGGGACAAGATCACCGAGATTTGTCCGCAATGTCAGTTGCTGTTCATCACCCTCGCCGCCTTCCGCCATCTCCACAGCCAGGAGAGGCGCATCATCGACCGTGATGCCAATCTTTTCGACGGGCGTGACGAGATAATGCTTGCCGTCCTCGTCCTTGCGCAGAACAGAGGCGAACAATTTCACCAATGGCTGCCGTCCGATGGGTGACCCTAGGTAATACCACGTGCCATCTCGAGCAATCCTGATATCCAGATCCCCGCAAAACTGCGGATTCCATTTTTCCACGGGCGGAGGTGTCTTGTCTTTCGCATCCGCCCGGCTCATCAGCGCTTTCAGTCCTTCGGGCATCGTGGTTGCTAAAGGAGCGTGTTCATCCGACATGCGTTTCAAGGTCCTGTAGCTGCAATTCCAAGGCCTACGGAATTTTGACGAGTCCGTGCCTCATTCATCGAAAATGGACCTGCAGTTCGTTCCGGCAAGCCCACGCTTTTCCCCAGTGCGCAGAAAGAATCTTGGACCTTTCCACTGTATGGCGCACAATTGCGCCTTATCTACGGAATTATATGGTGTCAGACTGCATGAGTCGCAGCAACTAAAGACAATGCCCCGGCCCTCCCCGGTGCCGGGAAAAGATCATACGGGAAAGGTGATTCATGAGTGTTGTTTCTCCCTCCAGCCCAAGCGACGAAGATCTCGCCGCCGTTGCCGAAAACGCAGAGCGTGCCGTTGCCCGCATCAGCGAAGCAAAGGCAGACATTGCCCGGATCATTTTCGGGCAGGAGACGGTCGTCGAACAATCTCTCGTTACGATCCTGGCCGGAGGCCACGGTTTGCTGGTGGGTGTTCCGGGCCTTGCCAAGACGAAGCTGGTAGAAACGCTCGGCACTGTGCTCGGGCTCGATGCGCGCCGCATCCAGTTTACACCAGACCTGATGCCGTCCGACATTCTGGGCGCGGAAGTCATGGAGCAGAGTGCGGACGGTGGCCGATCCTTCCGCTTCATTCCCGGACCAGTGTTCTCGCAGCTACTGATGGCCGACGAGATCAACCGTGCCAGCCCGCGCACCCAGTCAGCGCTGCTGCAGGCCATGCAGGAATATCACGTGACCGTCGCCGGGCATCCGCACGACTTGCCGCGCCCATTCCATGTTCTGGCGACACAGAACCCTCTGGAGCAGGAAGGCACCTATCCCCTTCCCGAGGCGCAGCTTGACCGCTTCCTGATGCAGATTGACGTTCACTATCCGGATCTGGAAGCCGAACGCCGCATTCTCCTGGAAACCACCGGAGCCGATCAGGCCGAGGCGCAGGTCGCCATGAATGCCGAGGAGCTCATGGATTACCAGCAGCTCGTGCGCCGCATGCCAGTCGGGGAATCCGTCGTTGAATCAATCTTGAAGCTCGTGCGATCTGCGCGGCCTGACGACACGTCGTCGGCGACCGATGTCGCCGACCTGATTGCATGGGGTCCAGGACCACGTGCGAGCCAGGCCCTGATGCTGACAGTGCGCGCAAGGGCACTGGTGGACGGGCGCCTCGCTCCTTCCATCGACGATGTACTGGCACTTGCCGAACCCGTGCTTCAGCACCGCATGGCGCTGACGTTCGCTGCAAGAGCCGACGGCCATACTGTGAGAGACGTCATTCAGCGCGTCAAAGAGACAATCGCCTGACATCAAGTCTTTCGCAGGAGCCCGAAACTACATGGACCCCCGGAACACCAAGGCAGGCATTGATCAGAGCACGTTGCCGAATGTCATCGGCGAGGCAAGGTCTGTTGCCGATGCCCTTCCGGACCTTCTGGTTGAAGCGAGCCACGTTGCAAGCTCGATCATTGCCGGATGGCACGGACGTCGTCGCGCCGGACCCGGGGAAAGTTTCTGGCAATTCCGGCCCTTCAACATGGGCGAGCCGGCAAAACGCATCGACTGGCGGCGCTCGGCGCGGGACGATCATCTTTATGTCCGCGAACGCGAATGGGAGGCCGCCCATACGGTCTGGCTGTGGGCGGACCTGTCATCTTCCATGGTCTTTCGGTCCCGGCTTTCGGAAGTCAACAAGCGCGACCGTTCAATTGTGCTTATGCTTGCCCTGGCGGACATGCTGGCCGAAACCGGCGAGCGGATCGGCCTGACGGGATTGACCCGGCCATTTTCAGATCGCAGGGCGGCCGAACGGCTTGCCGATGCACTGGCGCATCTGTCGAAACCGGTTGCCTTGCCAGACACGCTCTCGGTCAAGCGCTTCGCAGACGTGGTCCTGGTTTCGGATTTTCTTGACCCGCTGGAAGACATTGCCGAATGGGTCGCGCGCGTGGCAAGCACCGGTGCCAAAGGGCACCTTGTTCAGGTGCTCGACCCCATCGAGGAAACCTTCCCGTTTGACGGACGCATTGAGTTCACCGATCCGGAAAACGGTGTCCGTCTGACTGCGGGCCGCGCGGAAAACTGGCGCGAGGACTATCACACCAAGCTGGAAGCGCACCGGGCCGAGATCCGTGACATGGCGCGCCGGGCCGGCTGGACTTACGTTCTGCACCATACGGATCGCCCTGCCTCCGAACCGCTGCTTGTCCTGCACAGCGCTTTGTCCGGCGCACTCGACGTCATGAACAGGGGAGGCTTTTAATCGATGTTTGCCGGTCTGCCCCTGACATTCACCGCACCCTGGATCCTCGCAGCGCTCGCTCTGTTGCCCGTGATCTGGTGGCTGCTGCGATTGACACCGCCACGTCCCCGGGAGATTTCGTTTCCGCCGACCCGTCTGCTTCTGGACATCGACCAGCACGAGGAAACCCCTCAGCGCAGTCCATGGTGGCTGACGCTGCTGCGCCTGCTCCTGGCCGCGATCCTGATCATTGCGCTTGCCGGCCCGATCTGGCGAACATCGGAGCCTGTCGAAACGGGCGAAGGCGTGCTCTGGCTCCTGGTCGACAACGGCTGGACATCCGCCGCAAGCTGGGACGCCCAGGTAAGCGCTGCCGAACAGCTCTTGAATTCGGCAGAACAATCGGGCCAGCCGGTGCTCTTTGCAGCAACCGCCGAAGGGCCGTCCCAAAGCCTTGCTCCGGAAGCGGCAGCCTCCGCTTTGGAAAAACTGCGGGCCCTTGAACCACGCCCCTATCCGCCTCAGCGCAACGAACTCAGCATCGGTTTGCGCAAGGCAGCGCAGGAATCGCCTCCCGGCGCAATTGTCTGGCTCTCGGACAATACCCATACGGAGGGTGCTTTTCTGACGGATCTGGCCGCAATGACGGGCGACGTTCCGATAACCGTTCTTGCGGGTCTGGACACGCCGATGGGCCTGAAGGATTTGTCGAACGACGCGGATGCGCTTTCGCTCACGGTCGTCAGGCATCCGGACCAGACAGTCGCCACTGCCAATGTGCAGGCACTGGATCTGAAAGGGCTTATTCTGGGCGAAGTCCAGGCCGGTTTTGATGCCGGAAGCACGGAGACATCAGTTCGGTTCGAACTGCCCAGCGAATTGCGCAATGACATTGCCCGGGTGGAAATTGCCGGGGAGGCGGCAGCTGGCGCAGTCCAGCTGGTCGACGACAGCTGGCGCCGCCGCATTGTCGGTCTGATCTCAGGCCAGTCCGGCGACCTCGACCAACCGCTTCTGTCGCCTGTCTACTATCTTGAGCGGGCGCTGCTGCCCTTCTCCGACATCCGTCAGCCGAAAGATGGTGACATCGCCCTTGCCGTTCCCGCGCTGATCGATCAGGGCATTTCTGTGCTGGTCCTCGCCGATGTCGGCCGTTTGCCGGATACCACCGCAGACGAATTGCGCGAATGGGTTCAAAACGGCGGCACGCTGGTGCGATTTGCCGGGCCTCGGACCGCCGGCGGCAGCGATGATCTGATCCCGGTACGTCTTCGAGAAGGCGACCGTTCGCTCGGTGGGTCGCTCTCCTGGAAACAGCCTCAGCATCTCGCCGGCTTCCCCGAGGATTCACCCTTCTCCGGCCTCAGGGTTCCTGAGGAAGTCACGGTCAATCGCCAGGTTCTCGCAGAGCCGACGTCCGATCTTCCCGAACGGACCTGGGCGATGCTGGAGGACGGCACGCCGCTCGTGACCGCCGCACCGGTTGGCAACGGCAGTATTGTGCTGTTCCATGTCACCGCGGACTCGACCTGGTCGAACCTGCCGCTGTCAGGTGTTTTCCTGAACATGCTCCGCCGTATCCTTGCCGTTTCCAACGTCGCGGCAGCATCTGAAACAGCGGACGACAGCACACCATCTTCAAGCGTCCTGCCGCCATTGCGCTTGCTGGACGGCTATGGACGGTTCGGTGCGCCGCCCGTGGAAGTCACGCCGGTCAACGCCGCTGAATTCCGCGAGGCAACCGCCAGCAGAAGAACGCCACCGGGGCTTTACGGCACCGAGGACGGCTTCCGCGCACTCAATCTGATGCAAGCCGACGATGCCTTGTTGCCGCTTGATCTGACCGCCCTTGGAACGAAGGCGACACTTACGGCCTATCCTGCCTCCGATCCGGTCGATCTCAGGGCCTTCTTTTTCACCGTCGCCTTCCTGCTTCTGATCGCAGACGCGGTCGCCGTGTTCCTGCTGGCCGGTGGCCTGAGCCGGATCGGGTTGCGCAGCAGGACGGCAAGCCTTGCAGGTCTCCTGGCCGTGTCACTCGCAGCCGCTCTGGTGTCTGCTCCGAGCCCGGTTCAGGCTCAATCGACGTCAAATGACATCCAGGCGCTGGAGTCGACGCTCGAAACCCGGTTGGCCTACGTTCTCACCGGCAATCCGGAAATCGACGATGCCAGCGCGGCAGGCCTTTCAGGACTGACCCGCTTTCTTGCGGAGCGAACGGCCCTTGAGCCAGGTGCTCCCATCGGGATCGATATTGCCAGAGACGAGCTTGCCTTCTATTCCCTGCTTTATTGGCCCATCGATGCGGCGGCGGACAAGCCCGGAGACCAGACGATTGCCCGCATCGACACGTTCATGCGCAACGGCGGCACGATCCTGTTCGATACGCGTGACCACATCAACGCGTCTGCGAGCGGCTTCGGCTCGACCCCGGCAACGCTGAAGTTGCGGGAAATTCTGGAAGATCTCGACGTCCCGCCATTGGAACCGGTGCCGCCTGACCATGTTCTGACGAAGGCGTTCTACCTGCTTGATTCCTTCCCCGGCCGTTATGCAGGCAGCCCATTGTGGGTGGAAAGCCTGGAAGAGATTGCAGCGCGCGGTGACCGGCCGGTCCGGGCAGGCGACGGCGTTTCGCCGATCATGATCACCGGCAACGACTTTGCCGCTGCCTGGGCGATCTCCGACGATGGTGAATTCATGTATCCGACCGTACCGAACAGCCCGGTTCAGCGCGACTATGCCTTCCGGTCGGGCGTTAACATTGTCATGTACAGCCTGACCGGCAACTACAAGGCCGATCAGGTGCACATCCCCGCCCTGCTCGAGCGGCTGGGACAATAGGAGCGCCGATGGTCTGGTCCCTTTCCTTCGACCCCCTGCTTCCCCTCTGGGCTCTCGTTGCCGGTGGCGCAGTTGCGCTGCTGGTCGCAGCCCTTTCGGGGTATCTGAGTTTACGCGGCTGGGTTCTGCGATCCCTTACCATGGCGCTGCTGCTCTTTGCGCTGGCCAATCCTGCAATCGAGCGCGAAGACAGGGAACCGCTTTCAAGCGTGGTAGCGCTCGTCGTCGACAAGAGCCAGAGCCAGCGTCTTGCCGACCGTGAGACGACCACTGACGAAGCGGCAGCGGAAATTCAGCGGCGCGTGGAAGCCTTGAACGGTTTTGACCTGCGCATTATCGAAGCCAGGAATTCAGGTGCGGGCAACGGTACGCAAGTCTTCCAGTCTCTGACAAACGGCCTGGCAGATGTGCCGCCGGAACGGGTCGGTGGTGCAATCATCATCACGGATGGCCAGATCCACGACATTCCCGAAAGCGCCGGAGCTCTCGGTTTTGATGCCCCGGTCCACGGCCTGATCACCGGCGCTCCGGAAGAACGCGACCGCCGCATCGTGCTCGACAAGGCCCCCCGGTTCGGACTGGTTGGATCGGAACAGACGGTCAGCCTCACTGTGGTCGACCAGGGCCAGGGCACGGGACCTGGCGATCAGGTGTTGCTGACGGTCAAGCGTGATGGCACCGTGGTCAGCGAGCGCACGGCCAGAACCGGGCAGAAGATTGATGTTCCGGTCGAGATCGCACACGGCGGCGACAATATCTTCGAGTTCGAGGCAGAGCCGCTTTCGGGCGAATTGACGACTTTGAACAACCGTGCCGTCGTCACGATCGACGGTATCCGGGAGAACCTGCGGGTTCTGCTGGTATCCGGGTCTCCCCATTCAGGAGAACGCACATGGCGGAACCTCCTGAAATCGGATGCGTCAGTTGATCTGGTACATTTCACCATTCTGCGTCCGCCGGAAAAACAGGATGGAACCCCGATCAACCAGCTGTCGCTGATCGCGTTCCCGACACGTGAACTCTTCTCGGTGAAGATCGATGAGTTCGACCTGATCATTTTCGACCGATATGTCCGGCGCGGCGTGCTGCCGATGCTCTATTTCGACAACATCGCGCGCTATGTGCGCGACGGTGGCGCCGTCTTGTTGGCAGGTGGACCGGATTATGCTGAGGCCGGCAGTCTCTACAGAACGCCGCTCGCCCCCATACTTCCGGCAAGCCCGACCGGCGGTATCTTGGAAGAACCCTTCTACGCGACCCTTGCAAGCCTTGGCGAACGCCATCCGGTGACGCGTGGCCTGCCGGGCTCCGAACAGGAACCGCCTGCATGGAGCCGGTGGTTCCGGGCCGTCGACACCCAACTCGACGCCGGTCACCAGCTCATGTCCGGTCCGAGCGACGCCCCGCTTCTCGTCCTGAACCGTGAAGGCGAAGGCCGCGTCGCGATGCTGTTGTCGGACCATGTCTGGCTTTGGGCGCGCGGATTTGAGGGTGGTGGACCGCACGTTCCGTTGCTGCGCCGTCTGGCGCATTGGCTGATGCAGGAACCCGACCTTGAGGAAGAAGCCCTCAATGTTTCCATGCGCGGCTCCGATCTTGTCATCGAGCGCCAGACACTCGGCGACACCGTCGGTGAGGTCACCGTGACCGCACCGACCGGTGACACAACCGAAGTCACCATGTCCGAACAAGACCCCGGGCTGTGGCGCGGCAACATGCAGGCGACCGAAACCGGCCTGTTCTCGGTAACGGACGGTGAAATGAGCGCCCTCATCCATGTCGGTCCGCAGAACCCGCGCGAATACACTGACGTCCTCTCGACCACTGAAGCCATCGCCCCAATCAGTGAAGCGACAGGCGGCAGCACCCAGCGTTTGCGCGATGTTGGCGGTGATATGGATGTGCCCCGGGTCGTATCGATGCGCGCGTCGGCGAGCTATGAAGGCAATGGCTGGATCGGCCTGAAGGCAACAGAGGCAAGTGTTCTCAACGGCGTCGACCGCTATCCGCTGATGATCGGCCTGCTTGGCCTCGCGATTCTGCTCGGCATGCTGTCGCTGACCTGGTACCGTGAAGGGCGTTAGCTCTGGATTTTGCTGTTGCGGCCCGTACACCGTTGCGGGCGCGGTCCCGATGGCAGGGTCGACACCAAACAAAGGGCAACTCGGAAATTGAGTGTCACCCCGGATCTCCGCTCCGCCGCGTCCGGGAAGGCGCATTGGCAGATGAGGCCCTTCAAATCCTTTCGCAAGAGCGCAATCAAAACACTCCATTGCCGTCCCGGCCTCGAGCCGGGACCTGCCCGTTGCAATGGGAGACCTCAGATCCCGGATCTCCGCTCCGCTGCGTCCGGGAAGGCAGGCCGTTGTCGTTAAACAGAAACTTGGCGTTCGCCTTGTACCGCACCTTTTGGCATGTCCGCACCATTCAGAAGCGCCACCAGCAGCCGGGCGGGATCGACCGGGCCAGGCAGCGTGATCTGTCCAAGTGGCACCTGCTGAAATCCGAACGGACTGTAATAGGGCGCATCACCTACCAGGAGCACGACCTTGTCGCCCGCAAGCGCAGAGGCGTTCATCGCTGTGCGCATCAACGCCTTGCCGAGACCCCTGTTCTTGAAATCCGGTGAAACCGTCAGGGGACCGAGCAGCAGGGCTTCGGTTTCGCCGATCAATATCGGCGAGAGCCGGATGGAACCGGCAATATGCGACCCCACAAGCCCGACAAAAGATAGATCCGGCCGGTGCGGCACGTTTTCACGGATGCGGAAGGCTGTCCGTGCAAACCGGCCCGGTCCGAAAGCATTTGCCTGGAGATCTTCGATGGCGGTGTTGTCGGCGGCATCTTCGAGCCGGATGACCCACGAGGTTTGTTTCATTTGGCTGTTCCTCAGCATGCGGTCTTTTTCAGAAAAGCGCGCCTGCCGAAACCCCGGGGGAATGTGTCTGGTACGGGGATCAGGTCAGCCGCGACGAAGCAGACGAGAGCTTTCTCGTCGGTCGGTTCGTCGTCGGAGCATCAGACCTGCGGTCATTTATCCCAGTCTCGCCATCTTCGCCGGGTCGCTCAAAAATGTCCGGCGGTTCATTCGTGAGGCAATGCGGTTACCACGCAACACCCCGTCGGTCCAGTGCTTTTTTGCTCGCATAGGGACAACATCCATTGTTCACCCATGACGAACACAGCATTCAGTTGATTGATTTTTGTGGCTGGCGCACAACGTTTTTCAGGGAAGAACGTAGGAGAGCAAAATGGGCCTTTTGGTAGACGGCGTCTGGAAAGACCAGTGGTACGATACGAAATCGAGTGGTGGACGGTTTGTGCGCAAGGATGCCGCGTTCAGAAACTGGATCACGGCTGACGGCTCTGCAGGCCCGAGCGGCGATGGCGGCTTCAAGGCCGAGGCCGGGCGATATCATCTGTTCGTCTCCTATGCCTGTCCCTGGGCGCATCGCACGATGATCTTCCGCAAACTGAAGGGTCTGGAAAGTGCGATCAGCCTTTCTGCCGTCCAGCCGCTCATGCTGGAAAACGGTTGGGAGTTCGCTGAACAGGAACCTGTCGCCGGTGCGAAATACGCCTGGAACATCTATGCCAAGGCCGACCCCACCTATACAGGCCGTGCGACCGTACCGATCCTGTGGGACAAGCAGCAGGAAACCATCGTTAGCAACGAATCCGCGGAAATCATCCGGATGTTCAATTCGGAATTTGACGGACTGACCGGTTCCAATCTGGACTTCTATCCTCAAGATCTGCGCGAAGAAATCGACACGATCAACGAGCGCATCTATCACACCGTGAACAACGGCGTTTACAAATCCGGCTTCGCAACCAGCCAGGAAGCCTATGAGGAGGCCGTAACCGCACTGTTCGAGTCTCTCGATTACCTGGAAGGGTTGCTCGAAAGCCGCCGCTACCTTGCAGGTGACCGGTTGACGGAGGCCGACTGGCGCCTGTTCACCACACTGGTGCGCTTCGACGCAGTTTATGTCGGCCATTTCAAATGCAACATCAGACGGATTGTCGACTACCCGAATCTCTCGAACTATCTCCTGGAGCTCTACCAGATGCCGGGTGTCGAAGAGACCGTCGACATGGCAACGATCAAGCAGCACTATTACGGCTCTCACGAAAGCGTAAACCCGACGCGCATCGTGCCGGTTGGACCGGACCTCGATTTCGGGAAAGCCCATAACAGGGACAGGCTGCCGGCAGCCGCCTGAGCGCCGGCAACAAGCTGCAAGAGCCCTACCAATAGGGACTTGAGGGCGCTGCACCAGTCCTGAAATCTGCAAGGCGGCGTTGCGTTGCCGGGCTCAAATTGTCCGGCAACGTGTCCAGTGCAAAGAAACCGGCTTCGGCGATTTCCGCGTTCGGTTGCAGGAATGCCTCTGCCCGGCTCCACTCGCTCAGGTGAAACAGGCCCACGTGATCGCGGCCCGTCGCCTCCCGGTTGAGAAACATGCCCAATAGGCGAGGTGCGTTGCCGGCGACGACACCGGTTTCTTCAAGAACCTCGCGGCTTGCCGCTTCTTCAAGCGTTTCACCGCCATCCACCGCGCCACCCGGCAAGTACCAGCCGTCCAGATAGGTATGGCGCACCAGCAGCACCTGCCGGTCGCCGTCTTCAACGATAACGCGCACGCCGAGAATGTACGGATTTCTGATCAGGACAGCGCTCTGGACCATTCGCTTGGTCCAGGAACTTGGCAGGAAGGACAAAAGTTTCAGCATTACCTATAGCTTGAAGCTGCAATTCCTGAAGGAACCCTAAATTAACCCATGCAGTCGCTGCAGGGCAGATGCGTCAGAATAGCTCTCCTAAATCGGCAGGTCAGTGCCTATATACCGTGCACAATGATGATTTCGAAGGCAGTCGATCCCCCTGCCTTCACCTCCAAAGGAACAAGACAATGTTGAACGCACTTTTCGGCAAGCGCCGCCGCCCGAACCACTACCAGTGGAAACCGGCTGTCGATCTCAGCAACCCGCGCGTTGTTGCAGCGCTCACCACGTTCCCGTCAAACTGACGACTGGGAAAGCCGCGAGTAAGGCAAGGCCAATGTTCGGATTTGTAAATGTTGTGAACGCCACGCTGCGCGAAACGACGCGCACCAGCGACGCAGGCTCGACCAAAACGGTGAGCCTTGCGACGGCCAGGCACGACAAGGCCAAGGCCAAACGCTGAACGGCAAAACACCTGTGAAGCATTCGATGCGCCGCGTTATTTTCTTGACGCGGCGCATTTTGATTTGAAGATGCGCCTCCATGTTCACGCTCGCGCATCTTTCCGACCCTCATCTTGGTCCCCTGCCCGATCCCAAGCTCTTCCAACTGCTCTCGAAGCGCATTCTGGGTTATCTGAATTGGCAGCGGAACCGTTCCAAGATCATGGGGTCGACCTATCTCGACCAGCTGGTCGAGGACATGAAATCGAAAGCGCCCGACCATATAGCGGTCACCGGCGATCTTGTGAACATAGCTCTTCCGTTGGAAATCGCAGGGGCCCGCACCTGGCTCGAAGAGATCGGCGAACCGAACGACGTTTCGGTGGTGCCCGGCAATCATGATGCCTATGTGCCTGGTGCCGTCCGAAAAGCCCGGACAGCCTGGTGGCCCTATATGTGCGCCGACGAGAACGATGGCGCGCCGGCTGAAAAGACCAGGTCCGAGGCGACCTTTCCCTATGTCCGCATCCGCAATGACATCGCGATGGTGGGCGTCACCACCGGCCGTGCCACCGCCCCCTGGTTTGCGACCGGCCGGGTCGGCAGCGATCAGGCAATGCGCTTGCGCTCCGTTTTGGAAGAGCTTGGCAAAGAGGGTCTCTTTCGCATCGTCATGCTGCACCACCCGCCATTCCGGAAAGCCACCAAATGGCACAAGAGACTGTCGGATGCCTCCCGCGTCCGCGCAGTGGTGAAGCGCGCAGGAGCGGAGTTGATCCTACATGGCCACACGCATATCGACAGCTTTGAGGAGATAGAAGGGCCGTCAGGGCCCGTGCCGGTTGTCGGCGTGCCCTCGGCAACGAGTGCCCCGGGCGGACACAATCCCGCCGCCCGCTACAACCTTTTCAAGATCGACAAGACCAATTCCGGCTGGACCTGCCGGATGGAGGAACACGGCTTCGATGCGCCCAACGAGCCGGTGAAACTTCTAAGCGAGCGGGATGTCGCCGTTCCAAACGCGGGCTGACGCACGAAGCCTTCGGAAATCTTCGTTTGAGTTGTCGTCCCGGTTTGCCGCACATGCGGCAAGACCGGGATCCAGTCATCTGTGTGGTTGGCGATTGAAAAAGACGCTCAGACAGGTGTTTACCGGATTCCGGCTTTCCGCTGCGCACCAGCCGGAATGACACGTTGATGGACAGCAGGTTCGGCCCTGCAATCAACACCGTGCCCTCGCCACAGCTTCGTAACTCCACACGGAAGCGGGATGGATCCCATGGTCAAGCCATGGGATCACTGCAAGCGAAGCTGGCGTCCTTGTTCGGATTGTTGCCCTAGTCGCAGCGCAGCTGAGATCCGGGGCCCACTCGTCTGCAGAAAGATTGTTTTTGTCGGCGCCGCTATCCGCTGATAGCGGGCCGCAGTCATCGACAAGTTGGACTGCGAGCGGGTCTTTGCTTCATCGCCTGCGCAACGACAAGTCAGCTACTGCTCAAATCGGATTGGCAAACCAGGCAAAGGCGATCAGGCCGATGACGCCGGCGGCGATGCCGATCGAGAACGCACCGGCAACGGCGAGCCAGGATGTTCGGCTTTCCCTCACCCGGACAACCTTGGAATCCTGTGCCACCTCTTTCAGCCGATTGTTCAGCCAGTCGCCTTCCAGCGCCTTTTCCCGTTCGATCACCCGTTCGGCGATATATTCCGTCAGGCAGTCCGCCATGTCGTCGATATTCGCCGTCTCCAGAATGACGACCCTGCCAAGACGGGTGTCCTTCAGGAACCGGTACGTCTTGCGGTCGCCCCCGACGGCAACATGACTCGTCGCATCAATCCACAAGCGCGGTGTCGAGCCGGAAATGATTTGCAGCGAAAACTGGTCGTCATCTTCCGGGATTTCCTTGAAAACGTCCTTGAGCTCGTCGGCCAGCATGTCGAGCCGCGCACGCTCGGTGTCCTGCAGCTCAACAACCACGTCCGAGCGCTCGACTTCACCGAGCTGAACCTTCCGGATTGCATCACGCAGGGAGCGCATGCGCGTATGTGGGACGACGTTATCCTGCATTTCAGACATGAGGCGCCAGGCTCCGTTCTTTTGCCGTTGGTGCGACGAGTCTTAACCGACTCCCTTTGCGGCGAAACCGTCACCGCGGCCCTATCGGCACGCTATCCACCGGCAATGATCTCAAAATGGTTAACAAAGCTTAGGGGAAAATTAACCGTAATGCCAGCAAGGCGGCGCTGGCCTCACTCCAATTCATGGGTTATGCAAAGTTAGTCTTGAGCGAGAAACGTTCATCGTTTCACCGAACCTGGGAGGTTGCGCCATGAATGTGGACGGCAAGAAGTATCGCACGATCTGGCTTGCAAAGGATGGCGAGAGCGTCGAAATCATCGACCAGACCAAGTTCCCTTATGCCTTTGAAATCACGAAGCTGCACACCATGGAAGACGCCGCCCACGCGATCCGGGTCATGCAGGTGCGAGGCGCCCCGCTGATCGGTGCGACGGCCGCCTATGGGGTGGCGCTTGCCATGCGAGCGGACTCTTCCGACGCAGCGCTTCACAATGCCTGCTCCGCGCTTCTGGAAACCCGCCCGACGGCGGTCAACCTTCATTGGGCGCTGGACCGGGCGCGCAAAAGCCTGATCCAGGTCGAGCCTGCCCTTCGTGCAGCTGCCGCTTTCACACTCGCGAACGAGATCTGCGACGAGGATATCGGCATCAACATGGCGATCGGCATGCATGGCATGGAGCTGATTGCAGCGATATCCGAAACGAAACCGAAAGGTGAGCCGGTCAATATTCTGACCCATTGCAACGCGGGCTGGCTGGCAACCGTCGACTGGGGCACGGCGACGGCCCCTGTCTACATGTCCCATGACGGCGGCATCCCTGTTCACGTTTGGGTGGACGAGACCCGCCCCCGCAACCAGGGCGCTTTCCTGACCGCCTGGGAACTCGGCCACCACGGTGTTCCGCATACGGTGATCGTCGACAATGCCGGCGGCCATCTGATGCAGCACGGCGAAGTTGATATCGTCATCACGGGGACGGACCGCACGACGGCAACCGGCGATGTCTGCAACAAGATCGGTACTTATCTGAAGGCACTTGCGGCGAGGGACAACAATGTTCCGTTCTATGTCGCCCTGCCCTCCCCGACGATCGATTTCTCGCTCTCCGACGGCGTACGGGAAGTTCCGATCGAAGAGCGTGACGGAAAAGAAGTCTCGCAAATGACCGGACGGACCGATCGTGGCGACATCCACACCATCAACATCGTCGCCGAAGGGTCTGCCGTTGCCAATCCGGCATTTGACGTGACGCCGGCCCGCCTTGTCACGGGTCTCATCACGGAGCGCGGCGTCCTGCAACCCAACCGCCAGTCCATCGCGGAAGCGTTCCCGGAACGCGTGAAAATGAGCGCCTGAGGCAATCACCTTCTTGCAAGATGGGCATCCCAGAATTGTTCGGGGATGATCGGCGAGAAATTTTCACACCGAACCAAAGAAATTCGGCTCGAAGCACCACTTCATCCTGAGGAGCCGCATCAGGAAGCAACCAAGCCGTTTCGGGTCGGAGCGTCTACGCGTTCCTTTACCTTCTCTCTTGGGGAGAGGTGACCAACTTTCCAGCCTGGGTATTTTTCTACCTGCACCACGTCATCCTGAGGAGCCGCATCAGCGGCGTCTCGAAGGATGGGCACAAACCAGAGCGCACGCCGCACATCCTTCGAGACGGACCTGCCGGCCCTCCTCAGGATGAGGCACTCGTTGCCGGAAATCGGGCCGCAGCACTATCCCTCGATCACCGGCACATGCGGCGCTCTATGATGCGGATAATGTCCGAGAAGACGCGGGTCGTCGGCAATTTCGATGGCGCGCTTGTAGGGTCTGAAACCGCAGGACGTGTAGAATTTCATCGCCTGCGGACTGTCGCCGGTGCAGGTGTGCAGCCAGAGGCGCTTGGTTTCCGGCCGTGACCAGGCCATATCCACCGCCTGCGCCATCAGCCAGCGTCCGAGACCGCCTCCAATGGCATCCGGTACGAGACCGAAATAGGAGACTTCCGGTTCTTCGGGATTTGAGTAGTTGAGTTCCAGCGTTCCGATCGGCTTCCGGCCCTGCATCGGCAGGTAGTTTTCGTTCGCGGGATCGTTCAGCATCTTGCCGAGCGTCTCGTCGTCATGGGTCAGGCGGCCGAACCAGATCCAGTCCTCTCCGACCTGGCGGAAGAGGTTGCGGTAAGCGGCAAGGTCAGGGTCGTGCCAGCGGAGCAGCGAGACGTCCTCGCGCGCCGCAGCAAGCGGTTTTTCAGGTGGTTTCACCATTTCCAGAAAGGTGACGACAAAAGCAATTTTGCCATCCGGGACATCCGTATACCCGTTCAGATCGAGCACTTGTCCAGTCATCATAACTCCACGACGATGTTTGGGTTCCGGACCGGCTTATCAGTTGCTTTCAGGATCACCAAGAGGGCGAATTGCGTTCTGCATCCTGTTAAGAGGTTGTTAACCACGTCTTGCGACAGTGATCCGGTATCCAGGAAAGATGCGACCATGCCGAAAATCGGAAACTACGTCCAGCGGGACTACCACAAAACGTTCAGCTCCCAGCGGAAATCCACCTGGTCAGACTTCAACCAGGCCTGGGCCAAGAAACGCCAGGCATCGGCGCAGAAGATGCAGCAATTGCGCAACCTGGCCAGCACGTTCAACACGATCGGCACACAGGCCTCACAGGCCAATACCCTGTTCGTCATGCAGAACCAGAGCCAGGCCGGTCCCTACGCCAACCCGACGGCTGTCATGGCACGCGTGAACGTGCTGGTCTAAAGAGTTCTTTGATGGTTTCTGGGGGCCCGCGAGTGTGCGGACCAGGGAGCGTAGGCTAGGTCATACCCTTTGAAAACCGGGTATGACCTAATGCACGCAGGCCTGCCTACTTGTTCTTTCTGATGTGTTTCTTGGCTTCCCGCAGCGAGCGATACAGGTTCGAAGGAAGCCAAGCGAGGCGAGGACGACTATACGTCAGGCCATCACGCACCAGGAGACTTTTAGCGTTATGCAAATTCATTTGCATTCTCCTTTCAGCTAACACGTGGTGCACTTTGTGCGTATTTCAAGTTAAAATTTAGTTAACTTCCGTATTCGATCTGGGAGTGGAAGTGAGCAGGCAAAGTAATTAGCCTTCGGAATAATTTTCATTGACGAATATTTGAGCGTTGTGACGCTCGACCAAATCGACGAGCCACGAATTCTGAAAAAAGATAAAGTTTATGGCAAAAGTCAGGGGCAGACTTGTCTTGCACCCGAACCAATAATTTGAGGGCAGACACTTTCATTGAAGCGAAGCTGTCCACCTCTCAAATCGACCCGATCGTTTTCAGCTTGATCCGCGGATGCACTTCCGCCTGGCTCATGATCGTCGTATGAGCACGGAAGCGTTCGACGATCGACCGGACGAAGGGGCGGGTCTGGGGTGATGTCAGCAGCACCGGAACTTCGCCCTGCTGCGCAGCTTCCTCGAAAGCGTCGCGGACCCGGCCGACGAATTCCTGAAGCTTGCTTGGCTGCATCGCGAGCTGACGGTCGTCCCCCTCCCCGACGATGGATTCCAGGAAGGATTGCTCCCACTGCGGCGACAAAGCGATCAGTGGCAGATAACCGCCGGGCGCAAGGTTGGCGGCACAGATCTGGCGTCCGAGCCTGGAACGGACATGTTCTGCGATCGTATCGGTGTTGCGGGTCATGCCGGTCGCTTCCGACACCCCTTCCAGAATGGTACCAAGATCGCGGATGGAAATGCGTTCGTTGAGCAGGGTTTGAAGCACGCGCTGCAGGCCGGAAACCGTGATCTGGGACGGCACCAGGTCCTCGACCAGTTTGGCCTGCTCGCCCTTCAGCTCCTTCAGAAGTTTCTGGACATCGCCATAGGTCAGCAGCTCGCTGATATTGGTTTTGATGGTCTCGGTCAGGTGCGTTGACAGCACCGTTGCCGGATCGACCACTGTATAGCCGCGCAGGGAAGCATCCTCGCGATATTGCGCCTCGACCCAGGTGGCGGGCAGTCCGAAGGTCGGTTCCGTAGTGTGCGTTCCGGGGAGCTTCACCTGGCCGCCCGCCGGATCCATGACCATGTAATGGTTCGGGTAGAGCATGCCCCGGCCAGCCTCAACCTCCTTGACCTTGATGACATAGTCGTTCGCGCCGAGCTGAATATTGTCGAGGATCCTGACGGGAGGCATGATCACGCCCATGTCGCCGGCGACCTGTCGGCGCAGCGCCTTGATTTGCTCCGTCAGGATATCGCCGTCACCCTGGGCCTTGCCGTTGATCAGCGGCAGGAGCGCGTAGCCGAGCTCGATCCTGAGTTCATCCATCTTCAGCGCATCGGTGATGGGCGGCTCAGGCGGCGGTTTCGGCGCGGCTTCGACGGCCTTTTGCTGCGCCACCTTGGCCGCTGCCTTCTTCTTTTTGGTCCCTATCTGATAGGCGAGATATCCCGAGATCAGTGCGAGGCCAAGGAACGGCGCCATCGGCATGCCCGGCAGGAACGCGAGGATAACCATGACCGCCGCCGACATGCCGAGTGCTTTCGGATAACCGGTAAACTGGCTGGTGAGCGCCTTGTCTGCTGCCCCATGGACACCTGCCTTGGAGACCAGCAGGCCCGCAGCTGTCGAAACGATCAGCGCCGGGATCTGTGACACCAGGCCGTCACCAATCGTCAGCAGTGTGTAGTTGTTGGCCGCTTCGGAAAAACTCAGCTCCATCTGGGCGACGCCGATGAAGATCCCGCCGAGAATGTTGATGAAGGTGATCAAGAGTCCGGCAATGGCATCACCGCGCACGAATTTGGACGCACCGTCCATGGCACCGAAGAACGAACTCTCGTCTTCCAGTGCCTTCCGCCGTGCCTTGGCTTCCGCCTCATCGATCAGCCCTGCGGACAGATCCGCATCGATGGCCATCTGCTTGCCGGGCATTGCGTCCAGCGTGAAGCGGGCGGCGACTTCCGCGATGCGGCCCGAACCCTTGGTGATGACAACGAAGTTCACGATCACCAGGATTGCAAAGACGATGATCCCGATAACGAAATTGCCGCCCATGACCAGGTTGCCGAAGGACTGGATGACATTACCGGCCGCCGCCGTGCCTTCGTGGCCGTTGGACAGGATCAGGCGGGTGGACGCGATATTGAGACCGAGCCGGAGCATGGTCGCAATCAGGAGCACGGTCGGAAAGGAGGAAAACTCCAGCGGCTTCTGGATGAACAGCCCGGTCATGAGGATCATGACGGAAAAGATGATCGACACCGCCAGGAACATGTCCAGCATCATCGGCGGCATCGGCAGGATCAGCAGCGTCAGGATAACGAGAATGCCGGTGGCAAGACCGACGTCACCCTTCTTCAGCGTGTCGATGAGTTCATGAACGCTCGGCACGCCCGACAACGGACTGCCCTGCTGCGCAGCAGCCGCCTGCTGCTCTGGTGGGGGACTGGACGCCCCGTTTTGTCCGCCTGCTGCCGTGTCCGACATTCTGAGTTCCGGTTACTGGCAGGCGCTCGACTGACTTAACTTACCACGCCCAGCATTGTTCGATTACGGTTGATTCAAGCCCGTGCTTCCCCCGGTGCGGGTACGCTAACGCCTTCATCGGTATACTGATTCAGCTTGTTGCGCAGCGTGCGAATGGAGATTCCCAGAATTTTCGCAGCATGCGTCCTGTTGCCCAGGCAATGGTCCAGCGTGTCGAGGATAAGATCTCGCTCAACGTCTGCCACCGTTCGCCCAACAAAGGACCGGCTCACAGCTTCCGCCGTCTGAACGGCCCTTTCGGCAAGGCCCCTTGAACCGGACAGCGGCGTCCCATCCGGCATCCGGATTGCCTCGACGCCGATCTCCGTGCCGGACGCCAGCAGGATCGCGCGGTGCATGGTGTTTTCCAGTTCGCGGACATTGCCCTGCCAGGGATTGGACATCAGCGCCTGACGCGCTTCGAGCGACACCGGCCGCACCGGCACACCATTCGCCTCGGAGTAGTGATTGATGAAGAACTGGGCGAGTTCCATGATGTCCGCGGGCCGCTCTCGCAGGGCCGGAAGTTTTAGGTTGACCACGTTCAGGCGGAACAGCAGATCTTCGCGGAACTGGCCCTGGCGTACGCTTTCCGCAAGATCCCGGTTGGACGTTGCTAGGATCCTGATATTGACCGGAACCGGACGCGTGCCGCCGACGCGGTCGATCACGCGCTCCTGGATCGCCCGCAACAGCTTTGCTTGCAGGCGCACATCCATCTCCGAGATTTCATCTAGAAGCAGCGTGCCGCCGTCTGCTTCCTCGAACTTGCCGATCCGGCGGGCAACGGCGCCGGTAAAGGCTCCCTTTTCATGACCAAACAGCTCGGATTCCAGAAGATGCTCTGGGATCGCGGCACAGTTGATCGAAATGAAGGGTTTCGAGGCCCGGGTGGAACACTTGTGTACGTGGCGGGCAATGACTTCCTTGCCTGTGCCGGACTCGCCGGTGATCAACACGGAAGCTTCGGACGGAGCCACCTGCTCGGCAAGTTTGACCACCGTGGCCATCGCCTCGTCGCGATAGATCAGGTCGCCGCGCTCCTGCGCAACGGCAGCCAGCACCGCCGCGATCATCTCCGGATCGGGCGGCAGGGGAATATATTCCTTCGCCCCTGCCCGGATTGCGGAGACGGCGGCCTGGGCATCGGTCTCCACACCGCAGGCCACGACCGGCACATGGACCCGCTCGTTCTGCAGCTTTGAAATCAGGCTCGCGATATCGAGATGCACCTCGACCATCAGAAGATCTGCGCCGCGGCCGGATCTGAGAACCTTTAAAGCTCCCTCGACATCGTCGGCATGGGTAACCTGGGCACCGCCCTGCATGGCGATTTTCGATGCTGTCGTAAGTTGACCACCAAGTGTCCCGACAATTAGCAGACGCATCTGATCCCCTCCTTACCGGTCCGTCTTGATGATTTCCGTCATGGTGACGCCGAGCTTGTCCTCCACCAGGACGACTTCACCGCGGGCCACCAGCCGGTCATTCACATAGATATCAATCGCCTCGCCCACTTTCCGGTCGAGTTCCAGCACCGTGCCGGAGGCGAGTTTCAAAAGATCCGACACATGCATTCTGGAATGTCCAAGAACCGCCGATATCCGGACGGGGACGTCGAAAACGGCTTCCAGATCACCAGCCGATTGCGGCGTGTTGCCCTCATCTTCTTCCAGGCTGCGTTGCGGAGCTTCCAGCTCGTCCAGCGGAATATTCGTGTCTTGTTCGTCGCTCATGCGTCAGGTTCCTTCTCCGCCGGCGCACCAGTCTGTTGGCCCTTTTTGGCCGCGCTGTGCGCGCGCAGATACGTGCGGATACTTGTGTCGATTTCGCTTTCCAATACCTTGCGGTCGCGCTTGATGCCGCCATCGGCCCATTCGATATGGCAGTCACCGCGCCCGATATCCGGCTCACCCAGGATCACAAGGCGGCCGTCGAAGCCTTTTTCGTGAATGATCGGATCGACCTGGGCTTTCAAGGCGTCAAGGTCCTTTTCGGCGATCCGGATCACCAGGTGGGGTGCTTTGCGCAGAGGCCCGAGGCATTCTGACACCAGGGCCACCGTTTCAGCCAGCGGCTGGCGGGCGATCAGGTGCGCGCAAAGGCGTCTTGCCACAAGAAATGACAGGCTGATCGCATTCTTCTCCTGGGCGGCCAGTTCCTCATCAATGGTCTGAACCACATCGCCGACAACATCCACCAGCCGATTGATCTCCGCCGTCAGCAGGGTTTCCTGCTTGGTCTGGAGATCCTGCAGCGCCTGCACCCGCCCTTCCTCGAACGCCTTGGCCCTGGCATCCGCCAGAAGTTGCTCATGTTCAGCAACCGGGATCATCGGGATCTGCGGTTCCGGCGGCACAACAACTTCCGGCTCCTCCGGCGCGGAGAAGTCCATGTTGAACAGAAATTTGGACGGGTTGGTCATGCTGCCCATTCTGTCGTTGCTGCCTGCCGTTTAAACATCAGTAGATGATTTCCTCGTCGCCCTTGGACTTGGAGATCATGATTTCACCTTTTGCGGCCAGATCCTTGGCCTTGTTCACCATGTCCGTCTGAGCCTCGTCAACGTCGCGCAAGCGCACTGGTCCGAGCGCGTCCATGTCGTCTTCAAGCAGTTTCGCCGCGCGTGAAGACATGTTGCCGAAGAAGAATTCGCGCGCCGTATCCGTCGAGCCCTTCAAGGCGATCGCCAACTGGTCCTTTTCCACGTGACGCAGAAGCGTCTGACAGCTCGCCGCATCCAGCTTGAGAAGATCGTCGAACGTAAACATCAGCGTCTTGATGCGGTCGGCTGCCTCGCGGTTGTCCTCTTCCAGCGCCGCCAGGAAACGTGCCTCGGTCTGGCGGTCGAAATTATTGAAGATGTCCGCCATCATCTCGTGGCTGTCCCGGCGGGACGTGTTGGTCAGGTTGGACATGAATTCCACCCTGAGCGTCTGCTCCACCTTCTCAAGGACTTCCTTCTGCACGGCGTCCATGCGCAGCATCCGGCTGACCACTTCAAGCGCCAGCTCTTCCGGCAGGATGCCCAAAACGCGCGCGGCGTGGTCGGAATTGATTTTCGAAAGCACCACCGCGACGGTCTGCGGGTATTCGTTCTTCAGATAGTTCGCGAGAACGTTTTCCTGAACATTGGAGAGCTTTTCCCACATGTTCCGTCCGGCCGGTCCCCGGATCTCCTCCATGATGACCGACACTTTGTCTCCAGGAAGAAAATTGGCCAGCAGGCGCTCGGTCGCATCCACATTGCCTGTCAACGCGCCTCTCGAGCTGACCCGGCGAACAAAATCCTTGAAGAGGTTCTCAAGCATGTTCGGTGTCACCGGCCCGAGATTTGCCATCGCAGCTGAGACCTGACGGACCTCGATTTCGTCAAGCTTTTCCCAGATTGGCGAACCATGCGATTCCCCCAGCGCGAGCAGCAGAACCGCCGCCCGCTCGGCACCTTTAAGCTCACGGTCTTCCTCATCCGTGCTGATCGTGAGGTGTTGTTGAAGTTGATCGGTTCCCATCAGGCCGCCTGCTCATCCAGCCAGCCGCGCACGATGTTGACGGCTTCGCTTGGATGATCCTTGATCATGTCGCCCACTTTCGCGATCGAGCTTGCTTGCACCGCGCCTTCCTGGCGCGCCTGTTCCAGCCACTCGATGACGAATTCGTCTTGTTCCTCTTCCTCCTGCGGCACTTCGGTTTCGACAACCAGCGTTCCGTCCGGCCCGATCATCAGCTCCTGGGGCTGTTTTTCTTCCGGCGTGACGATCCGGCGCAGCAGCGGGCGCACCACGAACATCAGAAGCAGGATCGCAATCAGGAAAAGGACACCCAGCTCCGCAAAGCGAATGATGTCGTCCCGGGTAAATTCGAAAAGACCGTTGCCATCAGTCAGTAGATCTTCTTGAGGCGGCAGGGCGAACTGCAGATTGACGACCTCAACCAGATCGCCGCGGGTCTGATCGAACCCGACAGCCGAGCGCACCAGCACCGCGATCCGGTCCAGCGTCTCCTGGGACCGGGGCGTGTAGACGGAATTGCCGCTTGCATCGGGCTCGTACGTCCCGTCGACCAGCACGGCAACGGACAGGCGCCGGACCTGACCGGCCTCGACAACTTCCGTCCGCGTGGAACGTGAAATCTCGTAGTTGACGACTTCTTCCGTTAGGGAGGCGGTATCACGGCCACCCTGATCGTCCTGGGCCTGGGCATTCGGCTGCTGATTGCCCACAGTGACTTGACCGTTCCGGCTCACCGACGAGGTCGCTTCTTCCTTGGTCTGGGTTGAACGGACGACCTGACCTTCCGGATCGAAGGTCTCCGTCGTTTCCGTCAACCGGTTGAAATCGACCTCCGCGTTGACGCGCACCCGCGCCCGGCCCGGCCCGACAATCGAGTTCAGGATCTCTTCGATCTGGTTGCGCAGGCGGCCTTCAATGGCAACTGTCCGCTCCTGCAACGAGGTCGACACCATATCTTCATCATCCCCGCCGGCCCCTGACGCCAGAAGGCGGCCGCTTTCGTCAACGATCGACACGCGATCGGGGTCGAGCCCGTCAACGGCAGTCGCCACGAGGTGTTGAACCGCCCGGATTTCGCCGGGGCCAAGCGCACCGCGCACGTTCAGAACAATGGACGCTGACGGCGGACGACGATCCCGCTGAAACAACTGGCGCTCCGGAACAACCAGATGCACGCGTGCGTTTCGGATCCTGTCGAGCGACCCGATGGTGCGGGAAAGCTCCCCTTCCATCGCTCTCAGGTGGTTGATGTTCTGAACGAAACTTGTCGCACCCAGCGTGTCGCTGCGGTCGAAAATCTCATAGCCGATCGACCCGCCAGTCGGCAGACCTTCAGCCGCCAGCTGCATTCTGAGCCGGGCAACCTGCTCTCTGGGAACTAGAATGGTCGCGCCCTGGCGCGAGAGCTGGAATTGCGTTCCCTGACTTTCGAGTTGCGAGACGATCGCTGCGGAATCTTCCAGGGTGAGCTCATTATAGAGTGTCGTCATCTGCGGAGCGGTGACGCGAAGAATAATGAATGCAAACACGCCGACAAGGATCGCCGCGACCGCCCCCATTGCGGCAAGGCGCGCTGCTCCCAGTGTTTTCAGAAAATCAAATAAGCCGCTCAAGATTGCCCGCCCGCATCTGAAACATGTCTAAGCCGTTGTTTTTGGAGCCGGCCTGACACGCCACACCCTCGATGGGCAAAATTTGCCGCCCTGACGGTTAACAACTGGTTAACGCTCAAGTCGGATAAACTCAAAAAAGCCTGATTTCTGCCGTTTTTCGATTTGCAATTCGCAACTGAAGTGGGGAAAAACTGCCGACTTCATTAATAGTTGGATAAGGCTTCACCAGTTTTTCGACATTTCGAAGGCAAATCACGCAAATAAAAAGGCCGGCAAAGCCGACCTTCCTAAGCGCACTAAATGCGAACCTGTGATTGATAATACTCGGGTTTAACCCCTGTATTGCTGGATGCGGGTCGCCCTCAGGCCTGCAAGGCCGTGCTTTTCAATAGAGCTTTGCCACGAAAGAAATTCTTCGACTGTCAGGGTATATCTCTGACAGGCCTCCTCCAGCGACAGCAGGCCACCGCGAACCGCAGCCACCACCTCTGCCTTGCGGCGGATCACCCACCGCTTTGTCGATGTCGGAGGCAGGTCTGCAATAGTAAGCGGACTACCATCCGGCCCGATGACATATTTTACGCGCGAACGAATCTGTTCGGTCATTGTACTCTCACACTAACCATGACCAAGGTGAGTTGAGACTACAAGACGACGCTTAACAAACGACTAAAGCAAAGTTGTGTTTTTATTAACTATAAAATCGAAATTTAGTGAATGATATTTAGGAAATCACAAAGAAGAACACTAAAAGAATTAACTCCAATATATGATTTTGTTAACCATGATTTCCTCCCCGCGCATTTTGCAAGGCAAAACGACGCGTGCGCAATTCGACAGCTGACAAAGCTTCGAGAACGTTTCAAAAAAAATGAGCGGGAGCACAAGTCGGCGTGAGACTTTGCAAGATGGCAAGGTCGCCCTTTCACCGAGAACGACAACAAAGCATTGCACCGGATGACAATTTACCGGACGAGGCTTTGCATCAATCGCATCGCTGCTCGCCAGACGGGGTCAAGTCACGTCCGGACAGGTCGTTTCCGTTTCTATCAGCTGGGCGTTGAAACGGACGTTACCGAGGAGACCGGGATTTTCTGTCCGGCGACATTCAGGATCACTTCCGACCCGGACAGATCGACACTGTCGACGATACCCTTCGTTTCCGTTCTGACAGTCTCCCGATTGCTGGCCGCGTCCCTGACATCGAAAGAGATTGTATAAAGACCGTCCGGGGCGTCACCACCCGTGGTCAATTGTCCACTCCAGTTGATGGTTCCCGAACCGGCCTTGAGATCGGCTTCCCCGGTATAGACAAGCACACCGCTGGAATTGCGGATCTCGTATGTGCCGGTTGCGTCTTCGCTCACGTCGTAATTCCAGCTCGCCTGGCTTCCGGTCAACGTCGTGGTCGCGGCATTGGCCGTCACCTCGTTGCCGATATAGCTGACATAGCTCACACTCATGTTGCTGTTCAGCGACGCGATGATCTCTTCCAGGTTCTGGTTCTGCTGGATTGCCTGCTCGACATTGGAATACTGGACCAACTGGTTGGTGTATTCGGCCGAGTCCATCGGGTCGAGCGGATCCTGGTTCTGGATCTGGGTGGTCAGAATGCTCAGGAACAGTTCGTAGTTGGCCATAAGCCCGGTCTGGCTGGCCGAAGCGCCGCTCTGGGCCGTTGCACTCGTGCTGGAAGAAACGGTTGTCACTTCATACTCCCCGGATGGCACACCATCCCTTTAGTGCGGCGAATTCGAAATTCGCCTCATATTGCAGTGTCCTCCGGTGCGAATTTCAGATTTGAAAACCACACCGGAATCATAAACTTGCTCGTCACCTTTCTGGACCTGAAGTTCGTTCTAAGCCTGCCTATCGATGAGACGAACTTCAGCTTCAGGTGACTGGTCAAATCTTCAGGTCCAATCCACCGGGCCGCCCGGCAAGCGTAAGTCGGACCACCTCTTCGGCATCCCTGTCGGCGTCGTCAGCTTCGGCCCCCTCTTCCGCGCCAGCCAGGTCGGCAGTCTGGTCAGACCGGCCATCGCTTGATGCAAAGTCACGGCCGCTTTCCTGCTTTAGCGAGAACTGCAGGTTTTCAGACTCCGCTTTCAGGCCCGCAGCCTCCAGCGCGCGTTCAAGGCCGCGCTGGTCGCGCAAAAACATATCCAGCGTTTCCGGCCGTTCGACAATCAGATGCGCATGAACGCCGCCATCGGCACCGACACGCATGTTGACATCAACCCTGCCGAGTTCCGGTGGATCGAAGCGCATCTGAAACCGTGTCTGGCCGTTTTTCAGGTTGCGCGCGATCTCGGCAGCGACCTGCGTTGAAACCTGACCGGATTGCGCCTGGTTCGGCAGCTGCAGGCTCTCGGTTCTCAAGGCACCCGAAACTTCGCCGCCGCGCACGGTCGTTGCAAACTCACCAGAAGGATTGGGCTCCAGGGAATTCCCGAGAAGCTGAGGATCGTCAGGAGGGAGCTGCGCCGCCAGGGCTGCCGCCACGATTGGGGCGCCTGCAGGCCTCTCCTGCACCGGTCCTGCCGGCAATTGACGCGCTGGATCTGCACCGTTATGTGCGGCAGGATTTGGCGACTTAGCGTCCGCGAGCGTTGCGCCTCCAGCGGCCGTGCCCGCCTTGCCCGCCGCATCGCTTTCCAAGGTGACAGGCGCGAAGCCTGACGGATCAACAGTGCCAGAGCGGCCGCTCACAACCTGCGGTACTTCGAGCCGTGTTTCGGTTGTGACAGATGTCTGACGCAAGAACTGTGTCACCGACACTGTGCCGGGCTCAGCACCGGCACGTTTCGCAATGTTCGTGATCTCGTCGTCAGCCACACCTGACAGATCAGCATCCACAGGATGCGTGACCACTTTGCCCGGCACCAGCGGTGGCACCTGCTGCGATTGAACCTCTGTTGGTGCCGTCAGGTTTTGCTGCGCGCTACCAGCGAGGGAAGCGGGCACAGCTGGTGAAGCAATCCGCACTTCATCAGACGGCAAAGGCGTTGTGACCGGCTTTAGAGTGGTCGCTTCGAGCGGCTTGTCAAATGAAGGCACCGGCGCCCGCAACTCGCTGGGAAGCTCGGCCTGCCATCGCCGTTCAGTTCTCACCTCAGGTACGCTGACCTGTGCACCGGAAACATCAGGTTTTGACGCGAGCGGATATGAGAGCTCTGGCTCAGCAATCAGGGATATGCCTTTGGCCACCTCCACCTCGGGCTTGAGTACATCCGCGACCCTGATATCTCCGCCCTGCGGCAGATCAGCTGGTGCTGCTTCCAGCGGCGCCACCAACCTGAAACCGATTGGTTGCGGCGTTTGCTGCCCACCGTTTGCCGGCCCATTGACAAACGCCGGCGCCGAAACGCCAGCTGGTAACGGCTGCAGTGTAGCATCCGGTAAGGTGCCCGGTTCGAAAACTGGAGCAAAGTCTGCACCGCCCCGAGGAATGGCGAACTGCCCCGGCAATGCCCCCTCAGCCCCGTTCGGCACTTGGAACGACCCCTCGTCCGGCAGAGCCCCATCGGCCCCGGCGTCGAGTGCGGCCAAATCCGTCAGAGCGTCGTCCTGGCCCGAGAGGTCAAATTCGCTTTCGCCAAGCGGCAACCTGAATTCAGGAGGAAAGACAAATTCCTCAGAAGCAAGCACAGGAAGGTTCGGACCCTCGGGCGCCACATCCTCGAACGCCTGCGAATGTG
>NZ_JASHKA010000013.1 GCF_030732845.1 Roseibium sp. MMSF_3544
CGTACGGTCCTCAACATCCGCCGAAACAGACTTCCCGTTCAAAACCATCGATACCTTCGACATAAATTCCTCTCCCTCGTAAAGGCTCTCTTGCAAGGAACAACTTATTGATTACGCGTCATAATCCTGTTTTTGCCTTGCCGGTACTTTCAAAACATCATCAAACCAAATGCAGGGTGACCAGGTCAACTGGCAAGCGCCAGCACCAGGATCAGCACGCCCAACAGGGCCAGGCCCCAGACCACAGGACCACCAAATGCATTCCGGCCTGCGGCAGCTTCAAGGTTCTCCTCCGCCTTGTGGAAGGTCTCCTCAACCGCATGCTCGGCTTCCTCGATTGCGTGCATGACTTCGCCAGGCGTTTCTTCAATCGCGATCCGTTTGGCCTCTTCGGCGACACCGGGATCGATATCTTCCTCCGTTACCGGAGCACTTTCGGGCTGTTTGGACCCAGCCGGTACCAGTTCGGCAAACTTGTCAAAAAACTCTCCCGCCATCTTTTTTGCGGTGGAGTCAATCAGACGGCTTCCCAACTGGGCAAGTTTGCCCCCCACCTGGGCCATTGCCTCATATGTTAAAACGGTTTCATCGCCCTCTTCGGCCAGACTGATGTCAGCGGAGCCTTTCGCAAATCCGGCGACACCACCCTTGCCTTCTCCGGTGATCGTGTAGCTTTCCGGCGGTTTAAGGTTTTCGAGCGTAACGGCGCCTTTGAACTTCGCCTTGACCGGTCCGATCTTGGTCGTGACCTGGGCATTCATTTCCGTATCCGACGTCTTTTCGAGACTTTCACAGCCTGGAATACAGGCTTTGAGGATCTCCGGATCATTGAGGGCTTCCCAGACAGCCTCTCTTTTTGCCGGTATCCGGTGGGAGCCGTTCATGTCCATTTTGTTCTCCCTCTTTTTGCACCTTGTCTAATTTTGTCAGTAGCTTGGTGGACATTGAAGGGGAAAACCACCGTCAATGCGCGTGCGATGCAGACCTATGAGAGCGTGCTTCGTTCCGAAATTCAATAACTTATGTATCGCGGGCAAAAGATTTTACGGGTGCCGCGGTCCCGCACCGGGCATAACTCAGTCCCATGCGCGAGGACTCATGACGGCCTCCTGCGCAACGGTCATGTCTGACGTCTGGTTGGAAGGGCTTTATCCGACTGCGAGGTTTGGAACGCGTGAGTCCTGGATGAAGGCATTCAACTCGGCGTTAGTGAGTGGCTTTGCATACAGATACCCTTGCAAATAGTCACACTGAAGGTCGCGCATGATCTCTCGTTGCTCTGCCGTCTCGACGCCTTCCGCCGTCACGCTTAGATCGAGCGCCTGCGCGACAGCGATGATCGACTTCACCACCGCGAGCGCATCGGTATCCTGGTCCATGTTCATGATGAAGCTGCGGTCGATCTTGATGCCGTCAACCGGCAGCTTCCGAAGATAGCTGAACGAGGAATAGCCTGTCCCGAAATCGTCGATCACCACCTTCGCGCCTTTGTTGCGAAGCCAGGTCAGCAGCGACATCGTCACTTGGTCATTGCTGATGAACAAACCCTCGGTCACTTCAAAAACCAGCCTGTCGAGGCTCAGATCGGCAGCGGAAGCCGCATCTTCAATGTCCTTGTAAATCCGGTTGGCCTGAACCTGCCTCGGAGAAAGGTTCACGTTCAGCCTGACATGTCTCGACAAACCGTGTAGCCGGCTGAATTCGGAAAATGCGGACTTGAACATCCAGGCACCGATCTCGGTGATCAATCCGCTCGCCTCGGCCGCTTCAATCATGCGGGCCGTATTCAGGAAGTTTCCGGACGGAGTTCTGAACCGCATCAGCGCTTCGAAAGCGGCAATGCTCTCATCGCTGGCATGCATGATCGGTTGGTAGTTGAGCGAGAATTCCGTTTGGTTGCCCGATCCGGTCAAAAGAGATGCAAGCCTTAGTCTCTCGAATGCGGCCTCCTGCATCAGCGGATGAAAGACCGCGTGATTGGTGAGTCCTTTTTGCCTGACATCGTTCAGGGCAATCGACGCATACCGAACGGTCTCCTCAGCACCTCTGATCTCGCCGTCAGCGGCTGCAAATCCCAGCCTCAACCGCAACGTAATCTGGTTTTCATCCAGCGTGATCGGTTCCTGGAAGGCGTCCTCGATACGCGCGACAACATCCTGGATCTTGTTCTCTTCGCCGCCTTTGAGAAGAATAAGGAACTCGTCCTTTTCTTTGCGGGCGATCGTAAGCGCGTCCGGAAATGTCTGCGAAAGCCTGTGACCGGTTCGCTTCAAAACGGCCCCGGCGCGTTCATCGCCGATGCCATCCACGATGACCCGAAACCGTTGAATGTCGGAGTGTACGACCAAGAGCGGCCCATGCTTGGCCGAACATCGTTGAAAGGTCTCAAGGAAACCGGAAAACGTCGAAAGACCGGTAACCCGATCAACATAGGCAAGGTTGCGAATGTGCTCAAGAAGGCCCGTTTTCTCGTAACCAAGGGCAACATTCGAAACAAAGAGCTGAACGACTTCAGATCCGACAAGCTCTTCAAGCACGCTTTCAGACAAGCCGACGAAAAGTGCACCGGCCAATCCGTTTCTGGTGATCAGTGGCAGCGCGACGCCGTGGGGCGTTGACACCGTTGCCTTGCTTTCTGTGCATTCCGTGACGTTCTTGCGGATCAGGTCGTCGCCGATAACCTCGATCGGTAGATCAATCTTGTCTTCGAAAGCACCTGTCGCTGATAGAACCCTTACTGTCGAAAGATCGGCACCGCCATAATCCGGAAGCGCTTCCAGACCGCACAACATGGCATCGAGCGGCTGCCCGACCAGGTCGGCAAGATGCTCCAAGACCGCGGCGGCGAATTCGCTGAGGGCGTTCTTTTCCACAATCGCAGTAAAATGCGCGTTCAGCTGACCCAGTTTCTTCCGGTTGGTTTCAAGGGACATCACGAGCTTGTAGCCACGCAGCGCGGTGACAATTGCCGTAATCAGTTTCGTCCGCGAGAGCTCGGCCTTTTCGGCATAGCCATCGATGTCGAACTTCATGATGACGTCAGTCTGGGGCGCGTAGCCCGGCTGTCCCGTCCGCAAAATAAGCCGTGTGAAGTTGTTGCCGAGCTCCGATCTGATCCAGCTCACCAATCCCAATCCGGCGGTATCGCTTTCCATGACGACGTCGATCAGCGCGACGGCAATATCGTCACGTTCGATAAGGCACTGCCGCGCCTCCTGCGCCGATAACGCATGCAGCAACTCAAATGCCCGGCCCTCGAACAGACAGCCGTCGACTGCAATCCGGGTTACTTCATGCACGTCGGGGTCATCGTCGACAATGAGGATCTTCCAGGGAGACTTTGTGCTCTGCCGGATGTCAGGTTCTGAAGATGCAAGAAAATCCATCGCCATCAATACACCTTCTTTCCTGCTTCTGTTTTTGTTTCAGAAGACGCTTTGACAGGGAGTTCAATTGTGAATTCGGTTCCGGCGCCCACTTTGGACGACACATTTATCGTCCCGTTCAGTGCTTCGGTCACCAGCTGATAACAAATCGCCATTCCCAAACCAGAACCACCCTTGCCGAACTTGGTCGTGAAGAATGGCTCAAACACCTTCTTCAGGTTTTTTTCAGGAATTCCAACGCCATAATCCTTGCACGTCAGGACAATCCTTTTGGGTTTTGCATCGTTCCCGCTGTACTCCGACGGCGACACGACCCTTGACGACAACTCGATCGTCCCTTCGCTGCGTCCCTCGTAAGCATGCTTCATGGCATTCTCGACAAGATTGGAAACGAGCTGGCTCACCGCGCCGGGGTAACTTTCAACGACTTCTTCGGCATTCAGCTTCAACTCGACCTTGAACGAGGTCTTTTTCAACGTCGGCAGAAGGGTCGCAATCGTCTCGCGGATAATGTGATCGAAATTGAACGAACGCATTTTCTCGCTTTGGCGGTCAACCGCGACCTGCCGGAAATTACCGACAAGCTCTCTCGCCCGTCCGAGCGTCTTGTCGATAATGCCCGCAGTGTCTGATATGCGCTGCACTTCGCTCTCCAGCATTTCCTTGCTGAGACGCTGCTGCTCAAGCTCGGTTTTGAGCAAACTTGTGGAATCCTGGATTGTTGTTGCCGCCATCAGGGCGTTTCCGAGCGGCGTGTTCAACTCATGCGATACTCCGGCCACAAGCGCTCCGAGCGCTGCCAGGTTGTCCGCTTGGATAAGCTCCTCCTGCACCAGCTTGAGCTGTTCCGTGCGATGTGCGACGAGATCTTCAAGATTGGTCTGGTATTCCTGAATTTTCTGTAGGTCCAAATGCCTGCGCTGCACCATGGACTGAAGACTTTCCGCAAGGATCCCGATTTCATCGTCTCGACCGGGCATCAGCTGAGACGTCGGCGGGTCCTCGATAAGCCTTGGTGTCGACAGATAATCGACAATGGCCGACAAAGGCAGCCCGATCAGGCGCCGGAACACCATCCGGATGACGACCGCAAGCAGGAGCAGATAGACAATGATCGCTGCAACGATGTAACCAACGGTCGAAACGATTTCACGAGAAATCATATTTCGGTCGAGAAGGATGAAAACCTGCCCGATCGCATCCTTGTGCAAGATCGTGCTGGGAGAATTCAATGTGTAGCTCAGCGCATCGCCCCGGCGAAGGCCCTCGACCGGTTCCCCGAAGTCCCCCGTGTCAGGCGTTTCCACCCAGACACGTTCCACGACCTCAAGACTCTCAAGACCGCGAATTAGCTGGAGCGTAGCATCGGCATTGACCGTCCAAATTGCTCTTTCGAACGGACGCTTTGTCGCCTGAAAGAAGGCTTCGGTCACACGGATCGCACGCGCGTGCGCATCGTCCCAGGTGATCTTCGTCAATATCCCGATAAAGACGAGCCCAAGCAAAGCGAACAAGCCAAGAGTATAAAGAATGAAGGTCCGCGACAGACTGGCATGACCCACTTCTTTTGGAGCGTATGGCAACGACGCACTGGTGCTGATACTCAAGACAGTAAGTCCGTATTACTCAGTCTTTCCCTCAACTGCGTAGTGTGCGCAGGTTTTCTAAATTTTCCATAAAAATCAATTGTAAATAAACTCAGTTCGACGTCGAATTTGCGCTCGAAATTCTTGAAACATTTTGGAACTTGTTTGCGTGTCCTCCGGATTTTTACGGCAAACCGGCAATGCTTGTAAATTCGCCCGGCTTGAGCGTGTTTACTTGTGCGCAGAGCGACAAACGGTTTGGCATATTCCTTTTGGAGACGCGAAATTTGGAGGGGCATCGCTAAACGAAAGCCTGACATTCCCTTTCGTCCGCGGTCAGCCCGCAGTGTTCCTGAGGTTGAAGAGACACGTGGTGAAGTCCCTCACCAGCTTCGATTTTTGCGCATCAGGCCGGAACAGCAGGAACGAGCGAAAATTGACCGCAGGTGTGAACGGGCGCACCACCAGCCCTCTGGCAACAAAACCGTCAACTACCAGCGGATTGACCAGCGCTATCGCATCACCTGAAAGCGCCAAGGCACACGCCGTCGTCGAAGAAGGTGTTTCCACCACATAGTCGGGCGTAACGCCTGCATCATTCAAGATCGCATCAAACCGGTGGCGTGCCCTATCTTCCGGTGCCAACCCAATCATTGGCTGGCCAACCAGGTCTTCTTGGGCGAGCGTGTCCAGTTTTACCAAGGGATGATTGGGAGCCATGGCAATGACGCCGGAAAACCCGCCAAAGTGGGTCGTGTCCAGTCCGGAGCGATCTATTTCATCAGCTGCCAAACCGACATCGAAGTTACCATCCACAACCTGGTTGCGAACCTGCGCCGAAGGCAGGATGTGAAGCGTTATCCGGACGCGCGGGTTCTTCAATCTGAAGTCCTGAATTGCCCGCGGCACCAGCTCCGCTCCGAGGGCTGAAAGCGAGGCAATTTTCAAATGCCCCGAGCCGTAATCCCGGATCGCCGCGGCGACGGACCTCAACCGATCCATGCCTTTGAAACTCTCTGACACCTCCCGGAAAAACAATTGACCTTCGGTGGTTGGAACCATCCGTCCGCGCACTCGGTCAAAGAGTGAGAAACCAAGGGATGCCTCAAGTTCGGCAATGCTTCTGCTGATCGCCGGCTGCGTAATTTGCATCAACTCAGCTGCGCGAACCGTCGATCCCGAGATCATCAGATTGTGGAAGGCTTCAAGCTGCCTGAACTTCATGCTCACGTCTCACAGGATATAAAATTTAAGCATAGAATTATGCCTAACTATAAATTGTTTGCCAAAGAGAATTCTGCTGTAGTTCGCCGAGTTTTGAGAGGAAAAACCATGCGCGACGCTACAAAGTGCACGATACATCCCAATGTCGACCAATCTGAATTTTCAAGTCTGACGGTCCCGACCTATCGCGCATCGACAATCGTGTTCGATGACGCTCAGGCTTTTGCAACGCGTCTTGAGCGCGATCTCGACAGCTATTTCTACGGCCTGCACGGAACACCAACCACGAGAACGCTTGAGGCACAGCTTACAAGCCTTGAAAACGGGCTGCGCACAGTCATCGTGTCGTCCGGTCAGTCCGCAGCGACGCTTGTTTTCCTGAGCGTTCTTTTGCCGGGCGATACGGTCTTGATCCCCGACAATGTCTACCCGCCCGTTCTTGAGTTTTGCCTCGACTACCTGCAGCCGCGGGGCATCCACCACAAAATCTACCGGCCCGACGGCAAAACGATCGAAGAGCTGATCGACCCTTCGGTGAAACTGATCTGGGCAGAAACCCCGGGATCAACCACAATGGAGATGCAGGATTTGCGCGCAATTGCGGCGCTTGGAAAGAAGCACGGCATTTTGACCGGGGCCGACAACACTTGGGCGACCCCTCTTTACTTGAAGCCGCTAGATCTCGGCATCGATTTTTCGATGCAGGCGCTTTCCAAATATGTTGGAGGACACTCGGATCTGTTGCTCGGGTCCGTTTGCGTAAACGACCTGGAACTGCGCAGGAAATTGCGTGACACAATGCGCATGCTGGGCATCGGCGTTGGTCCGGATGAAGTCGCCCTTGCTTTAAGGGGGATCGAGACGATGGGCGTTCGGCTTCAGCATGCGGGCAAGGTCGCGTTGAGCCTCGCTGAAGAATTGTCCGCACGCGAAAATGTTGATCTGGTTTTGCACCCTGCCCTACCGGATTTCCCGCAGCATGAGCTCTGGAAACGCGATTTCTCCGGGTCAAGCGGCGTCTTCAGTGTTGTGCTGAGTGCGAAACAGGAAGCCAATCTGGACGATGGCCTGAACCGGCTGAAACTCATGGCAATCGGTGCAAGCTGGGGCGGAACGCGGAGCCTTGTTGCACCGGTGACCATCGGGCAAGGCCGTAAATTTGCAAATGCTCAACATCAAAGAACAATCCTGCGGATTAGTATTGGTCTAGAGGACCCTGAAGACCTGCGCACTGAACTTGGCAATCTGTTCGACATCTTGTCTAACTAAGAAAATATTTTCTTTGTGTGTGCGGCACCGGTTGAATTGAAATGACGATGATCCTCGCAAACCCTGCGCAGCCCTTCCGCCACATGCTTTGCCATTTGCTGAAACGGCTGCGAGCAAGGTGGAGTACAATCAAATCTAGTGGCCCAAACGCAAGGTCCTATGCCCTCGTCGCTGGAGCTGTCGTTTTGTGGGCGAGCTGGCCAGCGCTTGCAACGGCGGTAAGCCCTGCACCACCGCTCCTGGTTCTGGGTGCCTCGGCCTTGATCGGCTCTGTGCTTTCTTGCTTTCTGGCGGTTCAACAAGGCAGGTCTCAAGCCTTTGTGTACGTGCCGCTGAAAACACTGGTCTTCGTGGCGATCGGATTGATGGGCAACAACGCCTTCTATCTCGCGGCCATAGCGCGAATAGGACCAGCTGAAGCGAATGTCGTCCATTATCTCTGGCCGGTTTTGTTTGTCCTGCTGGCCTCTCTGTTACATCGGCGCATGCCTTCCTTGTTGCAAACGCTCGGAATAGCCTGTGGTTTTTTGGGCGTTGCAATTGCCCTGTCCCCAAAGATGGCCGGAAACCTGGACGTTTTTGGCGCCTTGCTTGGTGTCTGCGGCGCCTTGACTTTCGCAGCCTATTCGGTCGGCCGTTCGCTTGCGAAAGTTGAAACGGATGTTGTCGGCCCGTCACTCGGGCTTGCCGGGGTGTGTGCCTTGGGCGCACATGTCTTGCTTGAACCTATCTATTGGCCATCCGCCAAGGAATGGTTCGTGATTGCACTTATGGGAATCGGGCCTTTCACGGTCGCGAACGTGTTGTGGGACAGGGCAACACGTGCCGGCTCCACGGCAACGATCTCCAGCCTTGCCTTTCTAACGCCTCTGGTCGCTATGGGTTTGCTCGCTGCTTTTGGGCTCGGACAGGTCGGCATAGCCGTGGTTGTTGGAGCGCTTTTTGCGATTGCCGGTGCTTTGCTGAGTTCAGGTTCCAAATAAGGACATACCGTTACGGGACTGGCGAAACCCGGGCCATATGACCTCCTGGCACACGGTCCACCGCACTGATGACCACGACCTGAATGGCACATCTTCCCTGACCTCTCCCTGCTCACGAGGCGTCAAACCGCGCTTCGCCAAAAGAGCGCGTGCCTAACCGCGCCGCCTGGACCGAAACGATGTGATCCGTTGCATGTTTTTCAATTCGGAAGCCTCGAAAATCTTGTTTTCAATCGATAGTAAATTACGCACAAAGCAATCAGGATTACTCGGCGACACTCTCAGTATTCACCAGACAAGCTAAGCAAATACAGCCTCTGATTGCGCTTCCAGAGTGAATTTGCAAAAGCTTTGCGTAGCATTTCCGTACATTTTCTCGTATTAATAATAGTAGTGGATCTATTCCACTCAGCTTAGACGCACATTAGTTCGCGCAACCGAGCCGGTAAAATGACAGAACCAAACCGCTCATTATTCGAACTGCCGGAAAAAATCCTGACGTCACTCCCCACAGGAGCCGTCAAGGACACGGTCGAACATCTGGGGCATCGCATTGCCCGCGGAGACTACGCGACTGGCTCGACGCTTCCCAAGGAAGGTGAGCTCGTGGAAGCCATTGGCGTGTCCAGAACGGTGATACGTGAGGCAATCAAGGTCCTGTGTGGAAAGGGACTTGTGAGAACCGCGCGCCGCTACGGGTCAAAGGTTTGCCATTTCAATGAATGGAACCTGCTGGATCCCGATGTGATCCGCTGGCACACGCCCGAATGCCCAATGACGGCCAGGATCTATGCAGAGGCCACGCAACTTCGGTTCATCTTCGAACCGGAAGCCGCATCCCTGGCTGCGGCAAACGCAAGCCAGAGACAGCGCGAAACAATCCTGTCGGCAGCAAAATCCATTCGATCCGATCTCGGTGAAAAGGCAATGATCGGCGCCGACTATGCATTTCACTCCACGATCCTGCAGGCGAGCGGGAATCTCATGCTCGCCCAGTTCCAGAACCTGATTCACGCGGTCCTCGTCAGTTCCTACGCTGCCGGGCGGGACGGTGTTCCTGAAGAACGCCTCTCAAGAAGCAATCACATCAAGGTCGCGGAAGCCATCCAGGCAGGGAATGGCGAGCAGGCCCGCAGCCGCATGATCGAAATGCTGATGCTCAACCAGGAAATCGCAGAGCGCATCACCAAGACTTAAGCTCAGCATAAGTGCCATCAATGCGCTTAGCCGGAAACCAGCGTACGCGTCAGATCGCTGTTTGCGTCAAGCAACCCGTCGATAACGTCGAAATGGTGCTTTTCCGGGTCGATGTGAACGGTCGCATTTGCCCAGGCCTCCGCCAGCAATCGGGACTGGCGAATAAATTCCGGACGCTCTTCGGCCCCAACCCAAGCCGTAACGGGGCAAGTGGAAATCGGCTTCTGCAAGGCGGCACTTTCGGATGTTGCCCCCGTCTCCGTAAGCTTGAAGTGTTCGTTCATTCGGGTGTTTCGCAGCGGCCGCAGGTCATGCAGTCCGCTGATCGACACAGTCTTTTCCAGCCGTTCAACAAGACTTGTAACCAGTGGCGTGTCCGCACACAGCATGCGGGTGACCAGGTGGCCGCCGGCAGAATGACCCGACAAACGGATCGGCCCCCTGACACGTTCACCGGCGACACCAATCGCAACGCCTATCTGTTTTGTGATTTCCGCGATGTCTGCCGCCGGCGACAATTCGTAACTCGGCAGACAAACCGTCCAGCCATGTTTCAGCGCCCCATGGGCAAAATGGGACCAATAGCTCTTGTCGAACCGCAGCCAGTAACCGCCGTGAACGAAAACCACCAGTCCCTTGGACGTTACTTCGGGATAAAAGAGGTCAAGACGCAGCCGCTCCTTGTTCCCATAAACAATGTCAAGTTCCTTGCCGGTCCAGTCGGTTCTGAACGCCTTTGCGTCCGCAGCCCATCTGTCCGGATAGTGTTCAGCTCCCTGGATGTGCGCGGCGTTGGCATAGGCATCGTCCCAGTCGGTAATACAGATGTCTGTCATGAGCTGTCTCCCGAGTGGAACGCGGCTTTCGGAGCAAGGGTGTTGGCAGCTTGGAATGAGACGCAAACGGCGCGCCTTGTCAAATCGCACCTGAGCATCCTAACGTCGCGCACAACGCTACCGGGAAAAGGGAATGATCGGTCAATGATGGAGCGCTGTTCTAATCGCGTAACCAACCTGGCGCATTATCTGACCAGAAATGCGATGCGCTGGCCGCAGCGCCAGTCAGTGGTCTGGGAGGGGCGGACCTGGACATGGGGCGAGCTCGACCGGCGTGTTTCGGCACTTGGCAATGCGCTAACGACCGAGTTCGGGATCAAGAAGGGCGACTGTATTCTCGTTCAGGCGCAGAATTCCAACCAGATGATCGAAATCATGCTGGCTGCGTTTCGGCTCGGAGCGGTTTGGGTCCCCTGCAATTTCCGGCAGGCACCGGCCGAAACGGCCTACGCCGGACAAAAAGCCAAAGCGAAACTCTTCATTTGCGACGCGGAATTCGAAGATCAAGCCGACGCTGTCCAGAACGGTCAACCGGATCTGGTTGGAACAATCTGCATCGGGGCGAGCCGTTGCGGCGAAAACTATGAAGAGCTGATCGCCCGCTTTGACGGATTGCCGTTCGAGAATGCGGCAGTCGACTACGATGATCCCTGCTGGCTGTTTTTCACCTCCGGATCCACGGGACGGCCGAAAGCGGTCGTGCTCACACACGGCCAGATTGGCTTTGTCACCGTGAACTATCTGGCGGATCTCCTGCCAGGAACCAGCGAACTGGACGCATCGCTCGTGATTGCGCCCCTCTCCCACGGCGCTGGTTTACAGTTGATCGCCCAACTCCCCGTGGGCGCAGCACATGTCCTCATGCCGGGCGGCGGTTTCAGTCCTGCTGCTGCATTCGAACTGATCGAAAAACATCGGGTCAGCAACTTGTTCACTGTCCCCACAATCGTAAAGCGCCTCGTCGAAGATCCTGCCGTGGACCGGTTTGATCACTCCAGTCTGCGCAACGTTATCTATGCCGGTGCTCCCATGTATCGGGAAGACCAGAAGCACGCGCTTGAAAAACTCGGCTCTGTTCTGGTTCAGTATTACGGCCTTGGAGAAGTGACCGGGAACATCACGGTTCTGCGCCCTCAGGATCACCAAATAGACGATGGACCTGACGCAAGGATCGGCACGTGCGGCACCGAGCGAACCGGGATTGAAGTCAGCATTCAGGACGATGAAGGCAACCTTTTGCCCGCAGGACAAACCGGCGAGGTTTGCGTCATCGGACCCGCTGTTTGCGCCGGATATCTGGAGGACGATGCTGCCAACACCAAGTCCTTCAGAAACGGCTGGTTCCGAACCGGGGACATCGGGCACATGGACGACCAGCGGTTTCTCTATCTCACAGGACGCGCATCGGACATGTACATATCCGGAGGGTCTAATGTCTATCCGAAGGAAATCGAGGAAGTGCTGCTGGCACATCCCGATGTTTCGGAAGTTGCCATCCTCGGGATCCCGGACCCGCACTGGGGTGAAATTGGACTGGCCGTCTGTGTGCTTCACAAGGACAGGCCCGTTGTCGAAGCTGAATTGTCGGAGTTTTTGAGCGGCAAGATCGCTCGGTACAAGATGCCAGCGCGATACCTTTTCATCGAAGCAATGCCGACCAGCGCTTACGGAAAGATTACAAAGAAACTTGTTCGCGAGCATCTGACCGAGCGGGGACTGATATGAGACGCCCTGCCCCATTGTCGCTTTCGCAAATCCGGCATCCAGGGCCGAAATCGACCGATCGGCATCCGTTTGTCCTTTGCAATGCGACGCCGGTCAAAATCGACTTGCCGGCGGGCGTACAACTCCAGAGCTTTCTGGGAACCTGGGCAGAAGAATCCGGTTTCGCTTCGGCGATACTGAATTTCAAGTCTCTCAGGCTGAAGTCCTTCGACTACGTCATGCCGGATCGTGCGGCGGATGACCGCCATGTGGCCTGGTACAGCGAGACCAGACGCTCCGCCGGTGCCTATCTTGACGATTCTGTTGCGGTGCTCGGCCGGAGAGACGGGAACTGGTTTGCCCATGTGCATGCCTATTGGTCCGAGCAAGGTGCAAACCACCTCGGGCACCTGCTTCCGCACACCATTGAGACAAGCGATCGTTCGCAAATAACCGGCTGGGGTCTCAAGGGAGCGATGTTTGAGGCGGCGGAAGATCCGGAAACCGAATTCACCCTGTTTCGTGTCAAAGAACATCCCGAGACCTCCACGCAAGAACCAGTGAACGCCCTGATTGCGACTTTGGCACCCTTTGAGGACCTTTCTGCAGGCGTTGAAAAGCTCGCTGAGAAGCTGACAGCGCGGCGATATGGCGTTCACGGCCTCGGTAGTCTTGCCGGGACCGAATTTCTGGACAGCTCTCCCATGACGGGCCTCATCTCTGAAATTCTTCTGCTGCCGGAGGCCGGGTGTCATGACGACAATCAATTGTCTTTGCCGGTTCGATGCGTTGATCTTGAAGGAAACCTGTTTCGCGGCACCGTCAAGCCAAACACGGCACCAACTCTAGTGACCTGCGAGCTTCTGATCAAAAAACTCGACTGATGTTCTCGTAATATTTCCTTGTGCCTGGGGCATTCCCGAAACCAAAGCATAGAACAGTAAGAGAACATTTACCCTTGCAGAACACAATGGGAACAGGTAAATTGTTCTCGATTTGTACCCGTCTAGATTCGCGGTCAGGGGAAGCCGATATGCTTACGCGCAAGCAGTATGAACTGCTCATGTTCATTCACGAAAGACTGAAGGAAACTGGTGTTCCACCATCATTCGATGAAATGAAGGATGCCTTGGATTTGCGCTCCAAATCCGGCATTCACAGACTGATTACGGCACTGGAAGAGCGCGGCTTCATAAGACGTCTTCCCAATCGTGCCCGGGCAATGGAAGTTGTCAGGCTTCCTGAGTCGATCGCACCCGGACTTGGATCCCCGCGGCCGCGCGGAAGCTTCTCGCCCGAAGTGATCGAAGGGTCGCTTGGAAGACCGGAACCGGCGCGTCCTGATCCTGTCCCCACAGCAGCGGGAACCGAAATTCCGGTGATGGGCCGTATTGCGGCAGGTGTTCCGATCGAAGCCATTCAAACCCATAGCCATTCCATTACTGTACCGCAGGAATTGCTCGGGAAAGGCGAACACTACGCGCTTGAAGTGCGCGGCGATTCCATGATCGACGCAGGCATCCTGGATGGGGACACCGTTCTCATTCGGCGCACGGACAGCGCAGATAGCGGCGATATTGTCGTTGCGCTCGTCGACGAGGAAGAGGCAACTCTAAAACGCCTTCGCAAGAAGGGAGCCTCCATCGCACTCGAGGCTGCCAACCCTGCTTACGAAACAAGGATCTTCGGACCCGGGCGGGTGCGCGTGCAGGGTCGTCTTGTCGCTCTCTTCCGTCAGTACTGATCGATCACCGAGCCGAAGTGTTTCCATCTTCCGCTGAGGGGGTGTGCGCGACTATAAACACGGCGGAAGCTCTTTAATGTCCAGCAGGTGAATTACCTTAGATTTACGCGAGCGACCTCGCCCTTTTTGTGCCAAGGGCGGGGATTGGCACTGACGGCGAAGCGTATGTCATCCACTTTGATCGCCCTTGGCATCTCAGTGCCGTTTCGCAGGTAGATCCCGTCTGAGGCCACACTTCCTCCAGCCTGTCTTTCTTGTGACAGCCAGATCGAGACTGCGCCCCTTTTTCGACGCGTTGTCCGGTCAATGACGAGGTCGGCATCGCAACTTTCAAATACGACTAAATCGCTCACGATCAAATCGGCATACCTGCAGTCCATCCGCAGGGCATCCTGCGATCTCGGCAACGCTATGAAGTAGGGTACAGTGACCGCATTCTGTGCGACGCCACCTTCGCGGAAGGCATAAGCCCGGACAACACACCCCGTTTCGTCACACCTCACTTGAGGCGATTTCATCTTGTGCGATCTGATCGCACCTTCTTCAACACCCTCCGTCTGATACCAGATATCCGAAACGAATGATCTGCGTTGACCGACCCACCGCAACGTTCCATTGTCGTCTCGAGCGGCAATCCGGTTCCCTGAGGCGGCGATCTGAATATCCGGTGGCGGCGAGTTCAGAAGGAGCAATACCCCGATCAGCATCGGTCCAGTCGCGCTTAAACGCCACCAGCCACGCAACAGCAGCAAGGCGAGCAGTGCCGCGGAAAATGCAACCATTTCAAAGACCGTCACCCGGCCGATTGCACCAACTCCGTCGTCCAGTCCGGCGACAAAAGCAGCGATCCAGAGCAGCAGGTCAATTCCGTATTTCATGACGGTCAGCGGCAGGGCAGCCAAGCCGAATGGCATCAGGATCATGGCAAGAACGCCCATCGGCATGACCAGCAAACTGAAAATGGGCATGCCGAGAAAATTGCCCAGAAGTCCGAAAGGAGCGACGCGGCCAAAGTGATGAGCAGCGATGATGCCGGTCGCCAGCCCTGCGATCAAAGCCGTAATCAAGATCCCGGCTGCCCATTGAAAAGCCGACAAGGCTATCCGGTTGCTCATTCGAGCGCTTGGCCGCTTCAGTCGCGCAAACGGATCCAGCCGGTTCCGCCAGGTTTCATAGACAGCGACCAGACAGATGACCGCGGCAAAGGACATCTGAAACCCTGGGAAAAACAGCCTTTCAGGAGCGAGCACCAACAGTACGAGACCCGCAAGAGCGACGCTTCTAAGCGTCAATCCCCGACGCCCGACCAATATTGCGAGAAACACAAGCGCAATCATCAGGAACGACCGCTGGGTTGCGACCGAAGCTCCAGAAACAAGAAGGTAGAAAACAGCAGCAAAAAGGGCCGCGACGGCCGCAAATTTGTGGATAGGCCAGTTTAGGGACAAGGATGGAAAGAGGGCCATCAGAAACAGAGCTGCTGCGTAAGCGCCGCCGGCAAAGAGCGCCATGTGCAAACCCGATATCGCCAGGATATGGGCAAGTCCAGCAGCTCTGAGATTTTCTTCCTGTGTCTCGCTGATCCCGCTCCGGTCTCCGACAAGGAGTGCAACGATCAGCCCTGCTTCCTGCCCTTCTGGCAAACTTCTTGTAATTTTTTCCTTGAGATGTGACCGGAGCGACTGGAGCAATGCACTGCCGCGTATCTGAAGCGGGACTTCGCTTTGAGGAACAATTTGTGGCTGACCGAAACTGAAGCCGGTTGCACCGACCTGCGAGAAATAAGCACGAAGGGAGTAATCGTACCCTCCAGGCACAACAGGTCCGGCAGGCGGGAACAGGCGCGCACGAAGCTGAACCTCGTCTCCCACGCGCGCGTCTGTCGTCTGTGGTACCGAAACACGCACCTTCTTGGGAAATCGTGTTTCGCTCAGGGGACCATCGTTCACGGTATCAACCTTCAGGACAAGGCGCGTCCGGCCGACGCGATCCGACCGTTCGATGACATACCCGCTGAGGTTCACATTGATTTCTTCCGAGATACGGGGCGCATCGACAAAGGCAGTGCGCAGAGCCGCACAGGTAAGGCCCGCCCAAAAAGACAAGGCCAGCAGAGCAAACCGGCCAAGTCCGGCACGGTTTCTTGCAAAAAACGCGCACAGGACTGCAAAAGTAAGCACGGCGACGAGAAGCGGCCAGTAAGGTTCAGCCGGCAACGTGAAGTAAACCGCAATTCCGGAGGCGAACAAAAAGCTGACCCACAGAAGAGCCTGATGCTCCCAGACCGAGACATTGTCCGAGGTCTGCGACTTTTTTCCGGACTGCAAGATCGCTTGCCAGGTGGAACGGTACGATCTGCCCGTCTGTTCACTCCAAGTTCGGGGCGGTTCTATTATTCCTTTTTCGGAATCGGTGTTGGCCACCGCAATTTGGCGGTTTTTATCTTTTTGCAACGGGTCCTGCCCGGCCGCCAAACGTTGCCCTTTCATGCTGTCACAAGAAACGGAGCTGATCCTATTTTGCCCCGACCGTGCCTGTGCTAAGACCGCGCCACACATGGGCGCAGCCCGCGCCTCCAATCCAAAAGAGACTTTCAAATAAAGCACCATGACACAAGAGATCGTCACGCGCTTCGCCCCCTCGCCTACGGGATTCCTGCATATCGGAGGCGCTCGAACGGCGCTGTTCAACTGGCTGTTTGCCAAGCACAACAACGGGAAAATGCTGCTTCGTATCGAAGACACCGACCGTGCCCGGTCCACGCAGGAGGCTGTCGACGCGTTGATAGACGGCCTCACCTGGCTGGGACTTGATTGGGATGGTGAGCCGATTTCGCAGTTTTCCCGCGTTGACAGGCACAGGGAAGCCGTTGAGCAGATGCTGGCCAGCGGTACGGCTTACCGATGCTACTGCACACCGGAAGAAGTCGACGCGATGCGTGAAAAAGCGCGTGCCGAAGGACGTCCGCCCCGCTATGACGGCACGTGGCGCGACCGGGACCCTTCAGAAGCGCCTGAAGGCGTGACGCCGGTCGTCAGGCTCAGGGCACCGCAAGAAGGCGAAACCGTTGTCGATGACATGGTCCAGGGGCGCGTGGTCATTCCCAACAAAGATCTTGATGATCTTGTGCTTCTTCGCTCAGACGGCACGCCGACTTATATGCTGGCCGTCGTCGTTGACGATCACGACATGGGTGTCACTCACATTATTCGTGGCGTCGATCATCTGACCAATGCCGCAAGACAAACCCTCATTTTCCAGGCTCTCGGATGGACAGTCCCCGAGATGGCCCACATCCCGCTGATACACGGCCCGGATGGCGCCAAACTGTCCAAGCGTCATGGGGCTACCGGCGCGGAGGCCTATCGCGAGTTGGGGTATTTGCCGCAGGCAATGCGCAACTACCTCGCCCGTCTCGGTTGGAGCCATGGCGATGAAGAGATCATGTCCCTGGACGACATGATCAAATGGTTCGGCATGGATGCAGTCGGTCAGTCTGCCGCCCGATTTGATTTCAAGAAATTGGAAAACCTCAACGGGCACTACATGCGTGCAACCGGAGACGATGAGCTGCTGGAGCACTGGAAAGTCTATCTTCGGCATGCAGATGGCGGCGAGCCGGTTCTGGCCTGGATGTCGGAAGCTCACAATGAGCAAACCGCGTTGACGGCTCTTCCCGGACTTAAGGAGCGCGCCAAGACCCTGGTCGAGCTGACGGAAAGCGCCTCTTATCTCTGGAGATCACGGCCTCTGGACCTTGACGAGAAGGCTCAAAAGATCCTCAACGAAGAAGCCAGAACAATCCTGAACGATCTTCACAGTGTTCTCGCCTCAGCACCGGATTGGTCGTCCGAGACCTTGGAATCGGCCGTCAAATCTTACGCTGAGGAAAGAGAACTGAAGCTCGGAAAGGTCGCTCAACCGCTCCGGGCTGCCCTAACGGGACGTGGCACTTCGCCTGGAATTTATGATGTTTTGATTGCTCTTGGCGGTGACGAGTCTCTCGCGCGCATTCAAGATCAGGCAAAATAAGGGTTTCTTGCGGAGCTCCTGTTTCCATTAAAAGGATTGAAAAGGAGCATGCCCTCCCAGGTGCGGCCAGCCTTTGACCAAAGCGTTAGGCCCGCCAGCTTGCGGCACTGCAATAAATGGGCTACGCAAGACCCGAAAATTTCTCACGTGCCGTCCGGCCCAGGCTCCGCTGGTGGAATTGCGAGGTCTGCAGCGGACGGCGCATCAGGATAAAACAAAGGGGTTTCTGTATGGCCGACAACAACGCCAATCTCAACGTCGGTGGCGCCGACCACGATTTCGACGTTCTTGACGGGTCCATCGGACCGTCGGTCGTGAACATCTCGTCCTTATACAAGGACACCGGCATGTTCACCTATGATCCGGGCTTCACGTCCACTGCTTCCTGCGAATCCAAGATCACCTATATCGACGGTGACGAGGGCACTCTGCTTTATCGCGGCTATCCGATCGAGCAGCTCGCCGACCACGGAGACTTTCTCGAGTCCTGCTACCTGCTTCTTTACGGCGAACTGCCGACAAAGGCTCAGAAAGATGATTTCGTTCAGCGTGTGACGTATCACACGATGATCCACGAGCAGATGAACCGCTTTTTCTCCGGTTTCCGTCGTGATGCACACCCGATGGCGATCATGGTCGGAACCGTCGGCGCACTGTCGGCTTTTTACCACGACTCCACGGACATCACCGATCCCCACCAGCGTATGGTGGCTTCGCTGCGCATGATCGCGAAAATGCCGACCATCGCGGCAATGGCCTACAAGTATCACGTCGGCCAGCCCTTTGTTTATCCGCGCAACGACCTCGGATATGCGGCCAACTTCCTGCATATGTGCTTTGCTGTTCCCTGCGAGGAGTACAAGGTCAATCCGGTTCTGGCACGCGCCATGGACCGGATTTTCATTTTGCATGCCGATCACGAGCAAAACGCTTCCACATCCACGGTGCGTCTTGCCGGCTCGTCCGGCGCAAACCCCTTCGCCTGTATCGCTGCCGGTATTGCATGTCTTTGGGGTCCAGCACATGGCGGCGCGAACGAAGCGGCGCTGAATATGCTCTCCGAGATCGGCTCCGTGGACAACATTCCGGAATACATCGAGCGCGCCAAGGACAAGGATGACCCGTTCCGGCTGATGGGCTTCGGGCACCGGGTTTACAAGAACTACGACCCGCGTGCGCGCATCATGCAGAAGACAACCCACGAAGTTCTGGGCGAACTCGGTATCAAGGACGATCCGCTTCTTGACGTCGCAATCGAGCTGGAAAAAATTGCGCTGAACGATGAGTACTTCGTCGACAAGAAGCTCTATCCGAATATCGACTTCTATTCCGGTATCACGCTGCGCGCACTTGGGTTCCCGACCACGATGTTCACCGTTCTGTTCGCGCTCGCGCGGACGGTTGGCTGGATCGCGCAGTGGAAGGAAATGGTCGAAGATCCGTCCCAGCGGATCGGACGTCCGCGTCAGCTTTATACGGGCTCGACCAAGCGGGATTACATTCCGATCGATCAGCGCCGCTAACGGTTCGCTGAGAGATTTCAAGACTGTTCAAAGAGTGACGATGCTCCCGTGAAAACGGGAGCATTTTTTTGGTCTTCACGATCGAATTAAAGTCAATCTGCTGGAAGGGTCAGCTTCGGAAGACGAGCAACCTTGCGACGGTCTTGTCGGACCTGTGACAAACTAAGTGTCTGCAGTCTTGAGGACTTTCAGGACGACATCCGCAGCAGCATCTCTTTGGCTGTGTCCATCCGGCAAGCGCATGACATCGTCGAGGCGCGACAAATCAGAAAGCTGAAGCCGCCGTTCCTCGCTGTCAGACAAGAGATTGACGAGGTGTCCTGCAAGAACGTCCGGCTGAACCTCATCATCCAGAAACTCCGGAATTGCTTTCTTGCCAAGAATGATATTCGGCAAGACAAAAGAGTCCACGCTCGCAAATTTGAAAACGCGATTGAGTTCCTTGATCCTCCGGAAAAACCAGTCGACCTTGTAGGCGACGACCATCGGAACTCCGGACAGGGAGAGCTCAAGTGAAACGGTCCCCGATGCGGCAAGTGCCGCGTGCGCCTTGCGAAACGCGGCATGCTTGGCGTCAAGTCCCGTGACAATCTCTGTCTCGCCCGGCCAAGTGGCGACCCCGTCCCGGATCCGGCCTTCCAGATGGCTGACGGCTGGCAGAACGACCCTGATTTCGGGCAAATCCTTTTTGACTTGAGCTATCGTCTCGCCGAACACGTCCAACAGTCGGTCGATTTCGCTCCGCCGGCTGCCCGGCAAAACGAGCAGTACCTTGTCGTCTTCATCGACAGGCTTGCGCTCGCCCGCCACCGGGCGTAATGCGTCGGCGTTCTCACTCAGAGGGTGACCCACATAATGCGTTGTTGGCCCGCCAAGCTTCCGATGCACATCCGGTTCAAATGGCAAAAGCGCAAGCAACTCATCGACATAGGCACTCATTTTCCGCGCCCTGCCCGGCCGCCATGCCCAAACGGAAGGTGAGACATAGCCGACAATCGGAATGTGAGGAGCGCGCTTGCGGACCCGCTTGGCAACATTGTGTGTGAAATCGGGGCTGTCGATGATGACCAGAACGGCCGGATTGGCGGCGACAGTTGCGTCAACTGTCTGGTAGACACGCCGGACAATCAGCGGCAAGCGGGCCAGAACAGCACTGATCCCCATGACGGATACATCCGACATTTCAAAGAAACTGGTGAGACCAAGAGACGTCATCCTCTCTCCGCCAACACCGCAGTATCGCACCCCTTCACCCAGTCTTGCATTCAGGGCCTTCATCAGCTCTGAACCCAGCAGATCCCCGGACTCTTCGCCAGCGACCAGACAGATGGTCGGCATTTCGCCGCTCATTCTTCGAAGGCTCCAGACATCTTGGTGCGATCAATTCCGATAACGTAAAGACCAGCCTCATCGGCTTTTCGAAGCGTGCCATCCTTGTCGGCAATCAACGCGCCATGGGCCTCAACAGCAATCCCGGAAAGACCTGCAGAAACGGCCAGTTCAATCGTTTTCGGCCCCACAGTCGGCAGGTCAACACGCAGGTCCTGGGTCGGCTTTGCAGTTTTCACCAGGACGCCCGCCCGGCCCTTGGCTCTGACGCGGCCGATCCGCTTCAACTCGGCGCATCGCTCCAGCATCGCATCTGTTCCCTCCGCGCCTTCCAGAGCGACAACGCGGCCTCCCACGGCGACGGCGGCTTGTCCGATATCCAGTTCGCCGAGTTTTTCTGTTGCCTTGAGGGCAAGCTCAAGGTCACGCCAATCGTTCTTCTTGGGCTGAACCCGGCCCAAAACGCCGCTCGATGCCAGCAATTGCGGCGCCACGTCTTTGATACCCACGACGCGAAACCCCTCGTCTTCAAAAAGCCGGATGACCTTGGTCAGCAGGCTGTCGTCACCACCCGCGAGCGCCCGAATGATGGTCGGTAGCCGCTTCAATGTACCAAAGTCTGAAAAGAACGACGCGAAATCCGGCCGCCGGGACACGCCACCGATCAGGAGCACATCCTTGCATCCGGTTTTTTTCAAGAAACCATACAGCCGGCCGATCTCGCCCCAGCCTAACTCCGCGCTTGCCCGTTGTCTGGTGGCAGCCTCCGCTTCGCCCTTGATGGCCACGATCTTGAAGTCACGTCCTGCACCGGCAAGCGCATCGGCGATCTGACCCGGCAAGCTGCCGTTTCCTGCGATCAACGCAAGACGCCGGGCATTTGGACCAACCGCACTGCTCATGGCTTCATTCGTCTTGTCATGGGGTACAGAAGCGCCGGTCTTCCTTTTCAAGAATGAAATCGGTGACGGTCTTCACGAGGGGCTGGTCCGTGTTGGCGGCGGCAACAGCTTCCGCCCTGCTACGCAGCGTCCCGTCTTCACTTTCAAACAGTTCGCGGTAGGCCGCCCGCAAAGCATGGATCTGTTCCCGAGGCAGTCCCTTGCGTTTCAACCCGACGAGATTGAGCCCAGCCAGTCGGGCCCTGTCACCGATCACCGATCCAAAGGGAATGACGTCAAACTCCACTCCGGTCATTCCGCCGACAATTGCGCCGGTTCCAATGCGTGACCATTGCCGCACGGCGCTCAAACCGCCCAGAATGACAAAGTCATCCAGCTCCACATGCCCGGCAAGCGTCGCGTTGTTCGCCAGAATCGCGTTGTTTCCAACCTGGCAATCGTGCCCGACGTGGGAGCCCATCATGAACAGGCAGTTGTCGCCGACGCGCGTTACACCGCCGCCGCCTTCTGTCCCTGGATTCATGGTGACATGTTCGCGGATTTGATTGTTGGCGCCAACTTCCAGCCGCGTCAATTCACCGGCAAATTTCAGATCTTGCGGCTTGTGCCCGATGCTGGCGAAGGGAAAGATATGCGTTCCAGGCCCGATACTTGTGTGACCGGCGACAACGACATGCGCCTCGAGAGTTACCCCGTCGGCGAGAGTAACGTTCGGTCCCACGATTGAATACGGACCGACACGTGTGCCTTCGCCGATAACGGCCCCGTTTTCAACGATGGCCGTTGGATGAATGTCTGTCATTTGCCCTCACGCATCTACCAGCATGGCACTGACTTCCGCTTCCGCAACCTTGGAACCGTCAACCAATGCAACAGCGTCGAATTTCCATATATTTGCACGCTGCTTGATTTTCTTGACGTGAAAATGGACTTGATCACCGGGCTCCACAGGTTTCCGGAACTTTGCCTTGTCGATTGTCATGAAATAGACGAGCTGCGGTGGAGCATCATCACCTCTGGCATGAACGCACAACGCACCGGCGGTCTGTGCCATGGCCTCAATGAGCAGCACCCCCGGAAAAATCGGTCTTTCAGGAAAATGGCCCTGAAAATGTGGCTCATTGACGGTGACGTTTTTGATACCGATACAGCTGTTATCTCCGTCCATCTCGATGATTTTGTCGATAAGCAAAAAAGGATACCGGTGCGGCAGAAGCTTCATGATTTTCATGATGTCTGCGCTTGCGAGTGTCTTGTTCTCTGCTTCTTCCATGAAGTGCCCCTCGGCGGATTGGCTCCGTAAAGTTCAAATTCAGCGACCCGTTTACGTGTCGTTGCCCCGTTCTGCAAGTTTTCTGACCGCGGCGACTTCCCTAAACCACTGCTTCACCGGCTTCGCCGGTGCGCCTCCATACCGGCCTCCCGGCTCCAGGTCTGTGCCGACAACGCTGACAGCGGCAACCTGTGCACCCATGCCGATCGTGACATGACCGCGCACACCCGTTTGCCCCCCGATCGCTACAAAGTCTTCCAGCGTACAGCTTCCCGACAAGCCGACTTGAGACACCAGAACACAGTGCCTCCCAATGACCACGTTGTGGCCAATCTGTACCTGATTGTCGATCTTGGTGCCTTCGCCGATAACCGTATCGCGATTTGCGCCACGATCGATTGTCGTATTGGCGCCGATCTCCACGTCATCCTGAATCACAACACGCCCGACCTGCGGAACTTTCAGATGCCCTTCGGGACCCATGGCATAGCCGAAGCCGTCCTGACCACAACAAACACCTGGGTGTAATGCCACCCTGTTGCCAAGGATGGAGTGCTGCACAGTGCAATTCTGACCGATGACGCAGTCCCGGCCGATTTTGACGCCTCTGCCGATTACGGCATTTGCTCTTATGACGGTGCCGGATCCAATCTCTGCATCCGCACCTATCACGGCACCGGGTTCAACCGTCACGTTGTCTTCCAGCGACGCGGCTGGATCCACGCTGGCACGCTCGGAAACACCACTCACCAAAGGATCTTTGGGCGCCATCGCTTCGGGATAGAGTTTCGCAAGTACCTTCGCCCAGGAACGATAAGCATCGCTACAAACAAGGACAGCGACGTTGTCAGGCACCTTCTTCTGGTGTCTCTTGCCGACCAGACAGGCTGCAGCACCAGTCGCTTCAAGCTGCGACAGATAGGCTGTGTTATCGAAAAAAACCAACGCTCCGGCGCCAGCTTCCTCAAGGGGCGCGACCGCCGTGATTTCCAGGTCTTCATCGCCGCGAACGATTTCGGCATCCGCCCAGGATGCAATCTGCTGCAAGGAAACCGCGGTGGGATTTCCGAAAAACTTTGGCTCGGACATGACGTCTTCCTTCTTGCCAGCCAACAAAAAAGGCCGCCGTGGAGACCGGCGGCCGTTTTCTATCTCAAATGACCGCTAATCAGAAGCGGGTACCGCCACTCAACCGGAAGATCTGGGTCTTGTCAGAGTCATCCTTCACGATCGGATAGGCAACATCTGCGCGAATTGGACCGAACGGCGATTGCCAGCGGATCCCTGCACCAACGGAGGCACGAACGGAGAACTCGTTGGAGTCGATCGACCCGCCGTTGTTTTCCACGAGGTTTACCAGATCACTGTCGGCGTCCCAGAGCGAACCGGCATCAGCAAACACAGCCGCGCCCAGACCGAACTCTTTCGGAATGATCGGGAACGGGAAGCGTGTTTCGGCCGTTGCTGCGAAGTAGAACCGACCGCCGATGGCATCTTCGGTCGCAGCGTCGCGCGGACCAATACCCTGGTTCTCAAAGCCGCGGACAAGCGTGCCGCCGAGCATGAATTGTTCGGACACCCTCAGGCGCTCGTCACCGATTGCAGTGATGTTACCACCGCGGAGTTCAAGCGCGCCAACCACACCATAGTCGGCGAGGATTTCCTTGTAGGCCCGCGCCTGTGCTTCGGTCTTGATGTAGTAGCTGTCACCACCCAGGCCGGCAAATTCCTGGCCGAACGAGGCAAAGATACCGTCAGTAGGATTGTTGTTCCGATCAAGCGTGTTGTAGCGCAGGTCATAACCAACAAGCGATGTCAGATACGTGCCAAGCGAGTCACAGATCGCGAGCGAAAGGTTTGAGGTGTTACAGTTGTTGATGCCTGTCGACTGATCATCCGGGTCGGAGTTGTCTTCCGAGAAGATGTTGTAGAACAGACGCAATGTCAGCTCGTCTTCCCTCAGCGGAAGAATGAAACCGATGCCACCACCCGTCTTGTCCTGGTCGAAGGACCGGTAGTCATTGGCATTTTCAATCCGGCGATAGACATCAAGATCCAGCGCAACGCGGCGGCCCATGAAGAATGGCTCAACGAACCGGAACTCATAAGACTGAGTGTCTGCACCGCCACCGACTGCAATCCGGACAAACTGTCCGCGGCCGAGGAAGTTTTTCTCGGTAAGAGAGATATCGCCGATGATACCGTCCACGGTCGAGTAACCGACACCGAAGGAGATTTCACCGGTCGGTCTTTCTTCAACGCGAACATTCACGATCACACGATCAGGTGCACTACCCTGCTGGGTCGTGACAGAAACCTTCTCGAAAAATCCGAGATTGCGGATACGGCGCTCTGCCTTGTCGACCAGCGCGCGGTTGAAGGCATCCCCTTCAACGATGTCGAACTCACGCCGGATAACGTATTCACGTGTCCGGTCGTTGCCGATCACATTGATGCGTTCGATATAGGCCCGCGGACCTTCTTCAATGTAGTAGATCAGCGAAATCGTGTTGTCGTCGTAGTTCCGGGCTCCACGCGGGCGAACACGGGCAAAGGCATAACCTTCCTCCGACACGCGCAGGGTAATGTCCTCGACCGTTTGCTCGATACGGAGCGCATTGAATGTCTGGCCGCTGCGGGTACGTACCAGCCGTTGCAGATCATTCGGATCGACCTCGGCGATTGTGGAGACGACTTCCACGTCGCTGATTTCGTATTTCTCACCCTCATCAACCGTGAAGGTCACGTAGAAGATGTTCTGCTCACGGTCCAGATCTGCACTCACAGAGACAATGCGGAAATCCGCATAGCCTTTTCTGTTGTAGTACTGGCGCAGAAGCTCTTCGTCGGCTGCAAGACGGTCCGGATCGTAGGTATCGGTGCTCCGGATAAAGCTGAGCAGGCCGCTTTCGCGGGTCCGGATCACGTCACGCAAACGCCCGTCGCTGAATGCACTGTTGCCGATGAAACTGATACGTTCGACACCGGTCTTGGCACCTTCATTGATTTCGAAAACCAGATCGACGCGGTTCTGCCCGCGATCAATGATCTTCGGCTCGACGGACGCGCCAAAGCGTCCGGAGCGGCGATAGGCTTCAAGAATGTTCTGAACGTCGGACTGCACTTTCGCGCGAGAAAGCGTTGACCGCGGCTGAGACCGGACAGCTGTTTCCAGCGCGTTGTCCTTGATCTTGCGATTGCCTTCGAAAGACACCCGGTTGATGATCGGGTTCTCGGAGACCGTTACGACGACAGTGTTGCCACGCGGGGTGATTTCAACAGTGGCAAACAGGCCCGTCGCATAGAGAGCTTTGAGCGATTCATCAACATCGAAAGCGGTGTAGGAACGGCCCGGGACGATCGTCATGTAACTAATGACGGTTTCATCCTCAATCCTGGTGTTCCCCTGCACCTGAATGCTTCTGGCAACTGCCGCTTCAGCAACACTCACCAAGGACGAAAGCCCTAGGGATTGCGGCACTGCCGATCCGAGGGAAAGTAGGAAAGCCGCCAAAAACACGACTCGTGTAAGTTTCTGCAATCGCTGCATTATCGCGCTATGCCTTTTTTTAATACCCCATCCGAAAATCAGCAGTCACCCCAGGCAGATTCTCGGAACCGACGAACGTTTTATAGGTTTTTGCCGATAACGCAACTGCACTTCGAGGCCGAAAGCGATTTAGTCTGAAGACGTTGCGTCTATGTCACGGCTGTCAGGAATCGTTGGTCACTAATCGCAAGATATCCCTCCAAGTTACGAAAACCATCAGCATAAGTACCAAGCCCAACCCGATGCGAAAACCGACGTCCTGAACGCGCTCGCTCAAGGGCTTGCCACGCAACGCCTCTGCGGCAAAAAACACCAGATGTCCGCCATCAAGAATTGGAATCGGAGCCAGATTGATCAGCCCGATGCTGACAGAAAGCACCGCTGCAAGCGAAATCAGCGGAATGATACCGTGCTCGGCAACCTTTCCTGAGATTTCAGCAACGCGGATCGGTCCCCCGAGCTGATCGGCCGATTGGCGCTGGGTGATGATCCCCCAGATGTAGCTGACCGTGCCGTCCATGATCCGATAGGTTTCCTTGACGCCCTCCCCGATGGCATCGATCGGACCATATTTGATACGGACGATGTTTGCCGGATCCGCGCTTCCGCGCAATCCGATGTCGCCCGCCATCTGCTGTTCTCCGAAGAAGACTTCCTTCTTCTTGTAGTCCGGCGTCACGTCCAGGGTGACAAGGTCGCCGCCGCGCTCGACTTCAAACACCAGAGGCACATTTCCGTTCATCAAAACGATTTGGCGAAGCTCACCGAAAGTGTGAATTTCGCGGCCATCAATTTCCTTGATCAGGTCACCGGCAACAATTCCGCCACGGTCCGCCGCACCGCCGGGAAACACCTCTTCGACAACGGGAAGAAGTCCCTGCTTGCCGGCTGAGCCAAAAAGCGCTGCGAAAATGACGATGGCGAGAAGAAAGTTGGCAATCGGCCCTGCCGCAACGATTGCAGCGCGCTGCCAGACAGGCTTGGCAATGAAGGCAGTCTTGCGCTCTTCTTCACTCATTTGGGCGATCAGTTCGCGGCTTGGAACGCTGGCAGCATTTTCATCGCCGGCGAATTTTACATATCCGCCGAGCGGGATCATGCAAAGCTTCCAGCGGGTGCCCCTCTTGTCGTACCACCCGAAAATTTCGCGGCCGAACCCGACCGCAAACGCATCCACTTTGACATTACACCAGCGCGCAACTGCAAAGTGACCGAGCTCATGGAAGAACACCACCACTGTCAGAACAAACAGGAACGGAATAATGGTTCCAACAATGAGGGAATAAGCGGAAACGAGTAATTCCATTGAGGGGCCCGATCTGACGCAACTTGGGGACTTATCGCAGAACTCTATTAATAGAAGAATTACGGCGCGTTAATGGTCGATGACATTTTTTCCAACGGCTTCAAGGTCATGACCGGTGAGACTTAATCCATTCTAGTGTCTTTTCCCTGGCTTCCATATCCAGGGCGACCACGTCATCAACACTTTTCAGCGATCCAAGACGGTTCGCGGATGAAAGATGGTCCAGAACCGCCTCAATTGCGGCGGGGATATCCAGGAATCCAATTTGCTTGGAAAGAAACGCCTGAACCGCGATCTCATCGGCCGCATTCAGGGCCGCCGGTGCGGCACCGCCCGCCTTCATCGCGTCGAGTGCGAGCCGAAGCGCCTTGAAGCGGTCTAGATCGGGCGCATCGAAGGACAAGGTTCCGATTTCAGCAAGGTTCAACTTCTTGACGGGTGCTTCCATCCGCCTTGGATAAGCAAGACAATGGGCGATCGGTGTCCGCATATCCGGACTGCCAAGCTGCGCCAGTACCGAGCCGTCTTTATACTGCACCAGACCGTGGACCACTGATTGCGGATGAACAAGAACGTCCAGTTGATCATGTGAAACCGGAAAAAGGTGAGAAGCTTCAATGACTTCAAAGCCTTTGTTCATCATGGTTGCACTATCGATTGTAATGCGGGCGCCCATGTCCCAGTTCGGATGCTTCAAAGCCTGCTCTGGAGTGACTTCAGCCATGTCCGTCTTGCTCATGGTTCTGAAGGGGCCGCCGGATGCCGTCAGGATGACTTTCTCAATCTGATCAGCCTGGGACGTTTCGAACACCTGAAAGATGGCGTTGTGTTCGCTGTCGACCGGAAGAAGCTCGGTTCCTGTTTCATCAACCTTCGCCATGAAGAGATCACCGGCACAGACCAAGCACTCCTTATTGGCAAGCGCAAGACGTCTGCCCGCCTTGAGAGCATTGAAGGTCGGTCTCAGGCCGGCAGCACCAACAATCGCGCCGACAACGAGATCTGAGTCCCGTTCAACCGCATCCATCACCGCATTGTGACCGGACGCCGCTTCGATGTCCGCTCCACTCAGACGGTCCCTAAGCTCCTGATGCCGGTCTTCTTGAGCCAAGACGGCAGTTGACGCATTCAATCGCCTGGCCATGTCCGCCAGCGCGTCCGCGTTCTGATTGGCCACCAGGGCAACGACTTCGAAACGCTCCGGATGACGCTCGATCAAATCGGCCAGGCTTTGTCCAATCGATCCGGTTGCGCCCAGAACGGTTATCCTGATTGGAGTCTGCACATCTGCAAAATCGGCCGCAGCCGCCATTGGTAGCTCTCCAGATTTAGTTCAGTCCCAAGCCGGCAATCGGGTCCTCGAGCGGACCGCCGAGTATCAGGCCAACACAAACAGCAAAAATGGCTGCAGCGACCAATCCGTCCACACGGTCCATGATGCCTCCGTGCCCGGGAATGAGGCGACTAGAATCCTTTACATCGAACCTGCGCTTTATCGCCGATTCCAACAGGTCCCCCGCCTGAGACACGATTGACAGGACAATGGCCAGAACGACCCAGGCAAAGATGTCCGTTGCGCCGCCCAAGACAACGACCGCTGCGCCACACAGCGTCGCACATACCAGACCGCCAATGGCACCTGACCAGGTTTTTTTGGGGGAGACGCGCTGCCATAGCTTCGGTCCACCCAGTGCGCGGCCGACAAAATAAGCAAAAATATCAGTCGCCCAGACCACGAAGATAAGAAAGAAAGTGAACAGCAGTCCGTTTGTACCGTCTCGCACGGCAAGGAGCGCAAAAAGCGCAAGTCCGCTGTAAAGCACCCCCTCCGCGCCCCAGCGCCCTGCCCGACTGAGACCGCTGAACACAAGCGTGGCCAATGCACCTGCAAAAAGGGCAAGCAAACCGGCAAGCGGCAGCTCGGCAAATTCAAGAACCGCGAGGACGACAAGCGTTGCCAAGCTTATCAAAGTCGGAACCAGCGCCTCGCGGGTCCCGGTAATGGTGAGCCACTCCCAGAGGAAAAGCGTCGCCGCCACCAGCATAAGCAGTGCGTAACCTGTGCCGCCCAAATAGGTGATCAACAAGACAATCGGTCCGAGGATCACTGCGGAGATCAGCCTCAGGCCGAGATTGGTCGTCTTTTTGCTGGTCGGTCCGGTATCTGCCATTACGAGGATCGGGCCTCAAAGAGCGTTGGCATCGAGCCCGCCGTATCGCCGTTGTCTGTTTTCGTAGTCGAGCAGCGCCTTGTCGAAGGCAGCTTCATCAAAATCGGGCCAATTCACATCGCAGAAGTAGAACTCCGAATAGGCGGCCTGCCACAGCAGAAAATTGGACAAGCGCAATTCTCCACTTGTGCGGATGATCAGATCCGGATCCGGAAGCCCGCCTGTATCAAGCGACTGCGAAAAGGCCGTTTCGGAGATCTCCTCAAGACGCATGTCGCCTTCAAGAACACTTTGGGCGAGATGCTGGGCGGCGCGAACAATTTCCGCGCGGGCGCCATAGTTGAAAGCAACGACGAGGTCCAACCCGGTGTTGTGCCGGGTCAGATCCTCTGCTTCCTCAAGCAGCTTCAAGATACCCGGCTCAAGATCGCTTCTGCCGCCGACGATGCGAATACGAATGTTGGCTTCGTGAAGTTCGCTGAGATCACGCTGTACAAAACGCCGGAGGAGCCCCATCAGAAACGAGACTTCTGTTTCCGGACGATTCCAGTTTTCAGAAGAAAAACTATAGATCGTTATGACTTCTATGCCGACCTTGCCGGCATGGCGGATGATCTTGCGAAGTGCCTCCAGGCCTTGTCGGTGCCCTTCTGTTCTGGGCAGGCCGCGCGCGGTCGCCCAACGCCCATTGCCGTCCATGATCAAGGCAACGTGGCGTGGCAACCTGGTGCTGGAACCTTCCTCGGCAGTCGTTTGCGGATTCGGGTTCGGGCTGACACTCATATATTCCCCCAACGCACTGGTCCGGTACCGGTTCAGACCTGTGAAATCTCTTGCTCTTTCTTTTCAAGCATGCTGTCAACTTCACCAATCATCTGATCGGTCAGTTTCTGCACTTCGTCGGAGGCCAGGCGGCTGTCATCCTGGGAGATCTCGCCGTCTTTTTCGGCTTTCTTGGCATCATCCATGCCGTCCCTGCGCACATGACGGATCGCCACCTTTGCCTGTTCGGCATATTTGTGCGCAACCTTGATCAGTTCCTGGCGGCGCTCCTGATTCAACTCAGGAATGGGAAGGCGCAGAAGCTGTCCGTCAACAACCGGATTGAGGCCCAGGTTTGATTCGCGAATTGCTTTTTCAACAGCGGCAACCATGGACTTGTCCCAGACCTGCACCGCGACCATGCGCGGTTCAGGAACCGAAACCGTACCGACCTGGTTGATCGGCATTGCCTGTCCATAGGCATCCACGGAAATCGGGTCCAGCATAGACGCGGACGCGCGGCCAGTCCGCAGACCGGCAAAGTCGGTTTTCAGAACCGAAAGAGCTCCCTGCATTCGGCGCTTTAAATCGTCCAGATCGACACCTTCTACCGACATTTCATCCTCACTCTTGTTTTGTGCTTGGCTAAAAAGAGTCTCAGCGGGCGCAAACATGGCACAAACACGCTGAAACACAAGGGCTGTAAATAAGATCGGACTTAAAAGTTTCAGTCACCCACGACTGTGTAAGTTCCTGTTTCCTGAAGCACACTCACCAAAGCACCCGGAGTATGAATTGAAAATACAATAACGGGAATGGAGTTGTCCCGTGCAAGGGCGATCGCAGTCGTGTCCATGACTTTCAGATTGCGGGTGATGACTTCCTCATAGCCCAGCATCTGGTAGCGCTCCGCTTCGGGGTTCACCTTGGGATCTTCCGAATAAACGCCATCAACCTGCGTTCCTTTCAGAAACGCATCACACTTCATTTCAGCAGCACGCAAGGCTGCTCCGCTGTCTGTCGTGAAGAACGGATTACCGGTACCACCGGCGAAAATGATGACGTCGCCGTCTTCCATATAGCGGTCTGCAACACGCTGCGAGAATGTTTCGCATATCGAGGGTACGGCGACGGCCGACAAGACACGTGCATTGACCTTTAGCCGGCGCAAGGCATCGGCAAGCGTCAGGCTGTTCATGATCGTCGCCAGCATGCCCATGTGGTCGCCGGTGACGCGGTTCCCACCTTTGGCAGCAACGGCAACGCCGCGGAAAATGTTACCGCCCCCAACGACGACGCCGACCTGGGCACCGAGTGCCACAGCGTCAGCGATTTCCTTTGCGATCCTTTGCACAATGGCCGGGTCGATTCCAAAAGCCTGGGAGCCCATCAGGGCCTCGCCGGACAGTTTCAGAAGGATCCGTTTCCAACGCAAAGAATTCGTCATGTGTACACCCGTTTTAGAATTGTCTTTCTAAAAAAAAAGCGCCGGACTTACCGGCGCTTTCTTTGAGCTTACTGGCCCGTGGCTGCCGCCACTTCCGCGGCGAAGTCCTGCTCTTCTTTCTCGACCCCCTCGCCTAGTGCGAAGCGGACGAAACCGGAAAGCTTGACTTCGGTACCGAGGTCCTTTGCAAGCGCCTCTACAGCCTGCTCAACCGTCTGGTCCGGGTTGATCACGAAGGCTTGTTTCTCGAGGGTAACTTCCTCGTAGAATTTGCGCAAACGGCCTTCCACCATTTTCTCAATGATGTTCTCCGGCTTGCCGGATTCACGCGCCTGCTCGGAGAACACAGCCTTTTCGCGTTCAACAACAGCCTGATCCAGCTCAGCGACGTTCAGCGCAAGCGGGCTGGTTGCAGCAACATGCATCGCAATCTGGCGGCCCAGAGCGTTCAGCTTGTCCTTGTCGCCGGACGATTCCAGCGCAACGAGAACACCGATTTTGCCAAGACCATCAGAAACGGCACCGTGAACATAGGTGGCAACAACACCGTTATCCGCAGCCAGAAGCGCGGAACGGCGCAGCGTCATGTTCTCACCGATCGTGGCGATCGCGTCGGTAATGGCGTCGGAAACCGGCTTGCCGCCAAGATCGGCTGCGGCCACGGCTTCAACGGAACCGTCGGTTCCGATTGCGGCATTGGCGATTTTCGCAACCAGTTCCTGGAAGCCTTCGTTTCTGGCGACAAAATCAGTTTCGGAGTTCAGCTCGATCACGGCAGCCTTGCTACCGTCGGATGCCACACCAACCAGGCCTTCAGCCGCAACGCGGCCAGCCTTCTTGGCGGCTTTCGCCAAACCTTTGGTGCGCAGCCAGTCAACTGCTGCTTCCATATCACCGCCGGATTCGTTCAGGGCGGTTTTGCAGTCCATCATGCCAGCGCCGGATTTCTCGCGGAGCTCTTTTACCATCGCAGCGGTAATGCTCATCGATTGCCTCGTGGATGGGGGTTTCAGATGAGACACGGTTTAGCCGATGGCTATCCGCGCCTTTATGACGGGACTGCAACAAATTGCAGCCCGTCGTGCGAATTCAACATAAAACTGCCGCAAGAAGACGCGGCAGCTGTTTTTAGGCTTCAGCCGCGACCGGCTCAGTTTTGGCTGCAGCTTCTTCAGCAGCCGGAGCCTCTTCAGCAGGTGCCTCTTCAGCAGGAGCTTCCTCGGCAACCGGTGCTTCTTCAGCGGCCGGCGCTTCTTCAGCGGCAGCTTCAACCAAAGCTTCCTCGACCGGAGCTTCCTCAGATTCGCCAATGTCCATGCCGGCAGCACCCTGAGCACGGGAAATGCCGTCAATGGCAGAACGGGCGATCAGGTCGCAGTATAGCGAAATCGCGCGGCCCGCATCGTCGTTACCCGGCACCGGATAGGTGATGCCATCCGGATTGGAGTTGGAATCGAGGATGGCAGCGACCGGGATACCCAGACGGCGCGCTTCCTGAATGGCAATGGCTTCACGGTTGGTATCGATCACGAAGATCAGGTCCGGGATGCCACCCATATCCTTGATACCGCCGAGGTTGCGCTCGAGTTTCTCGCGCTCACGGTCCATGAACAGGCGCTCTTTTTTCGTCAGAGCGTTGGCCGCATCGGAAGAAAGGGTTTCTTCCAGCTTGCGCAGGCGTTGGATCGACTGGGAAATCGTCTTCCAGTTGGTCAGCATGCCACCGAGCCAGCGTGCATTGACAAAATACTGGGCCGAATTGCGTGCAGAAGACGCAACAGCTTCCTGCGCCTGACGCTTGGTACCGACGATCAGAACGCGGCCGCCACCGGCAACGGTGTCGGAAACCGCTTTAAGAGCCTGATGAAGCAGCGGAACGGTCTGAGACAGATCCATGATGTGAACATCATTGCGCACACCAAAGATGTACTGACCCATGCGCGGGTTCCAACGGTGTTTCTGGTGACCAAAGTGAACGCCGGCTTCGAGCAGCTGACGCATGGTGAAATCGGGCAATGCCATGGCCCTTAATCTCCTGAGTTTTCCGGTTTAACCTCCGCAAGAGGAGTATGTGCCGCTGGATCGCTCCAGTCGGCCACCGGATGGACCCCGATAAGCTCAGGTTCCGCCCCTTGCGTGTGGAATGGGCGCCTTATAGTTGGGGCGGAATTTTATTTCAAGACCCAATGCACGGATTTCTTACAGCGTTTTGGGGTTCAGGTTGCCGAAAAAACAGGTAAGGCATTCCTGTGCGCGATGGCTTTGTGGCCAGAGCCAAGATCTGTCCAGAGCCGGCTTTCGTGTGAACGGCTGAAAAGTACGTTCGCTACCGGAAAGACCTCGAAGCAAAGCTTAGTCGACAGGGCTCGAATTCTGGCTCGTACCGACGGACCAGTGTTGAGGCTGGATGCGCACAAACACCTGCGGGCGATTGCGCTCTGCAACTTCGGCCCCGTCTGCTGAATCCTCGGCACTGCGCAACGCCAGCGCGATTGATCCTACCTGCTGTGCTTGCACGACAATTTCCGACTGAAACAGCGTAAGCTCAAGCGTTGCCGTCCTTTTCGGCGAGAGGTTCTTTTCTTCCTGCTCGCCCGCTGTGGTGCTGTCGATGGCCAGGACGCGGATGTTTTCCAGTATCGTCTCGCTTGTCACACCAACGCCGTCAATCTGCCTGGTGAGAATGAGATCAACCTTGTCGCCCGGCAGGATGAAGCCGCCGGCAGAGGTCTCCTGCTCGACGCGGACCGCGATAGCGCGCTTTCCTTTCGGAAGGATGGTCGCCATGTAACCTTTGTCGGTTTGTATCAGGCGTTCGTTGCGGATCGGTTCGCCGGAATAGATCGCTGCCCGGGCAATGCTGCCAAGCACGCTGTCAGCGGCAAACTCACCGTCCTTTTTGGTCAAGGCGCCTTGCGGCACGGCGTTTTTCGGCCATTCTGCCCAGGTAAAGTCTTCTTCGGTTATCTTTCCGCCCTGGAGAATATCCTTGGCAGCAACCAAAACCTTCGTGCTGACAACCACGGGCTTCGGCGGTGGCGGCGCTTCCGTTTCACCAGAATCCATTACAAAATGAAAGGCCTGATACCCTGCTCCGAGGGACACGAGCAGCACAAAAACCCTAGCGAGATTAGTCCACAATTTGCATTTCCCTAGCACATTTGCTTTTTCATTTTGACAATACAGGGAAATTGCATACCGCTTGTGTAACGTGACAGAAGAAATTACATCAATTTTTCTGCTTTTTCTTTCAGCCTTGCTCACGAACCGGCTAGGTACACTGAACGACACTCAATTGAGCGGGCTGTTTAGCAACACAATTCCGGCCAAACGGGCGACATCAAGCGAGTTGGACATCGGTGACACCGGGGACGGCCTTCAGTGCACCAGCGATCTCCGGCGACAACCGGAACCGTCCCGGCAGCTTCACCTCGACTTCGCGGGCACCGTTTTCCAGGAGCACGATGACAGTTACGTCCCCCTCGCCCCTGACCTGAAGCTGTTTGGCCAGGCTTGCGATCGGACGCTCATCGCGCACGAACACCCGCATGCTCTTTTGAAGCCGCGCAGCAACCTTGTCGATCGGGTCGACCTGTTCGATACGCAACGAGGGTTCTTCATCACGCATATCAGCGCCGACGAGGATCACCACAGACCGCCCGGTCTGAAGCAAGTCCCGGTACTGCTCGAGTTTTTCACGAAACAGCAGCGCCTCGTACTGGCCCGTTGCGTCCGAAAGCCGCGCGATACCCATGCGCGTTCCGGTTCTGGTCTTGCGTTCTTGCATGGAAACCACAGTGCCAGCCAAACGTCCGTGTGAGGCGCCATGCTTGATCGCCTCGGCAAACTGCGTCCAGGGCTGGGCGCGCATCTTTTCCAGAACGCGCGCGTATTCGTCAATAGGATGCGCAGACAGATAAAAACCGATTGCAGCATGCTCGCGCTGAAGCTTTTCCTCGTTGGTCCACCCGTTGACCTCATCCAGCTGCAGCGGCTCTTCGCTGTCACTGCCGCCGAAGAGCTCATCCTGTCCGAGAGCCTTGTTTTCTTCAGTGCGCTGCGCCAGCCCCATGATGCGGTCAAGGCCTTCGAAGACCCGAGCCCGGTTCGGTTCAAGCTCGTCAAACGCACCGGCCGCCACCAGGTTTTCAAGAGTGCGCTTGTTCAGCGCCTTTGGCGAAATGCGCCGGGCAAAATCACCCAGACTTTTAAACGGCGTCTCCCCGCGAACGGCGACGATGTGTTCAACCGCCTGCTCGCCGACGCCTTTGATCGCCCCCATGGCATAGAGGATCTTGCCGCCCGAAACATCAAAATGGACCTGACTTCGGTTGATCGAGGGCGGTACGATATCGATCTTCATCCGCCGGGCCTCCTGCCGGAAGTCACCGAGCTTGTCCGTGTTGCCAAGATCAAGCGTCATCGACGCCGCCATGAATTCAACCGGATGGTTCGCCTTCAGCCAGGCCGTATGATAGGAAACCAGCGCGTAGGCAGCCGCGTGTGACTTGTTGAAACCGTAATTGGCAAACTTCGCAACGAGGTCGAAAATTGTTCCGGCCTGGGTCTTGTTGATGCCGCGCTCGACAGCCCCGTCGACAAACCGGGCCCGCTGAACTTCCATCTCGGAGGCGATTTTCTTGCCCATTGCCCGGCGCAACAGGTCTGCTTCACCGAGCGAATAGCCAGAAAGCACCTGGGCGATCTGCATCACCTGCTCCTGGTAGACGATGATGCCGTTGGTTTCCATCAGGATCGATTCGAGCAGCGGATGCAGGCAATCCGGGTCCTGTTCGCCGTGCTTAACCGCGTTATAGACCGGGATGTTTTCCATCGGCCCAGGACGGTAGAGCGCAACCAGCGCGATGATGTCTTCGAACCGGTCCGGTTTCATGCCTGCAATGGCCCGGCGCATGCCCTGGCTTTCCAGCTGGAACACGCCGAATGTCTCGCCGCGCGCCAGGAGCTCGTACGTCTTTTCGTCATCAATGGGCAGGCCAGCAACGTCTATTTCGATCCCGCGCCGTTCGATCAGGTCGACAGCAGTGTCGATCACGGTCAGCGTCTTCAGGCCAAGGAAGTCGAATTTAACGAGGCCGGCATCCTCGACCATCTTCATATTGAACTGCGCAACCGGCATATCGGAGCGCGGGTCGCGGTAAAGCGGAACGAGTTGTTCCAGGGGGCGGTCGCCAATCACCACACCCGCAGCATGGGTGGACGCGTGTCTGTAAAGTCCCTCCAGCTTTTGCGCCATGGACAAAAGACGTTCAACGATCTCTTCTTCCTTGGCCGCCTCTCTCAGGCGCGGTTCGTCCTCGATCGCTTGTGCCAGCGTGACCGGGTTGGCCGGGTTGGCGGGCACCAGTTTGCAAAGCCTGTCGACCTGCCCATAAGGCATTTGAAGAACCCTGCCGACATCGCGCAAAACGGCGCGCGCCTGCAACGAACCGAACGTGATGATCTGTGCCACCTGCTGGCGGCCATACTTCTCCTGAACGTACCGGATGACCTCTTCACGGCGGCTCTGGCAGAAATCGATGTCGAAATCCGGCATCGACACGCGTTCCGGATTGAGAAAGCGTTCAAACAGCAGTGAAAACCGCATCGGGTCGAGATCGGTGATCGTGAGCGACCAGGCAACAAGAGACCCAGCACCGGAGCCGCGTCCCGGACCAACAGGAATGTCCTCTGCCTTGGCCCACTTGATAAAATCGGCAACGATCAGAAAGTAGCCGGGAAACTTCATCCTCTCGATGATGCCGGTCTCGTAGTCAAGCCGGTCCCAATAGTCCTTTTCCTCAAGACCCGGTGCCAGTCCGTGCGCATCGAGGCGTGCCTGAAGGCCCTCGCGCGCCTGGCGCTTCAGTTCTTCTGACTCAGCGCGCTCGGCTTCTTCCGGATTTGCGTCCGCTCCGGCGAACCTGGGTAGAATCGGGTCACGCTTGAGCGGCCTGAAACTGCACCTTCTCGCGATTTCGACCGTCGATGCCAACGCTTCAGGCAGATCTGCAAAAAGCTCACACATTTCTGTACGGCTCTTGAAGTAGTGCTCAGGTGTCAGACGGCGTCGGTCGTCTTCAATCAAAACCCTGCCTTCAGAGATGCAGATCAGCGCATCGTGGGCTTCATAGTCTTCCCGCTTGGGAAAAAAGGCTTCGTTTGTGGCAACGATCGGTAGTCCGAATGCATAGGCAAGATCCAAAAAGGCATCTTCCGTCTTGCGTTCCGCTTCCATGCCATGCCGTTGCAGTTCGACATAGCACCGTCCTTGAAACCCGTCGGCAAGCAATTGCAGCCGGTCTTTGGCAAGGTCCTTGCGACCGGAGAGCAGCGCAGTACCGATCGCACCGAACGGACCTCCGGTCAGAACGATCACATCGTCCGACTTCGACAGAAGATATTCTGCCGAAACGTGCGGCTTCAGGCCAGTTTCCGTGTCGAGGAAGGCTCTCGACGTCAATTCCATGAGATTGGCATAGCCATTCTCTGTCATGGCAATAAGAACGACATCGGAAAGCGCAGGTTCCCCTCGCCGTCCGCTTTCTAGGCCATCATTGAAATGAACGGAAAGCTGACAGGCTGTGATTGGCTGGATCCCGGCTCCCCAAGCCTTTCCGGAAAACTCCTGTGCACCAAACAGATTGTTGGTGTCGGCAATCGCCAGTGCGGGCTGACCGTCTTCCTTCGCCAGATCAAGAAGTTTTTTGATCGGCAAGGCGCCTTCCAGCAACGACAGTGCTGAATGAACCCTGAGATGAACAAATCCGGGTCCGCCTTCAGAGATGCTCCCGGGATCGGGAGCGCCCTTGGAAAATTGAGATAAGGTGTCGGCACCGGACATGAGGGGACTCACTGCAACTTTCAGAATCAGCGCTCAAGTGAAGCGCCTCTCAAAAGTCCTGTCGACCCTCGCTGCCAGTTGTGCCCGCTGTTCTTTCAGATGTCGACCGCCCGCTGCGTATACCAGACGCTCTTTCGCGTGCTACGCCACGTACAATCCCTCAAGATCTACGCGGTTCGAACGGAATTTCGGGATTAGCTTGCAGCAAACAGTACATCGCCCCAAACGGCAATTGTCGTACAAAAGAAAACCAGAGAAGCCAGTGCGGCGAAATCACGAGCGATATGGAACATGTCACCCTCCAACATTTGAAACTTGCTAGAAACGGAGAATGTTCCATTTTTGTTCTTTATGCAAGCACTTTTTGTTCCTCTTGCTTTAAGACAGATCAACTTCGTTTAAAATGCTGTGTTTTCTGTTTGTTCCGCACCCCGCGCCGCGGGTCGGATCCAGCGACGAAATCCGGTTTTCAGTCTATGCGGAAATTTGCAGGTCTTGAACCTTGCCGTCTTCAAGCGTGATTGCCCGATCCATGCGGCCGGCAAGTTCCATGTTGTGAGTCGCAAACAAGGTCGCCACTCCAGATGCCCGCACAAGTGCAGACAGAGCTTCGAAGACGTAATTTGCCGTGCTTGGATCGAGGTTCCCGGTAGGTTCGTCGAGAAGCAGAATGCGCGGTGCATTGGCAACCGCGCGGGCAACCGCAACCCGCTGCTGCTCACCGCCGGAGAGCTCTGAAGGCCGATGGCTGCCGCGTTCGCCAAGGCGCATGTATTTCAACAGCTCATCTGCACGGTCAGCCGCGACCTTGCGCGGCAGCCCGCGGATCATCTGCGGCATCATGACGTTTTCCTGGGCAGTGAATTCAGGCAACAGATGGTGAAACTGATAGACGAAGCCGATATCGTTCCGGCGAATGGCGGTCCTCTCGTCATCGGACAAATCTGCGCAATTGACAGGCCCGAGAAAAACGTCGCCATCGTCGGGGCGTTCCAAAAGGCCGGCAATGTGCAGGAGCGTCGACTTCCCCGTCCCGGACGGAGCCACAAGCGCAACCATTTCACCTGCTTCGATCTTCAGGTCCGCCCCTTTCAGGATATGGAGTTTGCGCTCACCTTCGTCGAAACTTCTGGTGATACCGGAAAGCTCCAGCGCTGCAGGAGAAACACCGGGCGCGCGCTGCGGATCAACGGCCATATCCATCTTCGCCTCCCTACTCGTACCTGAGAGCTTCGACGGGGTCGAGCCGCGCCGCACGCCACGCCGGATAAACCGTCGCCAACAGGGACAGCACTAATGCCATGATCAAAACGGTCATTGTTTCGCCGCTGTCGATATCCGCCGGGAGCTTCGAAAGGAAGTACAGCTCCTTTGAAAAGACGTCTGTACTCGTCAGCCACGAGACAAATTGGCGGATGCTCTCAATATTGAGGCAGATAATCAGGCCAAGTATGAACCCGGCAATGGTTCCGACGCAGCCGATGCTCGCGCCCGTGATCAGAAAGACCCGCATGATCGCACCGCGGGTTGCCCCCATGGTGCGCAGAATGGCAATGTCCCTGCCCTTGTCCTTCACCAGCATGATCATGCCGGAAATGATGTTGAGCGCCGCCACCAGGACGATCAGCGTGAGGATGATGAACATGACATTTCGTTCAACCTCGAGAGCTGAAAAGAAGGTCACATTTCGCTGTCGCCAGTCCGTCACGAAAGCTGGGCGTTCAGCCGCGTCCTCGATCGCGGTGAGCATCACGCCGACGTCGTCCGGATCGACCACGTAGATCTCAATTCCGGTCGCCCGGTCGCCCATGTTGAAGTAGGCCTGCGCTTCTTCCAAGGGCATGAACAGGAAGGTTGCGTCGTACTCGCTCATGCCGATTTCAAAGATTGCCGACACCGGATAGGCCTTAAGACGCGGCGTCACGCCCATCGGTGTTACTGAACCGCGCGGAGATATGATGGTGATGTTGTCGCCTACGGTCAGCCCAAGTTGCTGCGCCATGCGCGAGCCGATCGCGACACCTTCGCCCGCATCGAACCCGTCAAGTGATCCCGCTCTGATGTTTTCGGCAACAAGAGGAACCCGGCGCAAATCGCTTTCGTAAAGTCCTCGAACGAGCGCTCCCAGATTGCCGGCAGGTCCCGAGACAAGCGCCTGCCCTTCGGTGAACGGAAAAGCGGCCACGACATCCGGCACACCTTCAAGACGCGCCGACACCGCGTCGTAGTCATTCAGCGGCAGGTCGATCGGCTGAACGAGCATATGTCCGTTGATCCCGAGGATCTTGCCGAGAAGCTCGGACCGAAACCCGTTCATGACCGCCATGACGATGATAAGCGTTGCGACACCCAGCATGATCCCGGCAAAGGAAAACCCGGCAATGACCGAAATGAAGGTCTCGCGGCGTCTCGACCGCAGATACCGTCCGGCGATCATCCATTCGAAGGCGGAAAAGGGGCGTGTGGGTGCCGCGCTTTTCTGGCTGTCTCCGACATCCAACGTGTCTGTTGCCGTCATCGTAAATCCACTTCAGCAATGCCCAAGCGACCGCATGATCCAGCGGCCGAATCCCCGTTTAGAGCATCACCGGACCGGATCAGTCCGTCAATGCTGCCGTCAGTTTGTTCAAGGTCGCATCCGGGGTGAGCATTTCCTTTTCCCCAGTTGAGCGGTTCTTGACCTCAAGCTGACCGTCTTTCAGTCCCCTTGGACCCGCAACGACCTGGTAAGGCAGGCCAATCAGATCCATCGTGGCGAATTTCGCGCCGGCGCGTGTGTCCGTATCATCGTAGAGAACCTCGATGCCGGCTGCTTCCAGTTTGGCATAAAGATCCTCTGAGGTGCTGTCTGTCAGCGCGTCACCCGGCTTCAGATTGACCAGCCCCACGTGGAACGGCGCAACCGACTTTGGCCAGATGATTCCATTTTCGTCATGATTTGCTTCGATCAAGGCGCCAAGAAGGCGAGAGACACCGACGCCGTAAGAGCCCATGTGCACCGGAACTTCCTTGCCTTCGCTCGTCGCAACCTTTGCACCCATTGCGTCGGAGTATTTGGTCCCGAAATAGAAGATATGACCGACCTCGATGCCACGCGCCGAGACGCGGTCCGCTTCAGGCAAGGCTTCGAACGCGCTTGCGTCATGCATCTCGTCCGTTGCCGCATAAGGCGTTGTCCATTGCGTGACGAGCGGAGTGAGATCCGAGAAGAAATCCGTATCTTCGGCCGGAATTGACATTTCGAGCAGAGACTTGTCGCAAAAGACCTCGCTCTCTCCCGTATCGGCCAGAATGATGAACTCGTGGCTCATGTCTCCGCCGATGGGGCCGGTATCCGCCTTCATCGGAATCGCCTTGAGTCCCATGCGATCGAAGGTTCTCAGGTAAGCAACAAACATCCGGTTATAGGCATGACGGGCTGCTTCCTTGTCGATGTCGAAGGAATAGGCGTCCTTCATCAGGAACTCACGCCCGCGCATCACGCCGAAGCGCGGACGGACTTCGTCCCGGAATTTCCACTGGATGTGATAAAGGTTCAGCGGCAGATCCTTGTAGGAGCGGACATAGCCCCGGAAGATGTCGGTGATCATCTCCTCGTTGGTCGGACCGTAAAGCATGTCTCGCTCATGCCTGTCGGTGATGCGCAGCATTTCCTTGCCATAGGCATCATAGCGCCCGCTTTCACGCCACAGATCTGCGGATTGAATTGTTGGCATCAGCAGTTGCACGGCCCCTGCACGCGCTTGCTCTTCTTCCACGATTCGCTCGATCTTGCGCAGCACCTTGTGACCCAGCGGCAGCCAGGAGTAGATACCGGCCGATTGCTGGCGAACCATGCCGGCGCGCAGCATCAACCGGTGAGAAACAATTTCAGCCTCCTTGGGGGTCTCTTTCAAGATGGGCAGGAAGTATCGGGAAAGACGCATAAAAGTTCTCTCAATTTGGGCAGAGCCTGATTTGTGCGCAGTCAAACCGCATGCTGCGCTTAAAAACAAGTCCTTTGAGGTCGGCGTGTCTGGTTTTGCCGAATTAGCCGCGCAAACGGTCGAAACTCAGGCACTTACGGCACCTTTTCCACCTCATTTGTCACCCCCGAAGTATCGCATCCTGCGACCAATTTGTTTGCAGAATTATTAGGCAAGCATAAAAAATAGGCTCACTACGACAAACAGGTGACAAGCCTAGATCAATCCGCTAGGTTCCCTTCCCATAACAAAAAGATGCCTCGGCAGAAATGCCTAGATGCTCAAGGACATCGCGGTCTGAGTCTTGGGAGGAAGACCCTCTGGCGCATCTTTCGATTCGCAGCCGCCCGACCAGGTTGTTTCACAGCCGGTAAGGGGTGAGGGTAAATTTAGACGCGGAACTTAAAGAAGGCAGAGCCCAGCTCTGCCTTTTTCTTTTGCCGGCAAACATCTTTCAGTGGTCGATTCTCAACCGAAGCGACTGTCCAGCACCTGACCCGAACTGCTGACGGGTGGCTGCAGGAACGGAATATCATCAAGTCCGAAGCCAGATTGCCTCAGTGCGAGATAGCTTCCGAACACAATGGTTGTCACAACCGTCGTCAAAATGACCACTTTCAGAAATCTCGGTTTTTGCGGGGCGCTTGGTTCGGAGCCAGGCACAACGTCACCGGCTTCTTCCTGCGTGCGATCAAGGCCAAAGGGCAAGATCGCAAACAGGATGATCCACCAGAGCATGAAAAAGATGGCAAGACCGAACGCCACTGACATCAATCAGGCCTCTTCCAGTTCGGTAAGCGTGCCCAGGAAGTCCTTGGGGTGCAGAAACAGGACCGGTTTTCCGTGGGCACCGATCTTGGGTTCTCCGTCACCCAGGACGCGGGCACCATCGGCAACAAGCTTGTCCCGCGCAACAAGAATGTCATCAACTTCATAACAGACATGATGTATGCCGCCCGACGGGTTCTTTTCCAAGAACTTGGCAATCGGGGAATTGTCTCCCAGCGGCTCAAGCAATTCGATTTTCGTGTTGGGCAGATTGATGAATACGGTGCTTACGCCGTGGTCGGGTTGCTCTTCCTTGGCGGAGACTTCCGCACCGAGCGTATCCCGGTAAACAGCCGTTGCCGCCTCAATGTCCGAGACTGCAATAGCGACATGATTAAGCCTTCCAATCATTTCCCTACCTCCGCGTGGGCAACCGCTGCCGGTCACCGGATGGACTATAGTTGGGTCACCATCACCTTGCAGAGCGTCTTTTTGCCCCACACATCAAGGATTTCCGAGCGCGCCGCCTTGCGGGCTGCTTCACCGACCAGATCCTTGTCCTTGCGCCGAGATTTAGGAATGCTCGTCACGGCGCCAATCACCGCTTTCACAACGATATCTTCCATAGGTTCACCGTCATCGTCGGTGTCCGGCAATCCGAGCAGCGTGACATCCGGATCGGTCAATAGCTCCCCTGCCCGGTTCACCACAAGCGCAACGACGGCAGCCCCGGCGTAGGACAACTTCCGTCTTTCCTTCACACCGGTGACTTCCGGATCATCAAGGATGGCGCCGTCCTTGACCAGAATACCCGACGGTGCTTCGTCGATGATCCGAGCCCTGCCGGCGGTCAGGCAAATGATGTCCCCGTTCTTGCCGCGCACCACTTCCGGAACGCCCTGCTCCTTCGCAAACGCAGCATGAGCGGCAAGATGCAACGGTTCGCCATGGACGGGAAGCACGACTTTCGGCTTGATCACTTTGTATAGCTGTTCCAGCTCACCACGGCGCGGATGGCCGGATACGTGAACCAGCGCGTCCTTGTCCGTCACGATGTCAACATCGCTGTCGGCAAGATTGTTCAACACCTCTGCAACGGCTTTCTCGTTTCCCGGGATCGTGCGGGACGAGAAGATCACCATATCCCCCTTGGACAGCGCTATGTTGCGGTGATCTCCGGCTGCAATGCGTGCCAACGCCGCCCGACTCTCGCCTTGAGAGCCTGTGCACAAGAGCACGGCCTTTTCGCGAGGCAGGTACCCGAAGGCTTCTTCGTCATGAAATGTCGGCAGCCCATCCAGATATCCGAGCTCACCGGCAACGCTGATGACGCGATGCATCGAACGACCGACAATCACGACATCCCGGCCGCAGGAAGCAGCAGCTTCTGCAACGGCACGGATGCGGGCGACATTCGACGCAAAGGTTGTCACCGCGACCCGGCGCTTTGCCCCGCCGATTACTTTTTTGAGTTCGTCAGCAACATCAGCTTCACTTGGGCTGACGCCGTCCCTCACCGCGTTGGTACTGTCACAGACGAGTGCCATCACGCCTTCGCGGCCAAGTTCCGCCAACCGGTCCATATCAATCGGCAAACCGACGCCCGGCGTCGGGTCTATCTTCCAGTCACCTGTATGCAGAACCAGGCCCGCGGGTGTCCGGATCGCCAGGGCGCACGGCTCCGGGATGGAATGGGCCATGGCAACGAATTCGACATCGAACGGTCCGATCTTGTGCCGCTCGCCCTGCTTCACGATTGTCAGCGGAACCTCTTCTGCACCGGGCTCGCTTTCCGCCTTTGCAGCCAGCAGCCCTGCCGTGAATGCAGTCGCATAGACGGGAACTTTCAGGTAGGGCCAAAGGTGAAGGATGCCGCCATAGTGATCTTCGTGAGCGTGGGTGATGACCATGCCCGCAATATTGTCGACTTCGTCTTCAAGGAACTTGATATCAGGAACGACAACGTCGATGCCGGGCAGCTCAGGCCCGGCAAAACTGACGCCACAATCGACGATCAGCCAAGTGCGGTCGTCTTCGGGCCCGTATCCGTAAAGCCCGAGATTCATACCGATTTCCCCAACGCCCCCCAAGGGCAAGAACACGATATCGTTTTTGTTTTCGTTGTTGGCCGAAGCCATGAATTACTCCTTAGAACCTCTTTGCAGGCCGGTTTCCTTCGCTAGCCTTCGCCAAAGAAAACGTCGCCTGCATAGATGGTACGCACACGGCCATCGTCCTGTTTGAGAACAAGGTGACCCTGTGTGTCCAGATCGGCAAAAATGCCGCTAATGTCTTCCTGGGCCGTCTTCACGGTGATTTCCTTGCCCAGATGCGCTGCCCGTTTCAGCCAGCTGCTCCGAATTGCGCCAAAACCGCCAGGTTTCGTCCAATTGCCGAGCTGCGCGGCAAATGCCGACGCCAGCGTCTCGAACAAACGATCGGCCGTCACCTGGTACCCGAGACTGCGCAGATCGGTCGCCTGGTACAGGGAAAGTGGCGGGTGGGAAATGCAATTGACCCCAAAGCCGATGACGACCGCTTGCCGTCCATCGGCCAGAATTTCAGCTTCAAGCAAAATGCCGGAAAGCTTTGCCCCGTTGACCAGAAGGTCATTGGGCCATTTCAGCTCCACCAGATGGAGCGTCCCGGCGGCTTTGTCAACAGCGTCGGCAAGGGCGACCGCCGCAACCAGCGGAAGTTCGCCGATCCTGGCGGCAGGTTGCGGATCAATCAGCAACAAGCTTGCGAACAGGTTTCCAGTTGGCGAAGACCAATCCCGGCCCCGCCGGCCCCGCCCCTGCGTTTGCTCACCCGCGCGGATCCAGAGCTTGCCCGAATGCCCCTCACGAGCCCGCTCGAAACACAAGGCGTTGGTCGAGCCAACACTTTCATGGTGTTCAAAAAGAAAATCCGGCACGCCAGGCACCGGACTTTCCTGAGTATTCGGTATCATGTGCCCGTCAGAAAAGTGACTGCGCCGCAGCGCTTGCCGCATTGACGACCTGGCCAGGCGCCAGCCAGAAAAGAACCACGAACACGCTCGACAGTCCGAGAACGACCCGGAGCTCCATCGGCATGGCCTCAAAGCCTTCCACCGGCTCGTCGAAGAACATCACCTTCACGATCCGGAGGTAGTAATAGGCACCCACAACGGACATAACCACGCCGATGATCGCAAGTGGATAGAGCCCGGCCTCAACTGCAGCCACGAAGACATACCACTTGCCGAAGAAGCCCACCAACGGCGGGATACCTGCAAGCGAGAACATGAGCAGCCCCAGAAGAATGGCCATCGGCAGGTTGGTTTGTGAAAGACCTGACAGATCGTCGATCTCTTCAACCATGCCATCCTTGCGGCGCATGGACAAAATGCAGGCAAAAACACCAAGCGTCATGCCGAGATAGGCGATCATGTAGAAGATCACCCCTTCGACACCGGTCTGGGTGCCGGCCGCCAGGCCAACCAGCGCATATCCCATGTGTCCAATCGAGGAATAGGCCATCAGCCGCTTTAGGTTACGCTGACCGATAGCCGCAAACGCGCCAAGCGCCATCGAGGCTATGGAGACGAACACCACAATCTGCTGCCAGTCGCTTGTGACCGGCTGGAACGCCTCAATCACGATCCGCACCATCATGCCCATTGCCGCCACTTTCGGTGCAGCGGCCAGAAACGCGGTCACGGGTGTCGGCGCCCCCTCATAGACATCGGGCGTCCACATGTGGAACGGCACGGCCGAAATCTTGAAGGCAAGACCTGCGAGAATGAACGTCAGGCCGATAACCAGTCCGATCGAAGCACCATCATGCGTCAGGGCTTCTGCAATGCCGGCAAAGGAAATCTGGCCGGTGAAACCGTAGACCAGTGACATGCCGTAGAGCAGCATGCCCGACGACAGCGCGCCCAGCACGAAATACTTGAGGCCCGCTTCCGTGGATCTGACACTGTCCCTGTTGATCGCCGCCACCACATAGAGCGACAGGCTCTGAAGCTCCAGACCCATATAAAGCGCGATCATGTCATTCGCCGACAGCATCAGCATCATGCCGAGCGTCGCCAGGACGATCAGGATTGGATATTCGAAATGGTCGAAGGACTGGCTCTTGGCATAGGCCCACGACATGGCAATGGCAAAGAACGATCCTGCCAGCACCAGGAGTTTGAGCAGATAGGCGAAGTCATCGAGCACGAATGAACCGCCGAACGTCTCGCCGAAACTCGGGACCAGCATCAGGATCAGGAACGTCGCACCGAGCAGTCCCATCGCGCCGCCAAAGACCGCGTAGCTCACGCCCTTTCCGCCGAAGGCTCCGATCATCAAAAGCACCATCGCGCCGACGGCAAGGATGATCTCCGGAAGAACCGGCATGAGATCTGGCAATTGAGTCACATCTGACATGGCTCTGTCTCGTCCTTGAAGCCTTAGTGCGCCGCTGCTGCTGCTGCCGCATGCTGGGTTACCCCGGCGGCCTCAAGCGCTGCAGTGTAATGGTTGATGAGATTGTCGACGGATCCCTGCGTCACATCCAGGATCGCCATCGGGTAGAACCCGAAGAAGATCGTCAGCACGACCATCGGGAACAGGATCACCTTTTCGCGAAGGTTCAGATCCAGCATCGACTTCAGGCTTTCTTTTTCGAGCGCGCCGAATATGACCCGTCGATAGAGATAAAGCGCATAGGCTGCCGAAAGGATCACGCCGGTCGTCGCAAAGACCGCGACCCAGGTATTCACCTGGAAGATCCCCATCAGCGTCAGGATCTCGCCGACAAAACCGGACGTTCCCGGCAGACCGACATTGGCCATCGTGAAGATCAGGAACACCACGGCATATTTCGGCATCAGGTTGACAAGACCGCCATAGGCCGAAATCTCGCGCGTGTGCATCCGGTCATAGATGACGCCGACACACAAGAAGAGCGCCCCGGACACAATCCCGTGCGACAGCATCTGGAAGATACCGCCCTGCACGCCCTGCTCGGTCATCGTGAAGATGCCCATGGTCACGTAGCCCATGTGAGCAACGGACGAATAGGCGATCAGCTTCTTGATGTCCTCCTGGGCGAGCGCCACAAGCGATGTGTAGATGATCGCCACCACCGACAGCGTATAGACCAGCGGTGCGAACATGTCGGATGCGATCGGGAACATCGGCAGTGAGAAACGCAGGAAACCGTAGCCGCCAAGCTTCAGGAGGATGCCTGCCAGGATCACCGACCCGGCAGTCGGCGCTTCGACGTGGGCGTCAGGCAACCAGGTATGCACCGGCCACATCGGCATTTTCACCGCAAAGGAGGCAAAGAACGCTAGCCAGAGCCATGTCTGCATATGAGCCGGGAACGCGTTGGAGGACACCAGCTCCGCGATGTTTGAGGTCTCCGCAGTCCAGTACATCGCCATGATCGCGATCAGCATCAGTACCGATCCGAGCAGCGTGTAGAGGAAGAACTTGTAGGAGGCGTATACACGGCGCTTGCCGCCCCAAACACCGATGATCAGGAACATCGGAATGAGGCCGGCCTCGAAGAACACGTAGAAGACCACCAGATCAAGCGCGCAGAACACGCCGATCATCAGCGTTTCCAGAACCAGGAACGCGATCATGTATTCTTTCACGCGGTTCTGGATGCTTTCCCAGGACGCCAGGATGCAGAACGGCATCAGGAACGTGGTCAGGATTACGAACAGGACCGAGATCCCGTCGACACCCATGCGATACTTGATGTCCTCAACACCCAGCCGCTCGGCAAGACCGCCGCCAAGCCAGGCGCGCTCTTCCACGAATTGGAAGCCCGGGTTCGAGTAGTCAAAATTACCCCAGATGAACAGGGACAGCAGGAAGGTCACGCCGGTGGTCACCAGGGCGACCATCCGGATGTTTTTCTTGCTGCCCTCATCGTCTCCCGACACCAGCAGGATGAAGAGCACGCCGAGCAGCGGCAAGAACGTTGTGACTGACAGAATTGGCCAGGCAATCATTAGTGTGCACCCCCGCCGGTGCTGCCACCGGTAAACATTGACCAGGTGATTAGTGCGGCCACACCGATCAGCATCGCAAATGCATAGTGATAAAGGTATCCGGTCTGCAGCCTCACGACCCAGGACGTGACGTTCTGGACGCGGGCGGAAATACCGTCAGGCCCGAACCCGTCGATGACGGTGCCATCGCCCTTTTTCCAGAGGAAACGTCCGAGCCACATGGCGGGACGGACAAACAGGAAGTCGTAGATCTCGTCGAAATACCACTTGTTCAGCAGGAACTGATAGAGCCCCTGGTGCCGTTCCGCGAGCTGCTTGGGCATTTCCGGCGAGCGAATGTAGAACCAATACGCAACCAGGAAGCCAAGCACCATCATGACGAAGGGCGATACCCTAACCCAGGCCGGCACCTCGTGCATGGCATGCAGAACGTGCAGGTCACCAAACGCCGGCAACGCACCGTTCCAGAAGGCATTGTAGGCCTCTTCGGAATAGAAGAACGAGTTGTAGAACACCATGCCGGCAAAAACGGCCCCGACCGAGAGAATGATCAAGGGGACGGTCATAACCAACGGCGATTCATGCACGTGTTTCATGACATCTACTGGAGCGCGCGGCTTGCCGTGGAAGGTCATGAAGGTCAGGCGCCAGGAGTAGAACGAGGTCAGCGCCGCCGCGATCACCGTTAGCCAGAAGCCGTAAAGAGCCATCGGGTTTGCATGATCACCGCCAGCGCCGGCGAAGGCTGCCTCGATGATACCGTCTTTGGAGACAAAGCCGGCGAACCCGATATGCGTAAACGGAATGCCGACGCCGGTAAGAGCCAGCGTACCTATCATCATTGTCCAGTAGGTGATCGGGATGTGTTTCCTCAGGCCGCCCATCTTGCGCATGTCCTGTTCGTCGGACACGGCATGGATCACCGAACCGGCACACAGGAACAGGAGCGCCTTGAAGAAGGCATGCGTGAACAGGTGGAAGATACCGATTGAATAGGCTCCGACCCCGAGCGCCACGAACATGTAGCCGAGCTGGGAACAGGTCGAATAGGCAATCACACGTTTGATGTCGTTTTGAACCAGACCGACCGTCGCCGCGAAAAAGGCTGTCGTTGCGCCGAAGAACACGATTACCGCGAGCGCCGTGTGCGACAACTCCATCAGCGGTGACAGGCGCGCCACCATGAACACACCGGCCGTCACCATGGTCGCCGCATGAATGAGCGCGGAGACCGGCGTCGGGCCCTCCATCGCATCCGGCAACCAGGTATGCAGCAGGAACTGCGCCGACTTGCCCATTGCACCCATGAAGAGCAGGAGGCAGATCACGGTCATGGTTGCCTGCGGATCGAGGTGATAGCCGAGGAAGGTCATCGCCTCTTCCTGCCCTTCGATGAAGGACGGCGCATCGTTGAAGATCGTCGTGAAGTCGATGCTTTGGAAGACGAAGAAGACGCCGAAAATACCGAGCGCAAAGCCGAAATCGCCTACACGGTTGACGACGAAAGCCTTGATCGCCGCAGCGTTCGCGGAAGGTTTCTTGTACCAGAAGCCGATCAGGAGGTAGGAGGCAAGGCCAACGCCTTCCCAGCCGAAGAACATCTGAAGCAGGTTGTCTGCCGTGACGAGCGACAGCATGGCGAAGGTGAACAGCGACAGATAGGCGAAGAAACGGGCCCGGTGCGGATCGTGGTGCATGTATCCGATGGAATAGACATGCACCAGCGCAGAGACCGTGTTCACGACCACCAGCATGACTGCCGTCAGCGTATCCACGCGGATCGACCAGGACACTTTCAGGTCACCGGCGTCGATCCAGCGGAACAGTTCGACAATCTGAAGTTCGGATCCGCCGAGCCAGAAACCGAAAAACGCGATCCACGAGAACAGTGCAGCCACAATGACGAGGCCACTGGTTACATATTCACAGGCTTTGTCGCCGATGGTGCGGCCGAACAGGCCTGCGATCAGGAAGCCGATGAGCGGCAGGAACAGGATTGCTGAATACATCGGCCCCTACCCTTTCATCACGTTGACGTCTTCAACGGCAATGGAGCCGCGGTTCCGGTGGAACACCACCAGAATTGCCAGGCCGATTGCCGCTTCGGCAGCCGCCACGGTGAGTACCAGCATCGTAAAGATCTGCCCCATCAGGTCGCCGAGGAACGACGAAAAGGCGACGAAATTGATGTTCACCGAAAGCAGAAGAAGCTCGATCGACATCAAAATGACAATCACGTTTTTCCTGTTCAGGAAGATCCCGAAAATCCCGATCGTGAACAGGATCGCCGCGACCGACAGATAGTGCGACAGACCGATTTCCATGGGCGCCTCGCCGTGCTCCCCTCGTTTACCCCAACCGGAAACCGCACTGAGGAGCGTGCTGGTTCCCGGACTTTCTCAATGTGACGCAGTCAGGCTGCGTCAGATCCCCTTGCCCGACTCGACTTTCCGGACCTCGATGGCGGCTTCTCTTGTCCGCCCGACCTGTTCCGGAATGCTTTGCCGTTTGACGTTCGGCTTGTGGCGAAGCGTCAATACGATGGCGCCGATCATCGCCACCAGAAGCACCAGGCCCGCGACCTGGAAGAAGTAGATGTATTTCGTGTAGAGCACCGAACCGATGGCTTCGATATTGCTCGTCTGCGCCAGATCCGGTGTTGGTTCGGCTCCTTGACCAATCAACTCCGGCACCAGGATCCACGCCCCCAGGCCCATCAGAAGCTCGATCATCAGAATAAAGCCGACAAGGCTGCCAATCGGAAGGTACTGCAGGAAGCCCTGACGAAGTTCGACGAAATCAACGTCCAGCATCATGACGACGAACAGGAAAAGCACAGCGACAGCACCGACATAGACCACCACGAGAAGCATCGCCAGATATTCAGCGCCAAGCAAAACGAACAGACCAGCCGAGTTCACGAAGGCCAGGATCAGAAACAGCACCGATGTCACCGGATTGCGGGCCGCGATCACCATAAAACCCGACGCCAGCGTGATACCGGCGAAAAGGTAGAAGAAAAGGGCTTTCAGGATCATATTAAGACCTGCCTGTCGTGTGGCCCTCGCGGGCCGGAAATGCGGGGCCCGGCCGGATTGCCAGGCTGAAGGTTGACTGTTCGGTTAGCTCCTAACGGTAAGGAGCATCCATTTCAATGTTCCGGGCGATTTCGCGTTCCCACCGGTCACCGTTCGCAAGCAGCTTTTCCTTGTCGTAGTAAAGCTCTTCGCGGGTTTCCGTGGCGAACTCGAAATTCGGCCCTTCAACGATCGCATCCACCGGACAGGCTTCCTGGCAGAAACCGCAGTAGATGCATTTGACCATGTCGATGTCATAGCGGGTGGTCCGGCGCGTACCATCGTTACGACGCGGTCCCGCTTCAATCGTGATTGCCTGTGCGGGGCAAATTGCCTCGCACAATTTGCAGGCGATGCAGCGTTCTTCACCGTTCGGATAGCGGCGCAATGCATGTTCGCCCCGGAAGCGCGGACTAACCGGTCCCTTTTCGAACGGGTAGTTCACGGTCGGCTTCGGCTTGAAGAAGTAACGCATCGCCAGAAAGAATGCCGACACGAACTCCTGCAGAAACAGCGATTTGACGGCTTGATTAAGTCCCATCGCGTCTTGCCTCTCTTTCCTCAACCAGCCAGCAGGCTGGCTGCCCAATACCCGATAATCGGGAAACCGATCACCGGAACTCCAAAAATCAGCGCACTCAATGGCGCCTTGTACTTTGCCGCGGCGCCCCCGTCGCCACCGGCCTGCCTGTTCTTCATCTCTGCCGCCTGAAGCATACCCTTCAGGATCTTGTAATCGAGCCAGCCGACGTAAAGTCCGACCAATCCGCCGATTACCCCGGCAAGGGACACCGTCACGCTGCGCCCGGTGCCCAACCGGTTGCCATCAGCACTGCGGCAACAACCACGACCATCGCCAGTGACAGCGGCAGGAACACTTTCCAGCCAAGGCGCATCAGCTGGTCATAGCGGTAGCGTGGGACCATCGCCTTGACCATGGCGAACATGAAGAAGCACAGCAGACACTTCAAAATGAACCAGACGACGCCCGGAACCCAGGTAAAGGGTGCAAAGTCGAACGGCGGTAGCCATCCTCCCATGAAGAAAATGGTCATCAGCGCGCACATCAGGCAGATGGCGACATACTCGCCGAGCATGAACATCATGTACGGGGTTGATCCATATTCCACCATGAAACCGGCAACCAGTTCTGATTCCGCTTCGGCAAGATCGAACGGAGGCCGGTTGGTCTCTGCAAGCGCGGAGACGAAAAACACCACAAACATCGGGAAGAGCGGCAGCCAGTACCAGTTCAGGAAGGACAGCCACGGAACGCCCAGGAGCGTCGCAAGACCGGTCTGCTGCGCCTCAACAATACCGGTGAGGTTCAAGGTTCCGGCGCACAGCAGCACGGTGACAATCACGAAACCGATGGAAACTTCGTAAGACACCATTTGCGCTGCGGACCGAAGTGCCGACAGAAAAGGGTATTTCGAGTTGGATGCCCAACCGCCGATGATCACGCCATAGACCTCAAGCGAGGAGACGGCAAACACGAAGAGAACACCGACGTTGATATTTGCGATCACCCAGCCGTCCGCAACCGGAATGACGGCCCAGGCCGAAAGAGCCAGGAGCACGGAAATCAACGGCGCCAGCAGGAACAGAACCTTGTTGGATCCATCCGGAATGACCGGCTCTTTCAGAACGAATTTCAGGAGATCGGCAAAACTCTGCAGAAGCCCCCAGGGTCCGACAACGTTCGGGCCCCGGCGGATCTGGACTGCTGCCCAGATCTTGCGGTCTGCGTAAAGAATGTACGCGACGATCACCAGAAGCACGACCATCAAGACGATGCTCTGCAACGCAATCAGCAGAAATTGCCCCAAGTAGGTCGTCGTAAAGAACTCAACCATTTCGACCCCTACCCCTTATTCAGCCGCTTCTGCCGCCCGCGAGCGCGCGAGCGCCGAACACTCGGCCATCGTCTTCGAGGCGCGTGCGATCGGGTTGGTCAGGAAAAAGTCATGGATCACGTTTGCAAACCCGGCACTGTCCATTTTTGCAGACGCGTCGGCAAGCTTCTCGATATCTGCACCTTCGCCGGGCTCGATTGCGTCGATGCCGGTCATGTGCGGATACGCTTCGAATAGCTTTGCACGCAGTTCGGACAGGGAATCAAACTCAAGTGTCTGACCCAGGTTCGCCGAAAGGGCCCGCAAGATCGCCCAGTCCTCACGTGCGTCACCCGGTGGGAACGCAGCCCGGTCGGCCATCTGAACGCGGCCTTCCGTATTGACGTAGATTGCGGACTTTTCCGTGTAAGCGGCACCAGGCAGGATCACGTCGGCGCGATGCGCGCCCCGGTCGCCATGTGTACCCTGGTAAACCACAAATGCGCCTTCCGGCACTTCGATCTCATCGACGCCGAGCAGGAACAGAACGTCAAGCGCGCCTGGCTCGAGCATGCCTCCGGTGTCTTTGCCGCCCTCACCCGGAACAAAGCCGATATCGAGCGCACCGACTTGCGAAGCTTCGGAATGCAGGATGTTAAAGCCGTTCCAACCATCCTTGATGACACCGAGCGACTTTGCAGCAGCCGCCAGATTTGCCAGAACAGCGGCGCCATCTGGCCGGTTCAGAGCTCCCTGCCCGATGATGAACATTGGGCGCTCCGCCTTTGCAGGCGCATGGTCGACAAACTGTTTCAGGCTCTCCGGACCGGCACCGAGATAGGTTACCGGATAAGTCAGGTCGGCATTTTCGCCAATCAGTCCAATATGGAGGTCGCCGTGGGTCCAGCGCTTGCGGATACGCGCGTTCAGCACAGCGGCTTCCTTGCGCGGATTGGTGCCGATCAGCATGATCGCGTCGGCGTCTTCAATGCCCTGGATCGTGGAATTGAAGAGATAACTTGCACGCCCGTTTTTCGGATGAAGAGGAGAACCGGGAAAACGGCTATCGATATTCGCAACGCCAAGTTTGTCCATGAGGCTCTTCAGCGCGAACATATCCTCAACACCGGCCAATTGCCCGGCAAGTGCTCCGATCTTGTCCGAAGAAGATGCCTTCACTTTGTCGGCAATGATCTGGAACGCTTCGATCCACGACACCGGTTGCAGCTTGCCGTCTTTCTTGGCGTAGGGCCTATCGAGCCGCTGGGTTTTCAGACCGTCCCAAATGTAGCGCGACTTGTCCGAGATCCACTCTTCGTTGACCTCTTCGTTGAGCCGCGGCATGACGCGCATGACTTCCTTGCCTCTGGAATCCACACGGATCGAGGAGCCGACCGCGTCCATCACGTCGACGCTTTCCGTCTTCGTCAGTTCCCAGGGGCGCGCATGAAATTCGTAGGGTTTATGCGTCAACGCACCGACCGGGCAAAGGTCCGCCACGTTCCCCTGCATCTCGGAAGACAGCGCGGCTTCGAGATAGGTCGTGATTTCCGCATTTTCTCCACGTCCGACCAGCCCCATGTCGGTCACACCGCACACTTCGGTCGTAAAGCGGACACAGCGCGTGCAGTGAATGCAGCGTGTCATGATCGTCTTGATGAGCGGACCGATTTCCTTGTTGTCGACCGCGCGCTTGTTCTCATGGAACCGTGATCCGTCGACGCCATAAGCCATCGCCTGATCCTGAAGGTCGCATTCGCCGCCCTGATCACAGATTGGGCAATCAAGCGGGTGATTGATGAGCAGGAACTCCATCACCCCTTCGCGCGCGCTCTTGACCATTTCGGACTTGGTTTCGACAACGGGCGGTTCCCCGTTCGGTCCGGGGCGCAGATCTTTCACACCCATGGCGCAGGAAGCTGTCGGCTTGGGCGGACCGCCTTTCACCTCCACAAGGCACATGCGGCAGTTGCCGGCAATCGACAGCCGGTCGTGGTAACAAAACCGCGGAACTTCGGCGCCCGCTTCTTCACAAGCCTGAAGCAGCGTATAATCCGCCGGGACGTCCACTTCCTTGCCGTCGATGATGAGCTTCGTCATCCGTTGCTCTCCAAATCCCGTTCCGCTTATTCAGCCGCCAGCATGGTCGAAGACGATTTCGACTTGGCGACATAGTCGTCGATACGTTGTTCGATGACAGGTCTGAAATTCTTGATCAGTCCCTGGATCGGCCAGGCAGCCGCATCTCCAAGCGCACAAATCGTATGGCCCTCGACCTGCTTGGTCACCTTGAACAGCATGTCGATCTCCTCATAGGAGGACTCACCCTTGACCATGCGTTCCATCACGCGCCACATCCAGCCGGTACCTTCACGGCACGGCGTGCACTGGCCGCAGCTTTCGTGCTTGTAGAAGTAACTCAGACGGGCAATCGCCTTGATGATGTCGGTGGACTTGTCCATCACGATGACCGCGGCCGTCCCGAGACCCGAGCCCAGGCCACGCAACGTGTCGAAATCCATCGGTGCGTCTTTGATTTGCTCTGAGGTGCAGCACGGAACCGAAGATCCGCCCGGGATCACCGCCAGCAGGTTGTCCCACCCGCCCCGGATGCCACCGCAGTGCTTGTCGATCATCTCAGAAAACGGAATGCCGAGCTCTTCTTCGAAGGTTGCCGGCTGATTGACGTGGCCTGAAACACAGAAAAGCTTCGTGCCGGTGTTGTTCGGGCGACCGAGCGCGGAAAACCATGCGGCTCCGCGGCGCAGGATCGTCGGAGCAACCGCGATCGATTCAACGTTGTTCACCGTCGTCGGACAGCCATAGAGGCCGACATTGGCCGGGAACGGCGGTTTCAGGCGCGGCTGCCCCTTCTTGCCTTCCAGGCTCTCCAGCAGAGCAGTTTCTTCGCCGCAAATGTAAGCGCCGGCACCGTGGTGGATGTAAATGTCGAAATCGTAGCCGTTCTTGTTGTTCTTGCCGATCAGACCCGCGTCGTAGGCCTGATCGATTGCCGCCTGCAGGCGTTCGCGTTCCCGGATAAACTCGCCGCGAACGTAGATATAAGCGGCAACTGCACCCATTGCGAAACCGGCCACGAGGCATCCTTCGACCAGCGTGTGCGGATCGTGGCGCAGGATCTCGCGATCCTTGCAGGTACCCGGCTCGGATTCATCGGCGTTGACGACGAGATAAGCCGGCCGGCCGTCGGATTCCTTCGGCATGAAGGACCATTTCAGGCCTGTCGGGAAACCTGCTCCGCCTCGTCCGCGCAGACCGGAATCCTTCATTTCCTGGACAATCCAGTCCCGGCCCTTGTCGAGCAGCGCCTTGGTATTGTCCCACTGGCCGCGCTTTTTTGCGCCTTCGAGGCCCCAGTCGTGCAGACCGTAGATATTGGTGAAGATCCGATCCTGATCCTTCAGCATCTCTTCCCCCTAGTCTTCGCTCTTCGAGGAAGCCACTTCTCCGGCATCCACGCGCTTGGAAAATTCAGTGTCTTCACCGGCAGCCAAGGTTTTGGCCTGCTCGATCCAGCCGTCCCGTTCGATCCGGCCCTTGAATTTCAGCCGGCTGTCCACCCAGGCAACCTCTTCCGGCCCCCACGCAGCGACCTGGTCGAAGTGGAAGAACCCCAGCTCATGAAGCGTGGCTTCAAGCTTGGGTCCGACACCTTTGAGCTTTTTCAAATCGTCCGGTTTGCCACCGCGAGCTTCTTTGAGCGTTTCTGGCGCTTTCTCCTCAACGGCCGTGGCCGCTTCGGAAGCTGGCTCAGGTGCAGCAGCCGGGGCAGCTTTCTCAGGCTTTGCCGGGGCAGCCTTCTTTTTCGCAGCTGGTGCCTTCTTTGGCTTCTCCGCCTTCGGAGCGGGCGTCTCTTCCTTCTTGGCTGCAGGTGCAGGTGCAGGAGCCGGTGCCTCTGCCTTTTCCGCTACCTTTGCGGCATGCGCGGCAATCACCTTGGCAACTGCGTCTTCCGCCGACGTGGGAACGCCGTCATAGTCATTGCCACCGGCATTGATTGCGGCACCTGCAAAGGCGTGAGATGCTTTTTCCGCACCGTCCACCACATGCGGGACAGGCAGCGTACCCTGCGAGCTGTCGTCTATTTCGGTGAGACTGGTAAGCCCCCCTTCAGCCATGGCGAACCTGCGGCCGTTCTGGGGCCCAGGCGTAACTTCATTGCCGGCTGCAATGTCATCCAGCAGCTTCTCGAAGCTCTCCGGAGTGAGGTCTTCGTAGGTGTCCTTGTAGATCTGCACCATCGGCGCATTGACGCAAGCACCAAGGCACTCGACCTCTTCCCAGGAGAACATGCCGTCCTCGGAAATGTCGTGCATGTGCTTCGCGATCCGGCTCTTGCAGATCTTGATCAGGTCTTCGGAGCCGCGCAACTGGCACGGCGTCGTGCCGCAGACCTGAATATGCGCCTTTTTCCCGACCGGCTGCAGCTGGAACATGGTGTAGAAGGTCGCTACCTCCAGAACACGGATATTCGGCATGTCCAGCAGTTCCGCGATGTAGCGGATGGAGGGCTCGCTGACCCAGCCGTCATTTTGCTCCTGGGCGCGCCACAAAAGCGGAATGACCGCCGAGGCCTGGCGGCCTGCCGGATAACGATCGATCAGCTTTTTCGCCCACGCGAGGTTTTGCTCGGTGAAGGCGAAGCTTTCTGGTTGGTCCGCGGCAAGTCGGCGAACTGCCATGGTGTTATCCCCGTTCTGTCACTTTGACCGGAGCCGAAAAGGCGGCTGCCAGGGTCGTAAACTGGTGGCAAACCCGCCGCATCAGCGGTCGACCTCACCGAAAACGATATCCATTGACCCCAGCACCGCCGAAACGTCGGCAAGCATGTGGCCGTTGCACAGGAAGTCCATTGCCTGCAAGTGGGCATAGCCTGGTGCCTTGATCTTGCAACGATACGGCTTGTTCGTGCCGTCTGAGACAAGATAGACGCCGAACTCGCCTTTCGGCGCTTCAACGGCTGCATACACCTCCCCGGCTGGCACGTGATAGCCCTCGGTGTAAAGTTTGAAGTGATGGATCAGCGCTTCCATGGAACGCTTCATCTCGCCGCGATTCGGCGGCACGATCTTGCCGTCAACGGATGAAACCGGCCCGGTTTCAACGGTGAGTTTTTCAAGGCACTGCTTCATGATGCGCACAGACTGACGCATTTCCTCCATCCGGATCAGATAACGGTCGTAGCAGTCGCCGTTCTTTCCGATGGGGATATCGAAATCGAGTTCCGAATAGCACTCATAGGGTTGTGATTTACGCAGGTCCCAGGCTGCTCCCGAACCGCGGACCATCACACCTGAAAAGCCCCAGGCCCACGCGTCGTCCAGATCGACGACACCGATGTCCACGTTCCGCTGTTTGAAGATCCTGTTGTCCGTCAGCAGACCTTCAATATCGTCGCATGTCTGCAGGAATGGGTCGCAGAAATCCCAAATGTCGTCCAGAAGGTCGCGCGGCAGGTCCTGGTGCACACCGCCTGGCCGGACATAAGCGGCATGCATGCGCGCGCCGCAAGCGCGCTCATAAAACACCATAAGCTCTTCGCGCGGCTCAAAGCCCCAGAGCGGCGGCGTCAGAGCACCAACATCCATGGCCTGTGTGGTCACATTCAAAAGATGCGATAGCAGGCGGCCAATCTCAGAATAAAGCACCCGAACAAGCTGACCACGCTTGGGCACTTCGATGCCCAGCAAACGTTCGACGCCGAGCGCGAACGCATGTTCCTGGTTCATCGGAGCCACGTAGTCGAGGCGGTCAAAATACGGAACAGCCTGCAGGTAGGTTTTCTGCTCAATCAGCTTTTCGGTACCGCGGTGAAGCAGGCCGATATGCGGATCGACGCGTGTCACCACTTCGCCATCCAGTTCGAGCACGAGCCGAAGAACCCCGTGCGCAGCCGGGTGCTGCGGTCCGAAGTTGATATTGAAGTTTCTAACCTGAGCTTCAGCCATGTTGAGGCCCCTGTTGGGATGCAAAGAGCTCCATGACCTGTGCACCCGTGAGTTTTCTGGTCGGATTGGCGAAGTCGAAATTGCTCGGCTTCTCGTCGACAAAGATTTCGGTCGTGAACTTGAACGCTTCGGGGTCATCGAACGCCCCAACAGCTACGCCTGCGTGACTGCCGTCCTTCATCATCCAAAAGAGCGTCGAACCGCACTTCCGGCAGAACTGGCGGATGCCCCAATCCGACGATTCGAACGTTGCAAGGTCAGTTTTGTCTTCCACTTCGACGCTGTCGCAATTCACTTCCATGAACGCGCCCCCACTCCAGCGGCGGCACATCGAGCAATGACAAACACCCATTTCCATTTTCGCCGGGACCGCAGTAAATCTTACCGCGCCGCAAAGACAACCACCCTTCAGTTGCTCGCCCATCCCGCTCTCGCCCTAGTTCGTGGTTGCTTTTTCATCGCCGGGCAGCACGTAATCCGTGCCTTCCCATGGCGAGAGGAAATCGAAGTTCCGCATTTCCTGGTTCAGGCGCACAGGTTCGTAGACGACCCGTTTCCGCTCATCGTCGTAACGAACTTCAACGAAGCCCGTGACCGGAAAATCCTTGCGCAGCGGGTGACCGTCAAACCCGTAGTCAGTCAAGATCCGGCGCAGATCCGGATGACCGGTGAACAGGATGCCATACATATCGTAGGCTTCGCGCTCGAACCATTCAGCACCTGGAAACAAAGGCGTGAGCGACGCCACAGGCGTTGTTTCATCCGTTTCGAGTTTGATGCGGATGCGCTCGTTCTGCACCGGTGACAGGAAGTGGTAGACAACGTCAAACCGCTTCTCACGGGCAGGATAATCAACGCCGCATATGTCCGTCAGATTGACGAACTTGCAGGAACTGTTGTCGCGCAAAAACCGCACGACGTCGAGAATACCGGTGGCAGTTACGGTCAGCGTCAGCTCGCCATATTCGATCTTCCACGAAACAAGAGACTCACCGAGGCCGAGCTCGATGTGCTCAGCGAGTTCCTTTAGCGTCTCATCCATCGTGTCTGACCTCACCCCCTGGAGCCTGCACGCGCTGGCCTGGGGAACCGTATTGTTGAAGACCCGCCGCCACTTGACGGCGAACCGCTTATCTTTCGATCGTTCCCGTACGCCGGATTTTCTTCTGCAGCAGCAGGACACCATACAGAAGGGCCTCGGCCGTCGGTGGGCATCCCGGCACATAGATGTCGACGGGAACAACCCGGTCGCATCCGCGCACGACAGAATAGGAATAGTGGTAGTAACCACCACCATTGGCGCACGATCCCATGGAGATGACGTAGCGCGGCTCCGGCATCTGGTCATAGACCTTGCGCAGGGCCGGAGCCATCTTGTTGGTCAGCGTTCCCGCGACAATCATCACATCAGATTGTCTTGGCGATGCGCGCGGCGCAAACCCGAAACGCTCGGCGTCATAGCGGGGCATGGACATCTGCATCATTTCAACGGCGCAGCATGCCAGCCCGAAAGTCATCCACATCAACGACCCGGTGCGTGCCCATTGGATGATGTTGTCAGTGGAGGTGACGAGAAAACCCTTGTCGGCCAGCTCGTTGTTCACTTCCAGGAAAAAGGCGTCATCTTCCCCAACCGGTCTGCCGGTATTCGGATCGATAATGCCTTTGGACTGCGGAGCAACGAGCGGCTCTGTCGTGGTCAATCCCATTCCAGCGCTCCCTTTTTCCACTCATAGATAAAGCCGACGGTCAGGACACCGAGGAATACCATCATTGACCAGAAGCCGTACCAGCCGAGTTCACCGAACACCGCCGACCAGGGGAACAGGAAGGCAACTTCCAGATCGAAAATGATGAACAGGATCGCGACCAGATAAAACCGCACATCGAATTTCATGCGCGCGTCGTCGAAGGCGTTGAAACCACACTCATACGCCGACAGTTTTTCGGGGTCCGGGTTCTTGTAGGCCAGAACGAATGGAGAGATCAGCAGCGCGAGTCCGATCACCAGCGCAATGCCGACGAACACGACGATCGGGACATATTCCCGTAAAAGTTCTTCCATGTCTTTCGCGTCCTTGCATTTGGAGGTGGATCGGGAGACGACCCGGAGCCTGGGCTTGGTGCTCGTCGCCTCTCCCGTTCGGCAGATCGTGCAGAGCCCGTCGGCCAGTGAAACCAACATGCGAGCGCACGCTTAGCTTACGACTTGGTGCAACGCAAGACCCCTGTGTGGTCAAACTCTTGCCACACTCGAACCAAATTCCAACCGAGCCTCTCCAACTCCCCTATTTCAGCCAGTTTGCACCAACCTAAAATGTCTTCACAAGTGGATTGCAAATTTGCCGCACCTGCGTTGAACCGCCGTCGCAACAGCGGAAATTCTTCCCGAGTCGCATCTAAGCGTAAAAAAGCAACAATTTGAATATGCTGCAGGCATCAGTAAGCTGAAATCGACACCGCGCGGAGAAGCAAAGACAGGCGCAAATCAGCCGCACCGATCGCCGGCTTTAAAACAATCGCTTTAAATCTTGGGAAGAACTGCTTGAAGCAGAAGAGAAAACCGTGAGTGGCGCGAGTGACGGGGCTCGAACCCGCGACCTCCGGCGTGACAGGCCGGCACTCTAACCAACTGAGCTACACCCGCTTCGTCCGACGACGTTTCGTCGCCGTGAAGTGGCGCTGATGTACGGCGGCTGCGAGGGGAAGTCAAGCACAGAGACCGACCTAACATGTCGTTTTTTTAAAACACAGACAAATGCGCCGTTCTATGATGCCTCGTTTGTCATGGTGCTTGTGGATAATTGTCAGATAAGGGGCGCTCCGGATCAGCGGGCCTTGATCATTGATTTTGCAGTTAGATGTTCTTTTTCAGAAGGTTACTGGTTGCGGCGACAACGAGAAAAGCAGGCTATCGCGCGCCCTCAAAGAACTGAGAATGAGGCACACAACACAGAAAAGGCCGTTGGCAGGCGTTGTTCACGCTTCAGGTCTTGTTTGGGAGAATGGTGGGCGATGAGAGACTCGAACTCCCGACATCTTCGGTGTAAACGAAGCGCTCTACCAACTGAGCTAATCGCCCCAATCAAGGTGAGACGCCTTTTAGGTGGTCCTACTAGCCTTGGCAAGAGCTAACTGGAAAAAAGCTGCACCGCCACAGACCCTGTGGACGACGAAGGCTGAGAACGATCAGACAAGCGGTCCACAGCACGCCTCAGCCCTGCCCCAGCACGCAAATCGTCCTGGGCGCGAGCAACGTGGCACCGCAAACAAAATAACCCCGTATCCGATAACTCAGATACGGGGCGCTTTGATTTGACGTTTGAAAACGCTTAGGCGTTCACAGCGTCTTTCAGGCCTTTGCCGGCCTTGAACTTCGGCGTCTTAGAAGCCGGGATCTGGATCGTTTCGCCAGTCCGCGGGTTCCGGCCTTCGGTTGCTGCACGTTCAGAAACCGTGAAGTTACCAAAACCGATGATGCGGACTTCGTCGCCGCCTTTCAGCGTTTCCGTGACTGCATCGAAAGTTGCGTCAACTGCTTCGCCTGCCTGCGCTTTGGTGAGGCCGGTCTTTTCTGCAACACTTGCGATCAGATCGTTCTTATTCATAGCAGATACCTTTCTAAGAAACGGCAGAGTGCCAACGATTCTTGTCAGCGCCGTTGCGCGAAATTCGGGCGAATTGAAACGAAACGCAAGTGGTTTTTTCGCAGAAAACCGCCATTTTGAACGATTATTCAAAAGAAAAGCCCCGGAATCCCCGGGGCTCGTCTTTTTGTGCAGTGCAAAAGTCGGTTTAGTGGGCCAAAACGCCGGATTTTTCCTTGTCCGACTCACTTGCTTTTGCGGCGGCTTCAGCGGCACTTTCGTCCCACTCAATCGCTTCCGGCTGACGCACGAGAGCGTGCTTGAGGACCTCTTCCATGCCGGAGACCGGAATGATCTCGAGTGAATTTTTCACCGAGTCCGGAATGTCTGCAAGGTCCTTGGCGTTGTCTTCAGGTATCATCACCAGCTTGATACCGCCTCTGAGCGCTGCCAGCAGTTTCTCCTTCAGACCACCGATCGGTAGCACCCGGCCACGCAGCGTGATCTCTCCGGTCATGGCCACATCCCGGCGAACGGGTATACCGGTCATGGTCGAGATCACCGCAGTTGCCATCGCTATACCGGCCGACGGGCCGTCCTTCGGCGTTGCGCCTTCCGGAACGTGCACGTGAATGTCGGTCTTGTCGAACTTCGGCGGCTCGATGCCATAGTCGACAGCACGCGAACGCACGTAGGAGGCAGCCGCGGAAATCGACTCCTTCATCACGTCCTTCAGGTTGCCGGTCACGGTCATCTTGCCTTTGCCCGGCATCATAACGCCTTCGATCGTGAGCAGCTCACCGCCGACTTCCGTCCAGGCAAGACCGGTCACAACACCGATCTGGTCTTCCAGCTCGGCTTCGCCGTAGCGATAACGCGGAACGCCGAGGTAATCCTCAACAACTTCCTGCGTCACGGTAATGCTTTCCTTGTCGCTCATGAGGATCTCCTTGACCGATTTGCGGGCAAGGGTCGCCATTTCACGTTCAAGGTTACGCACACCGGCTTCGCGGGTATAACGGCGAACGACAAATTGAAGCGCGTCGTCTTCGATCTTGAATTCGCCTTCGCGCAGACCGTGGTCCTTCTCAGCCTTGGGGATGAGGTGACGGCGGCAGATTTCCACCTTTTCCTCTTCCGTGTAGCCGGCAATCCGGATGATCTCCATGCGGTCCATCAGTGGCCCGGGGATGTTCAGCGTATTAGCCGTCGTCACGAACATTACGTCTGAAAGGTCATATTCGACCTCCAGGTAATGATCCATGAACGTGGAGTTCTGTTCCGGATCGAGCACTTCAAGAAGTGCCGAGGACGGATCACCCCTGAAGTCCATGCCCATTTTGTCGATCTCATCGAGCAAGAAAAGAGGATTGGACTTTTTGGCCTTCTTCATCGACTGGATGACCTTGCCGGGCATCGAGCCGATATAGGTACGGCGGTGTCCGCGGATTTCCGCTTCGTCGCGTACGCCGCCAAGGGACATCCGAACGAATTCACGCCCGGTCGCCTTGGCGATCGACTTGCCGAGCGACGTTTTACCGACACCCGGAGGACCGACCAGACAGAGGATCGGACCGCGCAACTTGTTTGCCCGGCTCTGAACTGCCAGATATTCGACGATACGTTCCTTGACCTTGTCGAGGCCGTAGTGATCGGTGTCGAGCACCTTCTCGGCAAGCGCCAGGTCATGCTTGACCTTGGACTTCTTGTTCCACGGGATGCCGATCAGCCAATCCAGATAGTTGCGGACAACGGTCGCTTCCGCCGACATCGGGCTCATCTGCTTGAGCTTCTTGATCTCCGCGGCAGCACGTTCGCGCGCTTCCTTGGTCAGCTTGGTTTTCTTGATCTTTTCCTCAAGCTCGGCAATCTCGTCGCGGCCGTCCTCGCTGTCGCCGAGTTCCTTCTGAATGGCCTTCATCTGCTCATTCAGATAGTACTCGCGCTGCGTCTTCTCCATCTGGCGCTTGACGCGCGAGCGGATGCGCTTTTCAACCTGCAGGACGGAGATTTCACTCTCCATCATGCCGAGAACGCGCTCAAGGCGCTCGGCGACCGAAACGACGCCCAGAATCTCCTGCTTTTCCGGAATCTTGATCGCAAGATGCGACGCGATCGTGTCGGCCAGCTTTGAATAGTCATCGATCTGATTGACCGCACCGAGGACCTCAGGTGAAACCTTCTTGTTCAGTTTCACGTAGTTCTCAAACTCGGAGACAACCGAACGCGCCAGGGCTTCCACTTCGATGTTCTCGCCATCGCGTTCCGGGAGCACTGTCGCCGAGGCTTCAAAATAATCTGTCCGGTCGGAATAATGACCGATCTGCGCGCGTGCGCCCCCCTCGACCAGCACCTTGACGGTATTGTCCGGCAGCTTGAGCAGCTGAAGCACCGTGGCCAGCGTGCCGACATTGTAGATCTGGTCGGGATTCGGATCGTCGTCAGCCGCATTCATCTGGGTGGCCAGAAGAATGTGCTTGTCGGTTGTCATCACCTCTTCCAGAGCCTTGATCGACTTCTCGCGCCCGACGAAAAGCGGAACGATCATGTGGGGGAAGACGACAATGTCGCGAAGCGGCAGGACGGGATAGACAGCAGTACTGTCCGGATCGGTGGCGCGGATTTCTGCGTCGCTCATTTTTTATCCTTTCTCAGCGTGTTCCAGCCCCATCGATGAAAAGGCAACCAGAACACTGGAAAACGGCTTTCGGGTTAAATCCCCGACTGGCCGGACCGCAGCACCCCAACTGGGCGTGCTGGCAGTTCGCACAAGCCGTCCTTTAGGCCTATTAGGTGGACACCTGGCATGCCGGTGTCAAGGCGAGCCGACACGTCAAATAGGACTAGTCTGTTGACGACTCACAACGCCGGTGGAAAACACCGGCTCCCCTTGACAAGCAAACCCAAAACACAAAATGCCGCTCGTATTGAGCGGCATTTATTCACTTATTTCAAAAAGTGCAACCGTTCGCTCTAGGCACTCGTTGCAGACGTTTCCTCGCGGTCTTCGTAGATGTAAAGCGGACGTGCCTCGCCTTTGACAACTTCTGGCGAAATCACGACTTCCTTCACACCTTTGAGACCCGGCAGTTCATACATGGTATCGAGCAGGATCGATTCCAGAATGGACCGCAGACCACGGGCACCGGTCTTGCGCTCGATTGCCTTGCGCGCGATGGCCTTGAGCGCTTCGTCATGGAACGACAGTTCAACCTGTTCCATTTCGAAGAGACGCTGATACTGCTTGACCAGAGCGTTCTTCGGCTCCGTCAGGATCGTCACAAGGGCATCTTCATCAAGGTCTTCAAGCGTTGCAATAACCGGCAGACGGCCGACGAATTCCGGAATGAGACCGAATTTCAGAAGATCTTCCGGCTCCAGCTCGGCAAACAGTTCGCCGACACGCCGGTCTTCAGGCGCCTCGACCCTGGCCTGGAAACCGATGGAGGTCTGCGTGCCGCGATCAGAAATGATCTTGTCCAGGCCAGCAAATGCACCACCGCAAATGAACAGGATGTTGGTCGTGTCCACTTGCAGGAACTCCTGCTGCGGGTGCTTGCGGCCGCCTTGCGGCGGAACCGAGGCAACAGTGCCTTCCATGATCTTCAAAAGCGCCTGCTGAACGCCCTCACCCGAGACATCACGGGTGATCGACGGATTGTCCGCCTTGCGGCTGATCTTGTCGACCTCATCAATATAGACGATGCCGCGCTGCGCACGTTCGACGTTGTAGTCAGCCGACTGAAGCAGCTTCAGGATGATGTTCTCAACATCTTCACCAACGTAACCGGCCTCGGTCAGGGTCGTGGCATCGGCCATCGTGAACGGCACATCCAGGATCCTGGCGAGCGTCTGCGCCAGCAGCGTCTTGCCGCAACCGGTCGGCCCCACCAGGAGGATGTTGGATTTCGCCAGTTCCACATCGTTGTTCTTCGACGCGTGGTTGAGGCGTTTGTAATGGTTGTGAACGGCGACCGACAGAACTTTCTTCGCACTGCCCTGCCCGATCACATAGTCATCGAGAACGTCGCGAATTTCCTGAGGGGTCGGGATACCGTCCCGCGACTTCACCAGCGAGGACTTGTTCTCCTCGCGAATGATATCCATGCACAGCTCGACACATTCATCGCAAATGAAAACAGTCGGGCCGGCGATCAGCTTGCGAACCTCGTGCTGGCTCTTGCCGCAAAAGGAGCAGTAGAGCGTATTCTTGGAATCGCTGCCGCTGGCCTTGGTCATGTAGTCAACCTCGCGTTTGTGGGGTCTTCACCCCTTATCTTTCCGGTTGGAGCCTAAATTAAGGCTGAACCGGTTTTGAAGAAACGCCTTAAGACGCCGCTTCAAGCTATGATGTCATCATGCTTCACCACTAAAAATCAATATAGGTTTAAGGCGAAGATGAAAACCCGGCATCAAACAGGGAATTTCCGGCCTTTAGGACAGAATTTCAAGCCATCCTTAAGACCGGCTAAATCTCTTAGTCCTCACTTTCGCCGCCAAGGCTGGTTCGATCGGTGATCACATTGTCTACGATCCCGAATTCCTTAGCCTTTTCAGCAGTCATGAAGTTGTCTCGCTCCAGTGCCTCTTCGACCTGATCGAGACTTTGGCCGGTGTGCTTCACGTAGATTTCATTGAGCCGGCGCTTCATTGCCAGGATTTCCTGTGCATGAAGCATGATGTCCGCGGCCTGCCCGCGGAAGCCTCCGGAAGGCTGGTGCACCATGACTCGCGCGTTCGGCAGAATGAAACGCATGTCCTTGTGACCGGCTGCGAGCAGAAGCGAGCCCATGGACGCGGCCTGGCCGATGCAAAGCGTGGAGACCGCCGGACGGATAAACTGCATTGTGTCGTAAATCGCGAGACCGGAGGTAACGAGACCACCCGGTGAGTTGATGTAGATCGCGATTTCCTTGCTCGGGTTCTCCGCCTCCAGATAAAGCAGCTGCGCGCTTATCAGGGTCGCCACGTGATCCTCAACCGGTCCGGTGAGGAAAATGATGCGCTCCTTCAGCAAGCGCGAGTAGATATCGAAGGCCCGCTCGCCCCGGTTTGTCTGCTCGACAACCATCGGCACGAGAGTGTTCATGTAGATATCGACAGGATCCTTCATACCTCATCCATTTACTTGAGATGTTGCCCGGAAGACCCCGGGCAGGACACAGACCCTTAAAGCGCATCGATCAAGGGCCTGACTCGAAAAAAGCGACATCCCGTATATATGGGATGTCGCCCTTAACGCAAACTCATGACAGATGCGGCATGAAGGCAAGGTTAAAGCCGGGCCGCATCTGGGGATAACAGACGGTCCGATCAGGCGTCGTCTTCGTCTTCCGCAACAAGTTTCTCCAGCTCTTCCTTGGTCACCGTCTTGTCGGTCACCTTGGCGAGCTCGAGCATGAAGTCGACGACCTTTTCCTCGTAGATCGGTGCGCGCAGGGACGCGAGAGCCTGCTGGTTGTTCTTGTAGTATTCGAACACCTGCTGCTCCTGACCCGGGAACTGACGAACGCGGTCGTAAAGCGCGCGCTGCAGTTCTTCGTCGGTCACCTGGATGTCGTTCTTCTCGCCAATCTCGGAGAGAACCAGACCAAGGCGAACACGACGCTCCGCGATTTTGCGGTATTCCGCTTTCGCTTCCTCTTCGGTCGTGTCCTCGTCCTCGAAGGTCTTTTCGTTGCGCTTCATGTCTTCTTCGACCTGGCGCCAGACGATCTCGAACTCCGACTCAAGCAGCTTTTCCGGAAGTTCGAAGGAATAGTGCTCGTCGAGCTTGTCGAGAAGCTGGCGCTTGACGCGCTGACGTGTCATTGCACCGAATTGGCTTTCGATCTGGCCGCGCACGATTTCCTTCAACTTGTCGAGCGACTCAAGACCAAGACCTTTGGCAAACTCGTCGTCGATGGTGACTTCGCCGGGCGACGCAATTTCCTTGACCACAACATCGAAGGTTGCTGCCTTGCCTGCCAGATGGGCAGCCGGATAGTCTTCCGGGAAGGACACTTCAACAACTTTCTCGTCGCCTGCCTTGGTGCCGATAAGCTGGTCTTCAAAGCCGGGAATGAACTGTCCGGAGCCGAGAACGAGTTGGCCGTTTTCATCGGCACCGCCTTCGAAAGGCTCACCATCAACCTTGCCGAGATAAGACATGGTCACGCGATCGCCATCTTCAGCCGCGCCGTCTTTGGTGTCGAACGGCGTGTTGTTCTTGGCGATGTCGGCGACCTGGGTGTCGACTTCCTCGTCGGCGATCTCGACCATCGGACGCTCGATCTCAAAACCGGCGAAATCGACGATCTCGAACTCGGGCAGAACGTCATAGGTCATCTTGAAGGACAGATCCGCATCGCCCGACATGATCTTTTCGGCGTCTTCTTCCGGCAGATCGATTTCGGGGGTGAGAGCCGGGCGCTCCGAGCGCTCCTCAACAGCTTTCTGCGTTGTTTCCTGGATCGTGTTCGACAGGATCTCCGCCATCGCCTGACGGCCATACATCTTCTTCAGGTGCGCGACCGGCACTTTGCCCGGACGGAAGCCCTTGATGTTGGCCTTGGATTTCAGGTCGGCCATGTAATTTTCGAGCTTGCTGGCAAGATCGCCGGCCGGAATATCGATTTTGAGCTCTCGCTTGAGGCCCTCGGAGAGGGTTTCAGTTACCTGCATGGGTTTTGTCGTCCTCAGTCCCGAGCGTCAATTCGCCCCGGAGATGTTGTTTTAAAATCCCGTGTGCCGCGCTGCTCGCGCTCCCCTTTTTCCGGGAGCGTTCAATAGCAGCACCTCGCCCCGAAACGGACTCCGGGGCGCACGATGGGAGCGCGATACTGCTTGGGGGTTAAAGTGTCAAGGGCAGACGATGGAAATTGCCCATCTGCGCTGCCGATTCCAGCCTACCCAAAAGACTGGCAAAAGGCTCCGGATGTCCACCAACTCAACCACGTTCAAAGAACGGACTTTGTAACGCCGGGTTTGAAGTCCACGTTCTTTCGCTTAGAACATCTAGCTGCGGCACTCTTCGTTCAGATGGATCCAGCCAATGGTGCTCGCAACTTCTCTATCCCGCAAAAACGAGCGATCGGCTCATCAAGAATTCTTCAAATTTTCCAGCGCTAAGAGGCAAAAATGGATACACGCAGATTGGGTGCAAATGGACCTGAAGTTAGCGCGATCGGATACGGGGCCATGTCTTTTTCTGACCTTTATGGCCCAACCAACGAGGCGGAGAGCCACGCTGTCCTCAACGCCTGCCGCGATCTTGGTGTTACGCATCTGGACACAGCGAATATCTACGGCATGGGGAAATCTGAAAACGCTATCGGCAGCTATCTGAAGGAAAATCCGAAAGCGCGGGACGAGTTCATCATCGCGACCAAGGCAACGATTACCCGAGATCCGGAAGGCAATCGGATCTTCGACAACTCCGCTGAGCACCTGGAAGCCGAACTCGACAAGTCACTGCTGCGCCTTGGTCTGGAGTGTGTCGACCTCTTTTACGCCCATCGCCGCGATACGCGTTTCACACCGGAAGAAACAGCCGCCAACCTTGGCCGCCTGGTCGAAAAGGGCAAAACACGCGCGATCGGCCTTTCAGAAATTGCCCCCTCAACGCTTCGGCGCGCCATGACGGAATTTCCGATCACCGCCGTTCAATCCGAATATTCACTGTCCACACGCGCGCCCGAACTTGGACTTGTTCAAACCTGTGCCGAGCTTGGCGTTGCAATGGTGGCATTCTCTCCGGTTGGGCGCTCTCTGCTGACCGACCACCCAATACCGGTGGAACGGATCAGCGATATCCCCTTCCTTGCCGGCAACCCGCGTTTTATGGAGCCCAATTATTCGGAAAACATCCGCATCATGGAAAGTTTCCGCAAGCTCGCCTCCGAGATGGGAACGACATCGGCAGGGCTTGCGAATGCCTGGCTGTTGTCGCGCGGGCCGCATGTTATTCCGATCCCCGGCACGCGGTCTGTCCAGCACCTTCGTGAGTGCATTTCCGGAGCAAGTCTGAGCCTGACAGAAACAGACCTTGAGCGTATTGAAGCCGTGCTCCCGGTCGGCTGGGCTCACGGCGACCGGTACTCGGCGCAGCAATGGATCGGGCCGGAGCGGTATTGCTGACGGTGCTTGCACTCCTTGAAGAAGGCATTCGCCTATTCATCGGAAGCAACAAAAACCAAGTGTCTTGAAGATGGTGCGGATGGAGGGACTTGAACCCCCACGCCTTGCGGCACCAGAACCTAAATCTGGCGTGTCTGCCAATTTCACCACATCCGCGTCGCGTCGGGCCGAAACACCCCGCGTTCAAAGCGGGGCTTCTATAACACCACAGATTTTCCCGTCAAAGGAAAAAGCTGTAAAGCCCCGCGTGCCACTTTCAATTGTCCACAAGGGCACAGATCACTGGTTTCAGCGCGGGAGCAAGATCTTCTGCCGTGAGCCCGGGTCCGGCTTCCCTGCCCGCCTCGCCATGCAGCCAGACCGCCTGGCAGGCAGCTTCAAAGCCCGGAACACCCTGCGCAAATAGACCGGTTGCAATCCCGGCAAGAACATCTCCCGACCCGGCGGTCGCGAGCCAGGGCGGGGCATTCCGGTTGATGGCTGCCCGCCCGTCCGGAGCGGCAATCACCGTATCGGCGCCTTTCAGGATGACGATCGCCCCGGAGCGGTCGGCAGCCGCCCGGGCGCGTTGCAGTTTGTCACCGTCAAGATCCGGAAAGAGCCGCATGAACTCCCCTTCGTGCGGCGTCATAACCACGGGACTGGAAGAGTGCGAGATACGATCGAACAAAGCTTCTGGAGTATCTGCGAAACTTGTCAAAGCATCCGCGTCCAGAACGGTCGCCCGCTCCGCGTCTAGAATGGCCAACACCGCGTCCCGGGTTCTGTCACCGACGCCATAGCCAGGCCCGATCAACAAGGCGTTGAAACGCTCATCGCCAAGAAGATCCGAAATCGAATCGGTGTCAGTTACTTTCTTGAGCATCACAGCTGTCAGATGACAGGCATTCACCATCATCGCATCAGGCGGCGAGGCCAGGGTCACAAGGCCTGCACCAGCACGCAGCGCGGCTTCGGCCGATAGGCGAGAAGCTCCGGTCGACGACATGGGTCCCCCAAAGGCGACAGCATGGCCTTTGGCGTATTTGTGGCCGTCTTGAGCTGGTATTGGCCAGGCCTCCTTCCAGAGCTCTGGCCGGTTCTCGTGCGTCGCCGGTGCGATCCGATTGAGTGTTTCGGGCAAGATGCCTATATCGGCAACGTGCGTGTCGCCACACAGCCCCCGTCCGGGGAATAGCAGGTGTCCGGGCTTTTTCCGAAAGAAAGTGACCGTCGCACGCGCTTTGATCGCATCCCCCTGGATCTGTCCGCTGGCTCCATTGAGACCGGAAGGCAGATCGACAGCAAGAACGGGTGCACTCGAACGGTTGATCGCGCCGACAACGTGCGACACAGGCGCTGCCAAGGGTCGGTCCAGTCCGGCGCCAAACAGCGCATCAATAACAAGATCCGCCGCGGACAAAGCGTCAAGAAACTCCACGGCAATTCTGTTTCCCTCAATCGCGAAGGCGCATCGGCTGCGCAAGCCTGGCGCAAGACGCTCAAAGGCTTCGCGTGCGTCTCCCGTCAATCCGGCGGGATCCTTGATGAGGAACATGCTGACCACATGTCCTTCGGCTTCAAGGCATCTGGCGGCAATAAAGCCATCGCCACCATTGTTCCCCGGACCGCACAGAACCAGGACGTGACCGCCAGACATGCACAGTTCCCGGGCCTTGCGCGCAACGGCCTGCCCTGCCCGCTCCATCAGCACGATGCCGGGCACGCCCCCTTCGATTGTCAGCCTGTCGGCCTGCCCCATTTCTTCAGGGGTCAAAAGCGCAGCAATCGAATTTCCAGTGTCGTTTACGGTCACAACTTGCACTCCTGCGCTCCAAACAACGCATCCTCCAGTAATGCGATTTATTTGCCGTGATGCCAATGGTGACAACCCGATCACCTTTTTCGCCTATTTTTTATGCATTTTGCATAGTTTTTGCGCAAACCTTTGGCGAGGTGGCTGTCTCGATCAAGCTTGGGCCGGTGTATGTGCCGCTTTTCTTGGCGGATTTCTCTGTTTTGGAGACTTTTGCACGCGAGCGCCGGAGATTGGCACGTATCGTGCTAACGGGAGTTTATCGGTTTCCGCCGGTGATCGGGAACGCTCGCCCCGACCTTGCCGGCCAGGAGTGAGCCCGCCGACTTATCCGGCCTTTTACGTGGAGAGAGAATCAGGTGATGAAAAAGATCGAAGCGATCATCAAGCCCTTCAAACTGGATGAGGTCAAAGAGGCTTTGCAGGAAGTCGGCCTTCAGGGCATCACCGTGACAGAAGCAAAGGGCTTCGGCCGCCAGAAGGGCCATACCGAACTTTATCGCGGCGCTGAATACGTTGTCGATTTTCTGCCGAAGGTGAAAGTCGAAATCGTTCTCGGCGACGACATGGTCGAAAAAGCAGTTGACGCGATCCGCTCAGCTGCGCAAACAGGCCGCATTGGCGACGGCAAGATCTTCGTTTCAAATATCGAGGAAGCTGTCCGCATCCGGACCGGTGAATCCGGTATCGACGCCATCTGACCCACCCAATTCCGGCACCCGCCGGTGATCCAAACCCTGGCCTTGTCAAACAGAGAAAACAAAAGCCTCTGAAGGCCCGGACCCTAACCCCAACCGTTCACAAGATAATCAAGGGATGGACATAATGACCACTGCCGCTGACGTCCTGAAGGAAATTCAGGAAAAGGACGTTAAATTCGTCGACCTGCGCTTTACCGACCCGCGCGGTAAGATGCAGCACGTCACCATGGACGCTGCACTTGTTGACGAAGACATGTTCGCTGAAGGCGTTGCTTTCGACGGCTCGTCCATTGCCGGCTGGAAGGCCATCAACGAGTCCGACATGATGCTGATCCTAGATCCGGAATCCGCTCACATGGACCCGTTCTTTGCTCAGTCCACCATGGCAATCTTCTGCGACATCGTCGACCCGATCACCGGCGAAGGCTACAACCGCGACCCGCGCATGACGGCCAAGAAGGCAGAAGCCTACGTCAAGTCTGGTGGATTCGGTGACACCGTTTACGTTGGTCCCGAAGCTGAATTCTTCATGTTCGACGATGTTCGCTTCAATGCCGACCCGTACAACACAGGTTTCATCCTCGACAGCTCCGAACTGCCGTCCAACATGGGTTCCGAATACGAAACCGGCAACCTGGGTCACCGTCCGCGCACCAAGGGCGGTTACTTCCCGGTTCCTCCGGTCGATAGCGCACAGGACATCCGCTCCGAGATGCTGTCCGTGATGAACGAAATGGGTGTTCCGACCGAGAAGCACCACCACGAAGTGGCCGCTGCACAGCACGAACTCGGCATGAAGTTCGAAAAGCTGACCAGCTGCGCCGACAACATGCAGATCTACAAGTATGTTGTTCACCAGGTCGCACATGCCTATGGCAAGACGTCCACCTTCATGCCGAAACCCGTTTTCGGCGACAACGGCACGGGCATGCACTGCCACCTCTCTATCTGGAACGACGGTGACCCTGTCTTTGCCGGCAACCAGTACGCGGATCTCTCTGAGACCTGCCTTTACTTCATCGGCGGCATCTTGAAGCACGCGAAAGCCCTCAACGCTTTCACCAACCCGTCCACCAACTCCTACAAGCGTCTGGTTCCGGGTTACGAAGCTCCGGTTCTGCTGGCTTACTCCTCGCGTAACCGGTCTGCCTCCTGCCGTATTCCGTTCACGGCTTCTCCGAAGGCGAAACGTGTTGAGGTTCGCTTCCCGGATCCGACAGCCAACCCGTACCTGTGCTTCTCCGCCCTTCTGATGGCTGGTCTTGACGGTATCAAGAACAAGATCCACCCGGGCGACGCAATGGACAAGAACCTCTACGATCTGCCGGCTGAAGAACTGGCCGAGATCCCGACGGTTTGCGGCTCCTTGCGCGAAGCTTTGGAAGCTGTCGATGCCGACCGCGACTTCCTGAAAGCCGGCGGCGTCTTCGACGACGACCAGCTTGACGCATACATCGATCTGAAGATGGAAGAAGTCGAACGTTTCGAAATGACGCCGCACCCGGTCGAGTTCGACATGTACTACTCCGTCTAAGAGCCACCGCTCGATCAGACAGGACAACCCCGGCCGGGAGGCCGGGGTTTTTCTTTGTTTGAACCGTTCAGTCTTGCGTCGACAGCCAATCCGCCAGCGAAGAGCGCGCGTGCCCTTTGTAGCCGCGCATCGCCGGCGATGCGATCATCGCATTCAGCACGGCTTCCTGGGTTGTCTCCGCTGCGGCCTTGAACAAAAGATCGATCCTGTCTTCCTGCAGCACATCGCGCGCGACAAAATCACTTTCTGAGTAATGAGGCAGTCGCTGAGCTGTCGAAAAGGCAAACGAAATGTCGCCGCTGCCATTGCCGTAAAAAGCGCCGAGTCGTCCGAGACCCGCAGCCGCCCGTCGTGCGACCCGCTTGAGCTGTCGGCTTTCCAGCGGTACGTCCGTAGCGATCACGATGATCACCGAGCCACGCTCTTCCGTTGGTCGTGCGTCCTTCGGGTCAGGTTTCCGGCCGTCCGGCAAAATCAGATCGCCGGCCCTCCCGAAATTTGCCTGGACCAACGTTCCAAGCGTGAAAGTTTTCCCTGCCAGCTGGATCACGCGAGAAGACGATCCGATACCACCCTTGAAACCGAAGGCACTAATCCCCGTTCCGGCGCCGACGCTTCCCTGTTCGAATGTGGTTGAAGTAGCCTCAAGTGCGGCAAAGGCGTCTGCCTCAGTCAGTGCAAGTGCGTTGATGTCGCTCAGATAGCCGTCATTGCATTCCATCACCACTGGATTGACCGTCCCCAGGGCGCGATCGATCGAGGGATTTATCGAGAGCTCACGGCGAACCAGCGCGTCGATCCCGGTGCCGACACCGAACGTGTTGGTAAGCAGAATCGGTGTTTCGAGCGTACCGAGCTCCTCGACCTGAACAATTCCGGCGCTTTTTCCAAAGCCATTGATCACATCGACGGCAGCAGGGAGTTTTTCAAGAAATATGTTTCCCTGATGGGGAACAATCGCTGTGAACCCGGTCCTGAGGTCTCCGTTGATCACCGTCCTGTGGCCAACCGTCAAACCGGCAACGTCCGTAATCGTGTTGTTGGGGCCCGGTTGCATGTCCCCACATAAAAGACCGTGGGAACGGGCGGAAGAATACGGCTGAGAAGACATGGGACACCGGTCAGGAGATTCGTGTGTGTGATATTGAAAAAGAAGTAACCATCACACTCAACACGAAAAAGCCTCCCGGAGGAGGCTCTTCGTTAGCAACGAATTTGGGGCAAGCGCCCAAACGTCTTGCTTATCAGTAGCAGACCTGACGGTAGCCGACGACGACATACTGACGATAGTAAGGGCTCCAGCGACGGATCGGTTCGTTGTGGCAGCGCACCGGCTGATAATAACGCGGCTGAGCCTGTGAAGCGATGATGGCACCTGCTGCGAGCCCGATAATGGCACCGGCGGCAACTGCGCCTGCACGGTTCTTGGCATGGGCTTCGGTCGGAGTGATGGCCACTGCGGCGGTCGCGACTGTCGCAACGGTTACGGCGGCGATTGCAAATTTACGAAACATAACGGCTCCTCTCAAATGATCCTCAGCGTTTCTCTCACCCGCTGATGGGTTAAACTTACGATGGACCGTCTCACGCCTCTGTGATCGCTATCACGTAAAGTCACATTCACATCATCGAGCCAAACAAGTTGTTAATGTCTCCCGCAGCGCCTTGAATCAGGGTAACCAAAATGTGGACGACACTGGCTGTTTCCATTCAGCTGCTGACGGGCCGAACCAGCCCGACCCTCCGGACAATCGCGCGGCAGGCATCTGCTTCACTGCATGGCTGGCTTACGGCTCGGGGATGGACGATTTACCTCGACTTGCAGAAACACGCCCCGATTTCCCACTGACTACAATTTACATCTCATCCCTCACGCGCTAGAGCACGTCCGCACGAAAGCCAATGGGCAGCCAGAATAAGAACAGGCACGGACGAAAACATGAGCGAGTTTAAATCGGACTTCCTGAACGTTCTTTCGGAACGCGGTTTCATTCATCAGATTTCCGACCCTCAAGGTCTCGATGAGCTTTGTGCGCGCGAAACAGTCACCGCCTATATCGGTTTCGACTGCACGGCCCCGAGCCTTCACGCGGGCTCGCTCGTCCCGATCATGATGCTGCACTGGTTCCAGCAGACCGGACACCGGCCCATTGCATTGATGGGCGGCGGAACGACGCGCGTCGGCGATCCGTCCGGAAAGGACGAAAGCCGCAAGATCCTCACCGAAGACGTGATCGAGGAGAACAAGGCAGGTATCCGTAAGGTCTTTGAAAAGCTCCTGACCTTCGGCGACGGTCCGACCGAGGCCATCATGGTCGACAATGCGGATTGGTTGCTGAAACTGAACTATGTCGACTTCCTGAGGGAGATCGGGCGGCACTTTTCGGTCAATCAGATGATCCAGCGGGATTCGGTTCGTCTCCGTCTAGAGCGTGAGCAGCATCTGTCTTTCCTCGAGTTCAACTACATGCTGCTGCAGGGGTACGACTATCTGGAGCTCTATCGGCGAACGGGCTGCCGGCTTCAGATGGGCGGATCGGACCAGTGGGGCAACATCCTGTCGGGCACCGACCTTGTGCGCCGTCTCACAGATACCGAGGCCTTTGCCCTCACCTCACCGCTTCTGACCACTGCGTCCGGCGCGAAAATGGGCAAAACGGCTGCAGGCGCGGTCTGGCTGAACGAAGAACAATTGTCCGCCTATGACTACTGGCAATACTGGCGCAACACTGAGGACGCCGACGTCGAAAGGTTCTTCAAACTGTTTACCGTCCTGCCTATGGATGAAATTGCACGCCTGGCAGCGCTGGAAGGGTCGGAGATCAACGAGGCCAAGAAGATTCTTGCAACAGAAGCAACGGCTTTGATCCATGGCCGCGACAAGGCAGACGAGGCCGCCGAAACCGCACGCAGGGCCTTTGAAGAAGGCCAGGCCGCGGAAGGCCTTCCGACGGTTGAAATCCCGAAGGCTGATATCGAATCAGGCCTTGGTGTCTTGTCGGCCTTCGTAGCCGCAGGTCTTTGCGCATCCAACGGCGAAGTCCGGCGGAACATCAAAGGCGGCGCTGTAAAAATCAACGACAAGGGCGAACAGAACGACAAACGTGTGCTTTCAGCGAGCGACATTACCGAAGACGGCGTAATCAAGCTGTCGCTGGGCAAGAAAAAACATGTGCTGTTGAAGCCTGCCTGACGGCTTGTCGCCAAATCGGCCTGATTTTTAGGGCTGGACCCTAATTCGGTTGGAACTCAAACATCTTCCTGAAGATACCGGGAGCGATTGCGGAGACGGGATTGACCGTCAGAACCGGATCGGAAAGCGACCCGGACAGGCGATAGGTTACGCCGATAAGGCCTTCGCCGGAGTTGCCTCCAAGCGCAAACCCGAGGATCGGGATTTTGGCGAAGAAGTTGTTGAGCGCATAAATCGGCACAAATGTACCGCTGAGGCTGAGAGTCTGTTCGGCAAGATTGACAGTCCCGGCAACGGTTCCGCCCAGAACATTCCCCTGCAACGCCCCTCGGATGATCGTCAGTGTGTCGCCTTCGCGGGTGAAGTTGATGTCCAGCGTATCAAAGTTCGCGGACCCATCCGTCTCACGGGTGGCCAGGATAGGTTGGTCCGGGTCCGGATTTGACCGCTCACGCTCGCGGATTCGCTTGATCGCCGGATCTTCGGTGATCCGAAGGGATCTGACCTGGAAGTTACCGGCCCAGCTGTCCTCATCAGCCATGGCTACGTTGATAACACCCCGCCCGCCTTGCATACGTTCGTAGAAATCAAGAAATTTCAAGGTCGCACCGGTATCGGCAAACTGCCCGTTCGCGAGCTGGCTTCCGCCCTGCTCTGTCACCTTGAACTCAAATTCCGACCGTCCGTTCATCAAACCGCTGATGTCTGCGGTTCGAAGCCCCTCGCGTCCGGTTTCTATTTTTCCCGAAAAACCCTGGAGCGTCTGGTTGTTGAACCCGGTCACCCGATCGATCGTGGCTGCAATCCTCGCGCCCTCGGCAAAGTCTCCTGCCCCCTGGCTCCCTCCTGGACTGGTGAGGCTTTGAATCAACCCTCTGCCGTCAAACGAAGCCCCGGTAAACACGATATCGTACCGACCATCTGCGGCACGATGCATTTCAACGTCTGCGTCGTCCCCCGGCCGGAGCCTGAAAGTATTGAAAACAGCGTCGACGAGTTCGCCGGCCTTCGACAACCGCATGGATCCGGCAACCGTTGCTCCTTCCGTTTCAAGCTGGAAGTCGCGTATCTGCTGCTGGTCCTCCGTTTCAACGAGCTTGAAGGTGGCTTTTGCCGGAACGCCCTTTGCCTTTTCCCAACCAAGCGCCTGTAGCTGGAGCCTTGCTTGTCTGAGATCGACGGAAAACTTCTGACCGTCGCTGACCCCGGTCACATCCAGCGTCAAAGGTCCGCTCAGAAAGGCTGTCAGATCGATGCCCTTTTCCTTGAGCTGCTCCGCGGTGACCGAGACGACAACGTCCTGCTTGCCGGCGACACCTGACTCGCCGAGAGGCACAAGAAGGTCAATGTCGGCCCGCAGTCCATCAAGAGTGCCGTTTCCTGTGATGGTCACCTGCTCGGGATCCGCATCGATCTGGAGATCGGCGTTCTCAATCGTGTGACCCATAATCGGGTTGGCGTCGGTAAATTCGTTGAGTTCCCCGGTTGCACGCCAGTCGACGTCCTCGAGATTGACGCCATCAGCGAGCGGGAAAGAAGCGATAACATCCAGGCTTCCTGTACCGCTTGCGCCTCCCTGTTTCAGACCTGCCCGGTCAATCACACTCAAGGGTTCGGCATTCGCGACAGCACCCAGGTCTTCTGCCTCACCTTCCACCGTCGCTGTTACCGTGGCTGTTTTTCCGTCGCGGCGCGTCAGTTCGTAGATTTGGAAAGTACCTTCGGGAAGCGTTACCTCGCCGCCATTGGCAGACGTCGCAACGCCATTGACCGCCGAAACGGTCAGGACTTCGTTCTCGACCGTGAGGGTGCCCTCAATGCCTGTTATTTCAGGCAAGTCGCCAAATGGTGTCACCGCGCCGCCAGAAAAGGTCATTTCCGCACGCATGTCGTCACCTGACCAGCCCGGATCCGGATCGCGATGGTTGAACGCCGGCGGCCTGATCGACGCGACATAGGAAATTGTGTCGACCGTTCCAGCCTTGATATTCTTGATCACCCAACTGCGTGCGGGCGGTATCAGTGTGATTGGCCAGGCCTGCTTGGCAACGGCAATCGGGATGTTCTCGCCCTCGGCTGCAAGCGCGAGATACGGCCCCTGCGGCGTGACTTCTATACTGGCAACACCCTGTACGAGAGCCTTGCCAGATTTGGCGACAAACTGATCAACGGAGATAAGCCTACGCGCCGGATCGAACCGCGCTCTGACTTTCACGCCATCAATCATGAATGGCGGCTCCGGTATGTCTGATGACCCGAACTGGGGATGATCGGCATCAAGGCTGATATTCCACTCGTTCGTTCCTTCCGCCCCCGGTTCGACAAGGCCCTTGAAGAAAATCCGGGTGTTTCCCCTGATCACGTGCGACCTGGTGACTTCAATCGCTTCTTTGTTTGCCGAGAACAACAAAGACAGGGCAGCATCATCGAAGGCGACAATTGTTTTGCCGAGTTGGAACCAACCGTCCCTGACGCGTGCAACTGCATTTGCTGAAATGAAGTTGCCGTCGCCGTCCAATCGGGTCTCGACTTTGGCTGATGCGGGCAATCCGAGGCCCTTGCCTTGTTTGTCGGGCGCGTCCGGGCCGAGAAGTTCCGCAAGTGTTATACCGTTCACAACAACGCCGATATTCTTCCTGGTGCCGTCCTCCGGCGCACTTCGGGCCAGTTCCAGATGCCAGGTGGACACATTGCCGGTGACCCTTGCAAAAGCCCGAATAACCCGTTCTTCGCTGCGCACGACATCAGCACCGATGCCTTCAAACCGGCGCGGCGTCGCTCCCTTAAGTTCAAAAGTTCCGTCTCTTATTTTGACGAACCGCAGGCCGCGGCGCGCAAACTGGTCATCGACAACATCGCTTACCCGGTCGATCGCTTCCATAAGTGGTCCGATTTCCGGGACCTTGGCCGGGCCTCCCGCGAGCTCAACCTTGACATGCGGCCTGTCGAGCTGAAGGGAGGAAAAACGCAATTTGCCGGAGATCAGTTCCTCCGGGTCGAGTGGCACGGTCAGTTTCGGCAAGTTGATCTGAACCGGGGTTGGCCCGGCAATATCGACTGTTGCACTGCTCAGGAGAATTTCAATTCCATCCGGTGCAGTGAAATCAATCCGCCCTTCTGCAATGGAAAGCGTGACCGGCCCGCGCGTACCTTGTGAGGCCAAGAGAGCGCCCAGAAACGGAATTCGGACCGGGCCGGACGAGAACAGATAAACAAGACCGGCAACAAGACAGACGAAGACTGCCGCAACTGCGTACCGCAGGCGTTTTCGGGAGGTGGTCCGGGGCAGTGCTTTCGCCGGTTCATTTTTACCGCCGGCTTTTCGAAATAAGTTCAGTCTGTTCTCCTGCCTGTACAACTATGACAGGCGGTTGGGGGTTAGCCGGTTATGGAACCTCTTGTCGCGCATTGATCGAGTCATCGCGTGACCTATGATACTTCGAAACGCGTAACAAAAGCGACTACCGCGTCTACGCCGGATATCGGTTTCGGCAGAAACGCACAAACTTTGACAGAAGGATGGCAGAATGACGGAATTAACGGCTGGCGATTTGGCCCCGGTATTCGATTTGGACGGCGATGGTGGTGATCGCGTTTCCTTGAGCGGGCTCAAGGGAAAACCGGTGGTGGTTTATTTCTACCCAAAAGACAACACACCAGGGTGCACAAAGGAAGCAATTGCCTTTTCCGAGCTGATGGATGAGTTCAAGAAGCTGGGCGTGACGATCGTCGGCCTATCGCCCGACTCTGCCAAGAAACACGACAATTTTATCGCCAAACACAATCTCGCTGTGAGGCTCGGAGCCGACACTGAAACCAAAACAGCGGAGGCTTATGGTGTATGGGTGGAAAAATCCATGTACGGAAAAAAGTACATGGGCGTGGAACGCTCCACGTTTCTGGTAGACGCAGACGGGAAAATCGCTCAAGTCTGGCGCAAGGTAAAAGTCCCTGGACATGCCGAAGCCGTTCTTGAAGCGGCAAAAGCCCTCTAACTCCTCTCAGTCCTTTAAGCGCCGGCACCAATATGCACCAGTCAACGGATCGCGCCTTGCCACCGACCCTGGTGGCCGGCGCACGGGCCATTGTGTCTAACCCGGACACTTCGGAGAAGGTCCGGCTGGCCTACGCCGTCTCCAAAGCCTGGTTTCAACGGGATCTTGCGCTCGGCACACCCTCGCGGGACGGATCCATGCCGGACCGGCCCGGCCGGCCCGATGCGCCGATCCTTTTGGCACCGCGCGACATGCCCAAACGAAGTCTGACAGGACAGGCAGGCCGGCTGGCGCTGATTCATTCCCTCGCACATATCGAATTGAATGCCGTCGATCTGACCTGGGATCTCGTCGGACGTTTTGCCGATGTGCGTTTGCCAAGATCCTACTATGACGACTGGGTTCGGGTTGGCCTTGAGGAAGCCAAGCATTTTTCGATGCTCGAAGACCGGCTTGCGAAACTGGGTGCCGCCTATGGAGACATACCCGCTCATGACGGGCTTTGGCAGGCTGCCCAAGATACCGGACATGACCTCGCCGCACGACTTGCGATCATTCCTCTGGTCCTGGAAGCGCGCGGTCTCGACATAACCCCACCCATGATCGAAAAGGCCCGCACAATTGGTGATGAGGACACTGCAAAGTGCCTCGACGTCATTTATCGCGATGAAAAGAATCACGTCGCCTTCGGCGCAAAATGGTTCCGATTCTTGTGCGACCGACAGGGAATCAGGCCGGAACCGGCCTTTCATGATTTCGTTCGCCGTCATTTTCGCGGTGCGCTTAAACCACCTTTTAACGACCGGGCACGTTCAGAAGCCGGGCTAACCCCCGGTTTTTACAAGCCTCTCGCTCCACTCACTGGTTAATTTTAATTATGTTGAAGACGAATTATTAACCTTACCAAATTCTAATCAGACTCAGTTCTTTTGCAGAATGCAGCCAGTGACTGAGTGATCAATGCAACAGCGCCAGAAAGCAACGCAGACACACCAAGCGCAACGGAAAGCGCAGCACCATCCGACATTGGCGCGGGGTGCGAAATCGACCACCTATAGTGTTCGGCCGGTCCACCTTATCTTCGGGGCCCTTGCCTGCGTGGCGGCAACGCTCGGAGTGAGCGGCAGCGTCGGCTATTACCTTGTCCGTAGCGACATGATGGCTGAGGCCAGCGCCGAAAAGACCGAGCTGGTTCTTGAATACCAGGATCATATCGACCGGCTCAGAGCGGAAATTCACAAGTTGACCAGCCGTCAGATGGTGGATCGGGAAACGGTCGAGATCCAGGTTATGGACGTCCTTCGGCGTCAGCAGAGCCTCAATCAGCGTCATGCCATTGTCGCCGATCTCGTCGCACGCGCAGAAAATGCAGGAATTTACCTCAGCAGCGACAAGCCGCTACCGAGACAAAAACCGGCACTTGACGCGCGCAGCCTCGCATCTATCGGAACGGACGACAAATCTGCGATCGGCGGTGAAAGTGAACTGATCGCGGAACCGGTGAAAGCGCTGGGCTTGCGCGAAAGCACCTCCCGGACAGTCGATCCGCTTGCCATTCTGCAGCAACCGGCAGCGACTGCCGAGCCGGAACCTGTCGAGGTAAAAAAAAACTCTGAAAAACAGGCCACTCTCGACGCAGTAAAGGCCGATATTACCGAGATGGACGTTGAGAGCACGGCCGCCGTCGATGCGATTACGGTGGCGACGGAAAGCCGGATAGAAGACATTCTCTCCATAACGCGCCAAATCACCCCGTCGATAAACACTGCCCTGCGCAAGGACACGGCCATCGGCGGCCCGTTCATGCCAATCTCTGAGAATACCTTTCCAGATCGCATAAAGCGCGCAGATGCAGCTCTGAAGGCACTGCGAAAAGTGAAATTCACCACTTTGCGGCTGCCGGTCAAGAGACCCGTCAAGAACGGTTCCGTTTCCAGCAATTATGGACCGAGAGTCGACCCTTTCCTGAAGCGGCTCGCGATGCACACCGGCATCGATTTCAAGGCCCCATATGGTTCCAGGGTCTATTCGACGGCGCCAGGAACGGTCTTGGCCGCGAAGTGGAAAGGCGGCTACGGCAAGATGGTGGAGATCCGGCATGCGAACGGATTTGTCACGCGCTATGCGCACTTGAGCCGGATGCACGTCAAGGCAGGCGATCATGTCCTTGCTGGTGATCTAATCGGGAATATCGGTTCTACCGGAAGGTCCACCGGGCCCCATCTTCACTATGAAGTCCGACGGCACGACAAACCGCACAATCCAGCCAAGTTTTTGAGTGCAGGCGAGAAACTCTCCAAACTGTCGTTGTAACCAACGAAAACGGGGCCTCACGGCCCCGTCTCCTGAAGCAGATCGTCACGCCTTCAGGTCAGTCGATATCCTCAACCTCGACTTCGCCGCCAAAGACGCGTTGAGCCAACGCGGCCTCCATGAACTTGTCGAGATCACCGTCCAGCACATCGCCGGGAGACGTGCTCTCAACCCCTGTTCGAAGGTCCTTGACGAGTTGGTAGGGTTGAAGGACATAAGATCGAATCTGGTGACCCCAGCCGATATCAGTCTTCGACGCGGCTTCCGCGTTTGCGGCTTCCTCGCGCTTTTTCAACTCCGCCTCGTATAGGCGTGCCTTCAGCATGCCCCAGGCTGTCGCCCTGTTCTTATGCTGCGAGCGCTCTGACTGACATTGCACAACGATACCAGTCGGCTGGTGCGTGATGCGAACGGCAGAATCGGTGGTGTTGACGTGCTGGCCACCAGCGCCGGAGGCCCGGTAGGTGTCGATGCGGCAATCGCTTTCGTTGACGTCAATCTCAATCGAATCGTCGATGACCGGATAGACCCAGGCGCTTGAGAAACTCGTGTGGCGACGTGCGTTGCTGTCATAAGGCGATATGCGCACAAGACGGTGAACACCAGACTCCGTTTTCAGCCAGCCATAAGCATTCTCGCCCTTGATCAACAGCGTCGCCGACTTGATCCCGGCCTCTTCACCGTCGTGATACTCCAGCACTTCGACCTTGAAACCATGCTTCTCCGCCCATCTGCGGTACATGCGCAGCAACATGGAAGCCCAGTCCTGGCTCTCGGTACCACCGGCTCCGGAATTGATTTCAATATAAGTGTCATTGCCGTCGGCCTCACCGGACAGCAGTGAATTGAGCTGAAGCTGATCGACCTTTTTCTTCAGGCCTCGCAAAGCCTCCTCGGCTTCCTCGACAACCGATGCGTCGTCTTCCATTTCACCCAGTTCGATGAACTCGACATTGTCGGCAAGGTCCTGCTCCAGCCCCTTGACGCCGGAGATACCATCATCGAGCTGCTGACGCTCGCGCATCAGTTTCTGAGCCTTGCTGGGTTCGTTCCAAAGTTCCGGATCTTCGGACAGGGCGTTCAGTTCTTCCAGTCTGACAAGAGCCTGATCCCAGTCAAAGATGCCTCCTCAGCAGGCTTATGGCCTGCTTGATTTCATCGACGATCGCTTCCATTTCGGCGCGCATCGGATACCTCTCGTGATTTTTGTGAAGCGGCCCGGCTTCCAGGAAGGAGCGCCGGGCCGAGAATTGGAGCGGGAGATTACCCTTGCCGGATGCCGCTGTAAACCATCCCGGTTCGGCAGCTTTCCGGCAATGCCCTTCCGATATTGTTCAGGCTTAGTAGAGACCGCCGGTGCCAGAGAGAACAGCGCCTGCCGCTTCCGGAGAAACCGAAGTTGGAACGCCCATGGACCCCTGGAAGTCGATCACGGCATAGCTGTCATTAGGCGCCATTCCCGGCTTGAACGCCTCAAGGATCGCGCCCGGTGCGCCCGGAGAGGCTCTTCCGCCGGTACTGCGGTTGATGGCGATGAGCTGCAGACCGCGTGGCACGCGGAACTCCACCGGCGGCTTGTTGGCAAGCGCCTTCTTGACGAAATCGGTAAAGATCGGAGCTGCCACCTGACCGCCCGTCGCACCCCGGCCCATCGGCTTGGGATTGTCGTATCCGACAAAGACGCCGACCGCGAGATCCGGCGTAAAGCCCATGAACCAGGCGTCCTTTTCATCATTGGTGGTGCCCGTCTTGCCTGCCACAGGTCTTTCCACCGCGCGTACGGACGTTGCCGTGCCGCGTTGAACCACACCTTCCATCATGGACGTGATCTGGTAGGCGGTCATCGGATCAAGCACCTGTTCGCGGTCATCGATCAGTGTCGGTTCCTGCTGCCCTTCCCAGATGTTCTGGGTGCATCCGTCACAGATGCGGCTATCGTGCTTGTAGATCGTGCGCCCGTACCGGTCCTGAATTCGGTCGATCAGGGTCGGGCGAACTTTCCGCCCGCCGTTGGCGATCGTTGCATAGGCGGTGGTCAGGCGAAGAACGGTGGTTTCACCTGCTCCGAGCGACATCGACAGAACCGGAAGCATGTTGTCATAGATGCCGAAGCGCTTGGCATATTGCGCCACGAGCGGCATGCCCATGTCTTGCGCAAGGCGAACCGTCATCACGTTTCGCGACCGCTCAATCCCGGTGCGCAAGGTCGACGGGCCGTAGAATTTGCCGCCGTAGTTCTGTGGGCGCCATGTTCCGAGGCCGGGCCCCTGGCTGATTTCAAGAGGCGCATCCATGATCACCGAAGACGGCGTGTAGCCATTGTCGAGTGCTGCGGCATAAAGGAACGGTTTGAAGGACGATCCCGGCTGCCGATAAGCCTGAGTCGCACGGTTGAACTCGCTCTGGGCAAAGCTGAAACCACCGACCAGTGCCAGGACGCGGCCGGTATAGGGATCCATGGCGACAAGCGCCCCCGACACTTTCGGGATTTGGCGCAATTCAAACGTGCCCGGAGCAACAGGGCTTTCCTGAACGTAGACGACGTCGCCCGGTGTCAGGACATCCGACACGGAGCCCGGGGCGCGGCCGTTGACCCTGGCCCATTTCATGGTTTCCAGGAACAGCGCCCCGCTCTTGCGCTCGTCTGAGAGCTTACCGCTGACAAGTGTTTCGGGCTGAAGACCGACGGTTGCCTGGTCTCCACCACTGTCGAGAACGACAGCGAGCTGCCACTCCGGAATATCGCTGAGTGCCTCGATCTTCGCGAGATCGACGCCCCAGTCAGCGCCCAATGCAATTTTTTCGACGGGCCCGTTCCAGCTGCCCCGCTTGTGGTCGAAATCGATCAGACCTTCCATGAGCGACTGGCGCGCCATCTTCTGGAGTTCCGGGTCAAGTGTGGACCTGACGGAGAGGCCACCTTCGTAGAGCCGCTTGTCACCAAAGATGTCGGCAACCTCCCGCCGGACTTCCTCGGTGAAGTATTCTGCTGCGAAAAGGCGTGATCCGCTTTCGCGCGGATTGACGACAATTGGCTTCGCCTTGGCCTCCGCACCCTCTTCGTCGCTGACATAACCGTCTTCGATCATGCGATCGATTACGTAATTGCGGCGCGACACGGCGCGGTCAGTATGCCGGAAGGGATGATAGTTGTTCGGCGCCTTCGGAAGCGCGGCCAAGTAGGCCATTTCGTCCAGGTTCAGCTCATGTACCGACTTGTCGAAATAAATCAGGGCAGCGGCAGCAATCCCGTGCGCGCCCAGGCCGAAGTAGATTTCGTTGACGTAAAGCTCAAGTATCTCATCCTTGGTGTAAGCCTGTTCAATTCGAAGAGACAGGATGGCTTCCTTGATCTTACGAACGATCGAAAGGTCGTTTGTCAGCAAGAAGTTCTTGGCAACCTGTTGCGTGATCGTGGACGCACCTTCCGGGCGTCGTCCGGAACCGTAATTCTGGACAAACCGGACCGCCGCACGGGCGATGCCTTCCGGGTCCACACCAATGTGAGAGTAGAAATTCTTGTCTTCCGCAGCGATGAAGGCCTGCTTCACCCTGTCAGGAATGGCCTGGATCGGCAGAAACATACGCCGCTCTGTCGCGTATTCGGCCATAAGGCTGCCATCGGACGCGTGCACTCGCGTCATCACAGGCGGCTCATAGTTCTTGAGGGCAGTGTAGTCCGGAAGATCTTCATCGAGATGCTGCAGATACATCCAGACGCCGGCTGCGATCAGCAAGGCGACCGCTGCCCCTATTCCGAAAAGATAGCCGAAGAATTTCACTAAAAATTTCATACCGCGGGCTCGTCTTTCCCCGTCATCGATGCACGTCTAGTTCTAGCACGGATATTTTAATACAGCACCATCAGGTCCTGATTATCACAATAACCTGTTTGTTTCCTCGTGCACCAATATGGCGATGCTGAGGCAAATGCCGAACAAGACGTTCAATTCACGACATAATTCGTTGCATTTATTGAGAAGGAGCCTGTTGCTTCCGCGCGAGCCTCGGCCGAAAGAAACCGTGAATCGCCTCGCTCATGGCATTCGCCATGCGCTCTCGCCATTCCTCGGAGATCAGCAGCTTTTCATCATGCTCATTGGAAAGATACCCGAGTTCAACCAGAACCGAAGGCACGTCATGGGCCTTGAGGACACGAAAACCGGCTGAACGATGCGGATTCTTGATGAGTCTAACGGCGCTTTGGAGCTCGGTTACAAGCGTTTTTGCGAAATAGTTGGAAAACGATCTCGTTTCCCGCTTGGCAAGATCCAACAGAATGTCCGTTACTTCGGTGGGTTCCTCTTCCAGTTCCACGCCCGCAATGACATCAGACATGTTTTCCACTTCGGCCAACTCCGCCGACAGCTGGTCCGAAGCGCGGTCCGACAGCGTGTAGACTGTTGCGCCACGGGCGAGTTTCCGACCTCTGCGAACAGAATCGGCGTGAATCGAAATGAAAAGATCTGCCGCTAGCTCATGACCGATCTCGACACGGCGTGACAACGAAATGAAGGTATCGTCGTCTCGGGTCAGATGGACAACATAAAGATCTGATTCCTCGAGTTTTTTCTTCAGCAGATTGGCGAAGTCGAGGACGATCGCCTTTTCAAGCGTTCCGCCGACACCTGTTGCGCCGTTGTCGATCCCCCCATGGCCAGGGTCGAGAACAATCAACGGCTTGTCTCTCGATTTGGATGCAGCCAATCGGTTGGTTTTTGGCGTTGTCTTTTTGACTTTGCCCTGATTGCGCGCCCGTGATTCCTGCACGAAAGCATCGAATTCCTTGGGACTTGCGCGGACAAGATCAACCACCAATCGCGCCGGCTGATCGTCAACGGCCGGCAGAAAGAAGGTTTTGTCGACCTGCGCGGGTCCGGTCAAATCCATCACGATGCGAGATTTTCCGGCCGCAAACAGACCGAAGCGCCAATCGGCAACCATCCCGCGGCCGGTCTTTCCGGCATCAGGAGACAGTGTGAAATCCACTTCCGGAAGGTCAATTACCAGCCGATAGGGGTTTGCCAGACCCGATATCGACGGTGTCACCTGCGAATCCATATCCAGAACGAATCGGGTTCTGTCGGCATCCCCCGCGACTCGCGCACCAATGACTTGCGGTTTTGCGCTCTCCGCAGCGCGGACAATGTGGATACCTGGAAAGGCGAAGAAAAACAGCATGATCACCGCCATGAACCGCACGGCGGATCGACCGGGCACGCCAAAAACGTCAGCCACCTGAGGTTTTGCTCCGACTTTCTGCACAATTTCTCCGGTCATGTTGCTCGCACACCGTCAGCACTGAGCCGTTGTATACCCGTCATACGCTATCCGCGTGTAGAGGAAAATGCCTTATGCACTTCACATTGCTTGCAAAGCGGGTCAGCGGATCGTAAAAGTACCTTACGGATTTCGGTTCGAGACCGATACCTTCCCGGATGGCGGACTGGGGTACATATCCACAACGTCATCTCACTCCAAGGCCTTCAAGCGACGGAACAGAGGCCGTTCTGCCGTTTCAAGAAGCGCCTGGAATTCTAGCGGATAAGGTATTGGCATTTCTTTGGGACGCCGCTGTCTCGCTGTCGAGTAACCTGCCCTGGAAGCAGCCTACCGTGCGAGACAACCAACGGAAAACAAAGACGAACTTTTCCGGAACCGGCAGCAGATGAAGCGGCTTGGCCCTCACTGCAACGTCGGCGAAAGGTACAACGACTTAACTCAAGGGCCTGCGTTGCCCCGAAGGACCCGCGCGATGCAAATGGCGATCAACAAAATGCAAGGAACCGCTTCAGCGGCCGCTTGCATTGATCAGACAGCCGCGCCGGGCGCAGACGCCCTTCCCAATCTTAGCAAAATGAAAACGGTAGCGATTCTCCTTTCGGGCGATGCGCGTCATCGATACGCGCCCAGCACCGCTGCCGTGGAGAAGTTTAATAATGGCAAACAAAATGCTGATCGACGCGGGCCACCCGGAGGAGACCCGGGTCGTCGTCGTACGTGGCAATCGTGTTGAAGAATTCGACTTTGAAGCAGCAAACAGAAAACAGCTTCGTGGCAATATTTATCTCGCGAAAGTAACAAGGGTCGAACCCTCACTTCAGGCGGCTTTCGTTGAATATGGTGGAAACCGGCACGGTTTCCTGGCATTCAGCGAAATTCATCCGGACTATTATCAGATCCCCGTTGCCGACAGAGAAGCCCTGCTCGCTGCTGAAGCGGCTGAAAGACAGGGCGACGATGCCGAATCGGAGGAAAAACCGAAGCGCAGGCGTCGCTCGCGCGCGGCCAAAAACGAGTCCACAGAGACCGTTGCCAGCGAAAAGGTAGATCCGGAAGAGGCTTCGGATGCGTCCGGCGACGGTGAAGCGACCGCTGCTGACGACGGGGCAGATGCCGACCAGGCTGACGCGCCGGGAGAAGAAAACCAGGAGCTGAGCGCAGAAGCAGAAGCGGACGCAGAGCCCTCGGGAGATGCACAAGAAGGTGCAGACCAGCCGGATGCTGGCGGTGACGAGCAAGTTGCCGCAGAAGCATCGGAGTCGCCGACCGAAGAAGCTTCCTCCGTTGATGCTGCCTCGCAAATCGACGACGAAGACGAATCTTCAGAAAATGGCGGCGAAGAAACTGAAGCCGTCGCTGATGACGCAGATGGCGCCACTGTCGAGGCTGCCGAAGACGACGACGAAGCACCAGTCAAGGCACGCAGCCGCCGCCGTCGCAGAAGCCGCGACGATGACGACGATGACACGGATGAAGACGCGGTCGAATCCGTCGGCGCCGAGGATGCGATGGAGGAAGTGCCCGAGCGTGTGGTGCCTCTGCGCAAACAGTACAAGATCCAGGAAGTCATCAAGCGTCGCCAGATCATTCTTGTTCAGGTCGTCAAGGAAGAACGTGGGAACAAGGGCGCCGCCCTTACGACCTACCTTTCGCTCGCTGGCCGTTATTCCGTTTTGATGCCGAACACGGCGCGCGGCGGAGGCATCTCCCGCAAGATCACGCAACCGACAGACCGCAAGCGCCTGAAGAAAATCGCCTCTGAGCTTGATGTGCCGGAGGGCATGGGTGTCATTTTACGGACCGCGGGAGCAAGCAGGACGAAGGCCGAAATCAAGCGCGATTTCGAATACCTGATGCGGCTATGGGAAAACGTCCGCGAGCTGACCCTCAAATCGAGTGCCCCAAGCCTCGTCTATGAAGAAGGCAGTCTGGTCAAGCGATCGATCCGTGATCTTTACAACAAGGACATAAACGAGGTCCTTGTTTCCGGTGACGACGGTTATCGCGAGGCGAAGGACTTCATGCGCATGCTCATGCCGAGCCATGCCAAGAACGTACAGCCTTACAGGGACCCCTCCCCGCTGTTCATCCGCTACGGTGTCGAGCCGCAACTTGATGCCATGTTCTCGCCCCAGGTGACGCTGAAGTCGGGTGGCTACATCGTCATAAACCAGACGGAAGCCCTGGTCTCGATCGACGTGAACTCGGGCAAGTCGACGCGCGAGCACAACATCGAAGACACGGCCTTGCAGACCAATCTGGAGGCTGCGGAAGAAGTCACACGCCAGCTTCGACTGCGCGATCTCGCCGGTCTGGTTGTCATCGACTTCATCGACATGGAGGAGTCGAAAAACAACCGAGCGGTCGAACGCAAACTCAAGGATTGCCTGAAAAACGACCGTGCGCGCATACAGGTCGGCCGGATTTCCCATTTCGGTCTGCTGGAAATGTCCCGCCAGCGGATCCGCACAGGCGTTCTTGAAAGCTCAACAACCCCCTGCCCGCATTGCGGCGGCACCGGCATGATCCGCTCTGTTGAATCGGTTGCGCTTCACGTGCTGCGGTCGATGGAAGACAACCTTTTGAAAGGTGCGACGCACAATCTGATCATCCGGACGACGACGCAGGTTGCGCTCTATATCTTGAATCAGAAGCGCTCGAACTTGTCCGACCTGGAAGCACGCTTCGCCGTCGAGATCGAAGTCAATGCCGACGAGATGGTCAATGGCCAGCTCTATGTGCTTGAGCGCGGCAGCCCGATCGACCGGGATCGCATCCCGGCGCCGGCGCCGATCATTCAGCCGGATACGGTTGAGATCATTGACGATATGACGGAGCAGCCTGTGATCGAAGAACAGGCGCAAGACGAAGAAGGTGGCGACCGCCGCCGCAGACGGCGCCGGAAACGCCGCAAGGGCAACTCAGATAGCGCCCAGGACGGCGCCGAAAGCCGTCAGGCCTCGTCAGATGCCGAGGATCCTGACAGCGAAGACGGCTTCGCGCAGGAAGCCCAGTCCGCCGAAGATGACCGCGGAAGCGATGAGCCGCGCCGCAAGCGCCGCCGCGGCCGTCGAGGTGGCCGCCGCGGGCGTCGTAACGGTGACGGCGGAGACTTCCAGGGCGAAGAAGCGCTTGACGGTGACGCGCCGCAAACCGCTGAAGCCGGCAGCGAAACAGAGCCGGGCGAAGAGACAGAAAGCGAATCCGAGGCGGAGTTGGAAGCCAGCACCGATGCCGTCGCAGGCGAGCAGGACAGCGTCTCTGACGACGATCAGGGCGTTTCCGCCAGCGCTGAAGAAGCCGAGGTCGCGCTTGAAGTTGTTAAAACTTCCGATCCGGTAGCAGAGCCCCAGACGACAGACGATCAAGTAGACGATGCCGTCGAGGTGCAAGCCGAAGAACCAGAGGCCTCAGCCGCGCCGGAAGAAGCCGAGCCGCAGCAAGGCATTGTGGTTGAGACACCGACCTCCGAACAGCCTGTTCCGAATGAAACGGCCGTCGAAGAGGAAGAAGCAGTCCCGTCTGCGCCTGCTGAACCGGTCGTGACGAGCGAAACGTCCGGCGAGGACAAGGAAAGCAAACCAAAGCGCGTCGGTTGGTGGCAACGCGGGCGGTCGTTTTTCTGATCGCTAGATCCGGAATTAAGAAAGGGGCGGCCCATGGCCGCCTTTTTTACGTTTGCAGAAAGTCATTTTCTCCGGCCGGCTGGCCGAATATCGAGTGGCTCAGGACAAAAAACCGGCCATTCTGACAAGCGCTTCTTTCATATGCTCATGAGCACCTGCAAAGGAAAAGCGCAGGAACTCGTGGCCATGCACCGGATCGAAATCGACGCCCGGCGTTGCTGCGACACCGGCTTCATGCAGCATCTTTCGCGCAAACCCCAGACTGTCGTCACTAAAGCGGCTGATGTCGGCGTAGATGTAGAAAGCGCCGTCAACGGGAAGCAATTGGTCCAGTCCCACCTTGGGCAGTCCGTCCAGAAGCAACTCACGATTTGCAATATAACCGGCCTTGACCGCCTCAAGTTCCTGCACGGATCCCAAGGCAGCTGTCGCCGCAATCTGTGAAATTTCGGGCGCAGAAATATAGAGGTTCTGCGCTATGCGTTCCGCCGGTCGAACCAGCTGCTGAGGCAGAACCATCCACCCTATTCGCCAACCCGTCATGCAATAGTATTTGGAAAAACTGTTTATGATGATCGCATTGTCGGAATACTCGAGCGCGGTCTTCTGATCGGCTGCATAGTCAAGGCCGTGATAGATTTCGTCCGAGATGAACCAGATATGTTCCGCTTCACAATAGGCGATCAATTCGCTCAGCGCTTCTGCGCTCATCATGGTTCCGGTCGGATTGGCCGGGCTTGCAACCAGAACGCCTTTCACGGGACCTTCCTTGCGAGCCTCCTCCAGATGCGCTGGCGTCAGGCTCCAACGGGTTTCGGCCCCCACCTTTACTTCCACGGGCACAAGACCAAGTGATTTCAATATGTTGCGGTATGCAGGGTAACCTGGAGCTGTGAGAACGATGCGATCGCCCGGGTCGAACGCGGCCAGGAAAGCCAGATTGAACCCCGCTGAAGAACCCGTGGTCACCATGATCCGGTCTGTCGGCGCGTCCACGCCATATTCCCGTTTGTAGTGGTTGGTCAGCGCTTGTCGCAGCGGCAGGATGCCAAGCGCTTCGGTATATCCAAGGCGGCCGTGACCAAGAGCTTTTCTTGCCGCATCAAGCGCTGCCTTCGGCGCAGGTGCTGAGGGTTGGCCGACCTCCATATGAATGATGGAGCGACCTTCCGCTTCAAGTCTCGCAGCTTCAGCAAGAACGTCCATTGCTATGAACGGAGCAACATCGCTGCGCTGGGACGGCTTTAGACTGACAGAGCTCATATCGGTGCTGCACTCTCGGCATTGACTTTGTTTCGAACTCGTATTGCGGATTTTATGTCGCGTTGCAATGTATCTGCGTTTGGATCATTGCCCTTTGTTCCATTGGGGCGATAAACCTTACCGAATTGTCATGCTGGTTTTCTTGACCGGAAACGGACACCTCCATACCTTCGCCACACATTCATGCGCGTGGATACTATCCCGGTACCGGACAGGAGTTCAGACTTGCCGCGCTTTAGACCTGTTGTGGCCTTGCCCACGAAGCGAGCCTTGTTTCGCAGGGTTCGCAATACAGTTTCCGTTTTTTGTTGCGCAGCGATCGTTCTGCCCCTCGTCTCGGCGCCGTCAAACGCTCAGCGCGGAAGGTTGCCTCTGGTTCGGGACGCAGAAACGGAATCGCTCCTGAAGGACTACGCCAAGCCGATTTTCAAAGTGGCCGGCATCGCCAGTTCCGAGCCGCAAATCATTCTGGTCAACGACAAGAGTTTCAACGCCTTCGTGCCCGACTCTAGACGCATGTTCATCAACGTTGGCGTTCTGATGGAGGCAGAGACACCAAGTGAAGTCATCGGTGTGATCGCCCACGAGACCGGACATATCGCGGGCCGGCACCTCGTAAGATTGCGGGCAGCCGCCTCGAACGCGCAGATTGTCTCGGTCATCGGCGCGCTTCTGGGCGCGGGCGCAGTGGCAGCAGGTGCAGCCGCAGGCTCCACCCAGGCCGCTTCTGGAGGCGCAGCCGCAGCGCTCGGGGCCGGATCCGTCGGTCAAAGAACGTTGCTTGCCTATCAGCGGGGCGAAGAAGCGGCGGCTGACCGCGCTGCGCTCAAATATCTGAATGCGACCGGCCAAAGCGCCCGGGGAATGCTCAAGACGTTCCAGCGCATGTCCGAGCAACAGTTGTTTGCAAGGCAGTATGCGGACCCATATGCGCAAAGCCACCCCATGGCGCAGGAGCGCTACAATGGGCTTTTGAATGAGGCGCAAAAATCCAAGTATTTCAATGAACCGGAAGACTATGTGCTTCAGTACCGGCACGATCTGGTCCGCGCAAAACTTTACGCTTTCACCAGCCACCCGTCCGCGACACTGCGGGCTTATCCGCGCAGCGACAAAAGCCCCGCGGCACAATATGCCAGAGCCATTGCCGCCATGAAAAGCCGCGGCAAAGCGGCCGTCAAAGAGATCGACGCGCTGATCCGCTCGCAGCCCAACAACCCCTATTACTATGAGTTAAAGGGACAGGCGCTTCTGGAAGGTGGAGATCCGAAGGCCGCGATCGCACCATTCCGCAAGGCGCTCTCTTTCAAGCCGAACGAACCGCAGTTTCAGGTCTGGCTGGGCTATGCCCTCGTTGGAGCCAACAATCCCGCCTATTTGCCTGAGGCGGAAAGAGTGTTGAAACAGGCAATACAACGGGACCCCAATTCCGGGGTTGCTTACAGCCAGCTTGCCATCGCCCATGGCCGCCAGGGCGAACGCCCGGAAGCGGATTTGGCGACAGCAAAGGGCCTGATGGTCAGCGGCCAATTCGAAGCAGCAAGGCGTTATGCGGCGCGTGCTCAAAAAAGTTTGAAGCGTGGATCGCCCGCGTGGGTTCAAGCCGACGATATTGTGTCGTACAAACCACCTAAATTGCCGAATCGCCGGTGATCGAGAAACACGCAAGGCGGCGTATCTATCCAAAGCCGTCGCCGAAGGAGTTCTAAATGCCCGCTCTATTTGCATTCCTGCATCGCATGCGACCGGCCGCTCATCTGCGCATCCTGTTCTCCGCGATGCTGATAGTTCCGTTGTTTGCTGCATCGGCCGTTGCACAGGACCTCAGCCGCGATGACGTTGAGAAAATCGTTCGCGAGTACCTGTTGGAAAATCCGGAAATCATCGCCGAGGCGTTTAATGAGCTGCAACGCCGCGAACAGGAGGCCGAGGAGGCTGCACGTCTCCAGGCGCTCAATGACAGCGCCGACATACTGTTCAACTCGACACGCCAGGTTGTTCTCGGAAATCCGCAAGGTTCGGTGACACTCGTTGAGTTCTTCGACTACAACTGCGGCTACTGCAAACGCGCTTATGGCGACATGGTCAGGCTGATTGAGGAAAACCCCGACCTTAAAGTTGTCCTGAAGGAGTTTCCGGTTCTCGGCCAGGGCTCTGTCGAGGCCGCGCAAGTCGCCGTTGCGGTCAATTCCATCGCGCCGGAAAAATACCCTGACTTTCACGAAGCGCTTCTGCTGAGCCGTGGTCAGGCAAACCTTGCAAGCGCAGTTGCCGCAGCAACCGATCTGGGGATCTCCGAGGAGGAACTGCAGGCCGCAATGTCGACAGACGAGGCAGGCCAGACCATTGAAGAAGTTTATACTCTTGCCAATCGACTGGGACTTACCGGGACACCTTCCTATGTCGTTGGCAACGAAGTCGTCATGGGTGCGGTTGGCTACGATCAGTTGAGTTCAAAACTCGATGCCCTGAAAAACTGTGGCCAGACAACCTGCTGAGGTTCGCCGGCTCAAGATTGTTGGAAACCTGTTGCTCCCGATATCAAAGAGAAATCGGGGGTTTTCCTGACACAATTGAATCCCTATAAGAGGCTTGACCCGCATTCGACCGAGTGCGGGTCTTAGAACAATAGCCGCCGCATTCTCGGCGGCACGAGAAGCAACCACAGAACCGGTAAATACCTGGACACAGCTGGTGAAATTCCGGAGTTTTCCGAGAAAGCGCCGCTTCCCAGGTAACCCTCGCAACCGGCCGACGTGGTGCACGGGTGTTTGTGGAGCGAGTACGAGAGCCAAACGAGATGATGCGTAACGATAACAAAAAGTTCGACACGGCCCTGATCCGGGATCTCGCTGTCCTGTTGGATGAAACAAACCTTTCTGAAATAGAGCTTGAACAGGGCGACACGCGCATTCGCGTCGCGCGCCAGATGTCGATCAACGCTCCCGTCAACGTTGCCGCGCCAGCACCTGCTGTTGCGGTTGCGCCTGCGGCAGCCGAACCAGTTGCGGCTGCGGCAGCTCCGGTTGCCGAGACGCCTACACAATCCGGCGCAACAGTGACCTCTCCGATGGTCGGAACCGCCTATCTTGCTCCGGAGCCTGGAGCGGCACCTTTCATTCAGGTCGGTGACAAGGTCACCGAAGGCCAGTCGATCCTGATCATCGAAGCCATGAAAACCATGAACAGCATACCGTCCACAAAATCGGGCACCGTGAAGCAGATCCTCGTGGATGACGCCCAGCCGGTGGAATTCGGCGAACCGCTCATTATCGTCGAGTAAGGAGCCGCCACGGCCATGTTCTCCAAAATCCTCATCGCCAACCGAGGCGAAATCGCGCTGCGCATTTTGCGCGCCTGTAAAGAGCTCGGTATTCCGACGGTCGCCGTGCATTCGACCGCTGATGCCGACGCGATGCACGTACGCCTGGCGGATGAAAGTGTCTGCATCGGACCGCCTGCAGCACGCGACAGCTATTTGAACATTCCGCAACTGCTTGCCGCTTGCGAGATCACCGGAGCTGATGCTGTCCACCCTGGATACGGGTTCCTGTCGGAAAACGCCCGCTTCGCCGAAATACTGGAAGCGCACAACATTGAGTTTATCGGTCCGACGGCAGAACATATTCGTGTCATGGGTGACAAGATCCAGGCCAAGCAAACGGCCAAGGACCTTGGAATACCCGTGGTTCCAGGTTCTGACGGCGAAGTCACGACAAGTGATGACGCCCACGCCATCGCACGTGAAATCGGCTATCCCGTGTTGGTGAAGGCCGCGTCCGGCGGCGGCGGCCGCGGTATGAAGGTGGCCCAGACCGAAGCAGATCTCGACACCGCGCTCTCAACGGCACGCGCTGAAGCCAAGGCCGCGTTCGGCGACGATGCGCTTTACATGGAAAAGTACCTCGGCAAGCCGCGCCACATCGAAATCCAGGTTCTCGGTGACGGCAAGGGCAACGCCGTTCATCTCGGCGAACGCGATTGTTCGTTGCAGCGTCGCCACCAGAAGGTACTTGAAGAAGCCCCCTCGCCGAGCCTCAACGCCGAACAGCGTGATGCGATCGGTGAAATTGTTGCCAACGCCATGCGCAAGCTGAAATACCGGGGCGTCGGGACAGTGGAGTTTCTCTACGAGAACGGGGAGTTCTATTTCATTGAGATGAACACCCGACTTCAGGTCGAACATCCGGTCACGGAAATGATCACGGGCATCGATCTGGTCAATGAGCAGATCCGCATCGCCGCCGGCGGCGATCTGGACATGACGCAGGACGACATAAAATTCGACGGCCACGCCATCGAATGCCGCATCAACGCCGAGGACCCGGTTACCTTCGCCCCGTCCCCTGGAACGATCACCTATTATCATCCGCCGGGCGGTCTGGGCGTGCGCGTCGATTCAGGCGTCTATCAGGGGTACAAGATCCCGCCCTACTACGACAGTCTGATCGGCAAACTCATCGTCCATGGCCGCAATCGCGTGGAGTGCATGATGCGTTTGCGCCGTTGTCTTGACGAATTTGTCGTTGACGAAATCAAGTCGACTATTCCGCTTTTCCGCGATTTGGTGGACAATCAGGCAATAGCAAACGGTCAGTACGACATTCACTGGCTTGAGAAATACCTGGCTGACAAGTCGAACTGACCGGGCTGCGGCAAAGGGACCCCCCTGCCGCCGGGAAGCGAGGCCTCATGGCTGGTTACAAAGATGACATCGTAATGGAAATCACGCCGCAGGTGCTGCTCAAAGCCTATGCCTGCGGCCTTTTTCCTATGGCTGAGTCGGCGGACGATCCAGGTTTGTTCTGGCTGGAGCCTGAACATCGCGGCATCCTTCCGTTCAACAATTTTCATTTGCCGCGCCGGCTCAGGCGCACCATTCGTAGCGATGTCTTCGAAATCCGCGTAAGCACAGACTTCCAGGGCATTATCGACGGCTGCGCCGAACCTATGCCTGGTCGCCAGAAAACCTGGATCAACCGGGAAATCCGCAGGCTTTACGGCGAACTCTTCGATATGGGCTACTGCCACACAGTTGAGGCGTGGCAGGAGGGTGAACTTGTCGGTGGTTTGTATGGTGTTAGCCTCAACGGCGCCTTCTTCGGCGAAAGCATGTTCACCTTCAGGACGGACGCCTCCAAAGTGTGCCTTGCGCATCTGGTTGCGCGGCTGATTGTCGGTGGCTACTCGCTGCTCGATACCCAGTTCGTTACCGATCATCTCAGCAAATTCGGCACGCTTGAAGTTTCCCAGGCCGACTACAACAAGCGGCTCGGCGAAGCGCTGAAATTGGAAACGGACTATTACGCCTTTCCGTCCCAGGCCTCAGGACAAGACGTTCTGAACGTGCTCGACAGCTTGCATGCCAAATAAGCGCTTTTTGAAGCGTGAAACGGTCTCCATCAGCTCTCTGTCCCACCCTCGCAATCAATCAACCAGAACGCGAACCATTGGTTGCAGTTGTTGACTAAACCTATTTTTGATAGTGTTCCGCAAGGTAAAGTACAGCGTCGGGGCATTACATGGCAGGGGAAATCAAGGACGCGGGTAACAACAACGGCCTTGGAAAGACGCCGACAGCCATGCGCCGGGAAGACGCCCGCGTGCATGGTGGTACGGGTCCATCGGAACCGCGAACAGGTCTTGCCCCGCATGGTTCAGAGCCGAAATCACAAGCGGCCTCGTCCGGTCTGACAGCAGATTTGAAAAAGGCGACGAAATCCGTCGCTGATTATGTCACCTCATCGGTCCGGCAAAGCGATCCGGAAAACACGATCGTTGATGCCAAGTTCAACAAGGATCTGGAAACGCTGCGCAGTTTGCACTCCTTCTTGATCCGCGAAGCCAAATCATTGCCGGAAAATTTTTCGCTCGGCATGTTGAACACACTGAAAACAGGAGGCCCCGGAGACAAGGGACGATCTCCGACAGCCGAAGAGTGGCAGGCGATTGAGAAGAAAACGCAAGTTTTGTTCGCCCAGCTGACCGACGCCGATCGCAAGCGTTTTCTGGCCTCTCAGATGCCGAACTTTTTGCCCAAGATCGCCGTCTGGCTGGTCGCGATTTCGATCGGGTCGATGATCATGTCGGTTGTGATGGCCGAGTTGCCTCTCTTCGGTGTCGGCGTCAACGGCGCCTTTATGGTGTTCTTTTTCCTGCTTTGGCTGATGTCGCTGGGAGCGATCGGGTCCGCAGCCTTTATCGGGTTCAACGCCATTTCCGTCAGCAGCGACATCACCTTCGATATCTCCGATTCCCGTTTCATCGTGCAGCGGATCGTTCTTGGTGCCCTGTTCGCCCTTTTCTTCACTCTGCCCTTCGGTTTTCATGAATTCCTGAGTTTTGCGAAAAGTCTGAGCACGGCTGCGCTGAACAGGGCGACCGTCCCCACGCAGTCCGAGCTTGCCTTCACCAATCAGTCCCTCTTGCTGATCATGCCCTTCGTGCTTGGCTACAGCACGTCGCTGGTGATCCTGATCCTGAACCGGATGATATCGTCGGCAAGCACCTTGTTCGGCGCCGGTGAAGCGGCCGTGAAGCCCAAAGCTGCCGCCCCTCGGGACACGTCTTGATCTTAGAAATGGAAAACCCCGCACGAGCGGGGTTTCAATCGTCAGGTCGCTGATGGCTCGCTGTCGTCAGTTGCCCGGTGTCCAGGCTTCATAGTCGCCGGTGACTTCAGGACGTTTTTCAGGCGTCAGGATAGACCCATGCGGACGGTACGCTCCCGGGGTCCCCGTGTGGTTCTTTTCGTGCGGCTTCTGCCAGTGTTTCGGATGATAGGTCTCATCTGAAGGCGGCGTATCGACCCGGTGATGCATCCAGCCGTGCCAGCCCGGAGGAATCGCGGAGGCTTCGGCGAGGCCATTGTAGATGACCCAGCGCTTCTTGCCGCCGCGCTCTTTGTAGTACTTGTTGCCGGCCTCGTCCTCACCAACAAATTCACCCTTGCGCCAGGTGAAGAAGCGGGTGCCCATCGTCTGGCTGTTCCACCAGGTGAAGATTTCAAGCAGCAGAGTTTTCATGGCCCTCAAAAGGTCCTCAGATTTCACAGAGCGAGAGCCGGATCTAAAAGACCAGCTTTCCAAACTTGGCGGACTATGGCGCCAAGATCGGTTTCTGTCCAGTGCTGCACTGCCGCAGGGGATGAGATTTTGACTGACATCGCGCAGGAGGCGCGCGACAAGTGACGTGCCTTTTTTGCACGCGGTAGAAATCGCGTTTCTCGTCAGTGAAGCTTCAAGTCTTTTGACTTCACATAATCGGCATTGCGGATGTGTTTGGATGCCGCCGAGTGCTGCTTCTTTTCCGCAGGCGCCTCATCGCTGTTCTTTTTCACGCCGCCCTTTTTCACACCGGCAAAGACGGGTTGTTGCTTCTTGCTGTTGTCAAATTCCTCTTCAACAACACTATCGACTTCGGCACGCTTTTGAACTGCGATCTTGTGGTGAAGGCGCGCGCCGGCGAGCGACTGCATTTTTTCCGCCTGCTCGTCCATTGATCGTTGAATGCCATAGATGTTGTAGAAGCCGGAATTCTCCAGGATCATCGGCCTGTCATCGGTCATCAGCCACCTCAGCCGCTTGTAGAGCGTTGAAGGCGACAGCGGCTTGACCAGGACATGATGCGCACCAGCCCTCAATGCCTTGTCGACAAGCGGACGTGTTCCATGGGCGGTGACGAAGAGAATCGGAACATAGCAGAGCGGCTCCATATGCCGATGCCGCACCAGCCGCAGAAACTGATAGCCGGACGTTGGCTCCATGCGCCAGTCGGTCAGAATCACGTTCGGCGGTTCTGCGAGACTTGCTTCCAGAGCGTCATCGACCGAATCAAAGACTCGCACCCGCGCCACCTTGAAGCTCAGGAGAATCGACCGGAGAATCGTTTGCATCGGCTTGCTGTCCTCTACGACGACAGCGTCGATATCCTCCATCGCAAGGCCAAAGGCTGCGTGATGCTTCATTAAATGCGGGTCCCTTTCCCTAGATTTCCCGCACTTAACCAGACCCGGCTTAAACCCGGTTGAAACGCTCGAGCGCCATTTTCTTCAAATTTTCATAAAAGCAGGGCTATAGTCATCCACAGCGAAGTTGACTTTCCATGCGCGTCACTCGTTTGCCAGGAAAGCAAGTGCCAAATTCCCTTGGTTCACGCGCTCCCCACAATCCACACAGGCACACAATATTTTGCGTTTGCCCACAGCGACGACACAAGCTGTTGTCGGTCATGCCTTGACCTTAAGAATTCATTTACATTACGTTTCTTATTATTGCGATGTGAGTAGTCGGGCGCCCTTCCGGACGCTCCGGTCATCCGAAACACTAAAGTAAAAGCGTTCCGTTTCCGAGCTTTCGACCAAAATCGGAAGACGGGTTTTTGCGCGCCTTTTTCAGGGCGCACATCGTGACAAACCTGTTGATGACTACTATATATAGTAGACCCAGATACAGAGCAGGCTACATACAGGGTTACACCTGTCGAAGTGCAACAGCATCCGGCGGAGAGGCAGACGGGATCGTCTCGCCGGGCGCATGGTGGAATTGGACCGGTTCGGGGCGAACCGGCTGGGGACATAAGGGGACTTTTAGAATGCGGATAGAGCGGCGCTACACCGAAGAAGGCAAATCGCCTTACGCCGGCATCGAATTTCGGACTGCAACAAGTGAAATCCGCAATCCTGACGGATCGATTGTGTTTCGCCTGGAGAACATCCAGGTCCCGGCCCAGTTCTCTCAGGTCGCCTCTGACATCCTGGCACAAAAGTATTTCCGCAAGGCAGGTGTCCCAGCCAAATTGAGGGCTGTTGAAGAAAACACGGTTCCCTCCTTCCTGTGGCGTCATGAAGCCGACGAAGACGCCATGAGCGATCTGCCGGAAGACGAGCGCTACGGATCGGAGATCGACGGACGTCAGGTTTTCGACCGCCTTGCAGGCACGTGGACGTACTGGGGCTGGAAAGGCGGATATTTCGATCAGGAGTCGGATGCCCAGGCCTTTTATGACGAGCTGCGCTACATGCTGGCGACGCAAAAGGTTGCTCCGAACTCACCGCAATGGTTCAACACCGGTCTGCACTGGGCTTACGGGATCGACGGTCCCAGCCAGGGTCACATGTATGTCGATTTCCAGACCGGCAAGCTGACCAAGTCAAAAACGGCCTATGAGCACCCGCAGCCGCATGCCTGCTTCATTCAGTCTGTTCAGGACGATCTTGTGAATGACGGCGGCATCATGGACCTTTGGGTGCGTGAAGCCCGGCTCTTCAAATACGGTTCGGGCACCGGCTCAAACTTCTCACATGTGCGCTCCGAAGGCGAAAAACTGTCCGGCGGCGGCAAGTCTTCCGGTCTGATGAGCTTCCTGAAGATTGGCGACCGGGCCGCGGGCGCCATCAAGTCCGGCGGCACGACGCGCCGCGCAGCCAAAATGGTTGTCGTGGACGTCGATCACCCCGACATTGAGGAATACGTCAACTGGAAGGTCAAGGAAGAGCAGAAGGTGGCGGCCCTCGTCACAGGCTCCAAGATCTGCCAGAAGCACCTCTCGGCCATCATGCGCGCCTGCGTCAACTGCGAGGCGGATCACGGCGATTGTTTCGATCCGGCGAAGAACCCTGCCCTCAAGCGCGAAATCCGCGCTGCCAAGAAAATGATGGTGCCGGAAAACTACATCCAGCGTGTCATCCAGTTTGCAAAGCAGGGTTTCACCAAGATCGAATTTCCGACCTACAACACGGATTGGGACTCAGAAGCCTACCTGACCGTAGCCGGACAGAACTCGAACAACTCCGTGCGTGTCACTGACGGCTTTCTCGACGCCGTCATGTCCGACAGCGAGTGGGACCTGACGTCGCGCCGAACCGGTGAAACGCTGAAATCCGTCAAGGCGAAGGAACTCTGGGAACAAATCGGTTATGCCGCTTGGGCATCCGCCGATCCGGGCCTTCAGTACCACACCACGATCAACGACTGGCATACGTGCCTTGCCGATGGTGAAATCCGCGCGTCCAATCCGTGCTCGGAGTACATGTTCCTGGACGACACGGCCTGTAACCTGGCGTCGCTGAACCTGATGCAGTTCCGCAGGGACGACCGGTCCTTCGACATCGAAAGCTACGAGCACGCAGTGCGTCTGTGGACCATCGTGCTTGAAGTCTCGGTGCTGATGGCGCAGTTCCCGTCCAAGGAAATCGCTGAACTGTCCTACAAGTTCCGCACGCTTGGCCTCGGATACGCCAACATTGGCGGACTTCTGATGACCTCCGGCATTTCCTACGACTCCGATGAGGGCCGCGCCCTTTGCGGTGCCCTGACTGCGGTCATGACCGGTGTTGCCTATGCCACATCTGCAGAAATGGCCGGTGAACTCGGGTCTTTCCCGGGCTACAAGAAAAACGCCAAGCATATGCTGAAGGTCATCCGCAACCACCGCCGCGCTGCCTATGGCGAGGAGGACGGCTATGAAGGCCTCAACACCAATCCGGTGCCCCTGGATCACGCCTCCTGCCCGGATCAGGTGATCGTGGAGCGGGCCAGGAAGGCTTGGGACCGTGCTCTGGAACTTGGCGAAAAGAACGGCTTCCGCAATGCGCAGTCGACCGTGATTGCTCCGACCGGCACGATCGGTCTCGTCATGGACTGCGACACCACCGGGATCGAGCCGGACTTTGCCCTTGTGAAGTTCAAGAAACTCGCCGGTGGCGGCTACTTCAAGATCATCAACCGCGCCGTTCCGGAAGCCCTGCGTGTTCTCGGCTACGCGGAAAGCGAGATCGGCGAGATCGAAGCCTACGCAGTCGGTCACGGCTCGCTGGACCAGGCACCGGCCATCAATCCTGCCAGCCTTGCGGCGAAAGGATTTTCGGAAGAAAGCCTCGGCAAGCTCAAGGACGGCATGAAGTCGGCCTTCGACATCAAGTTCGTGTTCAATCGCTGGACACTCGGAGATGACCAACTGAAGTCACTTGGCGTCTCGGACGAACAGCTCGAGGATCAGGAATTCAACCTCCTGTCGTTCCTCGGCTTTTCCAAAGCCGATATCGAAGCAGCCAACACGCATGTCTGTGGCGCGATGACCCTTGAAGGTGCGCCGTTCCTCAAGGAAGAGCACTATCCGGTCTTTGACTGCGCCAACCCGTGCGGCCGTATCGGCAAGCGCTTCCTCTCTGTGGAAAGCCACATCCGCATGATGGCGGCAGCCCAGCCGTTTATCTCCGGTGCGATCTCCAAGACCATCAACATGCCGAACGATGCGACGGTCGAGGACTGCAAGGAAGCCTATATGCTGTCCTGGAAGCTCGCGTTGAAGGCAAATGCGCTTTATCGCGACGGGTCCAAGCTGTCTCAACCTCTCAACGCCCAGCTTCTGGCCGATGAGGACGACGAGCAGGAGGATGCACTCGAGGAGATCGCAGCCAAGCCACAGGCAGCCAAGGCCGAGGTCGTGGCGGAACGGATCGTCGAGCGCATTGTCGAACGGGTTGTTCGCGAGCAGGAAAAACTGCCGGCCCGCCGCAAGGGTTATACCCAGAAGGCAAAAATCGGTGGACACACGGTGTTCTTGCGGACCGGCGAGTACCACGACGGCCGTCTTGGCGAAATCTTCCTTGATATGAACAAGGAAGGCTCTGCCCTGCGCGCCTTCATCAACAACTTCGCCATCTCCGTCTCGCTTGGTCTGCAATACGGTGTGCCGCTCGAAGAATATGTCGATGCGTTCACCTTCACCAAGTTTGAGCCGGCCGGCATGGTGCAGGGCAACGACGCGATCAAGAACGCAACCTCGATCCTCGATTACGTCTTCCGCGAGTTGGCCGTGTCCTATCTCGGACGTCACGACCTGGCCCATGTGCCGCCGGAAGTCTTCGGCAACACAGGCGAAGGCACTTCGTCCAGCGATGATCGCGGTCAGGGTGGCCAGATCGTTTCGCACGGCCTCGTTCGTGGCCAGACCGAGCGTTTCCGGCTGGTCGCCGGTGCAAGCGAACCAGCTGGTGAAACCACCGAGGCGATATCCGTGCAGACGGCAAACACCCCAGCTGCGCAGGTCTCCGCGGTCGCCACGGCCTTTGCCCGCGGCTCGGAAAGCACCGCTGCAGCGGTCGAAGTCAGCGTCCCTGCCCCGCAGGTCTCGTCGGCAGCCCAGCAGATCGCCCAGGCACGCATGAAGGGCTATGAAGGCGAAAGCTGCTCCGAATGCGGCAACTTCACCATGGTCCGCAACGGCACCTGCCTCAAATGCGACACCTGCGGCGCAACGAGCGGCTGCTCCTGACGCGCACGGCTTAGTCGGGAGTCCGCCAAGGCGGGCTCACCACCTGCCACAGCGCGGCTCCCGGCGCCCAGACAACAAAAACCCGCCCGTTGATCTGACGGGCGGGTTTTCGTTTCGAATGCGAGCACTTCGCTTGTCATCAGGCTCGAAGATCTGTTCCGGGTCACCACGGGCAACATATTCAGCCACCGTTCGCCATTTTGTTCGGTCAGTCGTAGCGCAGTTCGGTCGCTTTGCCGCGGAAAACCGTATAGGCGAGGATCGTGTAGCCGATGATCACCGGCAGCACGAAAAGTGCGCCGAGCAAAATGATGAACAGGCTCTCCGGTGCGCTGGCACTTTCATAAAGGGTCAGCTTCTCCGGCACCACATAAGGGTAGAAGGAATAGGCCAGACCGACAAAGGCCAGGAAAAACAGGCAAGCTGTTGCGGTAAACGGAACCCAGGCCCATTTGTCATCCCTGGCAGGCAGATGCTTCAACGCGGTGTAAATGATGAACACCAGCAAGCCCGACATCAGCGGCAGCGGTGCCAGGAGGATCATCGAGGGAAACGAGAACCACTTCTCGAAAATCCGTTCGCTCACCAACGGGCTTGCGAGCGAAATCGCGCCAAGTCCGAGCATCACGCCCCAAAGCCGCCTGCGTGCCCACCGGATCGCCTTTCGTTGCAGCACCCCTTCGGACTTGATGATCAGCCAGGTCGCGCCGATGAAGCCATATCCGGCCGTCAGGCAAAGGGCCGTCAGAACGCCGAATGCGATCGATGCCGGTGTGTGTTGAAGGCCCATGATGTAAAGCCCGAGCATGTAACCTTGCGCGAGCGATGCGGACACCGAGCCTGCGAAAAAGGCCTGGTTCCAGCGGCGTTTTTGAGTGCCGCTCGTTTTGGCACGGAATTCAAAGGCGACACCGCGTAGGATCAGGCCGATCAGCATGACCGCGACGGGCAAGTAGAGCGCCGTCAGGATGACGCCGTGCGCAACGGGAAAGGCGACGAGCAACAGCCCGACCGCCAATACCAGCCAGGTTTCGTTTGCATCCCAGAACGGACCGATCGCAGCAATCATGCGGTCCTTTTCATCTTCATCACCAAGCGGCAGCAGGATGCCGACACCGAGATCGAAACCATCCAGCACGACATAGACGAGGATCGAGATGCCCATGAGTGCGGCAAAGGCCAGCGGCAACCAGACGGTGGGGTCTCCAAAAAGGGTCATGTCGGTTTACTCCGCCGGAACCAGGGCCACTTGGGCCGCACCTGAATGTGGCCGGTTCTCTTCCGCATCGCTCGCCTTGCGGGCCAACCGGAAAATGACCGTGATATAGGCCACGAGCAGCACGGCATAGACGGCCAGATAGGCAACAAGCGTTGTCGCCACCATGGGAGCCGGAACATCGGCAACCGCCGCTTCGGTGGTCAGGACACCTTGAACCAGCCACGGCTGGCGGCCGATTTCCGTGGTGTACCAGCCGGCAAGCGTGGCCACCCAACCGGAAAATGTCATCGCCACGAGGCCGCGCAGAAGCCACGGGTTCAAGCCATCGACCCCGCCGCTTCGGCGCATCATGAGGACGGTCGCCCAACTCATTGCCAGCATCAGGACCCCGGTCCCGACCATCACACGGAATGACCAGAACACAGGCGTCACCGGCGGATGCAGGGCCGTTCCATCATCGGCGTAAAAGTCATTGAGGCCCGGGACCACTCCCGCCGGGTCGTGTTTGAGAATGAGGGATGCGCCGTTCGGGACACCGATTTCGAAATCGTTTTGACGCTTTTCCTCATTGGGAATGGCGAACAGGAGCAGCGGAACGTGAGTAGACGTGTTCCAGTTACCTTCCATTGCCGCCACTTTCTGCGGCTGGTGCTCCAGCGTGTTGAGGCCGTGCATATCGCCTGCCCAGATCTGCAAGGGGATCAGGATCGCGGCCAGCCACGCACCTGTCTTGAGCGTCAGCCGCACGCCTTTTGACCGGTCGCCAATCAGGCGGCGGTAAGCCGAGATGCCGACAATCAGGAAGGCAACGGTCAGTCCGCTCGCAAGCAGCATGTGAACGAGGCGATACGGCATGGACGGATTGAAGACGATCGCCCACCAATCGGTTGCGTGTACAATTCCGTCGCGCAATTCAAACCCGGTTGGCGTGTGCATCCAGGAATTTAGAACAAGGATCCAGAAAGCGCTCATGGTGGTGCCGAAAGCAACCAGGAATGTTGCCAGCGTGTGCAGCCAATTGGGAACCCGCGATGCACCGAACAACATGATGCCGAGGAAGGCCGCTTCCAGAAAGAAGGCCGTCAGAACTTCATAGGCCAGGAGAGGTCCGGCCACGTTGCCGACTGTTTCCATGAAGCCCGGCCAGTTTGTGCCGAACTGGAAGCTCATGGTGATTCCGCTGACCACGCCGAGACCGAAGGACAGGGCAAAGATCTTCACCCAGAACATGTAGGCGGCCATCCAGCGGTCGTCCCCGGTGGCGTTGAAGCGCATCTTGAAGAACAGCAGCACCCACCCGAGCGCGATCGTAATTGTCGGAAAAAGAATGTGAAATGAGATGTTCGCCGCAAACTGAATGCGGCTGAGAAGGAGTTCTTCCATCGGTCCTGCCTGGCAAGCATGCCTCGTTGGTTGGTCACTTGCCTGGCATATGGGTCAGGGAATTTACCTACTCAATATGAAATCGCCGGCCTGCGGCCACACGTCCTGCGTCAGCCGGTCACAGCATGAAATGCAGCAATCAAATGCAGAGCCTGGACCTTTAAGTCCGCGCCCGTTTTCGCGATTGCCTCAAATTCGCCTGTCCCGAGTCGACTGCCGAACTGGAGAGATCCTCTGCTAATTCAGTGCTCCTTCAAGCAGCGCATCCAGACGCCCCGACTGCTCAAGGGAGGCAAGATCATCGCCGCCGCCGACATGCGTCGATCCAACGAAGATTTGCGGGACGGTTCGCCGGCCGCCACTGCGCGCAACCATGACATTTGCAGCCTCGGGATCGCGCTCGACATCCACCTCGATAAAGGGCGTTCCTTTGTTCTGGAGGAGAGCCTTGGCAGCCTGGCAATGGGGACATTCCGGCGTGGTATAGATCAGCACACCGGAACCGTTCGCCTGCACCGTGTTGTCCTGAAGCCAGGCGATGACCTCGGCAGCCGCCCTGTTCGGCGGAAACACGGGATAGAAAACCTTTTCGACAACCCCGTCCTTGAGAATGAGGGTCAAGCGCTTCATCAACCGCATCCCCTCCACAATCATGGTCGGAAGGCGCATCGCATCGGTCAGTTCGAACCGGGCATCGCTCAGGATTGGAAAAGTCAGGCCCAGACGGTCGGAGAGTTCCTTCTGATAATCCGCAGTCTGTGTGCTCAAACCAAAGACAGTGACCCCCAAAGCCGAGAATACGTCCGTTTCGGCTTGAAACGACAATGTCTGCGGCGTGCATCCCCGTGCGCCGGGAATATCGTTCCAGCCCGGTGGCAGCTCGACACCCGGGACACCCGTCATCGGATAGGCATAGACAATAACCCGGCCAGGCACCTTGGAAAGATCAACCAACGTGCCGGTCGTGGCAGGAAGCGGCACAGCGGAGAACGTCATCCCGGTCAGATGATCAGCCTCGCCATCATCGACCGGCTGTGGCAGATCATCGGGAAGAATCAGAGGGTTGGTGTTGTCCCGGTCACTCGGCATGAAGCTTGTTCTCCTGTTCACTCGCGTTCCCATGCATCAAAAGTGGTTGCCCGGAAAGATCCAAAGTTTGAAATTTTGGGGGGCCACTTGTGCGGAGACGATCAGATTATTCCGTCACCAAGGCTCTGTGGAGTGTCGATGAACGGTTGCAAAGTGTGACCAAACAGAGCCGGTGGAGCTTAGTGCTTCGCAAACACAACATCAAAGAGAACAGCAGACCAGAGCCGTGTCAGTTTGCCGGTTCGTGCGCCGGGTGTCGCTTTTGTTTGGATGTTTTTCCAATGCCGGGATTGAAGCTGTTGGTCGGGTCGAGGTCTTCATAAAACGCGGCGAGCGCAGGCTTTGCAGTATAGAGGTGGCCGACATTGTGCTCGGCCGGGTATTCGGCGCCGCGCTTGTCCAATAGCGCTAGCATTTTCTGCTTGATCGCCTTGGGGTCGGCTCCCTTGCGCACCACGTAATCCTGGTGAAAAACGTGGCAAAAGAAGTGGCCATAATAGAGCTTTGAAATCAGGTCTTTCTCGATGTCTTCCGGGAGCGTTTCAAACCAGTCTTCCTCGTTGCGCGCCAGGGCGATGTCGAGTGCGATGACATCTTCGACCTCGTTCGAGTGGACCGCGTGATATCGCACCCCTGCGCCTGCCGCAGCAAATCGATGCAGCATCGCCTTCTTGGCCTCTGCCTCGTTGCAGGCAAACCAGGCGTCCTTTCCAAGCGTTTCCGTGAGGATTGCTTCAACCGCCTCTGCTATTTGCGGGCCAACCTTCAAGATTAGGTGATGTTCGTAGCGAGCGCGCCAGTCCAGCATGCGCTTCGGCAGAGGTTCTGGAACCAAGCGACTGAATACCTGCATCGCACGATCGACCAGATTGCTCGGCAGGAATGGAATTTTGTTCAGACGCGCATCCATGGCGCCCTTGATTGCGAAGAACATCGGCAGACGATCCGTACCGAACCAGTGGATCATCATCAGTGTGTCTTTGCCGTATTTTCGTGCGACGTCAAAGAGTTCGCGGTGGACGTACTCGCCACAGATCGGCAGTTCGTCACACTCGGTCAAAATGCGGCGACGCAGAACTTTCAAGTCCGCCGGATCATTGGTGCCGATATAGTAGACGCGCTCTTCGCCGATCGCCGGATAGGTATCGAGCCGGACCGCGAAAACCGCCAACTTGCCAGCAGAGCCCGACGCCTCGAACAATCTGTCCGGATCGGCATTGTAGCGTGAGGGTGTTGAAGCGGTGACATCCCGAACCTTATCAGTGTAGCCATCATCCGACGCGCGTCCGACACCCTCCTTGATGTCAACTTCTGTAAACCGGCCTTGCTCGAGCCTTTCCAGGATCTCCTCCGGCGTGTCGCCAAGGTCAATCCCGAGATGATTTACCAGGCGCAGCACACCGTCGCTGCCGATTTGAGCGTAGAGAGCAAGCTCCGTATAAGCGGGTCCGCGTTGGGTTAGAGCGCCCCCGGAGTTGTTGCAGACGCCCCCAACGATCGATGCGCCGATGTTGGAGGATCCAATGATCGAATGAGGTTCTCTGCCGAGTGGCTTCAGCAACCTCTCCAGCTTGTAGAGCGTGCTCCCCGGCAGACCGATGATCTGATGCCCGTCTTTCAGCACATGGATATTGTCGAGACGCAGCGTGTTGATGATCACGACATCGCGGTCATAATCGCCACTCGGGGTCGATCCTTCCGTCAATCCGGTGTTAGCGGCTTGCATGATGACGATCCGGTCAGCGGCAACACAGGCTTTCAGCACGCGCCACATTTCGAGAAGTGTGCCGGGAATAACGACAACTTCGGCTTCACCCTCTCCTGAGCGAAATCCTGTCCGGAAGCGCTTCGTGCCCGCGGAACTGGTCCGTACAAAAGAAGCACCGACGATCTCGACCAGTGCGTCAGTGAACTGTGCATCCGAAGTCATGTACCCGAATGTCCTCAACCTGTTTTTCGATGTCGTTTGTGAGGGTTGGATACCACAGCAGGCAAACCGTTCAAACCAGTAACAATACTTGCAACGATCGACCAACCAGCTTGATGGTCGCAGTTTCGGCGCTCAGTTCGGGTCGTCTGTTGGGTGAACACCAACCCGCTCGTCATAACGCCTGCGCTGAACTTCAGGTGGCAAACAACTGACAAAAACAGGTTTTAAACAAGATGCCAGCTTGCTTGAACTCAGGCCGAATGACGGCGAGATTTCGCAAAGAGAGCACGAACGTCCGGCTTGGACCGGTGCCGGCGATCCATGGGGATCTGTGCGACGTGTTCAATTTCAAACGTTCCGATGCGGCTTGCACGATCGTGCCAATCAGAGAGACTGCCGGCATCGCCCGAAACGAACAAGACCGGCCGGCCTTCGCTGTCGACCGCAAAGGCAGCTCCCGCCACCCCAGGCCAAAGGCGCGCCGCTGTCTCGACAGAAAATGCATAAAGACCTTTCGTCGAAGCAGCATGCCGGCCAAGAAGCCAGAGCCGGCCTTCGCCGTCCAACCGACCCGCATCGCCGGTGCGATGCCAGACGGTTTCGCCTTCAACAAGTTTGGTTTCAAGATCCCGGGAGGCGTCAAGATAACCGCGATTGACGTGTGGCCCGGAGACCAGGATTTCGTCATCGGCAAACTTTAGCGCGACTTCTTTGACGGGCGTTCCGACCGGAAGTCCCTGTCCGGAGCCGGCCGCATCCCAGTCTGCTTCGCTTAAGCTCTCCAGATGCGCATGGGCAACGGGCTCTGCTTCCGTCGATCCATAGACAACGGTCAATCCTATCGTTGGGTTGTGTTCGATAAACCGGCGCGCGACGTCGGGATAAAGCGGCCCACCTCCGGTCATCACCCTTTGAAGACCACTGCCGAGTGGAGCGCCGGCAAGCCGATCAACAATCACCGGCGGCACCAGAAGGCGGGTTGCGGCAACACTTTGCGCAAGACGACGAATGCGGTCTGCACCGGTGCGATCATGCCGGCGCAGGTTCCAATTCGGCATCACGGCCGTCGACCCGTGGCCGATGCAGGTCAGGACGAAGGCGGGAAAAGCGACAATATCCGTTTCATCGCGATCAGACGCAATCAGTGGCGCCAAGGCGCTATGCTGCGCCTTCATAAGCCCGTGTGACCGTTCGATTGCCTTCGGTTCGCCCGTACTTCCACTCGTAAAGGAAATCAACGCCGGGTCACCGCGCCCGAGGCTCTCACACTGATCATTTATCGCGCTGCCTTCCATCGCAGCAGAAAGCCGAATGGGAATGGACCGCGTCTCCGGCAGGAAAAAAGCCAGTGCCCTGATGGCAGGCGATGCCAGGAGAGCCTTAGGTCTGGTCACCGAAGCCGCATGCCGAAACCCGGCAAGACCCATTGCAGGTTCAGGAAAGACGGCGACCGCACCCAAGCGCCAAAGCGCAGCGAGGCCTGCGTAAAGATCAATGCCGGGAAAGACCCCTACGAGCACCCGGTCACGCTTTCCGATCCCTTTTGACGCAAACGCGGCGGCGAGCCTGGCAGACCGGCGTTCGAGCTCGCCATAACTCACCACTGTGCCCGACCGGTCGATGATCGCGGTGCGCTCACCTTGCCGTTGGGCCTTTAACAGGAAGTCGTCAATCAGGTTCAAAGCAGCCGCCCCATCAAGGCATAGCGGCGAAAGACCGTCCCACCGAACTTGCGGCTTTGCGCCTCCGAAGCGATGCCTGCTCGCATGAGCGCGTGAATGACTTCACTGAAACCGTGTTCCTCAGCAAGACCGTGCACGCGGTCCGCCATGGCGCGCCCGGCACCGGGAACGGCGCCAACATAAGTCTTCAGCACCACCGCACCCTTGCGCAAAGGATCGGGGAAAGCCAGGGTCAATCCCCTCGCCTTACTGTCACTGTCGAGCGCGCGAAGGATAAATCTGGGATCGGCATGTGCCAGGAGCGGCATGTATCGCTGAAGAAAAATCTCTAATGGAACCGGTGTGAAGAAAGGTGTTGTTCGAAACCCGTCCATGACGAGTTCGTGGGCACTTGCAAGGAGAGCCTCCGCGTCCTCGCCATTCCAGGCTTCCACCACAATTCCTTTGACCGCCTCAGCATATCCGCGTGAGCCGGGTTTTGCTGTTGCAGAGGCATGCAGCTCGGCGATCTCGAAGCCTGCCTTCTCGTAAGCTGCGAGATCATCGGGTCCGGCGTCCGGCTCCATCAGGAAACCGGGACTTCCGTCCGTCCAGACAGGCAAGCGGTATTTTCCCCACGTAGACCCGTCCATCGGTCCGACAACCGCCTGGATCCCTTTCTTTCGAAGCGTTTCGCAGGCTTCATTGAGGAAGGCAGCACCGCTCTCTGCATCTGCACACAAGCCTGTGCCGATCGCAGCGGTGCGCAGACCATTCCAGGACGGTGCCTCCCGATAAATCTCAAGACGTGTCGTCATTACAGGGCCTCATGGAAATAGGCAGGGAGCAGCAACAGCAGGGCCGTTGCTGCAAAGCGCAGACCCGGACCACGCTCCCCCCAGGTTTTGGGACGAAGTGTTTCCGTCATCACGGTCAACAGAGTGGCCGCCGCGACCACAGCACCTAGAGGCAAGGCAGGTACCCAGCCCATGTGGCGGATGACTGCCGGAAACAGCAGCCAGTAGATACCGGTCGCCAAAATGGCCGCGGCCACGCCGGCCGGAATTCGGAACCTGGACTGTCGCATGGCAAATGCGGCGTATCCGGCCCCAATGGCAGCGAAGGTTGCCGAGTAGTAGGCAATGGCATTCGTGCCGAAGACCGTTCCTGTGATGATCCAGATCATGCCGGTCAAGACCAGTGTGCTGACATAGTCGAGCACGGCATCCACGCCCTCCGCTGCAGGCCGCGCAACGAGAGCGGCGAAAAATGCCAGGACCGGGAGTATGGCGTTTATCGGATTTGCCACGATCACCGACAGGATGAGGGCGACTGACGCAGCGCGGGCAGCATGGGGCGTCATGCCGACAAGAGGTGCAGCATATCGGGCCGCCAGGAGCACGATAAGCCAGCCGGTTGTTATCGCGCCCAGGATCAGCGGTGGCGACTCTGCCCAGATGACAAGAAGGATATGAATTCCAACGGGTACGAAAAGATTGTCGAGGCCCCGCCAACTGTCGGCTTCGACATAGGTGGCAAACAGGGAGACCATCGTGGCCAGCCAGATCACGTTCTGCCGCGGAATCTCCGTCGCGGACAAGAGAATGATCACCACGGTCATCCAGGTCACCACAAAGAACGCGATGCTGCCCTCGGCGCTCTTGACGCGGTCACCCTCCCCGAAGCGCAGGCGTCCATAACTTGTGCCCACAAGCGCCGCGGCGGCATCGGACAACGTCAGCACCGCGATCGGCAAAACGTAAAGCGCCGGGTCGCCGGGCGAGAGCACAAAAAGCACCGTGATCGCAATCAGAAACAGAAAGTCGCCCCAGGACTGGCGCTCCACCGAATGGAGCGATGCACCAAGACCCTTGGCGGCGATCCCGGGCAGCCGGAGCACCAGGAGTGCAGCAGCGGCAAGGACAGCAAAAACGAGAAACCCTTCTCTGTGGAGGATCAACGGCAACACCATGGCATGCAGCCCGACGCCGACGTGAACCGCTTTGCGCTGGCTTTCCGCGCCGATCACAAAGCGGCCGGAAAGCTTGCGAATAAGGGCAGCAAGCGCAAATAGCGCCATCACAGAGGCAACGGCGACAAGGATCTGCAAGATCAAGCGGCGACCTCCTCGATGACGAGGTCAGAATAAAAAAACGCTTTGTCTTCCCGTTTCAGCCGCGCTTCGAGTTCGGAGAGACGTTTTACCCGATCGCCGAAGGCGGCTGGTGCCTGTCTTGGCGCCATCATGTTCCAGTAGACCAGCCTGGCTCCGGGAGCAGCTTTTGCAAGCAATTTGCCGTAGATCTCAGCGGTCACGTCCATCGACATGTATTCGAAAATATCGGACAGATTGAAACCGTCATACGGTCCGTCCAAGATGGCATCGATGGCCCCATGCCTAAGGGTTAGCCGATCGAGGCGCTCTGCGATCAGTGCGTAGTTCTCAGCACGCCAGGCCGTCGGCAACGCCGCACCGGTCTGCCCGGTCAGGATTTCCCGCATATACGGGTTTTCGCTTGGGTCCTGCTCCACTGCAGCAAAACGGACCTTTCGCCGAACATGAGCGCCGGCACTTCCTTCCACGTGATCGAAAAACGCAGGATCACGTCCGAGCCACCCCATCAGTCTGCGGGAAAAAAAGAAGCTGGTTGCCAGTTTCCAGCGGCTGTTGTTCCAGCGTCGCTCGAAAAACCGAACCCGTTCGTCGTAGTCGCGTTTCACAAAAACATCTTCAACAGTTTTTCGGGAGTGGATCAAAGGCAGCACGTAGCGCCGAAACAAAAGAAAATAGTTTTCGAATTTACCGACGCTTCCAGCACCTCGTTCCACCACAATCGGTGTCAGGTTCTTCCAGAAATCCTTCGTTCCGTCGCCGCAGGCGCTTAGAACACGTTCAAACAAATGCTCCCGGCGTGACGACGGTACGGCGCCGAAAAGTTCCAGGAACTCGTCATGCGCAAGCGTTTGAAACGCGGCGATCCGCAACCGGAGGCAGGCGATTTGTGCCTCCGACAGGTCTGCGGCAACAACTTCTTCTGGATCCAGCAAAAGCAGTGCGAGCACGTTGTCACCTGCGGCACAGATCGACAGGAACCGTTGCCCGGCGGACTGGTTCATACCGGCAAGCAGAATGTCGGCATCTTCCCATGCCCTTGCATAGCGGATGGCTTCAAAGCTTGCTCGCTGGTCGATTGATGCGCTCACGGCAGTTTCCTGACCCATCCGTTGGAGCCGTCGACCTCCAACCTGTCGCCTGTCTCGATCCAGCTGCACGCATCCTTTACGGCAACGACACAGGGGATACCAAGTTCACGCGAGACAATGGCGGAATGGGATAGAACGCTGCCACGCTCGCCGATCACCGCGGCCGCGTTGGCAAAGTGCGAAATCCAACCCGGATCCGTATGACGGGCCACGAGGATTTCGCCCGCCTGAACCTGTTCTTCTGCCGGGTCACGAATGACCCGTGCAATGCCTTCAACAACACCGCCTCCGCAGGCCGTACCGGTTCTTCTGAGCTCATCGTCATTCGCTACCGACACGCGCATGCGATCTTGCCGTCTCGACCGATCGACGACGGACCCACGAACCAGGATCCTCTCGGGCGGTTCGGGCAATCTGGCCGCTTCTTCCTGTTCGTTCCGCCGAATGGCTACGAGAGCCTTCAAATTACTGTCCGCAGCCGCGCCTTCGGCAATCGCAAGCAATTCATCTAGCGTCAGAAAGAACACGTCGTCTCGCGTTTCAAGGTGACCTGTTGCCGTCAGCGAGGTTCCCATCGCGCGAAACACCCGGCGGGCATAGCCGAAGATCCGCGTCCGCTCAAAACGAAGGTTTTCACGGTCGCGAACGCGAGCCTTTGCGTAGGATAACGCCCATCCGGCAAGAAGGCGTTTGAAAGGCCGGCGATGAAAAAGCCGATGTAGACCCGACTCTGGCGCCACCCTCTCGGTCTTTGCCCTTGCACGAGAGGCCGATGCCAGCACCGCACGGAACAAGGCGCCGGGCTCTTCGTCGAGTGTCGGCTCCTCAAGCTTCAGCTCTCCAATGCGCCGGTCGCCAAAGCGCTCCAGATAGTCATCCAGCAACGGTGCGAGTTCTGGCAGGGCGAAGATTGCTTCGCGGTCTTCTGATGCCAGAATGTTTTCGCCCTCTGGAGTCTGGCGCACGACCTCTCCCATCTTCTGGATCAATCTTGCCGGTTCAGCCGACACGATGTCGCCCTGCCCGATCAGCACATCATTGTGCAGCGTCAGTCCTTCTCTGCCCGCCCAGTTCTCCAGCATCGAGCGCGAGCCTCCAAACGCCATCATGCAAAGAAAGTCGTTCACAATCGGTGCGTCCCAGTCGTCGAGCAGCGCAGTTTCGACGCGGCGATACTCTGCAGCAAGCTCCGACAGAGGGCGCTTGGACAAACTCTCCCATTCAGCGCGTGGTGGCACAGTTGCAGCTATCCTGTTCATGAACCCCGTCCTGGTCGTGTTCAGGCGCAGCGCAGCAATTCCGAGTTTGGTGACCATTTTGATCGCAGAGAAGAAACTCTTGGACGGTGCAATCCCGGCCATCACCTCTTCCGGAAGAGGCTCTGACACACCCATCATCGTTTCCATGTGCTGCCGATTACTGGAAAAGAACGGCAACAAAGACAACAGCCGGTACCAGTTTCCAAGGTTGTAGTACATCCGGCCGTCGATGCGCGCGAGCATGTTGGCAAGATCCGGCTGATGGGATTGGATAACGCGCTCCGGAATGCCGATTATGCCAAGGAACGTCCGATAGACCCGCGCGTAGGCCGTCACGGCAAAGCTGTAGGTCAACGGCGAGACAAGACCGGGATAGCTTTCAACGATATTGGAGTTGTCGAAAACCAAAAGCCGCGTTTCGGCGGCCCCTTCCGGCAACAAGTGCGACGTGATCGGTCTCGCCTGCAACAGGAAAAGGTCGTCTGTTCCCGATGCCAAAGCCCATTCAATGTCCTGTGGCGCCTGCTTGGTCTTACTGACGTCTGCGCACAGATTGGCGACCGCTGTCGCATCCTCCCGGCTCAGGACCGGATCATTGGATGGCCGCTCGAGGATCTCAAGTTCCGGGATCGAAAATCGCCAGGTTTCACCGCTGACTTCACCGGAGACCAGCTTGTCGCCAAGACCGGCTGTTGCGCTGATCACGATCTGGTCGCGCCTTCCGGACACCGGCTCGGCGGCAAAAGCAACACCAGCTGCGCGCGCCTTGACCATTTGCTGGACAATCACGGACGGCAGGTCCGACCCATCGCGGCCACGAGCGGCCCGGTAGGCGGCAACGCTATCGTCAAGACCGGACGCAAACACCCGTTCCGCAGCAGCCGGAACCTCTTCAGCGGGAACATCCAGAAGTGTCAGATATTGCCCTGCATGAGAGTCCGCTGCACCGTCTTCGGCACGGCCCGATGAGCGGACCGCGTACCCGGTTCCGGATAGTCCGCTCAACGCCGCCTGAAGGTCCTCTTGGATGTTTGCGCTGAGACGTTCGTCGGTGAAGCCTTCGGGTGCGATCACAAGGAATGCAGGAACCTGGAACCCGGCTTGCATCAGTTCAGCAAGAACAAAAGCTTTTCCGCCCACGACTTCGGTCGATGCCGCGTGTGCGTTATCGGAGCGAAAAAGCGCGCTCACAGGACATCTCCAAGTGCCGGTGCAAATGCAGCTGCGAGATAACAGACCAGAACCCAAAGTCCCGACATGTTTTCAAGACGCTTCTGCTGCGCCTTGTCCGGATTGCGCGCGAATTTGACGAGAACCATGCCGAAAGGCACCAACACGGCAAGACCACATACGGCCGTGATGATCGGTCGTTCCAAATAGACGCCACACACAACAAGCGCAAAGAACGCCGCCAAGACCGAGATCGAAAGTGCTTTCAGCGAGGTGGGTATGCCCCAGGAAGAGCTGTAGGTTTCAACGCCTTCGCGCTCCTGCGCAGGTGCCCAGATCTTGCGTCCGAACTCCATGACACAGCCGTTGCAAAGACTCATCAAGAGAAACGTCCAGATGCCGGCAGGCATCGAACCGTAAGGAAGCCACTCGCAGCCGGTCAAAACAAGATCGATCAGCGGCATGATCGCCATATGCGACAGGAGGTAGAGAGCGGGCGAGCTGCGCAGCACCTCAGGAATGAAAAACTCGGCCGTCATCAGACCAAGCCAAACCCATACCAGGCCAACCAGCAGTACCAGGCCGGGAGACAGCGCATACGCCGCCAGAACCGCCGGCAGAGCCGCAATCGCTGCAAGCCAGACAATCAACTTGAGTGAGACCAGGCCGCGTGGGACAGGACGCTCTGGCCGGTATTTCCGATCTATATCCGCATCCTTGACCTCATCCAGCGCACGCATCTGCCAGAAGAAAACCATCGCGATCAGAAAGGCCACCAGATAAACGGAAATTCCGGGGAGAGGACGCTCGGCAAGCCGGGCGGATGCTGTCACGGAGGCTGCTGAAAACACGCCCAAAAGAGGAACGGTCTGCACAAGCGGAAAGCGCTCGGCTTGATAAATCCACAGCCTTGCCAGGAGCGAAGCACCCTGCTCTGCCCGTTCGTTCATGTCTTGCTGTCCCGTGCAAGGCGCTTATGCGCACTGCCAAATTGACCGCTTGCGACGGCTGCGGTTAGTGACAACTCACCACACAGGCAGAGCGCGGCGGCCACTTCGGCTAGAGCCGAGGCTTTCCCTGCACCTTTCAGGCCCATGACATCAAGACTGGCAGACTGAGACGGTAAACTTGTGCCGCCGCCCACCGTGCCGAGCATCAGGTTAGGAAGCGTGACTGTGACAAGCAGGCCTTTCTCGCTTGCTTCCATCCGTGTAAAGCCGACGGCGGATTCCGCGACGCAGGCAACGTCCTGCCCGGTAGCAAGGTAAAGGGCAGCAAGCCCGTTCGCGAAGTGAGCCTGTGCGCCGACCTGGCCCGTCATTAGCGCGCCGAGATTTGCGATCCGGCCATATTCAAGGATCTGATCGATTGTCGCACCAAGTGTCGTTTCAACGATGTCACGGGGAAGATCAACCTGTGCAGTCACACGGCGCCCGCGTCCCAGCATCGTGCCGAGAAAACTCGCCTTCTTGTCACCCGACAAGTTGGCTTCCAGGAACCAGGACCGGGGCTTTACTGTCGACGCTTCCAGTGCGTGCGCACAAAGGGCTTCTGTCGCGAAGGTGACCATGTTCTGGCCAGCGGCGTCACCCGTCTCGTACCAGCACATCAAAAACACGATTTCACCGTCAATTACCGGGTCGATGGAAAGCAGCTTGCCATGTTGCGTGGTCGCTTCTGCTGCCGCAGTCAGTGCCTCTGACGACGACATAGCCCAATCGACGAAAAGGCCCGCTTCCCCAATCGAGGAAAACCGGAAAGCTGGTGTCCGCAAAACACCCTCGCCGAGTGTCGCAACGCTGACGCCGCCCGCACTGCCGACGGCTTTCGCACCACGTGCATAGGACGCCACCAGCGCGGCTTCCGTCGTTGCGAGTGGCACGAAAAAATCACCATGCGCAAAGACCCCATTGATCCGCAGCGGCCCGACCGCGCCGACCGGGACTTTGACCGTGCCGATCATATTCTCGATGCTGCCTGTGTAGGCTTCTGCTGTCTCCACTGTGCGGTCGTCGGCCAATTCCGACTTTGCAGTTTCGGGAACGCCTGTCTCCGTCAAGCGTGACCAGATCCTGGAAATCACCGAAGCACTTGTTTTCGGCAAGGTCATCAAGGGAGCCGGAACCCCGTCACGCGGTGTCAGGCGTGCAGCAATTTCAACCGGATCCGTGTTTGCCTTGAGCTTCTTGATAAAATGCAGCGTTTTTGGCGGTAATGTCATAGGCCTTGATTCAATCTATTGAATGTCTTGAATGTGTGCCGAAGCTCGAGTCGAAATGGTCAATCGCACGCAATGGTAGTGGGTCTTAGTAAAATTTCCCCAAAGCAATGCTACCAAGCTTTTTGATTGCCGCGATGACGCACCTCGATCATATCCTGATTTGCACAGCCAGGAGACTGTTTCCATGAAGCGATTATTTGTTGGCCTGATTGCAGTCCTGATCAGTACAGCCGCCGGTGCAGTCGATCCCGACGAATACGAAACGCCGCCCAAGCCGACACAAACGTCAACCGAATGCCCGGATGGGACGGCATGGGACAAGGAAACCGAGCGCTGCGTAAAACTGGAGTCTCATCTGTTCCGAGATGAAGACCGGTTCCTTGCAGCACGCGAACTGGCGTATGCCGGTAGACTGCAAGCTGCGGGCCGTGCACTCGATACGATGGCGGATCAGATGGGGTCCCGGGTTTTGACGTATCGCGGTTTTCTCGCCAGAAAATCAGGAGACTGGACGTCAGCAGCGCGTTACTACCAGGCGGCCCTTACCGCGAACCCAGACAACCTCCTTGCCCGGTCCTATTTCGGAATGGGACTTGCGGAAAAAGGCGACTTCGATGCCGCCCGTCTTCAGTTGGTCGAAATTCGAGCCCGCGGCGGGCGGGAGACCTGGCCCGAACGCGCGCTGATCCTGTCTCTGCGCTCCGGAGGTCTGACCTCGTACTGATTTGAGCTCAGAGCAAATTGCCTTACCCCTGGCGCACCATCCTGATCAAAGCCTGAAACTTGTTTTCGATATGCGTTTCAAGCAATTTCGACAACAAGTCAGCATTCCGTTCTCGAAGCGCAGAGACGATAGCCTCATGTTCTTCAACCGCTTGTGCCCATCGGGCCTGGTCTTCATTCGCCTTGAACCGCCCCGTTCGCAGACGGACTGCCAGAGCCTCGTGCTGTTGTGACAGGATCGGATTTGCAGCCGCCTCCAGGATCAGCCTGTGGATCGCTTCGTTTTCACGGAAGTAGGCTCTCCTGTCACCCGATTTGAAGAAAGCTGCCATCGCCTTGGTGTGTTTTTCAGCCTTTGCAATTTCAGTGTCGGTTATCCTTGCGCAGGCCAGTTTGCCAGCGAGCGCTTCCAATGCCGCCAGAACCGGAAATCCGGCTTCCAATTCTTCAATGTCAATATCCGCGACCCAGGCACCACGATTAGGCACAAGCTGCACGACGCCTTCGGATGCCAGAACCTTGAGGGCCTCACGCATGGGCGTCCGTGAGACTGCAAAACTTTGGCAAAGGTCTGCTTCGGGAATTTTGCTTCCAGGCGGAAACGCATCTTCCAGAAGGAGCTCGCGCAATCGATCGACCAGTTGCGCATGAAGAGACGGACGGTCGATTGGAGTGACACCGGTCTTTGATTTCATCTCAGTCGCTCCCAAGGGTCTCAAGAAGCCGGGCGACATGGACGGCATCTCTTTTCGTTCCATGAAAAATCTGGTGACGGCACGAAAATCCATCAGCCACGAGGATACAATCAGGCGCTTCTCGGATTGCGGGAAAGAGGCTGAGTTCCCCCATCTTCAGGGACATTTCCGCAGTTTCCTTTTGATAGCCAAACGCGCCTGCCATTCCGCAACAGCTTGTTTCAATTTGTGAAACATCCGTGCCGGGGATACGCGACAGGACATCCAGCACCGCCGGCATTTCGGCGTGAGCCTTCTGATGACAATGCCCGTGTATGAGAATCGCGGAGTGTGCTGGACGAAATCGAAGCTCCAGCATGGCAGGACTGGACAAGAAAAACGCCTCGAACATCTGCGCCGCACCGGCAACCCTCGCACTTGCTTCCCCAGGCAAGAGCGCCGGAAATTCATCGCGCAGCGTCAGGAGCGACGACGGTTCCAGACCTATGATCGGCCGCCCGGCTTCAACATGCGGCAGCAGCGCTGCAAGCACCCGCTCTGCTTCCAGTCTCGCTTCATCGAGGGCACCCACGGCGATCAGGCTTCTGCCGCAATCAAGATCGCGCCTGCCCTCAAGCGGACGAGCCACCTGGACCTTCAGTCCGGCAGACCTCACGAGCCGACAGGCGGCGCGCAGGTTTTCCGGTTCAAAATACCGGTTGAAGACGTCGGCGAACAAAACAACGTCCGGGTTCTCGTCCTGGTACTCAGACGTTTTGAACGGTGACTTCGACCAGTCGGGCAAAGGCCGTGCCCGGCTGAAACCGGTCATCGCCTCGAAAAGAGCGCCGCCTCCCGGAACAGTCCGCGGCAATCGCGCTGACCAACGGGCCTTTGACGCGTAAGGCGCATAGCGCGGCAAATAACCAATCAATCTGTCGGTAATCCTCATGCCCTTCTTCTTTCGCCGCGCTGCCAGGACCTCAGCTTTCATTCTGGCCATGTCGACGCCTGTCGGGCACTCGCGCTTGCAAGCCTTGCAGGACACACAGAGCTTGAGACTTTCCAGCATTTCGTCTGAGGTCAACGCGTCGGCGCCAAGCTGACCTGACAGGGCAAGCCGCAGAGAATTGGCACGGCCTCTGACAACATGCTTCTCATCTCTTGTCACGCGGAACGAGGGGCACATGACACCTGCCTGGAGCTTCCGGCACGCACCATTGTTGTTGCACATCTCGACTGCGCCCTGAAGCCCTCCCTTTCCGGGCCAGGCGGACCAGTCGAAGGCAGTTTCAGGTGCAGCGTCGGTGTAATTGGGCCCGTATCGAAACAAGCTGCGGTCATCCATTTTCGGCGGCGAAACAATCCGGTTGGGATTGAACATGTTCTGAGGATCGAATCGGGTTTTGACCTCCTCGAAGCTTTTCACCATGCGCTGACCAAACATCATCTCGTGAAATTCGGAACGGACGATGCCATCGCCATGTTCTCCAGAGTGAGATCCCTTGTACTTCTTCACCAGCTCAAAACACTCTTCCGCGATGGATCGCATCGCGTGAACATCCTGGTCGAGCTTGAGATTTAGGACGGGCCGCACGTGCAAGCACCCGACCGAGGCGTGCGCATACCACGTTCCACGCGTCCCATGACGCGTGAAAATCTGCGTGAGACCAGATGTATAGGCATCAAGGTCATCCAGCCCAACGGCGCAATCTTCAACGAAGGAAACCGGTTTTCCGGCCTCCTTCATCGACATCATGATGTTGAGGCCTGCCTTGCGGAACTCGGAAATCTTTGCCTGAGCGATAGCATCGGTGACGGCAACGCATCCACCGTCCTTGGCCCCTGGCTTTCCGAATGCGTAACCGAGGTCACCCATCAGGTCCTCAAGAGCCTTTAAGCGCTTCTGGTTGAGCGCGGCGTCGCCCTCAGCGAATTCGACCAGCAACAGGGCAGCAGGCGCGCCCCTGACAAAGGCATCTACCGTTTCCCGAAACACCGGGATGCCCCGCGCGAGCTCTATCATGGTGTCGTCAACCAACTCGACCGACTGCGGTTTCAGTTCGACGAGATCCTTGGCCGCACGCATGGCATCGGAAAAAGTCGGAAAATGACAGATCCCAAGCACCTTCTCACCCGGCAAGCGCGATAGCTTGAGGTCTATTTCTGAAAAATAGGCGAGCGTTCCTTCCGAGCCGACAAGCAAATGCGAATAGTTTATGGGGTCGTCGGCTGGGACCAGGGCGTCAATGTTGTAGCCGCCCACACGCCTTAGAACACTCGGAAACCTGTCTTTGATTTCCGCAGCTTCTCTTGCCCCGAGATCTTGCAGAAACTGCTGGAGGCCAACCTTGTCTCCTTCGATGCCGCCATTCTGAAAGTGCAGCTCCGACCCGTCGGACAAGATGCTTTTGATCGCCAGAACGTTGTGTCGCATCGTGCCGTATTTGAGCGACTGACCGCCGCACGAGTTGTTGGCCGCCATGCCACCGATCGTTGCCCGGGACGATGTCGAAACGTCGACAGGGAACCAGAGCCCATGTGGTTTGAGAACACGGTTGAGTTCGTCCAAAACGAGGCCTGGCTGCACGGTGCAAGTCAGTCCGTCAGTATCAAGATTAAGTATCTTGTTCAGATACTTGCTGTTGTCGATGACCAGGGAGGAGTTGACGGTCTGACCGCATTGGGAGGTTCCCCCGCCACGCGCAAGAATGGAGTGGCCTTCGCTCTTCGCAAATTCCAAAGCCGAATGAACATCCTCGACGGATTTCGGGATCAGGATACCTTCCGGCATGACCTGATAAATCGAAGCGTCCGTTGCATACCGGCCGCGTGAAAACGCATCAGTGAAGACTTCACCCTCAACATGTTGCGCCAGCGCTGCAAATGGACCTCCGGCAGCCTCCATTCTCGTCTCCCGTTCAGGATTAGGTTGACTGAATTATGAATTCATAATTCATTATCAGCAAGCACCGTCCTTGCAGAAATGTCCTCAAGGGGATCAGTCATGAGAAAAGCCGGCCGCCATTTCCTTCAGATTCCAGGACCGAGCGCCGTGCCGGACAGGATCCTTCAGGCCATCAGCAGACAGACAATCGACCACCGGGGTCCTGACTTTGCCGAAGTCGGGCGCACTGCGCTTGAGGGCATGAAGCGGATCTTCAAGACCGAGTCGTCCGTGATCATCTACCCGAGCTCCGGTACAGGTGCCTGGGAAGCTGCTCTCGTCAACACGCTTTCTCCGGGCGACAAAGTGCTCATGTATGAGACCGGTCATTTTGCTGCGACGTGGAGCAGCCTTGCAAAAAAGATCGGTCTGGATGCTGAAGTCATTGGCGGAGACTGGCGCGCAGGTGCCGACCCGGACCTGATTTGCGAGCGGCTCAAACAGGACTCAGGTCACGAGATCAGAGCAGTTTGCGTGGTACACAACGAAACCTCGACAGGTTCGGTCTCGCCAATTGCTGAAATTCGAAAGGCCATCGACGAGGCCAACCACCCGGCCCTGTTTCTTGTCGATACAATATCAGGCCTTGCCTCGATCGATTTGTGCTTCGATGCGTGGGGCATAGACGTTTGCATAGCCGGCTCACAAAAAGGATTGATGCTGCCGCCGGGCCTGTCTTTCAACGCGATCAGCGAAAAGGCTCTGGCTGCCCACAAATCGGCATCGCTGCAACGCTCCTATTGGGACTGGTCCGACATGCTTGGACCCAATTCCAAAGGTTTTTTCCCGTACACGCCCGCAACCAATCTTCTCTACGGTCTGAACGAAGCCATCGAAATGCTTGAGGAAGAAGGGCTCGACAACGTGTTTGCACGCCACGCCCGTCATGGCGCAGCGACCCGCTCAGCGGTGAAAACCTGGGGGCTGGATGTCCTCTGTGCGCGGCAAGGACAGGAGAGCGGCGTCCTGACTGCGGTCGTTATGCCGGATGGTCACAGCGCGGACGCTTTCCGAAACACCGCGCTTCAATCGTTCGACATCTCGCTCGGAAACGGATTGTCGAAAGTCGCCGATCGCGTTTTCCGCATTGGTCATCTCGGCGATTTCAACGACCTCATGCTGTCAGCGACACTGGCAGGTGTGGAAATGAGCCTTGCCCGGGCTGGTGTCCCGCACAACGAAGGTGGCGTTCAGACGGCCATGAACCAGCTCAAGTGACCACTGTCTAGTCGTCAAACGGCTTGTAGGACCTGTCGCGAACCGACCGCAGATGCGTTCTCATCGCTTCGGCTGCCCGCTCCGGATCCCGGTCGACAATTGCATCATAAATCGCGTCGTGTTCGGCAAAGCTCTTGTGATCCTTCGGGGGAAGTCTGGTCGCCCGCATTTGCCCCCAGACCGTCGACCGTCGCACGATGTTGAGCGTGTCAAACAGGCTGATCAGCAATTTGTTGCAGGTCGCAGCGGCAATCGCCTGGTGGAAGTTGTTGTCCCAGGACTCGTAGACGCGCCAGTCTTTTGCAGACTTGCAGAGCCGCACGCAGCGCCGCATCTCGGCAAAGTTGGAAGCTGTTCCGTGAAGCGCGGCCAGTTTCGCCATCTGCGGCTCAATGGCCATCCGCGCTTCGATGACTTCGGTCGGCCTGCACTGTTCACTAAGGTACTCAACCTCGCTCAAATTAAGGACTGGCCGAGGCCCGAAAAAGGTTCCACGCCCGACGTGACGCCAGATTTGCCCCTCCGCCTCGAGCTGTGCTAGCGCGTTGCGCAACTTGCCACGCGAAATTCCAAGCTCCTCGCAGAGACTGCGTTCCGGAGGAAGTCTGCCGTTAAGCGCCATTTCCCGATCGTTCAGGAAATTTCTGAGCAATTCCACGTCTTTCGTTGCGTCTTGAGCACTGCGAACCATTCTGAACCATTTTGATAATTGGGTTGAAAAACAGGCTTCTTTCGCCCCGACGTTCATGTTTTCATCAACACATAAGCACTGATTGAGCAACGTTCCAAGTAGTTCTAGTGCCAAACAGACCAATATCAAAATGGTTTGACCAACTGAACAAAACGGAACGGAAAGACAAGAGGTTCGCCGCTGCGGACCAATAATCAGCTTATGGGAGGTGTTGTATGCGTCTGGCAAGTTTCAACTGCGACCAGGGCAGCCACGTAGGCGCCATCATCGATCAGAACACGTTGCTCGACCTGACAGTAGCGGTCGAATTGGCGCGCGGTTCAGGCAAGATCAGCGCGGACATGTCCGCTCCTTGGACAATGGTCGACCTGATCGCTGCAGGCCCTGACTTTCTGGCCGCCTGCCGCTCGCTGATCGGTGATCCTTCTGTCGCGCAAGCTGTGCTGAACCTGTCGAGCGTCGAACTCCTCGCACCAATTCCCCGCCCCTTGAAAAATGTCTTTTGCGTGGGAAGCAACTACCGGGCTCATGTGACGGAAGCCAACCGCGCGCAAGCCAAAAAGGACGAAGCACCAAAACTGCCCGTGTTCTTCACAAAGCCGCCAACCGCGGTTGTAGGACCCCATGCTTCAATCCGTCTCGACCCGGCGGTCTCTGAAAAAATGGACTACGAAGTTGAGCTCGGCGTCGTGATCGGCAAGGCGGGCCGCAACATAAAGCTTGCCGATGCGGTCGATCATATTTTCGGGTTCACGATCATCAATGACGTGACGGCGCGGGACTTACAGCGGGCGCATGGCGGCCAGTACCTGAAAGGCAAGGGACTGGACACCACCTGCCCCATGGGCCCGTGCATCGTGACGATTGACGAGTTGCCACATTTTGAAAACCTGCGCATCGCCCTGCGTGTCAACGGCGAGCTTCGCCAGGATGGCAACACCGGCAACATGATTTTCCCTATTCCGCGCCTTCTTGAGTCCCTGTCAGAGGGTCTCACGCTGGAACCCGGCGATGTTCTTGCAACCGGCACCCCGTCGGGTGTCGGCTATGCGATGGACCCGCCTCAGTTCCTCAAGGACGGTGACGAAATAACGTGTGAGATCGAAGACGTCGGCAAGCTGACCAACTTCGTCCGCAAAGCTGCAACGGAGGCTGCCGCAGCGTAAAACATAGAAATATCAGCCATTTAACTCTGGAGTGAATGACTTAGGGAGGAAAAAGTCATGAAACTGCGACTAATCAAACAGATGGCATTGCTGTCCGGACTGGCGGTTGGCTTGAGCGTGAGCGCCATGGCTCAGGACAAGGGTTCCATGAAAGTTGCATTCGGCGACGTTCCCGGCGGTGAAATGACAAACTTCATGATCGCTGTTGAACGCGCCAAGGAGCGCGGCGTCAACGTCGAAACTCTCTTCCTTAAATCTGAAGATCTTGCTGCACAGGCTGTTGTGAGCGGCGACGCGGATATCGGCGTTGGCACGCCCTATGGCTTGATCCAGCGCGTCAACGCGCCGATCCGCATGTTCTACCAGCTTTCCATGCTGCGCTTTTATCCAGTTGCAAACGGTGAAAAGTACCAGAAATGGTCCGACCTTGACGGTGCCAACGTTGCCGTTCACGGCCGTGGATCTGGTACGGAAGCGATCATGCAATGGATGGCCAAGGAAAACGGCGTTGAGTATGGCAACGTAAGCTACGTTCCGGGCTCCGGTGTGCGTGCCGGTGCACTCCTTCAGGGCCGCATCGACTTGTCGATCGTCGACTATGAGCGCAAGCGTCTTCTCGAACGCGAAGCGCCCGGCAAATTCGTTTTCCTGCCGTTGCCCGAAATCAAGGCGACTGACGAGGCCCTTTACGCGAACACCAACTGGCTTGAGCAAGAAGAAGAAGCCGTTGCCATCCTTGTTGAAGAGCTGATCAAAACGTGGCGTGAAATCAATGACGACCCGTCAGCCGTGGTCACCCTGCGTGAACAGTACAATGTTCTGCCCGACATCGAGCAGGTCGAGGTTGACGAGATGTTGCCTGCATTCGAGCAGGGCGTTTCGATCGATCTTTATCCCAACAATGGCGGCACCGCCGACTCTGTTGCTGAAGACTTCGTGTTCTTCACAACGTCCGGTTCCCTTGATGGCAATCCGGATGAGTTGAAAGTCGACGACTTCTGGTATCTCGGCCCGGTGACGGCCGCGACAGCGAAACTCGACAGCCAGTAGGGCAGCCAGGGCAAAAGCCCATCAGGCGGTGCGCCGGCCAAATTCCGGCGCCCGCCAGTTTCCACAGTTCACACGCGAGGTCTCTCGACGGTCATGAACGCGAGTCCCGACTCCACCAACAGTGCGGCCACCGCGCTCCCCGGCTCCAGCCTGGAAGTCTCCGGCTTCCGGGTTCGGTTGACCGGTTTTCAGCTCAGGCTGATCTCGGTCATTGTTTTCTTCACCGCCTGGCAGATAGCCGGCCTCATTCCGATCAGTCCGGCCTTCCCGACCTTTACGGCGACCATGGCCTCAATGTTCGAGATGACGTTCGACGGCACCATGATTGCCGCCTACATCGAAACTCTGAAACCGCTTGCGCTCGGCGTCGGCATCTCTGCCACCTTTGGCGTTGCAATCGGTGTTTCCATGGGGCTTTACAAGGGGTCACGGTGGCTCTTCGAGCCGATCTTCGTCGTTCTACAGGCTTCGCCGGTCGCAGCGCTGATCCCGTTGATCACCTATGCCTACGGTATCGGTCTGACGGCCAAGACGATCGCTGTGATCATTCTGGCGTCGCCGATCATCGTTCTGAACACCTATAAGGCCGTCGGCAATGCCAGCCCGGTTCTGATCCAGATGTGCTGCTCCTTTCAGGGAACGCGTCTGCAGCAGATCTGGAAAGTCATCATTCCGAACGCTGCACCGGTGATTTTTGCGGGCCTTCGGCTTGGCGTGGCAGCCGGCTTCATCGGCGTCATTCTGGCCGAACTTCTGATCACGCCGACCGGGATCGGTGACATCATCTCCTACAACCGGTCGATCGCGAATTACCCGCACATGTATGCAGCCGTTCTGTCAATCATCGTCTTTTCGGCCGTGATGGTAGGTCTGCTGGAAAAGGCTGAAGTCAGGTACTTCCGCCCTGAAAAGAAACGAGGCAACTGATGAACCAGGCTGTTCACCTGCCGCTTCTGGACGAAGCAACTCCTGCCGACCCGACGAGCAACATCGTGGCCGTGCGGGGCATCACGAAATACTACGGCACGGACGTCCATGCTCTGGAAAACATCAATCTGGATTTTCCGACCGGACAGATGACGACCCTGCTCGGACCGTCGGGTTGCGGAAAGACGACACTTCTCAAGATCGTCGCCGGTTTGCTCGAAGCCACAAGCGGTGAAGTCTTCGTCAAGGGAAAGCCGGTTACAGGACCTGGTCCTGAGCGGGCATTCGTCTTCCAGGATTTTGCCCTGCTCCCCTGGGCGACGGTGACGCGCAACGTCGCGTTCGGACTGGAGTTGACTGGCGCTCCCAAAAAGGAACGCGAGGACATTGCCCGCAGTTTCATCGACAAGGTCGGTCTTGCCGGTTTTGAGGAAAAATATCCTCACGAACTTTCAGGCGGCATGCGCCAACGTGTCGGTCTGGCAAGAGCGCTCGCGGTTGATGCTGACGTGCTCTTGATGGACGAGCCGTTTTCAGCGGTCGATGAACAGAACCGGCGCAAGTTTCAGGAAGACCTTCTGCGTCTGCTGTCCGTTGAAAACAAGACCGTGCTCTTTGTCACCCATTCGATCGAGGAAGCGGTCTACGTCTCGGACCAGATCGTCCTGTTGTCGCCAAGACCCGGACGCATTCACTCCATCATCCGCCCGGAGTTGGACCGTTCCGAAAGTCCTGACGACATTCGCCGTGACAAGATCTACCTCGATACGGTTGAGGAGATCTGGGGCAACATCCGCAAATATCTTGAGTGAGAGCCAAATCATGGAAATCAAAGGTATAAATATCCCTCCCGTGTTCTCGCTCCTGATCTGGATCGGTTTGTGGGAAGTTGTTGGCCGAATGGATCTGGCCTTCATCCTGCCGCCGTTCACCGCTGTGATCAGCGAATTGACGGTGCTGATCGTACGGCCCGACTTTCTCGCAGCAGCCTGGATGACGTTCAAGGCGTTTGCCATCGGCATGTTCTTCGCGATCACCGGCGGTGTGTTTCTGGGCTTCGTCATGGGAACCAACAAGACCGCCAACAGCATTCTCGGCATGTGGGTGAACATCCTGGCCAGCGCACCGCTGTCGTCGCTTGTCCCCGTGCTGATGCTGCTGTTTGGTCTGGGTCAGCTGACGGTCATCATCATCGTCGCGCTGTTTTCCATCTGGATCATCACGCTCGATACCTATGCCGGTGTGCTGCACACACAGAATTCTCTGAAAGAAATGGGCCGCTCTTTCGGCGCCAGTAAGTGGCAGCTGATCTCCAAGATCGTGTTCTGGTCGGCATTGCCGGAAATCCTGGCCGGAATCCGGCTCGGGCTTATCCGCGCGGTGAAAGGGATCGTCATCGGTCAGCTGCTTTTGTCTGTTGTCGCGCTCGGCCGGATGTTCCGGACATTTTCAGACAATTTCCAGTTCACGGAATTCTGGGCGCTGACGCTGATCCTATTCGTCTTCGCCTTGCTGTTTTCCACTCTGGTCGGCTTGCTTGAAAAAAGGGTTGAGTACTATGCAGGCACCCGGACCTGACGCTTCCAGGGGAGGCTGGCGCCCGTGACCGGACCGGAAATCACTTATCAGGCGCGCGACCTTGCGGCGTTCCTTTCCTCTGCCCTGCAGGCGCTTGAGGTGCCGGAGGCAGACGCCGACATCGTTGCGCGCCTGATGACCCAGGCGGACCTGTTGGGCTACGACACGCATGGTTCTTTTCGCCTGCGGCAATACGTGAACCGCTTGCGTGACGGCGGCAACAATCCCCGCCCGGACATAAAGATCGTCTCGGATAATGCCGCGACAGCCATACTTGACGGCGATAATGGCCTGGGTCATCTCGCGATGAACCGGGCGGCGGACCTTGCCGTTGAAAAGGCGAGGCAAAGCGGCATTGGATGGGTCGGCATACGCAACGGCAACCATGCCGGGCCGGCATCGCTTTATGTCAACATGGTTGCCGAAGCCGACATGATCGGCTTGATGGCCGCCGTTGGGAGCGCAAACCACGTCGCACCTTTCGGCGGTCTCGATCTGCTGCTTGGCACGAACCCGCTGGCGATCGCCGTTCCGGCAGCGCAATCACCGCCATTCGTTCTCGATATGGCCACGACCACTGCCGCGGCCGGCAAGATCAAGGTGCTCGCCCAACGGGGGGAACCTATGCCTGAGGGCTGGATGGTGGATCGGCAGGGCAAACCCCTGACCGATCCAACCCGCCAGTCTGAAGGCCTTCTGCTTCCGATTGGCGGCGCGAAGGGATACGGGCTTGCCATGGCAATCGGTTTGCTCGCAGGAACGTTGAACGGCGCGGCCTTTGGCAAGGATGTGGTGAATTTCACCAAAGAAACCGCAACACCAACCAATACCGGGCAATTCATCGCCGCCATTTCCATCTCAGCATTTGGTGATGTTGAAAGCTTCAAGGCGGCGGCAGATCGGGTCTTCGACGAAATGCGCGGTGCAGAGCCCCTGCCCGGTTTTGATCCTGTCCGCATTCCAGGTCAGGAGCGCCCTGACATTCTTGAAAAGAGACGTTCCGGCGGCATCCCGCTGCATCCCAATCTTGTAAAGGTTCTCGGCGAGATCGCCGGGGAACTGGACATCCCCGAACTAAGGGCTAGTTAGGCCCAGTGTTCCAACGAAACCAATACGAAGATATTTCGATCAGGACGAAATGAGATCATGAGTTACGTTTTCCCGCCGCAACAACAGGTGACGCTCCCGATCAAGGGGTCGGATGCGCTTTTTCCAGTGAACCGTGTCTACTGCGTGGGGCGCAACTACGCGGCCCATGCCATTGAAATGGGCCATGACCCTGACAAGGAGCCCCCGTTTTTCTTTCAGAAGAACCCGGACAACCTGCTGCTGGAAGGACAGGCTTTTCCCTATCCGCCGATGACCGGCGACGTTCATCACGAAATCGAACTGGCCGTGGCGTTGAAATCCGGCGGCACGAATATCGCCGTGGAAGACGCGACAGACTGCATCTTCGGCTATGCAGTATCTCTTGACATGACACGCCGCGATCTGCAGGGACAAATGAAGAAACTTGGCCGTCCCTGGGAAATCGGCAAAGCTTTCGAACATTCAGCACCTTGCACGGCAATCTCCCCGGCATCTGAAATAGGCCATCCGAGCGCAGGAGCTGTCTGGCTGAAAATCAATGGCGAAACTCGCCAGGAAGGCGATCTGAACCAGTTGATCTGGAAGATCCCAGAAATGATTTCCTATCTCTCGGAGTTATTCGAGCTCCACGCAGGCGACATCATCCTGACGGGCACACCGTCCGGCGTCGGACCTGTACAGCGCGGCGACGTCATGCACGGTCATGTGGCCGGGGTTGGAGATCTGCACGTGAACGTGGTCTGAGAAGACCCGTTGCATCGCTGAAAGGACCAGACAAAACAAAACCGCCCGGATTTCCCGGACGGTTTTAGCATTCAGGCAAACACGATCAGTTCGCCATGTTCTCCACGATCACGGCAATACCCTGGCCACCACCGATGCACATCGTTGCAGCTCCGAGGCTTTTTCCTGTACGGCCGAGTTCATGAACGAGCTTGGTCATAAGGATTGCACCTGTTGCTCCGATCGGATGGCCGAGAGCGACCGCACCACCGTTGGGGTTCACCTTTTCCGACGGCAAACCGAGCTGGTCATTGACCGCACAAGCCTGCGCGGCAAAGGCTTCATTCGATTCAACCACATCCAGATCATCCGCGCTGATACCTGCGCGTTTCATGGCAATCTGCATGGCCGGTACAGGACCAATGCCCATGACTGCGGGGTCCACCCCCGCAACACCATAAGAACGGATGCGGGCAAGCGGTTTGAGGCCCAGCTCAGCGGCCTTTTCAGCAGTCAGAAGAATGACCGCTGCGGCACCGTCATTGAGACCGGACGCATTGCCCGCCGTGACCATACCGTCCTTTTTGAAGACCGGGCGCAGACCTGACATGTCTTCGATTTTCGCCTCGTGGCGGACATGTTCATCGGTATCGAAAACCTTTTCCTTACCGCGGCGTCCAACGGTAAGCGGGACGATCTGATCCTTGAAGCGCCCCTCCCGGATTGCTTCGCTTGCACGTCGATGGCTTTCAACGGCAAATGCGTCCTGCCGGTCACGCGGAATGTCGTATCGCTCCGCAACGTTTTCCGCAGTAACGCCCATATGACCAATCCCGAACGGGTCATGCAGCGCACCGATCATCATGTCGACGATACCCGAATCGCCCATCTTTTGGCCCCAACGCGCGCCCGGAAGTTGATAGCCTGCGCGGCTCATGTTTTCCGCGCCGCCCACAAGCGCCGTGTCGCCGTCGCCCATGGAGATTGCCTGGACTGCCGAGACGACGGCCTGAAGGCCACTGCCGCACAGACGGTTCATGGTCAGAGCCGGAGCATGATCGGGAACCCCAGCCTGGCGAGATGCCACGCGTGAAATATACATGTCCCGTGGTTCGGTATGGATCACGTTGCCGAAAAAGGCCTGGTCGATCTGATCCGCCTGAATCCCGGCCCGCTCGATCGCTGCCTTGGCTACTGTTGTTGCCAGCTCACAGGGCGGTGTGTCCTTGAGCGCACCGCCGAAGCTGCCAACGGCCGTTCTTGCAGCACTTGCAATCACAATCTCTTTCATAGGTTCAATCCCTCCGCATCGCGGTCCGGTTGCGTGATTTTCGGGTCGTTTCCATCCAACAAGCCCCTTCTCAACAACAGATTGCCCCGGACGGCAAGCACATGCAATTTGCCCAAAAGGTCATCCGACCTTGGTCTCAGGCAGCCCGCATCACACCTTCAGCACCACTGAACCAGCACGATCTCCAGCGGCAATCATTTCATGCGCGGTCGCACAGTCTTCCAAAGGCAATGTCTTCGAGATCCTGATATCAAGCGCGCCCAGTTCCAGAAGCTTGGTAAGGTTATCGACTGTGGCCGCCCTTTCCGATTGCGACAGCAAGTAGACAAGCACCAAATCGATCGTCACGGCCTTGAACATGAGCGGGTAGAAGGGAAGCACCGGCGTCATTTCCTTCGCCGACCCGAATGCGGCAATGGTTCCACGCTCTGCAATGATTTTTGTATTTGTTTCAACGTTCTTACCGAACTCAACTTCAACGATCCGGTTCACAGCCGCACCGCCGTTCGCCTCGAGGATCTCTTCTGCAAGGTGATCGCTCGAATAGTCAAACACATGCTGCGCGCCAGCGCTCAGGGCCGCGCCCATCCCCTGCTCGCCCCGCGCCGTGGCGAGAACTCTGGCTCCGGAGGCAGCGGCGACTTGGATGGCAAGCCGCCCTACCGTTCCTGCGCCGCCGCTGACCAATACGGTTTGTCCCTCGACAGAACCACCGCCCAACACTGCGTGGCAGGCGGTCAGACCCGGGATGCCAAGCACGGCTCCTTCTTCAAAGCTAATGTGGTCCGGCAGCGCCACAGCTTGCTCTTCTGGAAGCGCAATGTACCCGGCCGCAGTTCCGAAGGCTCGCTGCCACTGGCCGTTCCAGATCCAGACCCGTTCACCAACTCGGCTCCCGGCAACGCCCTCACCCACTGCTTCAATCACGCCGGCACCATCACTGTGCGGAATGATTTTCGGGAATGGCGGTTCGGTTACACCCGGACGGCCTCCTGCCCGTGCGCGAATGTCTGAAGGATTAACGCCTGACGTTTCCAGCCGGACGACCACCTCGCCGGGTTCAGCTGAGGGAACCGGCAGGTCTTCAAGACGCAAGACGTCGGCCGCAGATCCAAATCGATCGTAAGTGATGGCGCGCATGGCATAACTCCTATGTTCGTGCAGAACTATGCAACGCTTTCGTTCATCTGAAAAACGAATTTAATTAATCAAATGGATGCGATATTCTAATTCACATGCACGATCTGGATCTCGACCTGCTGCGCTGTTTTGTGACCGTGGCGGATGACCGCAACTTCACAACTGCCGGCTCCCGATTGGGCAGAAGCCAATCCGCCGTCAGCGTCCGGATCAAAAAGCTGGAAGAGCTGATTGGGTCTCAACTTCTCTTGCGCAACAATCAGGGCGTCGTTCTGACAGAAAAGGGAAAGTCTCTTTACCCAAGAGCCAGACAGATCCTGAATGACAGCGAAAGCCTGCTGGCCGAAATGACAGAGCCGGTCGTTTCCGGGCGTCTCAGAATAGGCATTCTGGAGTATATATCGCCCCATAGAATTCCGGAGTTGCTGTCTTCGGTGCAACGCCAGCTTCCTGACGCCGATCTTTCCTTCCGGGTCGGCTTGAGCCAGACTCTTCTGGCTTTGCTCAAAGCCGGCGAGCTTGATCTTGCATTGGCCCTGCACGATCCAAACAGCAAAACGTCCGTGCCAATCGCCCAAGATCCACTGGTCTGGATTGAATCAGCTGAAAAGGATGGATCGGAGCCAGACGGGACGCGGTCCTTGTGTCTCATGCAGGCACCCTGCATCTATCGCAGCGCAGCCCTTCAATCACTCACGGATGCGCGACTATCGCACCGCGAGGTGCTTACCTGCAGCAGCATCCAATCCGTTCGAAGCGGGGTAATCTCCGGCCTTGGCAAAAGCGTTCTTGGAAAGTCGTGTCTCGGCGAAGGCTTGCGGATAGCACAAGCCATGCAGGACCTCGGGACGTTGCCCGAGGCAACATTGAGCCTTCATGGAAGCGACAAGAGAAAGGACGCGATCGCAAAAACGCTGAAAGGTGCGTTGCGGGATCTGTTGGCCTGAACCTCTATTCTGCCGCTACAGTGTTATGGATGTTCCGCAACAACAAAAAGCACCCGCTGGCAAGACCAGCGAGTGCTTCGGAAAGTCAATGCTTTCAGAGACGTCTTCTAAAACGGTCAGGGGCGTTGCCCCTGCCTGTTAGTGACAATCCGGACGCTCTCCAGGCAGAAGGACCTTGTCGATCACATGGATCACACCGTTGTCTGCCTTGATGTCCGCGATGATCACGTTGGCGCTGGAACCAGTGCCGTCAGCAATGTCCACACCACCGCTGGAGCGCGTGATGCAGGTACGTTCGCTGGTCAAAAGCGGCTTGAAGTAGTTGGAACCGACCGGGATTTTGTTAGAGGTCAGCTCACGGTCATCAACATGATAGAGGAGCACGTTGGTGAGCTGGTCCTTGTTTTCCGGTTTCAGCAGGGTTTCCACGGTACCTTCCGGCAGCGCGGCAAACGCATCATTTACAGGTGCGAACACGGTGAACGGGCCAGGGCCCTGCAAAGCATCGGCAAGACCTGCTGCCTGTACGGCGGCAACAAGGGTGCTGAAGCGTTCATCGCCCGCAGCAATATCAACAATCGTATTTGCGTTTGCCTGACCGGCAAAAAGACACACTGCTCCCGCAAGACCCAAAAGGCTCTTTTTCATGACATCTACTCCAAGTGTCGAATGATTACAGGGACACTACGCCGCATTGACTGGTACAGATCTTACAAGTTTGGAAAAAGTCGATTTTTATTATTTCCAATCCAATAGACCGATATTTTCGTACTCGCGCGCGTACGCTGCGTCATCTGACCGCCGCCGCTTTCCGGGGGTCTGCGCCAATCCTTATCAGGAGCCCCGCCTGACGCATCCTGGGGTCCTACTCCTGATTTTGCATGGACTGCAATATCGCTGGAATGATCTCGGCGATCTTCTGGACATCCGCTGTCGCCATGCCGTGAAACACGAAGGGGCGTGGAGACTTTGTGCAGGACAAATTGAAGCTTGCTTGGAACCGCTTCGGAGTTTCGTTCCTTGAAAGGCTTTTCAAACCGTCGGCAACGCAGCTTTTGGCGGGCCCGCCGGAAGGAACCCGACCTCACCAATCGATCTGCTTGCGATCGCGAAAGAACCCGCCCGTCGGTCCGTTCTCTTCAAGTGTCGCAAGCCAAATGGCTGTGTCCGCACCTTCTTCGGGAGATCTCGAAGCGGCCGACCCGCCCATGCGTGTGCGCACCCAGCCAGGACACATTGCGTTCACTTTGACATTGCGCGGCAACGTTCTGACCGACGCGACGGTCAAGGCATTCAAAGCTGCCTTGGCGACCCCATAAGCCGCCGGGCCTGCGACACCGTCCGAAAAGGCGCCCCAGCCAGACGACACATTGACAATTCTGCCGTAACTGTTGCGCACCATTGATGGCGTGAGCAGGTGCATCAGCAGGTATGGCCCATGCACCATCACGGACATCGACGTTTCAAAGTCCTGAGGATCGTCGAGCAGCCGGCCAGAGCCGAGAACGCCAGCGTTGTTGACAAGTATGTCGACAGGCCCGAGCTCGCCGACAGCGCGACGAATGCTGTCGCGGCTTGAAACGTCAAGTTCAACTGCCGTTGCCTTGATATCGTGTGCGATACTCTTTCCTGAGTTTAAATCGCGCACGCCCAGCACAACATCACACCCCTTGTCGACGAGGCTATGTGCGATCGCGAGACCAATGCCACGGTTGCCTCCGGTGACCAGTGCGCGTTTCTTGTTCATCGTGCCAATCGCTCCGGGACCGGCGCCAATTCATACTGAGACCAAAAGAAGGTATTGGCCGCGTCCTGATCAGCGCTCAGATTGGTTGCTTCTACAATCTTGCCGTCTTCGATCCGATAAACAAGCGCCCAAGTGGTATCCACATTTGGTTTGCCGTCCGCATTGGACCAGCCGCGATGAATATCGACAACGTGCGTTTCATCGGCCCCGAAATAGATTGGCTCCGCCTTGAAACCGGCAACGCCCAACTGTTCGAAAAAGGCCAGGACTTCATCACGACCATTCTTGGTTCCGGACAACGGGTGACGACCGGGAATGTGCCATTTCACGTCGGCATCCATAACTGCTGCTATGCCGTCCAGATCGCCGGCGCCATAGGCTGCAAAGAAGTCCTGAACCACCTTGATATTTTCTTCGGGGGACGCGGCCATAGCGTTCGCTCCTGTCAGGATTGAAGCGGCCATAACTGCCGCTTTAACAAAGGTCTTCATCGGTAAACTCCTCTCTATCGCAAGCCCGACCGCCCATGCTCGACACGATCTTCAGATCGCAAGTCGCTCTTTGGACACGGTGCGCTCGCCTCCACGTCGCCTTCGCTCTGGATTCTTCTGTCTGAATGCGCTGTCGGGCGACACCGGCAATGTAGATAGGTGCACAAGAAAAGATAATTCGCTAACTTTTCAATTCTTTCATGTATAAGATCGAACAATAAGGGTATCATCGGACTTGAAATGCGATTACCGCTTGCAACACTTGAAATATTCACCGCTATCGCCGAGCACGGCAGCTTTCGTGCCGCAGCGAATGCGCTCGGAATCAAGCCCTCGACTGTCAGCCATCAACTGAAGAATCTCGAGGACCGCATCGGTACAGCACTTTTCATCCGGACCACACGATCCTTGAGCCTGACAGAAGCAGGCCGTGCGTTGCTGCGCGGAACGTCTCCGGCGTTCCGGCAAATCGCGGATGCTTTGGAAAGCGCACGCACCACAGGACATGCGGCAAGAGGCGTCTTGAAACTTGCCATGCCGGAACTCGCCTATCGTCTTGTCGTGGCAGAAGGCCTCCCCGGGTTCCGCGCGTCGTACCCGGATATTGAGATGGAGCTTTCGCTGACCGACGCATTTGAAGACATTCTTGGTGCCGGACTTCACGCCGGAATTCGACTAGGCGATTACATCGCGCAAGATATGATCGCGATTCGCCTGACCCCGCCGTTGCGCCTGTCAGTCTTGGGAGCACCATCCTACCTTGAGACATTCGGAACTCCCGAGCGGCCTCAGGATCTTCTGGATCATGAATGCATAAGGTACCGCTTCCACAGTTCCGGCAAATTGGCGCCGTGGATATGCTTGGAGGACGGCGGCGAGACGGAAGTGCAGGTCAACGGCAATCTGATCGTCAACACGCTGCCTGTAGTCGTTGACTCCGCTCGCCGGGGGGAAGGTCTTATTTTTGTCCTGGAGGCATTTGCCGCGGACGAGGTTGCAGCAGGCAATCTGGTCCCTGTCCTGGAAGACTTTATGCCCGACATGCCCGGGTTCTTTCTTTATTACCCGTGCGAATACCGAAATATGGTCCCGCTGAGGCTCTTCATCGAGCATTTGCGCAAACGGCCGACCTGACAAAAAAAAAGAAAGCGCGGCCCGATGTGAATTTCGAGCCGCGCCTTCATTCAAAGCACTGGAACTTACTGCTTACAGGGAAAATCCTGCTTCATCGTCTCCATCAGGGCCTCGCCGGCCATCATGGCTTTGCGATCGGTGAAGTCGGCGTGAACCCAGCGCATGAAAGCCCAACGGACTTCGTCCGGAATGTTCTGCTCCGGAAGGCAGATGTCCTTGCCTTCGCCGACTGCGCCCGTCACTTCAAGCGCATCCACAAATCCGATGATGTACTGCTCACACTCAATCTCTGCCGCCTGGCCCCAACGGGCATCATTGTCGGCTTCCTGACACGGAGACAGGAGTTCTTCGGCTGTGTAATTTGAATGAATCAGCAGCACAGACCCGGGGGCTGCCGCTGCCGGTGCGGCGATCAGGGACGCCGCAATCAGGGAAATTAGGCTGAAACGCATTGGTTTGCTCCAAGGGTAAACCAGGATGTCCCCCGCGCTTGGGCGCGGGGGACCTTTGCGCATTATTGCGCGCTTTTCTTTTCAGCAAGGGCGTGGACTGCCTGGTCCATGACGTCCTGGTGTTCCTCGTTGCTGAGGAATGCCGGGCTGTTGACTTTGTCCCACAAGTCTTCGTCCGTCATGTTCTGGTGGCAACCCATGCACAGGCCGGTGCGCTCCATTTTTTCGCGCATGTCCTGCGGCAGAGGACCGGTCAGCGGCCAGTGTGACCCGACGGTTACCAACTGCTTGCCGTCTTCGGTCACGATCCGGCTAAGGTCATGATCGAGGCTTGGAACAGCCTGCGACTGCATCTGGGTCTGGTTCGGGATGATTTCACCCGTTGCCGTTTCCAGATCGACCACGAAGCCCTTGTCGTACCCTTGCATGAAGCGGCCACCTGAGATGCCGTAACCCAAGGCTTTCGGGTTGTTGTGGCAGCTCTCGCAAGTGCGGGCTTCACGACCGGCGGTGTGCGGCTGAACGGCAGCATGGTCGAGACCCTTCGTTCCACCGGCATCCGGCGTCATCCAGGTTTCATTGTGCGCAACCGTATTGCCATCCTTGTCGATGACCGTCGTGATCACCTGACAACCAGGCATCAGCGGGCTGACGCGGCCTTCACCGTTGATACCAAGGGTCGGCTCTTCCCAGCGCAGGTAGGAGCGCGTCTCGGCAACTTTACCCGGGCTGGTCAGACCGTTGGTACCCATGGCGTTGTCAGCCGTCAGACCATCTTCGCCACGCGAGTTGGCGTTGTTGATCCAGTCGACGTCAGTCTTGCCTTCAGAGTAATCGACGGTGATGTGACAGCCGTAGCACTGAGGTGCCCAGTCCGCATGGCAGGCATAGCATTCCATGCTTTCCATGTGTTTGCCGACACTCATCATGGCGACTTCCGCGTTCGGCGATTTCCAGTTGCCGTCAAGCGCCAGCTGACGCAGGACCGGGACTTCGAAATCAAGACCCGAAGCAGAGTGCAGGATGACCTTGTCACCACGGCGGATCACGTTCCCCAGCGGGTTGCCGCGCGCGCTCAGCAGATAGCCGTCTTCCGCGTCATAGACTTCAGCGAAATATTGCTCTGCAGTGACGTCGTCGGCCAGACCGCGTGCGGTATCACCGATATCGGCATCATGTTCTTCACCATAGCCGAGCGGCAGCTCCCACGGGAATTTGGAAACCGTGCCGTGACAGTCTTCGCACTCGATTTCCACCTGAGCCAGGGTCGTCCCGGGCAGGTTGCCATCGCCATGCATGTCGATCGAGGTATGGCAATCCTGGCAGAGCATGCCGCCGGCCGGGTTGCCGTCACGCGATTCGATGGAATGGTGAAGATCGTCCTTCACATAGACATAGTTCTTGGTGTGAAGTTTCGGCTGTTTTCCGCCTTTTTCGTCGTAAGGCGAACCGTACGGGAATTCCATGATGCCCTGGTAGCTCACGCCGATACGCTTGCCGCGGTTGTGGCACGAGTTACAGGTCTCGGAAGGAATACCGGAATATTCAACCTCACCGACCGTGACCTTGGACTTGCGCGACCCCTGCATCTGGTGGGTAAGCAGTTTGCCAGGCTGGTCCTTGGCGATGGTCGGATCTCCGCCCTCGTAGAAGCCGTCGTTCGAATAAGGAACATGGCAGGACGAACAGCCGGCGCCGCGGAAGTCACCGCGTTTTTCACGGCCCGTCACACCGACGTGGCAGCGCTGACACTGCTGGCGTGAGTAGGTGATACCGGCCATGTTCGGATGTTCGGAAATCGCATCCACATCGACTTCAGGCACCTGTTCCATTGAACTTGGCATCTGATCCGGATGAGCTTCGATGAAAGCGACCATATAGTCCTTGTAGGCATCGGTGCCGACAGTCGGGACATTGCCGTCTTCATCGACCAGATCGTAGTTGCCGTAGACCGAGCGATGCGTGTCGATGACACCCCAGGACCACAGATTGCCCTGCAGCTTGCCGGCTTCCGTGTTCATGAGCGATTTGGTCAAGCGCTCCGCATATCCCTCGTGGCACTGGCCGCAGGACTTGTCTGCGATCCACAAGGCGCCTGGGTCGGGATAGAACGTGTGCGGGCCGCCTGCATCAGCAAGATCAGCAGGTGTCCCCTTGTGTGCTTCCTCGGCCGTCAGGCCTTGGGGGTTACCGCCGTGACAGACAACGCAGCCCGCTGGGTCGCCCAGATCGGGCCCCATAGCTTCAATTGTCTCCATCATCACGCCGGAGGTGAATTTCTCGATCCCTTCGTGACAGGACAAACAGCCCTTCTCATCCGCAACGGCCTGATCGACCGTTTCAGGGACCTCTTGAGCATAGGCCGTTCCGCACAGCAGAATTCCTATGGCTAGCAATAGTGATCTCACGGACCCGACTCCTTTAAAGCATAGTCGTAGCCCTGAAACCCTAGGACGGGTCCCGGATTCGGTTCTCTGACAATTCGCAGGAAAGTTCGATTAGCCGGTCCCGAACATCACTTTTGAATATTCAGTTCTTAGAAATGATCTAGGTCATGGCCCCCAGTTCTACGTCTTCTTACCCTTCGGCAAGCTGGGTGACAGGCCGGTAGGAGAGACCGCGCCTAATTCACAAATGGGGCGCGGATGGACAACTACGATATTCCCCTGGGCGGCAAATTGGAGTGCAGCGAAGCCATGTGCAAAACAAGGCTTTGCCAGCTCGTCATAGGCGGCCGTCTTCAGAAGAGACACAAAGTCCTGCAACGCGGCGACCGGCTGGATCTTGCTGGCGGTGCTTGCCGGAAAGTCTGGATCATCATCTATGGAATGGCGGCCATCTGCGTGGGTCTCTCGGATGGGCGTCGCCAGATTCTCGGCCTTGAGACAAGCGGTCACATCATGTGTGGCATGAACAACAGCCGCCAGACCGGGTCCTGGATTGAAGCTCTTTCTGAAACTGTCCTGTGTGAGATCGACCTGTCTTCGCTGGAAGCACCGGTGGCTTTCAACGGGGCCCAAACCAACGGTCAAAGGTTGGTCACCGAACTCTTCACCGTCATTCACCAGCGGCTCGAAGCCTGCTCCGCACATCTCGTCACCCTAGGCCGGCTCGACAGCACCGAACGCGTGACCCTGTTTCTGGCCGATATGGCTTATCGACTCGGGCGGTCCGTTGGAGAATCGCTTTACGTCGAAGTGCCGATGACCCGCGAAGACATTGCGGACTACCTGGGTCTCAACACCGAAACAATCAGCCGCGTCTTCTCACGGCTGAAGAAAAGCAGACTGGTTCAGTTTCCGTCCCGCAACGCCTTTGCCATTCCGGATCCGGACGCATTGGCACGCAGGTTGCCAATCGGCATTCCGGATTTTTCCTCAACAAGCCACGTCAGCAATTTTCTGACAGCTGTTAACGCACCCTCTCTCGTGCGCGATGGAGCACACTCATGATCATTGAATTCGGCCACTTTTGTCTGATTCTCGCCCTGGTCGTGGCTGTCCTGCAATCCGTTGTCCCGCTGTGGGGTGTGCGAACGGACAATGCAGCTGCCATGCGCTTTGGCGACCACGCCGCCGAAATCCAGTTTCTGGCAACAGCAACCGCTTTTGGTGTCCTGACCTATGCCTACGTCGTTTCTGACTTTTCAGTCCTCAACGTTGCGCTGAACAGCCACTCCGCCAAGCCGATGCTCTATAAGGTGACCGGCGTCTGGGCAAATCATGAAGGATCCATGCTTCTCTGGGTCCTGATCCTGACGCTGTTCAGCGTGCTGATTGCGTTTTTCGGCAAGGCCATTCCGGTCAGCATGCGCGCCGTCGTTCTGGCCGTCCAGGCCATGATTGGCGTCGGCTTCCTGGCATTCATCCTGCTCACGTCCAATCCGTTCGAACGGATCCCCGTCCCGCCGCTGGACGGCCAGGGCATGAACCCGTTGCTGCAGGATCCAGGTGTCGCATTTCACCCGCCCCTGCTCTATCTCGGCTATGTCGGTTTTTCGACGGCCTTCTCCTTTGCCATCGCTGCATTGGTGCGCGGTCAGGTCGATCCAAGTTGGGCGCGGTGGATGCGGCCGTGGATCCTGCTTGCATGGTCGGGATTGACCGCGGGTATCGCACTTGGCAGCTGGTGGGCTTACTACGAGCTCGGCTGGGGCGGTTTCTGGTTCTGGGATCCGGTTGAAAATGCTTCCTTCATGCCGTGGCTCCTGGGCACAGCTCTCCTGCATTCGGCGATTGTCGTCGAAAAGCGCGCAGCTCTTTTGAACTGGACGATACTGCTGGCGATCCTGACATTCGCCCTCAGCCTGATCGGGACGTTCCTGGTCCGCTCTGGCATTCTTTCCTCGGTCCATGCTTTTGCCAACGATCCGGAACGCGGTGTCTTCATCCTGTTCCTGCTCGTGCTGGCAATCGGCGGCGCTCTGACGCTCTTTGCGGCCAGAGCATCGGAAATCCGTGAAGGCGGCACATTCGCAACCGTTTCGCGCGAAACGGGTCTGTTGATGAACAACGTGCTCTTGAGCGCTTGCACGGCGACTGTTTTCGTCGGCACCCTTTTCCCGCTGTTTCTCGACATAGCGTCCGGCGAAAAGATCACTGTCGGCGCGCCTTACTTCAACCGGACATTCCTGCCGATATTTGCCGGCGTTGTCGTGCTGGCCGCCATCGGTCCATTCCTCTCCTGGAAAAGGGCAAATGTCCGCCGCCTGCGCAAGGACGTGCTGATCACATGCATGATCACAGCGCTTATCGGCATCGGACTGCTTGTGCTATTCGGTCGGCCTGATTCGGTCAGTATTTTTGGTGTTGGTATTGCCATCTTCCTGGGCGTTGCCACGATTTTGGACCTTGCACGCCGCGCAGGCATCGGGACGACAAATTGGAGCAGCATCCCGCGCCGCCTCGCCGGACTGCCTCTTTCGGCCTGGGGTCTGTGCCTCGGTCATTTCGGACTTGCGGTCGCTTCGGCCGGCGTTGTTGCAGCGTCCCTTTGGACCGTCGAAGAGATCCAGACCGTCACGCCCGGAAATCCTGTGAGCGTCGGCCCCTACGAGTACACGCTGGTCGACGTGAAAAACGGCATGGGACCGAACTACCGCACGTCCGTTGCAACGGTTTCTGTCAGCAGAGACGGCAATGAAGTCACAACGCTGCACCCAGAACGGCGCTGGTACCCGGTCGAGCAGAAACCGACGACGGAAGCCGGTATCGAAACACGATGGCACGGTGACTTCTACGCTGTCCTCGGCGATCCAGCCTCAAACGGCCAGTTCGTTACCCGTTTCTATTACAATCCGGGGGTTCCATGGATGTGGCTGGGCGCCTTCCTGATCTCGATATCCGGCCTTGTTTCGCTCGCCGACAGACGCTTGCGCGTCGGTGTCCCAACCCCGTCGCGCGCCGCAGCGCCACTCCCTCAACCTGCAGAATAGGAGGACATGATGCGTAAATCCTTCGGTCATCTCCTCTCCGGACTGTTGCTTACGCTCGCGACGCTGATGATGCTCAGCGGCCCGGCAGCCGCAGTCGATGGCGACGAGATGTTTGCAGATCCGGCAAGGGAAGCGCGGGCCCGTGATGTTGGCCGCCAGCTCAGATGCCTTGTCTGCCAGAACCAGTCGATCTTCGATTCAAACTCCGGTCTTGCCAAGGACCTGCGCGTGCTCGTCAGGACGCGGATGGATGAGGGCGACACGGACAGCGAAATCCTGTCCTACATCGCCGATCGCTATGGTGACTATGTACTGCTTCAACCGCGCCTTTCCGCCAAGAACGCCGTTTTGTGGGCAGCGCCAATTGTCGCGCTTCTTCTCGGACTGGCAATGATGCTGCTCTATCTGCGCTCACGCGGACCACAGCGCACGGAAATTACACTGACTGAAGACGAGCGGGAAGCCGCACGCAAACTGCTTCAGGAAGGACGGTCATGACAATGTTCTGGTTCCTCTCAATTCCCGCCCTTGCGCTCTGCGCTCTCTGGCTCGCCTATCCCTTTCTGCGGCGGACGGAAATCGAACGCGATGAAACCGACGCAGCCCTTTCGATCTACAGGGATCAGGCCGATGAAGTGCGCCGCGACCTTAAATCCGGCCTCATTTCAAAGTCCGAATCCGAAGCAGCTCAAAGGGAAATCGAGGCTCGTGCCTTGAAAGCGGCCCGGCATTCGGCTGGCGGCATGTCGATCTCGCGCAAATCGCCTGTTGCAGCAATGGTCGTTGCAGGTGCCCTCGCCGCCGGTTCGGTTGCCGGATACGCGTGGCTCGGCACCGCAGGTGCAGAAGACCAACCGCTTGCTGCACGCAAAACAGAAGCGCTCGTTCAAAAAGCACAGGCCGGTGACATTGGCAGCCGGATCCAGCTTCTGGTGGAGACCGTCGAGAAAAACCCGGACTCATTCGAGGACTGGTGGTTGCTGGCCAGAAGCTACGCGGCGACGGGCGATAACGCCTCTGCAGCGGATGCCTACCGCCGGGCAGCGGAACTGTCCGACAACGATCCCGGTGTTCTGTCCGCCTATGCTGAGGCCATGACGCTTGCCAATGGCAACAAGGTCCCGCAAGCGGCAAAGATCCTCTTCCAACAAATCCGTGCCGAGACCGGAGATCCGCGTGCACGCTATTATCTGGCGCTGGCGAAAGCACAATCGCAGGACTTCAAGGGCGCTCTTGACGATTGGGCGGCGCTTGCCGCCGACTCGGAGCCGAACGCGCCCTGGATGCCGCTCGTACGACGCGACATCGTCAACATGGCGCGCTTTACGGAAAGCGATGTATCGCAGTATTTGCCGGACGCGAGCCGCGCAGAACTGAACAAGTCTGCCGGCAAACAGACAGACGAGGATCAGTTCGCCCTTCTGCGCAGAGCAAGCGCGTTGGACGAAAAGCTTGAAAACGATCCGGCGGACTACAAGGGTTGGCAGGAACTCGCGCAGATACGGGCCGCACTCGGCGATGCGGAAAAGGCCAAGTTTGCAATCGAGTCTGCCCGCAAGCAATTCTCGGCGGCGCCGTTCATCCTGTCAAAACTCGATGCAACGGCTGCCGATCTCGGGCTCGATCTGGTTGCTTCAACCGCACCGAGAGATCCAACAGAGGAAGAAATTGCAGCCGCCCAAAGCCTGTCGGCAGATGAACAGGCCGAGATGATCCAGGGCATGGTTGCCGGTCTTGCGGCCAAACTGGAGGAAAACCCGGACAATCCGGACGGCTGGGTGATGCTCGTTCGTTCCTACAGCCATCTCGGGGAAAAAGCGAAGGCTGATGCCGCCTACGCCCGGGCGCAGGAGCATTACGCTTCGAACCCGGACATGCTCGCAAAATTACGGGAGAATGTGGCAAGCCTGGTGCAGTAAACCGCTTGCTCGTCAAAACGCACATTCAGTGAAAAGCCGCTCTCGGAAACCGGGAGCGGCTTGCCTATATATGGTTCCAGCATCAAGCGCATTCGCCTAGCTCTTGCCGGAACCGACCCATGACTGCAAATCCTCCGCTGTTCCAATTCGACAATTCCTACGCCCGGGAACTGCCCGGATTTTACGTAGACTGGGAGGGCGCCAAGGTTCCCTCACCTGAACTTGTGCTTTTCAACCGGAAGCTTGCCGGGGAACTTGGCCTGGACGCAGTCGCTCTGGAAACGCCGGACGGTGCCGCAATCTTTGCCGGTGTGAAGCGCCCCGACGGTGCGTCCCCGCTTGCACAGGTCTATGCCGGACACCAGTTCGGCGGATTTTCGCCGCAGCTCGGAGACGGGCGCGCGCTCTTGCTTGGAGAGGTCATCGACCAGACAGGCAAACGGCGCGACATTCAGCTCAAGGGCTCCGGCCCGACACCTTTTTCGCGCGGCGGCGACGGCAAGGCGGTCATCGGGCCGGTCCTGCGGGAATACATTATCGGCGAGGCCATGAACGCTCTTAGCATTCCCACGACCCGGGCGTTGGCAGCGGTAACAACGGGCGAAGTTATCTACCGCGAAGGCCCGAAACCCGGTGCTGTCCTGACCCGCGTTGCCAGCAGCCACCTGCGCGTCGGGACGTTCCAGTTTTTTGCCGCGCGCGGGGAGACAGACAAGGTGCGTCAGCTCGCCGACTACGCGATCTCGCGACACGATCCAGACCTGAAAGACGCCGATGATCGCTATCTGAAACTGTTCGGCCGGGTCATGGAACGGCAGGCAAACCTGATCGCGCAATGGGTTCTTGTCGGGTTCGTACATGGGGTCATGAACACCGACAACACCACGATCTCTGGCGAAACAATCGACTACGGACCGTGTGCCTTTCTCGACACCTACGACACAGCAGCCGTCTTCAGCTCTATCGACCATGGTGGACGTTACGCGTTCGGGCGACAGCCCGTCATCGCGCAGTGGAACCTGGCGCGTCTTGCCGAGGCCCTGCTGGCACTTATCAACCCCGACGATCTCGACAAGGCAGTTGAAGTCGTCAGCGCAGAACTCGGCCGTTTTCCGGATCTTTACAAGTCCGCCTGGCTGGATGGCATGCGTGCAAAACTCGGCCTGGAACACAAAGACGAAGGCGATCTTCAGCTTGCCGAAGATCTTTTGGCGCTGATGCAGGAACAGCGCGTCGATTACACGATGCTGTTTCGCACACTCTCGAACGCTGCAACCGGGTCGCCGGACGAGGCCCGTGAGCTGTTTGCCGAAGGGCCGGCATTCGATGACTGGGCTGCGCGATGGCGAGACAGGCTCAATCAGGAAGGTGCGGACCTGCAAGTTGTCAGCACGCGTATGGACAGGACGAACCCCGTCTACATCCCGCGCAACCACAAGGTGGAAGAAGTCCTGGAGGCTGCTGAATCCGGAGATCATGAGCCCGTCAAAAAACTTCTGGATGTTCTTGCATCACCCTATGAGGAACGGCCCGGGCTGGAAGACTACGCGACACCCGCGCCAAGTGAGTTCGGGCCTTACCGGACGTTCTGCGGGACCTGATGTCAGGCTGGCGGGGTCAATTCAGGATCCTGCCAGCCGTTCCACCAGAAACATCAACTCGCGATCCATCACTTCGTCTGAAAGCCCGATGAAGCGATCCTCAAGGCTTATGGCGACAAGCCCATGAACAGCGGCAAAGCACGTTCGTGTGCGGGCCGCCAGATCCTCGTCTGACAGCTCTGGCGCAAGTTGGCGAAGCGGCGCTGCGATGAAGGCGAGCAACGCAATATTGCCCTGAATGTGGCTTTCAGGTGCAGGCGTTCCTTCCGGCAGATGGTGGGAGAACAACGTCGTCCAGAGATTCGTGTTGTCTTGGGCAAAATCACGGTATGTGCGTGCCAGGGTCTTCAACAGATCCAGAGGATCGCTTTTACCGACGACGGCATCAGAGACGGCGGACCTGATACGCTCAAGCGTTACGGTGTTTACAGCAACTAAAAGCGCATCCTGATCTTCGTAGTGTTTGTAGACCGAACCGACTGAATAGCCGGCCTCGCTTGCAATCTTGCGGATCTGAACCGCTTCCATGCCGCCCTGTTCGACCGCCCTGACGGCAGCCTCCAGAACCCGGCGTTGGGTTTCTTCGCTTTTTGCCTTTTGAATTCCAGCCATCACCAGCTCTCACACTTAAAAGTGAACTTAGTTCATTTTTTTCTTGACATACCTTATTTCGTGTGGCTTTGTCAATAAATGAACATTGTTCACTTTTTGAAAAGTGCCGTTGTTCAAAGGTTTTGTGCCCGCCTTCGCCCTTGAACTGCACACCATGCAGCATCCGGGGTCTGAGGCCACTCGAAGGGAGATGGAATTGAGCAAAACGCTGATGACATCAAAGCGGTTCGCGCCGCTGTTCTGGACCCAGTTTCTGTCGGCATTCAACGACAATTTCCTGAAAAACACCCTCGTCTTTCTGGTGTTGTTCCAGATCACCAATTCTGGTGCCGACATTGGCGAGGCAGGCGGATTGATTGCGCTGGCAGGCGCCGTGTTCGTAGCACCCTATCTGTTTCTGTCAGCCCTTGGTGGTGAGCTTGCAGATAAGTTCGACAAGTCAAGAATGGCCCGGATGACCAAGGGTATTGAGGTTGCAGGAGCACTCCTGGCGGCGGTCGGAATGGTGCTCTCTTCCCTGCACATTCTCTTTGCTGCGCTCTTCTTGTTCGGCGCCATGTCGGCAACCTTCAGCCCCGTGAAATACGGACTGCTGCCGGAACATCTGTCTCCTTCCCACTTGCCGCGCGCAAATGCATGGGTCGAGGCGGGTACTTTCCTTGCCATATTGGGCGGTACGATTTCAGCCGGGCTGGTTTTTTCTTCCGCAGCACCGGTCACCGTCTTTGCGCCGGTCATGATCGGTCTTGCCCTTGCCTGCTACGCAATGAGCCGGCAAATCCCGAAATCAAAGCCGGCGTCGCCGGACTTGAAGGTCGATTGGAACGTCCTGACCTCCACCTGGCGCATCTTGTCCGATCTGAAGAAAGACAAGCGTTTGTTCCGCGTCGCCCTGATGAATGCGTGGTTTTGGCTGATCGGCGCCATGGTGCTTGCGCTCTTGCCGCTCATAGTCAAGGACACCCTTGGCGGCGATGAAACAGCTGTGACCTATTTCCTGACTGTCTTTGCGGTTTCAATCGGCATCGGGTCAGCGCTGGCCGCCTGGTTGTCTGCAGGACGCGTTATCCTCCTCCCCGCGCCTGTTGGAACACTTCTTTTGGCGTTTTTCTCTCTCGATGCTGCTTTAACACTTGCCAACCTGCCACCGGTAACACCGGCGCCGGACCTCGCCAGCTTCTTGCAGGGTGACGGCGTCATGCGGTTGACGATCGATATGGCCGGACTGGCGATTTCAGGTGCGCTCCTGGTGGTCCCGACCTTTACTGCGCTTCAGCTCTGGTCCGCCCCGAAAGAGCGCGCACGGCGCATCGCGGGCACCAATGCGCTCGGTGCTGCCTTGATGACACTCGGTGGTCTCGTTCTAGCGGCTGCGCAAAAAGCCGGCGCTTCTGTGCCGGCGGTCATGGCCACACTTGCCGCCCTCAATCTCGGGGCCGCCGGCTTCATGTTGAAGTACCTGCCAACCAATCCGATGCGGGATGTGGTTTCGATCCTCTATCGCGCGATCTTCCGGGTGGAAATCAAGGGGTTGGAGAACCTTGAAAAGGCAGGTGAAGCCCCGATCCTGGCGTTGAACCACGTGTCCTACCTGGACGCGAGCCTCGCCCTCACCCTGCTGGACCGCGATCCGACATTTGCAATTGATTTCAACATTGCAAAGCGCTGGTGGGTGCGTCCCTTTTTGACGTTGGCCAATGCCCTGCCCATCAACCCGGCCAAACCAATGGCAACACGATCGCTGATCAATGTCGTGAAGTCGGGAGAACCGATGGTGATCTTCCCGGAAGGCCGCCTCACAGTCACAGGATCGCTGATGAAGGTTTATGATGGCGCTGCAATGGTTGCCGACAAAACCAAGGCCAAAATCGTGCCGATCCGCATCGAGGGCCTTGAAAAAACGCCGTTTTCCTTTTTGAACCCGAACCAGATCCGCAAACGTCTGTTTCCGAAAGTGAGAGTTACGATCATGGAACCGAAACGCCTGGAATTGCCGGAAAACCTGAAAGGCCAAAAGCGTCGCGCTGCTGCGGGAAGCGAGCTATACCAGATCATGTCCGACCTGATGTTTGAATCGAGCCTGGCCGACAAGACCATTCTTGAGCAGGTGATAGAGACCGCGAAAGAGCGTGGATATTCAGAACTGGCACTGGAAGATCCGGTGTCCGGCAAACTGAACTACGGCAAGCTGCTCACAGGCGTCTCCGTCCTCGGTCACAAGATCATGACCCTCGCCACAGATAGCAAAACGATCGGCATCATGTTGCCGAACGCAACCGGCTCGGCGGTCACCTTTCTGGCAGCAATGTCGGCAGGCAAGGTTCCAGCGATGCTGAACTTCACAGCCGGCTTGGAAAATGTCCTCTCGGCTTGCCGGACCGCGAAAGTGGATACGGTTTTGTCTTCGCGCGCGTTCATTCGCCAGGCCAAGCTGGAAGCGCTTGTCGAGGGAATGGAACCACACGTCAAATTCGTCTGGTTGGACGAATTGCGCAAGGAAATCACCTTGCTCGATAAGATCAAAGGGATGGCAAGGCGCAAGCGGCCTCTTGTCCGGCGCACCGGCAACGACACAGCGGTCGTCCTGTTCACCTCCGGGTCTGAAGGCACACCGAAAGGCGTTGTGCTGACGCACAAGAACATCCTGGCAAATGCGACCCAAGCGGCCGCAAGGATCGACTTCTCACCGTCCGACAAGGTGTTCAACGTCCTGCCGATGTTCCATTCCTTCGGCCTGACGGCGGGAACGATCCTGCCGCTGATTTCGGGTGTCCCGACCTTCCTGTATCCCTCACCGCTCCACTACCGGATCATTCCGGAGCTGATCTACGGGTCCAATGCAACGATCCTGTTCGGCACGGATACGTTCCTGAATGGTTATGCGCGCGTAGCCCATGCATATGATTTCCGCTCGCTGCGTTATTGCTTTGCAGGCGCGGAACCGGTCAAACCGTCTACCCGCGAGACTTACATGGAAAAATTCGGTCTGCGCGTTCTGGAGGGTTACGGTGTCACGGAAGCCGCGCCGGTCATTGCCATCAACACCCCGATGTTCAACAAACCGGGTACGGTTGGCCAGCTTATGCCAGGCATGTCTGCGGAGCTGGAACCTGTCCCCGGCGTGGAAAACGGTGGTCGCCTTTATGTCTCAGGCCCCAACATCATGGTCGGGTACCTGAAATCGGACAATCCAGGTGTGGTCGAGCCTCTTGTCGACGGCTGGCACGACACGGGTGATATCGTCGAGATCGATGAAGATGGCTTCATCACGATCAAGGGACGGGCTAAGCGTTTTGCCAAGATCGGCGGCGAGATGGTGTCGCTGGCTGCGGTCGAGGCAATTGCCGGTGAGATCTGGCCGGAACATCTTTCGGCGGTCACGGCCGTCAAGGATCCCAAGAAAGGCGAGAAACTGATCCTGATCACGGAATGTGCCGAAGCCACCAGATCGGACTTCATCGAAGCTGCCAAGGCACGCGGCGCCCAGGATCTCATGATCCCGGCAGAAGTGCGGGTCGTGGAAAGTGTTCCGGTCCTCGGCTCTGGCAAAATCGACTTCGCGGGGGTTACGAAGATGGTGTCTGATGCGGCCGGGTTTCAAAACGCGGCATAAATCTGAACGACCGAGTGGCCCGGTCTAACCGGGCCACTTCCCTCTTGCTCCACGTGGCGATGTGCGAATAGTCTCCGGCAACCGTGCTGTTGCACGCCATGGATTGCCCGATAACAGGAAGAGCTTCGCATGACCGCGCCCGCCTATGACGATCAGAACGTTTTTGCAAAAATCCTGCGCGGTGAACTGCCGAGCCACAAGATTTACGAGGACGACAAGACCCTTGTGATCATGGACATCATGCCACGCGGCGACGGACACATCCTGGTGATTCCCAAGGCACCGTCCCGGAACATCCTTGATATCGAAACGGACGATCTGAATGCGGTAATGGCAACGGTTCAGAAAATGGCCCGGACGGTGATCAAGGCCTTCGGCGCGGACGGAACAACCATTCAGCAGTTTTCAGAGCCCGCCGGTGGACAGGTGGTGTTTCACACCCATGTTCACGTCATTCCGCGCTTTGACGGCGTTTCTCTGAAGCCGCATACCGGCCAAATGGCAGACAACGAAGTGCTTGCCGGCCACGCGGAAAAAATACGGGCGGTATTGGGCTAATTCACACCGGCCTGATTGGCAGCGTCTTCCTGCTCTTTGGCAAGATTCTGGTCTTCCTGAAGGACTTTGACAGCCGCCGGGCGCTCGAAAAAACGCTGGGTGTAGGCTTTGAACTCTTCAAACTCGGGAACGAGCCCAAAGACCATGCCCCAGCGCAAGCCCATCGCCCACAAGATGTCCAAAGCCGTCATCTGCTCGCCCAGAACAAAGGGGCCCGACGCTAGCTGTGTGCGCATGTTTTCCATGACGGTGTCGTAGCTCCCGTAGGGCGACATTATCTGGGGCGCCTCTTCTCGTTTCAGAGCCCTGTCGACCAGCGCCGGTTCGAAACACGATGCCATATACACAAACCAGCGCAGATAGGGTCCACGGCGCGGGTCATCGAGAGCCGGCGTCAATCCCTTTTCCGGAAAGAGATCAGCGAGAAAAATGTAGATTGCGACCTGCTCGGTAATGACGGCATTGCCACATCGAACAGTCGGCACCTTGCCAGCCGGATTTATCGCCAGAAAACTCGGTTGCCGGTTTTCTCCGAGTTTCACGTTGAGGACGTTCAGGGTATAGGGCGCGCCAAGTTCCTCAAGAAGAACGCGCACACCTGTTGCGCGGGACTGAGGGGCGTAAAAGAGTTCCACCTGCTCTGCCATGGTCGTGTCCAATCCAATTGGGTCCAAAAGTGTGCAAAGGATGCATCGGGTGTTTGGGAGATCCGGAATAATGCGGTTGAGCTTGCTGAATCGGGCCTTTCAAAACGCCAGTCAACAATTCCAGAGCGCGCCGCAAAACAAACGCTAACATTATCGAATTCACCGGTCGAGACGGAAGCACGCTTCGCGCACCACTCTTCTGCGCAAACGCTGCATGGCAGACCTTGCGTTGTTTGTCGCTGATGACGGAATTTGCGGGTACTCGCAGTGGTGATCGGTGTCTGACGCGATCTCTCGTTGATCATCGATTTTGGCGATACCAGACGATAGCTGGAAGACGCGAGTTTCAGCGCCGGTTTACGACATGGAGCGAGTCATCTAATTGGGAATTTGAGCGTGTTCTGCCATGAGACTCTTTTGTTTTACGAACATCCAGTCTAGATGATCGTTATGAACCGGGAACCAACCTAGATGTACCTGATCCTTCACGCTTTCAGTCGCCGGAACGCGGGAGACGGGTTGCTTGTGGATCTGACACTGGAGGCACTGGAAGCTGCGGGCGTCGCGCGGTCGGAATGTGCCTTGTTGGCGCTCGACCCGGAGAGTTTTCCGGACTTTGGAACCGTCTTCCGGGCACCGGGAGAACCCTCAGCCAGAGTATCTTGGAAGCTCTTCCAGGCCGGACTGAATTTGGGCGTCGATTTGGTGAGCGGAGGAACGGTCGGTTCCGTCCCTGCCCTGGTGCGCAGATCCAAAGGCCTGATTGCCGTGGGTGGTGGGTATCTGGTTGCCGACAGCCTGGTCCGGCAAGCCGGCGTTTTGCTTAATCACATGACACAACTATCTTCGGCGTCTCGTTCGGATGTTCCAACGGTTTATCTTCCGCAAAGCATCGGCCCGCTGGACGGCATTGCCGGAAGAATGGCACGCAACCATCTCGCAGGCATGGACCGCGTGTTCGTGCGCGACGACAAAACCATGGCGGAGCTAAACCTGCCGAACACCAGACGTATCGGCGACTTGGCGGTGTTGAAGCTGGCCAGACAAATTGAAGAAATTTCTCCCGTCGATCCGCAGGATCAAACCATTCTCGTTGGGCGGGATCTGCCAAACCCCGACATGTATCTCGAAAATCTTGACCAGCTTGCCGAAAGACTCGAAGCGCCAAGATGGGCAGTGCAAGCCGACACGCGTGGCCCCCGCAGCGACAAGGCGTTCTACGAACGGCGCGGCTACAAAGATGCAGAGCCGTTTGGCACGCTGCTTGAGGCAGGTGTGCCGGGGGTTGTTGTGTCCGTTCGATTGCATGGAGCGATTGCAGCCCTGCTTGCTGGTCGCCCGGCCATTCATCTGTCCTATGAGCGCAAGGGTTGGGGAGCCTACGAAGATCTTGGGATTGCAGAATACGTCCACGATGCAAGATCTTTCGACGTTGATAGGGTCTTGCAGCAGGTCAAAGCATTGCAGGCCGATCCGGCAGAGTTCTGGGAGCGCATACGGTCCGCGGCGCCTTCCTCGAAGGAGCAGTATCAGGAGATGGTCACCGAGATGCGTTCACTGCTGGTCCCCGAGTGAGCCGGCTTTCGATGATTTCGAGGTATTCTTCAATCAACCTGTCCCATCGGTAACGTCCGATCGTCTCCCGCAAAAGCTTGGCGCGGGTTGCTACGTCTTCGGGCGTAAGCGCCAGGGTCGATTTCAGGGCGTCGGCAAACGCGTTCACATCTGCCGGCTCTTCCAGGAACGTCACACATTCGCGGATTGCAGTCCATTCGGGCAGCAAAGTGATATTCGTGTCTGGTGAGGCAATCACCGGCTTGCCGCTTGCCAATGCCTCAAGCAATGCGACGGGAAGCCCCTCGCTGTCCCCTTTGTCAGAGACTGAGGGAAAGGCCATGGCGAAGCATTTGGCGAAAAACTCCTGCTTCTGACGTCCGGACAAAAACCCTGGAAATTGAATGTTCGCCCGATCCGGGATCCGGGCGAGTGTTTCGGCCTCTTCACCGTCACCGGCAATCGCAATCGGGAAGGTCTTGCCTTCCTCGGCCAGCCTCTCAGCCGCGGCAATCAGGTGATGCAGCCCCTTCTTACGCGACAAGCGCGAAATCGTCCCGAAGGCATAGGCGCACTCTTCGACGGAGTAAGACGACTTGGCCTCGTCCGGGTCCAATGCCAGCCCCATCGGCAAGACATGGCTGTCGATGTCAGGCAAAATTGACTGGGCGTACGCCTGCTGATTGCTGTTGACGCAAAAGAATGCCGTTGCCTTGCGCAACACGGTACGGGCCAGGCGATGGCCCATCCCGCCGAATTTCTCAAAGACGGCAAGGTCCGATGAATGGTTCTGAAGGATGTAAGGCACATTCATGGACTGGTGCAATCGGTACGCCACCAGACCCTGCGGCATGATCCAGTGCGCGTAGACCAGATCAATGTCGTGCATTTTGATCAGGCGTTTTGCGGCAAAGTACTGCGCAGCAACAAAAGAAGGGATTTGCAGAGCCCTCGTAGGCTTCTCGCGCAGGTTTGGCAAAATGGCCGGATAAGCAAGTGTCTGATAGCCCTCAGGCCACATGTACTTAAAACGAAAGATGTTGATGTCATCAGTTTTCTCCTCCTTGGCAGCCTGCTTATCGTGCGGCGCAAGGACAAAGACATCGTCCGATGGTCGGGCCTTTTTCCAGGCACTGGCTTGTTCCAGAACAAAAGGCGCCTGCTGGTCACCTGAAAAACGCGGCAAAGTTGATGTCAGAAACAGTATTCTCATTCTGCGCCCAGTTTTGGTTCCGGTTCGACCACCGGACGCGACAATGCCCTGACGCTAGACATTCTGAGCGTCTCTGCCTTGAAACGAAAAGAGCAGCGCATAAGTCACCGACGCGTTGAGAAACAGAGCGACAATCCGGTTTAGCGCTACCGCAACAAAAGCCGCAGCGGGCAAGGTCTGTGTCGTCGTGGCCATGAGGGCTGCGATGCTCTCACTAATGCCGAGACCACCTGGCGCAATCGAAGATGCTGATCCGGCAATAATTGCGAATGAAAATACAAAGCTTTCCACAAAGGCGACCGGCAGCGACAGGACTGCAAAGGCAAAAAACATCCGGACAGCCATCAGTCCCAATCCTGCAAACCTGAGCGCCAGGCTTAGGAACGCAATTCTTGGGCCCGATACATAGGTCAGCCAGCTGACCGACAGCGTTGCCATGACGAAACCGCCGGCGGCGAACAACCATCCGATCGGACCATTGCTTGGAATGCTGAGCCCGGCTGCAAATGCGGCGCAGGAAATCCACAACAGGGCATTGGCAAGGACAATTCCGGTGGAACGGGCAACTGTCGCGCCTTCATTGACCAACGCAGCGCCTCGGACCATTGCACCGCCCGGAAGTGGGAGGATTTCGGCTGTCTGTGCAATACACGACACACGAAAGCTCTTCCCAAAAGGCATCGGCACACCTGCTGCACGCGCAGTCAGCATCATGCTGACGGCGCCGTAGACAAGGCTCAAAGGACCCATGAGGAAAAGCAGCGCTGCAAAAGGACCGAACTCGATGTCCGCAAAACCGATATCCAGCCGGCTGAGGGAATAGATCCCTCCGCCCACGAACAAAATGGCACCGAATGCCAGCAAAGGCAGGCGCCATTTTCGCGAGGGCGCATAGGCTCGAATTGACGCCAAAGAGCTTTCAAGCAGCGAATTCATCGTTAGCGCCCTGCTCCATCCGAACGGCCGTCCATCCATGCCCGCGAAACCTTAATTTGCCGGCACTTCAGGCCATTGGCAGTTTTCGACCGACATTTGCATTGATTTCATTCAGCTCGTTCAAGATCTTCTGCCGATCGACCTTCTGCTCCTTGTGGGACATCTTGTCGAGCTCACCTTCAATATGGGTAACCTTGACCAACAGGATCTCAATGAGCTTTCTGTTGAAGTTGATCAGATCGGCAACCATGCCGATAAGGATGGTCGCGCCGCCCATGATCACCAGACTTGCGCCCAGGACAATCGACTGAATATGGCCCGCACCGTCCCCTGACAGATAGAAATAGAGAAAGCGCCCGATCGGAACGGCGCCGGCAACCAGCAAGAGCAAGCCTATCACCGAGAAGACGCGCAAAGGCTTGTACATCGTATAGGAGCGCACGAGCGTTGCTCCCGACATTCTCAGAAATTGCGGAATGCTCTTGAACAATCGGGATTCGCGCGTCTTGGCGTTTGTACGAATTGGTGCCGAAACAACCTTCAAACGCTTGGAGCTTGCCTGCACCAGCATCTCGATCGTGTAGCTGAAATCGGTCACGATATTGATCTGGATTGCAGCATGCCTCGAAATGGCACGAAAACCGCTCACGGCATCGGTTATATCAAGTCCGGTTATCTTGCGGATCAGGAAACTGCCCAACACCTGAAGCCGACGCTTGAATATCGAAAAATGCGGATTGGTCATACCTCCGCGGTCTCCGACAACAATTTCCGCTTCGCCATCGATAATCGGACGGATCAGCTTTGCAATGTCACCACCGAAATACTGATTGTCGCCGTCAGTGTTGACGATGATGTCCGCCCCACGCTTCAGCGAGGCTTCCATGCCAGTCCTAAAGGTACGCGCCAAGCCCTTGTTGCCGGTGTGGGTCACGATGTGGTCGACACCCAGCTCTCGTGCCAGTTCGACAGTACGGTCTGAGGACCCATCGTCGATGATCATTATCTCAACGTCATCAATGCCGTCGAATTCCCGAGGGATGTCCCGGATCGTGGCTGCCAGGTTTTCTTCTTCGTTGAAACACGGGATCTGTATGATGAGCTTCATAGAGCTGCCTTTGCATTCGCCTGGCGTCAATCCGTTCAAAACCCGAAGAAGATTGGTGTTGTCGGAGCCGGATAGTCAGGCATGTAAAGGTGCTTGCCCCAGCGCAGAACCGCTTCATTCGTCTGATCGGTGCTACGGACTATATGCTCGCCCCGGTTAAGAAAAATTTGATTGCCGGGCCGCAAGAGGACGCCGTCGATCGTGACAGGACCATTTGCTTCCAGCGTATACGTGCCTTCAATCAGCAAATCCAATTTGATAACCGGCTCGCCGCCGGGGAACAGGAGCTGTTTCCCCGCCACGTAGATGTTGCCCCAGTGATGGACATAATTGGATTTCAGGGCCTCGATATCCTGCGGCAACAAACTTGAGTTTGACGAGCTGTCAAATGCGCTGCGTTTCCCCTCAAGGTCCAAGGCGGTCGTGTTCGCGATCAGGAACTTGGGTTGTTCGTTCCGGATAATGTCACCCATGACCGGAACACCTTTGGCGTGATAATTTTCAAATCCCCAACTGCTCATGAAGAACCCGTGCTTCGGAAAAGAAGCGATCATCGAGTTCCGGTCTAAATAACCAACCGGTTCGTCGAACATCTTGTGAATGGTTTCAATGGTCGCAATCTGCGTTGCTGGCGTGCGGTCCCAATTTCGCCAGACGTTTTGTGCGACTTGCACGGAAAAAAAGACAAGAAGGATCGTGATAATACGCCCGAAGCGATCTCTGTCAAAAGCACTTGAAAGGACGAAACTAACCGAAACGGAGGCCAATACCGCGACAGGCGCCAGCATAAAGGCGTAGTAGTAAGGAAAGGCGTTCCTATAGAAGAGCAAGGTCAGAAGAGGACTGGCGAACAGGACCAACGCCAGCCATTTTTTTCGCTCGCCAGCAGGCCCGGCAAAGGTGTTTCGAAGAGCCAGAGCCAGGCCGAAAGCGACCGCCATCACAATCACAATGTTCTCCAGAACGGCTCGCAAAAACGAGAACGATCTTGGAAAAAACTCCGAGTCCAGAATCGTTTTCTGGAAACTCTGCTTTAACATCGCCCCACCATTCACGCTCGTGCCAGGCGCAAGAAGCGACTTGTGCCACAAATAGAGGGCTCCGAACGTTGCCAGGGCACCTGCGACCGCGACCGCAATTGCGATAAGCGACCTGCCCCGCTGATCGGATCGGATGCTTTCGACAAGCATGACCGCCCCGATCATCAGCGCCAGAAAAATCGACTTGATTGTGATCAGCCCCGCAACGCCAATCAGGACGCCGGCCAAAAGAAACCACGCCATGCGCCATTGAAAGCAAATCGCGATGTAAAGCGCGGCCATCAGCGTGAAGGTTGCGAATGGATCGGAGCGAAAGCTCGCGGAATGATCCATTACAAAGCTGAAGGCACAGTAGCAGGCAACAGCAGCAAGCGCGGGTATGGTGTGCGTGTACTTCCTGCTTATGGCAAAAATGAAATACAGATTGAAGCAATGCAGCAGATAGGTGACCAGCCGCCCCAGCAATATCTGCGTCGGCTCCAGCGCATCCAATGATGTAAGCCAACCAAACAGGTGCACGTGGAAGGTTTGAAAGGATCTGCTCAGGTTGCCTGCCTTGTACTCGTAAACCTGAGAAAGATAATAAAACTCGTCCCAGTTCATGTCGGTCCTGAAAACAAACAGGAACTGCAGCCCGAGCGTCACCGCAATTGCTGCAATCAGGACGTAGACGAGGCTTTTCTCAAACGTACCGTCATAGGCCGAAGTCCGTGTGGTTTGTGAACCGGCAAGGAGTTCGTCGTCGGAGCTGACAGATCGCGGCGGGAACATTATGGATATTCGCCTTCCCGTGAAGGTGACAAAAACTGCAAAACTTCCCGGGATCCTCGCAAAAGAGTATTGTTCAAGCGTTAAATGGGCCTGGTAGGTCACAGGACTTGGCAGAACATCTGGCTAGAAGCTTTGCGCTGAGACCGGTTCGCACGCGGAACGCCGAGCAGACCTTCAGAGCACGTCAAGCAACATCCAGCCGCCGATCAGAAAAGCTTCGGCAGCCAGCACGCCAACAATGACTTTCTGGCGAGACAGGAAGAATGCGGCAAAACCGGCACATGTTGCAGCGATCCGCAGCCACATCGGTGTGTCGCCGAGGATCCCTTGAGGAAACAGGATCAGCTTGGATATGAGTCCGGCAACGAGCGCAGTTGCAACGCAGCGCACCCATATCAGCAACTCACTGTCTTCCCGCAACCTGCCGCTAGCAAATACCCCGATCCAGCGCCACACATCGGTGGCAAGCCAACCGGCGACGAGGATCATGACATAGGGCCACCACCAGGTTTCGTACAGAAGGCCATCCGTCATGACAGGCCTCCGCGCAGCACGCGCATACCCAGGTAAGCAACGGTGCCGCCAATCAGGCCAGTCCACAACAGATCAAGTCCGGGCAGATACAAAAAGAAGACAGGCCCAAGCGCCAGTCCGACCACCATGGCAGCCTTGTCGACGTTAAGGCGCGCAGCCCCCCAAAGTGAGCACAGAAAGTAGACCGGGGTCAGAAGTACCAAAGCCCCTGCAACCACATCCGGCATTCGCTCTACGATCAGGTAGGCAATCCCCGTCATGCAGAACACGAACGTCGTCACCGAGGCACCAAAGCCTGTGAAGAAGGGAAGACGGGCTTCTCGCGGCAGATCGGGCAGATTGCGCATGGCAAACACCCACGCGGTCACGGCCACAAAATGGGAGGCGACCAGCAGATGCCAGTTCTTTGTTCTCCCGGGAATCTTGACCATGGGCATCAGCGCCATTGTCATCGGCATCAGGCGAACGGAAGCGAGCGCAACGGCAATGGCGGCCGGGATCAGTCCCATGCCGGACGACAATGCACCGGTCAGAACAACAATAGACGGCAACGCCCAGATGAAGCCGGTCATCAATAGCGTTTCCGCAAGCGTCAGGCCCGTTTCCCGCGCCAGTCCGGCGAAACCGACAAAGGCGGCCGTCAGGATCAACGCCGGGATTGAGATGGCCGCGCGCGCTCCCAGTAGGAACCACTCGCGGTCACTCTTTGGCGGATCTTCAGGCGCATTCGTTTGCGCGGTCCCTTTGGGAACGGTCATTTGAACTGGACTCAAGACGTCAGATAATAAGGCAGCCTTACATTTTTCCGGAGTTTCTGTCCAGTACGCTCAAGTGTCAAACCGATCGCGTCAGCCCGCCATCTATCCGGATGTTCTGTCCTGTAACATAGGCGGCTGCGCCGCTTGCCAGATAGGAGATCAGACCGGAGACTTCATCGGAGCGACCATAGCGTCCCATGGGGATGCGTTCGCGCCGGTCTTCCTTTTCCGGAAGGCTGTCAATGAACCCCGGCAAGACGTTGTTCATGCGCACGTTGGCTGCCGCAAATTTGTCTGAAAAAAGCTTCGTGAAACTGGCCAGTCCGGCGCGGAAAACCCCAGAGGTTGGAAACATGGGGTCCGGCTCGAACGTGGCGAAGGTGGATAAATTGATGATCGTGCCACCACCCTGATCGGCCATCACCGGCGCGACGAGGCGGCTCGGACGGATGACGTTCATCAGATAAAAGTCCATGCCGCGATGCCAGTCTTCGTCCGATATTTCCAGAATGTCACCCTTGGGTCCGTGGCCCGCAGAGTTCACCAGAACATCAATTCTACCATAGGCCTGCATGGTTTTATCAACAAATGACTTCAAGTCAGATGGTTCCAGGTTCGACCCGGTGAACCCGAAACCGCCGAGCTCTTCTGCCAACACCTCTCCTTTGCCGGAGGAAGACAGGATCGCGACCTTCATGCCATCGGCGGCAAGACGACGGGCAGCATCCGCGCCCATTCCGGATCCGCCTGCGGTGATCATTGCGACTTTCTGTTCCGACATTTTTTGGCTCCTTCTGTGTTGCTCTGAAATTAGGAACACGCGAACCGCGTAACAAACAAATTTGTCGAATGGATTTGATGAATGGCTTGAATGCTTGGGGCAATACACGGCAACAAAAAACCCCGGACCGTGGTCCGGGGTTCTTTTGTTTGCCGGGTGGGTCGGATCAATCCGCCAGCGGCACCTTCGGAACAAGACTCTTCTTGGAAGATCCACCCTTGTTGCCACCGGACGACTTTGTCGGCTTTGCCGCTGCCTTGGCAGCGGGCTTGCGGCGGCGCTTCGGCTTGGGTTTGGCTTCGGTCTTCGCCTTGGGTTTGGGTGGCGTTGCCCGCTCCTCGACACTTTCGAGCAACAGGCCATTGCCGTCCTCTGAGACCGACACCTTGACCATTCCACCTTTTTTGAGCTTGCCGAACAGAACTTCGTCCGCAAGCGGCCGTTTGATATGTTCCTGAATGATCCGGCCAAGCGGCCGGGCACCCATTCGGCTGTCGTAACCCTTGGTCGCCAGCCACTTCACCGCATCATCGGTCAGCTCAAAAGTGACGTTCCGGTCCGCCAGCTGAACCTCAAGCTGCATGACGAACTTCTCGACCACCTTGTAGACCACTTCCATCGGCAGGTTGCCGAACGGAATGATGGCATCGAGGCGGTTGCGGAACTCCGGCGTGAACAGCTTGTTGATCGCCTCGGTGTCGTCCCCTTCCCGCTTCACGCGGTTAAAGCCGACCGGCATCTTGGCCATATCGGACGCACCCGCATTGGTCGTCATGATCAGGATGACATTGCGGAAGTCGACCTGCTTGCCGTTGTGGTCGGTCAGCTTGCCGTGGTCCATCACCTGCAGCAGAATATTGAAGAGATCCGGATGGGCCTTTTCAATTTCATCAAGCAACAGTACGCAATGGGGGTGCTGGTCGACGCCGTCCGTCAACAAGCCGCCCTGGTCAAAGCCGACATAACCTGGAGGCGCGCCGATCAGGCGGGACACAGTGTGCCGCTCCATATATTCAGACATGTCGAACCGGATCAGCTCAACACCGAGCGACGATGCCAGCTGGCGCGCAACCTCGGTTTTACCGACGCCCGTCGGTCCTGAGAACAAATAGCTGCCGATCGGCTTGTCCGGCTCGCGCAGACCGGCTCTCGCAAGCTTGATCGCTGATGCCAGGGTTTCGATGGCCGAGTCCTGACCGTAGACGACCCGCTTCAGGTCCTTACCAAGATTTTCCAGAACCTCAGCGTCATCCTTGGACACAGACTTCGGCGGAATCCGCGCCATGGTCGCGATGGTGTTCTCGATTTCTTTCACACCGATCGTTTTCCGGCGACGCGCTTCCGGCACCAGCATCTGCGATGCGCCGGTTTCGTCCAGAACGTCGATAGCCTTGTCCGGAAGCTTCCGGTCGGAAATGTATTTCGCCGACAGCTCCACAGCCGTCTTGATGGCGTCATTGGTATAGCGGACCTTATGGAAGTCTTCGAAATAGGGCTTCAGACCCTTCAGGATATCGATCGCATCCGGGATCGTCGGCTCGTTGACGTCGATCTTCTGGAAACGGCGGACGAGCGCCCGGTCCTTTTCGAAGAACTGCCGGTATTCCTTGTAAGTTGTCGACCCGATGCACCGGATTGCACCCGACGCAAGAGCCGGCTTGAGAAGGTTTGACGCATCCATCGCCCCGCCGGAAGTCGCTCCGGCGCCAATCACGGTGTGGATCTCATCGATGAACATCACCGCTCCGGGATAGTCCTCGATTTCCTTGACCACTTGCTTCAGCCGTTCTTCGAAATCGCCCCGGTAGCGCGTACCGGCAAGAAGCGATCCCATGTCGAGGGAGAAGATTGTTGCGTCTTTCAGGACATCCGGCACATCGCCGTTGACGATGCGATGGGCAAGACCTTCCGCAATTGCGGTTTTGCCGACACCCGGATCGCCAACGAAGAGCGGGTTGTTCTTGGACCGGCGGCACAGGATCTGGATTGTGCGCTGGATCTCGCTGTCGCGCCCGATAAGCGGGTCGATCTTGCCCCCCTCAGCCTTTTCGTTGAGGTTGACACAATAAGCTTCAAGCGCGTCTGTTTTCTGGTTGGACTTCTTGTCTCCTTCCGAGCCTGGAAGAATGTCCTCTTCGTCTGCTCCCTCGACCGGCCGCGCCTCGGACATGCCGGGCCGCTTCGCAATGCCGTGGGAAATGTAGTTGACCGCGTCGTAGCGCGTCATGTCCTGATCTTGCAGGAAATAGGCGGCATGGCTTTCGCGCTCGGCAAAGATCGCCACGAGCACGTTGGCCCCGGTCACCTCTTCCCGCCCGGAGGATTGAACATGGATTACCGCGCGCTGGATGACCCGCTGGAATCCTGCCGTTGGTTTTGAATCGTCATCACTGTCCGTGACAAGGTTGTCCAGCTCAGTCTCGATATACTCGAGCAGATTGCGCCGGATCGTATCCAGGTCCACGTTGCAGGCCCTCATGACGGCGGCGGCATCCTGATCGTCCAGCAGCGCCAGCAAGAGATGTTCTAGCGTGGCGTATTCCTGCTGGCGCTCATTTGCGAATGCCAGTGCCTGGTGAAGGGCTTTTTCTAGACTGCGTGAGAAGGAAGGCACGTGCGTTGGTCCTCACTTTTTTTCCATGACGCATTGCAGAGGATGCTGGTGCTTGCGCGCAAAGTCCATAACTTGAGTGACTTTTGTTTCCGCGACTTCGTAGGAATACACTCCGCATTCCCCGACACCGTGATGATGAACATGGAGCATGATGCGCGTCGCCTCTTCCCGATTCTTCTGGAAGAAGTTTTCGACGACGTGAATGACAAACTCCATCGGCGTGTAGTCATCGTTCAACAGCAGCACGCGGTAAAGATTCGGCCGTTTGGTGACCGTTTTTGTCCGGGTAGCGACAACCGTTCCGGCGTCACCACCGTCATTGTCATAATCTGAGCCCGCCGACATTGCCGTAACTATCGCCTCTAACACTCCGGCTCACGCCGGTCTTCATTTTCCGGAGCGGCCAGCACATGCCGGCCATTCCGCTTATTGGAACCGCAGGATCGACCCCTGCGGGTTTCTCATCTTCACTGGTAATCCTGCCGCGCAAGCCGCGCTCGCGCAATGGTCGATTTCATCAAGTTTCAGGTGAACGTCCTGCTTGTGACACAAGCGTGACCGTTACACGGGAATGTAGGTGCCTGAATTATGATTAAAAGATGCGGACGGAACGCAATTCCGTGTGCGAACGAAGTGATCCCTTCCACACGGCCAATTTCCGAGCATTTCTGTGTATATACGAAAAAACCCGGCTCAATGGAGCCGGGTTTTGAACAATCGCAGGCAAACTGCGGGATTGTTTCGGGTTACTTAGCCATTTTGCCAAGAACGCCTTCGTAAGGCTTGTAGGCGTCTTTGGACATGTCGGTGACCATTTCACCGAGCTTGGTCATTTCGCCAACGAAACCTTCGTAAGTGTTTTTGACGTAGTCAGCCTGTGCTTCGAAAGCTTTGTCGAGAGACTTGGAAGCGACCAGCTTCTCTACAGCTGCCGTGCCTTCTTCGAAGGACTTCTTCTGATAGTCAGCGACTTCAGCGGCAATCGCCTGGAAGCCCTTGCTCATGGAGCCGAACGATTCCATGGCCATGTCCATGTTGTCTTTGCTCAGCTTCTGGAGATCTTCAAAGTTGTTCATCATTTCACTGCCCTTATCCGGCGGACCGGGTCCTAGAGCCTGCATCTTCGGCCCAATAAGGCTGCCGGCGCGCGCATCGCGTTACCTACGGGAACTCGTCGTAATGCACTGCACAATAAGTGTCAAGGTGATTTTGCATTGCAAAAACAACCATTACGAGAAATTAATCCAACTAATCGAAGATCGCGAAATTTGCCCGCTGGTCCGTCATGTTGCGCCGCACACCAACCTCAAATTTCGACGCTAAAGGCACCCCGAGTTGTTTCATGCAGTTTGGTGGAATTTTCGTCATATCTCCAAGTAAAAATAAGTCAAAATCTTGGATTTAGGAATCGATTC
>NZ_JASHKA010000014.1 GCF_030732845.1 Roseibium sp. MMSF_3544
CAAGCTTCCGCAACATTGCCGAGCTCCTTGGCAAGCTCAAGGACACTTAGCCGATGCTCAGCAAGCTTGCTAGAAGCGTCCCGCTTGCCCTGCGAAGTCGATTTCGAAGATGACGACATGACACTCTCCTTTCAATGCAAAATAGCACGGAAAGAAGCTTAAGAAGACATATAGGCCTGCGGTTAGTTTACACCCATTATCAGGCTACGAGTTGAGTCGAAGTAATAGCAATTGCGCAAGTTTTCTGCTCCAACGGTGAAAAACTGGTCGTAGGCAGAACCTGATTGATAAGCCTCCAGTGCTGCATCGAGACTATCGTACCGTGGAAGCTTTGAATGATTGGAAAGTTTTTTTACGTGCCAATTCCAATATTTGAAGTCTGCGACATATGTATGCCGCATTCTCGGAAGCTCTGGCATCCGTTTAGCGTCAGAAGTTTCTCGTCGGTTGTCCCGGCGTGTTACTAAACCTGAAATGTTGTAACGGTACCTGGCGAAACGTCCGTCACGAGCATCGAACCCAGCCCGAACAAGGTTTATGATAAGAAGCATGGGATCCCAAGTTGTAAGGTGGGCTAGAATACCTCTATCGTTTCTGTGAGGAGGGACTGTACAGCAAAATATGCCACCGTCACGTAGATCTTGGTAAATTTTGTCCAAAAAAAGGCCCGTATTTCGCACGTGTTCCAAGACATGGCTCGACCAAATAACATCGTAGCGTTCCGAAATGTTAAAGTCCAAATAGTCGCCAACAAAAGCAACGCGACTGTCGTTTCTTGTCATATCTACAATATCAATTTTCGCGTTTGGAAATGCAGTCTTAAAGAAATCAGCATGGATGCCATGCCCGCCACCAATGTCCAGAATTCGCGCCGGCGATTTTCCCGCTTGCTCGAAGTATTTAACAAGTTCTAAAGCAGCGAGAGACGCTCGGAAAACGATTATTGGTACAACATCAGTCGGAGCTATATTTACACTGTGTAATGTTTGTATTTTGTTTTCCAGTTTACTCGAAGTTTTGAGATGTTTACTTTTCTTCATAATTTGCTAACTAACGTGTTTTCGTTCGCCTGAGGTGGCCTGTGAATATCTATTCCGAGAAGCATCCACACTGACCAAGATTATGTGGATTTGATACATTTTTGTTGAGCTTTTCAAAATGTTCATCCCAACGCCAAGAAACAAAATTCCTTGTACGGAAGATTTCACTTTCAAGAAAACTCTCGGAAAAAAGCTTCAGAACCAGTTCCTCGAAAGCGCTCTCATCGTCGACAGGGAAAAAACTACCGATACCTTGGCTTACTTCTCTGTGTGCTGCAACATCAGTGACGAGAACAGGCGTGCCAAACAGCAAACTTTCGGCAATTGGCATTCCCCAACCCTCAACATGTGCTGCCGAAACATACGCTCGGGCTGCGCCTAGACTAGTGTTAACTTGATGATCATCGGCACCGCTCAGCACTTGAAGGTGTTGTGAACTGTTCGCTAGTCTTATTAACTCGTCGTAGGAACCATCATCCAGCCACCCTTTTTTTCCATAAATTGTAAGTGTTTCGCTGCCTACAACATTTGGGTATTTATTACAAAACGAAAGCCAAGTACGAGCAAGCCACAAGAAATTCTTTCTAGGTTCCAATGTTCCAATTGACACTAACCCGTTTCGAAGTGAGGCTGGGTTGTTTTCTCGTGTTGCAAGTGCAGACACGCCAATATTTAGAACTTCTGAGACCGATATCCCATCGACTAGCCGTTCCAGTTCCTTCTTCGTAAACTCAGAATTCGTGAAGATGTAGTCTGCCGTACAAGCAACATTTTTCATGGCAATCATGTGCTTTGCACTGCTGTCGGATTTGAATAAATGTGGATGCGATATTGGTAAAACGTCATGGATATAAAAGGCAAGGCGCATGCCGTTTTCTTGCTTTAGGTTGCGAAATAATTCAACTATCTCTAACCCAGAATGGCCAACATTTAGATAAAGCGATTTTTCGCTTGTGGCATTAATAGTGCCTTTTAATCTTTTGTCTCCAACCTTAGTGGTAGAGGCAGATACGAAACGCGCGATCAAGCCTGGAATTAATAGTAATCCCAACCTGACTATTTCCCAAGGAAAATTACCAGAGTATTCTTCAATTGACTCGCGTTCAGAATTTATTTTATGTATGCGATCTTTAATTCCTAAATTCTTTATTTGTATCAAATATGTTTCTTTTACATCTCTAATTTCATTTTTGCTGTGATACTTAAAAAATAAATTGACCTTATTCTCAATAAGTGTATCCGGCTCAGCGCCATTATTCCAACGATCACCGAACGCATCTATGATTTCGCGAACAAACCAAGTTGGCACTTCAACTATTTTGTTGGACACTTGAGCTACATAGCGCCCACTTCTTGTCAAAAAATAGCGCGCGTATTCATACTCAACGCGATCAATTCCAGTTGGAGTCTGAACCTTTATTCGCCTTATTAGGCGTGAAATATCTAAATAGATCATATCAGCCCCAACTCAAACCTGAAGCGGATCTATATGGTGTCTCAAACCTTGGAAATTCTGATCTTGGTGTCTCTCCACCCTCCAATAGAAAACGCCAGAGGTCAGCGGAATAGATGTTTGAGGGCAACATCATATAGTCGCCCACCTTTGACGTAGTGCCAATTGGCGAAAAATTCTCAATAGGTTCTAGGAAAATGTGTGGGCGAGTTTTGAAGTATTGTGCTTCGTGGCATACTGACGAAGAAAGTGCTGCACACAACAATCCGTCACAACTTAGTAGATCGTAGGTATTGGTGTTAATTTCTTTTGCGTTCAATTCTCTTAGCATTTCCATTGTGTTTTGTTTAATTTTCTCATGCGGATGGTGTTTAACGTAGAAATTCTTTGGTTTATACTTATCGAGTATTTTTACCAATTCGCTTATTACGAAAAAATCATCGATAATTTCGCCACCGCGAATTCTCGAGGAATCGACTGCAATCTGGCTGAAAAAAACAATACCATGATCGGTATTCATGCGCTTTGTATAGCGGCGCGCCGCTCTTGCTTTGACAAACCCAACATATTGATCAATATAGCTTCGTTCTGGTGTAAGTTTGACTAGGCGATCATGAATTTCGGTGGAGTTCGTATTGGCAGCTAGCATGTAGTCCGGTAGAAATCTGACAGGGTGCGTACGAATGTCCAAGTAAGTTTTTCCGACACTTGAAATCAATGACCGTTGAGCTGGTGATAATTCAAACCCAACCAAGACATCATTTTTGCCACACCCATCTAAAAAGAATTGCTTTAACCTAGGCCAGTCATCCAAATCTTCGTACACCCTAGCCCACGAATGATGTGTATCCGCAAGGCCGCTTGCGTGCATGATTTCGCTAGCGCCATCTAACAACGATGTGAGTTCAGTCAATTCATTGCTGAACGTACGGGAGCCCGAAAAGTAATGAAAAACCCAGTTAATGTTCCGCCTAAGAATGCCGCGATCACCGTCTAGATTTCGAAACCAATCAAATACTAGTGTTGCTTGAAGAGAATCGCTCATCACGGACCGTCCCAGTCAAAAATGAAGGTTTGAGTTTGCGCAAATTTCGCTCGTTCGCCTTGGGAGCTTACTTCACGCGTATCGTCATAACGCCAACTTTTAGTCTAGTTTTGTTGTGGCGGCGGCTGAAATCCGAAGAACGAAATTTCTTTAGAGTATCGATCTCCGATAAGGTCGATCGCTTTGCTGCTAAAACCTTCAGTCGCCGCTTGGTTTGATGTGGTGTTCAAGCGACCAACCTTAGACAGGTTGATACCATGCGTTCGTGAAAAGTACGTGCGTACGATCTCCCACTGTGTTTCAAGGCGCTCCACTCGCAAGACGACGTCTGGCAAAAAGCAACCTTTGTGTGTAAGTATATGATATTGTGATCGAAAATGTATCTCAGCGTCTGCATCTTTGATTTCTGAAATGACCAACAGAAAATCTTCAAATGACATTTTGTGCTTTAGATCGTAGTGAGCAAAAGGTTCATGAAAGTTGTGGTAAATCTTGTTTTTGTAGCATGAATAAATACGTTCCCATGTATTCCTAACGGCAGTGAATACAAATGATGGCGGATTGCTATATAATTCTTCTTTTTTACAGAAGAAAAAAACGCCATCTTTTTGCTTGTGTAATTTTTTTACGATTTCATCTCTGTCACCGGAAAGTAAAATTTGCGGTATGCGTGTCGCAAGTAGCGACTCTTTGATAGAAGTATTGGCTGCCTTTGGAACTGAAATGTAAGCGAAGCTTAGGTTTCGATCGATAACAATGCTGTTGAACTTGCCTAATCGCTCTTTGCTCGTACTCACTCTAGAGCGTCCTTTCCACGAAAACTGGTTGCGAGAAAATTTCTCACCATCTAATTACCATCCGTTGAAGTGATTTTTCTCGTTTGTCAATGGCGATCTCTGTGGGTTATGCCTATGCAATGAACACATTTCATGAAAGATCGCCAGGATATTGCTGATTTCGTTGTGAAGGAGGACGGTGCCTTGTCCTTGAAAATATCTATAAGCAAGAGTAAACAGCCAGGTATAGTACTCGTGTTTTGGTAATCTATGCGGTGATGAGGTTAAGACTGGTCAGCTGAGAAATTCATTCCGGAAGAGCGCTGGAAATGAATTTGAGGAGTAAATTCAATATTTGGTATTTATTTATCAGCTTTTTGGCGGAAGATGACTATCAGTCTGTTAAATATCTTGCTGAATTACGTCTTGATGACCCAGTAAAAACTTAAACAAATGCGAAGTCATCCGAAGATAAAAGTGTGTGGTCGATGCCCTTAAGTATCAGTTTCGTCCCTGCAAATGTAATATGGGTGTCTTCATTGGAATCTTCGACCAAAATGTCTGATACTGAATTCACACCAAATTCGATCTTGATGATATCAACGCCGTCTTCGAAGTCCAAAATCGTGTCAGTTTCTGAACCGCTTACGAAATAGAAAATATCTGCACCACTACCTCCCGTATATGTGTCAGAGCCCTCATCGCCGCGTAAGATATCGTTTCCGCCCCCGCCAATAAGTACATCGTCACCAAAGTCACCGCGAAGATAGTTGTTTGTAGAATCGCCTACAATAATATCGCTGTATTGGGACCCACTTACTCTTTCAATGCCAATTAGTTGGTCTCCCTCGGCGTGACCACCAGCCTCAACTTCTCCGTCTGCAAGGTTAATCCTTACAGCCTCTGTAGATGCGTTGTAATAGGCCCAGTCAGTGCCTTCTCCACCAACTAACTCGTCTGCGCCTTCATCGCCCCTTAGGATATCGTTTCCACCGCCTCCCTCAAGCCTATCTTCACCGATGTAACCTCTCAAATAGTTGTTGTTCTCGTCGCCGCGAATTTGGTCATTGTAACGGGAGCCTAGGATGCGTTCTATTTCATTCAGTGTATCTCCGTCGGCATCGCCTCCACTTTCTGCCAAACTGTCTTCAAGATTGATTATCACTGCCGCGTTTGATGCATTGTAATATGCCCAGTCTACGCCCGATCCTCCAAAAATTTGGTCCGCACCCTCGTCACCTCTAAGAATGTCATTTCCTATTCCTCCGTGAAGAAAATCGTCGCCAGCATTACCTCTCAAAAAATTGTTTCTTATGTCACCTGTGATCCAATCGTTGTAGTTCGATCCCAAAACGCATTCAATGCTGGACAAAATGTCGCCTTCTGCGTGACCACCACTTTCTGCAGTACCATCGCCAAGGTCGATTTGTACTGCGGATGATGACCCACTATAGTATGCCCAGTCTGTCCCAAAGCCTCCGTCTAGGAGATCTGCGCCTTCGTCTCCCCGAAGAATGTCGGTGCCACCGGCGCCATAGAGTGTATCTTCTCCATCGTGACCTCTAAGGTAGTTGCTTTTGTTGTCGCCTGAAATATTGTCATCAAACAACGATCCCAAAACACGCTCAACTTCAGTGATCACGTCACCTTCCGCAAAGCCGCCGCTTTCGGAAACGGCATCTGCCAGATTAACAATAATCGATGCGTCGGAATGACTATAGTTTACCCAATCGATGCCACTGCCGCCGCGGAGATAGTCGGCGCCCGATCCACCTCTTAAGATGTCGTTCCCAGCTCCACCTTCTAGGTGGTCATTGCCGACACCGCCTTCTAGAACGTTATTTCTCAAGTTCCCGACCAGTGTATCGTTCCCACTGCCACCAATCGCATTCTCGATGACGGAACCGCGTGCGATCTGTAGGTTGCCGGTGTGGCCGCGGACATTTGAGATAGCCTCTTCGTTGAGGTCGATGACTTGGTTGGCGGATTCGGAGGAGAAGTCGAGCGTGTCAGTGCCACCATCATCGACAATCGTGAAGCTGATGCGCGCGTCTAGGCTGCTAATCTCATCCATTAGGTCGCCGGAATTGGCATTGTCGCCATAGGTCGTATTGCCGGTGCGGGTTGTGCCGGTCGTACCGTAGAGGTTGCGGATCGCGATCACGTCGGAGACCTGAGGGCTCAGGACATAGGCGTAGCTGGCGTTGATGAAGGTGTTTTCCGTCTGGCTGAAATAGGACATGACGGAGGCTTGCCAGGAGTCGTTGACATACTGGTTGGATATGCCGTAGGTCGCCGATCCGTTGTAGTTGCCGGCATGACCGAGCCCGAGCGCATGACCGATCTCGTGAATGTAGGTCTGGAACGAATAGCTGTTTGTGCCGGTGCCGTAGCTCGAAATCCAGCTCGTCGACACGTTCACTTCACTACGGGTGATATTCCCGCTGCTTGTCCATGACCGGTTGTAAGCGCCGGAATCGCCATCGTCAAATGTGATCTGTGCGCTGCCGCTGATGTAGGAAAACGCCAGGCCGGTCGCGTCCGACCAGAGCTCCAGAGCATCACGGGCGAGATTCTGGCCGGCCGTGGTCAGCCCGTTGATGTTGACCGTGATAGTTCCGCCGACCGAAACGTTGAACGCGCGTTGAGAGGACCCGTTCGCCTGCCAATAGCCGTCCGTCAGCTGATCGGCGATCTCATCGTTGGTGTAGACGGAGGGCGTGAATTCGTTGACCGCCATCGTGTAGGTGCCGGCGTAGTTGTCATCGTAGGAACCAGCGCCAAGATAGTAAGTGCCCGTCGTGGTGGCGGTGAACGTCATCGCAGAGTTATAACCAGGGCCGCCGTCGTCGTTGTAAGCGATCTGGATCCCGGAAGAATTGTAAAGGCGCAGGTAAGCGTCCGCGAGCGCCGATGCGCCGGTGCCCGTGAGTTCGATCGTGTAGCTCTTGCCCGCTTCCAGGTTGATCGCGATCCAGTCACGGTCGCCGGCACTGCTCAGGCTGCCGTTGAATGTGTCCCCTGCGGACATGGAATAGCTGGTCGAAATATTCGCGGTGGCATCACTCGTCTCGGTGAATGCCGCGTTGACGATCAGTCCGTCGCCCGTTGCATCCTCGACAGAAGGAACGGCGGGGTCGGGCTGGGGGGCTGTCTGAACGCCAACTTCGCTGCAGCTGAACCCGGCGACAACCTTCTGTTCTCCGGTGCGCCCGGTGGCGAAACACAGATCACACATATAAACGGTCCATATCCATTATACCAAGACAACCCGGCTTGGACTGAAACAATCCAGTCGTTTTGGCGTTTTGCACACTCAATTTGGGGCCTGACTTGTGCCGTCGGCTGTCCGCCGATGCAGCCAGGTCAACGCACCTTTGCCGCAGTTTGCGCAAAACAAGTTTTTGAATATTTCTAATATTTGATAAAATCTTATCTATTGCCTTTGCAGCGGGAGCATCGCAGAGAGCTTGCAGTGGAAAAAACTCCAGAACAGACTGACTCTCAGATCGCAGGTGGTCCGTTTTCCACCGGTGTAGGGCCAATTCGCAGTGCCAAAAGTAGTGTTTTTCAAAGTCGCTTTAGTCAGGAAAAATAGCGGAAATCGTGATTCGTTGGCTGACTTTGGAGATGCGATGGAACCAGTTTTTCGCAATCCTTCAGACTTGAGGCAACAATGGTGATTTGTTCGTGGTAAAGATAAGAGGGCGCTCTGTTGGGAACTGCGGTAAATCAGGTTGCTCAGCTTCGTCAAACGCAAGTCAGATAAGTTTGTTGGTCTATCTGTTGGTCTTCTGAAAATCGAACTAAAAAATATTCATACAAAACAAAAATATACGATCTAAATCACATGCCTCTCCTGGCACCAAAAACAAATCTTGGAAATTCCAGTTCGATCCAGGATATCCGAAACAAGGTCCGCTCTGCCGGGCCTTTTTTGTTTCGGGTGTTCGACGCTCGGAAACGCCTGTAGAGGACTTACGCTCCCAAGGATCCAGCCGCTGCAATCGCGGCTTGTCCGAGGCAGAGGCCGCCGTCGTTGGCGGGGAGGGTGCGGTGGATGAGCACCTTTAGGCCATGTTCGGTCAGCCGGGCGGCAAGGCCGTCGTGGAGGATCGAATTTTGCATCACACCGCCGGAGAGCACGATCCGCTCGACACGTTCGGCCTTGGCGATGCGAACCGCCGTTTCAGCAAGGCATTCGATCAGACCAAGAGGAAACCGCGCCGAAATCCGGCCAGTGTCCTCACCTTTCTTTAGGTCGGCCAGCAAAGCCTCCCACAGCGGTCGCCAGGACAAGATGGTGACATCGTCTCCGGTTACGTGGACGGGGTAGCCGTTTTCCGTTTCAAGAAACGGCCGCGCCAGGGCTTCCATCACCGAGCCTGTCTGGCCTTCATAGGTTTGCCTGTCGGGGCAAATGCCGAGCGCGGCGGCCACCGCATCGAACAGCCGGCCGGCCGAGGACGACAACGGCGCGTTCAGGCCCTTGTCGATCATCTGATCCAGCACCGGAAGATTTTTGTCCTTCAGCAGTTTCGGAAGACCGGTCCCCTCCAACATCGTTTGATAACCGGGTCCAAAGGCTGCCCGAAGATGCGCCACCAGATTGCGCCACGGTTCGCGAACCGCCGACGCCCCGCCCGGCAGGGCGACCGGGAGGAAGTGCCCGGCGCGGTGAAAACCGGAATAGCCGCCGGTCAGCAGTTCGCCGCCCCAGATCGACCCATCGGTACCAAGGCCGGATCCATCCAGAAGGATTGCAAGGCTCCTGTCCTCGCCGGGTGGAATGCCTGCTTCCGCTAGCGCGGCCGCCAGATGCGCATGGTGATGCTGCACCTCGACGAGGTCCAATCCCGTCTCTTTTGCCAGGTCTTTCCCGACCTGTGTCGACAGGTAGTCAGGATGGCAATCGACCGCGATCAGATCCGGGTCGAACTTGTAAATCTCCCGGTAGAGCGCAATGTTCTTTTTGAAATCCTCCAACGCGAGCCGGTTTTCCAGATCTCCCATATGCTGGGAAATGACGGCTTCGCCATCCCTGAGCAGGCAAAAGGTTGATTTCAGCTCACCGCCCAACGCCAGGATTTTGGGAGCGGCGCTAAAGGCCTCGTGCAGGCGCAGGGGAGCTGGTGCATAGCCTCGGGCCCGGCGGAGGAACGCAGGTCCGGATGTGCCGAGCCGGACGACGCTGTCGTCCAGCCGGTTTACGATTGCCCGGTTGTGCATCAGAAAGCCGTCGGCAATCCTTGAAAGCTTTGATCGGGCGTCTTCATTGTCGATGACCTGAGGCTCTTCGGAGAGATTGCCGGATGTCAGAACGATCGGACTGTCCATCTCGTTCAGGAGCAGATGGTGCAGGGGTGAATAGGGCAACATGACACCGAGCCTGTCCTGGCCGGGCGCAAGTCCCTTCGCGAGCAAAGAAACGTCGGCTGTTTTCAGGAGCACAATCGGTGCGGCGCGGTCGGCCAGAAGCTTTTCCTCGGCGGTTTCGACGACACAGAACCTCCTGATTTGTGCGACATCGCGCGCCATCAGGGCGAGCGGCTTGTCGGGCCGGTTCTTGCGCGCGCGCAGCCGCATGACGGCGTCCGTGTTCGTTGCATCGACGGCAAGATGAAATCCGCCGATGCCCTTTACCGCGATGATATCGCCCGCCTTCAGCCGCCGAACAGCCCAGCTGATCGGGTCTTGCGTGTCGACACGGTGCGGGCCCTCTTCACACCAGAGTTCCGGCCCGCAGACGGGGCAGGCATTGGGCTGCGCGTGAAACCGCCGGTCCGTCGGATTGTCATATTCGCCCTGGCAGTCATCGCACATCAGGAAGGCTGCCATTGACGTCTTTGCCCGGTCGTAGGGAATGGCGTTGATGATCGAGAGGCGCGGCCCGCAATGGGTGCAGTTCGTGAAGGCGTAACCGAAGCGCCGGTTTGACGGATCGACTATCTCGCGCACGCAGTCGGGGCAGGTTGCAGCATCTGGAACAATGCCGGTCGCGACTTCTCCGGATACGCTCGAAACGATTTCGAAGCCGTCGGAAGGCGTAGCGGTTGGCGCAGGCAGGTCGAACGTGATGATGTCGTCGATGCGCGCCAGTGGCGGACATTCAGCGCTCAGGCGCTTTAAAAACCGGTCGGCGGCCTCCGGAGCGCCGGTGATTTCCGCCAGCACACCTTCCGCGTCATTGAGGACATGCCCGTTCAGCCTTTCGTCCTGTGCAAGGCGCCAGACAAAGGGCCTGAAACCAACCCCCTGAACAAGCCCCTTCACCCGCACGCGCAAAGTGACCGTCAGTGTCCCGGACGGCTGAGAGCACATTCTCAATGCACCGTGCAGACAAGGCAGGGATCGAAAGAGCGCACAATGTGCTGGACAGATACCGGGTCGGTCTCTTCCTTCCTGACCGGTGCCCCGACGAGCGCCTGTTCAAGCGGGCCGGGAATGCCGTCCTTGTCCCGAGGCGAAAAGTTCCAGGTTGTCGGAGCGACGATCTGGTAGTTTTCGATGCGGCCTTTTTCAATCGAGACCCAGTGTCCGAGCGATCCGCGCGCGGCCTCGGTCAGGCCGATGCCCTGGCCGCTGGCGGGCACGTCCCCGTGCGTGATATAGGGCTCACCGCTTTTAAGCGAACGGACCCAGGTTTCCATGGCCATGACAACGAGCGCCATCTCCAGGACCCGCGCAACGACACGCGTATGGACGGATCCGCCATGCCGTCCGACCAGGTCGCGGATAAGGGGATGACCATCGACCATCTGCCGGGCAAGTGCGCCTACTTCCATGACGGTCCCGTCCGATCTCGGGGCCTTGCACCAGGAATACGCTTCGGGCTTTTCCGCGTCCGGCTCCGTTGAACCGGTAACAGGTGGTTCTGAAACGTTTCCTGACCTGTACCAGCTTGATGTCAGGTCTTCCGCGACGGAGGCGGGATTGAACGCGCCGGCGGCGTCATCGCGAATAACGCCTCGCCCGAACAGGTGTCTGCCTTCAAGACTGTAGGCACCGTAGCTCAGGAAGTTTCCGGTCGAGGGGCCTAGCGACTTCAGGTCAAGGGCTGCGGAGAGATTCAGGAAGCGCCTGAAATCCGAAGAGTGCGGCCGCTTTTCTGCGGCCCAGGCTGTCAGGGCACTTTCGCTGTCCAGCGATCCGACCCGTTCAAGACTGTCACCGAACAAGGACCGTTCCAGGAATCTGCGAAAGGCGGTCAGGATGGCAGCAAGACGGGCGATTTCCCCGGGCGCGACCGAACGGGTGGACCCTCCGGGCTGAATGGACAGCGTATGCGGCCACTTTCCTGCCAGGATGCCGAGAATGTGCATGAACTGTGCCCGCGCGGGCAGGACCGCATCGACGGCGGTGCCGGTCATGGCCGTGAACCGTTCGCCGATATCTTCATACCAAGCTTCCCTGGCATAGATCGGCCGGGCGAAATCCGGCATGAAGAACAGGTAAAAATGTGTCAGATGATCAGCCACATTTTCGGTGGCGTGAATGAGATTGGTGGCGAGTTCCCCGTTCGCGGGTATGGAAAGGTTCATGGCCGATGTGAGCGCGCGAGCGGCTGCCACCGACTGGGACACGGAACAGATGCCGCAGATGCGCGGCGCATAGACGATCGAGTCCAGGGGCGGCTTGTTCAGCAGGATCCGTTCAAAGCCGCGGTAGAGCGGAGACACCACCTCTGCTTTGACAACGGCGCCATCGGCATGATCGATTTTGACTTCCAGATCGCCCTCGACCCGATTGAAAGGACCGACTACCAGTCGCGTCATGATCAGGATTTTCCCTTGTCCAGGGGCGGGACGGTCAGGTGGTCGGCGACGGCGTTTTCTTTCAGGCGTGTCGGCGTTGCGGCCTTGGAGAGAGACGCAAGCGCGACGAACCAGGCCTTGGGCATGTCGGTCGGCAGTCCGACAGGAATACCGGCGACTTTGGGTGTTCTGGTGAAATCGTGCCCGGGCTCTTCGAATTCCGGCGCGGTACAATTGATGCAGGGGTAGTTGCCATCAAGGCACGATCCGGACCCGTTCCAGGAGCGGATGTTGCAGTCTGCGCGGGCCTGCGTTCCCTTGCAGCCGAGGTTTTCCATCATGCAGCCGTGGTCGCACAGTTTCTCGGCGCTGGCCTTGTACTCATAGAACTCGTTTTTCGCACATCCGTGGTGAACGAGATGCATGGTGTAGGAGAGCGGCCGGGCCCATTCGTCGGTGTCGGCGGCGCCAAAGCTTCCCGCGGCGACCTGGTGAAGGGTTTCGCAAAGCCAGCCAGGGTGGATCGGGCAGCCGGCGATATTGATGACGGGCAGTCCCGCACGGGAGCGGAAATCAGCCCCGAGGAGGCCGCCGGGCTTGCGGCCGTCATAGGACAGGCCGCGGGCTTCGACATGATTGTCACCGGCTGCGGTGATGCCGCCAAAGGCGGCACAGGATCCGACGGCCACGACGTACTGGGCCTTTTCGGCAAGCAGGCGGATCCACTCCATGGTTGGCTGGCCGGTTCCCGAAAACATGTGAAACTTGCCGGTTCCGTTGGGCCCGCACATGGCCGAGCCTTCCAGGCACAGAATGTCGAGGCTCTCTTCACCTGATGCCAAGCGTTCCATGAGATCGACCACATCGCGGCCGCTGGCTTCGCTCAGCGACGGGTGCCAGAGAACCTCGATATTGGCTGCATCCATGGCCGTGACCAGATCCGGATTTTCGGCGCCGAGTGCCGACAGCGTGCAACCACCGCAACCACCGGACTGCAGCCAGAACAAACGCACAGGCTTTGCTGCTTCAAACGGTCTGAGGGACATGATCCGGGATCCTCAAGGTAAATTCCGCCCCGCCTTCGGGCCGGTTGGCGGCCTGGAGATCTCCCCCCAGTTTCAGCGCCATGTTGTAGCTGACATAAAGGCCGAGGCCGGTACCGGAGCCGATCGGCTTGGTCGTGAAAAACGGCTCGAACAGTTTGTCCATTTCGGCCTGTGCAATGCCGGTTCCGTTGTCGGCAACGCGAATGACAATGGTTCCGTTCTCGCTGCTGCAGGACAGGTCGATAGTGCCGTCCTCGCGGCCGGACAAGACGTCGGCGGCGTTCTGGACCAGGTTGACGACGATCTGGTGCACGTGCCCCTTGCGGCTCGTCATTTCCAGGCAATCTGGTGCGTTAAAGGTGATACCCGGCTTGATCCGCTGCGCCTTGATCACCCAGTCGACGGCCGTATGCATCAGCCGGACGACATTGAACGTCTCCGGCGCTTCCTGCTGATTGCTGGAAAAACGCCGAAGGTCCTCGACGATGTCGCGCACGCGTTCGGCACCTTCCAGTGTGCCGTCGACAAGAGGACCGATATCCCGCAGCACCTTGTCGATCTTCAGGTCCTTTCGAAGGGCTTCCATCTCCTGGCGCGACACATGGTTGTCGCTCGCCGTGAGGTACTTCTTGATTGCGGATCCATATCGCTTGAGCGCGTACATGTTGCCGAAAACGAAACTGATCGGATTGTTGAGCTCATGGGCCACGCCTGCAACGAGCCGTCCAAGGGCCGCCATTTTTTCCGACACGAGCAGTCTTTGCTGAGCCTGGCTGAGCTGCTCATGGGCAGCGTCCAGTTCGCGGTAGGCACGTTGCAATTCGCCGATGGGGCGCCCGACCATCACCATACCGGCCAGACGTCCGCGATGGTCGTGGCGCGGCCTGCAGTTGAGCGCGACGACCGCTGCCGGGCCTTCCTTGACCCTTAGTCCGACGTCGCACGGGGCAACATCCTTTCCGACCACGAGCAGGTCCAGAAAACCGCCTGCCTTGTCCTTGTCTTCCTCAGCGAAGAGATCTGCGAACGGGGTGCCGAGCAACACATCTTCGCTTTGACCGGTCATGCTGACCAGCGCAGGGTTTACCTGCTGGATCCGGCCATGCGCATCACACACAATGAGCACGTCGGTCATGGCGCCGAGCACGGAACGGATGAACTCGTCAGCTTCCTCAAGCGCGTCGTTCTTGTCCTCAAGCTCCGTCTGGGACTGGATCAAATCCGAATAGACCTCGTCCATCTTCTGGATGACATCGATCCAGACATCTTCGCCCGCGTCGTTCAGGCGGGGCTGATCCAGGCCCATCGTCGATGGCCTCGCGTCAGACGTATTTCCTGACTTTGGAATCATGGCCTAAGCCTTTGCACCTGCGCTTTTCCGTTTGGCCGGCAATGCCTTTACGTTTTCAAGCCCGTATCGCTCCAGCTTGCCCCGAAGACCGACGCGCGACAAGCCGAGTTCCCTGGCAGCCTTGGATTTGTTCCAGCGGTGACGGATCAGCGTCTCCTTGATGATCCTGGCTTCAAGCTCACCGATCCGGTCTTTCAATGTGCCGTCAAGCTGCGCAAGAACCGGAACCTCTTCAACGTCCGCGCCCCCAGGATCGGCCTGAAGAATATGCCTAGACAGGAGATCGGCGCCGAGCTTGCGTCCCTCCGTGCCCATGACCAGCATCTGTTGAATTTCATTCTGCATTTCGCGGACGTTGCCGGGCCAGTGATAGGCCTGCATGCAGTCCAATGCCTCTTCGGTCAGCCCGGTCACCGCCTTGCCGAGCTGGGCCATGGCGCGGGTCAGGAGCGCTTTTGCGAGCACCGGGATGTCGGATGGCCGGTCCTTGACGTCCGGAAGCCGGATCACGATGCCGGCAATGCGATAGTAGAGATCCGCGCGAAACCGGCCTGCCCTGACTTCTTCTTCCAGGTCCTTGTTCGTTGCCGCGATCACACGGACATCGATCTTGCGCGTTTTCGTGCTGCCGACCGGCCGGATCTCGCCTTCCTGGAGCGTGCGAAGAAGCTTGACCTGAAAGGCGGGGGACACCTCGCCAATCTCGTCGAGGAACACGGTCCCGCCATTGGCGCGCTCAAAAAGACCGACATGATTTTCGACCGCACCCGTGAAGGCGCCCCGCTTGTGGCCGAAGAGTTCACTTTCAAGAAGTTCGTCCGGAAGCGCGCCGCAGTTTTCCACCACAAAGGGTTTGTTCCATCGCAGCGATCCGTAGTGCAGCGCGCGCGCCGCCAGTTCCTTGCCGGTGCCAGAGGAGCCGGACAGGAGGACGGGCACATCGTAGGGCGCAACTTGCTGCAAGGTGCTGCAAACCGCGTTCATCGGACTGTCCGGACCGCGAATGATGCCGTCCTTGAGATCATAGTCGCGGCGCAGGCTTTCGCGGCGGTCCGCAATGGTCTTGGACGCGCCTGAAGGCGACATTTTCAGTTCGACCGCGAGCAGCTCGTTTTCGCGCTGCAGAGCGTAGAGCCTGCAGGCGTTTTGAAGCGTCAGGATGAGGTTTTCCGGATGCCAGGGTTTGGTGATGTATTGAAAAATGCCGGCTTCGTTGACGCCATCGATAATGTCGTGGGCATCGGTGTAGCCGGAAATAATCATGCGAATGGCATCGGGCCAGCGTTGGCGCACCGTCTTCAGAAACTCGACCCCGGTCTGATCCGGCATACGTTGATCACAAAGGACAATCTGTACCCACTCGTCTTCCAGGACTTGTGTCGCCTCTGCAATCGTCGACGCGGTCTTAACCTCGAATTCTTCGTCCAGGATCCTGGAAATGGACTCCAGCGATCTGATCTCGTCGTCGATCACCAGGATGGTCGGCAGGTCGGTCATGACGCGGCCCTCCGTGTCAGCCGGCGGGCTGGTGAGCCTGCGCGGTGGTTTGCGAGTGTGAGCGGTGTCCGCGACTTCGGGATCTTGCGAACGAAATTGTACCGGGCCACGTGGTAGCTCGGATCGAAGCCGAAGAAGTTTTTCCGCATGCGCTCAAGTTCGGCCGCCCGATAGGCATGAAGAGGCTTTTCCGCTTCGTCGCGTTCACGGCATGCAGCTTTCTCCTCAAGCCTGACCGTCAGGTCCTGCTGTGCAAGCTCTCGGGCCGCTTGTCTGGTTGCTTCGGCGAAGGACGACCCGTCTGCTTCCAGAACACGGTCGGCGAGGCCGAGGGCGAACGCTTCATCTGCTGCCATCGGCAATCTTGCCCGGGCAATTCTGTCCGCGTTTTCCGGCCCGGCGTATTTCGGCAGCAGGTAGGTCCAGAATTCGGAGCCGTAAAGATTGCCCATATCCTTGTAGTGAGGATTGAGGATGGTTCCCGGCCGTATCCAGACCTCATCTGCGGCGCGTGCCAGAAACACACCGCCCGCGCCGGCGCCGCCGCCAAGAGCTGAGACAATCCACTTGTCCGTTGTGCGAATGATCGCCTCGGCGAGATCGTCTATCGCCTGAATGTTGGCCCAGCTTTCCTCCGCCGGACTGTCGGCGGCCTCGATCAGGTTGAGATTGAGACCGTTGGACCAGTGATCGCCGCCCCCGGTCAGAACAAGAACCTTGGCTTTGCTGCGGGCGGCTTTGTCGAACGCTTCCGTCAGGCGCCGGCAGGCGTCAATCCCCATGGCGCCGTTATAGAAATCGAATTGCAGAAAACCGGCGCCGTCTTTTTCCTCAAAGTGAATGTCCCGGTATCCGCCTGCAATCTCAGGAAGCGCCGCTGACTGTTCGGCGAAGACACGGGTCGCCGGCAGCTTAATGGCACCTTTTGCCGCCTTACGGGCATGACCGAGCCAGACCGCGCCGTCGACCGTCCTGAGAGCCAGCGCAGGCCCCGATCGTGCTATGGCCGCACCTGGCTCAGCGCCCGTTGCATCGCCAGTGAAAGGTCTGGCATCAAAGAGATAAGCAGCTTCCCCGAAGATGTTCGACAGCAGGCCGGGCATCCCGTCGGCCGAGCGGATCTTGCGAAGCACCATTTCGCTTGTGTCGGTGATCCAGTCGATTGCCCTTTCAGACTGACGCAGTACCGGACGCCATCGCATCTGGTCCTTCGCGAGCCGGGAAGGTGTCTGGTTGCCAGCGAGTTTCTCAAGTGCCTCAAATACGGCTGTGACTGCGGCTTCCGTGACTTCACGGCGATAAAGACTGGACTTGGTTGCCGCGCGAAGTGGGAATGTCCGGCTTGCCCAGACCGGACCGGCGTCAAGTTCCGCCTCGGCCTGCAGCACGGTGACACCCCATTCCGAAGCACCTTCGAGCACAGCCCAGTCGAGCGCATTCGGTCCCTGGTCACCAGGAGGGCCGGGATGAACGATAAAACAGGGCACCTTTTCAAAAACAGATGCCGGGATGGCCCTCTTCAGAAAGGACGCGACGACAACATCGGGTGCAAACAGGCGGATCGCTTCTTCCGTCACAGCATCATTGATGTCGAATTCCACCGAAACCTCGTGACCTGCCGACCGAAGATCGCAGTGGAGGCGCTGTGTCAGGGAATTGAAGCTGTGGCAGAGCAGAAGGATCTTCATGGTCAGCAGATCCTTGGCAATTGTTCGCCGGAAAGCCAGTCGACAACACGCAGGCCGCCAATCTCCGTTTCCATCTCAACAAGCCCGGCGTCATCCTCAACGACCTTGCCGATAATGGCGGCATCGCGCCCGAGCGGATGCGCCTTCATGACGGCGAGCAGCTTTTCTGCGTCACCGGCATCGCACAGACAGACAAGTTTGCCCTCATTGGCGACGTAAAGCGGATCGAGGCCGAGAAGTTCGCAAGCAGCTGCGACATCCGGCTTGACCGGGATCGTCGTTTCGTCGAGATGCATGCCGACACCGGCAGAGCGGGCGACCTCGTTCAATGTTGCTGCGAGGCCCCCCCGGGTCGGATCGCGGAGAACGGCGATCCCCGGTACTGCTTCGATCATATCGGCGACAAGCGTATGCAGGGCTGCGCTGTCGGACTTGATCTCCGTTTCGAATTCAAGGTTTTCGCGTTTGGAGAGAATGGCAACACCGTGGTCACCGATGGAACCGGACAACAAGATCGCTTGCCCCGGACGTGCTCTTTCCGCCGAGACATGCACGTCTTCCGGAACCACCCCAAGGCCGGTGGTGGTTATGAAGACACCGTCGCCCTTGCCCTTTTCAACGACTTTGGTATCGCCCGTCACGATAGGCACACCGGCCTCGCGGGCCGCCAGAGCCATGGAGGCAACAATCCGCTCCAGATCGGCCAGCGGAAATCCTTCCTCCAGAATGAAGCCGGCGGTCAGGTAGAGCGGTTTTGCGCCTGCCATCGCGACATCGTTGAGCGTCCCGTGAACCGAAAGGGATCCGATGTCCCCGCCCGGAAAGAACAGCGGTGAGATGACATGGCCATCCGTGGACATGACCAACCGGCCCGCAGGGACCTGGAACAGAGCGGCGTCGTTGCCCTGGTCCAGAATGGAATTTGAGAGGTGCCGGCGGAACAGATCGTCGATCAGTTCCGCCATGGCGCGACCACCCCCGCCATGGGCCATGTCGACGGCGCCCTTCCTGTGACTGATCCCGGGGGTGATCGCATTCATTCCGCTGCCTCCTTCACGGGAGCGGCGCGTGCCTTTTCGCGGTGGCGGCCGTAAGTCCAGTAAGCAGCACAAGCGCCTTCCGAGGACACCATGCACGAACCCATTGGGCTGTCGGGCGTGCAAACCGTGCCGAACAGCTTGCAGTCAGTCGGTTTCTTCACGCCCCGCAGGATCGCCGGGCACTCGCAGGATTTGACTTCGCGCGATTTCTTTTCGGAGACCTCAAACCGCTTTTCGGCGTCGAAAGCCGCATATGTCTCGCGTATCTTCAAGGCGCTGTAGGGAACTTTTCCAAGACCGCGCCACTCGAAACTCTGGCGAAGCTCGAACACGTCCGAGACGAGCTGCTGTGCCTTGAGATTGCCTTCACTGGTGACAACGCGGGTGTACTCGTTTTCCACCTCGTGCCGTCCTTCGTTGATCTGCCGGATCAGCATGAGCGCGGATTGCATGACGTCGAGCGGCTCGAACCCTGCGATGACGACCGGTTTGCCGAATTCTTCTGCAAAGAATTCATAAGGCTCGGACCCGATGACGGAACTGACATGAGAGGGCCCCAGAAAACCGTCGATCTGGACGGTGCCCAGCTCACGGACTTCGGGCGACTCCAGAATATGCCCGATCGCGGACGGCGTCAGGACATGATTGCAGAACACCGAGAAGTTCTTGAGTCGCTCCCGTTCCGCTGTCTTGATCGCGACCGCAGTCGGCGGCGTCGTCGTCTCGAACCCGATGGCGAAGAACACGACTTCTCGATCAGGATTGTTACGGGCGATTTTCAACGCGTCCAGGGTCGAATAGACCATCTTGATGTCGGCACCGTCGGCTTTCGCCTTGATCAGGCTGCGCTGCTTGGTGCCGGGTACGCGCATCATGTCGCCATAGGTACACAAAATGACATCGTGGCGTTCTGCAATCTCTACAGCATCGTCGAGCCGCCGCACCGGCAACACGCAGACCGGGCAGCCGGGTCCGTGCACGAAGCGCACGTTTTCGGGCATCAGATCCTTGACGCCATAGCGGAAGATCGCGTGGGTATGACCGCCGCAAAACTCCATGATGTTGTAGGTGCGGCCGGGATCGGCTTCCTGACGGATGGCCTCGGCAATCGTCTTTGCCAGGTCGCGGTCGCGGAATTCGTCGACATATTTCATTGCTCGCTCCCCGCGATCTCTTCTAGTTCTTCCTGAAGGAGGCCGGCTTCCGCCATCATGGCAAGCGTGCGGCTCGCCTCGTCCGGGCTTACCTTGTGAAGCGCATAACCCACATGCACGAGCACGTAGTCATCGACCGCGGGGTCCTCGACCAGAGCGACGGATATCTGCTTTTTGACACCGTCGAGTGCGACGGTCGCCATATCGTCTGCCAACAGTTCGGTGACCTTAGCCGGAATGGCCAAACACATGCCCGCCTCCTATTCCGCAGCACTGAGAGCCGGATGCCCGGCGAGATTCATCAAACGGGCCGCCTCGATCCACTGGAGCCAGTGGTCAAGACCTTCACCGGTGCGCGCCGAAACGGTCAGGATCTTGATGTTCGGATTGACCTTCCGGGCGTTCTCCATTGCGGTGGAAACATCGAAATCGAGATGCGGCAGCAGGTCGGACTTGTTCAGCAGCATAAGATCGGCGGCAGCGAACATGTCGGGATATTTGAGCGGCTTGTCCTCGCCTTCCGTAACGGAAAGAATTGCGACCTTGTGGGCTTCGCCGAGATCAAACGCTGCCGGACAGACGAGATTGCCGACATTTTCGATGAAGATGCAGCCACCGTCTGCCGGTGACAGATGCTCAACTGCGTGTCCAACCATATGTCCGTCGAGGTGGCACCCTTTTCCGGTGTTGATCTGCAGCGCTTCGACACCGGTTTCCCGGATGCGGTCGGCATCGTTGGTGGTCTGCTGATCGCCTTCGATGACGTAGCACTTGCGCGAGCTGCTCAATCGCTTGAGTGTCTCGACCAGAAGGGTCGTTTTGCCGGATCCCGGGCTGGAGACCAGATTGAGGACGAAGATTGCCCGGTCCTGAAAATACCGCCGGTTGGCATCCGCATAGGCGTTGTTCTTCGACAGGATATCCTGTTCCAGCTGGATCATCCGCGACTGGCTCATACCGGGCACAGACGCGCCTGCTTCACCTTCACCGTAATGATGGTGGTGCTGATCGTGATGGTGCGCATGATCATGATGATGATCGTGGGTGTGATCATGACGATGCTGTTCCGCGCCGCCCTTCGCATCACTTGCACCTTCAATGCGAACTTCCCCGGCCCCACATCCGCAGACAGTACACATCACGACACCTCCAGTTCCTTGATCCGTAACTCGTCTCCGCCGGTCACCTGCAGCTGATGTGACCCGCACTCAGGACAAGGATCATATCGCTCGGCAATCGGCACTGATTTAGCGCAATTCAGGCACCAGGCTTGCGCTTGCGGACAGGTAATTTCCAGCGCTGCACCTTCGGCGAGGCTCCCTCGCATAACCACGTCAAACCCGAAACGGAGGGCTTCCAGCTCAACGCCTGACAATGTCCCGACTTCCAGGCAAACCCTGTCGACCTTGGAGAAGGACTGTTGTTCAGCCTGTTCCTTCAGGATCCCGAGAATGCTCTCGCACAGCGACATTTCATGCATCAGTGGATCCTCACGCTATGCGAAACACAGGGATCGATTGCCCCCAGCACAAGATTGGCGAGGTCAAGCCGTTCCTCGCTGTAGCGGTCGGGCAATGCTTCAAGGCAACGCTGCGCGATCCCATTTTTTGCGAAATTCCATCTGGTTGGCGACACGATCTGATAGCTCTCAACCTTACCGTCTCGCAGGACGGCGATGTGGGTCAAGCGGCCGCGTGCGGTTTCAGCAATACCGACGCCTGCGGGCGCTGTTTCGTGAGTGACCTGCAAATCCGTTTTGCGGTCTCTTAGATCTTTCAGCTCAACCAGTATTGTCGCCAAATCGACCAGACGTGCAAGATAGCGCGTCGACAGCGAGGGCATGTCAGCCGCAAGAAGCGGGTGGGCCCGGTGACGTTCGAGCGAGGAGGTCTCCGGGACGAGATCGTCACTTTCCGGCGGCAGCACGAGGCCGGCATCGGAAAGATAAACTGTGCTCACGGCAGCTGTATCGTCGCCAACCCGTTTATCCAGGTTACCAATCAAGCGCGCGGCGCCCGTCAGGCCCGGTTTAATCCAGCCCTGAAGCTCCGCTTGGCTCCGCCGCGACAACCAGCGTGTCAGGCTTTCGCCAAAGACCCACTGTTCGGCAAGCGAACTTGCTGTCTCGACGGCCACATAAGCTTCCCGTTTTAGGTTTGTGAGCTCGAAATGGCCGGAAAACGCCTGTTCCTCGGGATCAAGAGCGGCGCGCAATGCGGGCAGGATCGGCATCGCTGCACGAGCCGTTTCCGTGTCTGGCGGCTCCTGGTTCAACTTCGGCCAGTCGAGCGCAATGCGCAGGAGATGCTCGCGCGCACGTTCCATCAGAACGAGGCATTCGCGAACCTTCCGGGTTTCCGCGTCCGCGCTGTCCCCGCGAGCCGTTTCCATGGCGTAGGAAGATGCGGCGGCATGCGCGGTCCCGCAAAGGGAATAGAGTGCCGGCACCATGCGCATCACTTCAGCCGGCTTGCGGCCGGACAAAAGACGCGTCACGTCGGCGGGTTCCTTCAGCGTGACCTCGACCGATGCTCCAGGGTCCCGCGGCAGAAGGATTTCGACATGTCCCTCAAGATCCATCCCGCACCTCCCGGGAGAGCCCGCCGGTCAGCAGGGCGCGGCGGCTCAATTCCTCTGGTGCTGCAGCCGGCACTGCAACCGGGTCGGCCTCCACATCCGCTTCCTGAACCGGATCCAACTCCTCGGATTTTTCAACGGTCACGATTTCGCCGCGCCAGACCGCCTGCATGTCCTGTTCCGCCTGGCCCGGCGCTTCTTCGGCTTCGAAAAGGGACTGGAGCGCTGCATCAGCGCAGGCTTCTGCGGTTTCCTGATCGGCAAATTCAAGAACCGGCGAAAAGAGCGAGCACATCCAGTAGGTGCCGATTTCAGGTTCATCGCCGCGAATGAACTCGAAAGGCCCTGCCGGAAAACGGAACAGGCGTTTTGTCCCGGTGGCAACAGGTTGCTCATCGTCCGCGTCCGGAAGCAGAAGGAGATTCATGAACCAAGGGGTGATCAGGATCGCCAACCAGTTGTTTTCCCAGCGCTGGGGGTTCACGAGCCGGACATCCAGTGCGTCATTCAGGATCGGAACACCGTCCATTCGCGTCTCGCGGATTGTCCGGAAACAGCTTTCGATCCTGTCAACAACTGGTGCCGGATCCGGCATGTCAGCTCTCCTCCATGACCATGAACCCGGCTTTGCCGGAGTCACATTCCGGGCAGCTCCAGTGATCCGGCAAGGCGGCAAACGGGGTGCCCGGTGGGATCTGCCAGTAGTCATCTCCCTCGGCAGGATCGTAGACATGCCAACAGATTTTGCATTCAAGCCGGGTCGCGGGACCGATTTTCGTGTTGTCACCGCCGTAGGAGCCCGCAAAGAAACCGCCGCTCATCGGTAGATCTCCAGGATCTCGTCAAGACGGGCGGCGGAATCGTCGATGTCTTCTGCGGCCGCACAGGCAACTTCCGGCACCGCGATAATTTCGATCGTATTCAGGATCAGGCTGTCCTGCGAATTGTAGAACTGAACCCACCAGGTGTTGTGCGTGCCCGTCGACGAAATCCGGCAATTGCCGTAGCCCCGGGAAAGGATCGTCACGTCGCCGCGCTCAAGGCTCGTGGTAAGGAATGTAAGGTCCTCTTCGGTATGCGGCAGCAGAGACAGATTGATGACATGCGGGCCGGACGCCTGCTCGCTCTTGGCCACGTGTTCGTTGATTTCCGCAATGAGCGGCGGTGCGTTGAAGATGTTTTCCGCAGCGACCTCTTCCGGCATTGCGACGACCTGTTTCGAGCCAGTGAAGGCGTGGTCGAGAACTTCGGTCGGAAACGCACCGACCTCGATATAGCTGGCTTTTGAATTCCCCGCGGCGGCCGTGCGGTGGACGCGCCAAACGCCGGCGAGAACGGATTCCTGCGCTTGCACATGAGAGCCGGCAATCACGGAGACCTCTCCTTCACCAAGCACCTGATTGACGAGGTCGATGTTCGCGGCGTCAAGTTGGTCCAGGTCGACGCGATATCCGCTGACATTGGTCTTGTGGGCCTTGAGCAGATCCAGAACGGCTTCAAGTGCCGCCAGGCCCGTTGCCAGACCTTCCGTATCCTCCGGTTCCGGCAGGTCCGGCGCTTCGAAGGTCATCATGCCGGACGGCATCTGCATGTATTCCAGTTCGCCGCCGTCCTCGTCGGCAGGCTGGCTGCCAGGACCGACCAGGGGGCCGTTCAACGGTGCCGGGAAAGGGGTATGTGAAGTACTCATGGGGTCACCTTTCTGCGCCGTCAGCTCAATGCGGCCGGTTGGACACCGCAACCTTCGGGAAACCTGAATGCGGGCGGTTCGGTCGGTTCACGTGTGAGAATCTCGGAGATTTCGTTCAGATAGTCGGTCCAGTCGCGCACGCCCTGAATGACGCCGAGATAGGCGCCGTAACGCAAGAAGACGAGGCTCGGAAAGCTGTTGAATCGATAGCGCCGTTGCAGTTCGCGCTCGCAAGACCGGTCAACGATCAACGGCGTGACGGAGCCCTGAAGCGCCTTGCTGAGTTCGGGAAGGATCACCGCAACGTCATTGCTTTCCGCCAGACGTTCGGCGTCACCCGGAAAGAACACCATGGTGAAGACGGTTTCCGCGGCAGACTTGTCGAGCGCCTCCTCGTTGACGACCTTCAGGCCTTCGCGCGCGATGATGGACGTAAGTAAGGGTGAGAACATGCGTGGTCTCTCATTCAGCGGGTTGTTGGATTGCTGCCGGGTCTTCGCGATCCGGATCGATAAGGTCGGCAAACAGATGGTCAATGTTGGTGTCGCCCTGCATGACGAGATCGAGGGCCTTCAGCGCGTCGGAAATGCGCCCGGCCGTGTCCGCATCAAGGATCTCGCGCGCGGCACCCAGAAACGTCAGGACCCACGTGCCTTCCTCGACAGCGCCAACAAGGCGAACATCGATGTCGTGCACTTGGCCGTCGTTGGATCTGCACTGCGCGAAGCCGAAATCGGACGAGATCACCTGCATGGGAATTCCGAGGCACATCAGCGCTGCTCCATCGGCTTGGCGACGAGCGCTGCAACCTCTGCATCGAAATCTGCGGGACCGGACCATCCCTGCCCGGCGAGAACGCGGCTGTCGCCGTGCCGGAACGCATCGCCCGATTCCGGCCGGCCGCCTTCATAGCGGCCAAGCGTCATTTCAAGGCTGGCGATCGTCTGATCCTCGCCAAGCAGCTCCGTCCTCGGAAACGCCTCAACCCCGTGAGACTTGAGAAACGCCAGCGCATGATCAATCGCCGGATCGATCTGTGCCTTGACCTCGGGCCGAAGGCTGCCGCCGTAATCTTCGAGTTCCACCGGCTGGACCCCGACAAGCAGCAGATGTTCGGGGTAATCGCCCAGCATCTCGGCCATCGCCAGCACTTCCTGAAAACCGGTCTGGTGAAGAGAAATTTTCTTGGCGCCCAGAAACTTCGGTACCTCTTCACCCTGGACGAGCTTCATGGTTCCCGGCGGCAGGCCGTAGTCGACGGCATCGAAAACAATCAGGATATCTGCGTCGCGGATATGCTGAACCAGGTAGACACCCTGTGTGCCCCCGTCCATGACCGCAACATTGTCACCGAAACAGTGCCTGCGGTGCAGCTCTTCCACTGCCCGAACACCAAAACCCTCATCCGCCCATAACAGGTTCCCGATTCCGAGAATCAAGACGGCGGGTGCACCCTCTCCCATGGCGCTGTCCTCCCTTGCCCGCCGCATTCGTGAATCAGGACGGGCGTTGCCTTGTGTCTGAATTGCTTTCGCAAGTGACGTGCCAAAAAGACAGTTCGGTTAAGAAGCTGTTTTTAAAGGATTTTAATGAGAGGGTGTAAGATAATTGGAAGGAAAGTATCCGCCAGAATGACAGTTTGGAAGAAAGCTTTCCATAGGAGTGGTGACACGGACGCTGCCGGTGGATGGATTTCTGCCACTTCAACGAAGATCGGTGGGACAGGTCCCGCCGCCCATCTTTCGAGGCTTCTCGATGCTGAGCACCTTAAGATGTGGTTTTCGGAGGGACACACGCTGTGATCAAATGCAAACCGGCGGGGAAGGCCCCGCCGGTCTGGGTCGACAAAATACTTGGTCGATCGGGTACGCGCGACGACTTACTCGTCCGCCACCGGCTTGTCGTCTCTGAACGTGCGCCAGCCCGAGAACATCGATGACATGATCGATTGCCGGGACATGATGTCCTCGCGCACAGCCGCATAAACGTGAATGATCACGAAGCAGACGATCACCCAAAGTCCCAGGTGGTGCCAGGTGTGCACATCCTGGCTCTGGCCGAACAGCGGGATGATCCAGCTCGAGAACATCTCATACTGCCAGGACCCCATGCCGGTGCCTTCGCCGTAGAGCGCGAAGCCGGTCAGGATCATGAAGACGATGCACCAGACGAAGAGCACGTGCATCACCAGGGTCGCCAGCGGGTTGTGGCCTGCGTATTTCAGCGGCTCGCGGACGATCATGGCGTACCACTCAACCTCATGGAACAGCTCGCGCCAGAAGCTACCCCGCCAGACGGGCGGCAGGAAAATCTGCTTGGCGTGCTTGTTGCCAACGAAAGCCCAGTAGATCCGGAACAGGAAGGCCACCGTCAGGATGTAGCCTGCTGCAAAATGCAGATAACGGATCCAGCCGAAGAGGAAGCTGGAAGAAGCTTCTCCTCCGATAGACGGCGGTGGCGAGCCGATAAAGTAACCGGTGATCCCGAGAACGAGAATGCAAAGGGCATTGACCCAATGCCAGATCCGGACTGGTGCCTCGTAGATGTAGACGGCCTCTTCCTTGTGGGAGGCGGTCCCGTGATCCAGCGTTTCGCTGGTTTCGGGAACCTCCTGGCCGGTTGCGTCGATGGTCATGGCATCCTCCTTATCCGGCGAGCAGCGCCACACCGGTGGCACCGAGGACGAGACCGGGCGCATAGCGACCGATGAGCGATGTCCGGACAGACCGGCCGAACGTCCAGCCCGCGGCATGAAGCGCGGCACTCCCGGCGGCAAACGCGGCAAGGTAGACGACTGACGCCCCGATTGCTTCGACGCCGTGAGCTGTGCCATGCAGGAACCCGAACGCCGCTGTCACTGCCAGGATCAGCGGCAGCGCCAGATTTGATCCGGCGGCGATCAAAAGGCCGAAGACAATGAGCGAAGCGAGAATGCCAGGCTCGGCAGCCGCAAGCGTCAGTCCGGCAACACCACTCAAGAGACCGATCACCAATGCGGCAACGAAGGCTGCGGGAAGGGTCCATGCAATGCCGTCGCGACGGTCTGCGGCAAGGATCCCCACACCGAACATCGCCAGGAGATGGTCGATGCCAAGGAAGGGGTGAAGAAATCCGGTCAGAGCGGTCAGCTCGTGTCCGGTATGCGCCGTGGCCGGGGTGGCCGCGATCAGGCCACCTCCGACAAGTGCCAGTTTCAAAAGCTTTTTCATGATGTTCCTCCCTCAGCGCACCTTGATGTCGGCCAGTTCCTCACCGTCCGGACCCATGACATGGGTCGAACAGGCAAGGCACGGGTCGAAACTGTGCAGGGTGCGCAGAATTTCGACCGGCTCGTCGGCGCGTTCCACCTTCGTGTTCAAAAGCGAGGCTTCGAACGCTCCGATGTTGCCGTCATTGTCGCGCGGGCTGCCGTTCCAGGTGGTCGGCACCACGCACTGGTAATTGTCGATCCTGGTGTCCTTGATCTTGATCCAGTGTGCGAGCGCGCCACGCGGAGCTTCGGTGAAGCCGACGCCCTTGACTTCCGTCGGCCAGGTCGACGGGTCGAATTTCTCCGTATTGGCCGTCGTGGAATCGCCGGCTTTGATGTTGGCGATCATCTTGTCCATGAAGTAGCGCTGCTTTTGCGCCGCCCACTGGGCTTCAAGTCCCCTTGCAGCCGTGCGCCCAAGCGTCGAGAACAGGGCGTCGATAGGCACGTCGAGCGCCGACAGCGTGCGGTCGACCTGGTCCTTGATCTCCTCGTGCCCTTGCATGTAGCCGATGACGTAGCGGGCGAGCGGCCCGACTTCCATCGCGTGGCCACGCCAGCGCGGTGCCTTGATCCAGGAATACTTGGCGTTTTCATCGATGTTGACGATGTTGGTCGACGTGCCGATCAGGTTGTCACCGAGCGCGTAGTTCGGTTCCGTGACCCCGTCCCAGGGGTGCAGCCCCTTGGCCTCGTCGGCATAGGCGTACCAGGAGTGCGGCACGAATTCTTGGATCTGGTCCGGATCCCTGAGGTCGATCTCGTGGATTTCCGTCAGCTTGCCATCGACGATGGCGCCGCGCGGCATCATCAGGTTTTCCGGCGAGTAATCGTTGGCCCGGTCCGGGATGTCGCCGTAGGACATCAGGCTCTGGGACGACAGTCCACCGCCATAGAGCCAGCTCTTGTAGAACCCGGCAATGGCAATCAGATCCGGAATATAGACGTTTTCGATGAACTCGATGGACCGGTCGATGATGCTGGAGACATAGTTGAGCCGGTCCATGGTGATTGGCGCGCCGACGGCCTGATCGCCATCGATGTTGATCGCGCAGGGAACACCACCCACCAGCCAGTTCGGATGGGTATCCTTGCCACCGAAGATCGTGCGGGTGGTCATGATTTCCTTCTGGAAATCGAGCGCTTCGAGATAGTGGGTGACCGCCATCAGATCGGCTTCCGGCGGCAACAGGTAGGCCGGGTTGGTCCAATAACCGTTTTTGAACGGTCCGAGCTGGCCGGATTCGACGAATTTCTTCAAGCGGTTCTGAATGTCCCGGAAGTAACCGGGCGAAGACTTGGCGTGTCTTGGGGACACCTGCTGCTGCAGTGCGGAGGTCGCCTTCGGGTCCGCCTTCAAGGCGTTGACCGGGTTCACCCAGTCCAGCGCATGAAGGTGATAGAAGTGAACCAGATGGTCGTGTACCTGCAGCGACAGCTGCATGATGTTGCGGATGGAGTTGGCGTTTTCGGGAATGTCGATCCCGAGTGCATCTTCCACCGCGCGCACGGAGGTGAGCGCGTGGGTGCCGGTGCAGACGCCGCAGATCCGCTGGGTGAACGCCCAGGCATCACGCGGATCGCGGCCCTTCAGGATCACTTCAAGTCCACGCCACATGGTGCCGGTAGAGACCGCGTTGCGAATGATGTTGTCCTCATCGACATTCACTTCGCAGCGCATGTGGCCTTCGATCCGCGTGACCGGATCAACCACGACCCGCTTGCCGGAGGTATCCAGATCAAACCCGTTCGGGGTGCGCAAGGTAGCCATCACTCATCTCCTCCCTTGTGGCGAGCGCGCTTGACGGCGCTGGCGGCAGCGTGGGTCGCGGCGGCTGCGCCGACGACCAGGGCCGCCGCTCCGCCGATCTTGTCCGCGTTGGACTCAACGCCGAACCCTTTGATGTCGGTCAGGCGGTCATAGAAGCCGCCCTTGTCCCAGAACCCGTCTTCCGAACAGCCGAAGCAGGGATGACCGGACTGGATCGGGAAGGACAGGCCGCCGTTCCAGCGAACGGTCGAGCAGGCGTTGTAGGTGGTGGGGCCTTTGCAGCCGACCTTGTAGAGGCAATAGCCCTTGCGTGCGCCCTCATCGTCGAAGCTTTCGACGAACTGGCCCGCATCGAAGTGCGGCCGCCGGTAGCACTTGTCGTGGATCCGCTGCGAATAGAACATTTTCGGCCGGCCCTGACGGTCAAGTTCCGGGAACCGGTCGAAAGTAACGAGATAGGTGATCACCGCGGTCATCACTTCGGCAATCGGCGGACAGCCGGGGACCTTGATGATCGGCTTGTTGTTCGGCATGCCCGGTGCCTTGTGGATCGGCACCGCCTGAGTCGGATTCGGCCTTGCCGCCTGGACGCAGCCCCAGGATGCACAAGAGCCCCAGGAGATGATCGCCTTGCAGTGTGCTGCCGCGTGCTGCAATTGCTCAAGATAAGGCTTGCCTGCGATGATGCAGGACATGCCTTCCTGGTTGAGCGGCGGATTGCCCTCACAGGCAAGAAGGTAGTTGCCGTCGTATTTGTCGATCGTTTCCTGGATGATCGCCTCGGCCTGATGGCCGGCAGCCGCCATGATGGTGTCGTCATAGTCGAGCGAGATCATCGACAGGATGACGTCCTTGGCGAGAGGGTGTGCCGAACGGATGAAACTCTCCGAACAACACGTGCACTCAAGCCCGTGCAGCCACAGCACCGGAATGCGCGGCTTTGTCTCCATGGCTTCGGCGATTTTCGGCGCAAAGCTCGGTCCGAGACCGAGCGCTGCTGCCGTCAGCGAACAGAATTTAAGGAAACTTCGCCTGGTGATGCCTTGTCGGCGCATCACATCGTAAAAGGTCTCGTGCATACCCCACGCTCCTCCGCATGTTATTTTTGGCTGGATGCCAAATTCCATGCGGGCTTTGCAGGAAGCGGGCCAAATTCTTTAGTTTTTGTTTTTGTTGGGTTTTCGTCGGAAAATTCCACTGTTCAGCTTGATGGCGAAACGGATAGAGCCGCTGCATGTTTTCAAAGTGTAAGCAAACTAACCACCAAGCCGCCAGTCGTGCTTTCAAGGTTGGAGGCGAGATTTCGCGCGGCAAGAAAGCCGGTCGCTTCCAGCTGGAATGCGTATCGGTCCACGCCAGAAAACAAAGACCCCGGTTTTGTGCTATGTCCTGAAACCGGTAACCCTAATACCCGAGCGGACCGCACTCTTGAACCTGGTTATCCTTGTGACGCCTTACTTCAATCTGGCTGCAACGATGTCCTTCATCGATCCGTTCCGGGCGGCAAACTACCTGACCGGGTCGACAACGTTCCGATGGCACGTGCTTTCTGCCGAGGGTGGAATGGTGATGTCGAGCAGCGGGCTCGCGATTGAAACCGCTGCGTTGACGCAAACCGTACCGGCAAAGGCAGATCTCGTTCTCGTCAGTTCAAGCTGGACGCCGGAGCAGAGCTATTCGGACGTCACGACGAGTGCGCTCAACCGATGGGCCCGGGAAGGGGCGATTGTCGGCGGCATCGACACCGGCGCCTTCGTCCTGGCCAATGCCGGGCTGTTGAAGAACAAGCGGGCCACGGCGCACTACGAACATATAGATGCGCTCATGGAAATGGCGACGGACACGACGGTTTGCGAAGATCTGTTTGTCGTTGACGGCCGGCTCTTCACCTGTTGCGGCGGCACGGCGGCCTCCGATGCCGCGCTTCATTATCTCAGCGAGTTTTCCGGCCCCAGCATTGCGAATGCGGCCGCGCGCTATGTGTTTCACCATGATGTTCGCGGCGCGGGCCGATCGCAGAACCCGAAACGTGTCGAGCCGACGGGCCACGTGACACCCAACACCGTCAGAAAAGCAATCGATCTGATGGAGGCAAATCTTGAAGATCCGATTCCGATCCCGGAAATCTGCAAACGCGTTGCCATCTCACAGCGGCAGCTGGGCCGCCTGTTCACGCAATATGTTCACAAGACACCGGTCGAATACTATCGCGACATCCGGCTCGACCGCGCCCGGGGCCTGGTGACGCAGACAGAAATGAAACTCAGCGAAGTGGCGGCGGCCTCCGGCTTCAACAGCCAGGTTCATTTCAGCCGATGTTACCAACAGAAATTCGGCCTGGCACCGAACAAGGACCGCATCGAGGGCCGTGTCCCATTCGAGTTCCGGGCCTGGCCGATGCATAGTCCAAGGTCAAGCTAGCGAAGCGGCTTCGTCGCAGCCTGGATCGCCACCAGCATTCGGTCCCTGTCGCGCGCGAGTTCCTGAGGGCTGCGTCCTCTCGCCTGCTCGGCCATGCCTGCGACCAGCTTTTCAATGACATCGTCATCGAGCCGCGGATCGCCCAAATCGTCCCACCAGCCGTTGAAGGTATCCTTGAAATGGTCGCAGAACGCTTTGAGGCCACCTTCGCCCGCGCCGAGATGAAACAGCATCGTTGGACCCATCGACGCCCACCTCAGACCGGGGCCGGCCCACATCGCCCTGTCAATGTCTTCAACGCTCGCAACGCCCTCTATGGCCATGTAGACCGCTTCGCGCCAGACAGCTGCCTGCAGGCGGTTCGCAACATGGCCCGCCATGCCTTTCTTGATGCGGATCGTGACTTTTCCAATGTCGTGATAAAAGTCTTCGGTCACGTTCAGAACATCCGCACTGGTGCACGAATTTCCCGTCAGTTCCACCAGCGGGATCAAGTGTGGCGGATTGAACGGGTGCCCGAGAACAAAGCGCGCGGGATCTTTCCAGCCCTCTTGCAGCGCCTCCAGCGTCAATCCGGACGTCGAACTCGACACGACCGCGTGGGGCGGCAGCACCGCTTCGATTTCCCCATAGGTCGCATGTTTGATCGGAAGCCTCTCAGGTACGTTTTCCTGAACGAAGTCTGCGCCTTCCACGACGGATGCGGCTGACTGCGAAAACGTCAAAGCGTCCGGCGTCGCCCGCTCTGTCAGGCCAAGCTCTTCAAGCGCCGGCCAGGCCGCGTCGATATACGCTTTGACCTTGTTTTGCGTTTCCGGGTCTGGATCGAAGACGGATACGCTTCGTCCCGCTGCCAGGAAGAGGGCCGTCCAGCTGGCACCAATGACACCTGCGCCCAGAACAGCGACATTCGAAATATGCTTCATCAGAACAATCCCGGGTTCAAGGGTGAGGCGGCGGTCATGCCGCCGTCGACAGTGAATAGCTGCCCGGTTGCGAAGGAGGCATCGTCAGAGGCAAGCCAGACCGCCATCGCGGCGATGTCAGAGGGTTTGCCAAACCGTCCGGCCGGGTGCCGCTTCACGGCATCGGACTGCGCTTTGTCCGGATCTTGGGCAAGCTGGAATCCGGCCTCCAGCATGCCCGTTTCGATCCAGCCCGGGCAAATCGCATTGCAACGGATCGCCGGACCTTGGTCGACCGCGATCGACCGCGTGAGCCCGTGCACAAAGGCCTTCGACGCGTTGTAGAGCGCCATGGACGGGTCGGCGACATTGCCGGATATGGAGCCGATATTGATGAGCGAGCCACCATTGCGCATGCGCGGTATGAAGGCGCGACAAACATTGAAGACGCCCCTCGCGTTGGTGCCCATCACCAGGTCCCAATCCTCGTCGGAACTCTCGACCACGGTTTTTTCGACCTGAACTCCCGCATTGTTGACGACAACGTCAAACGCACCGAGGCTCTCTGCAGTATTTGTCACAGCGTCCGGGTCGGAGACGTCGAGGCTGATCCAGCCGGCTTTGAATTCGTCAGGGTGCTCCCCGCGGCCGCACGCAACGACATCTGCGCCTTCTCTCAGAAAAGCGTCGACGATCCCGCGCCCGATGCCCGACCGTCCTCCGGTGACAAAGGCCCGTTTGCCTGAAAGACGCATCAGTGCGCAACCATGACGTGGCGGATCGACGTGTAGGCATCCAGCGCATAGACCGACATGTCACATCCGGTGCCGGAACCCTTCATCGCAGCCCAGGGCATTTCCGGTGTCGCGACGCCATGCGTGTTGACCCATGTAAAGCCGTAGCGCAGCTTCGATGTCATCTGCATCGCGCGCCCGACGTCCCGCGTCCAGACGGAAGAAGCCAATCCATAGGACCCAGCGTTCGCTGTTTTCAAAGCCTCGTCCGCATCGGTAAACCGCGACACTGTCACGACGGGCCCGAATACTTCGCTCCGCGCAATCTCGGCATTCCCGTCGACATTCGCGACAACGGTCGGCTGGTAGAAAAATCCGCTACCGTCTCCGCTTTCCCCGCCAGTGATCACTTCGCCCGACGGACGCGCGCGATCGACGAAGGCTGCTACGCGGTTTCTGTGCTCGGCCGAAACAAGAGGCCCCATCTCGGTGCCTTCCGCCTTTTGGGCGCCCATCTGGATTTGGCTAACCTGGTCTCCGATGGCGGCGACAAGCTTGTCGTAGATGCCGTCGGCGGCGAGCACCCGGCAGGGCTGCGCGCAATCCTGTCCGGCGTTGAAATAGCTGCCGTATCGAATGGTTTCGGCAACGGCATCAATATCGGCATCATCAAAGACGATGACTGGCGCCTTGCCGCCGAGCTCGAGATGAACATGGCGTATCTGGTTGGAAGCCGCCCGCATTGCCGCCATCCCGGTTGCCGGTGATCCTGTGACGCTGATGGCTTCCATTTGCGGACTGTTGATCAACTGATCCCCAATCGTCGGGCCGCGCCCGTGCACGATGTTCAGGAGGCCTGCGGGAACTGCATCCTTGATGAGTTCAGCCAGCTTCAATGTCGACAGCGGCGTCAGCTCCGAGGGCTTCAGAACCACGGGGCATCCGGCGGCAATCGGCGCCGCCAGTTTCCAGGACGCCATCATCAAGGGATAGTTCCACGGGGCGATGGCTGCGACCGGTCCGACCGGATCGCGCCGGATCATCGATGTGTGGCCGGCCACATATTCGCCGGTTGCCGAGCCGGTCATCGTTCTTGCCGCGCCTGCGAAAAAACGGAAGACGTCGATGGTCAGCGGCATTTCATCGTCATGCGCGGACGGCCACGGTTTGCCGACATCAAGACTTTCAAGTTCCGCCAGCTCGAAACTGTTCTCCTCGATTATCTCCGCGATCTGCAGAAGAAGCGCAGATCGCTCCGCTGGTGTTGTCGCCGACAGGGTCGCGAAGCTTTCTGCCGAACTTCTAACCGCCGCCTCAACCTGTTCCGGGCTCGCTTCGTTCACCGTTGCGATTGTGCTGCCGGTTGCCGGGTCAAGAACATCCAGTGCGACGCCGTCGCCGCTCACCAGTTCGCCGTTTATCAACATTTTCGTCTGCATGGATTGTCCTCCTTAGGGTGCGTCCGTAGCCTAAAACCCGACTCGGTCAGCTCCCTTCAGCGCAAGGCGCTGGCGGGCTTCGGCGGGGGTCGCCACTGTCAGTCCCAGATTTTCGATGATCGTGCGAATGCGTTGAACCTGTTGGGCATTCGACGTTGCAAGCTCGCCCTTGCCGATAAAGAGGCTGTCTTCCAGGCCGACGCGGAGATTGCCGCCGAGCAGAGCGCTCTGGGTCGCAAACGGCATTTGATGGCGGCCCGCCGACAGAACCGACCACTCGTAAGTGCTGGCGCCGAAGAGCTCGTCCGCCTTCTTGTGAAGATGAACAAGATTGTCGATATCGGCCCCCATGCCACCCAGGATGCCGAACACCATCTGAATGAAGAAAGGCGGTTTGATCAGGCCCTGGTCCACGAACCATTTGACGTTGTAAAGATGCCCGAGGTCGTAGCACTCGAACTCGAACCGGGTGCCGTGGTCGCCACCGAGTTTCTCGATCGCGTAGCGGATCGTCTTGAACGTGTTCGGAAAGATGAAATCTTCCGTCATTTCCAGGAAAGGGCGTTCCCAATCGAACTGGAAGTCACTGTATTTCTGAAGCATCGGGAAGATGCCGAAATTCATAGATCCCATGTTGAGCGATGCCATTTCCGGACTTGCGCTGGTCGCCGCCAGAAGCCGTTCGTCCATCGACATGCCCAGGCCGCCGCCGGTGGAGACATTCACAACCGCGTCCGTCGACTGCTTTATGACGGGTAGAAACTGTCGGAAGATTTCCGGTCTCGGGTCCGGCTTGCCGGTGTCCGGATTGCGCGCATGGAGATGGATGATCGAAGCGCCGGCTTCGGCAGCTTCAATGCTTGCCGTTGCGATTTCGGCCGGTGTGATCGGCAGGTGCGGTGACATCGACGGTGTATGGATACCGCCTGTCGGGGCACAGGTTATGATGATGGACTTCGGCATCAGAGCTTCATCTGCTGCACCTGTGCAGACAGCCCTCCGTCAAGCACCCACAGCTGTCCCGATGCGTAACGCGCCTCGTCCGAAGCCAGCCACGTCACCAGATTGGCGATATCAGTCGGCGTGCCATAGGTGCGCATCGGGTGCACATCCCGGACAGCCTGCTGCAGCGTTTCAATGTTGCCGCCGCCACCGCCCGATCCCTCACCGGTGAAGAAGCTCTGCAGCATCGGCGTGTCGATATAGCCGGGACAAATCGCGTTGACGCGTATGCCCTCCGGACCGTGGTCGCATGCCATCGCCCGCGTCAGCGCGTGCACGGCGCCCTTTGTGGCGCAATAGGCGGCAAGGCCGGGATCGGCGATGAAACCGTCATACGATCCGAAATTGATCAGGCTTGCGCTTGTCCCCGATCTGGCGGCTTCACGCATCAACGGAAGCGCATGTTTGGACGTCAGGAACGTGCCCGTGACATTGACGGCAAAGCTGCGGTTCCACTCCTCAAGGGTGGTGTCCTCGATCGTCTTTTCGATCTCGATCCCGGCGGCATTTACAAGAATATCCAACTTGCCGTGCGAAGCGCGCACCGTCTCCATCGCGTCGACGGCGTCCTGTTCCTGCGTGACGTCCAGCTTTATAAACAAGCCGCCATCATCGCTCTCGCTTTCCAGGGAGCCGCCTGGAGTCAGGTCGGCCGCATAGACAGTCGCACCTTCCTTGATGAAACGTGCGACGATCGCGCGTCCAATGCCGCCGCGCGCTCCCGTGACGAGAGCGGTTTTGCCGTTCAGCATCATCGATTGGAGTCCTTGTTTGGAGGGAAGCGATACCGGCTGGCCGCGGCCGTCCAGTCCATGTGATTGCGCACATATTGCTGGCTGGCGTCAGACGGCGGATCGTAGTCCCAGTGTTCGCCGGCACCGGCTTCCATGGCCGCGTGCAACGCGCGTCGCGCCTTTTGAGTTGCTATGACCCTCACTCGAAGGTCCTCACCGTTCCATCGGGCATCAAATTCCGCAGCGAAATCGGCAGCAGCATCGGCATAGTCTGGATCAGTGGTCCGATTGACGGTCTCGTGCGGATCCTTGTCGAGGTCATAAAGCTGGGGCGGATCGGCGTCGCAATGGATGTATTTGAGCGGCCCCCGTCGGATCATCACCACGGGGTAGGGGGTCATTTCCGCGCAATATTCGCCAATTGCCTCATCAACCGGATCGTGTTCACCGCGCGCCAGCGGCATCAGGCTGCGACCGTCGACAGGCACCCCGAGCATGTCCGGCCCGCCACCACCGATTTCCAGGAAGGTCGGCAGCAGGTCGACGAGAGAGCAGGCATTTTTCGCGGTCCCGTGCGTCACTCCGGGTCCTGCCATGACGAGGGGAACGCGTGCGGAGTGTTCGAAGAAATTCATCTTGTACCAAAGGCCACGCTCTCCGAGCATGTCGCCGTGATCTGCGGTCACGAGGATGATCGTGTTGTCGAGTTCGCCGATCTCCTGAAGCGTTTGGACCAGCAGTCCCACCTTGCTGTCGAAGTAACTGACGTTCGCGAGATAAGCATGGCGGGCTCTTCGCACCTCTTCCTCGGTCAAGGGGACATAGGACGCTTCGATCCCGTCCATCAGGCGGCGCGAGAATGGATCCTGATCGTCCTGAGCGGGAACAAATTGCGGAAGATCGATGTCGGCGTCGGTGTATAGGTCCCACCATTCCGGCCGTGCGACATAAGGGTCATGCGGATGGATGAAACTGGCGACCAACGCGAAGGGACTGTCATGCCCCTGAGCCTTGTCCCGCGCCACATCGAACAGCCAACGCCGGGCTGCAAAGCCGACTTCCTCGTCGTAGTCGATCTGGAACGTGGCCTGGGCGATACCGCTTTCCTTGACGGTCTGCATGTTGTGGTACCACTTGTCGATCCGCTCGTCCGGCGCTTCCCAGTCCGGCGTCCAGGCGAAATCGGCAGGGTAGATGTCGGTGGTTACCCGGTTCTCAAAGCCGTGCATCTGGTCCGGACCGACGAAATGCATCTTGCCGGACAGGCAGGTGCGGTACCCCAGGGCCTTCAGGTAATGCGCAAAGGTCGGAATAGACGCGTTGAATTCCGATGCATTGTCGTAGGCTGCAATCCGGCTGATCAGCTGGCCGGACATGAATGCAAAACGCGACGGTGCGCAGAGCGGAGAATTGCAGTAGGCCGCGTCAAAACGCATGCCGCGCGCTGCAAGCGCATCCAGATGCGGGGTCTTGGCGACCGGATGGCCGTAGGCGCCGGTAAAATGTGGTGCCAGTTGATCCGCCATCACCACGACAATGTTGGGGCGTCTCACGCGGCACCTCGTGCGTAGGCGTCGAGAACCAGACCGTGGAAGTGGTGTACGGCATGCTCCGATTTGCCCGACCCGTCCGGATCGTGGACGATGCGCCCCTGCGTGAAGGCCGGCGTGTTCATGCCCCTTTGCACGCTTTCAACGAGACCAATGTCCTCGACCTGTAGCACCTCGTCGAGATAGCGAATGGCGTCCAGCTCCATCTCGTTCGGTTCCGGCGTTTCCAGAAAGAAGTCGTATGTCTCCAGAGTCCGGTCCGGGCCCACGGGAATGATGTTCAAAACGATCATGCTCGACCGGCCCGGATAGCGCATCAGGCAGGTCGTCGGCCACAGCCACCAGACGGCATGTGTGCGAACCGTGGCGTTCGAGACATCATAGGCGGTGTTGGCAGATTGCCCGGCATCGGCCATGTGGCTCGAATAGATGCCGTGCGTCGTCACCTTGTAGGTGTCCATATCGACGAGGTCGCAGAAATCCTTGTGAGCCGTCGGACAGTGGTAGCACTCCAGGAAATTGTCGACGACGTTCTTCCAATTGGACTTGATGTCGTAGGTCAGCCGATGCCCGAAAGTCAGCTTGTCCACGTCCGGAGCCCAATGGCGGATTTCGGTTTCCAGATCCCCGGATTGCGCGGACAGCGGCGCCGCTTCAGTGTCGAGATTCACAAAGACAAAACCGCAGAACTCTTCGACCTGAACCTGATCAAGGCAGATGTCACTAACGTGAAAATCTTGCAGGTTTTCGGTGTGGGGTGCACGGGCCAGCTGGCCGTCAAGTTTATAGACCCAGGCATGATAGGGACACAGGATCCGCGTCGTTGTACCTTCACCGCTCAAGAGTTCGTGCGCGCGGTGTTTGCAGACATTGTAAAACGCCCTGAGGACCCCGTCTCGTCCGCGGACGACGGCAACAGGGTGACCAGCGATTTCCACGGTCACATAGGAGCCCGGGTCCCGCGTCTTTTCGACGTGACAAACCCACTGCCAGTTCTTGCCGATGATCGACTTGAGGTCTTCGCGAAACCAGTCAGGCTCTGTGTAGGCGTTGGCGACCAAGGAACTGGACCGCGCCGGATCCGTGCTGTAGCCGGCTGAAATCTGCGACACTGAAGACATGGCGTTCGCTCTCCCTTACTGCATTTCAGGGTGCCGCTTAATTGATGCGGCGGCGTAATTTTTTTGGTCATGTTTTTGATATTTTTGGACGTCGAGGATATGCGACGGTGTTCACCCGGCGCTGCGAGGTGAATTCGAGCGGACGGCGCTTTCAAAGAGGAACTTTGCTAAAACAGCTCAGTCTTCATCGCTGATGGGGCCGGGACCGGTATAGGTCCAGCGATAGGACGGGGGTGTCGGGCCCTTGTTGCGGCCGCCCTGGTTCATCTGCTCCCAGGCATGCGCGATCACGCCGACGGATCTGGAAAGGCAGAAGAGCCCGCGTGCCAGCTGCCCTGCAAACCCGAGTTCCGCATAGACGACGGCGGTCGCGCCATCGATGTTCATCGGGACCGGTTTGCCCTTCCGGGTATTCAGAATGGTCTGAATTGCTCTGCCGATATCGGCAAAGCGCCCGCTGACAATACCCTCTTGAGCGGCTTCATCGACCAGACCCAGCAGACGAGGGGCGCGGGGGTCTTCGGGTTTGTGAAACCTGTGGCCAAATCCGGGTATGAAGGCCGTGCGTTCGGATTGCCAGCGATCGATCATTTGCGCGGCGGCCTCCTCAAGATCGAGCCCGCCCGCAACCGCCTGGTCGATCCAGCCATAAAGCTCCACCGCTTGTTCACCAGCCCCGCCGTGAACGTCATCAAGCATGTTGACCGCGGATGCCAGGGCACCGTTGAGGCTGAGACCGCAGGTCACTGCCATGCGGGCGGCAGCGATCGACGGCGCCTGCGGCCCATGGTCGACAGCGGCCACCAAAGCGCATTCTAGCAGCTTCGCCTGCTCAGGCGTCGGCAAGTCGCCCCGGGTCATCAGCCAGATCATCTGGGGAAAGGAGACGTTACCGATCAGGTCCTCAATGGCATGGCCACGAAACCGGATCTTGCCGGGGGCCATGTCTATGATGTCTGTCGACCACCAGTCTGAGACGTCGCTGTTTCCGTCGCTCATAGCGCACCGTCACTCTGCAATTCAGCCAATTCCGCCTCGCTCACGCCCAAACCGGTCCAGATCTCTTCGTTATGCTCGCCAAGGAGAGGCGGAGGATCATCCACACGCGGTGCTTCCCCGTCGAGCTTGATCCCGGTGGTTGTCACCGAAATGTCTCGGCCAACGCCGGGCACGTCCTGGAACGTGTTCAGGAAACCGCGGTCCGCGACCTGGGGCATCTCCAGCACCTCCGGAACTGTCAGCACGGCTCCGGACGGAACGCCGAGACGGTTGAGCTCCTTGGCCCAGTCGCGCGCGGGACGGGTCTTGAGCACGATTTCAAGCTCCGCTTTCAAAGCCAGGCGATTTCGTTTCCTGTCTTCACGCGTCGCATATTCCGGACGATCGCGAAGCGCGCTCAAGCCAAGGTGATCGGTCAGCAGAACCCATTGTTCGTCCTTGTTGGCAGCGATGTTGAGAAGTCCGTGACCAGCTTCAAAGGCCCCCGAGGGGGCTGATGTGATGTTTTCGTTGCCGTTGGCTGCCGGTTCCACGCCCGCGTTGAGATAATTGGAAACCACCCAACCCATCGTCGCCAGAACCGATTCAAGCATGGAAACATCCAGGAAGCAGCCTCTTGGCTTGGCGTTCAGCGCGGAGGCAACGGCAAATGCGGCCGTGATGCCGCCAACGGTATCGGCGACCGGATAGCCGACCCTGAGCGGCGCGCTCTCGCTGTCGCCCGTGATCGACATGACGCCGGATGCGCCCTGGATGATCTGATCGTAAGCCGGCCTGTGCACCCAGGGCCCGTCCTGACCGAAGCCGGAGATGGCACAATAGATCAGCTGCTGGTTCTCTTGCTTGAGCGTGTCGTATCCGACGCCGAGCCGGTCCATCACGCCGGGACGAAAGTTCTCAACCAGCACATCTGCGGTTTTCACCAGCTTGAGAAAGAGCGCCTTGCCCTTTGCATGCTTCAGGTTGACCGTGACCGATTTCTTGCCGGCGTTTTGCGCAAGGAACGAGACGCCCATTCCCTTGTCGTTGAGCTCCGGGTCGGCGCCGAGTTTGCGCGCAAGGTCACCTCGGCCTGCGGCCTCGACCTTGATCACTTCCGCGCCGAGATGCGCCAGGTGATGACAGCAAAACGGCCCGGCAAGTACATTGGTCAGGTCGAGGACCCGAATGCCTTCAAGCGGTTTCGACACCTGGCGCTACCTCTTCTTCTGCTTTCGCTCAGTCTCCGTCGGCCACGCCTTCCGCGCGCAGACGGGCCCGGCGGGCCCGGTACCCCGGCAGGACCACGAGGACGACGGCCAGGATCAACAGGCCAAGCGTCATCGGGCGCTCCCAGACAAAGCCCATGCCGTCATAAAGCTGCATGGCGCGGGAGAAATTGTTCTCCAGCAGCGGTCCAAGGATGAACCCGATGAGCAGCGGCGCAAGCGGATAGTCCGCGAACCGGAACAGGGTTGCGCAAATGCCGAACCCGACCAGGATCAGGAGCTCCGTCGCGTTGTTCTGCCCGATATAGGCCCCCATCAGCGTGAAGAACAAAATGAACGGGATCAGGTAGTTGCGCGGGACGGCCAGGACCTTGGCGATATAGGGGATCAGCGGCAGGTTCAGGATCAGAAGAACCAGATTGCCGAGATACATGGAAATGATGACCGCCCAGAAGATCTGCGGTTCATCCACCATCAGGCGTGGACCCGGGCTCACGTTGAGCGCAATCAGCGCACCCAAGAGAATGGCTGTGGTGCCCGAGCCTGGAATGCCAAGGGTGAGAAGCGGAACGAAAGACCCGGTGCAGGCAGCGTTGTTGGCGCTTTCCGGTGCCGCAATGCCTTTAACCGATCCCTTGCCGAACTCGTCCTGCTCTTCTTTCGATGCGATGTTTCGCTCAACAGCATAGCCCAGGAAGGAAGCGATGGTCGCCCCAGCGCCCGGCAGAACGCCGATGAAGAAACCCTGGAGCGATTGCCGTCCGATCACGGGCGTGATCTTGCGCGCTTCGTCCTTTGAGATGCGCAGATTCTTGATCTTGCCGCCGTCGCTGCCGTCACCGGTCTTGGAACGGTTTGGATCAAGCACGAGGAAGATTGCTTCGGGAAGCGCGAACATGGCCATCGCAAGTGTGATGAAACCGAAGCCGGACTGAAGATCCATGACCCCCATCGTGAAGCGGGGTGCGTTGAAGAGCACACCCTCTCCAACCGTTGCCATCATCAGCCCGAGGAATGTCATGAGCAGCGCCTTGCCGACCTGTCCTGTGCCGGCGAAGGCCGCAATGGCCGACAGGCCCACGACCATCAGCGCGAAGTATTCCGAGGAGTGGAACAACAGCGCGACCGAGGCCAGAGCCGGTGCAAACACCATCAACAGGACGGCGCCGATCGTTCCCCCGGCGAAGGATGAGATGGCGGCGACTGTCAGTGCCTTGCCGGCCTGACCCTTTCTTGCCAGCGGATACCCGTCAAAGGACGTTGCAACGGTAGAGGCAACACCCGGCGCATTGATGAGGATGGAAGATGTCGATCCGCCGAAGACCGCACCGTAGTAAACGCCAGCCAGCAGGATCAGCGCGGCGGACGGATCGCCGATCGTGATTGCGACCGGGATCATGATGGCGATGATCGACATCGGGCCGAGGCCTGGAAGCATGCCGATGAATGTGCCGATCAGGCAGCCGCCGACAACCATCAGGATGTTGGTAAAGGTGAAGGCCGTTGCGAGGCCGGTCAGAAGTCCCTCAAGCATCTCAGCCCCCAGTCATGAAAATCGGGAATGGGCTCAGGAAGATCCCGAGAACCACGTCCACCAGATACCAAACCGTGCCTGCGGCGATCGCCGCGACAAGGATCATCACCCCGTAACGGCGTTCTCCGAGAATGAAGCTGCCGACGGTCAAAAACAGAAAGGTTGATGCCAGGAAACCGAGAGGGCGCAGCAAAAGAGCGTAGGCCACCATCAGCGCCAGAAGCAGGATGGCCTGGCCGACCTTGTATTCCCGCAGGCGCGACAGGTTGATGTCCGTTGCGTCTTTCTTTTCCGGAGATTTCTCAAGGCCCAGCAGGACACTCAGGGACAACAGGATCGCCCCGATGACCAGAACCTTCGGAAAGCTCGATGGCCAGATCGGGCTGCGTTTCATGATCGGCGGCAAAAGCGCGTCCATGGTAAAAAAGGCTGCATAGCCATAGGCCAGACAGATCAGCAGGATGACTAGGGCCAGCCAGCGGTCGAGCGCCATCGTTCCCCCCCCAGGATTTTTTGGATTGGTTGATGCGTCCGGGTGTACCCGGACGCATCTGTCACCACGTCAGGTGTGAGCGTGGCTTAAAGGAAGCCGAGTTGCTTCATCAGATCGCCGATCACCTGCTCCTGCTCTTCCAGGAAGGAACGGAAATCGTCGCCGGGATTATGGATGTTCACCCAGCCGTTGCGTGCACGGACGTCTTCCCACTCAGCGGTCTCGTACATTGCGGCGATCGCAGCCTGATACGCAGCCAGCTTGTCTGCCGGCAGACCCGGGGCGGCAAAGAAACCGCGCCAGTTGACGAAGGTGGTGTCATTGCCCTGCTCGACCATGGTCGGTGCATCGGCATAGGCATCCACACGCTCAGGAGAGGTCACACCGATGATGCGGACTTCTCCGGCCTTGGCGAGTTCAACGGCTTCGGAGAAACCGGTGGAAACGGCCTGGACTTCGCCAGAAAGCAGACCGGCCATGGTCTTGCCGCCACCATCATAAGGCACGTATTTCAGTGCGACCGGATCAGCTCCGGCCGCCTGGAAGACCATTGCGGCCACGAGGTGGTCCATGCCGCCCGGAACAGAGCCGCCACCAACGGCGGTGCCGGCCGGATCCGCATTAAAGGCTTCGATCAGGCCATTGACGTCCTGGATATCGCTGTCTGCGGGCACGACAAGTGCTGCGTAGTCACCGATCGTTCCGGCCACCAGCGTCAGGTCGCGGAAATTCTGCGGGAACACGCCAGTCAGCGAACGGATCACGATCGGTGTGGAGTTGACCATGAGCGTGCCATGGTTGCTGTCGGCATTTTCAATCAGGTAGCCGATGGCCTTGCCGCCACCGCCGCCGGACATGTTCTCATAAGACGCGGAGCCGACGAGACCGGCCTTGGTCAGGGCTTCACCCGTACCACGGGCCGTACCGTCCCAGCCGCCACCAGCACCGCCCGGAATCAGGAAGTGAATGCTGTCAACGACTTCTTCGGCAAATGTCGGTGTTGCGAATGAAAAAGAGACGGCAGCCGCCGCCAGAACGACCCGGCGGGTCATCTTCATAAGTGTCATATTTTCCTCCCTGACACGCCGGGGCTTCACGAGCCCCTTGCAAACATTAAAAGTATTGGGAAAGCTGACAGGAACCTGTCACGTCACCAAAAACATTGGCAAACGGCTGAAAAACATGCGCTTCCTGCTGATTGAGGACAATGAGAAACTGGCAAAGGCCATTGTCGAGCGCCTCGGCCTTGACGGGCACGTGGTTGATCATGCTCCCGATCTGGAAACGGCTGCGGACTGCCTCGCCGGTACCGGATACGAACTCATTCTGCTCGATATCATGCTGCCGGACGGCGACGGTCGCACGTTTCTGGAGCGTCACCGGACCGGTGACAACGATACGCCTGTCATCGTCCTGACCGCCCGCTCCGAGGTGTCGGACCGTGTGCGCATGCTGGACCTCGGGGCAGACGACTACATCACAAAACCCTTTGATTTTTCAGAACTTGAAGCGCGCTGCCGGGCGGTCCTTCGGCGTCGCCAGGGCGCTGCACGCAATCAGAAGACATTCGAGGATGTCGTGTTCGATCCGCTTGCCGGCACGGTCGAGGTCGCAGGAAGCGTGTCCGATCTGAGAAACCGGGAACTGCGATTGCTTGAAGTGTTTTTTTCCGCGCCCGACATGATCTTCTCCAAATCCCATCTCGTCGACCGGCTGTTCTCCTATGATGAGGACGTCTCGGAAAACGCCATCGAGGTCTATGTCGGGCGGGTTCGAAAGAAGCTGCAGGGTGGGCGCGTCAAGATCGAGACCGTGCGTGGGGTCGGTTACCGGATGACCGCCTCATGACACCTGTCCGCGCGCGTGGGTCCTTGAGAAGGCGATTGTTGCTCCAACTGCTCCTGGTGGCCGCAATCCTGTCGGTCGCGCTTTATTTCACCGTAAGGGCCCTGGCCCAGCAGGCGGCCGAAACCACCCAGGACAACATCCTGATCGCATCGGCAACGGCGATATCCGAGGCCGCTCGCGCAGAACGCGGCCAGATCCTGGTTGACGTCCCTTACTCCGCGCTTTCCATGCTGGGGTCGATTGCCGAGGAACGCGTCTTCTATCGTGTCACGGCAGATGATCTGACGGTGACCGGCTACGATGATCTTCCGGCGCCCGCTACGACGGTAGAGACCGGCAATCCGGTGTTTACGACAACAATTTACAGGGGCGATGAGGTTCGGATCGCCGCACTTCCGCGGCGCCTGACGGTCGGCGACGAGACAGTCATCCTGACGGTACTGGTCGCCCAGACACGGCTGGGGCTTGCCGCCGTCTCGCTACAGATCTCCATCGCCGCGGCTGCCGCCGGTGTCGGCTTTTTCCTCTTGTCCGGAGCCCTCAGCTGGTTTGCGACCAACAACGCCATGCGCCCGCTCAACCGGTTGGCCCAGTCGGTGGAACGGCGCGGCCCTCAGGATCTCAGCCCGGTCGAAACATCCGCGCCCACGGAGTTGGTGCCGCTGCTTCAATCGCTGAACACGTTCATGGCGCGGCTCAGCGCATCCCTGGCGCGGACGGAGGACTTTATCGCAGAAGCTGCCCATCATGTCAGAACGCCGCTGGCGACGGTGCGGACGCAGTCTGAGATCGCCATGCGCAGCGTCAGAAAACCCGAAAACAAGCAGATCCTGCGCGAGGTCATTCGGGCGGCCGATGAAAGTTCGCGTTCTGCGGGTCAGCTTCTCGATCACGCGATGGTCGCACTGCGCTCGGACAATCTCGAAAAGGAACGGCTCAACATGAAGGATCTCGCCCAGGACGTGATCCGGTCGATCAGCCCGACGGCGGACCTGAAGGACATCCGCATTACCTGTTCCGGCTCGGACCGCACAAGCGCAGTTGAGGGGGACACGATCCTGTTGCAGAACGCACTTCGCAACCTGCTGGACAATGCGGTCAAGTATTCGCCAGAAGACAGCCGGATAAAGGTGGAGATTTCGGAGGCGGATTCGAGTGTCCGCATCGATGTCCTCGATGAGGGCAGGGGTCTGGGAGACGGCGACCGAACCCATTTGACGGAACGGTTCGGCAGAGGCGACAACGTACGGGACGTGATCGGTTCCGGCCTAGGACTGACAATTGTGGACGAGGTCGTGCGCGCCCATGGCGGGTCCCTGGCGCTGACAGACAATCCTGAGAGGAGGGGAACATGCGCGTCCATTACCTTACCCTCGGCCTGATCGGTTGGTTCCTCGCCCTGGTTACCACTGCCCAGGGCTTCGTTGCCGAGGAAGAACGCCTCTTTGAGGCTGACAATCCAACCGCGGAACTCACGATCCTATCGACGGCGGATCTTAATATTTTCGCGCCACTGGTCGAAGCCTACCAGGCTCGCAATCCCACGATTGCAGTGCGTTATGTGACCGCATCCAGCAGCGAGTTGATGAAGGCGCTTTACGAGGAAGATGCGCAATTCGACATTGCGATTTCGTCCGCGATGGATCTGCAGACCAAGCTCGTCAATGACGGATTCGCGCAGCGCCATGTTTCAACGGAAACCGGTTCCTTGCCGGAATGGGCGAAGTGGCGCGACCGGCTCTACGCCTTCACCCAGGAACCTGCGGTTCTTGTTTACTCAAAGGTCGCTTTCGAAGGTCTGCCTCAACCGACGAACCGGGACGAGCTGATTGCGCTGATGCGCGAAAATCCCGATCGCTTTGATGGAAGGGTGGGGACTTATGACATCCGCGAAAGTGGAGCGGGCTACCTGTTTGCGACGCAGGACTCCCGCCAGTCGGAGTCCCTGTGGCGGATGGCCGAGGTCATGGGCCGTCTCGACGCGCAGCTCTACTGCTGTTCCAGCAAGATGATCAAGGATGTGACAGAGGGTCGTCTCGCCTTGGCCTATAACGTGCTCGGCAGTTACGCGGCCGCTCATCTTGCCGACAATCCGGATCTGGGTCTTCTGCAGTTCAACGATTTCACGACCGTTATGCTGCGCACTGTGCTGATACCGAAAACCGCTCCGGACCCTGATCTCGCCGGACAATTCGTCGACTTTCTGGTGTCGGAAGAAAACCGTGATCTGATCGAAGACCTGACGGGGCTGCCCGCCATAGATCCAGGCGTCCTGCAACGCGAAGCCGCCTTCCGCCCGATCCGGCTGGGACCGGGCCTGCTTGTCTATCTTGATCAGCTGAAACGCCGCACTTTTATCCGGGCATGGCTCAATGCCATGGTGCAGCCTTAGATACTCACCCTAGGGTACGGCTTCATTTTTGGTCCGTATCCTGATGTTCACGACGCAAGTGGCCCGTCCGTGACAAGCACACCGTCCTCGTCGCAATAGATGAACTTTCCCGGTTCGATCAACACGCCGCCGAACGCCAGCGGAATGTCGATTGCCCCGGTTCCTGCCTTTGCCGATCGGATTGGGCTGGTTCCGAGTGCCTTGACGCCGATTTGGAGATCGGCAAGCAACCGGGAGTCCCTGACCGCGCCGTTGATGACGATCCCGGCCCAGCCGTTTTTGATCAGCCTTTCTGCCATCATGTCGCCCAGGAGCGCGGTGCGCATGGAGCCACCTCCATCCAACACGATGACAGACCCCTCACCGTTTTCGGAACAAAGGGTCTCCTGCACGAGCTTGGTGTCTTCGACCATCAAAGCAGTCCGGATCTTGCCCGAAAAAGCGCGCCTGGCTCCAAAGTCGCGAAACGGAAGCTGAACGAGGCGAACCTTGTCGGGATGGGCATCGTTCAGGTCGCAGGTGGAATAACTGTTGAGGTCTTCGCTCAAGACGCATCCTCCAGGAAGTCGGCGGGATATAGAACGGCGCCTTCCATGATCCGCCGTTGTGTTCGAAACGTTCCGGCCGTGATTGCAGTCGGGCCATCGGGATCTGTGCGCACGTCTGCGGTAACCTGCAGGACGCCGGATGGTGTGCCTATTCTGAGGTCGTGGCCTTCGGGCCGCGCAATCTCCTGAACAAGAGACCCCTGAACCTGTGCCGCAACGGCCGTGCACATACCTCCTGTGAGGGTGATCGCCCGGTGAAAGTTGCCCATCGACACAAGGCGCACGTTCAGGTCATGCGTGACTGCTCCATGTGTTTCGCCATCGAGAGACACAAACTCTCGCGGAGCGCCGACAATGGCGACCTTGGGGTTGGAGCGTTTCACGTCATCAACTGACGTTGCCAGACCCATGACGACTGCCCCCGCACGCCGAATGGCTTCAAGCTGACTCATCAGGGTGTGGTCGCCGTCGAGATCCTGGGGCAGCTCGGTGGCGGATTTGCCAAGATCCGCGGCCCGCAGGTAAACAACAGGATTGGCTGCATCGATCAGCGATACTTCGAGCTCACCGACACCGTCAACGACCAGCCGGTCCGTTACATTGCCTGTCGGAAGCAGCTTTCCGGTTGCCGCACCACCCGGCGCTAGAAAGTCGAGGATGACAGGCGCCCCAGTCCCCGAAACGCCTGGAATGGCAACATCTCCTTCCTCCACCGCGTTACCGTCTTTGACCGGAAATCGGGCATGATAGAGACGGTCGGTGTTGGTGTCATAGATACGTACAAGCGCTTCGCGCTGATCCGGGGCCAGTTTGATCATGCCTTCCTCGACCGCAAAGGGGCCGACGCAGGAAGACATGTTCCCGCAGGCCGAGCCGTAGTCGGCAAGCGGTTCGTCAACAGCGATCTGGACAAACGTGTAGTCGACGTCAGCGTCTTCGCGCTCAGACGGTTTGACAATCACGACCTTGGAAAGCGAGGACAAGCCACCGCCCATGCCGTTGAGCTGCCGGCCATAGGCATCCGGACTGCCCAGGACATGCAAAAAGATCCGGTCGCAGACGGTGCGGTCGGCCGGCAGATCTGCCCCGTTGAAGACCACCGCCTTCGACGTCCCACCGCGATAGAAGGCTGCCCGTAGCCGGTTCTGCATCATGCCGCTCCTGCGAGAAATTTCCTGAACGCGCGCGGCAGAAGACCGCCGGCGGCAAATGTCGCCCGCTCGCCGTCATTGTAAAGTCTAAGGTCCAGCGGTGTCATGTCATAGCTGCCGTCCCGGCGATGCACGGTCAGCATGGCGCCCCGTAGATCCTCGTCAAAGTCGATATCGAAGGTCTCGCTGCCGTCGAGGCGTAGCGTCTGCCGCGTGACGCCCTTGGGAAAGCAGAGTGGAGCAATCCCCATATTGACAAGGTTCGAGCGGTGAATGCGTTCAAAACTCTCCACGACCACCGCCCGGACCCCGGCAAGCCAGGGCGCTTTGGCCGCCGTGTCGCGCGAAGATCCGCATCCGTATTCCTTGCCGCCAATCACGACCAGCTTTTGGTCCCTGTCGATGTAGGTCTCTATCGCCTTGTAGATGGTCGTGACCTCGCCTTCAGGCTCAACACGGGTCCAGGAGCCCTCCTTGTCCGGGGTCATTTCATTGCGGAGCCTGTAGTTGGCGAATGTCGAACGGACGACCACGTCTGAACACCCGCGCCGCGTGCCGAAGGAATTGAAGTCCTGAGGCTCAACTCCCTGTTCCTGGAGATACCGACCTGCCTCGGACTCTGGCGTGATGATGCCGGAGGGAGAGATGTGATCGGTCGTGACGCTATCCCCCAGAATAGCGAGCGGCCGCAGACCCTTCAAAGGTTCAACGGGAGGCGTTTCCGGTTTGATCGAGCGGATGAACGGCGGAAAGGAAACGTAGTTGGAGGGAACCCATTCATAGGTGCCTGCGCTTGCTTCCAAATCATTCCAGTGCGTGTTCACTTCACTGATTGCGCCATAATTCCTGCTGAACTCTTCCGGCGTCACGAACGTCTTGATGATTTCCTCCACCTCATCGGCCGTTGGCCAGAGATCTGTCAGAAAAACGGGATTGCCCTCCGTATCGGTTCCAAGCGGCTCGGTCGTGATGTCCTTCAGGATCGTGCCCATCAGCGCATAGCCGACTACCAGCGGCGGCGATGCGATCATGTTGCGCGATGCGAGTGGATGGATCCGTCCCGCAAAGTTTCGGTTCCCTGACAGAACCGCGATACCCTTCACATCGTGTTTCTTGATCGCAGCTTCGTGTGCCGGGTCGAGCGGGCCGGACATGCCGTTGCAGGTGGAGCAGGAAAACGCCACGACCTCAAAGCCGAGGGCATCGAGAGAAGACTGCAGGCCGCTCTTTTCAAGGTAGCTCGCCACCACTCTGGAACCGGGCGCCAGGGACGTCTTCACGTGCCCGGGGATTTTCAACCCTCGTGCAACCGCATTTCGCGTCATCAGACCCGCAGTCACCATGCTGCGCGGGTTCGCGGTGTTGGTGCAGCTTGTAATGGCCGCGATAATCACGTCGCCATCGCCGATATCATGGGATGCGCCGTCGACCTCGACCCTGCGCGGGGTTTCTCCCTCCAGCTTCAGCTTTTCCGTGGCATCGGCCAGATCGATCCGCTGTTCAGGGCGCGACGGGCCGGAGACAGAGCGCCCGATCCGGCTGAGGTCGAGTTCGACGACGTCGTCATACTCCACGGCCCGGTCGGTACCATCCGCCCACAGGTCCTGCGCCTTGCAGTAAAGCTCGGTCAGACCGGCGCTGTTGCCGCGCCCCGTGTCATTGAGATAGTCGATGGTTCTTTCGTCGACCGGGCAGTACACCATCGTCGACCCGTATTCCGGCGCCATGTTCGCAATAGTGGCCCGGTCTGCGACGCTGAGGTTGCGATACCCCGGCCCGAAGAGTTCGACAAACGTGTCGACGACACCGATGGCGCGCAGTTTCTCTGCGATCACCAGCGCCTTGTCTTTCGCCTGTATGTGATCTGCAGGTGCACCGGTCACTTCCAGGCCGATGACCCGTGGCACGTTGACCGGCGTCGTCTCGCCAAAGAGAACTGCTTCGGCTTCAAGGCCGCCAACACCCCAGCCCATGATGCCGAGCGCGTTGATCATTGGTGTATGGCTGTCGGTTCCAAGGCAGCTGTCAGGAATGAGCAGGTTGGCGTTATCCTGGGCGGGCAGGACCGTCTGTCCGAGATACTCCAGGTTGACCTGATGGCAGATGCCGCCTCCGGGCGGGATGACGCGAAGACGCGGAAAGCGCGTTTCGCAGGCCTTGAGAAACGCAAACCGCTCGCGATTGACCTCGAATTCGCGATCCATGTTCTTCTGAAGCGCAAATTTGTCGGCCCAGTGATTGATCGACATGGAGTGGTCGATCACCAGATCGACCGGCAGGCTCATGTCGACGGTAAGCGGATCGCCCCCTTCTTCCTCAAGGAGATTGCGCATCGCCATGATGTCGATCAGCGCTGGGATCCCGAGCATGTCATGCAAGAGTAGGCGTGCAGGCCGGAAGGGCACAGCATCGCCGTTGCGCGCGAGAACATCCTGCGCCGCTGTGCCGCCTTCGGAATGGCGGGCCGCGTTCTCGGCCAGAAGCCGCAACGAATAGGGCAGACTGCGGTAGCGCTCGCCGAGGAGCCCGCGATAATCTGCAGCCAGAAATGTCGAATTTGGAATTGGTTGATAGCGCACTTTGCCTCTCCACAGTTGACGCAAGGCTAGACAGTCCATGGGGTATGCAGCAAGGTGCTTCTGATGGCGTTTCATCTGGTAGAACGAAGATGGCAACCAACCGAACTGAATCCGTCGAACGCGCGATGTCGATCCTAAGTTCCTTCTCAACCCAAAAGCCGGTCATGACCCTTGCCGAGATCGCCGAGGAAACGGGACTGCACAAAAGCACCATCCTGCGGCTGACGAATTCCATGAGCATCTACGGCTTCATACAGCGCGACGAGGACGGACGGTTCAGCGTCGGACCTAGTGTCTGGCGCCTCGGTCTGATATTCCGACGTGACTTCACAAGGCGGGAACATGTTGCGCCATCTCTCAAGATCCTGGCAGAAGCAACCGGCGAAACAGCGTCGTTTTACGTGCGAGCCGGCAATGAACGTGTTTGTTTATACAGGGAAAATTCTCCCAACCTGCTGCGGTTCCATGTCGAGGAAGGCATGCGCTTGCGGCTTTCGACCGGAGCATCCGGCCTCGTGCTGCGCCACTTTTCCGGGGAGGATGTCGGAGATCTGAGCCAGTTCAACAAGAACGGTACTGTCAGTTCGATGGGCCAGACCAATCCCAATATCTCTTCCATCTCGACGCCCGTTTTTGGCAGCAATGGCGAGCTGGCCGGCGCCCTAACGGTTTCCGGGCTCGCAACGCGCTTTGATGATGAAGCACGTGCAAATGCGATCCCTCTTCTTGAAAGCCTCGCCAAAACCCTGACGACCGGTTGAGTGGTGCGTTTCATCTGATAGAACGCCGGTTCGCGGAACTTGCCAAAAGCCTGGGCGCGTCTTAGCCAAGTGGTGAGATTTTCAAAGCCGGAGTGCGCATCGATGATGAACCACGAAATCAACAAAGCCTTCCGTGCGCGCCTCGAAAAGGGTGGCGCCGTCCTGATGCCGGGTGCTGCCAACGCGCTGGCGGCCAGGGTCATTGACGGGCTCGGTTTTGAAGCGGTCTACATCTCGGGCGCCGGTCTCACCAACACCTTTCTCGGCATGCCGGATCTCGGGTTTGTTTCTCTTCCGGAGATTGCCCAGCACACGGCGACCATCCGAAACACCACCGAGCTACCCATTGTCGTTGATGCAGACACGGGTTTCGGCAACGCGCTGAACGTCCATCACACCGTGCGGACGCTCGAGCGCGCAGGAGCGAGTGCCATTCAGCTGGAAGACCAGGTCAATCCGAAGCGGTGCGGTCACTTTTCCGGAAAGGAGGTCGTCGGCTTAGGCGAGGCGCGCAGCAGGATCAAGGCGGCGGCTGACGCCCGTATCGACCCCAATTTCCTGATTGTCGCCCGCACGGATGCGTGCGCGACCGATGGATTTGACGCCGCGATCGAAAGAGCGGAAGCCTTCATTGAGGACGGCGCAGATGTCACGTTCATTGAAGCGCCCAGGAGCCTGGAAAACATTCGCGATATTCCCAAACGACTTGCCGGCACCCCGCAGCTTATAAACCTCGTCGTCGGCGGGAAGACACCGATCATCGACTTTGCCGAGCTCGACGAATTGGGATTTGGACTTGTGCTCTACGCCAATGTCGCTCTTCAGGGGGCGCTGAAGGGCATGGATGACGCACTCTCCATGCTGAAAGCTGATGGGCGGATGGACGAAAACGGACCGGTCGCTAGCTTCGAAGTGCGTCAGAATGCGGTCAAGAAAACCTACTACGATGATCTTGAACGCCAATATGAAGTCGAGTGAATGCTGGCCGGAAAGCGCAATTGGAGCCGGTCGACACCTGTTCGATCGGCTTCTTTCGCAACGGGGCGGCGTCTTCGGTGATCGTCAATGCGTTAGCGATTTGGAAAAGACGTTGATGATCACCACGCCGGCAACGATCAGACCAAGGCCGAGGATCGCCGGCAAATCCAGCTTCTGGCCGAAGGCAAGCCAGGCAACTAGCGTGATCAGAACGATACCGGCGCCCGACCAGATCGCATAGACGATTCCCGTCGGCAGCACACGGATCGGATAGGACAGCAGCCAGAACGAAACCGCGTAGCCGATAACAGTGATCAGCGACGGCACGAGCCGGGTGAAGCTTTCCGCCCTTGCCAGGGCAGAGGTTGCAACAACTTCGGCAACGATAGCCGCGCATAGGATGAGATAGGTCGTGGTCAGGTTGACGGGCATGGAGCGCTCTCTTTTTTCGCAACCTGACAGCCAGGCCGCGCAAATCGAATCGAATTTCAGGGGTCGGACTTTGCGCTTTTACGCGCGTTGCAAGAAAAGCGCACCAGCTGCGAAATCGCTTCAGGTCACGTAGGTGTGAGTTCCAATAAACGGATCCAGCGCTTGAAAAGTGTGCCCAATTTGCTTTGTTAAGGCCCCGTTTACCATAATAATGTTGCCATGCAGCGTCATGTGGCATGTCTTGATTGTTGATTGTCTGATGAGGGCCGGGCCATTGGGAAAAAAGGGCTCGGTGAATACTTTCCAGCGTGCGTTCAGCGCCTGGCTCGGCCGGAGAAGGACTTGGAAATGACGTCAATCTTGAATCGTCGAAGTTTCATTGCCGGTTTGCCGTTGCTTCTGGCCGCCTGTCAGGGCAGCCAGAAATCGACCGTTCAGGCCGGCCTGACGCCGCTTGCCGATGGAACGCCGAACTATGCCTCCGCCTACGCACCCGTCCGCGACGGCGGCTTCTCGCTTCCCGGCATCGATTACCAGGCGTTCGACCCGAAATATCTGCGACAGACAGTTTTTTATCCAACGCGTTACCCGGCCGGAACGATCGTGGTCGACCCGAACAAGAAGTTCCTTTATCTGGTTCAGCCCGGCGGACGCGCAATCCGCTACGGTATCGGTGTCGGGCGTGCAGGATTTGCCTGGAACGGTGAGGCCGTTATCCGTTTCAAGCGGGAGTGGCCGAAGTGGTTCCCGCCCGACGAGATGATCGAGCGTGACCCCAGCCTTGAGAAATACCGGGAGGGTCAGGAGGGCGGGCCGAGCAACCCGATCGGGGCTCGCGGGCTATACCTCTGGCAGGGCAACAAGGACACGCTCTACCGCATCCACAGCACCAATCAGCCGGGCAGCATTGGCACCAACGCCTCCAGTGGCTGTATCCGCATGTGGCACCAGGACATTATCGACCTCTACGACAGGGTGGAGCTCGGCACGAAGGTGGTGGTGCTGTAACGCTGCAATGACTCAGCCGAGCTGGTCGGCGAAGAAGGCTTCCGGGCTCCCGGCTTCGACCAGCTTTTTTCCCTCTATTTGCCAAAACCGCGTGCCGACATTGCGCACGAACGTCCGGTCGTGGCTGACCAGCAGCGCGGTCGCGTCGTGAACCAGCAACTCACGCTCCAGTGCCTCCTGGCCCTCTATGTCGAGATGGTTTGTCGGTTCGTCCAGAATGTACAGGTTCGGGTTTCTCAGCCGCAGCAAGAGCATGGCAAGCCGGCTGCGCTGACCGCCCGAGAGGACGGAAACATCCTTTTGCTGAAGATCGATATGGATGCCTGCTTCCGCCAACAGAGCGCGGGCACGCCTGTCCCCGACGTCTGAGGACTCTGTAACGGCTGCCAACGGGTTTTTGAAGCGGTCAATCTGGGAAAGCGACTGGTCCGAGACGCCGGGGACGGCCGAGGGCGCGACGCGGATATCAGGCAGGTCCTTTTGAAGAGCGTCGATAACAAGCGACAACAGGCGTGATTTGCCCGCGCCGTTCGCACCGAGCACGACAACACGGTCTCCCGGATTGATCCAGAGCGCCGGAAGACGGAACAGAGTGCGACCGTCCGGGACGGTTACGTTTGACGCGGCAAGACTTACCAGAGCCTTTGCATGCGCTCCTGAATTATCCAGGCGTATCTTGCCCGCGGACCGCCGGTTTTCCGCAGGCCGCGCGGCATCTTCGATTTTCTGCGCCCGTTCCTTCAGCTGCTTTGTCTTGTTCAAAAGCAGGTCGGACCCGGAATTGACGCCGATATTCTTCAGCTTCGCAGCCTGCCGCCGGAGCTGGTTGGCCTTCGCGAGATCGTTCCGGAACCGGCGCTCAGTGGCGCTGTCCTGTTCCGCAAGCGCCTCCCTCGCCTTGCTATAGGGCAGGGGAAAGACATGCGACTGCTCGCGTCGAAGGAAGAGGGTTCTGTTGCAGACCGCATCCAGAAACGACCGGTCATGGCTGGCGACGATGAGCGGTGTGCCATGCGCGATGGTGCCAATCCAGCTTTGCAGAATGCCGATGCGTTCAAGGTCCAGGTGGTTGGTTGGCTCGTCCATCAGGAGCACATCCGGTTCGTTGGCCCAGACCCTGGCAAGTAGGGTGACCCGTTGCCAACCACCCGAGAGTTCGCCAAGAGGGCGTTGCCACAGGTTTTCCGGAACCTCAAGATCGCTCAGTGCGATATCGACCCGCCAGCTTTCACTTTCAGCCTGTTCCGGGTCAAGCGCGGACAGAACCGCATCATAGAGCGAAACCTGTTTCAGCATTTCCGGAACATCTTGCGTGACCAAACCCACGCGAAGACCACGCGCTGTCGTGATGTCGCCGTGGCTTGCTTCGGCTTCACCGGCAAGGATGCGCAGCAGGGTCGATTTGCCGGTTCCGTTGGCCGCAACGAGGCCGATCCGGTCGCCTTTTTCCAGATTGAGGTTCAGATTTTCAAACAGGGGAGACGTCAAAATGACGCCGAGATTGCGAAGATTGATCAGGGACATGTGCCACAACTTTCAAACCGGGGCTGCAGCCTTCAAGGCTGCCATCTGGGCAGATCGTCGTGACTTTGAAAATGTCCTTCGATCAGCCCTACAAACGCGTTTGCAGGGCCTGAACGGGACCGCGGGTTCGATCATGGAATCTGAAATACGACATGTGACCCTCCCTCGGTTCGTGTGGACTGTTGTGAAGGCTATTGGGCCGAGCCGCCCAAGTCAATCTTTCACAGAAGAAACGGTAAGGTAGTGAGAATCCGGCAGCTCTTCTGAACTGCCGGACAAGGGAGTGACAATCACCCCTGTGTGAACATGTCCTTGTATGTGTCGCGCAGGACGTTCTTCTGAACCTTGCCCATCGTGTTGCGCGGCAGTTCGTCGAGTAAAATCAGTTTTCTGGGATGCTTGAACCGGGCAAGCGAGTGTTTGACGGCTTCGTGGATCTCGTCGAGATCGGGCTCTGTTCCCTTTTCGGGCACCAGAACACCAAGTACGGTTTCGCCGAAATCCGGGTGCGGAACGCCGATTACCGCGCTTTCCAGCACACCGGGCTGGTCGTCGAGCACAAGTTCGATTTCCTTCGGGTAGATGTTATAGCCGCCGGAAATTATGAGGTCCTTGTTGCGCCCGACAATATGGACATAACCGTCTTCATCAATCCTGCCGAGATCACCTGTGATAAAGAAGCCGTCGGCGCGCAGTTCCGCCGCCGTCTTTTCCGGCATTTGCCAGTAGCCCTTGAAGACATTCGGTCCACGCACCTCGATCTGGCCGACATCGCCCTGCGGCAACGTTTCGCCGGTGTCCGGATTGGTGATCTTCAATTCAACGCCAGGCAGGGGAAAGCCAACCGTTCCCGCACGTCGCTCACCATCATAAGGATTTGACGTGTTCATATTGGTCTCGGTCATGCCGTAACGCTCAAGAATCCGGTGACCGGTCCGGTTTTCGAACTGCACATGCGTCTCAGCCAGCAGCGGCGCGGAGCCGGAAACGAACAGACGCATATGGGCGGCCAGGTCTTTCGTGAAGCGTTCGTCGCCCAACAGCCGGGTGTAGAAGGTTGGCACGCCCATCATGGAGGTGGCGTCCGGCATGTGCTTGATGATCTCATCCAGGTCGAATTTTGGCATGAAGACCATGCTGCCGCCGGCGGCGAGTGTCACGTTGGTCGCAACGAACAGTCCGTGCGTGTGGAATATGGGAAGCGCGTGCAGAAGCACGTCCTTGTCGGTAAACCGCCATTCCTTGACAAGGGTCTCAGCGTTCGACAGCAGGTTGTCTTGCGTGAGCATCGCGCCCTTGGACCGGCCGGTCGTGCCAGACGTATACAGAAAGGCAGCGAGATCGTCGGCGCTTCGTTCAACCGTGGCGAAGACAGTTGGCATCCCGGCTGACCCGTCCATCAGGCTGCCGCCGCCGTCCGCGTTCAAGGTTTCCAGTTTTGCATTCAGACTTTGAGCAACGGGAGCAAGCTCGGCCTTGCTTTTCTCGTCGCAAACGATCAGCGATGCACCGCTGTTGTCGATGAAATAAGTCAATTCATCGACCGTGTAGGCTGTGTTTAGCGGCAGAAACACCAGCCCTGCCTGTGCGCAAGCCGCGTAGAGCGCGAGCGCTTCGGGCGACTTTTGAACCTGGACAGCGACACGGTCGCCGGTCACCAATCCTCTTTGCGTCAGAAAATTTGCAGTCTTTGCTGCAGTTTCCAGGAAATCCAGGTGCGTAATCGTGCTGCCATCCAGCAGATGAAGGAACGGTGTTGTCTTTCCGGCATGAACGCCAAAGAGGCTGTCATAGAGGGGATTGGACATCGGCGTTACCTTTTCTGGTCTTCTTCAGCACGAACGTTTCCGCTCGCGGCGTAAAAGACAGCAGTTGGTATTCCAAGTCAATATTTTTGTATACAAGACTTTGATTATTGCATTCCAAATGAGGCGGCGTTAGGTTGAAACCATGGAACAACGCCGTGCAGACAACATCGCCGAAGCGCTGGAAGAACATATTTTCAGCGGGACTTTTCTGGACGGAGACCGTCTTGACGAGGTCAGACTGGCGGAGCAGTTCGGCGTCTCGCGCACCCCTCTTCGAGAGGCATTTCAGCGTCTGGCACTGTCGGGACTTGTCGAGCTGGTTCCGCGCAGAGGTGCATTCGTTCGCCAGCCGGGTCCGATTGAACTCATGGAAATGTTCGAAGTCATGGCCGAGCTTGAGGCCGTGTGCGGCCGCCTCGCAGCGATTCGGATTTCGGAAGAAGCGCTCGAAGAGTTAAGGGACGCCAACGCCAAGTGCCACCAGGCCGTTGATGCCCATGACCCGGACGGTTACTACGCCGAGAACGAGCGATTCCATAAAACCATCTATCGTCAGTCGGGCAACGGTTTCCTGGAGCAGGAAGCGGCCAAGCTCAACAAGCGCCTCAAACCCTTTCGCCGCCAACAGCTGAGATTGCGTGGCCGTATGGCGCAATCCATGTCCGAGCATGAAGCAATCATGGACGCGCTCTCTAAGGGTTTACCCGAAGAAGCTGCGAATGCGTTGAGAGACCACGTCGCCGTTCAGGGTGAAAAATTTCACAGTCTCATGGCAAGTCTGAAAAGCAAGTCAGACTGACGGTGAGCGCAGCAGTCCGACGTGTGCCACGATCGCTTGTGACCCGAACTACGTGGTTTTTCAGATTGACCTTCCAGTTACTGGAAGCCCTAACTGACACCTGCACCCCGTCTTGAAAGAGCGTTCTATCATGCAGGAAACAGTCACCTCTCATATTACATCTGCCGAGCCCGGCGAGGCGACCGATCCGGTATGCGGCATGTCAGTGACGCTCGGCAAAGGCAAGCCGAGCCTGCGCTACAAGGGCCGCGAATACCACTTCTGCAATCCCAAATGTCACGACAAGTTCGACTCGGACCCGTACTTCTACCTGTCCGGCAACAGTCAAAAGAAAAAGGCAATGGAAGCCGAGCGGTCTGCTTCCGGGACGCTCTTCACCTGTCCGATGGATCCGGAGATCGTTCAGGAAGGTCCTGGAACCTGCCCGATCTGCGGCATGGCACTGGAGCCCATGAGCGGCATCTCAGATGAGCCAAACCACGAGCTGATTGATTTTACCCGCCGTCTGTGGGTTAGCGCTATTGCAGCTATTCCCCTCTTGATCCTGACGATGGGGCCGATGGTAGGGGTGCCAATCCGCCAATGGATCGGCGAAGGCGTCGCGATCTACCTGGAAGCACTTCTGGCAACACCTGTGGTTTTATGGGCAGCCCTTCCGTTTTTCCAACGGGGCTGGACTTCGCTTGTCACCCGGCATTTCAATATGTGGACCCTGATCATGATCGGGGTGGGAACAGCCTATCTTTATTCGATGGTTGCGGCTTTCTTGCCGTTTCTGTTTCCCGAAGCGCTCAGGGGACCGACCGGGCACATGCCGGTCTATTTCGAGGCGTCCGTCGTTATTGTGGCATTGGTTTTTGTCGGTCAGGTGCTTGAGCTGAACGCTCGCGAGCGAACCGGTGATGCCATCCGCGCCCTGCTTGACCTGGCGCCCAAAACAGCGCGGCGGATCAGCCCCGACGGCGACGAATACGATGCTCCGCTGGAGAACATTCTGGCAGGTGACAGGCTGCGCGTCCGGCCCGGCGAAGCAGTCCCTGTTGATGGGGTCGTCCTGGAAGGCGGATCCTCGGTAGATGAAAGCCTTGTGACCGGCGAGCCTGTTCCGGTTGAAAAAAATCCGGGCGACACGGTGACCGGAGGTACGCTCAACAAGACCGGTTCCTTCGTGATGGAAGCGCGATTGGTCGGTGAAGACACCATGCTCGCCAAGATCGTCGACATGGTCGCGTCTGCGCAGCGCTCGCGTGCACCGATCCAGGGTTTGGCCGATCGTGTTGCAAGTTACTTCGTGCCGGCAGTGGTCGGCGTCGCAATATTGGCGTTTTGCCTCTGGTCGATCTTCGGACCGAGCCCGTCCGTTGTGCATGCCATCGTGGCTGCGGTTTCCGTCCTGATCATCGCCTGCCCTTGCGCCCTCGGGCTGGCAACCCCGATGTCGATCATGACGGCGACAGGACGGGGCGCCCAGGCCGGTGTTCTCGTCAAGACGGCGGAAAGCCTGGAACGTCTTGCAGCGGTTGACACGATCGTCGTCGACAAGACCGGAACCTTGACGGAAGGCCGGCCGGCCGTCAGCGAAATAGTGCCGTCACCGGGTGTTTCGAAGGACCGGGTGTTGAAGCTGGCGGCAGCCCTTGAAAAAGGATCTGAACATCCGCTGGCGGAAGCAATTCTGGACGCCGCTGAGGCCGAACAACTGGACGTCCCGGCTGTTCACGCGTTTGAAGCTGTAACCGGCAAGGGCGTGACCGGAGAACTGGACGGCAGCCGGTTTTCGTTGGGTAACGCAGCATTCGCGCGGGAAACCGGCGCGTCTCTGGACGAACTTGAACAACGCGCAGAGGAGCTGTCCGAGCTCGGCAAAACGGTCATGTATCTCGTTGCGGACAATGAGGGCGGCGCCGTGCTACAGGGGTTGATAGCGGTTGCCGACCCGGTCAAGCCGAACGCGAAAGCGGCCATCGATGCCCTGCACAAGGACGGTGTCCGTATTGTCATGGCGACCGGCGACGCGCCGAGGACTGCCGAAGCTGTTGCCAAGACCCTCGGGATTGACGAGGTGAAGTCCGGAGTGCTTCCCGAAGGCAAACAAGCGCTGATCGAAAGCCTCAAATCCACGGGCCATACGGTTGCGATGGCGGGAGACGGTGTAAATGATGCGCCCGCGCTTGCAGCGGCCGATGTCGGTCTGGCTATGGGAACCGGCGCCGATGTTGCCGTTGAAAGCGCCGGCCTGACCTTGCTGAAAGGGGATCTGGAGGGGATCTTGCGTGCACGAACACTGGCACGCGAGACCGTGCGCAACATTCGTCAGAACCTCTTTTTTGCTTTCATTTACAACGGGGTCGGTGTCCCGATTGCTGCAGGTGTGCTTTATCCGGTTTTCGGAATTCTGCTGTCTCCAATGTTGGCCGCCGCAGCGATGAGCTTGTCTTCTGTTTCGGTCATCAGCAACGCGTTGCGATTGCGTACCCTGAAACTGTGAGGTCGAGGTGATGAATATTTCTGCTGCCGCTGAACTGAGCCACCTGCCGGTCAAAACCATCCGCTACTACGAGGAAATCGGGCTTGTCGAACCGACCCGGAGCAGCAACGGATATCGGGATTTCACGGACCAGGATGTTCAAACGCTGAAGTTCCTTCAGCGTGCCCGCGGCCTTGGATTTTCAATCGAGGAATGCCGGGACCTGCTCTCGCTCTATGAGGATCGCAATCGGGCGAGTTCGGACGTCAAGGCGCTGACGCGTGCCAAGATCGCAGAAGTGGAGCGCAAGATCGAAGAACTCGTGTCGTTGAAGCGGGTCCTGGAAACGCTGGCAGAGGCCTGTCACGGTGATGAGCGTCCCGAATGCCCGATTATTGACGACCTTGCCGGCAAGATTGCTCAAGATCCGGCACCAGAGGGGCAAGGCAGAAAGTGAATCCGATACGAGTGGCATCGATCATTGCCGCCCCGGTGGTGGTTGTGGTTGCCGGAACGATGTTTTGGCAAGCGCGGCAGTCCGCTGACGATGTTTTCGTCACACCAGCTGCTCTTGTTCAGGTGAAGGTACCTGAGCTCCCTATGCTGGCGCAGCAGGGCCTAAAGGTATTTGAGGCAAACTGCGCCGCGTGCCACGGTGATCTTGCGGATGGCCGCAGTGACCTCGGACCACCGCTCGTTCACAAAATCTATGAGCCGGGTCATCACGGCGATGCCGCCTTTTATTTGGCGGTGGCACAAGGGGTTCGCGCACATCATTGGCCGTTCGGCAACATGCCGCCGGTGGAAGGGGTCAGCGAGGAAGATGTCGCAAAGATCTTCTTCTTTGTCCGCACGCTTCAGCGGGCGAACGGAATCTATTGAGGGGATCGGTCAAGACCATGAAGACAGGCTTCACATTAACGGTTCTTCTGGCAAGCGGGCTGGGATTGGGAGCCGTCTGGGCGCACAGTGGTGCCACAGGCATCGTCAAGGAACGCATGGACGCAATGACGGAGATTGGCGACAGCGTCAAATCCGTCGGCCAAATGCTGAAAGGCGAGGCCCCCTACAACCGGGAAAAGATCGCGGATGCCGGACAAGCAATTGCAGGGCACGCCGGACAAGCGCTCACCGATCTGTTTCCCGAAGGAAGTCTGCATACGCCGTCAGAGGCGAGTCCGGAAATCTGGGCGGACTGGGCCGAGTTTTCCAAGATTGCCGGAACCTTGAAGGAATCGGCGGTCGCACTGAGCGATCTTGCCGAAGCAGGCGCGGGTGAAAAAGACATTGCTGCAGCTTTCGGTAATGTGGCCGGGACCTGCAAGGCCTGTCATGAGGCATTTCGCATCAAAAAATAGTCTCATTTGACTAATTACGCAGCGTCGTCAACGGTTCGATGCAGCATTCGGCTTGCCACAACCGGCAGCATGTTTTACCTGACGGTCAAAGCAGCCGTCGGTGAATACTTTGCACGGACAAGGCAAAAGGAGACAACGCGACATGACCATCCGGTACCACAAGGGTGACCTTCCCGATCTTCGGGCCTACGAAGCGGTGGATGCGGTTGCGGTCGATTCTGAGACGCTTGGCCTCAATCCGCACCGCGACCGGCTGTGTGTCGTGCAACTGTCTCCAGGTGATGGCACGGCCGATGTCGTTCAAATTGCGCGTGGTCAGACCGAGGCACCCAACCTTGCAAGACTGTTCACCGACGCGTCCAAGCCAAAGATTTTCCATTTCGCCAGGTTTGATGTTGCCGTGCTGCGGCACTATCTAGGCATCAAGGTAACGCCCGTCTGGTGCACCAAGATCGCGTCGAAGCTGGTGCGCACATATACGGATCGGCACGGTCTCAAGGATATCACGCGCGAACTCCTGGGTGTTGAACTGTCCAAACAGCAGCAAAGCTCGGACTGGGCAGCAGACAAATTGTCGGACGCTCAGCTGGCTTACGCCGCATCGGATGTTCTGCACTTGCATGCGTTGAAGGAAAAGCTGGAATTCATGCTGCATAGGGAAGAGCGCAGTCATATGGCTGAAGCTTGTTTTGAGTTCTTGCCGACCCGCGCTGAGCTCGATCTCAAGGGCTGGGAAGAAAACGACATATTCGCGCATTCCTGATGTGACTGTGTATCAGCGGTATCGGGAACCTCACTGTAGTTGGAGACAGGTTTGAGTGTGATCAGCGAACATCCGGGAAACATCATCCCCAGCCAGAAGTTCAGCCGTGCTCAGCGGGCTGCGCACAGGCACAGCGTCATGGTGCGCGTGCTGCGCTGGTTGTTTCCCGGATTTGGTCTTCTGATCCTCGCCGGCATGGTCGGACTGGTGGTTCTGTTCAACGTGCTGAGCAGCTTTGGCGCCGCCAACGTGATGCTCACCAGCGAGGGGCTGGTCATGGACCATCCGGAACTCTCCGGACATGACGGCGATCGCTCCTACAAGGTAACGGCACGCCGGGCCATACAAAGGCTGAGCGACCCGCGGATTATCGATCTGGAAACAATCCGGGCTGATATTGTTCTCAGCAAGGATGAAAATGCGCAGATCGTTGCACTCAAAGGCACCTATAATAATGCCGCCGAGACTTTGCGGTTGTTCGAAGGCATCCAGATTGAATGGAGCGAAGGCTATCAGGTTGACCTTGTTGAAGTGGATGTCGATCTGAAAGACGGCGGCATGACCACATCGGAGCCTGTCACCATACGCTCTGACCAGGGTCACGTGGTGGCTGGCAAGCTCTCTTACGATAAGGCCAAGGGGCTCGTCCGGTTTTCGGACGGCGTGAAGATGACCCTAAATCCGGCGGCGGAAGGACAGTAACAGATGGTTTTTTTCAAACGTTTCGTGATTGCCTCTTTCGCGACCGTTTTTGCAGCGGCGGCCCAGGCCCAGACTTTTTCAGATTCCTTTGCCGGTTTCGGATCAAACGACGGTGAGCCGATTGAGATTGAAGCAAGTGAGCTCAGGGTCGAGGACAACAACAACGTTGCGACATTTGTTGGAGATGTGGTCGTCGTCCAGGGTGAAACCAGCCTGCAAACCGAGCGGCTGAAGGTCTTTTATGCAGGATCCGGATCGGCTTCCACCAGCGCAAGTGAAGGCGAAGGTGCCGTACAGCAGCGCATTTCCCGTCTGGAAGCCGAGGGCGGCGTGTTCGTAACGTCCAAGGACCAAACCGCAAAAGGCGATCAGGCAAGCTTCGACATGAACAAGGAAGTCATGATCATGACCGGGCGTGAAGTTGTGCTTAGCCAGGGACCGAATGTCGTTGTCGGCAACAAGCTGACGGTCAATTTGAAGACCGGCCAGGCCGATCTGACGGCGGCGAATACGGGTGGTAGCAGCGGACGGGTCAAGGTTCGCATCCTGCCGAACAGCGTACAGGAAGAGTGATTTCGCAAGGCGGTGACTCGACAGCGTGCGGTGCAAACCTTATGTGAGGCTTCGGCATATTTTTGGATGGAATTTTGATAAGTGAAGAGAACGTCTTCAGATTACAATGGATTGCACGGAAACATGCCGGGACCTGCTTTGTCTGAAGAGGATCTGTCACACGCACTGGTCGTCGAAGGAATAGGCAAGACTTACGGCCGTCGACAGGTTGTCAAACATGTCAGTCTGACCGTCAAACCCGGCGAGTCTGTCGGCCTCCTTGGGCCGAACGGTGCCGGCAAGACCACAACATTTTACATGATCACCGGGCTGATCCGGCCTGACCAGGGCCAGATCCTGCTCGAGGGGTTCAATATAACCCGGATGCCGATGTATCGCCGCGCGCGACTGGGCATCGGCTATCTGCCGCAGGAAGCGTCCATCTTCCGCGGGCTGACGGTTGAAGAAAACATTCGTGCCGTTCTGGAAGTGATAGAACCAAACCGGCAGAAGCGCCGCGAGGATCTCGATTCGCTCCTGGCGGAATTCGGTCTCACGCACCTGCGCAAATCTCCAAGTATCGCGCTCTCGGGCGGTGAACGCCGCCGCGTCGAGATTGCACGTGCACTTGCAAGCCGGCCCTCCTTCATGCTTCTGGACGAACCCTTTGCGGGTATTGATCCGATTGCCGTCGGTGACATTCAGCAACTTGTCCGCCACCTGACGCAGCGCGGTATTGGCGTTTTGATCACGGATCACAATGTTCGTGAAACGCTGGGTCTCATTGACCGGGCCTATATTATCGCCAGCGGGGAAGTGCTGACCGACGGGCTGCCCAACGAGATTGTCACGAATCCTGATGTGCGCAGGCTTTATCTCGGCGAACAATTTACGCTTTGATGACCGATGGCCAGCTAGGGTATAGTGCGAGTCTGCAAGACATAAGCAAAAAGCAGACCAACAGAAGCTGACAAGCGCCCGGGAACTAGATGGCCATTTCAACCAAGCTGGAGATGCGGCAAAGCCAGTCGCTGGTTATGACGCCGCAGCTGATGCAGGCGATCAAGCTGCTCCAGATGTCCAATCTGGATCTGGTTTCCTATGTCGAAACCGAACTGGAGCGCAATCCGCTGCTTGAGAAAGGCGACGGCGAGGTTGTTGAAGCAAATGGCAGCGAGGCCGCACCGGTTGCTGCGGAACAGGCTGCCGAAGGTGCCCAAACGTCACAGGCGTCAAGCGACGAGCCGAATGCCGGAGACTGGATGCAGAACGACCTGGAGACCGGGTCGGAAGCCATAGCCTCGCGCATGGATACGGATCTTGGAAACGTGTTCCCGGATGAACCCGGTGTTCCCGCGTCTCCGGAACCGGCGCTGCTGAAGTCGGGGGACAGCTACAAGAACGTATCGAGCGGTGGTGCTTCGGAGGACTACAATCTCGAAGCCTTTGTTGCCGAAGAAGCATCTCTCGGGACGTCGCTCGAAGAACAGATGCACCTGGCGCTGAGCGACGAGGCGGACCGGCTGATCGGCGGTCACCTGATAAACTCCCTCGATGAAAACGGTTACCTCTATCTCGACCTGCAGGAAACCGCCGAACAGCTGGGTGTGGACCTGGAGCGGGTCGAAAAGGTGCTTAAGGTGCTGCAGTCCTTCGAACCGGCGGGTGTGTTTGCCCGTAATCTGGCGGAGTGCCTGAAGCTGCAGTTGATCGACAAAAACCGCTTCGATCCGGCGATGGAAGCCCTTATCGACAACATAGAGCTGCTGGCCAAACGCGAATTTCCGGCGCTCAAGAAGATCTGTGGTGTTGATGAAGAAGACCTGGTGGAAATGATCGCCGAAATTCGGGCGCTCGATCCGAAACCCGGCAGTGTATTTGGATCGTCGCTCGTACAGCCCGTGGTGCCCGATGTTTTTGTGCGTCCGGCCAATGACGGCACATGGGCGGTAGAACTGAATTCAGACACTTTGCCCAAGGTTCTGGTCAACCAGACCTACTACGCGAAGGTGATCAAGACGGCGCGCAATGAGACCGAGAAGGAATACCTTACAGAGTCTCTTCAGACGGCGAACTGGCTCGCAAAAAGCCTGGACCAGCGGGCCAAGACCATTCTCAAGGTTTCAACGGAGATCGTGCGCCAGCAGGACGGTTTTCTGACCTATGGCATCGAACATCTCCGTCCGCTCAATCTGAAAACAGTCGCCGAAGCGATCGGGATGCATGAATCGACCGTTAGCCGGGTGACGTCCAACAAGTTCATGGCGACACCGCGCGGGATCTTCGAGCTGAAATATTTCTTCTCTTCCGCCATATCCGCGACGGCAGACGGAGACGCGCACTCGGCGGAGTCGGTGCGCCACCGCATCCGGCAAATGATCGATGGTGAAGATCCCAAGGCAATCTTGTCGGATGACACGATTGTCAAAATTCTCAAGGGAGACGGGGTCGATATCGCGCGCAGAACAGTGGCGAAGTATCGCGAAGCGATGAAAATCGGCTCCTCTGTGCAGCGAAGGCGTGAGAAAAACGCAAAACTTTAGGGTCAGGACCCATTAATTTGGTTGAACTGGCGCAGCAAACGGCGATGAGCTGCCAGGAAAAGCGCGACAAGCGGGCTTCAGGCCCGGTTGAGCGGTTTGACGCGGCAGATTGAAGCCGTTTTTGCGTCCTGCAGGATAGGGTGAATTTGCCCGGCAACATCGTTGCAAATCTTTGGAAACCGGACGGTTTCCTGCAGTTTTGCGCCTCGTATCCGAACAAATTCATCCCTACCAATTCAGCCAATTAATGGGTCTTGACCCTGGTGTGCAGGCAACAAAACTGCGCGTCTGGTGACACTATGAGTTGAAGTGTTTCGAGCTTTGAGTGGAAACAATTCCTTGCTTATCCACCATTCTTCCCAAGCGGTTGCTGACCTATTTATTTAGAATTGACAGTTTGCGTTAGCGCAATTATAGCACCGCCCTCATGACGTAATCAGGGGATGGCGCCGAGGCGCTGACTGGTCCATTCTGTGGGCCTGAGACGTTTCGCGTCTCAACACCGGCAAGTGCCGGTGATTTATCGGTCATTAGAAAAAGAAGAGGTCCCCATGGCTTTGCGGATTTCGGGTAAAAATGTTGATGTGGGCGATGCACTGCGCGAGCACATTACCGACCGAATCGATGATGCCCTGTCGAAGTATTTCACGGGCGGATTCACAGGCCACGTTACGCTGAGCAGGGAGGGCACCGGCTTCAAGTCCGAATGCAGCCTGCACTTGGACACTGGAATCGTGCTACAGGTGTCTGCGCAGGATCAGGATCCGCGCAACAGTTTCGATTCCGCTGCGGACAAGATCGAAAAGCGGCTGCGCCGCTACAAGCGCAAGCTAAAGGATCACCATAGCCACAACGGCAACGGCCGTGAGGCATTTGAAGCGGCTTCTTACGTTTTGGCGTCACCGGACGAAGACGAGGAAGTCCCGGCGGATTTCAATCCGCTCGTCATTGCCGAAACGTCTGCCAAGGTGAAAACCATGACAGTCGGCATGGCGGTGATGGAGCTGGACCTGACCGAAGCCCCGGTCGTCATGTTCAAAAATGCGGCAAATGGTGGTGTAAACGTTGTTTATCGCAGGCCGGATGGCAATATAGGGTGGATAGACCCGGCGTTGGTGGCCGGAGAGGCCGCCGAATAAAAATGATGCGGAAGAAGCCGGTTTCCATGCCGAGGCCGGCTTCCGAAACTTGTAGGCAAACTAATGGATCTTAGCGATCTTCTGGGTAAGGCTGCGGTTGTTGCCGGGCTGAAAGCCAAAAGCAAGAAACAGGCAATACAGGAACTGTCCGCCCGAGCGGCAGAACTTACCGGTCTCTCGGAACGCGAAATCTTCGACACCTTGCTTCAGCGTGAGCGCCTTGGTTCGACTGGCGTCGGGCACGGGATTGCGATTCCGCACGGCAAGCTGACGCGTCTTGACCGTCTTGTGGGCCTGTTTGCGAAGCTGGACAAACCGGTTGATTTCGACGCGCTGGACGACGAACCGGTCGACCTCGTGTTTTTGCTGTTGGCGCCGGAAGGAGCCGGTGCAGACCATCTCAAGGCACTTGCACGCATTGCTCGCCAGTTGCGTGACGGTACGATCACGCAAGGCATTCGGTCGTCAATGGATGCAGAAGAGATCTACGGTTACCTGACGCAACCGCTGGCATCTTCCAACGCTGCCTAATCGGTTTAGGTCAAAGCCCTTATGGCAGACTTTGATGGCATGCCCTGATTGCCAAACAAAAAAAGACCGGCTTTTGCCGGTCTTTTTCGTTGGTGCTGCTTGCAGAGACAGCAGGATCAGATCTCGGCCGGTTCGGGATCGCCCTGAACAAGGCCTGCCTGAGCGACTGCAGCAGTCGCGCCCTTTGACAATGCGGGCAGGTGAAGATCGGCAAGCTCGGCCGGAGGTGCGGTTTCTTCCGGGATCCGCCAAAGTGTGGACCTGATCCCGAGAGTTCCGAGAAACTTCGTCGATGTCGACACAGCGATCAAGGCAGCGAGCAATGGCCCGACGGCAACCGGTATCACCGGCCAGACGAGTTCGATGGGCTGGGCTGACATCCAGGTGAGGCCTGCGAGGCCGAAGAGCGTCTGCGGCCAAAGTTTGCTCACGGCAAGCGGCACCGGCAACCGTGAGACGCCACGTGCCTGCGCGCCCCAGCCGATGGTTTTTCCGAATGCCAGACCGCCCATGAACATGGTGTGGGCAACGGCCAGGATCGGCGCCAGCATGGCCGAATAGAGGATTTCCGCAGCAACGCTGACAACAACCCTGATGGGACCTCCAAAGGCTCTCCTGAGATCCTTGCGCACGAGAACATCCGCAACGGTGGCGAGTTTGGGCGCAAACACCATGGTCAGCACCGTCGCAAACAGGATAAGTCCTGTATCCGGGCGGTAAGGTGCATAGTCCGTCGTCATTCCAAGGACCGCTGCACCGACCATGAAACCGATCCAGGCTGGTGAGCCCAGGAACATCAGGATCGCTAGAAAGAGCTGTGCACGGCTGACCGGCTTAAGGCCCTTCATGCCGAGAAGCCGGCGATACTGCAGGTTGCCCTGGCACCAGCGCAGGTCACGGCGAATGAATTCAAGCAAATGCGGAGGATTGTTTTCGTAGCTGCCGCTTTCCAGGGGCAGGACGCGAACGTGGTAACCGGCTCGGCGCATCAGGACAGCTTCGACCTGATCGTGCGACAGGATCGTGCCCGCCAGCGGGCCTTTGCCCGGCAGAACCGGAAGGCGGCAGTGTTCCTTGAAGGGCTTCAGTCGCAGGATCGCGTTGTGTCCCCAGTAAGGACCGCAATCGCCCTGCCACCAGGCGCTGCCGATCGTATAAGAACGCATGCCGAGACGCATGCCGAACTGGAAGACACGCGCGAAGGCGCTGTCCGTCGGCAGGCCGACAACGAGGCTTTGAAGGATACCGATTTTAGGATTGACTTCCATCCGGCGCACAAGTTCGACAATGGCGTCTGCGGACATGTAGCTGTCGGCGTCCAGAACCAGCGCGAAGTCGTGATCATCACCCCAACGCTCACAGAAGTCCTCGATATTGCCTGCCTTGAAGCCGGTGTTTTTCGCCCGGCGGCGATAAACGATCTCCATCTGACCGCTAAAGCGCTCGGACATTCTCGCAGCCATCTCCTGCTCGTGCAGGGCGACATCGTCGCGGGAAGTGTCGCTCAGAACATAGAGTTTGAAATGCGATGCCTGTTCTGCGCGGATCAGGTTTGTGACCATGGCGCTGAGGTGGGTCTCAAGGCTCTCCACGTCTTCGTCGCGAACGCAGGACAAAAGCGCTGTTGAACTTTTCAAGGGCTTGTCCGCGTCACCGACCTTGATCGGACACACCGCAGCGACCGGATCGCGGGAAAGGCGCATCACAAGCAATCCGATGACTGCGTTCCAGAACCCGATGATTGTCCACGGCAGGGTCACCATGAAACAGAACAAGATGAAGATATCGAGCGGCTTGAGGCCACCCGGAGAAAGCGTCACAGCCATCAAGACAGTGAGCCCGACGAAGCTCGTTCCAAGCAGAAATGCAAAGAGCAGTCGCCTGATCGTCATTTTGGTCGCTGTTTTGTCTGAAATGGAGGGGTCAGAGACTCGAAACATATTTTTGACTTCCAATCCGGGCAATCGTGGCGATAGTGCGCATGTCAAAATGTCCTAATATTGACAGCGTTTAGGCGAATAAGCGGAATTTTACGGGAATGATTGAGAACGAGGTGGTGACGGGCGGCACAGGCGATGCGCTGGCCTTGTGGTACGCGGAACGCGGGCGCTGCAGACTTGAAACGGTTCCGGTTAAGGGGCCGCAGTCTGGAGAGGCGCTTGTTCGCACGCTCTATAGCTGCGTTAGCCGGGGTACGGAAGGTCTTGTTTTTCGAGGCGAGGTGCCCGAGAGCGAATGGCTGCGCATGCGCGCGCCCTTCCAGGAAGGCGACTTCCCGTTTCCGGTGAAATACGGATATTCCAGTGTCGGAACGGTGCAGGAAGGTGATTCCGGCCTTGTCGGTCGCACTGTATTTTCGCTCTACCCACATCAAAGCGTCTATACGCTCCCATCCAGTTCCTGCGTGCCTGTTCCCGATGGCGTTTCGCCCGAACGTGCTGTTCTTGCTGCCAATATGGAAACAGCGCTTAACGCTATATGGGACGGAAAACCATCACCTGGGGATCACATCTGCGTGGTCGGAGGCGGGGTTGTCGGTCTCCTGACCGCATACGTCGCCGGCAGATTGCCCGGATCAATTGTAACCGTCATAGATACAAACCCTGAGCGCGCAGAAACTGCGCAAGCACTTGGAGTTGCGTTTTCGCTGCCCGAGGATGCACCGCAAGATCAGGACCTTGTGTTCCACACCAGTGCGAGCCCGGCCGGGCTTGAAACCGCGCTGAAATGCGCCGGCGACGAGACATCAATTGTCGAAATGAGCTGGCATGGCGCGCAAAATGTCGCAGTTCCCCTTGGGGCCGACTTTCACTGCCGTCGGTTGAAGCTGATCTCAAGTCAGGTTGGAACGATCCCCCTGGAGCGCCAGCCCCGGTGGACATACAGGCGCCGCCTGGAGACGGCACTCTCGCTGTTGACGGATCCGGCGCTTGACCGGTTGATCAGTCACAGGATCCCCTTCCGAAGCCTGCCGGACAGGCTTCCCGAATTGTTGAACAAGGCGTCAGATGTTCTGGCCGCCCTTGTTGTTTATGAGGAGCAGTCCGGCTAGACAGCCGGTACGACCGTTCGCCCAGAAATTTCAGGAACCTTGAAAATGTTTGCAGTTGAAGTTCGTGACCATGTGATGATCGCCCATTCGTTCAAGGGTGAACTCTTCGGCCCCGCCCAGGCGCTGCACGGCGCGACTTTCGTCATTGATGCGGCATTCCTGGCCCAAAGCCTTGATGAAAACGGCGTCGTGATCGATATCGGCCGCGCGCACGAGGCGCTGAAAGAGGTTCTTCAGCCGCTCAACTACAAGAATCTGGATGACGTTCCGGAGTTTGCCGGCGTCAACACCACCACCGAGTTCCTGACCAAACACATTCACGATCATCTGGCCAAAGCCGCACGCGACAATCGTCTCGGCCGACCGGGCGGCGAGCTTGATGCGATCCGGATAACAATCTCAGAGTCGCATGTTGCCCGTGCCTGGTATGAAGCGAAAATCTGACCGGCGATGAAGAAGCTGAACTTCGCCTATCCCGGCGATATCGACACCCCGACAGGCGGATATGGCTACGATCGAAAGATCATTACCGGCTTGCGCGATCTTGGCTGGCAGGTCGATCTGGTATCCCTCGGCGAGGGATTTCCGCTTCCTGACCAGGCAACGCTTGACGAGGCACAGAAGCGCCTGACGCGCCTGCCCCACGGGGAGGCACTGGTTATCGACGGACTGGCGTTTGGTGTCATGGCGGAAGCCGCCGCAGTGTTAGCAGATCAACTCGACCTGGTGGCATTGGTGCATCATCCGCTGTGTCGCGAGACCAGTCTTTCTCCCGAAACAGCAGCCGCGCTGCAGGAAAGCGAGCGAAAAGCGCTGTCCTTCACCAATCACATTATTGTGACAAGTCACGCGACAGCAACCCAGGTCATGGACCTGTTTGACGTTCCTGAACAAGACATCTCGGTTGTGCTCCCGGGCACGGAGAAGCCGGCCATGGTGGACCGCGCCGAGCGGGAAAGCTTGCGTCTCTTGTCAGTTGGCACGGTCGTTCCCCGGAAGGGATACGACCTCCTGTTCAGCGCTCTGGAAACCCTGAAGGAATACGATTGGCATCTCGACGTGGTTGGGGGGACAGACGCAGACACCGGTTGCTATCGGTTGCTTCAGGCTCAACTTGCCGATCTCGTTCTAACGGAGCGCGTTACCTTTCACGGGGCGGTCGCTCCGGAAGAGCTTTCCGGGTTTTACGGAAATGCGGATGTATTCGTGTTGGCAAGCCGTTACGAAGGATATGGAATGGCCTATACCGAGGCACTCGCGCATGGTCTGCCAGTCATCGGAAGTGGCGGTGGCGCCGTTGCGGATACACTGCCTGAAGGTGCAGCCATCTACTGCGGCACGGAAGATGTTGGCAAGCTGCGCGCTGCGCTTGAGCTGTTGATCCAGGATAACGCCAAGCGCGAAGAAATGGCGATGGCAGGGGCTCGCGCCGCGTCGGCCTTGCCGGACTGGATGGATGCAGCGACAGAGTTCGCATCAGCGCTTGAACGGACCAAAAAATGAGCGGGTTTTCGGCTGAGTGGTTGGCGTTACGAGAACCGGTTGATCTTGCCGCCAGAAACCGGGACGTCGAAGCAGCGTTCGTGGAGCAGTTGCCCGATCGCGCACCAAAGCTCCTTGATCTTGCCAGCGGTGCCGGTTCGACGGTCGCTGCTTTGAGGGACCGGATACCGGTTTCGGCAAGCTGGCAACTGACGGACTACGATCAGGCACTTCTGGATGTTGCAGCCAGGCGCTGGCAAGACAAGGTGGGCGGAGAGTTATCGTATCGCCGCATTGATCTTGCTGCATCGCTCGAGGATTTGCCGTTTCGAGACGTCGACGCAATCACGACATCCGCTTTTCTGGATCTCGTATCCGAGGCATTTCTCTCCCGCCTTGTCGATTGCATAACACAAGTCGGGAAACCCTTCCTTGCCAGCCTGACCTATGACGGCCGAGTAGCCTTCCATCCGATCGCAGGCCTGGACCAGGCCATGCACGATGTCTTGAATCGGGATCAGAAGACGGACAAGGGTTTTGGACGTGCCCTTGGTCCGGATGCAGCACAACGGGCCGTTGAATTGTTCATGGCTAAAGGGTACCGGGTGGAGCAGGGAAAATCGGACTGGCAGGCCGGGCCCGTCGAGCAAGCATTCCTGGATGAGTTTCTGGATGGCTGGGTTGGTGTCGGCTTGAAAAACGGGCTCGCTCAAGAAGACCTCGAAGAATGGCGACAGAAACGTGCGGATGATATCCTGTCCGGTGACTTCAAGGTCACAATCGGGCATATCGACTTCGCAGCCTTTCCCCGATGACCAGTAACAGTCTCGAAGGCCATTCTCGCGGTGAAGCGCTCAATTCACGCTACTGAAGGAATGCCAGTGCGCGCAATGCCACCGGCTGAACACGGCAGGGAAACTTGTCGCTGATCAGTCTTCCGAGCGCGTTCAGGTCGTTGCGTGGAAACGGTTTGATCAGTCGGAGAAATGCCAGGTAGACAAATGCCGCGCCGGGAATGGCGAGCAGCAAGCCGGGCAGTCCGTCAATGAAGAAAACAATGATGGACGCGGTCGCTGCACAGGCAACTCCGGACACCAGAAGTTTGGCCATGGCAACCAGGTTGACGCTCAGGCCAAGGGCTTTGTGGCAATAAGTGAGCATGAAAGCGAAGGCGAAAACGCCGATGAGACCGCGCACGATTGCCGCGCCCACGCCGCCATAGACCGGCACAAGCACGAGATTGAGGATGACCAGGATCCCGGCAAACACAATGTTGATCAGAAGCAGCGGCCGGTCATGCTCGAAAGCGAGCATTGCGGAAAGCATGACGGCGGAAAGCGCCTGTGGCAGAGCGAACAGAACCAGCAAGGTTCCAATCGGGATCGCAGCTGCAAAATCCTGACCGAATGCAAGTGGAATCAGGGCCGGCATAACCGCTGCGCCGCCGAGGCTCACGGGAACGAGCAAGAGCGAAAGCCATCTCAAGGCCCTGTCATAGGAAAGCTGCAGGTCCTCTCTTGCGTGATCGTCATGCAGTTTTCCAAATCCCGGTGTGAGGCCGGCTGCAAGATAGAGCGACAATTGCAATATCAGGCTGGAGAACGTGACGCCGACGGCAAAATAGCCGACTTCGGTCACCGTGAAAAAGAAGCCGATGAACAGGAATTCAACGCGCGTCTTGACGAGCGTGTCGAGCACGATCGTCAACCAGTTGCTCTGTCCGTAGCGAACCATTTGGGGCGTGATTTCAATGCCTTCGGTCCGTGAGGGGTGCTTGTAGGCACTCAATCCGAAAGCCTGTGGCAGATACCGGCAAAGGTAGCCTGCCATGGCGCCGGCCGGACCGAAAAAGACCGCTCCGGCGATTGTCACGGGGATTTGCAAGGCGCAGCCCCACGCCGTCTTCTGGGCCGTCTTGTGAAAATGTCCAAGGCCATGATCGGCTGCAATTACATAATGCCCCTGGGCATATGCAAAGCAGATCAGCCCGGCAATTCCCCAGACAAGCGCATTGTTGAGGCCTTCAAAAAAATAGTCGCCAACGCCATAAGCGAGGAAGAGTGTGCTGGCGAGCAAAACGGGCCAGAGAAACCGCCTGTAAAGCAAGTTGACGAGGCCGTTTTGCGCCTCGGCCGTGTTCTCCTGGCGTGAAATGTAACGCAGGACGATCGCGGGTACGCCTGTGCTGGAGATGATTGCAGCGGTAATCGCCACCCAAACAGCCAGTGCTGTGAGTCCGGTTCCTTCCGCGCCCAGGAGACGTGCAATGACCACGGAGCTCACGAAGCCGGCAACCAGCGACATGATGCCGGACGCAGACACGAACAGGCTGGCGTTTAGAATAGACTGCATTGCGTTCCCTGGGTGAAGGCTCAGTCCGCACGCGGCCTCCACTCGCCTTTTGGTCAATGTTACCGCCAAGACCTTAAAAAAAGGATGCCAAGTGCCTTGCAGAAAGGCGGAGCACAATGTCCCGAGGCTAGGCGGCAACCTGTCTGCGTCTGATCGCAAGAGACAGAGCGTCGGTGTAAGCCGACGCGATCTTGTCAGCCTTGTAGAGCTGCGCACTTTGCAGCGCGCCTGCCGACAAGCGCCCAAAACGATCCGGATCGCCTGCTATCCGCAGGAGGGCTTCCTGAAGCAACTCCGGATTTCCGGGCACTACCAGCAAGCCATTCCTGTCCGGCTGGACCGTCTCCGAAATACCGCCGAGATCAGATCCCACCACTGGCACGGCGTGGGCAAAGGCTTCCACCGCAACCCGGCCGAAAGCTTCCCGGCCTACGGAGGGAAACGCGAGGAGATCTATTTTGGGAAAGAACTCTTCAGGCTTCATCCAGCCCGTGAAGGTTGTTCTATCCGGCGGAAAGAGCGCGCGCGCCCGTTCGGCAAAAGCATCCCGCCCGGTTCCGGCAATCACGAACTCAATATTTGCATCTTCGGGAATGAGCGCAGCCGCCTTGCCAAGGACATCGAAGCCCTTGAAAGGCGTGTGAACGCTGATGAATCCGATGCGAAACGGCCGGTCCGTTGGAAATGACAGGGGTTCATGTGCAACGAGTGCCGGTATCGCGCCTGGAATGCGCACCGCTTCCGCGTTGCGGAAATATCCTTCCGTACGATGCCGTTCAAGGATGTAGTTGGATTCCCCGATGACAACATCGACCTGTTGCGAAAAGCGCCGCTTGCCGAGCGCGCTGACCTTGCACGTCAGGCATTGGTGCTCGCAAGGTTTGCCGTTTTTCTGCATCACGCCTTTCCAGCATAACAAAAAGGCGCTTCGTATCGTATGGGCGACCGGCACACCCAGCGAGCGCGCAGCTGCCCAAGTTGCCACATTGATGTTCTCGATGCTGTCGGTCAGAACGATGTCCGGATTGTAGTCGGCAATCTCCTTGCGCATTTCGCGATAGGCGCGCGGATTGCCGTTTTCCAGCGCGTGCCAGGCAAGCTTTTGCCACTTGGGGCGTGGCTCGTAATAGTTCCAGTAAAGGTTCAGCGAGGATTTTCGCTGAACCGGAATGCCTTCATAGTCCTCGCGCTTTTCCTCGTCAGAGACATGGACCACGCGCAATTCGTGCCCCTCGCTCTTTAAGAGCTTGGCAAGCAGTAGAGCGGAGACGGGACCACCGCCGTCGATAAACGGCGGGAAAGCGGCGCACGGCATCAGAATTCGCATCGGCTCGTCTGCTTTCGGTTTTGGCAACTGGCCCTTTGGCTACGCACGAACAATTGTCCTCATAGTGTTACAGAAACGTAAGCCCGCGCTTTCCTGCGGTCTTTGCGCTCGTTTGGGTTTCCCAAAAATTAACTGCGAAGACGGTAGAAAAAGGCAGTGAGACACTTGAGAAACACGCGGATTCGCGGTGGAAAGCAGGATCTGCGCGGCCATGCAGAGCGAATGCAATCACAAAGATGAGGACCTTCCCGTAACGAGGCTTCACGTTTCGGCGAAGGATCGTTTGCGCCGCCAGGTGAAAACCCTGGGACTTCAAACGCTGTCCAGAACCGGGCTCGCCGGGCTTGTCGGGCGCCGGTATCGCGGTCGCGGCGTCATCTTGATGTTTCACGAGTTCACGACCGAACCGGAAACAAAGCTCGGCCAGGGCTGCCGGATTCAGGACTTCGAAGCCATTATCAAACAACTCAAGGCCTCGGGCCGCGAGTTTGTCGGCATGTCCGAGGCAATGAGAAGGCTGACCGACCCCGGCGGCAAACCGTTTGCCGTGCTTACCTTCGATGACGGCTACAGGTCGAATATGGAACTGGCGCTTCCAGTCATGGAACGCTACCAGGCGCCGGCGGTCATTTATGTTCCGACCGAGGTGGTCACCAGAACCATAAATGCCTGGTGGCTCGGACTGCGGGACGCGGTCTTGAAAAACGACCAGGTTGAGTTCGAGCCGCTTGGAACCCGTTTCGCATGTGAAAACTATTCAGAGAAACTGGCGACCTTTCGTCATCTGCTTGCCTGGGTCTGGCAGGATTTCAGAAGGGCTGATCAGCTTGAGCCGGTCTTCAGACAAAGCGGCACGTCCATTCCGGATCTGGTCGATACATTCTTCATGAATGAAGCGGAGATGTGCAGCGCCGACAGGCATCCCTTGATCGAAATCGGCGCACACACGACAACCCACAGGGCACTTGCCCTACTGCCTGACGACGAGGTGCGCCGTGACGTCGGTGACAACAAGATCTTCCTGGAACAGAAGCTGGAACGCGAAGTGCCGCATTTCGCGTTTCCCTATGGCCGACCTTCCCTGACCGGCCGCCGAGAAGCCGAGATCGTCCGGTCACTCGGATTTCAGACCGCGGTCACGACGGATCCGGGATGCCTGTTTCCGGACCATCTTCAGGATGTATTCCTCCTGCCGCGCCAGGATGCTGAATATCCCGAAGACGGCTTGTCTCATGTCATTTGCGGAATGAACGGCTTCTACCGTGCGCTGTCGACGCGGGGTGGTCCGCCTGTGACTGACCTGGCCGCAGAGTTGTGAATGAACCTGACGAAAGAACATCCTTTGGCGGAATGCATTGAAGATCTCTCGGTCGTTCACGTGGTGCGCCAGTATGCGCCCATGATCGGCGGGCTCGAGGATTTCGTGCGCCAGCTCGTTTCACGCCAAAGGGGCAGATTCCGGAACCTGCGTGTCGTGACGCTCGACCGCCTGTTCACCGAACCTGACCGGAAACTGCCGATGCACGAGGAAATCGAAGGCGTCGATGTCCACCGCATTCCCTATCATGGCAGCAAGCGGTATCCACTTGCCCCCGGCGTGTTCTCCCAGGTCGCCGATGCCGACCTGGTTCATGTTCACGCCGTGGATTACTTTTTTGACGCTTTGGCGCTGTCAAATGTGTTTCGCAGGAAAAAACTCGTCGCGACCACCCACGGCGGTTTCTTTCACACAGACGCTTTCATGGCATTGAAGAAAGTCTGGCTGAACGGCCCCACCCGTTTGTCCGCGTCCTTCTACGACGCAATCGCATGTTGCTCTGCGAACGACTTTGAAATGTTCAATAAGATTGCACCGAGCAAGGTGACGCTGATCGAAAACGGTGTCGATTGCGACAAGTTTCGCAATGCCTCGTCGCAAGACCCCGTCAAGCGAATTGTCACGATTGGACGGTTTTCGAAAAACAAGCGGCTCGATATGCTTTTGAAGGCCCTTCATGATCTGGTTGCACGGGACGCTGATTGGCATCTGGACATCATTGGCTCGCCTTCTGACCTGTCCGTTGAGGATCTGAGGGCTCTCGTTGCGCGGCTCGATCTGGAGCACCATGTCGATTTCCACATTCGCGTCAGCGAAGAGGAGATGAGGCAAGTCATGTCGGCTTGCAGTCTTTTCGCCAGCGCGTCTGAATATGAAGGTTTTGGCATCGCGATGGTGGAAGCCCTCTCCGCCGGGCTGATACCTGTGGTGGCGCCGAACACCGCCTTCAAGTCACTGGCAGTCAAGCATCCGGCCGTTCGCCTGACGTCCTTTGAAAACCCGCAAGAGGCAGCGCTTGCCATAACTCGGGCTGGCGAGGATCTCGCGCTCGATCCGGACATGCGAATGGCCGCGATGACGTCAGCGGAGCAAAACAGCTGGGATGCGGCCGTCCGTCACTATGACGACTTCTATCGGAAGGCGGTGACAGCATGACCCCTTTGGCACCGAATTTGGCTGTTCCCGGCAAGTCAGGCAACGTCAACCGATATGGTGCGAGTGTCCGGCGATCCGGAAGCGATGGCATCGCATCTCGTGAAAAGAGGAACATGGCGATTGTCTTCGTTGCCTTGGCGGCAACGTTCTACAATGCCGTCCTTGCCATCCTGAACGCACATGTTGTGGATCTGCAGTTCAGCGCAGTCGCGCTCGCGGAGATTTCAATTCTGATCGTCGCGCTCCTCTTGATCCTGAGCAAGGGTCTTTACGAGCAGGACATGATCCTGTTGACCTATCTGGTCGTCACGCTCTTTCTCGCCGTCTATGTATCCGCCATCAATGGCTATGTGGTTCTCGACTATTTTCGCAACATCCTGATCATCTTCTGTTTCGTCTCACTCGGCACGTGGGCCAACCGCAGAACGATAAAATATCTGTTTCTCACCGCGACAATGCTGGTGTTCCTGACCTTGTTGTTCGAAATCTTCTTCACCGATCTTTACGGGGATCTTTTCTACCCGGCCCTGTATTTTTTCAACACGCGCGGTATCGAACTGTTCGAAGTGGTCGATTCAAAGCTGTTTCGCAACGCTCTCGGCTTTGAGGGGCGATTCAGTTTCGGGCTCATCAATCACCGAAGCTCTTCGCTGTTTCTGGAACAGGTATCGCTCGCGAATTTCTGCGGCGTGATGATGATTTTCCTGTTGTCGCTCTGGGGGCGGTTCACACCACGTCAAAGGTTCTTTTGTCTTTTGACCATCGTTCTGATTCTCCTGACAAACGATACCAGGACGATGCTGATCTTCGGTGGTATCTGCGTGGTCGGTTTTTTCATCTTCCCGCATCTTCCAAAGATCGTCTGCGCACTCTACCTGCCGGTCCTGCTGGTTCTCGGTATGCTGATCTATCTGGCGGACCCGGGTGCTCAGGGGGACAATATCCAGGGGCGGGTCGTGCTCACGATGAGCCTGTTCAAGGAGATGGGACTGTTGGCGCAGCTCGGCTTTGAAGCCGGTCTCGCACCCGCGCTTGGCGACAGTGGTTACATCTATGTGATCGTCATCGGAACAGTCTTCAGCCTGGTTCTGCTTTGGCTTTTCGTCAGCCTGTTTCCCGCTTATGAAACCGTTGAGCAAAGACGATTTGCCCACGGGATCAGCATCTTCATTTTCATGAACATGATGATCGGCGGCACGGCGATTTTCTCCATCAAGATTGCCAGCCTTCTCTGGCTCCTGGCCGGACACCTCAAGTTCGCCGATATGCGTGTGCCAACGCCTATTTTCGCCGGCGAGACCCGGCGCAGCGCGAACGGGGGGGCCGCGTGATGCTTGTGCAGCTCCAGTATGTCCGCGGTATCGCCGCGCTGCTGGTCGTTTATTTTCATAGTGTTCTGCAGTGGCGGCATGTGGATCCTGGCTCGGAATTTGCGCCGCCGTTGTTTGGCGAAATCGGCGTCGATCTGTTTTTTGTCCTGAGCGGCTTCGTCATGTGGCTGACGACAGCGGATCGGGATATGAGTCCGGTAGAGTTTTACAAACGGCGGGTAGAGCGCATCGTGCCGCTCTACTGGGTGCTGACCGTTCTGGCGGCTGGCATCGCCTTTGCGTTTCCCGAATATCTGAAGTCGACCGTCTTCGATCTGCCGCACGTTTTGGCATCGCTGTTTTTTGTTCCCTGGCTCAATCCGGCCAATACCGGTGGCAATCTGATCACGCCGGTCATCATTCCCGGCTGGACGCTGAACTATGAAATGTATTTTTACCTGATTTTCGGTGGCTTTCTGCTTGTCTCCAAATCGGTGAGACTTTGGGGCCTGCTGCTTCTGTTCCTGGCCGTCTATTTGGGTATCGAAATGTTCGGGCTGCAAAGCGTCGCAGCAAGATTTTACGGAAACGCCATCGTATTCGAGTTTCTGGCAGGCGTTCTGATTGGCGGGCTGTTTCTTCGCCAACGCACATTGCCGCAGATAGGGGCGCTCCTGCTGCTGCCTGTCGCTACGCTCGCGATCGTGGGCCTCGACATATGGAAACCCGAATGGCCGCGTTTGCTGAGCGCCGGACTGCCGGCGGCCCTGATCATACTTTGTCTTGTCTCGATCGACTTCGGCAAGATCAGGGAATCGAGATTTCTTCATCTCCTGGGCGATGCGTCGTACAGCCTGTATCTCACCCATGTCTTTACACTGGTCGCAGTGCGGATCGCCTTTATGGCGCCACCTCTGGCAGCGTTGGCAAATGGTCCGGTCTTCCTACTCTCCTGCATGGCAGCGTCTGTGCTGGTCGCCCTGATCTCTTATTGGGCGTTTGAAAAGCCGGTCGCCGATTACTTCAAGAAGCGCAGGATGCAAAAAAGGGCCTCGCGGAAATTCAGCCCCGGGCCGGAAGAGGTAAGGTCTTGATGTTTGAACAACCAAAATCGACCTGCGCTCCAAGGGCTCTGCTGGCGGCAGTTCTGGCGGCGATTTTCAGTTTATTGACTGTAGCGGCCTCCAACGCCCAATCGGCTGGGGTTTGTTATCGCGGTGTGAACCTTTCGGGAGCCGAGTACGGCGAAGCCGATGGAATTTACGGAACAAATTTCATCTATCCGTCGGAGAGCACAGTTCGGTATTTTGCCGACAAGGGCATGAAAATGATCCGCCTGCCGTTCTTGTGGGAGCGACTGCAGCCGGTGCGAAACGGCGGTCTGGAGAGAAACGAGCTTGAGCGGCTGAAGAGCGCGGTCGAACTCATCAAGACCCATGGCATGAAGGTCATCCTGGATCCGCACAATTTTGGCTACTACCGCGGCCAAAGGATGATGACGCCGGGTCTCGGGGCGCCGGAATTTGCCAATTTCTGGGTGAGATTGTCCCTCGAGTTTGCAAATGACGAAGATGTGCTGTTCGGCCTGATGAACGAGCCCTTCGACATAACGGCGGAGGACTGGCTGATTGCGGCAAACCAGGCGATTTCAGGCATCAGGGCCACCGGTGCAAAAAACATGATCCTTGTGCCGGGCACCCATTGGAGCGGAGCGTCCACATGGCTGAAAGATCTTCCCAATGGCAACAATTCAAAGGTCATGTCGGCAGTTGTCGATCCGGCCGACAACTTCATTTACGAAATCCATCAGTATCTTGACGAGGACGGATCCGGCACGCATGAAACCTGCCCGAATGCCCGGCTCGCGCTTGAAGGTCTGGAAGGCGTGACCGGCTGGCTCAAGGAACAGAATGCGCGCGGCCTGCTGGGCGAGTTCGGCGGTTCGAAGGAACAGGCCTGCCTTGATGGCCTCCGCGCGATGGTCGAGTTTATGGACGAAAACCGGGAGCAGTGGTTTGGTTGGACCTATTGGGCGGCCGGAGAATGGTGGCCGGAAAGCGAAGGCAACAACATCCAGCCAACGGCCAAAGGAGATCGTCCTCAACTTCATGCGGTCATGAAGGATGATTTTGTCGGCGGCCAAGAGGCCTGCTCAACAATAAATTAACCCTAATTCAGCAGGTTAGGGTTACGGACCCTGGGGTCTGACCAGGTTCTGAATTCCAAAACGCGCAGCGACCGAAACCGGAACCTCAACAGACCCTGGCACCAGAAACAACCAAATGGCCATTTGAGGCAAATTCGAGCGCATGAGCCGCATTGCAGACGATTGGGACCATCCCGGATGGGAACATCGCCGCCGCAGAAATCCGCAGTCCTTTGAGACCGTCTATGACCGGTGGGAGGACGAGGACCACTCGGCGCGCCGGCTCGTGAACGCTTATGTCTCCGAAAATCCGGGAAGACGGAAATATGACGGGCCCGCCTACGGGCCAAGGCACGTGGCTGACCACGAACTTGCAGACGTGGACCGCGGCGACGGGGGCAAGCCGGAATATGCCGGCTTGGTGCCCGCGCAGCGTCCCTTCGAAAAGTCTTACACGTTGCTTCCCGATACCCACGTATCGGGTGGTGCGTGGGAAAACCTGCCGTCACACAATGCGTCCGCAGAGCCGTTTTTTGACTTTCGGATTCTGCTCAGCGCAATCGTCAGGAGCTGGAAACTCATCCTGTTTCTGATGATCGCCGGCATGGTGCTCATCGGCTTTGCAACCACGATCGTGCCGTCAAAATACACCGCCAACACGAGCCTTTACTTCGATCCGGCGCGACTGACGATTGCGTGGGAGGGACAAAACGGCAGCAGCAGCAACACACAGTCGGCGGGAGCGCTGATCAACAGCCAAATTGAGGTGCTGGTTTCAAGCGTGGTGTTGCGGGAAGTTGTCGGCAAACTGTCCCTTGAAAACGACCCGGAGTTTGCCGGCGGCGCCGACGGTGACGAGGCCGTCGTGCAAGCGGCTGGTGCATTGCGCGAAGCCATCGGAATCGGAAGGGTGGGCGACTCCTATGTTGTTTCCCTGAACGCCACAACCGGTGATCCGGTCAAGTCGGCGGATATTGCGAATGCGGTCGTTGAAGCTTTCATGAACTATGAGGACACGGCCGCCACAGACAGCTATCTGAACTTCACGTCAAATCTGGACCAGAGACTGGAAGTCCTGCGCAACAAGGCTTTTGCGGCTGAAAAAGCGGTCGAGGACTATCGCGCCAAAAACGACCTGGTGACCGCAGGCGGCGTTCTGATTTCCGATGAACGCCTCGCTGCACTCAACACGGCCCTGGTGCAGGCCGAACAAAAGACCATCGAAGCGCGTGCAAAGGCCGATGCCGCCAGCCGTCTGTCGCTGGAGTCGGCTGTTGCAGGCGCCAATGATGCGGAAGTCTCGTCTTCATCGTTGCTGCAGCTCAGGCGGCAGTTTTCGACTGCGTCCGCGGAACTCGACCGGCTACGGATATCTTTGGGAGCGCGCCACCCGTCACTGGCGGCAGCCGAAGCGTCGCTGGCAGGCATTCGGCGCGAAATCGACCAGGAGCTGAAACGGATTGCCTCCACGGCCCAGACCGAGCTGTCGCAGGCTGAAAAGGCGCAGGACGAGATCGCCAGCGAACTCGCCGCGCAGAAGGCGTTGAAGCTGAGCAATTCGCCTTATCAGGCGGAATTGGACAACCTTGAACTTCAGGCGGCGACTACCCGCAGCATTTACGAGACGGTTCTCAGACGCACGCGTCAGACCAACGAGGAACTGGAAAACGCCTTCACCAATGTGCGTGTGCTGGGCAAGGCTGAGCCGCCACTGACGGCCGACGGGCCAGGGCGGAAGATGTTGCTTCTTGGCGGTATTGTCGGCGGCGCCATGCTCGGGTTTGGACTTGGCCTGGTGATCGCGATTGTAATCCGCCTTTTCCAGAACCCAGTGGTCCGCTCTTACGTGGCTTCTGCAGCGCGCTAGCGAAACCCGTCCCCATTCGAACTGAATTCATGTGAATGCTGACCTCTCCTCAAATTGGAGCAGGGCGCACTGGCCTGGCGAATCTCACCTGTGACCAAGAAAATTCAGATCGCCCAAATTAAATTCACACTTTTTGAATAGGCATGCGTTAGTAATTACTCTGTTACAGAGGCGGCGCTAAGCTTCGGCATTCAGCCGTAGCGTAATCCATCTGGGGTTTTCGGACAGCTCTATGCTTGCGTCAATTGAAGATGACTTCGATTTCAACAGCCCCGACTACACGCAATTGCTTGCAAATTCGAATGCTACCGCGTTTCAACACCCGGTATGGCTGGAGCAAATACGTAATTTCTTGTTGAAACCGCACAACGCCAGAATGTGGGCGCTGACGATCCGGGACACAGACGGATCTCCCGTTTTTGTCATGCCTCTGGTCGCGCGAAAGCGCCGCGGTCTTCGCCTGATTGAAATGCCTGATTTCGGAGTGACCGACTATAATGCACCGGTCATGTCTACCGAGCTGGCGCAGAACCAGGAGCAGCTGAATTCTCTTGGCGCCGATCTGAAGCGCTTGTTGCCGCCGCATGATGTTTTCAGAATCCGCAAAGTCCGGGCAGAGCATCATGAGGCGCTTGCTGCGCTATTTCCCGGAAAGTGGCGCAAGCACGACTTTTCCGCCCATGCGACTGACCCGTTCGAAGATCATGCCCTCTGGAGAAAGACGGCTCTTCGTCCGAGTTTCGTCAAAACGCTGGATCGCAAGGAACGCGGTTTCTTCAATTCCCTTGAGGGACGTGTTCGCAAGCTGACCAGTGTTGATGAAATCGAAAGTGCCATCGATTTTATCGCGCGAATTAGGGCCGGCCGCTTCGATGGCGACCTCATGCAGGAAGAGGAATTCAGGCGCTTTTACGCTGCCTTGGCGGGCGAATACCAATCGTTTGCCGAAGTCTACGTTCTGGAAGCACAGGCCGAAATGATCGGCGTCGTTCTGGGGCTGGTGCGAGACAAGCGGTTTTACTACCTACTGATCGGTTGCGACTACGATACCTTCGGAAAATATTCTCCCGGATACATCCTGTATGACGAGATCTACCGGTTGTTTATCGAAGAAGGGGGGCAGGTCTTCGATTTCACCGTGGGAGATGAGAGGTTCAAATCCCAGTTTGGAGCCAAGGCCTCTGAATTGTTCGAGTTTGAACAAGGTGTATCGCTTCCAGGCAAAATGGCGATGGCAGCTCAAAAGACACACCGGAAATGGAAGCGCGTCCGCGAGGACGATACCGCATCCTGAGCAGCATTTCTGAGGCACATACGTCTTTCCCTATCTGGGCACCTCCAGCTCACTTGCATCGATTGACCGCAAGACCTCGTTAACGCTGTTCAAACACAGTCGCTGACACGCTCTGATTTTAACTGTCCTAAAATCGGTCCTTCTCTATCCTGCTTCGTAAAAATGACAGTAGAAACGAGTGTGAATGCTTGTCCAGGACGTGAATGCAACCGTTGCTCTCAGCGACACGGCCGCGAAAATCGGTCCGTTCGTTATCGCGCGACTTGAACGCGATGGCGCGATTCAGCTCGTGCGCAAGGCGGTGCAATTGCGTCAGCCGCTTGATATCGGCATCTGCAACGCCCACACGATTTTGACTGCTCTGGATAATCCGGACTATGCCGCCACGCTCAAGCAGATGACGCTGCTGAACGACGGTATCGGCATCGACATGGCAAGCCGCATTCTGACAGGCAGAAGTTTTCCGGCCAACCTGAACGGAACCGACCTCATTCCGGAGATCCTCGAAAACATCGGCTTACCTTTGCGGATCTTCCTGCTGGGTGCGGAAGAAGATCATGTCGTCGAGGCGCGAAGGCACATCGAAACAAGCTATCCGATGCATCAGGTCGTTGGCCATCGGAACGGTTATTTCGATGCGAGTGAGTGCGACGACGTTTGTGCCGAGGTCAGCCGGCACCGCCCCGACCTTTTGCTGGTCGCGATGGGGAATCCGCGCCAGGAGCATTTCATCGTTGAGAACCGCGGGAAACTGGATGTCGCGGTTGCCGTCGGCGTCGGGGCTCTCTTCGATTTCATGTCCGGCTCAGTCGCACGCGCCCCCCGGTTCGTCCAGGCGATTGGTCTGGAGTGGCTGTTCCGTTTCCTGCAAGAGCCGCGGCGGCTATTCCGCCGCTACGTCATCGGTATTCCGAGGTTCTTTTGGGCCGTTTTGAAACTTAGACGCGATCAGCTGTAGCACGATCGCTGATCCGCTACGACTGGCTGAGAAGGGTCTTCACCAGGGCGAGCACAGTGGTCTTGTCTGGTGCCGTTATCGTTTCGGGCAGATTGGGCCGGTCTATCATGATTACCGGCAGCTCAAGTCGGCGAGCTGCCTCAATCTTCGCATAGGATCTTGTTCCGCCGCTGTTCTTGGAAACGACATGCGAAATGGCGTGCGCGCGGAGCAGGTCGATTTCAGCATCTGCGGTCGCCGGGGGACGCGCCAGCACCAGGTCCCAATGCTCAGGAAGCGCAGCCACGGGGGCTTCGATCATGCGGGCAAGGCCATAGATGTCGGCCCGTTCGGTAAATCTGAAAACCTCCTTTCGCCCGACAGCCAGGAAGGCTCTTGCGCCCGCAGGCAGTGCTGCCGCGGCGTCCGCCATCGATCCAACATGTTGCCAATTGTCGCCGGGAGCAGCCGCCCAGGCCGGACGTTCCAGGCGAATGAGTGGGATTCCGTTGATATCGCAGGCCTTGACGGCATTCGTGCTCATCTGGGCCGCGAAGGGATGCGTGGCATCGATGACAAGCCCCACATTCTCGGTGCGAAGATAGTCGGCAAATCCGTTCGCACCTCCAAAACCACCAATACGCGTCGGCAGCCCGAGACCTGGCAGGTCCAGGACCACACCGGCAAATGAAACAGTCAGGCGCATCTCAGGATAAGTGCGTGCCAGCTCTCCCGCGATCTGGCGCGCTTCGAGCGTTCCGGCGAGCAGCAGAATGTGGTCAGCCATCGTCAAAGCCACATTCGCCGAGCACGGTGCCCTGACGGTCTGTCACAAGCACTTCCAGTCTGACCGGCGCGTCCCGCAGGATGCGCTTGACCGCGTCTTTCGTCCGAACGGCAAGAACCGAGCTCAGATCGAGTTTTTCGTCAAGGGAGCGGTCAAGAACCTCTTTCGCTGTGTTGGCATCTGCCGCCTCTGCAATCAGGGCTTCAGGCGATCCCGCATCCCTTAGAAGATCCTGCAAAAATACGAAATCCACAGAGCTTCGGGCGGAGTGCAGGTCGAGCGCACCTTGGGCGAGCTTGGAAAATTTCGCAAAACCGCCAGCAAGGGTGAGTTTGTCGACCGGGTGATAACGCAGGTATTTAAGAAGCCCGCCGGCGAAGTCGCCCATATCCAGGTAAGCGGCCTCGTCGAGCGAATACCGGGCCCGTACGGCATCTTCCGAGGACGACCCGGTCGCACCGACGACATGCGTCAGGCCGACAGCGCGCGCAACATCGATGCCACGATGAATGGAAGCGATCCAGGCCGCACAGGAAAACGGTCGCACGATCCCCGTCGTTCCGAGAACCGAAAGTCCGCCAACAATCCCAAGACGCGGGTTCATGGTCTTGAGTGCCAGGTTGGCACCGCCTTCGATCGACACTTCGATCTCCACATCGCCGGTGCCGCCGTTTTGTTCGGCCACTTCTGCAATGGCCGATGCCATCATTTGCCTTGGCACCGGGTTGATTGCCGGTTCGCCGGGCGGGATCGGCAATCCGGGCCGGGTTACCGTCCCCACACCTTCGCCGGCCTTGAAGCGGACACCCTCGCCGGGTGCAAGCAACCGGACGGTTGAGGTGATCAGAGCACCATGAGTCACGTCCGGATCGTCACCGGCATCCTTTGTAATCGTGACGGTGGCAAAACCGTCTGACATTTCGTGGCGGGTAAGAATAAAGTCGGCGGTTCCGCCCTTCGGCAGCGAAATCTCCACAGGGTCCGGAAAAGTGCCGCTCAAGAGGGCGCAATAAGCAGCCTTGGCCGCCGCGGTTGCGCACGCTCCTGTTGTCCAGCCTCGTCTCAGTTCTGTCGGTTCGCTTGAAGACATCGACCTTCTATAGCGGATGTTGTGCACCGGCTCCATTTATGGGGCCGGGCGTTGCCCCGGCCAAGGCCCGAAATGTCGCATTTCTTTTGTTTTCCATCGCGGTAACGCTTGGCGTTCTTGTCATTGCCCGATAAACAGGATTCATGAATGGCGCTGAACAGAACAACAGGATGCCCGAAGGTCTGCCGGAATTTGAAGCCGGCTGGGTCTGGCTTGCCGGAGCAGGGCCCGGTGATCCGGGCCTTTTGACATTGCATGCCGTCAACGGTCTGCGCCAGGCTGATGTTGTTGTTTACGATGCCCTTGTCGACAAGAGCATTCTGGACTGGGTTCAACCCGGGGCAATCATGGATTACGCCGGAAAGCGTGGGGGCAGGCCGAGCCCGAAACAGCGCGACATCACGCTGAAGCTGATTGAATATGCCCGTGCCGGAAAGCGTGTCCTGCGCCTCAAGGGCGGCGATCCGTTCGTTTTCGGCCGCGGCGGCGAGGAAGCCCTGGGTCTTGTGGAAGCCGGTATTCCCTTTCGCATCATTCCCGGTGTTACCGCGGGTATCGGCGGTCTGGCTTATGCCGGAATTCCGGCAACCCACCGGGACTGCAACCAGGCGGTCACGTTTCTGACCGGGCACGACCAGACCGGGCTGACGCCGGACGCCATCAATTGGGACGGTATCGCCAAGGGATCGCCGGTCATTGTCATGTACATGGCGATGAAACATCTAGAGACGATAGCCGGCAAACTCATAACCGGTGGACGGTCTGTGGACGAGCCTGTTGGTATCGTGTGTAACGCTTCCTTAGCCGGGCAACAGTTTCTGGAAACGACCCTTGGACGCTGTTCCGCAGACGCCAAGGCCGCCGGGATAAGCCCGCCTGCCATCGTCTGCGTGGGCGAAGTTGTGCGGCTCCGCAGCGGGCTTGACTGGCTTGGGGCCATGTCGGGCAAGGTTTTGACGTCGGACCCCTTGGGCGTTCGCGCGGAAAGCCGCACGGCAGATGCCGGCTAGTCAGCAAGCCACTGCTGCAAAAGGTCTTCTGATTGCAGCCCCTTCGTCCGGAGCAGGCAAGACGACCCTCACGCTGGCTCTGCTGCGGGCTTTCAGGAACGCCGGCCGGTCGGTGGTGTCTGCGAAATCCGGCCCGGACTATATCGATCCGAAGTTTCATGAAGCTGCCAGTGGTGCGCCCTGCATAAATCTCGATGCCTGGGCAATGAGCGCTGACACGGTTCGGAGCCTGGCTGTCTCTCAGTCATTTGATCAGGAGCTTTTGATCGTTGAAGGCGCTATGGGTCTGTTTGATGGCGCGGCAAATGGACAGGGGTCAGTCGCCGATCTGGCCAAAACCCTGAACCTACCCGTTGTTCTGGTGGTCGATTGCGCAAAACAGGCTCAGTCCGTTGCCGCGCTGGTGCACGGTTTCATGAGTTATCGAAGCGACGTCAATGTAGCTGGCATTATCTTGAACAGGGTGGGCAGTGCCCGGCATGAGAAAATGCTACGCGCGGCGCTGGAGCCAGTCAGCGTAACGGTGCTCGGCTCGCTGCCGCGCTCTGATGACCTTGTCTTGCCGGATAGACATCTCGGGCTCGTACAGGCGGCAGAGCATGAGGATCTGGAAGTCTTTCTTCAAGCGGCAGCTGATCGGTGCGCACAAGCCATAGACCTCGAAGCGCTCAAGGAACGAGCCACCGGGGTGTCTTCTGCCGAAAGACCCTCGTCAAATCTGCCGCCTCCCCTCGGGCAGCACATCGCTGTTGCCCGGGACATCGCCTTCGCGTTCTCTTATCCGCATTTATTGAATCATTGGAGGGAACAGGGGGCCGAGTTGTCTTTCTTTTCACCGCTTGCAGACGAAGCGCCACACCGGGACTGCGACGCGATCTATCTGCCTGGAGGCTACCCCGAACTACATGCGGAGAAACTCTCGCACGCGCAAAACTTCAACGATGGGATTCAACAAGCCGCCGCGTCTGGAACCCTGATCTATGGCGAGTGCGGCGGCTATATGACCCTCGGAAGGGGCCTCATCGATGCGCAGGGCAACCGGCATGAAATGCTCGGCCTCCTGCCGCTCGAAACGACCTTCCAAACCCGCAAGCGTCATCTCGGCTACCGGAAAATTCGGCCACTCGGTGGATTGCCTTGGATCGGATCGCTTTCAGCGCATGAATTCCACTATGCCTCGATTGTTACGGAGGGCGGAGCAGATCGGCTGTTTGCGGCAGAAGATGCGGAAGATACCCGCTTGGCCGAGATGGGTTTGCGCGAAGGAACGGTCATGGGGTCCTTTGCGCATGTGATATCCTGCAGGGCGTAAGGCCGCGGACAAGGGATGTTATGAGATTTGTTATTTTCGGTGTCTTAATGCTTCTGCCAGCTTTCGCGGCCTGGGCCAAAATTGTCGCGCCTCAGATTGGTGTGGTGCCCAAGACGGAAGTCACAAGCAGCAACAGCTGGACCCTTCGCATTTCACATTCGAAACAGCATGACAACGTGATTGTTTTAAGCGCATCGGGAAGCATTGCGGAAAGCGGGAAACTAAGTGCTTCGCTGGTCTACTTTTGCCTGGAAAAGGACTTCTTTAGCGTGTCCTTTTTTGTTCTGCCTGACCAAGATCGGTTCAAGCTTCTGGTTGACCAGGACGCCAGGTACCTGTTGCGGGATGACATCGAAAGACAGATGCCGGTCACGCCGGTTGGAGGCTTTGCCGATGCGTATGAAAGTTATCTGGATCACCTGGAACCGTCTGTCCAACACGCCAATCTGGTGATGATCAAATATCCGGGTTTTGCACACTCTTTGCTCTACAACGCCAGAAAAGGCGGTAACCTCCGGGTCTCGATGAAAGACCGGAACGAGACGGAGTTCCATTTGCAGTTTGATGTTGATGGCCTGATGGAGTTATACGATTCCATTCGGAAAAAGTGCGGTGGATGACCATCAAATAGTCGAAAACACCGACGCACCCGTAAGGTGATTTCCTGCACCTGAGACCGGGCCTGCACAAAATCCCTGCAGTTGAAGCTAATTTTTTCTCGGTTTCCCGGAAGCTTCTGCACAACACCCTGCGCTTGTTTGCGGACCTCAAACCAGCAAGACGGGGTCCAGATGAACATTCTGATCGTAAACCCTCCTCACACGGCCATTGGCAGCCGGATTCCAGACGACCACCTGCCTCCGCTCGGCTTGTTGTCAATTGCCGGACCTCTGATAGACGACGGACATTGCGTTGACTTGCTCGATGCTGAATTCGGCCCGATGTCCCTTGAGGATATTGACGCGCTTGTCGAGGCCTCTGCTTGTGACTTGCTTTTGATCGGGCATTCCGGATCAACATCAGCCCATCCGACCGCCTGTGAGATAGCTCGCCGGGCGAAGGCCACCCACCCGGATCTCACAATCATCTATGGCGGCGTCTTTCCGACTTATCACTGGCGCGATGTTCTGCGCGAAGAACCGCAAATCGATGTCATCGTTCGCGGGGAAGGCGAGGAAACCTGCCGGCAGCTCGTCAAGGCGATTTGCACGCTAACCCCGCTGGAAAAAGTGAATGGTCTTGCCTTTCGCCGGGACGGCAAGATCCTGTCGACGGCTCCCCAACCGGTTATCCGCGATCTCGACGCCTATCGAGTTGCCTGGGAGCTGATCGATTTCAGGAACTATTCCTACTGGGGCCGGAAACGCGCCGTGGTGGTGCAGTTTTCAAGAGGGTGCCCGCATCCCTGCACCTATTGCGGACAGCGGGGGTTCTGGACACAGTGGCGCCATCGAAACCCGGAAAAATTCGCTGCGGAAATCGCGTGGCTGCATCGGGTACACGGCGTTGAGGTATTCAACTTTGCCGACGAGAATCCGACCTCTTCGAAGAAAATGTGGAAACGGTTTCTGGAGGCCATCATTGCAGAAGGAATTGATGTGACGCTTGTCGGGTCGACGCGCGCAGACGATATCGTGCGCGACCGTGCGCATCTTCACCTTTACAAGAAGGCCGGTATCGAACGGTTCCTGATGGGGATGGAGCACACCGATGAGGACATCTTGAAAAAGGTGCGCAAGGGTGGCTCCACAAACACGGATCGGGAGGCGATCCGGCTCATGCGGCAACATGGAATGCTGTCGATGGCAACATGGGTTGTCGGGTTTGAGGAGGAACGGGATCGTGACTATTGGCGGGTGTTGCGCTTGCTGCTCTCCTACGATCCCGACCAGATCCAGTCGCTTTATGTAACGCCGCACCGCTGGACACCGCTATTTCCGCAGATACGCCACAGGAAGGTCATTCAACTCGATCAGAGAAAGTGGGACTACAAGCACCAGGTGCTGGCAACCCGGCACGTGCCGCCCTGGCGCGTCTTCTTGTGGGTGAAGGTTATCGAGTTTGTTGTGCAATCCAGGCCGAAGGCCCTCTGGCGGCTTATTGCGTTGCGCGATCCGAAACTCCGACACGCCCAACGCTGGTACTACCAGATGGGCAAGCGCGTCTGGTTTCACGAGGTCTTCGGTTTCCTGTTCCGCGACCGGCGCGTTTCCGATGGCCCGACCGTCGCCGGGTTCTGGGGAGACAACCTCGAGGACGAAAACGCGATGACGCGCACCGTCGCCGGAAAGCCTATCAAGACCGTGGCAATGGAAAGCCAAAAACGGCGTCAGATGACCTCCAGCACCACAAGCTGACAGAAGACTTCCTGCTTGGGATAAAAGGCGATCAGGCTGACATCCAGTGTTTTCGTTTTCCCCTCGGTTTCCAATGTCTCGATTTTCTCGTTGAAACCATCGGCCTCGAATGAAGCCTCAAGAACCGCGAAAACAATAGGCGCGCCGGGTTTGGCGATGCGGATGAGCTCATTGAGGCCGCCTGGACCCACGTGACCGTGGCTGAAGATGCCGACGCAGACAACACCGTCATATTTGTCGTCCTCGATTTCATCCAGGACGGTGAATAGATCGGCGACGTTCAGGGTCCGGTAGGCGCCTTTCTTGCGGGCATGCTTGAGCATCTCCGGTGTCAGGTCGATACCGTCGATCTCCACGTCGAACTTGCGCTTCATGATTTCCAGGCCCACCAGCCCGGTTCCACAACCGACGTCCAGAACGAGGGCGGTATCCGAGATCCGCTCGCAGAGCGCTTCAGCCGCAGCTTCGTGTCCGGCATAGCCAATGGCCATCAGGAGGTCTGTGTCGTAGGTCTTGGCCCAGTCCGTATAGAATTCCCGGATCGCATCGGCATCGGCGCCAAGTGAGTGGGCTTCCTTCAGTATGAAATAGTCGGTCTCGATCATAAGAGCCTCGATAGCGCTAACTGCCGCGGGAACATGGCAACGTCGCAAGATGCCGGTAAACACTCACTTAATGGGTCCATACCCTAGTCTGATTGTGCGACCGCCTTGCGAAACAGGAAGAAGCAGACCACCGCAAAGAAGAAGAGCAACGCTGAGGTCGACGCAAAAACAAGTGCATAGTCCTTGTGGAACGCGAACAATGTGCTGGAGACAGCAAGGCCGACCGTTCCTCCGATCATCTGTGAGGTCATGGATATGCCGCCGCCCTGGCCGTGTTTGTGTTCCGGCAGGGCGGCCATGATGGCTGTCTGGGTTGGAACGAAAAGGAAGGATGTCACAAGTCCGGCAATCACCAGGCCGATGGCAAACAGCCAGACATTGTCCATTGGCGCGGTGATTGCCATGAGGGCCATGGCGACACCCAGCCCGACCATGCCGCCCGTTGCCAGCAAGCCGGGCTCGTGACGGTCAGTCAGCTTGCCGCAATAAGGAGCGACGAAGGGCTGTGTCACAGCGGCAAGCATGATCAGCATGCCGGCACCCAGGGGTGACAGATCAAGAACCTCCTGGGCATACATGGCGGCAAAAATGAAGATCGGCATCTTGGAATATTGCGCCACGAAGATCGTCAGGTTGGAGGCGGTGAAGGCCGGGTTGACGAACAGATCGACCTCGATCAGGGGCGTTGCCACGCGCAACTCGTACCAGACGAAGACCGAAAGCAGGATCAGTCCGGCTGCAAACAGACCGTAGATCACAGGTGATCCCCATCCCCAGACATCAGACTGCATAAGCGCAAAAATGGTGCAGAACATCCCCGAGGCGATCAGCGCGAGACCGGTCCAGTCGATAGGGGGCGCCGCGGGACGTTTCAAATCTCGCCATGTCAGGAAAGTGACAACGCCAATCAGCACAACGATCGGCGGATTGACCCAGAAGATCCAGCGCCAGGACAAAAAGTCGGTGAGAAGCCCGCCGACCAGCGGGCCGATCGCGAGAAAGATCGTGCCGATTGCACCACCTATTCCGAGAGCAAAGCCGCGCTGCTCACGCGGGAACGTCATTGCTATCATGGCAACGAACAATGGAAAAATGATCGCCGCACCGACCCCCTGAACAGACCGCGCCGCAACAAGGATTTCGCCGCTCGGTGCGAAACCCCCGATGACGGAGCAAACGCCAAAGATTACGAGCCCCGTCAGGAACATCGGCAGCATGCCGAATTGATCGCCAAGCTTGCCTCCAACCGCGACGAAACAGGCGAAGACAAGCAGATAGGAATTCACCACCCAGTGCGACTGGTTCACGCTCAGTTTGAGTTCGTCTTCAATTGTCGGAAGGGCGACCCCGACGACGGTTTCATCCAGAAGCACCAACCCGAGAACGCAACTCACCGCGACCAGCAGCCACCACTTGCGATTGTCTTCTGTGATCAGGCTCATGCTGCCCCCTCCAGCAGGTGTCCGGCAAACGATCGCCGTCCGTACCCTAAAGGGTAGGCTCAGACATGCGACAAACACAAGAAGGGGCAGCAAGTTCACCAAGCGGAGTGTGGGTCCGCTTCCGGCCCTATCCTTCGAGACAGCTTTCCACACACTGTCTCGGGCCGAGGTCGTTAAGCTCGAACAACTGTTTCCGAGAGGCTTGTCACCTCTCCCATTGGGAGAAGGGAACATGCGTTGCCGGCGCTTCAGCCGTTCGAACCCGCGCTCTTCTTCTTCGGACGCAATACATGCACGTGGTCGGCGTCATAGAGCGCGCTGTCGCGGAAGTCCTCGCCAGGCTTCAAGGCGTGGCCGACAAAGATCAGGGCGGTCCGGGTAATCTTCGACTTTCGCACTTTGCCGGCAATGGTCGATAGCGTTCCGTGGATGAACGTTTCGTCGGGCCAGCCGACGCGATAGGCGACGATCACGGGACAGTCCGGGCCATAGTGCGGCACGAGCTGCCGTTCGATTTCACGCAGGTTCCGGATCGACAAATGGATGGCAAGCGTTGCTCCGCTTTTTCCGAGTGTATCGAGATCCTCGTGATTGGGCATGGCGGACGATTGCATCGCCGTACGGGTCACGATTACCGTTTGGGCAACTTCAGGAATGGTCAGTTCCGTCTTCAGCGCCGCTGCAGCCGCCGCAAAAGCGGGGACGCCGGGAGTGACGTCATAGTCGATCCCGAGCGCATCCAGCCGGCGCATCTGTTCTGCCGTTGCACCGTAAATGGACGGGTCGCCGGAATGGACACGGGCAACATTCAATCCCTTGTCATGCGCTGCCCTGATCTCGTCGATGATCTCCTCGAGCGTCATCGGGGCCGTGTCGATCACACGGGCGCCGTCCGGAGCGGCTGCCACGATCTGTTCGGGAACCAGCGAACCGGCATAAAGACAGACAGGACATGACTGGATCAGCCGCAATCCACGGACGGTAATGAGGTCAGGGTCCCCCGGACCCGCGCCGATGAAATGAACGGTCATTGGACTTCGGTTGCCTCTTCAGTTGCCACATCCGTCTCCAGATCCGCCTCTGGCGGAGTGTCTATGTTTTCTGGTTTCGGCGCATCGATCCGCTTGGCATAGCCGCGCGGGGTGTAGACGAAAATACTGCCATCGCCTTTCATGATCGCCCGTGTGTTCGAAGAGCCGACCAGGACGGTGGTGAGCATGTCGACTTCATCAACCGTCAAGGCGTCGAGCGTCGTGACCTTCAGCGTTTCTTCCGGTCGCCCCAGATTGACGCCGAGGACCACCGGCGTTGTCGCGGGCCGGTGCTGCAAAAGGATCTCCCTCGCAGCGGCCAGTTGCGTGCGGCGGCGCTTGGAGACGGGATTGTAAAACGCAATCACGAAGTCGCCTTCGGCAGCTGCCTTGAGCCGTGCTTCGATCGCCTCCCAGGGTGTCAGCAGATCGGACAGGGAGATCGCGCAAAAGTCATGCCCGAGCGGAGCCCCGATCCGTGCCGAACAGGCCTGCAACGCCGAAATGCCTGGCGCATTGGTGATACTGACCCGCTTGGCCGCATCGCTGACGCCGCCGAACTCCTCATTGCGGTGGAGCAGCTCATAGACCAGTGATCCCATGGCGTAGATACCCGCGTCACCGGAGGAAATCAGAGCGACATTCTTGCCCTTGCCGGCTTCTTCCAGTGCGAAGCGGACCCGGTCCTCTTCCGCCCCGAGCGGAAAATTGTGGTGCTTCTTGCCGGTAATGTGAGCTTCGACAATGTCGAGATAAAGCGAATAACCGACAACGTCTGTTGCTTCGGCCAGAAGCCGTGTTGCCTCGGGCGTGCGCCATTCGTCTTTGCCGGGTCCAATCCCGATCACCGAAAGGTGCCCGCGGCCGCGGCCGACGGCTTCAGGGTCGATGGCTTGCGGCGCTCTTGCGACCGCGCAGGTGGCGTTCTCGGTTTTCTGTTTTTCAACGACCAGCGACCCGAAGGCTCCGGAAGCTGCCAGCGAGGCTCCTTCTGAAACACCGTGGCAGCCGACTTCCTTGAAGACCACGTTAGACGGGTTCTTGAGCCTGGGCGTTTCGCGCTGAAGTTCGACAGCCGAATAAAGGCGTAGCGGAACACCCAGGTGATCGGCAAGCGCGTTGATCGCCGCTTCATCCGCCTTCAGCTCGATCGTCGCCACACAGGCGACCGCTCCCTTGGCGATCCGGGCCTCGGCGAGCTGGGTTTCGACCAGCGCAATAAGTTCCTTCGGTTCACAATGACGGGCACAGCCGACCCCAACGGCATATTTCTGCGGGTGGTAAACCAGTTTGGTCGGGCCGCCTTCAACGGGCTTTTCAGTGGAGACCAGCGAAATCGCGGCATCTTCGCCTAGCTTGAGATCCGCTTCGCTCAGCCAGTCTGCCGGACCTTCGATGCGGACCTCTGCACCCGACAGAAGTTCGGCCATGACCGGTTTGGCGTCTTCCGGATTGGCAAGCCGCCATCCCTTTGGCGGGACATCGAGGGCAATACCGAGCTTGGTGTCACCGGCTGTGGTGATCGCGGCGTGACCGCCGAGCGACTTGGCGAGGATCCTGGCAAGCTCGTTGGCCCCGCGGTGCCCGCCAAGAAGGGGCACAATGCTCGACCCGTCTTCCGAAACGGCGATCACCGGCGGTTCGGTGCGCTTGTCCGACAGGATCGGCGCAAGGGCTCGGATCAGAATGCCGCTGGCGCAAAAGCCGATGATCGGATGGCCCGCCTTGAACAGCAGCTGCAAGTGTTCGATCGTTTCGTTGAACTGGGTATCCGCCGTCGGAACCCGTCCGGCAAGCCCGTGGATCCGCGCGGTCGAAAATCGTCTCGCGACTTCTTCAGCAGCGTCAAGACCGGCCTGGTTCAGGACGAAAAGGATGGGGGAAGCGTCCACGCTTCATCTCCCTTGTAAATGAGAATCATGGAGAAATAGGGGGCCTTTTCGCTGTTAAGGTCAACGAGGCGGTGAACCTTCTGCTCAGCCAGACTGGCACGCTCCACATACCCCGCCTTTTCCAGAAGACCCATCCGGTCCAGAAGCGCCCTGAGGCGGGACAGATGCCGGCCGACTTTCATGATGGCAACAGCCTGTGCTTTTTCGATTTTCTGTTCGATCTCGGCATCCGGCAGCGGACCTGGAATGACGGTCAAGACGTCATTTCTGGACGTGAGCGGGCGCTGCAACTGGGCCGCACAAGCAGTCAGGGAAGTCACGCCCGGCACGATTTCCACGGAAAACCGGTCGGACAGACGCTCGAAAAGATACATGAAGGAGCCGTAAAAGAAGGGGTCGCCCTCACAGAGGGTGATGACATCCTGCCCGGCGGCGAGAACTTCTGAAATCTCACCCGCTGCCTTGTCGTAGATCTCCTGCGCGGGAAACCGGTCAACCCGCATCGGGACGATGATCGGGATTTCGCGCGCACCTGCAGGGATCGTCGCGGCGGCAATCGAACGGGCGAAGCTTTCGCCTGTATCCGGCGCCGGGTAGGCGACGACCTTTGCCGACGATATCAGGCGGTGCGCCTTCAGCGTCATCAGCTCCGGATCGCCGGGGCCAAGGCCGATACCGTAAAGTGTTCCGCTCATGATCGGGTGAGGCTCCATTGCGTCACCGGCATGAGCGGGCGCCAGCCGGTAAGACCACCGACTGCACTCGCGCGGTGCACGGAGATTTTCTTCAAGTTGCCTCCAAGTTTTCCATAAGCCGCCAAAAGGACTGCTTCGCTTTCAAGCGTGACCGCATTGGCAACGAGTCTTCCCCCCGGCCGCAGCGCGTTCAGAACGGCCTCGATGACGCCCGGAGCCGTCAGGCCTCCGCCAATAAAGACCGCGTCCGGTGGAGGCAAGCCTTCAAGGCCGGCAGGTGCACTGGAATCGATCACCTCCAGATGCGGTACACCGAGGGCAACTGCATTTTCCAGGGCCATCTGCCGTCGCTCCGCGTGCGGTTCCAGACCGATTGCGCGTGTCCTGTTTGCCGAGCGCAGCCATTCGATGGCAACAGAACCGCATCCGGCGCCGATATCCCAGAGCATTGCTCCCGGATGCGGCTTCAGTTCGGCCAGTGTTGCCGCGCGAACTTCCTGTTTGGTCATCTTGCCGTCGTGGCGAAAGGCATCATCGGCAAGGCCGGGCACGCGTGCGTGGAAACGGGTACCGCGATCGGCGGTCACCTCAAGTGCAAGGGTGTGGAGAGCCGCGGCGTCCGCCGACCAGTCTTCGGCGGTTCCACTGACATGCCGTTCCTGGTCGCCGCCAAGATGTTCCAGAACGGTCATCCGGGTGCGCCCGTATCCTTCATTGACGAGAAGATCTGCAATCTCAACCGGTGCCGCAGCTCCGCTGGTCAGAACAAGCATCCGGGCACCCGGGTAGAGCGCGCTGCGCAACAGATCGACCGGCCGTCCGTGCACCGAAAGGCATTCGCAGTCCTGCACCGGCCAGCCCATGCGCGAGGCCGCAAGCTGGAAGGCGGACAAGGCGGGCAAAGCGGCAAGCTCACCGGCGTCAAAGCGTTTTGTAAGCGTAGCCCCCATGCCGAACCACATCGGATCACCCGTGCAAAGGATGGAAACTCTTCGACCCTTCAGCTCGGCCAGTTCCGTGTAGACCGAACTAAAGGGAGATGGCCAGCATCTCGTTTCGGCGGAAAGCGTGCCGGCGAGCGTCAGATGGCGCTCACCGCCATAGACGATCTCGGCGCGTTCCAGCGCTTCGCGCCCTCCGGGCGCGAGAGCCCCGTCTTCACCAATACCGACGAGCGTAAGCCATGGCGACGTCATGTGTCCTCCAGGCGGTAAGGCTTGATCGAGGGCCTGGGAGACAGCGTCTGTGGCTTTCCGTCAGCGGAAATCGAAACCTGACGCGCGCCGCGAGACTTCTGGTTTTCGGGATCACGCGCTGCCTTGTCCTGCGCCGCACCCGGCGCAGCCCGTCCACCCGGTTGTGACAGGAAGCCGCGCGAGCGCATCGGTTTGCCCGCGCCGAGGGATATCAGACCTTTTTTCTTTCCGGTCACGGTCATGTCAGCTTTCCTCCGGCAAACCGGCGGCAAGGGCATTGACAGCCGCTGCGGCCATGGCTGACCCCCCGCGTCGCCCCTTGACCGCCAGATAGGGAATTCCGAACGGGTTGTCGATCAGAGCTTCCTTTGACTCTGCCGCGCCAACGAAGCCAACCGGAAAACCAAGCACAACGGCCGGTTTAGGCCCGCCCTTGGCGACTGTCTCGAGAAGATGAAACAACGTCGTTGGTGCGTTGCCGACGGCGACAATAGCGCCTTCCAGCCGGTCCTGCCAAAGGTCGACGGCAGCTGCGGAACGGGTCGTGCCCAGTTGTTGGGCGAGGCCTGGAACCCGTTCATCGTTGAGTGTGCAGACGACACGCGTTTGTTCAGGCAGCCTGGACCGGATGATACCGTGCGACACCATCTCAACATCGCAAAAAACAGGCGCGCCGCGCCTGAAGGCACTGCCGGCAGCGGCAACCACGTCGTCGGACCAGGCCAGGTCCCAGGGCAGGTCAGTCATCCCGCAGGCATGGATCAAGCGCACGGCAACCGGTCGCAAACCTTCCGGCACACCTGAAAGGTCAGCTTCCTTGCGCACGATCGAGAAGGATTGCCGATAGATTGCCGCCGGGTCTTTTTCATACTTGTAGGCTGGCAGTGGTGGTTCCGACAAAGGCCGTTCCTATTCCTGCTCGTTGTTTATTGCGCCGCTTCACCGGTGGTTTCTTCAGCTTCCCCGTCCGCGTCAATGACCTCGTCGTCCTGCTTTTTCTTGCGGTCCTTGAGGGCAACGAGACCGGCAACAAGAGCAGCGCCTGCAACGGCAGCAACGCCGATCCAATGAGAGTGACCGGCCAGTTCGCCGAGATGACCACCATGGGCGAATGCCGTTGAAGGCAGGATTGCGCCGGCAAATCCGGCGAGGAAAACTCGGTAGGTCATGTTTCGCTCCCAATGGCAGGTGCCCGAAAGGCGTGATGGTCGGCGGCGAAAGGGGAGACGAAAGCAAACACATTCGCGGCCAGTGGACCACCAGCCTCATCACGTGCCTTGGACAGCTCCGGCCTTGGTCCCCTGATTGGGTCAACCGCATCCGGAATCGCTTTCAGTCCCATGAACAGGACGCCGTCAGATCGCGGCAATCTAGGGGAGCGGATTTCTTGGATCAAGCCGGAAAACGACATGCATTGGCCCATTTACCAACATATCGGATATGCATATCCGATGATGTATTTGCACGTGTGCGATCAGGCAGATAAATCAAAAATTGTGTTTCGGCGAAAAGTACACTAGAGACCTTGGAGCACAGAGGGGTTGGGCGTGCGGCGTTTTCGGACAGCAAAGACGGAAGTCAAACAGGCAGTGGTGTCACTGCTTCTGTTGCCGTTCCTGTTCGCCGCGCTTCTGCCGCAGGGCTATATGCCTTCGGTTGCGGAAGACGGGACCTTTACGGTCACGCTCTGTACGACGGATGGTCTGCGCACCGTTACTCTTGATGCCGATGGCAACGAAGTTCCGGCTGGCACCGGCGAAGACGACGCACATTTCGGTCATTGTATTTTTGCCAGTGTGGCGACATTTGCTCTGCTGCATCAGGCAGCGGATCTGCCGGATGCGGGTTCAGACAGCGCGCCGCTGTTCGCCCGGCAGATACCCGGCCTTCGCCTGAAGGCCTATTCCAATTTGCCGGGCGCCCGCGCGCCGCCGGTTTTGCTCTGATTTTCCCTCATCCAATCTGAATTCAGTTTGATCCGGAAAACGTGCCGGCCACAGAAGGCGGTGCCACTCCGGTGTGGAGATCCCATGAGCATACTCTCTTCGGGCGCTGAGACTGCGTCCACCCCAAGCCGTTTCTACCTTGCCGCTTGGCGCTGGCACTTTTACGCCGGGATTTATGTCGTCCCGTTCCTGATCATGCTGGCCGTGACCGGGCTCGGGATGATGTATATTGCCGCCATTGACGGGCGTGACGGCGAGAAAATCACCGTCGCAGTCAATGGTAATCCGATCAGCCTGTCACAACAGTCAGATGCCGCACTTTCCAGGTTTGGCGGCGAAGCAGCGTTGGTTGAGTGGATCGGCGCAAAGACCGCCAACGGCGCAAATGTCTTTCGAGTCAATGATGCGGGCACCAATCACATGATCGCCGTCGATCCCTATACGGGAACCGTCATTGAAAGCTGGGTCCGGCGCGACGGCTGGTACGATCTTTTCAATGACATACACGGCACCTTGCTGATCGGGACGGTCGGGGATCGTCTCATCGAAGTGGCGGCCGGTCTGAGCATCGTGCTGATCGTCACCGGCCTGTACCTCTGGTGGCCGCGCACCGGCAGCGGATCGTCTTTTGTGCCGGACATCAAAGCGCGGGGTCGCGATCTCTGGAAAAACCTGCACAAGGTAGTCGGTGCATATGTGTCTTTGATATTGCTTGTGTTTCTGGTCAGCGGCTTGGCCTGGGCCGGTATCTGGGGCGAAAAGTTCGTCCAGGCCTGGAGCACGTTCCCGGCGGAAAAATGGTCCGATGTCCCGCTTTCTGACGAAACGCACGCCTCCATGAATCATGGTGCGATGAAGGATGTGCCGTGGGGGCTTGAACAGACACCGATGCCGGCTTCCGGCTCGGATGCGGGTCGGGACGCGATCACGGAGGGGACTGCGATCAACCTTGACAGCGTTGCTGCCTTTGGGCGGACGCTTGGCTACGAGGGCCGCTTTCGCGTCAGTTATCCGAACGGGGAAACTGGCGTCTGGACACTCAACCAGGATTCAATGAGCAACGATTCTGAAAACCCGATGGTGGATCGCACGGTGCATCTCGACCAGTACACCGGCAAGATCCTGGCTGACGTCGGTTTTGACGACTACTCCCTGGCTGCGAAGGGTATGGCGGTCGGCATCGCCTTTCATGAGGGAGATATGGGCCTCTGGAATATCGTCTTGAACACGGTTTTCTGCCTGTCCGTGATTTTCCTCTGCATGAGTGGGCTTGTGATGTGGTGGCTGCGCCGTCCGAGGGGTGCTGCCTTGCGCATCTTCGCACCGAAAACACCGGAGGATCTGCCACATTGGCGCGGGGCCATGATCCTGATGCTGTTCCTGTCGCTGGCTTTCCCGCTGGTCGGGATCACGCTCTTGACCGTGCTTGCGCTGGACTATCTGATCGTCAAGCGCGTACCAATGCTGCGCCGGGCGCTGGGCTGATGAAAAACGCCTCCGGACGCCGCATGGAACGGTGTCCGGAGGCATCTGTTTCTCAGGTATGGCGGATTACCAGCAAGGTGATGTCGTCATGTACGGTCTGGCTGCCGATGTGGTTTTTCACGTCGGCGATGATGCCCTTGAGGACCTGGGATGCCTGTGGCGCGGCGTTGCGGCGGGCACTCTCGACAAGCCGGTCCATGCCATAAAGTGCACCGTCCGGGCTTTCTGCTTCCGTCACGCCGTCGGTATAGAGAATGATCAGGTCGCCGGGTCCGAAGGGAACGTCCTTTGTTTCGATGAAGGGCGCGATGTCTTCGTCCAGGCCGATTGGAAAGCCGAGATCAACGGTGTCGATGATTTCGCATTTTCCATCTTCGCGCAGCACGATCAGCTCCTCATGCTGGCCGGAGAGCGTCACCTTGTCATGGTCGAAATCGAGGAAGGACAGGGTCAGGTGCTTGTCCGTCTTGGTGCGCTTGATGTTCCGGCAAATGGCGCTGTTCAAGGACACCAGAAACTGCCGAGGGTCCGTCGGGCCGCGTTCCTGCAGTGCCACGGCGATCGACTGCACCATCAACATCAGCACGCCGCTCTCAAGACCGTGCCCCGTCACGTCGCCGATCCCGATCTTGATTCGGCCATCCAGTTGCAGGACGTCATAATAGTCACCGCCGACTTCGTCCGCAGGTTCCATGAAGGCAGCGATTTCAAGCTCGTGAATGCCGCCCAGTTCGTCCTTGGTCGGCAGAACCATCATCTGGATCTGGCGGGCGACCTCGATCTCCGCACCGAGCCTCAGGTTTTCCGACGTCAGCTGTTCATTGAGATGCGCGATTTCCGTATTGGCCTGCTCCAGGTTTACATTCATCTTGTGGAACCGGGTTGCCTGGTGCCATTGAAGACCCGTGACGGCTGCGCCGATGGCGCCGGCGCCGGCAAAGTACATCAGTAGAAACTTGAAAGACCAAAGGTTGGTCGCGATGGGCTGGCTGATCGTGATCGCCTGGATGCCCCGGATGTCACCGACATTCCAGTCCGTCTTGGGGCTTTCGGGATGCGAGTTGTGACAGGAGACGCACGCTTCGCCCAGGAACACAGGCGAGGCGATCTGAATGCTTCGGTCGAAGATCGAGCCCTCGTAGCCGATTGCAAGGTCGGCGGGATCACGGGTTTTCCGGAAGTCTTCAAGCGCCTGTTTTTCGAAATCGTTCAGATCATGCGATTCCCGTTCTTCGAACGGCAGGTCGGACACGAACCTGTATTGCAGGTTCCGGCCTTCACCACCGACAACCTGGCCGAGCTCGATGGAGAGCGTCGCCGGAATGGGAATGCCGCCTGGCGTTTCGTCATAATCGTGGGTCGGAATAATGTCTCCGTCGCTCGACAGAACCCGTCCCACGACATTCTGGGAGTAGTAGTTTCTGATCTCACTGATGGCGTCGTCCAGATCGAGGGCCTGGGACTTCAAAGACGTATCCGAAATCGCTCTGAGATCCAGCCAGACGGCGACTGGCAGCAGCGCAAGGCCGAGCAATATCAGCAGAAGAAAGACAAAGGGGCGTTCGATCAGCTTGAGCCAGAATCTGTCGACACGGCGGTGTTCAATCTGCTGCATTCTTGTTCCTGATTCGACTTACTGTCGGGCAAACCTATAGGTTGTGGGGCGCAATATCGGAATACCTTTACGTTGTCTGCATTATGGTATCCGATTGCAGCACTTGCTACATCCCTGCGGGAAAATTTCAACGCTGTTATGAATGATCGGTTATTGGGAGAAGGTGGCGACACGAAGGTAATGATACGCAACCTATCTGGCGCAGTATCTTGAGACAAAAGTCGACCAAAATTGAACGAGTTGGAATAACACCATGTCTGCGCATGAGTTTAAAAGCGAAAACAAGACAATTTCTGGCCGCGAGTTTCAGTTTTGGCACTTTAACGTAAGCCACGGATCTTTGCTTGTCAGAAGCCCTAAATCCAGTGCATTCAAATCAAACGTTGATCTGATTTTTGCCGGCGTCGAATTTGTTTCTCTCCCAAGGTACTTGAATGAAATTACAATGGATTGGGCCTCGTTTGAGGAACTTGAGCTGATTGGAAATCAGCTTGCGTCGCAGCTTGAACCATCTTCAAAGGCGTATGTGATACAAGACCAATTCGCGAGGCATCTAATTGTGGCGGTTGGCTTTAAGCTAGAAACGAATGAGCGAGATTTTATAGATACAGGTTTCGGCTAAGCCGCGATCACCCAACCACCGGCATCTTCTCGTGCACCGATTAGGGCAAGACCGTTGGCGACAGACGTCAACTCGTTGCCACCGGAAATCTTCTCGGTTCCGAACCGGTTGGCAAACTGACGGCGGACGGCAGGGACGAAAGACGTGCCGCCTGTCATGAACACCCGGTCGATATCGGTCTCGGCAATCGCTGCCTTTTGAAGGGTGGCATCGAGCGCCTTGTCCATCTTGGCAAGATCTCCGGCAATCCAGGCTTCGAAATCGGACCGTGGAACGGAGGCGCGGAAATCCGACCCGAGTGGTGCAAAGGAAAACTCCGCTTCGTCTTCGGAAGACAGAAGCGCCTTTGTCTCCGATACCGACTTGTAGAGTGGATAGCCTTGGTCTTCCTCGACGAGTTCGACAAACAGCTCGATCTTCTCCGGCTCCAGGCACCAGCGCAGCAGCTTTTTCATTTCCTTGAAATCGTCCGAGGTCTTGAAGATCGACAACATGTGCCAGCGGGCGAAGTTGGAAAAGAGATTGGGTGGGATCTCAAGGACCTTGCCCATGCTTTTGTAACTCGATCCTTTGCCGAGTTTGGGCAGGACGACATTGTCGATGATGCGGTAGTCGAACGTGTCACCGGCAACGCCGATGCCGCCACGCCCGAGCGGCGTCGCCTTCAAGTGTCCGGCCGCAGTCTCGAAGCGCATGATGGAATAGTCTGTCGTGCCGCCGCCAAGATCGGCGACCAGTATCGTGGTGTCCCGTTCGAGCGACTGGGCATAGGAAAAGGCCGCGCCGACCGGCTCCATCACGAACAGGATGTCCTCAAAGCCAACCTTGCGAAACGCCTTGCGATACCGCTCCATGGCCAGATTTTCGTCCGGATTATGGCCGGCAAACTCCACCGGACGTCCAACGACAAGGCGGGTTGTCGACGGATCGAAAGTGGTTCCGGCACGCTCGAACGCGCAGCGCAGAAACGTTGCCATCAGGTCTTCAAACTCGAACCGGACACCGTAGACGCCCGTTCCCTTGAAAACGCGGCTGGCGGCAAAGGTTTTCAGTGACTGGATGAAACGCACATCACCAAAGCTTTCCAGAAATTGCCGGATCGCCCAGGGACCGACTTCCGGGTGAAGCGCTCTGGCAGCGCCGCGATCAAGAAAGCTCAGGACCGTGGGAAGCGATGTAAAGGCATCATCCCTGTCCTTGAACCGGACCGGCTCAGTCGCAGCAGCACCGGTCGCCGCCACCGCGACCGTGTTTGAGGTTCCGAAATCAAGTCCGATCGTGTCAGTCATTTCAGCTGTCCTCATGATGCGACGTGCAATCGACCCGCGATCCGAAAGGGGCAGTTCGGGCAGGCGAATTTCAGTCTGGAATCAGGAATGGCCGCGCTGAATACGGGCTATTGATCGGAAATGCAAGCTGGAAGGGGATATTTTCGCGACGGATCACCGCGAGCCGCCAATATCAGTGGTGCTCGAGTATCTGGTTGTCGTCCGAGACGTCCTTGGCAACAGGCGTGCGGACCACCGGAGGCGTAACGCGGGTTTTCTTGCGCCGCTCTGTCGGGGAAAACCCGAACTTCTCCCGGTAGACGCTCGCAAAATGGGCCTGGTCGACGAACCCGGTTGAGAACGCGACCTGTGCGACGGCCATCCGGGTCTTGCGCAGCAGCTCGTCTGCCTTGTGGAGCCGGATGTCCATGTAGCAGCGCATCACGCTGATCCCGAGATCGGACTTGAAGTTGCGCTGCAGCTTGCGTGAACTGACACCGGCCAGCATCGCGATCTGATCGAGCGTCAACAGGTCGGTGACATGGCTTTCCATGAGTTCTACAGCCGCTGCGACACAGCTGTTCAGGCTGCTGTTGCTGCCAAGATATCGAGAGCGCAGCGGCTCGTCCGCACCGCGCATTCCCGTATGAACGAGCCAGTCGCTGACCGTCGTTGCAAGTTCTGCCCCGAGTTCCGACTTTACCAGCGCAAGCATCATGTCCAAGGAGGCGACGCCGCCGGCACAAGTGTAGCGGTTGCGGTCGATTACAAAGATGCGTCTTTCAAGGAAGTAGCCGTCGGAGAGTGCGTTCAGCTCTTCGAAATACTCCCAGTGCACCGTGAACCGCCGGTCCTCCATGAGACCAGCCTTGGCAAGCAGCGCGCCCCCGGCCGAAATTCCGCCAAGAGCAACCCCATGTGCCGCAAGCCTGCGAAGCTGGGCGTAAAGCGCGGTGTCGTCGGTGTCCGGCAATGTGCCGCCAGCAACAACGAACAGAATGTCGACCTGATTGCTCAGAATCCCGAGCGGCTCGGTTTCGAAATGGGCGCCGCACGAGGCGCGCACCTTTCCGGCATTCTGCGAGAAAAAGCTGAAACTGAAATGGTCTTTCCCGCTAAGCAGGTTCGCAGACCGAAGGGGTTCGACCGCCGAGGCGATCGACATCAGGCCATAGCCCTCGATCAGCAAAAATCCTATTTTCCGGCGCTTTGTCTCGCTCTTCATTCCCGTACCTTAAGAGGATTCAGCGAGAGTGGCTAGGTTGATAGGGAGCTTCGGTGGCGGTTCGGCCATAGTAAAGACTGACCACGTGCTCTGCTTCGGCAAAAAACAGCCAACGGGAGGCGAAGGCGCCGACGAGATAAAACAGCGTCGCGATTGCTGCGGTAAAAGGGTTCGTCGGCAACAGTGCCACGAGCACGAGCGGCACCACGATCATGGCCCCGAAAGCGATAATGCGCAGCTTTTGTGCGTGCTTGCGCCCGACTACGTGAACCATTTCCTTCAACAGGTAGTTTGAGCCTGTGTGAGGTGGTTCGAACAGCCTTGCCTTGCCGCGATCGCCAAGACCTGTTGCCGTTTCGATTGTATGACCGCGCTCCGCAAAGCGGCGGTCCCCCAGAACCCACTGCAATACCTGAACGGCACCGGCAACAAGCAGGAGTACGAGAGCGGCAGCAGTCTGCTGGGCAAGAATAGCGCCGCCTGCAAGCGACAGCGTCAGAAGGTGAAGCGGGGTCAGCCAGTGATTCCAGCGCGGCACGGTTTTAAGTTGCGCATAGATCATCGCCGTCGCGATCACGGTCGCAAGTGACAGAAGACCACCGAGCCAGCCGAGCACTGCAATCGTGACGCCGAAAAAGACTGCTGCAAAAGCATAGATCCCGAGCACAATCAGTGCCGCTGTGGAAAGGCAGGCTTCGCGGGAAAGCCAACTCGTCTGCCATTGGGTAAAGGCTTTCAGGGCGCGCTGGGGATTGCCGAGGTGGAAGGTGGATGCCACCAGACCGCCGACGGCAAGGCCGAAGCCGATCGCGAAATAGAAGAATGCTGCCCAGCCGGTGACCGCAGGTAATCCGAACCCGAGAAAGGTCAAAAGGCCGAACCCAAGCCCGGACAGGACCGTGAAAATGATGACTGAGGGGGCCGGATGCATCAGAGCGCCTCCAGTTTCTTGTCGAGCCAGGCAAGGAAACCCTTGGGCTCCTCGCAAACGGGCTCAAGCAGCGGTGAAAGGACATCCATGTCCTGCATCTGGTCCTTCGGCCTGGGCGGCAGGTATTTGTTAACCGGCTTGGTGCCTTGTTCCGGCATCAGGTCGATACCGCCGCGCTCGGCAACAAGCTTTGAAACGTTGCTGTTCGGGTCGGCGAAGTCGCCGAAGTGACGGGCACCTGCAGGACACGTGCGCACACAGGCCGGCACGCGGTCCTCTTCCGGCAGGTTGTCATTGTAGATCCTGTCGACGCAGAGCGTGCATTTCTTCATCACGCCGGCTGCCGCGTCCAGTTCGCGTGCGCCATAAGGGCAGGCCCAGGCACACAGGCCGCAGCCGATACAGGCGTCCTCGTTGACCAGAACAATGCCGTCCTCGGAGCGCTTGTAGCTCGCCCCCGTCGGACACACCGTGACACAGGGCGCGTCGTCGCAATGAAGACAGGATTTGGGGAAGTGCACCGTCTGGCTGCAGCCTCCGCCCTTGGGTTCCACCTCATAGCTGTGGATCCGGTTGAGGAAGGTCCCCACGGGGTCGGCGCCATAGGCATCCTCATCACTGAGCGGAACGCCGTAATTCTCCGTGTTCCAGCCCTTGCAGGCGGTGACGCAGGCATGACAACCGACACACGTGTCAAGATCGATGACGAGGCCGAGTTTCTTGTCCGTCGTTTCGGGCAACTGGGTCATGACGTCACCTTCTGGCGCACAATGGCCGGCCCTTTGCCGACGGGTGATTTCAAAGCATCGAACTCCGGCTGGCTCTCGTCTGGCGGAGGTGCCTTCTCGATGCGGACCCTGAGATCGAACCACGCGGCCTGGCCGGTCACCGGGTCGGAGTTGGACCACCTGAGGCCGTCGCCCTTGGGCGGCAACAATTCGTGGATCAGGTGGTTGAGCAGGAACCCGCGGGTTGCCTCGGGTGCATGTTCATCCAGTGCCCAGGCGCCCTTGCGTTTGCCGATGGCGTTCCACGTCCAGACAGTGTTCTCGTTGAGCCCGGCCATGTGGGCAACCGGCACGGTGATTTCGCCATGAACCGAGGTGACCTTCGCCCAGTCGCCGTCCTTGAATCCGTTCTCCTGCCAGATCTTCGTCGGGACATAGAGCGGGTTTTGCCCGTGAATCTGCCGCAGCCACGCATTCTGGCTGCCCCATGAATGGTACATGGCCATCGGACGTTGCGTGAGGGCGTGGACGGGGTAGGCATCCGTGTCAACCGCAGCATCCTCAAGCGGTGCGTACCAGATCGGGAAGGGATCGAGGCGATCGATGATCTGCTGGCGCAGATGATCCGGTGGCTGCCGGTCGCCGTGCCCTTCCGCGGCGAGCTGCAGCCGGCGCAGAGGCTCCACATAAAGCTGGAAGAGATAAGGCTGCGGCTTGTCGTAAAAGCCCAGTCCGACCGCCCAATCCTGATAGCCCGCGTTCCAGGGCTTGTAGAAAGCAGCCTCAGGCGGCACGTGTTCGACAAAGAAACTGCCGTTCTCGATATAGCGCTGCAGCTGGTTCGGGTTGACTTCGCCGCGACCCGTATCCGTTCCATTGCCCCGGAAACCGGCAAGAGGTCCGATGCCCGGACGCCGCTGGTGGTTGACCATGTAGTCGGCGTAATCCTTGTAAAGCGGATCGCCGTTCTCGTCGGTAAAGCCGGGAAGTTTCAGACGGGCGCCCAGATCCACCAGAACCGACTGAAAGCCCCGGACATCGCGGTCCGGTTCAACCACAGGCCAGCGGATCGCATCTGCCGCCGCGTCCGCTTCACAAATGGGACGGTCCAGCAGGGAAATGCAGTCGTAGCGTTCCAGATAGGTCGTGTCGGGCAGGATCAGGTCCGCATAGGCGACCATCTCGGAAGAATAGGCATCGGAATAGATGATGCGCGGGATGACATAGTCACCGTTTTCATCCTTGTCCGTCAGCATCTCCATGACGCCGCGGGTGTTCATCGACGAGTTCCAGGACATGTTGGCCATGTAAAGAAACAGCGCATCGATCTTGTAGGGATCACCCGCATGGGCGTTCGAAATGACCATGTGCATCAGCCCGTGGGCCGACAGCGGGTTCTCCCAGGTGAACGCCTTGTCGATACGTGCCGGCGAACCGTCTTCCTTCAGAGCCAGATCCGCCGGTCCACGCACAAAGCCAAGATGCGGCCCGTCCAGCGGACAGTCCGGTTTGGAATGGCAATGCGGGGTCGGATGCGCTTCAACCGGTTTCGGGTAGGGCGGCTTGAAGCGGAACCCGCCAGGCACTTCAACCGTGCCGAGGAGAATCTGCAAGATGTGCAGCGACCGGCAGGTCTGAAAACCGTTCGAATGCGCCGAGATCCCGCGCATGGCATGGAAACTGACCGGGCGGCCAAGCATCTTTTCGTGTCGGTTTCCACGGAAATCCGTCCACGGCTGGTCAAGTTCGAACGCTTCTTCGAAAGCAACCCTGGCAAGCTCCGCAGCGATCGCCTTGATGCGTCCGGCACTGACACCGCAGCGCTCGGCAACTGCTTCAGGGCTGTAGTCGTCCGAAAGGTAGCGGTCGGCCAGATGCTGGAAGACGGTCTTATGAGACACACCATCAATGTCGATCTGCGCGGCAAGGTCGGGTTTGACACCCTCTTTGTCGAATGGCTGGAGTGTGCCGGTTGCGCGGTCGACCACGAGTGGCTTGTCGTCGCCGTCGCGCAACAAAAGCCCTTCCTCCGCCGTGCCCGTTGCGGCGTTGAGCAGACAAGGCGCATTGGTGAACTGGGCAAGGTAGTCCAGGTCGATCTTGCCGGCCTTCAGAAGAACGTGGATCAGCGCGCAAATGAAAAGGCCGTCCGTACCAGGCGTAATCCCAACCCATTCGTCGGCGATGGCGTTGTAGCCGGACCGGATCGGATTGACGCCGATCACCTTGCCGCGGCGCGCCTTCAGTTTGCCAAGACCCATCTTGATGGGATTGGAGTCATGATCCTCGGCAACGCCGAAGATCATGAAGAGCTTGGTGCGTTCCCAGTCCGGTTGGCCGAATTCCCAGAAGGCACCACCCATGGTGTAAATGCCGGCGGTCGCCATGTTGACCGAACAAAACCCGCCATGAGCCGCATAGTTCGGCGTACCGAAATTCTGTGCCCAGAAACTGGTGAAGCTCTGCGATTGATCGCGGCCGGTAAAGAAAGCGAGCTTTTCAGGGGCGCTTTTGCGGATCGGTTCCAGCCAACTCGTGGCAAGTTCCAGAGCCTCGTCCCAGCTGATCTCCTCGAACTCGCCGGATCCGCGAGGCCCGGTTCGCTTTAGCGGTGCCCGCAGTCGCGACGGCGCGTTCATCTGCATGATGCCGGAAGACCCTTTGGCGCACAGGACACCCTTGTTGACCGGGTGGTCCCTGTTGCCTTCGATGTAGGCGACCTTGCCGTCCTTGAGATGGACATTGATGCCACAGCGGCAGGCGCACATGTAGCAGGTCGTCTTGCGAACCTCGTCCGATACTTTCGGTGACGTCTCGAGCACTGGCTCGTTCATTGCCATCGATGGCCCTCCATAATCGCTTGCGCGCTACTTGCAATCATCCACTCTTCCTCGGCGGGCACGATCCATGCCGTAACCTGCGAGGACGAAGCGTGCAGCTTGCTGGCTCCCGACGCATTTGCGTCGAGGTCGAGATGGACACCGAGCCAGGCCAGACCGTCAAGGATCTTTTTCCGGACAACAGCGTCATTTTCACCGATCCCGCCGGTAAAGGCGACGGCGTCGAGACCGCCCATGGCGGCAATCATCGATCCTGCGTGGCGCACTGCCCAATAGCAGAAATGGTCGATCGCAAATCGCGATCTGTCGGTTCCAAGTGCGTGCAGCTTCCGCATGTCGGATTGTCCACCCAGCCCCAGGAGACCGCTTTCCTTGTTAAGGAGATCCGAAGTGCGGTCAAGGCCATGATCGGCCACCATTTTCAACACCACGTTGGCATCAATGGATCCCGAGCGGGTTCCCATGGTCAGACCCTCAAGCGGCGAATAACCCATCGTTGTCGCAACGGACTTGCCGCCCCGGATAGCACACAGGCTTGCGCCGTTGCCAAGGTGCAGTGCAAGCAAACGCTCCGGCAAGGCATCACCGGAGAGTTCAGGCTGTTTCCGCACCAGGCTTTCATAGGAGATACCGTGAAAGCCGTAACGTTGCAGGCCGCGTTCCAGTTCACTGTCGGGGATCGCATAGCGCCGCGCGAGGTCGGAATTTGTCGCGTGGAATGCCGTATCGAAACTGACGCATTGCGGCAGATCGGGCGCAAGTTCCAAGACCGCGTTGATCGCGGCGAGATTGTGCGGATTGTGCAGGGGCGCAAGCGGCGCGCAGCGCTCGATCTCCGTCAGGACATCAGGTGTGACCAGGCACGGAGCGCGAAGACTGAGGCCGCCATGCACAACGCGGTGCGCGGCGGCCATGAGACTTGAGAGGGAGACACCTGTCTCCCCCAGGGCACGGAAAATTGCGTCAAGTGCCGCGACATGATTTGGAAGCGACATGTCCCGTCTGCGGTCATTCAGGTTCAGACTTGAAGCGCCGCCGATCTCGACGGCGCTTCCAAATGTCTTTTTCGACAAGTCCGCACCAAACAGTGCGAACTTTATCGAAGAGGATCCTGAATTCAGAACAAGTATGTCACCCATCGTGTCTTGAACCGGCCGCTCAACCGACCGCTTGCGGGCGCATGTCCGATTCCGAGATGCCGGCAACCGCAACAGGTTTCTTCATCGCGTCGCGACGGAACGGTTCGCCAAGCTCCTGGTTGATCAACGCCTCGATCAGGGTTGTCTTGCCATGCTTCATTTGGTCTTCGACGGCCTGATCGAGCATCTGGGTCAGCTCGTCCATTGTCCGCGCCTGAACACCCTGCAACCCGCAGGCCTTGGCAATTGCCGCGTAGCTCACCTGTTCATCGAGTTCGGTTCCGACGAAATTGTCGTCGTACCACAGGGTCGAATTGCGCTTCTCTGCGCCCCACTGGTAGTTCCGGAAAACCACCATCGTTATGGCCGGCCATTCGCTGCGGCCGATTGCGGTGAGTTCGGTCACTGCAATCCCGAAGGCACCATCACCTGCGAAACCAACCACAGGCGTGTCCGGGCATCCGATCTTGGCGCCGACAATTGCGGGTAGTCCGTAACCACACGGTCCGAACAGGCCCGGTGCCAGATACTTGCGGCCTTCCTCGAAGCTCGGATAGGCGTTGCCGATGGCGCAGTTGTTGCCGATATCGGAGCTGATGATTGCTTCTTTCGGAAGCGCCGCCTGGATGGCGCGCCATGCCTTGCGCGGGCTGAGCCATTCCGGCTTTGCGGCGCGGGCGCGTTCGTTCCAGGTCGTTCCCGGATCGTCGTCCTCGTGGTCCATGGAGGAAAGCTGCTGTGCCCAGCGGGACTTGGTTTGCGCAATGGTGTGCACACGTTCGTCCCGGCCGTCGTTGCCGGCGCTTGGGGACAGTTTTTCCAAAAGCGCCTCGGCGACTTTCTTTGCATCGCCGACAATGCCGACCGAGACGGGTTTCGTGAGACCGATCCTGTCCGGGTTGATGTCGACCTGAATGATCTTGGCGTCCTTCGGCCAGTAATCGATGCCGTAGCCCGGCAGTGTCGAGAACGGGTTGAGGCGCGTGCCCAGTGCAAGTACGACATCAGCCTGTGCAATCAGTTCCATGCCGGCTTTCGAACCGTTGTATCCGAGCGGTCCGGCAAACAACCTATGAGAGCCCGGGAAAGCGTCGTTGTGCTGATAACCGCAGCAGACCGGAGCATCCAGTTTTTCGGCAAGGTCCATGGAGGCCGGAATTGCGCCGCCGATGACAACACCGGCACCGTTGAGGATCACCGGGAATTTGGCAGTGCTTAGAAGGTCAGCCGCGTCCTGGATTGCTGTCTCTCCACCGGCCGGACGTTCGAAATCAACGATCGCGGGCAGGTTGATGTCGATGACCTGGGTCCAGAAATCGCGCGGCATGTTGATCTGGGCCGGCGCACTGGCGCGCTTGGCCTGCAGGATCACACGGTTCAGCACTTCGGCGACGCGCGTCGGATCGCGAACTTCTTCCTGGTAGGCAACCATGTCCTTGAACAGCGCCATCTGTTCGACTTCCTGGAAACCGCCCTGACCAAGGGTCTTGTTGGCAGCTTGCGGCGTCACCAGAAGAAGCGGCGTGTGGTTCCAGTAGGCGGTCTTTACGGCGGTCACGAAGTTCGTGATGCCGGGCCCGTTTTGCGCGATCATCATGCTGACTTTGCCGGTCGAACGGGTGTACCCGTCCGCCATCATGCCGCCTGAACCTTCATGAGCGCAGTCCCAGAAGGTAATGCCTGCTTTTGGGAACAGATCAGAAATCGGCATGAAGGCGGAGCCGATAATGCCGAACGCGTGTTCAATTCCGTGCGCTTGAAGCACTTTGACAAAAGCTTCCTCGGTCGTCATTTTCATGTCGAATACTCCCGTAAATTCAAGGAAATCTCTACTCGCAGATCCTGCGTTGGGGAGAGATTTAACTCGACTTGCCACCGCCTTCTTAGGGCCAGTTTGCAAAGCTGCATAAAGCCAGATTGAGCTCAATCCAGCTTTTTGCTATCATCTGCCCATTGTTAGCGCAGTTTAAAAATTGAGACAACTGGTCTCAAAAATATTCATTTATGCCTTTTTGGCCCCGGATTCGAGATTCAGTCCCAGAAAAAGCGGTTCCGCAAAATCATACCTTAACGCGTTCCGATTTCGGGTCGTAGAGAGGCTTCAGCGAGGCCTCCGCTTTCACGCGCACACCGGCGACTTCGATTTCATAAGACGAGGACAAGACTTGGTCCGGCTTTTCGCCCGGGCAGGGGACGTAGCCGAGGCCAACGGCGCCGCCAAGTGTGTGGCCATAGTTGCCGCTGCTCAGGAAGCCGACGACGTCTCCGTCGCGAAGGATCGGTTCGGCATGGTAGAGCAGAGGCTCCGGTTCAGTGAGGCGGAACTGAACCAGTCTCTTGTCGAGCCCGGCTTCGCGTTTGCGCAGAACGGCATCGCGGCCAATGAAATCAGGTTTGTCCCGTTTGACGGCAAAGCCGAGGCCTGCCTCAAGCACGTGGTCCTCGCAGGTGATGTCATGTCCGAAGTGCCGGAAGCCCTTTTCGATGCGGCAGGAATCCATCATGTGCATGCCGCACAGTTTGGCGCCGATCTCTTCGCCGGCGTCATGGAGCGTTTCGAAGACATGGGCCGCCATGTCCGACGACACGTAAATTTCCCAGCCAAGTTCACCGACATAGGTCACTCGGTGCGCCCGTGCGAGCGCCATGCCGATCTCAATCTCCTGTGCGGTACCGAAGGGATTGACGGCGTTGGTGAAATCGTTCGGCGAGACTTTCTGCAAAAGCGCGCGTGAGTTTGGGCCCATGACGGCCAGAACCGCTTCGCCCGAAGTCACATCGGTGATCACGACCCGGTAGTCGCCGGTATGGCGCCTGAGCCAGGTCTCGTCCGCAAGGCGTGTTGCGGCCGGTGTGACAACAAGATAGGCGGTTTCCGACAGGCGGGTCACGGTGACATCGGCTTCGATGCCGCCGCGGTTGTTCAGTAGCTGCGTGTAGACGATCTTTCCTACCGGAACGGAATAGTCGCCACCGGCGACGTAGTTCAGGAAAGCTTCGGCATCCGGGCCTTCCACGCGGATCTTGCCGAAGGACGACATGTCGTAGATGCCGACATTCTCGCGCACCGCCATATGCTCGCGCGCGGCGTTTTCGAACCAGTTCTGCCGCTTCCAGGTGTACTGGTATTCGCGTTCCTGGCCTTCATCGGCAAACCAGTTGGCGCGCTCCCACCCGGCAAGCTCGCCGAAAACCGCTCCGTTGGCCTTCAGGTGTTCGTGAAACGGCGTCCGGCGCACGCCTCTTGCGGTCGCCTTCTGGCGATAGGGAAAGTGGTCGGCATAAAGAAGGCCGAGCGTTTCCTTGGAACGTTCGAACAGATAGTGCCGGTTGCCCTGGAAGGGTTGCATTCGTGAGATGTCGACATCGCCGAGGTCGAAAGGCTTTTCGCCTGTGTCCATCCATTCGGACAGCGCCATGCCGGCCCCGCCCGCCGACTGGATGCCGATCGAGTTGAAGCCGGCCGCCACCCAGACATTGTCCATCTCTGGCGCCAGCCCGAGGTGATACGCGTCGTCCGGCGTAAAGCTTTCCGGTCCGTTGAAGAACGTGTGGATGCCGACCTCCGCCAGAAGCGGCAGCCGGTTGACGGCAGCTTCCAGGATCGGTTCGAAGTGGTCGAAGTCCTCCGGCAGCTGATCGAATTCGAAATCGTCCGGAATGCCGTTCATGCCCCAGGGTTTGGCGTTCGGCTCGAAGGCGCCGAGCAGCATCTTGCCGGCATCCTCCTTGTAGTAGGCGCATTCGTCCGGGACGCGCAGAACCGGCATGTGCGTGAGGCCGGGAACGCTGTCGGTGACGATGTAGAAATGCTCGCAGGCATGAAGCGGCACGTTGATCCCCGCCATACGGCCAACCTCGTGTCCCCACATGCCGCCGCAGTTCACGATGTGATCGCATTCGATGACACCCGAGCCTTCCGCGGACTGCCACTCGACCCCGGTAACGCGCCGCCCGGATTTCTGCAGCCCGGTGACCTTCGTGCGTTCCAGCACCTTGGCACCGCCCATACGGGCGCCTTTCGCCAGTGCAAGTGCGACGTTTGCAGGGTCGCCCTGACCGTCAAGCGGCAGGTAGACACCGGCAACCACACCTTCCGTGTTGAGGTGTTCGTAGCGCGCCTTGACCTCATCGGGTGTGATTTCCTCCACTTCGACACCGAAGGCCCGCGCCATGGAGGCCTGACGGAAGATCTCCTCCTTGCGTTCTTCCGTCAGTGCGACGGTGATCGAACCGCAACGGCGAAACCCGGTTGCCACTTCCGTTTCCGCTTCCAGTTTGCCGTAGAGCTCCTGACTGTATTTGGCGAGACGCGTCATGTTCTCTGTCGCGCGCAACTGTGCGATCAGGCCGGCGGCATGCCAGGTGGTGCCCGAGGTCAGTTGCTTGCGTTCCAGGAGGACAACATCGGTCCAACCCTTTTTTGTCAGGTGATAGGCGACGGAACATCCGACAACGCCTCCGCCGATGATGACGACGCGGGCTTTTGATGGAGGTGTCACTTTAAGCTCTTTCTGTTCTTGATCAGGTGGATAGGGTTGAAATCACGGTCGGGTCAGCTCAGCCAGCGGTTGGGCTGCGCGAAGCGCGGCTTCGGTTGCCTCGTCGAATGTGTGGCCGTCCGCCGACAGGATCTGGTTTATTTTTTCCTGGGCACTGTCGAGCAGCAGCGGCCGGCCACGCTCTTCCCATTCTTTCGGGCTCGTGCGATCGGCAAGGTCGGGATAGATGTATTCGCTCTGCATCAGCTGTAGCGTCTGGTCGTGCCCAAGGTAGTGACCGGGGCCGTCGAGGACGACGGACCGGATGACGTCGATATCGACGAATTCGTCCTTGACCTCGATCCCGCGCACACAGCGCAGAACCTGGCCGAGCATGTCATTGCCGAGCACCAGCGATTCCTTGCAGAAGCCCAGCAGCGAAGCGTGCATGCCGACGGCCTCGTAGACCATGTTGAGGCCGGACAGTCCTGCCATGACATTACTGATGCCCTGTTCCCATCCGGCCTGCATGTCGGGAAGCTTGCTGTCGGCGATGCCCGCAGCGGCGCCACCCGGAAGACCGTAGAAGTGATGCATCTGCGCGCAGGCGGAACTGAGCAGAGCCTGTTCCCCGCTGCCGCCGGACATGGCCCCGGTACGCAGGTCGCTGACAAAGGGCCATGTCCCGAACATCGCCGTATGACCGGGTTTGATCGCATTGACGTAGACCACCCCTGCAAGACATTCAGCGACCGCCTGAACCACTGCGGTTGCGATCGGCGCAGGGGCGGTTGCCCCGGCTTGGCCGGCAGACAGAAGCAGCACCGGCATTCCGGCATGAATGCAGGCTTCCATCACTTCGCAGCTCTCTTCCGCAAAGGTGAGCGGCGGGACCACGAAACAGTTGCTGTTCGAGACGAACGGGCGTTCGCGCCAGGCGTCTTCGCCTCCCGCCATCAGGTGCAAAAGCTCCATCGCCGGAGCCACGTTGGCAGCCTCCGTGAAGGACGTGCCGATATGTTTCGTTGTTCCGGCGCAGGCGGCATAGACGGTATTGACGTCGAGATCGCGCGGCGACTCGAATTCACGGCAGACGACAGGGCGCTGGAAAAAGTGAACATTGTCCAGCTGCTGCACCAGGCGCGCGATGTCGTACATGTCCTGGACATTCGGGTTGCGGTAGTCCCCCGATTTGGGATCCACGATGTGCACCGCGGCGCCTGCAGTGCCGAAATGCACATTCTTTCCGGACAGATGCAGATCGAATTTCGGATCTCTTGCCTTGAGGGTCATGTCGCGGGCAGCCTTGGCCAGCATGTCCTCGACCAGTGCGCGCGGAAAGCGGATGCGTCCGTCGTCGCCCTCGATCGCCCCGGCACCTGTCAGAATGGCTCTTCCCGATGGGGGCGCGGATGCAAATCCGATGACTTCAAGCGCCTGTAGGGCGGCTTCATGAATGCGCTGGACGTCCGCTTCCTTCAGGACCTGGTAGAAGCCTCCGGGCATGCCCGGCCGAACCGGCCGGACCGCCTCATCCAGCGGCCTTGAACGGGCCGCTGTGCGGGCCGAACGGCCCCCAGCGCGACGGCGTTGTTTCACTTCAGCTCCGCTCATGCAATCTCCTCCCAAATCATGCCGGCAGGTTTCGCTTGGTATGCATCGATCCCGTCAGGCTCGAAGCCGCTCGTTTTCAGGGTCCCACAGCGGCTGATCCGCCTGCACGACCGCCTTGTGCTTCTGACCGTAGACTTCAAGTTCGAGCTCGGTTCCGGGCTCATCCAGTCCCTTGCGCACCACGCCGAGCGCGATGCAGGCGTTCACCCGGTAGCCCCAGTCGCAGGAAGTGATTTCCCCGACGATTTCGCCGTCCTTTAACAGGCTGGACATATACGGCGCATCATGGTCGCCTGCGTCCACGACGAGGGTAACGAAGCCCTTTGCAGACCCTTGTTGCTTCTCGATCATGAGCGGTTGCTTGCCCGGGAAGTCCTGTGGCTTGTCCAGTTTGACGAAGCGGCCGAGCCCGCTCTCGAACAAGGAATAGTCGGTCGAAAGATCGCCCTTCCAGGTCCGGTAGCCTTTCTCGATCCGTAGTGCGTTGAGGGCGAACATGCCGAACGGTTTCGCGCCCGCTTCCAGGATCGCCGCATAGATCGCGGGAATGTCGTCTACGGCCGCATGCACTTCCCAGCCCAGTTCACCGGTGAAGGAGACGCGCACCAGCATGGCGGGCTTTCCTGCGACGGTCGTCTGCTGATGGGTCAGCCAGCCAAGCGACAGATCCGCGTCGGTCAGCCCCTGGAACAACTCGCGGGATTTCGGTCCGGCGACGATCAGTGTCGTCATCTCGGTTGTGCGGTCCGTAAGCGTCAGCCCCTCGGGCAGGTCCGACTTCAGCAGATCGCGATCATGCCATTGTGCGACGGCGGCCGTGATCAGTGTGAAGTCGTCTTCACCGTGCCGGATAAGGGACATTTCGGTGAGGACGCGCCCGCGGTGGTCCGGGAAATATCCGAGGTTCATGCGGCCTGCCTTGGGCAACCCGCCGGCAATCTTCCCGCGCAGCCACTCGGCGGCACCTTCGCCGGTCAGGCTGAAGCGGGAGAAGCCGCACAAGTCGAGCACGCCAACGCCATCGCGGACGGCTTCGCATTCTTCCTTGATGCGCGGTTGCCACGGACCGGAGCGCGACCAGGTCTGTGTGGCCGCTTCGGATGTGTCGTCACCTTCCTTGGCGAACCAGTTGGCGCGTTCCCAGCCGTTGAACGCCCCCATCTGTCCGCCGAGCTCGACGATTTTGGCATGATTTGGCGACAGTTTGCGGTCACGGCCAGCAGGCCAGCTGTGATGCGGGAAGTGCATTGCATATTCATGGCCGTAGACTTCCATGGCCTTGTCGATGCAGTACTGCTTGTCCGTGTAGTCGGTGTAGCGGCGCGGATCGACGGCCCACATGTCCCATTCGGTGCAGCCATGCATGATCCACTCGGCCGCGACCTTGCCTGCGCCGCCGCCCTGGGCGATGCCGAAGGTGAAGGTGTGTGCCTCGAAGGCGTTGGGGACGCCCGGCATCGGGCCGATCATGGGCAGGCCATCCGGCGCATAGGGAATGGGGCCGTTGATGTTGCGGCTGACACCTTGCGTCCCGAGCAGCGGCACACGTGCCATTGCGTCCTCGATGTACCATTCCAGCCGGTCCAGATCGTCGGGATAGAGCTGGAAGCTGAAGTCGTCCGGCATCGGGTCGTCGGCTCTGGTCCAGGCGGACTGGCAGTTGCGCTCGTAGGGGCCGAGATTGAAGCCGGTTGTTTCCTGGCGCAGGTAGTAGGACGTGTCCACGTCCCTGAGCAGCGGCAGCTTGCGTCCGTTCTTCTCGCTCCATTCGGCGACCTCGGGCACCGGTTCGGTCAGGAAATACTGGTGACTCATGACGGCAAGCGGCACCTTCCTGCCGCCGAACGGCAGGAACCACTCGCCGACGCGTTCCGCATAATAGCCTGCGGCATTGACCACGTATTCGCAGCGGATATCGCCTTTTTCCGTGTGCACGATCCATTCGCCGTTCTCGCGGCTGACGCCGGTGGCCGGGGTGAACCGCAGGATCTTGCCGCCATGCGACCGCGCCCCCTTGGCGAGCGCCTGGGTGACCTGCGCCGGGTCGATATCCCCGTCGAGCGGGTCCCAAAGACCACCCTCAAGATCGTGGATTTCCAGGAACGGATAGCGTTCCTGCATCTGCTGCGGCGTGCACATTTCCATGTCCACGCCCATGTGGCGGCCCATACCGGCCACGTACTCGAATTCCCGCATGCGCTCTTGCGTGTGTGCAAGTCGGAGCGAGCCGCTGACGTGATAGTTGAGCGGATAGTCGACTTCGTCGGCCAGACCCCGGTAAAGCTCCAGCGAATAGCGCTGTATGTTCATCACGCCATAGCTGGCGGAAAAGGTCGGGCAGTTGCCGGCCGCGTGCCAGGTTGACCCGGCGGTGAGCTCGTTCTTTTCCAGGAGCACGCAGTCAGACCAGCCATTTTTCGCCAGATGATAAAGTGTGGAGACACCAACCACACCACCGCCGATGATGACGACACGCGCTGTTGAGGGAACGGACATTCTTCGGCTTTCCTTCTTGAAAGGGGTCAGTAGACCGGCGGGGAAATCACCCAGACGGCAACTGCAGGTTCGGAATAGGGGTTGGCCCAGCGATAGGACGCATCGCGGATGCGAAAGCTGTCCCCGGCCGCGACCGTGAAGGCATCATCATCCAGCCAGATATCCAGCTTGCCGGAAATCACGTAGGCGACCTCCTGGGTCGGGCGCGTAATCGGCTTGCTCCGGTGAGATCCCGGCTGGAAAGTCGAGTGGATCATCTCGAAACTGTCGGTGAGATCGGGCGACACGAGCGTTTCGACCAGACCGGCATCGCGCTCTCCGATTACACGGCGAGCCGCCGCACGCACGATGCGGCCTTTTTCAACTTCGGGAGCTTCGGCACTGCCGAAGAAGATCGAAAGCGGCACACCGAAAATATCCGCAATCTGCCGGAGGTCGGACAGGCGCGGCGTGGAAATATCCCGCTCGATCTGGGACAGCCAGCCGACGGACCTGCCGAGTTTCTGGGCCAGATCCTCGAGGGTCATTTTCCGTGTTGCACGAAGGGCCCTGAGGTCTTCTCCCAGGCTGCTGCTTTCCACCATGATATTCCGCTCGTGAAATTATTGCGGATAATTTCACGCCTCAAAATGAAAAAATCAACAAAATTTTCACGGGAGAATGAAATTTTTCAAACGTGTTTTGAGAACGGTTTTCTGGAGACAGGTTTTGCGGCCCAAAATGAGGCTAAGCGCTTGCTTCTTCCAGTCTTTTCGCAATGTGTGAAATGCCGTCGGGGATGCGTGCGGACGCAATGGAAGAATAGGCAAGCCGATAGTATCCGGGCTGCTCTTCGCCTTCCGCGAAGAAGGCGCGGCCGGGTTCGATCAAAACGTCGTCTTGTCGAAGCTTCATTGCCAGAGCAGAGCTGTCGGTTCCTTCAGGGGTTCGCATCCAGAAAGACGAGCCGCCGAAGGTTCCCTGGCCGTTTTGTGTCAGGCCGTTTTCATGCAGGCTCTGCTCCATGATCGATCTGCGCTTGCGGTAAAGGCGACCCATCCGGGCGATCTGCGCATCGTAGTGGCCGAGCGAAAGGAAATAGGCTGCCGTGCGCTGAATAAGTCCAGGTGGATGACGCAGGACAAGTGACCGGAGCGCGCGCGCTTCACGGATAAAAGGTTCGGACGCGACCAGATAGCCGAGGCGCAAGCCGGGAAAGAGCGATTTCGAAAAGGAACCGACATAAATGACCGACCCTGTCGGGTCGAGTGACTTCAGCGCCGGAGAAGGCGATTTCAGGAAGGAAATCTCGAACTCGTAGTCGTCCTCCACAACGATGAAGCCGTCGCGCGCTGCCAGGTCCAAAAGGCGCTCGCGCCGGGAGACCGGCATCGTTGCGTTGGTGGGGCAGTGATGGCTCGGTGTCGTGAAAACCACATCCAGTGTGTCCGGAAGGTCTTCGGGCGGAAGGCCGGCGGCGTCGACATCGACCGCGACCGTGTTGCAGCGGGTCTGGCTCAGGATCTGGCGGAGCCCCGGATAGCAGGGATTCTCGATGGCTGCCGTACGTCTTTGTGTCAGAAGGATCTGGGCCGTGATCCACAAGGCGTGCTGCGCACCCATCGTGATCAGGATTTCTTCGGGCCGGGCAGTGATTGCGCGCCGCGGCAGGATCTGACGCAGAATGAATTCGACCAGCATGGGGTCGTCGCGCTCGTAATAGTCCGTTGCGAGCGTGTCGAAATCCTTCCGGCCCACCGCCTTAAGGGCGCAGTTGCGCCAGTTGTGGTGATCGAACAGCCGGGAATCCGATTGTCCGTAGATGAAGGGATACTTGTAATCGCGCCAGTTGTCCGGGCGCACCAGCGGAACATGTTCTGAAAACCGCTGGCCGATCGTGCGTGACCAGTCGACCTGGGTCTTGGTCGACTGGTCGGGCAGGTTGAATTTTGGGCGGCTTGGGGCGGTTTGCGCGACGAAATAGCCGGAGCGGCCTTTGGAGACCAGATACTCGTTTGAGACAAGTTCGGTATAGGCGATCGTGACGGTAATTCTGGCAACACCCAGATGCTCGGCCAGTTTTCGGCTCGACGGCATTTTCTCGCCCGGCAAGCAGCGCCCAGAAAGGATGGCCTCAACGACGAGCCGCTGGATCTGCTGCTGAAGCGAGGTTTCGGTGTCGGGGCGAAGAAAGAATGTTTCTGCCGGAATTGCCACGTCTGGCCCTATTTCTGGACTTGTCTGGACCTATAAAATAGCTGTCTTGCGGTTTTTGGCAATTCCTGTTGAGGACAGGCAGAAAGACAAGCTGGTCGCATCGGTTGTCATCCCGGACGGCAACTCGGGCACTGACCTCTGTCCCGCCCCCGGGTGTCATCCCCGACTTGATCGGGGATCCAATACACCTCGCAACAAGCGACTTGTTTGGTTTTCGGGAAAACGGGAACTCCGAATTCAAACAACGCGGCTCTGGAAACGAGTAGATCCCCGATCAAGTCGGGGATGACACCGGAGGTGTTTGGCGTGCGCTCTCGGCAAACCTTCGGGGCCGGCGCGACGCGGGACTTAGGGTGGCGGTGCTCGGAGGTGAATGGCATGCAGCTAACTCCGACTGTCACCCCGGACGCAGCGCAGCGGAGATCCGGGGCCTACTCGTTTGCAGAGGCATTGTGATGAGTGTGGCACTGCCACAGCCCACAGAGATCCTTAGCCAAGTTGAGAGGCGAGTGGGCCCCGGCTCAAGACTGGCGCGGAAATTGGAACACTGACCTCTGTCCCGCCCCGGTGTCATCCCCGACTTGATCGGGGATCCAATCCACCTTGCAACAAGTGACTTGTTAGGTTTTCGGGAAAACGGGTACTCCGAATTCAAACAACGCGGCTCTGGAAACGAGTAGATCCCCGATCAAGTCGGGGATGACACTGAGAGTGTTTGGTTGGGGCTCTCGACAAACCTCGAGTGCAGTCCCGGACCTGATCCGAGACCATCGCCGTTCTTGCGGTTAACCCCGGCTCAGGGCCGGGGTGGAGACGAGAGGGGTATGACGGGCGTTCAACTCGTCGCTGTCACCGCTTTGAACGCAGCGCAGTGAAAGTCCGGTACCGCCTGGAGAGCGCAGCGCGGGTCAGGCAAAGACCCGCGTCAGAGCACCGTCAATCGCATCCGTAATCCGATCGATATCGTCCGCGGTGGCAATCAGGGCCGGCGACAGGCAGATCACATTGTTGAGGCCGGGGACAGCCCGGTTGCTCACGCCGATGATCACGCCTTGCGCCATGCAGTCCGCAGCAACGGCCTGCATCTGCTTTTCCGCAACCGGTTCCCTGGTCGATCGGTCGGCGACCAGCTCGGCGCCGCAGAACAGACCCTTGCCGCGCACGTCGCCGACAACGCGGTGCTTTTCCATCAGTCTGTATAGATTGGACATCAGCCGCTCGCCCATTTGCGTTGTGTTGTCGAGCAGGCCTTCATCCTCGATGATCCGCATGTTCTCAAGCGCAGCTGCGGGGCCGGCCGTGCAGCCGCCGAAGGTGGAAATGTCCCGGAAGAAGTTCATCGGGTCGCTGGCATCGTCCTTGAACATCTCAAAGACCTCTTCGGTTGTCACCATGCAGGCAATCGCCGCGTAGCCCGAGGCGACACCTTTTGCCATCGTGACGAAATCGGGCTTGATGCCATAGTGCTGGTAACCGAACCAGGTGCCGGTGCGGCCGACCCCGCAGACCACTTCGTCGATGTGAAGCAGAATATCGTACTTGCGGCAGATCTCCTGGACACGCTCCCAGTAGCCTTGCGGCGGGGTGATGACACCGCCACCGGCGGTCACCGGCTCAAGGCACAGGGCACCGACCGTGTCGGGACCTTCGCGCAGGATCACTTCCTCAATCGCGTCTGCTGCCCGCTCACCATAGTTTTCAACGTCCCACTGGGCGCGGTATTCGCAGCAATGCGGCACCTCGACGAAACCGGGCGTGTAGGGACCATATTGCGCATTGCGCTCCTGCTGCCCGCCGGCCGAAATCGCCGTGATCGATGAGCCGTGATAGTCCCGCTCCCGGTAGAGGATCTTGTATTTTTTGCCACCGTAACGCTTGTGCGCGATCTGGCGGACCATCTTGAACGCCTTTTCGTTCGCTTCCGTCCCCGAATTGGTGAAATAGACCCGGCTCATGCCCGGCATTTTCGAAATCAGGCGCTCGGAAAACAGCGATCCCGGTATGGACCCCGCCGAATGGGCAAAATAGTTGAGCTTCACCAACTGGTCGCGGATTGCGTCTGCAATGGATTCGCGGCCATAGCCGACATTGACCGTCCACACGCCTCCGGAAACGGCGTCGAGATGCTCCTTGCCCGTCGCATCCCACAGCCGCATTCCCTTGCCTTCCACCATGATCTTCGGATCGATCGTCTCCAGCGACTTATGCTGAAGAAGATGATGCCAGACGTGGTTGCGGTCGGCTTCGATGATTTCGCTCAGGTCATTCGGGGAAGCTGCAACGTTCATGGCAATGTCCTTTCGTACTTCATCGACATGTTCGAAACTCGGTGAATTCGAAGCTGGGCTGCGCGAGCGGATTTTGTGCGCCTGCTCACAATTCAAGCAGCCCTTTGCATCAATTGTTTTCAGTCAACACGGTCCGGAGGCGACATATAGGGCCAGATCTGGAGATACGATAGAGCCAGTTGAGTGTTTCTATTGTAACCTCGCCGTTCTGCCGTAACCATTTTCGGATGCAGACAAGCCGACTTGGAAGGACGGCGGCAAAAGACAGGAATACCTGCGCGTCTGTTTATGTATCGAGGGAACAGTGGGAAAGTATCAATGACCTACAAATCTAAACTATTCGGCTCTCTTGCGGCTCTGGCGTTCATGAGCGGTTTGCCGGCAACTTCTGCGGCTGAAGACCTGACAGTCGCTTACTTCCTGGAATGGCCGATGCCGTTCCAATACGCCAAGGAAAAGGGCCTTTATGAAGAAGCCCTGGGCGTGCCGATCAATTGGGTCTCGTTCGACACCGGCACGGCAATGTCCGCTGCCATGGCATCCGGTGATGTGCAGATTGCCGTCAGCCAGGGTGTGCCACCCTTTGTTGTGGCAGCATCCGCCGGACAGGACATCATCCTGACGGACATTGCAGTCAGCTACTCCGAGAACGACAACTGCGTCGTCGCCGAAGCGCTTGAGATCGACAAGAACAACGCCAAGGAACTGGAAGGCAAACAGGTTGGCGTTCCGATCGGAACCGCAGCTCACTATGGGTTCCTGTCGCAGATGAAGCATTTTGATGTCGACATCACGACCATGGAAATTGTCGATATGGCTCCGGCCGACGGTGCCGCAGCGTTCGCGCAAGGCAGCCTGGACATGGTCTGCGGCTGGGGCGGCGCATTGCGGCGCATGCTGGAGCACGGCAACGTGCTTCTGACCGGTGCAGAAAAGGAAGAACTCGGCATTCTGGTTTTCGACGGCATCAGCGTTCCTGCTGATTTTGCTGCAGAAGAATCGGAAATGCTGACCAAGTTCCTGAAAGTGACCGCTGAAGCGAACGCCATGTGGAACGCCGGTGAGAACAAAGAGGAGATGATCGAGGTCATCGCCAAGGACGCCGGTATGGACGTTGACGCGACCGCGGAAACGCTCGCAACCTTCACGTTCCCGAACGTTGAAGACAAATTGAGTGACAAGTGGATGGGCGGAAACGTCCAGACCTTTATGCTCGGTGTCGCGGACGTCTTCCAAAGTGCCGGTTCGATCCCGCAGGCCCTCGACAGCTATGTCGATTCCGTGGATTCCAGCTATCTGGCAGCCACCGGAACCGAATAAAGCCGTATCCCTGCAAGACTTGGGGCGGCCATCAGCGCCGCCCCAATTTCCTTTTCTTTGCACTGCAGGAGATGACAGGCATGGATGGCCTCCACATCGAAAATCTTTCGATGCGTTTCGATCTGCCCAACGGAACGCACGTACAGGCACTCAAGGACGTGTCCATTGAGTTGAAGACCGGCGAGATCATGTCGGTTCTTGGTCCTTCGGGCTGCGGAAAAACCACTCTCTTGAACATCGTTGCCGGTTTCCTGGCGCCCACCGGCGGTCAGGTTCGCATGAACGGCCACGTCGTGACCGGTCCAAATGCTGAGCGCGGCATGGTGTTCCAGAAGGGCGCGTTGTTCGAGTGGATGAATGTGCGCAAGAATGTCGAATTCGGTCCACGCATGAAGTCGATGCCGAAGAGGCAGCGCGACGAGATTGTTGACCACCTTCTCGATACCGTCGGCTTGGGTGACTTCAAGGAAAAGGCGGTTTACGAGCTGTCCGGCGGTATGCAGCAACGCGTTGCACTTGCACGCTGCCTCGCCAACGATCCGGACGTTATCCTGATGGATGAGCCGCTCGGTGCGCTCGACGCGCTGACCCGCGAAAAGATGCAGGGTCTCGTGCTGAAACTCTGGAAGGAAACGGGCAAGACCGTCATTTTGATCACGCACTCCGTGGAAGAGGCTCTGCTGTTGGGCGAGCGCCTTTTGGTCATGGCGCCGAGGCCGGGCCGCATCCACAAGGAGTACCGTCTGCCTTTTGCCGATCGCGGCGTTGAAGCGGATCTTCGTGACGTCAAGAAAAGCGAAGGCTTTGCTGAGACGCGCGAAGAAATCCTGTCGATGATCTGGGAAATGGAAGAGGAAATCATGGGCAGATCGGAGACCGCTGCATGACCGGTTTAATTGTCTTTCTGACCTATGCGGGGCTCTTCCTCGCAAGTTATTTCCTGGTCTCCTATCTCAGCAGCCTCATGCAGCGCGGTCAGGATTTCACGTCTCTCAAGACAGTGACATTCGGCGATGAGAGCGCCATCACGCCCAACCGGGCAGCGTCCGTTATTTCCATCGTGGTGATCTTCTTTATCTGGGGTGCCTTTACCGGATCGAAGCTGGTTCCCTTTCACGTGCCAGGGCCGTTTACCGGCGAAACGAGTTTCACCTACACCGTTACCAACGATGCCGGTCAGACCAGCGACGCGACCGTCGAAGTGATCGTGCATGAGCCCGGAAAGAAGGTCGATGCCCCTGAAGTGACGGAAAAAGACGGGTTTGCCCAGGATGATGCCGGCACAGTCGGGGCCTGGCGGTCGGTGCTGTTGCGGGTGACGCGCAACGACGGTGACGGCGCGACCGTGACCGCGGTGGATGGACAGCCGATCGCACCCGGTGAGACCGTTAGCGTGACCGATGGAACCGTGAGCATGACCCCCAAGGGGTCACTCAATTTTGCGCCGGACAAGGGCCTGCAGATGGAACCCATCTGGATGCCCGCACCGGAATCCGTTGTCAGCCGGTTCGTCGAAATTGCCTCTGAAGGCTACCAGAACTTCACGCTGTGGGAGCATCTCGGGTGGTCGCTGCTGCGCGTTGTCGGCGGCTTTGTGGCAGGCTCACTGATCGGCATTCCGCTTGGCTATGCCATGGGCCTGTCAAGCTGGGTGCGCGGATGGTTCGACCCGATCGTCGAATTCATGCGGCCCGTGCCGCCGCTTGCGCTGATCCCGCTGGTGATCATCTGGTTCGGCATCTGGGAAACCGGCAAGATCGTGCTCTTGTTCCTGGCAGCGCTCTGGATCATGACGATCGCCGCAAGAGCCGGGGTCTCGGGTGTAAACATCAGTAAGGTTCATGCCGCCTTCTCGCTAGGCGCGACCAAGCGGCAGGTCCTGCGCTACGTGATCGTGCCCAACTCGCTGCCCGAAATCTTCACGGGTGCGCGCGTTGCCATGGGGGTCTGCTGGGGTACGGTGGTCGCCGCCGAACTCGTCGCCGCCCAGAAGGGCGCTGGCATGATGATTATCGCGGCCTCGAAGTTCCAGCTCACCGATATCGTTATCATGGGCATCATCCTGATCGGCATCGTTGGCTACAGCATCGACATCCTGATGCGCATGGCGGAACGGTTTCTCGTGCCCTGGAAAGGCCGGGCCTGACGAAATCAATCAAGTGCAGGCGCGGTGGCCCCGCGCCTGCGATCTTGTCAGACCGAGAACCGCGAACTGGTCGACTCGCGGATGACCAGATCTGTCTCAAACAGTTTTTCCGAAGGTTCCGTGCCGTTTTCAATCCATTCGGAAATTGCAACGGCCGTCGCCTGTCCCATTCTCACCACGGGCAGATGCACGGTCGTGAGGCTGGGTGACGTATGCGCCGACCCCGGCAGGTCATCGATCCCGATGACGGATATAGCCTCGGGGACAGAAATTCCTTTGCGCTTCAATTCATAAAGGACACCTGTTGCAAGCACATCGGAGAGGCACAGGACAGCCGTCGGTTGTTGTGTCGCTGACAAGATGGATTGCGCCGCCTTGCAGCCGTCCTCGACCGAGAGGTCCGCTTCGAAGTAGATCAACTCAGCGTCGTCATGGCCTTCCAGGCCCCTGATCCGGGCAAGCGTTCGGTCATTGCTGGTCAGCGACCCATGCACGACAGCAATCTTCGAATGACCCAGGGAAATGAGGTGCTCAAGCGCAATCCGCCCGGCTCCGGCATTGTCGTAACCGATTGTCGGCAGGAGGAATTCCGGGTCGTAGTAAGAGGTGGCAACAGCGGGAAGCTGGCAACGCTCGATCAACTCGTAGAGCTCCGGTTCATGCGTAATCCCGGAGACGATCAAACCTTCCGCGCCAATGTCGACAAGGGTCTGAGCCTTCTGTGCTTCGATTGTCGGATCGCCGCTGGTCGTGGCGACAACAAGGGACAGGCGATATTCAGACAACGTCTGTTCGAGTGCGGCAAGATAGCGGGCGAAAATCGCATGGTCTAGTGTTGGCACCAGCGCGCCAACGACACGGGACCGCCCGGAATTGATCGCGCGGGCAGCAGCGCTCGGTACGAAACGAAGCTGGGCGATTGCCGAGTCCACGATTGCTCTGGTGTTCTCGGATACGGAGTCCGGCGAGTTCAAAACACGCGAAACGGTGGCCACCGACACTTTCGCCAGTTTCGCAACGTCTCTGAGATTGGCCCGCTTGCGGGATCTGCTATTCGCCATAGGCCTCTGATTTTGCCTAACTTCCAAAACCGTAGTTGGAAAGACTTGACATATGCGAGCGCTTTAAACAAGCTATGTAACTAGTTACATTTGGCGGAAATGCTCGAAATGCTCAGTTCGGCAGTTCTTTATGCGTTTAACAATGTCGGCTACCAAACGCCGGGAAGAAGCTTCCCCGGCTTTCCGTCGCCGACGCATTCGCAAGGCCATCGGCTGGCTCCCAGAGACGCGGTTCATCTGAAGGTCCAGGCGGGCGACCTCCTGACGATAGAAGGTCTTTTCAACGCCGGTATCCTGGAACTTGCTGCCCTTGCCGACGACGGCGGCGACGCGTTGAACGGACTGGGACTGGCGGCAAACACTGTCTTGAGTTTTGCGAATTTCGACAGCGCGGAATTTGCTGGTTGGGTAGCGGCCCGGGGCGGCCAGGACGACAAGTCTCACAAAGCGCATGCCTTTGGAGCGACGGCTGAGCCGCTTGTTCTGAAAGCAGTGTCGGCGGCGGACCTGTGGTTCATCCGCCCGGCAAACGCGCAAGAGCTGATCAGCGGTGCGGCAGGTGGTGTCGTGACGGTCAGACATAAACCAGCCCTCGTGTCTTTACCGGTGTTGCCACCGGTGCTCGGTGAAACCCGCGATGAATTCACCGTGTCGCGCGGGACCGGCATGGCCTATGAGCTCAAAAAAGGTGAAATGGTTCAGATCATCGATGTCGAGGGCCAGCAGTGTTCGGATTTCATGGCGTTTCGGTCCGATGGGCTCGAAGCTGGCCAGGAGTGGATGATCGACAGCACCGCAACGCGTTCCATGGTGCGGCGCGCCTTTCCCGTGCCGGGCCTGTTCGACAAGTTCTACGACCGAGAGATGCGCCCCCTGCTCAATGTGGTGCAGGACACCTGCGGGCGTCACGACACCTTTGGTCTTGCCTGCACGGCACGTGGATATGAAGAGCGGGGCTATCCGGGGCATGTGAACTGTTCGGACAACATGTCCCATGCACTTGCACCTTACGGTGTTGAGAAAAGGTCCGCCTGGCCCGCCATTAACTTCTTCTGGAACACCTGGATCGATCCCCATCACCACACCATCCTGACTGAGGAATCCCATTCGCGTCCTGGCGACTATGTGGCCATGCAGGCAATGGAGGATCTCATCTGCGTCTCCACGGCCTGCCCCGATGACATAGATCCGATCAACGGCTGGAACCCGACGGACATTCACGTCCGCATTTACCGTCCCGGGCAGACGATCCGCCGGGCCGTGGCATATCGCGAAAAGGAAGACGCTCCGATGACCATCAGTCAGAACTCTGCGTTCCATGAGCGGCTGACGCGTCTGACACAGCATTTCGCACCTGCGCGCAACCTCTGGGCGCCTGTCAGTTTTCCCTCGCACGGCACCCTGGGAGAATACTGGGCTTGCCGGGAAGCAGTGACGCTGCAGGACATGAGCGGCCTGCGCAAATACGACATCGTTGGCCCGGACGCGGCGAAACTGATGCAGCTCGCAACGACGCGGAACGTTGAAAAGCTCGCGGTCTGGCGCGCGTCCTATACGCTGATGTGCGATGACAGCGGCACCGTCATCGACGACGGCACTCTGCTACGCCTCGGGCCGGAATTGTTCCGCTGGTGCTGTGGCGCGGAGGAAAGCGCGCGCGCCCTTGAGACGCTGGCCGCTGAACGCGGGTTTCAAGTGCGCATCCACGATGCGAGCGAAGCTCTGCCAAACCTTGCCCTGCAGGGGCCGAAGTCCCGGGACCTTCTCAGCAAGATCGTGTTTACGCAACCGCACGTGCCCGCGCTGGACCAACTCAAGTGGTTCGGTGTCACGGTGGCCAGATTGGAGGATCGCGAAGGAGCACCCTTTCTGTTGTCGAGAACCGGTTACACCGGCGAACTCGGTTTCGAGATCTTCTGTTCCAAATCCGATGCGATTGAGATCTGGGATGCCGTGATGGCGGCAGGGGATGAATTCGGCATCGCACCCATGGGGTCGGCGGCTCTGGAGATCATTCGCATCGAAGCGGGCCTTGCGGCAAGAAATGCCGAATTTGCGCCGGGCGTGGACGCCTTCGAAGCAGGACTGGGTTTTGCCGTCGATCTGACCAAGTCGGATTTCAGCGGCAAGGCCGCCCTGGAACGCAATGCCCGTGAGCCGCGCCAGCTGCTCAAGGGTCTCTTGATCGACAGCGACGACGTTCCCGCGCATGGCGCACCGGTGCTTGCCGGGGAACGTCAGGTGGGCGTGATCACCTCCGCAACCCGCTCGCCCATGCTTGAACGGGCTGTCGCCATGGCCCGGATCGCTGTGGAGCACGCCGAAAACGGAACAAGTCTAGAAGTCGGCCAGCTTGACGGACGCATGAAGCGTCTCGGCGCTGCGGTTTCAAACACACCATTCATAGACCCGCAACGAAAGCGGGCACGCGCCTGAGAGCATCAAACCTACCTACCAGAGGAACGAAAAATGAAAGACAGGACGAATTCAATCTTAGCCGCCGCTCTAATCCTCGGCCTCGGCACGTCCGGTGCCATGTCGCAGGAAAAGGTCATGGTGGGTGAACCCAGCTGGCCGGGTGCGAAAATCATGGCCAACCTGATCGGCCAGGTTATCGAGTCCCGCCTTGGCGGCGAAGTCGGTTACGCGCCGGGTGCCAACGCCGTCATCTTCGCGGCAATGGACGGTGGACGCGGGGACATCGATGTCCATCCGGATGTCTGGCTGCCAAACCAGAAGTCTTTCACGGACGAGTATGTCGAACAGAAAGGCACCGTTGCCCTCTCGTCGGGCAGCTACGCCGGTCAGACCGGCTTCTGCACACCGACTTACATGGCGGACAAGCACAACATCAAGTCCGTGTTCGATCTCGCAACGCCCGATGCACAGGGTCTTTATGACGGCGACGGTGACGGCACCGGTGAAATTTGGGTCGGTGCGTCCGGCTGGGCCTCCACAAACGTGCATAAGGTGAAGGTGCGCGACTACGGCATTGAAACCTTCCTTTCCCCGACAACGGAAGACGAAACTGTCTTCTACGCGCGTCTGAAGGATGCGATCGATCAGGAAAAAGGTGTGGTGTTTTATTGCTACAAGCCACATTACGTACATGCGCTCTACGACGTGGTCATGCTGGAAGAGCCCGAGCACGATCCCGCACAATTCACGATCATCCAACCGGATCAGGACGCGGACTGGTACAACAAGTCGAAGATTACGACCGGTGATCTCGTGAAGACCGTCAAGGTCGCCTATTCGAAGTCCCTGGATGAGCGGAACCCTGCGGCCGCGCAATTCCTTGCCAATATCAGCATGGATGCCGACCATCTTTCCCAGCTGACCTACGAAGTCGTGGTGAAGGGTGGCGAAATCGACGAGGTCGTTGCTGCCTGGATCAACGAAAACGGCGACGTAGTCGATGGATGGCTCGGTCTGAACTAACCCTCCTGAAGGTCTGGTCCCGGCGCTGTCGTGCCGGGACCTAACATCCTAACAATGGGGGATTGATGTGTCTGACGATATCGCTATCGATGCCCGGTCTGTCTGGAAAGTGTTCGGAGCCCGCTCGGACGAAGCTCTGAAAGCCATTCATGCCGAAGGCTTGTCAAAAGCAGAAGTTTTGGAACGGTATAACTGCGTGGTCGGTGTCGCCGACGCGACCTTCCAGATAAACCGTGGAGAGCTCTTTTGCATCATGGGCCTGTCCGGGTCCGGGAAATCCACGCTCGTAAGGCATGTCAACCGGCTGCTGGAACCAACTGCCGGCCATATCCTGGTCAACGATCAGGATGTCGTTCAGATGAACGATGCCGAGTTGCGGAGGCTGCGCAATCACAGGGTTGCGATGGTGTTTCAGAATTTCGGACTTATGCCGCACCGGACGGTCCGGGACAATGTCGCCATGCCGCTGGAAATTCGCGGCACAGGCAAAGCGCGCCGCTGGGAGGAGGCAGACCGGGTTCTGGAGCTTGTCGAACTCAGCGGCTGGGAAGACAAATACGCCCATGAGCTTTCCGGCGGCATGCAGCAGCGTGTCGGACTGGCGCGTGCGATTGCTTCTGATCCGGACATACTCTTGATGGACGAGCCGTTTTCAGCTCTCGATCCGCTGATCCGCAAGCAGCTTCAGGACCAGTTCATGGAACTGAGCGCGAAGCTCAACAAGACGACGATGTTCATCACCCACGATCTCGACGAGGCCATTCGCATCGGCAACAGGATCGCGATCATGAAAGACGGCCAGATCGTCCAGATCGGGACCCCCGAGGATATCATTCTGAACCCGGCCGATGACTACGTTTCCGACTTCGTTGCCGGCATTTCGAAACTCAACATGATCTTCGCACACGCGGTCATGAGACCTATTGCCGAGTTTGAAGCCCAGCACGGTCCGGTCCCTTCCGATGCCGCCTCTGCGCATCCGGACATGGACCTCAATGATCTGATCACGATTTGCGCTGAGGGCCACGGCGTCGTCCGCGTTCAGCAGAACGGGCACGATCTTGGTGTCATCAACCAGGCGGGACTGCTGCGCGCCATCCAGAGCAGCCAGGCATAAGGGGCAAGTCATGAGCACAGTTGATGACAACGACATCAGGCCCGAAACCGCCGAAAGGCTGAACACGCTGATCGCGTCCTTTGTCGGAACACAACAGGACTATTACCAGCGCACATTTGCCACGATGATGAAGGCGCCGGGTTACTGCTTTACCTTGAATTATGCGGCGGGCCTGCTCGGGCCGGTCTGGTTTGGGGCGCGGGGCCTCTGGTCCTGGTTCCTGGGCTTCCTGGTCCTGGAGACGTTTGCCTATATCCAGATTGGCCTGGGGCTTTTCGGTGATCTTGGCCGGTCCCTGCGTGAACGCGCGGACCAGATTGCCCAGACACTTGAGCTCCGCCGCCAACAGATTGCAGCTGCCGAACAGTCGGGCGCCTCCTCACTTGACAGTTTGAAACGCGCCGCCAGTTCGCTGGAAACGGCTTTGGCGGATGCGCAAAGTGCCGCCGCCGCAGCCGACTCCAGCGGGTTCATTTACCTGGCTTTCGGCCTTGTTCTGCTGCTCGCAATCAAGTTCCTGATTGCCTCTGTCGCGAACTGGACGCTCGAAGAGCAGTTCACACGCTGGAGGTCGGATCAGAGCGTTGCAAGCGGGTGGTCCATGCAGCGGCTGACCGTGGCGGCCGGACTGACGATAGCCGTCATTGTGTTGTCGGTGATCCGCTTCGCAAGGCCTGACGCGATTACAGCGCTCGCCACGTTTCCGACAGATCGCAATTGGCGCCTTGTCGTCGGCGATGGCGTTCAGGCGGCATTCGACTGGACCAAGACGGTAGGCCGTGGCTTCTTCGACAGCCTGACCTTCGGCATGCGCACCTTGCTTGACGGGATCGAAGTCGTCCTGGTCGGCACGCCCTGGCCGGTGGTCGCGCTGGTCATCATCATGCTGGCCTATCTTTCCGCCGGACCGCGCGTCGCGATCTTCACCGGCGCTGCACTGGCCTATCTCGGGCTATTGGATTTCTGGGAAAAGGCCATGACGACAATCGCGCTTCTGGGCGCAGCGGCGCTGATCTCGATCAGCCTCGGCATTCCGCTTGGCATCTACTGTGCGCGCAGGCCGAGGGCCTTTGCGATTATCCGTCCGATCCTCGATTTCATGCAATCCATGCCCTCATTCGTCTACCTGATCCCCGTTGTCGCCTTCATCGGGTCGGGCAAACCGGCAGGTGTCGTTGCAACGATGATCTTCGGCAGCCCGCCGGTGATCCGGTTCACGGTGCTAGGGCTTCAGCAGGTGCCGGAGACCGTCCGGGAAGCAGCGCTCGCCTTCGGTGCAACGCCTCGCTACCTGCTCTGGCGTGTGGATCTGCCGCTTGCCCGCAGGACCATCATGGCCGGCGTGAACCAGACCATTCTGCTATCGCTCGCGATGGTGGTTGTCGCGTCACTGATCGGCGCCAAGGGCCTGGGCGAGGACGTTCTGGAGGCCCTGCAATACGCTGCAGCCGGGCAGGGTATCCTGGCGGGTCTTGCGATCCTGTTCTGTGCACTCATCCTCGACCGCATCGTTGTAGGCGCGCGTACGTAGCCGGCGGACCTGATGCGTGGATGAGGGCGGCCGTTTCAATCCCTCGATACGTGACGGCCGCAAAACGGCGTCTCCCTGGTCTTCCCACGGACCGGGGAGATGTTCGCATGAAGCCAACCCCGGCTGAAAACGCGCTCAATCTGCCTTGATGTTGGCGGTCTCGGTTTGCGGTGGGAAAGTTCCAAGCTCGTTGACCCTGTAACCATTGGGGTAGGTCGGTCGCCGGACGCGGGTCAAAAGATGTGGGCGCCGCCGTTTCGGCAGAAGCCTAAGCAGTCCGGCCCGGACACGCAGGGCGGCCGGAACAGTCCATTGCAGCCAGCGCGGCGCGGCAGAGAACCCCATGGCGGACAGCAATGGTTGATCCATGAGCGCGTAGGCGCCGGGACGGGCAAGCCTGAACAGGAAGCGGGGGAAATAGAACCCCAGCATCAGATCCAGCGTCTTGTTGCCGATCCGCGCATTGGATTCGGCATATTGGAAGTGCTTTTGCTCATAGTTGCGGTTGAAGGTTTCAAACGTTGCCAGATCCTCGGGAATGTTCCGGATCCCCATGCGCGCTCCGAGGTCACGATAATAATTGAAGATCGCGTTGATTTCCTTTGCCGAGAGTTGTCGCCAGCCGAACCGCTCGATCCAGCGCATCGGCTCGAACACAAAGGTCGACAGGACGTAAAGCATGTCTTCATTCGGTATCCTGAAACGCCCGTGCATTTCATTCATCCGCTTGAGCGCTGCCGCGCCGCGCGGATGGTCTGCGCCGTGCTCGCCGATCTCAGCGAGGATGAGCTCCGTATCGTCATAGCGCTTGCGAGTGCGGTTTTCGAACTCGCCGGTTCGCACCAGCAACGACGAGACTGAGGGCACCGCATAGGTCCGGAACAGTGCGAACTCAAGCGACTTTTCAATGTCCCAGGGAAAGTCCCACGCGGCAAGCGCCAGAACGATCATGCGAGCGTCCTTGTCCGGATCAAGCCCGCTTGTGTCGGGCCGCTTCAATTGACCAAGATCCGGGCTCTTCTGTTGCGGAGCGTTCATTTCCGACTTTCCGATTTGGTCACGAGACCTGAAACTCAAACAGACAGGGAAATATAGCCTGAAACGGAAAAACAGAAACGCCCGCACCAGGGGAAGGACCTTGTGCGGGCGGTCTCAAACAAGGGCTCGGATCAGACGAGGTGGAAATCGTCCTGTCTGAGGCTGTTCAGATCGACACCGGTGAGGGTGACCGATCCGGCATCCCCAAAATCAATGAAGACATCGGACCCGATCTGTTCGGCGGTTGAAAGAAGCGCGTCCGGGTTTTCGAAAAGGTCGGTCTCGAATTCGAGCCTGTCACCCTTGCGCTTGCTGGTGTCGAAATCAGTAATCGTATCGTCGCCGAAAACGCCGCTGAAGCTGAATTTGTCACTGCCGCTGCCACCGGTCAGCGTGTCATTGCCGGCATCGCCGTAGAGACTGTCCTTGCCGCTTCCGCCTGTAAGGGTGTCGTCCCCGTCACCGCCTTCGAGCTGATCGTTTCCTCTGCCTCCGGACAGGGTGTCGTTACCGGCAAGCCCGAGTAACAGATCGCGGCCATCCGAACCGTTGAGAACATTGTCGTCTTCGTCTCCGGCAATGCGGTCATACGAGACCAGCGCATTGTCCTGGATGGACCCGATATCTGTATTGGCCTCAATCACATCGGCGAGTGTTGTGTCCCAAAGGTCCCTGATTTCGTCCTTCGGTAGACCAAGGGCCTGGCTCCAATAGGGATCGCCGTCGCGAAGTCGCAGGAACTGATCGATGATGATCGTAGCGAACAATTCACCGATGACACCGTTGCCATGCGGATCCTCGGCAAGACCACCGATCCAGGCGTCGACAAGGTCGACATCGCCGTAAATGTCCGCCAGTTGCGCTGCAAGACCGGAATCTGAGGTTATGTCGGAAAAGTCCTCTGCCCTTGCCAGCCCCATTGCCTCTCTCAGATCGTTGTAGCTGGCAACGCCCAGGTCGCGGCCACGCTGAATATTGAGGGACGCAAGATCCAGTCCTCCCGAACCGGGAGGCCCGAACAGGAAGGAGCGCACGTCTTCGACAACGTGGGTATCGATTTCCTGCGCCGTTCCATCGGCAAGGCCGCGCAGGATCGGATCGATGCCGCCGTTTTCCGCTATTTCTCCAGGCGAAAAGAATGCGTCGGCGAGCGCCAGGTTTCCTGCCGCAATCACGGCGCCGTCTTCGTTGAGCCGTTGGATCTGCGAGGACAGCATGGTGTGACCGAAGCGGAATGCGGCCGTCGAGAATTCGACCGCAATCCCGGGATTGACCTCCGGATCGTAGCCTTCGTATTTCGAGATCGCGTCCTTGCCCACCAAAAGGGGCAGAAATTCATTGAATGTGATTGCCTGAATTTCAGCCTCGACCCGCTGGCGCGCAGCCGTGAACAGCTCTTCGTCCGTTAGCTCCGGGTGTTCAACGGCAAGCTCATCAATGAGCCGATTGTGTTCACGCGCGAACAGCGTATGCAGGGAGGTCAGGGCAACATTTTCGCCCGCGCGAACGTCTCCGGCCAAAACGCCGCCATCTCCTGTCTCGATGACAAGACCGTTCTCATCGAGCAACAATTTGCCGCCGTCTGTGCGCAGGGAGGCGGCGGTTTCCGCGTCGGATCCGTAAACCATGGACGCATCGAGAAACGAGGTGATTTCGTTTTCATAGGCGCGCACGTCTGTGCCGCCGCTGCCGTCGACCGGATCAACGCGAAAAAAGGGGATGACCGCTTCACCCGTACCGTCGGGATCGAAAAACGGATCACCTTCGGGAACAGCGATTTCGTAATACTCGGTGTGCCCCGCCTCGGTAAGATCGAGATCATGGTCGATGAATTGGCCCCAGGCCCAGAACAGATCGCTCAGCCCGAAGGAATTGGGTTCAACGTCTGTCTGTTGAACAACCGCGTTGCTGATCGCGCGGGCACCTGGAAGATCCTCGACCATGGCCCCGATGTCATCGTCGTATCTGGCTTCTGCCAGCCGCAGGAGCGTCTGGCCGGCGGAGCTCCAGTCGACGTTTTCCGGGTTCGACCCGATGCCATCAACTGGCCGTGCCGGGCCGAAAACAGTATCGGACCCGCCTTTGGATCTCGATGCACCATTGATCGCTGCAATGTTTTCCTGAAGCGCATCCTTCTGCCGCTGGAGGGCGTTATCGCTGCCTACGGGTTCCATCAAACTCTCCCTTGACTGACCAGGTTTGTCCAAGGACCGGCCGAAGCAGTCGGCCAGCACAAAGTGACGGGTCGAGCTTGGGTCAAGCAGCTGAAACGAAGCTGAAGCAGAAACTCAGTTTGGCTTAAGCTTCGCTTGTGAGTTGAAATTCGGAGGTGTGTTTGCGCGGTCGGTTTCGACCCGACGGCAGGTCTACCGTCAGTGAGAGGCCGCCAAGCCGGGAGCGTGACATGCGAATCTTGCCGCCGTAGCGTTCGACAATGTCGGCGACAATCGTCAATCCGAGACCCGTCCCGGATTTTGTCTCATCAAGACGCTGGCCTTGCCGGAGTATGCGAACGAATTCCGCTTCGTCGACACCGGGGCCATCGTCTTCCACTTTTATGGAGCAAAGGTCTTCACTGACACTCAGGATAAGGCGGACCGAACGCCGCGCCCATTTGGCCGCGTTATCAAGTATGTTTCCAAGAATTTCGGTGATGTCAGATCGCTCTGCGTAAACGCATGCGGAAGGGTCTGAAAGGATTTCCAAAGACGTTTCGGGATAGAGCCGGCGAATGGCCCGTACGACTTCGTTCGCCACGGGCAAAACATCGATTGAGACTGGCTCGGGACAATCGTCCGGAAGGGCGGCAACAAGGCCGAGATGGCGTTCGGCAGCCGCCGAGATATTGTTGATTGCATCGACGGAAAGTTCGGTATCGAGTACTTCGCCCCGGCGCGCCTTCGTGAGTTCGTTTGAAAGGATGGCGGCCGGTGTTTTCAAGGCATGGGCAAGATTGGCAGCCTGCAGCCTGCCCCGCTCGCGCAACCGCTCATTGCGTTCCAGCATACGGTTCAGATCCTCCACCAAAGGCGTGATTTCCGCGGGATAGGAGCCTTCAATTGCCCCTGAATGGATCTGACGATTGAGCACCGCTGCGTGAAGCCGGCGGAGCGGAGACAGCGTGAAGCGCAAAAGCAATATGGCCGATACCAGCAGGATCGCACCAAGAGCGAGTGCTGACAGCATCAGCGTGCGCCGGAACGCGGTCACTTCCTTTTCCAGAGAGGCCTTATCGCGTCCCACCGCAAGCGTCCACTTTGTGCCGCTCGGCATTGTCAGCATTCTGGCCCGAATTCTGACCGTCCGTGCTCCGGGGCCGCTGACTTCGTGGAGATATCCCTCAGACAGGGTCTTCGGAACTTGCAATTCCACGTCCCACAAGGAACGTGAGCGGAACAGCCGGCCGTCGTCGGCCTGCGCCTGCCAATACGTACCCGAATAAACACGGCGAAAATCGGGGTTTTTCATCCGCTCCGCCGGATCGACTTCGGCCTCTGCGATCATCGCGGTCAGAAATTCCAGATCTGATTCCAGCCGCGCATCGAACAGCCGCGAAATCGACTCCTGAAAGACGCCGTGCAGGAGAATGCCGCCCGCGCCCAACGCACAGGCAATCCAGATCATGCCCGCTGCGATGGCTCGTGACGTCAGCGATCCGGACATGTCTGCGGCCGAAGTGTATATCCCCGGCCGCGGACCGTCTGGATGAAGACGCGCCCTATTTTTTGCCGGAGCTGTGCGACATAGACCTCGACCGTATTGGAATCGCGTTCCTCGAAGTATCCGTAGATTTTTTCAGACAGCTCCGATTTGCTGTGCACTTTGTCCGGCCTCAGCATCATCGCCTGAAGAAGCTTTAGTTCGTTGCCGGTCAGCGTGATGGCTTGTTCGCCGCGATAAACACGGCCTGTTTCCGTGTTGAGGGAAACGTCTCCGTGTTCGATGCGCGGTGCGGCGACACCCGCCGAGCGTCTTATCAGCGCTTGCAGTCTCGCAACCAGTTCTTCCATGCGGAAAGGTTTGACCAGATAATCGTCGCCGCCCGCATTCAGTCCCGCGACACGGTCCTGCCAGCGGCTGCGGGCGGTGAGAATGATGACAGGGGTGCGAATGTCGCCGTCGCGCCACGCCTGCAGCACCGACGTGCCGTCCTTGGCCGGCAGATTGAGATCAAGGATGATGGCGTCATAGCGTTCTGTTTCTCCCAGAAATTGCCCGTCTTCCCCATTATCCGCGAGATCTACCGTGAATCCTTTCTGAACCAGTTCGCAGTGTATTTGAGTTTGGAGAGCACGTTCGTCTTCAACGACCAACAGCTTCATTTCTTTGACCCACCTTTGCCGCCGCCGCCGCCCTTTCCGCCACCGTTCTTGCCATCACGGTTGCCGCGGCCGTCGTTACCCCTTTCCGAATTGCCACTTTCTGAGTTTCGGTCCGCATCCAATCCCTTGTTCGATTTTGATTCAGCATTGGGGCGGGATTTTGCCGGTGGGCGCTCACGGCCGTTTCTTTCAGAAGAAGAGTGTCGGTCGACGATGGAAATCACGTCCGCCTCGACCGCGTCGACGGTGACTTCAACAACTTCACCACTGCCGAGGGTGCGCAGGTAAACCTTCACATGAACATCCGACCGGCGTCTTTGCACGCGTGCGTCCACGAGAATGGTCTGGCCCCGAACAGCCGAACGCGCGGCGGCAAGGATCTCACTGAAGGCGGCGATGCTGCCGTCTTGCCGCGCGTCGAGCACGCTTTCATGGTCGGATGCCAGCGCGCTGCTCAGCGGCACGGTCGCCAGGAATGCGAAGACGATTTTCGAGACCAAGATATTTGCCCGGATAAAGACAGATCAAAATCGATATTCATCTACCCACCAGAGCACGAAAATGCGCCACAAGTGCGATGAACAGGCGAGGATGATCAGCGCCTATGCGACAGCCCCGCCTCGCCCCGGCATTGCAACGCTACTATTGTTTCAATTCAACTTCGACGAATGACATCTCAAAACCGCCGGCATTGATGACGTTGTGTTCGACGCCTTCGGTTCTGCGGTATGCCTCACCGGCTTCAAACGACACAGTTCTTGTTCCGCCGCCGGGTTCTTCAAGCAGCATGGAGCATCTTGTCAAAGTCGTAATGACATAATCGAACGCGTGGCGATGCCAGCCTGTTTCAGCCTCTGGCGCGAAGTCGAACCGCGTGACCCTCACACGTTCATCATCCACCAAAACGGTTGCCACAGCGGTTGGTCTGTTCATGCCGGTCTTCTTCCAATCAGCGTGTTGAAACAGATTTCAGGCGCGCTGGATAGCCGTCTCAAGTTCGCCATAGCCGACGAAACGGCGCTCGTATTCCAATCCGAGCCGGGCCGCGATCTCCTGCGCCTTACGTTCCAGTGACGGGTCATCGGTTTGCGGCATAAAGACAACTTTTTCGTAATTTCCGAAGACGAAATCGACCATGTTTTTGTTTCGGTCGAGACCGAATGCCTGCCAGACGAATTTGTCGAAGCTCCGGCAGAAAAAGTCCGTCAGATAAAACGTAGTGATCTCTTCTTCGCCATATTCGGCGAAGGCCTCATTGCCCCAGAAAAAGGAGAAGCAGTGCGGTCCGGATATGCGTTCAATTCCACCCTCCTCTTCGAGGACCCGATCAAGTGCTCCAGCGGTGCCGCAATCTCCATACAAGACAAAGATCTTTTCGTATTTGTCCTTGTTGGCGCGAATTTGATCGCGGACGGCATCAGGTATTTTCCCGGGCGTATGGTGCAAGCTGGCGGGCAGGCACTGCACGTCGAGGTGTTTCAGTCCGTTCCTCTCGATGAGCCAGACAATCTCCCGTCCGAGTGCTCCGCAAGCCAAAAGAAGGGTGCTTCCCACGCCCTTCTTGAACTTGAGAACATCTCCCGGGTTTTGCAGCAGATCCTCATCGCGCAATGCGTCGCTTGTCAGTGACCCTCGCACCAGCAACTTCCTCCCAGCGGGTATACAGTCTCATGTTTGCACGAGCTCATGCCGCCGCAAATGACAATATACCCGTATTTTCCGCCAACTAGGCCTGACCCTGAAACTGCCGTCGGTAGTCATGAGGGGGCACGCCCAGCGCGCGAATGAATGATTTGCGCATGCGTTCATCGCTCCGGAAACCGCAGGTTTCGGCAATGCGTGTGATGGTCAGGTCTGTTTCTTCAAGATATCTGCGGGCAGCTTCAACACGCATCAACTCGACAGCTTTTGCCGGTGTGGAGCCTGTCGACAGCTGATATTGTCTGGCAAAGTTTCTGGGGCTCATTCCGACGCGGTCCGACAGCACTTCGACGCGCAAATCCTCCTGCAGATTTTGTTGCAGCCACGCGTGCAATTCATCGAAGCGGCTCGATTGGTCCGACACCTGGCTATGGAGCGTGGTGCTGAACTGATCCTGACCGCCCGGCCTGACTGCGAAGACGACGAGGTCACGTGCAAGGGCCAGCGATGCCTCCCGTCCGAGATCCTCCTGAACGAGCGCAAGTGCAAGGTCAATTCCGGCGGTCACTCCGGCCGACGTCCAGATGTGTCCGTCCCGGATGAATATTGGATTGGTATCGACACGAGCCTCAGGGTTGTCGCGCGCCAAATCACAGCAATACCGCCAATGCGTCACCGCTCTGCGGCCATCGAGAAGCCCCGCCGCACCTAACAGGAACGCGCCGGTGCAAATCGAAGCGATACGGTTTGACCGGCCGGCCAGCTCTTTCAGGGTGTTCAGAACGATCGAGCTCCGTGACGCAGCTTGCGCGCCCTTGCCACCGACCACGATGAGTGTGTCGATCGCTTCGCGCCAGTCGGCGGCGGACTGCGAACGCAGGCTGAGAGGCGTATCCGTTATAACCTCAGCCCCGTCGACGGACACCAGCGCTGTTCGGTAAGCAGGCTCTTGTACAGAATGGTCTATTGCATCGTTGAAAACCTGCAAGGGCCCGGCGAGATCCAGAAGTTTGATGCCTGGGTAGACGAGAAATACAACGGTGTGCACTTTGGCAGAAATATTGGGCATGATGTCATTTATGCCAAATTGCATATCGCTAGTCTAGCCAGTGGATTTTGACACGCAAAAGCGAGGGTCTTTGCATGGCTTACAAACTGCTGGTTGGCGAATACGCCTATTCTGATCAATCTATGCGGAGCTGGCTGGAACTGGATGCGTTCGGCATTGATTTCCACCCGGGTTACGTTCCGATGTTTTCTGACGAGTTGACCGAGACACTTGAGCGCCACGCACCTGCGGAGTCGCTTCCGATCTTGCTGATGGATGCCGACGGAAACGAAGCTCTTAGCTGGGAAAGCAGCGCAACGGCCGACATTCTAGCCGATCGCCATCCGGACGCGGGAATTTGGCCACAGCGCCCGGACGAAAGGGCGGTAGCGCGTTCCCTGGCGGCTCGAGCGAGAACCGGTTTCTCCTCACTGCAGGCGTTGCCGATGAACCTGCGCGCCCGCTACCGAGGCTTTGTGCCAAGTAAGTTCGAGCAGGAAGACGCGGACAAGGCGATCGCCCTGCTGGAATGGGCATTGGCGGGGTCTGGCGGGCCATATCTCTGCGGACGGACTTTCTGCGCTGCAGACGCGGCGTTTGCGCCCATCGTGACACGTTTCATCACCTACGGGTTCCAGCTGACCGAAACGGTGAAAGCCTATGTCGAGAACATCTATGCCCATCCGTCCTTCAGGCGATGGCATGCGTGCGCGGATGCACAGCTGCGCGTTATCGAATGCAGGCATCTCGATCTTTTCTCCGGAAGCAACAAGGACTGGCCGCGGCAACCGGTCCTGAAGGGCCGGCATTACAAAGGAGATATCAAAGATGCCATCAACGAGGCCTGTCCATACTCGGGCAGACCCGTCGACAAGAATTCACTTGCGGAAATCGATGGCTTGGTCGTGGGGTTCTGCAATCCCTTTTGTTGCCGAAGGGGAATGGCAGATGCGGAAAGCTGGCCGACGGTCATGGCCATGATGGGACGCGCTGCTGCGGCATGAAACGAGGGAAGGCTTAGCCAGGTGCAATACGCACGGCGCGAGAGCTCCGATTTGTCGGTAGAGCTGTTGGAAACGTCCGTGGAAAGCGTGCGTAGAACGGGCTTGTTGCCGGCTGCCGGGGCCCTCGGCAACAAGCCAATGTTATCCGTCTAAACAATCAGAGCCCGTATCATTCAAAAGAGCTCTAATTGAGCGCTCGCTTTGGATGGAAAAGAAGCTTCAGGAAACCTCTTGCACATCGGGCGCCCAAGCCCCTTCTTGACGCCCTCTAACCGGGATTGAACCGGCAATAAGGCTAACGGAGTCATGATCTGGACCATTGCTTGTCTGGCATCAAACGCGCGAGATATTGAACGCGGATGTTATGGATATCATTGCTGTGGCAGGCTAAAAAAGAAAGGAAAAAGGGGCCAGAAGTCGCAGTATGATGAAATTAGAGCAGTTTGCAGACCAGGTCTTGTCTGCCAGCAGTCCGCAATCAGCTTGGAATAAAACAGTCAGTTTTTTCGAAAGTTTCGGCTTCAAGGGTGCAATCTACGGCCAGCGTCAGCGGGATGTCGTGCCAACTGTCAATGATATCTGGTTCTCCGACCGTCTTGCAGACTGGAAGGCTGCTTACTTCGAGCAGAAGGATTACGAGCGCGACCCGTTGTTCATCTATGCGCCGAACCTGCCCAGCCAGTTCATGACGGGAATTCACTTCCTGCCAGACCATGCTTATTTGAATGCGGAGGACATAGCCGTCATCCGGCGCGCCCAGGAATTTGGATTGACGTCCGGGATTGCCCTTCGAATGTCGCGTGACGAGGACCCGGTCGTGAAGGGATGGCATCTCGTCAGCAGCTTCTCGCGTCCCGACATTGAGGCGATCAACACGCAGTTTGGCGCCCTGCTCCATATCTGCGCGGCGATCGCGCATCACAAGATCGGCCGCCTGGAGAACCTGTCACAGGCCAGTCTGACAACGCGAGAGCAGGAATGCCTGCTTCTGCTGGCAAAGGGCTACAGGACAGCAATGATCGCCGACCACCTGTCGATCAAAGCGGTGACCGTTGACCTGCACTTGCGCAACGCGCGCACAAAACTGGGCGCGCGCACGCGTGAACAAGCGCTTGCAAACGCGATTGCGACCGGCCTGATCCATCTTTAGCGCCAGCCAAGAGGGCTAGCTGCAGAAAAACGTCGGCCCGCGTTATACGGGCCGATACCTCAATGAAGAGGCGTCATGCCTGGGCCGTCAAGGACAAGCGGAAGCGGTTTTGAATTGTCTTTGAACTTTCCTGGAGGGTCGCCTTCGGTCCAACTCCATTTTGATGTCGTGGAGCCCTTCATGTGAAACTCTTTTGCCATACCGCGCCGCCGGAACTCATCCATCAAACGATCTTTGACAGGAATTTCGGGCCAGAGAACGCGACCGCTTGGAAACTTCACTCCAGGCAAATCAACTCCCTGGTTTGGGTTCCAATTGTAGTAGTCTTTCATCACGAACCGAAACTCGAGATCGTAGTTCTTCTTTCCCGCGACCTCGGTGATTTCGACGGTCCCCGTGCCCCAATAGGCATACCCGCCGATCGCATAAAAGTAGTTTCGCTCCTGCTCTTTCTCAAAAGACGTGGACTCCGGTTTTCTGGAGCGTATCGAGTGCTTGCCGACCGGCAACATTTCGCAGAACTTGCGCGCCTGCGTCAATTCGCGGGAATAGACACCTCTGGCAGATCCAGCGCCGTGGACAATGGCACTGACGTCCAGCTCCACAGTTCTGCCGGAGCCGCCGAAATAGTGGCGCAGATGTTTGGAGGCGAGCGGCATTTTCACCCACGATGCCAGCGCGAACGCTACCATGTAGTCGTGGAGTTCATCCATTTGCTCCTGGGTCACAGCCTTGCTGGGTGCGCCGAGAGGGCGGAAGTCGTGCTTGATTTTCAGGTCTCCGGTTCCGATCTCGTAGTGGGTCGACTTGATTGGTTTCGGTGGAATGCTCTTCGGCGGCGCCGGTTTCTTCGGTGTGGGCCAACCTGACAAGCACCGGTCAAGGGCAGCGAGCGTGTATTTCCCTGCATCTCCGTCGACACGCAACAACTGATCGGTCTGGAAGGCCCTGACCGCCTTGTCCGTTTCCTTCCCGTAGGACCCATCCGGTTTTCCCGTACCAAAGGTAATCGGCAACAGGTTTTGGTAGCCCAGGATTGAAAGAGAGGTCTGCACCAGGGCAATTCCCGGCCCCTTCATTCCTCGATTGAGGGCCGGACTGTTGAGCGCGGCAGCAAGCAATTGCGGTTCACGGTTGAATAAGGGGAATGCAAACGGCCCCGTTTCGGGTAAAAAATCGACCATAAAGCCTCCAAAAGAAACCATAAAGTTGTCAGCAGACAGCGTGACAACCTCACGGTCAAGCTACGAAAATCCATAGGAATTGCCGAAACAGGACATGATCCGGCTTGAGAAAAATCGCGGTGCGATTGACGCAGTCCGTCGCACCGCAGTGCGAACCTGGATGCCCGATCAAAGACTTGGCTTTGGAAGTATTTTTTGTCGGCACCATCCGGATGGCCAACCGGAGGACCACAGCTGCCAATCAGAAATAGCACCGCCCGGCGAACCAGGACGGCCAGGTTTTCACGTTGCCGTCGGAAGGCGGGAGCTGAGGATCATTTCTTGAAATGAGTGCGATAAAACCAGCACTTATGAGATATGGCGGACAGAGAGGGATTCGAACCCTCGATACGGTTGCCCGTATACACGCGTTCCAGGCGTGCGCCTTCAGCCACTCGGCCACCTGTCCATCCAAAGCGGGACCCGCTTGAGTGCCGCGCAATATACTCAGCCAGAGGTCAAGTGCAAGCACCCGATCACGTTTTTTTTGATGGGTTTGCGGTCTGTGGTTTTTGCTTTAGAATACCGACCTATTGAGCGGTGCTGAGCACGCTGAACATTGATTTTCATCAGCTGGCTCTCACTAAAATGTGTTGTGCATCAAATATTGTGTATACGATTTGCGCTATTACTCTAAGTCAGGTCCCTGTTTCGTCTGATCGCAGCGTCTGCATGGACTCTGGAAATCGCGGGTAATCGCGAATTTCTTAAAAAAGGCTAGAAACAAAAATGTTTAGTGTGCTGAAGTTTTTATTCCGATTGCTCGGACTGGCTCTCCTTGCCGTTGCCATTATAGCCGGAATCTCTGATGCGAGCGTTTCGATCGCGCAATCTCAAATGCGCCTGGAACCGCTCGGACAGTTCCTGTTTGAACTTTTCCCGGATACGTTCCCGATCCTCCAACCCGCCATAGAACGCCACATTCATCCGGCCCTTTGGGACCCGGTCCTGCTGACGGCGATGACCTGGCCCGTATGGGCGGTGTTTGCCCCGCTCGGCCTGATGTTTCTCTGGATGGGTGCCCGGCGCCGGCAGCATCAGCCTCAGTTCGCCTGAGAAGACCTGACGGACACGCATGCGTGAGACCTCTTGGAAAGTTCTTCCAAGTGCGCCACATTTGCGGGCAATGCTTGTGACACCGGCTTGCTTTGGCCCTTGCGGCAAAGCGAGCCGGCTTATCCAGGAGACCCCAAATGTCTTTCATGACCATGCTGACCAAAAAATTCTCCTTGCCGGGCAAAGACGAAGCTCTGCCGGGGCGCAGCGAAGCCATTTCACCGGCGGAGCCGCATTTTGTGAATGGCAGGCCACTTGAGGGCCCGTATCCTGAGGGAATGAAAACCGTGCTTGTCGGCATGGGCTGCTTCTGGGGCGCCGAGAGGCTCTTCTGGCAGTTGCCGGGCGTCCATGTCACTGCTGTCGGCTATGCAGGCGGGCACACGCCCAATCCAACCTATCACGAGACTTGCTCCGGCCGCACCGGACATACCGAGGCAGTCCTTGTTGTATACGACCCGGATACCGTGAGCCTGGAAACCGTGTTGCGCGTATTTTGGGAAAACCATGACCCAACCCAGGGCATGCGACAGGGCAACGACACTGGCACGCAATACCGGTCGGCCATTTATGTGAACTCCGCCGAAGATCTGCGTCTCGCGGAAACGACGCGCGATACCTATCAAAATGCTTTGAAACAGGGCGGTGTCTCGGCATCAATCACGACAGAAATCCGGGAGCTCGACACGTTCTATTTTGCCGAGGACTATCACCAGCAATATCTGGCAAAGAACCCGGCGGGATACTGCGGTATCGGAGGCACCGGTGTTGCCTGCCCGAGCGGCATTGGCCAGAGCGCCTAAACCCGAAAGGACGAAACATGAGCGCCGGGGCCGTTTGGCCCCGGCTTTTTGTTGAACGTCGGGCACTGACCCTAGGTCATCGTAAATAATACCGTGGATCTAAATCTTCACCCGGCGTGCGCCTAAGTCGTATCTGGAATTAGTTTGAGCAAAGAAACACTTATTTCAAAGCCCCAGCCTCGATAATTCAGGTTTTATTAAAATTACGGAGCAATCTTCTCCTTGAATGCATGTGTGCTTGGGGACGATTCGATGAACCGCTCCGCAAAGATCTTTGCGGCAGTCTATTTCCTGGGATGTTGTGTCCTGATGCTTCTCGGTTCGCTGACGCCGGGCGGCAACGGTGTCGTCGCGGTTTTTGCGAAGCCATGGGGTAAGCCCGCGCTTGAAGTCATCGCGAGTGCAGAGGGCAGGATCATCTTCGTCAGGGACGGCACATGGGTCGCCTTGACTGTCTCAAGCGACAAGCAATTTATCGACCGGCTCTATGAGGCAGGCGCCGGTTTTGTTGCCTCGTCCGCAATCGCAGCTGCCTGCGCGCGCTGGACCGGGGTTTCATTGGAGAAGTCAATATGAGCGGAATGGTTGCAGGGGTATCGGGTCTTGACTGCTTTCGGGAGCGGTTTGCCAAGATCGCGATCTACTTCACGTGGTTCAATGTTGCCCTGGTCGCGGTGACCGCCTGGTTGGTTGGTCATGTTTCCCTGGTCACAGTCGTCGGGGCCGCGCTTGTGCTTGCCACCGCGTCGACAGCCGCATGGATGAAGTTCGGTGCCGGTGTGGAAACGCGACTGGCAACTTCGATGTCGCTTGCCGGGCTTGTGGCCCTGTTTGTCGCCTCTCTGTCGACACCGGCTGGCGAGAATTCCTTTCAGCTTGACGGCCACATGTATTTCTTCGCCGTTCTGGCCATGTTGGCAAGCTGGGTGGACTGGCGCGCGCTTGTCGCTTACGCCGGTGTGGTTGCGGTTCACCATCTGGCCTTGAACTTCATCATGCCCTGGGCTGTGTTTCCGAACGGCGCCGACCTGGCCCGGGTTGTCTTTCACGCAGTCATTGTTGTCGCGGAAGTCGGAGCGCTCTGGTGGATGACGAACTCGCTGGCAAACGCCTTCATGGCGTCTGATCAGGCGCGCGAGGAAGCTGAAGAAGCACGGACCGAGGCGATCCATCTTCAGGAGGAAAATGCCCAGCACACGGAAATGGAGCGTGCGAAGCAGGTATCGATCAGCGAGCGGATCTCGGTTTTCCAGGATGAAATCGCTGCCAAGTTGAACGGTGTCGGTGCCAAGGTTCACGAGATGCGCGGTTCGGCGGTGGAACTGGGCGAAGTAGCGCAGGACACGACCGGCCGCGCAAGTTCGGTCTCCGACGCGTCGGAGACGGCTTCCTCCAATGTGCAAATGGTCGCGTCAGCCGCCGAGGAACTGTCCTCGTCAATTTCCGAGATCTCGCGTCAGGTTGAGCGCACGACCGGTATCGTCATGCAGGCGACCGAAAATGCGCAGACGAGCAACCAGAAGGTCGCAGGTCTCGCAGAGGCAGCCAATCGCATTGGCGAAGTTGTCACCTTGATCCAGGCGATTGCCGAGCAGACAAACCTGCTTGCGCTCAACGCGACCATCGAAGCAGCCCGTGCCGGTGAAGCGGGCAGGGGCTTTGCGGTCGTCGCCGCCGAGGTCAAGGAGCTCGCAACCCAGACGTCCAAGGCAACCGAGGAGATCGGCGCACAAATTTCCGCCATTCAAGCGGAAACAAAGGATGCCGTGGAATCCATCGGCGCGATCGCGGCGACGATGGACGAGGTCAACAGCTATACGGCCGCAATCGCAGCCGCCGTCGACGAGCAGGGGGCGGCGACGCAGGAGATTTCCAGAAATGTTGCGGAAGCAGCAGGTGGAACCGGCCGTGTTGCGGAAAATATCGGCGGCGTGCGCGAATCGGTGGAACGCACGAGCCAGTCCGCATCTTCCATGGCCGAAGCGACCGAAGTTCTCGATGCGGAAACATCCGACATGCGGCGTGCGATCGACACATTCCTGCGCGACGTCGCCGCAGCGTAATAACAGACAAGACGTACGAAATTGACTTGGCCGGCTGTGATTCAGCCGGCCATTTTTCTGTCTTTCCGACAGAAAACTTGACCTGATGTCGCTTGGATGTCATGAGCCGCTCTTTACGAGCCACTTGAGCCTCTGGAAACAGGGCACAATATGGTCGTAAAACCTGCCTGTATCTAAGATCGGCAAGAACCATGTCTGCAAGTGAGCTCAAGCCCGGATCTATTCTGCTTCTGGATCTTCTGAAGCAGCGATCAGCCATGCTTTTTGCAAACCCGGACGAAGTCGTTACCTGCTCGCGGCTTGAAGATGTGGCTGGGTGTCTGAACCGTCTGGAAGCCGCCCAGGCTGCCGGAAAATTCGCTGCCGGTTACTTGGCTTACGAACTCGGCTTTGCCTTTGAAGAAAAACTAAGGCGCCGATTTGAGCAAACCGGCGAGCCACTTCTCTGGCTCGGCATCTATGATGAGGCGACGGAGATTTCTCTCGATGAGGCGAGAGGGCTGCTTGAAACAGGAGCCGGTGACAAGAACGCCTCCGTTGCGCAGCCGCGTTTCGACATGGATCGCGAAACGTACGGCGATGCCTTTGATCGGGTCCGGTCCCACCTCGCCAAGGGGGACATCTATCAGGTCAACCTGACGCTCCGGGCGCGCCTGGCGCATCAAGGAGCACCTGAACACCTGTTCCTGGATCTCATGCGCCGGCAACCTGTCGAATTCGCCGCCTTTATCCGCATGGCGGACAGGTCGATCTTGTCCCTGTCTCCTGAACTGTTCCTCGAGCGGCAAGGCACATGCTTGCGTACGCGCCCGATGAAGGGAACCGCACCGCGCGGCCGGTTTGCATCGGAGGACACACGGATTGCCCGGGAGCTGGCGAGCGATCCGAAGCAGCGGTCGGAAAACACCATGATCGTTGACCTGATGCGCAACGACCTTTCGCGTATCGCCGAGACCGGCTCGGTTCGGGTAACGAAACTCTGCGACGTGGAACGGTACCGCAGCCTTCATCAGATGACCTCGACGGTGGAGGCTGAAGTTCCTCTGAACGTTGGCTTTGCAAGCGTGATCGAGCACCTGTTCCCATGCGGCTCCATCACCGGCGCTCCCAAACTGAGCGCGATGCAAATTGCCGATGATCTGGAAAGCGGGCCTCGTGGGGTCTACACCGGATCGATCGGCTATCTGGCGCCGGGTGGCGACTTCAGGCTGAATGTCGCGATCCGCACGCTTGTCCTTCGAGACGACGGAACGGGTGAGGCTGGCACCGGGTCGGGAGTCGTGTTCGACTCCGGCGCGGCACCGGAATATGACGAGTGCGTGCTCAAGCTGAAATTCATGACCGAAGAAACGCCCGACTTCGATCTGATTGAAACGATGGCGTTCGACCCGTCCGAGGGATACCTCCTGTTCGAGCGGCATTTGCAGCGTTTACAGAAATCGGCAGCCTATCTCGGGTTTCGCTGTGTACTCGAAGACGTGCGCAAACAATTGCTTGAAAAGGCGAAGGAGTTTACCGGTCCGCGCCGTGTCCGGCTTCTGCTGAATGCCGATGGCGGTGTCTCCATCACTTCCACGGACCTGACGCCGGTTGACCAGAACACTGTTTACAATCTGGTGCTTGCCAGGGAAACGACGCGCTCGAGCGATCCGTTCCTCTATCACAAGACCACGAACCGTGCGTTTTACGACGACACCCGCATGCGCTATCAGGCCGAGACCGGCTGTCAGGAAGTTCTTTTCCTGAACGAGCAGGGTTTTCTGACAGAGGGCAGCTACATGACGCTGTTTTTGAGGAAGAACGGACAGCTCCTGACGCCGGCCCTCAATCATGGAGTCCTGCCAGGCACGTTGCGCGCCGGTCTCCTGGAAACAGGACTTGCACGCGAAGCCGATCTGCAACTTGCGGATCTGGAAGACGCTGACGAGATTTTTGTCGGCAATTCGGTGCGCGGCCTGGTTCGGGGCCGCATGCTGTCGGCATCGCTTTCGGTCGAGGACCAGCCGGCTGCAGAAACAGTGGTCGCGATCACGAGACAGGTCGGCTGAGATCTGTTGATCCGCGGATGGCCGCGTCTAACCGGGCGTTAAGGGCTTGGCTCTAGGCTGACCATATGGCCCGAATTCTGGAAACCGAACTCTATGCGCCCGTAAAGGCATACCTTGTTGGTCAGGGGTATGAGGTCAAGGCAGAGGTCGGCGCTGCCGACATTGTTGCCTGCCGCGAAGAGGCGGAGCCGGTGATTGTGGAACTCAAAACCGGGTTCACCCTGAGCCTTTTTCATCAGGCCATCGCGCGACAGTCCATGACTGATGCTGTCTATGTCGCCGTTGCCCGAGGATCCGGGCGGCGGTTCCAGCAAGCGCTCAAGCACAACCTGAAGCTCGCTCGCAGGCTCGGCCTTGGCGTCATCACGGTCAGGCTTGCCGATGGTTTTGTCGAAGTCCACCTCGATCCGGCACCTTACGCACCGCGCAAGTCCAGCCGGCGCAAGGACAGATTGCTCAGGGAGTTTTCCCGCCGGGTCGGCGATCCGAACACGGGCGGGTCAACCCGCACCACCCTGGTGACAGCTTATCGCCAGGACGCGATGCGCTGCGCCGCCCATCTTCACGCCAACGGTCCATGCCGCGGCGCGGACGTGGCAAAGGCAACCGGTGTTGGCCGCGCGACCCGCATGATGGCGGACGACCACTACGGCTGGTTCGAGCGTGTTGAACGGGGCATTTACGGCCTTACGCCAAAGGGGCGGGAGTCCCTGGATGAAAAGACGGTTGGAGCTTAGTCCGGCTCGCCATTGCGAACACGATAAAAGCCTTGCCGCTTGCTACGCTTCGTTTTTCCAGGGAATTACTTCCAGCTCCGGCCACAGCGCCTTCATGCGTGCTGCCTTTTCGGCATAGGTTTCCGGGTTCATCTGCGAATAGTTGGGCACCAACCGCATCGCGAAGAGATTGGCAAGTCCGAACGGGGCGTGAACGGCCAATCGATCTTCTCTTGTGAGTCGAACCGCCACAGCGTGCGTTCTTGCGGCGTAGGTCGTCAGCGCGTCCATCGAGCAGTCCAGCGGGCGGTAAGGGCGCCCGAAGCGTTGCTCGTACCAAAGATGCACCCGTGCCTGATTGCGCACCTCCAGAAGGTCTGCAAATTCCGGCAACGCCTCGTTGACGCGCTTGATGACGTCGTCCTCAGCCTCGTAGGAAATATCCTTGCCGTCAAAGTAGATGATGTCGAAGTCCTTGATGCCGTGAAGCATTGGCCGGCCGGTGAGAACGTTCCACACAGTCTGATAGACGCCACCGGACACCAGCCAGGCATCGGGCAGGTCAAGCGCGCGTACGCTGCGCAGGATCTCCACAATGTGAGGTATGGTTGAAAGGGTCTTTGAAAGGTGTTCGCACCGCTCCTCCTCGGTGGCGCCATAGGGGTCGCCAAGCCGCGTCATAAGGCGCCCGGCTGTGGAATTTTTCGACATGAACTCAACCTGTTGCAAGAAACTGGAACCCTAGCCGATTCTGGCTCCCAAGGCACCGGCACCGTCTCTACCAGTCTCCGGGATGGTTGAAAGTGAGGCCCTATCTGCGCGCATACAAGCCGCTTGACTCAAGGGGGACAGGTGCCATCTCCTAGAGACAAATAAGTTTTTGGAAATTCCCTATGATCAAGTCATTCGTTTCAAAACACGCTTCTGCAGGCAATCTGCTTTCGGTGACGCTTGCCGCTGCCGGGTTTATGTTTCTTGCTGCCCAACCAGCCGATGCCCAGTCGGGCCGGCCGGACTCGCGCGCAATGAGCTGCGCCCAGGTTCAGTCAATGGTCAACCAGCGGGGCGCTGTTGTATTGAGCACAGGCCGCAACACCTTTGACAGATATGTCGCCAACCGCAGCTATTGTCAGCACGGCGAGGTTGCCAGAAACGATTATGTTCCGAGCAAGGACAGCAGGCGGTGCTTCGTGCGGCGCTGCGTCGATCCGCAAAGCCTGTTGTTCTTTGATTGAGGTGCCGTTCGCCAGGAGGTCTGGCCATGGTGAGTCGTTTTGACAAATCTCCTTCCCGCGCCTGGCGTGCGTTGTTGCTGTTATGCGCGCTTTCATTTCTGGCACAGGCGCAGCAGCCGGCAGCCGCGCAATCCGGCCGGCCGGATACCAGGAAACTGACCTGCTCTCAGGCGCAGGATCTGGTTAAGCAGCGCGGCAGCGTGATCATGACGACCGGGCCGACGACATTCGATACCTTCATCGCGGATGTGCGCTATTGTATGCCGCAAACCAACCAGATGCGCCCCAAGTTCGCACCGACATTGGACAATCCCAAATGCGCCGTCGGCAACAGATGTTTCAGAAGCCGAAACAATCGGTAAGCAGCATTATCTCTTGGTCAAGAATTATCGAATATGGTCGTAATGACGTTTGCGTCGGTGTATGACTTGTACGGCTCTGTGAGTGAACCGTTTCATTTCAAAACCGTTTCACAAACATGCAACAAGGATTGCCTACTTCTCGATGCCGGACCAGATTAAAACAATCAAAAACCTGTCGGGACAGGCATGGTCTTGCGATGGGCGGGATAAATAGAATGAAGCAGCTTAAGATTGCAGGGCCACTGGCGGCGGCAGGACTTTGTGCAATTTTTTTAATCGAGTTCTCGCAGCCGGCTGACGCACAAACGCGGCGCCAGCCGAATACGGTTGAATTGACCTGCCGGCAGACCCACGAGCTCATCAGCAGGTTCGGAGCGATCAATCTGAGATCCGGGCCGGTCAGGTTCGACCGCTATGTGACCAGCCGGGCCAGCTGCTTTTCCAACCAGACGCTGCGCACGACCAATGTGCCGACCAAGGACCAGCCGAAGTGCCCGGTGCAGATCTGCGTTGATCCGCGCAGAAACACCAACAACAATTGATGCAACTGCGCGGTAAGGCGTTTAAGAGCGCCTGCCTCAGCCCCTCAGGGTACCGCCGGTCGACTTCTCGACATTTGCGATAATCTTTTTGGCGACGGCGTCGATTTCCTCGTCGGTCAGCGTTTTCTGGCGCGGCTGCAGCAGCACGTCGATCGCAACGGACTTCTGGCCGTCCGGAACACCCTGACCTTGATAGATGTCGAAGAGAGTGATCTCGGCGATGAGGTTTTTCTCAGCACCGCGGGCGGCTCTCAGAATCGCTTCCGCGCTGACATCCTTGCCGACCAGGAAGGCGAAGTCGCGCCGCACTGGCATGAGATGGCTGGCATTCAAAGCACCTTTTGAGCGCCCGCCCTTGCTCTTCGGCTGCGGCAACGCATCGAGATGGATCTCGAACGCAACAAGAGGCCCTTCAAGGTCAAGGGCCGCCAGGGTCCGCGGATGAATTTCACCGAAAACCGCGAGCGTGTTTTTTGGTCCAAGCTTCAGGCAACCGGAGCGGCCCGGGTGAAACGTGTCCGGCGCGTCCCGATAGACCTGCAGCTTCTCTACCGGCGCGCCGATCGCTGCGAGGGCCGCTTCCGCATCGGCCTTGGCGTCGAAAACGTCCACGTCTGCCGACGCACCGGACCAGTGCCGGCTGGCGCCCTGCAGCTTTGCCGTGCCGCGGCGCACGCCTGCGGCAACCATCTTCTGGCCCTCCGGCGTGTCGTCCTGAAACACTTGTCCGACTTCGAACAAGGCCACATCGCCGAAACCACGGTCCGCATTGCGCTGGGCAGCCATCAGGAGACCCGGCAGCAGGCTCGGGCGCATATCAGACATCTCGTGTGAAATCGGGTTGGCCAGTTCCAGCGCGGCGCTTCCGCCGCCGAACAGTTCTGCCTGCGGCTTGGCAATGAATGACCAGGTCACGGCTTCGTTGAAGCCGCGCGCGGCCAGGGCGCGCCGTGCCTTGTTGCGGCGGATCTGGCTGGTCGTCAGCACCTTCTGGCCGACGGTACCTGTCCTCGGCAGGGGTGTCAGCGGAACGCGGTCAAGGCCGATGATGCGGACAATCTCTTCCACCAGGTCGGCTTTGCCTTCGATGTCGGGCCGCCAGCTTGGCGCGGCGACCTTGACCGTGTCACCGGAGCCGGAAATCCAGAAACCGAGCGATTTCAGCGTGAGGTTCGCTTCGGCCAGCGAGACTTCGACACCCGAGAGGCGGCGGATTTCGGAATAGGGAAAGTCGATGATGTTGCTGTTCTCCGGCACTTCGCCGGCCTGGATCGGTTCAGAGGCTTCACCGCCGCACAGATCGAGCACCATGCGGGTCGCGTATTCAAGGCCAGGCATCATGTAGTCCGGATCGACACCGCGTTCGAACCGGTAGCGCGCGTCGGTGTTGACGCCGAGTTTGCGTCCTGTCGCGGCAATGTCGTCTTCGTCCCACAGGGCGGATTCGATCAGCACGTTGACCGTCTCTTCCGTACAGCCCGAGGGTTCGCCGCCGAGGATGCCGCCGAGGCTCTCGACACCGTTGTCATCGGCAATCGCGCAGACCGTTTCGTCGATCTCGTAGGACTTGCCGTTGAGGCCCTCGATCGTTTCGCCCGTCTTGCCGCGCCGGACCACCAGGTTTCCGTGCACCTTGTCCGCGTCGAAGACGTGGAGCGGCCTGCCCTGGTCGAAGGTGATGTAGTTTGTGATGTCGACGAGGGTGTTGATCGGCCTGAGACCGATCGCCTTCAGACGATCCTGCAGCCATTTGGGCGACGGTCCGTTCTTCACGCCCTTTACGAGGCGCAGACCGAAGGCCTTGCACATCGGTTTGGTGTCGCCGAAATCGAGCGTCACGTCGACCGGGCAGGGGTAGCTGCCCCGGATCTGCTCGTGAGACCGTTCCTTCAGTTTGCCGAGACCGGCAGCCGCCAGGTCGCGGGCAATGCCGTAGACACCGGTGCAGTCCGGACGATTCGGTGTGAGACCGATCTCGATCACGGGCTCGTCGAGACCTGCCCATTCGGCAAAGCTCATCCCGACAGGCGCATCTTCGGCCAGATCGATAATGCCGTCATGCTCGTCGGAGAGTTCCAGCTCGCGCTCCGAACACATCATGCCGAAGCTTTCCACGTCCCTGATCTTGCCAACCGACAGTGTTACATCGAGGCCCGGGATATAGTCGCCCGGCTTGCCAAGCACGCCGACAAGCCCGGCGCGGGCGTTGGGCGCACCGCAGACGATCTGGACCGGGTCGCCTTCGCCCGTATCCACCTTGAGCACACGCAGCCGATCGGCGTTGGGGTGCTGTTCGGCTTCCAGAACCCTGGCAATCTTGAATGGCTTCAGCCGGTCGGCGCGGTTGGTAACCTCTTCGACTTCCAGCCCGATCATGGTAAGGCGTTCCACGATCTCTTCCAGGCTGGCATCGGTTTCCAGGTGCTCCTTGAGCCAGGAAAGTGTGAATTTCATCTGCGTTACTCTTTATCTCATGTGCGGCGCGCAAGGGCCGTGAATTCTGTCGTAGAGAGGCGTCAGTTGCCGAACCGGTTCACTTCGGGAAGCACGGTGGCGTCACCGTAGTTCTCAGCAAAGCGGCGGCCGATTTCGCCAAACTCGCCGGTCCAGCGGCGCACCATGTCCGGTGTGATCTGCGAATTGGTCGCGATCGCTTGAGCGGCCTCGGCCTCGATCCGGTCGCGCAGAATGCCGAGTTCAACCTGAGCAGCATATTCCGCCCGGTATTTGCCCAGCCATCCCATGGCAACGATGATGACCATCACCAGTAGAGCCGCCGTGCTCGTCAGCCCGGCCCACTTGGCCGTCCCGCTGATACGCTTGTCCGAAGCGATCAGCACGATCGAGGCGATCGTCAGAAAGGCGACGATGTAAATCGCCTGAAGGAAGCTCTGGTACTTTTCCGCCGAGCTTGCCTCGTGGTTGGCTCTGAGCGTCGTGATGCGGTCCCGCAGATAGAGCAGTGCGTCTGCTTCCGTCCCGAGCTTGTCGCGGAAGTACTCAGCGCAAAACCGCAACCGGCCGCGGTTTTCGATTTTTTCCGCGCAGGCTTCCATGAAGGACGTCGGTGTTGGCACGCGCTCCTCCAGGTCCGTCGTCTGGGCCGCCACCGGCAGGATGGCGCCCAGGAACAGCGCAACGACGAGGAACATGCGGGTCAGCAGTGACATGAAGTGTCGCCCCTAGTTTCGGGTGATCAGTTGGACAAGCCGCCGAACAGTGTCGGCAGATCGAGCGGACGGAAGCCGTAATGCTGGATCCAGCGCACATCCGCGTCAAAGAAGGCTCTCAGATCCGGCATGCCGTATTTCAGCATGGCGATCCGGTCGATCCCCATGCCCCAGGCAAACCCCTGATAGACATCCGGATCGAGGCCGCAGTTGCGGATCACGTTCGGGTGCACCATGCCGCAGCCCAGGATTTCGAGCCAGTCTTCACCCTGGCCGATCTTCACTTCTCCACCGGACCGATCGCACTGGATATCGACTTCCATGGACGGTTCGGTGAACGGGAAGAAGCTCGGACGAAAACGCATCTTGATGTCGTCAACCTCGAAGAACGCCTTGCAGAACTCCAGAAGGACCCACTTCAGATGTCCGAAGTGGCTTTCCTTGTCGATCACAAGGCCTTCCACCTGGTGGAACATCGGCGTGTGGGTCTGGTCGCTGTCACAACGATAGGTTCGCCCTGGAATGATGACGCGGATCGGCGGCTCCTGGTTCCGCATGGTGCGGATCTGGACCGGTGACGTGTGCGTGCGCAGAAGCAGGCGTTCACCGTCTTCCTTTTCGTTGAAGAAGAAGGTGTCGTGCATTTCGCGCGCCGGATGGCCTTCGGGAAAGTTCAGCGCCGTGAAGTTCAGCTCGTCCGTTTCAACGTCCGGGCCCTCGGCAATGGAAAAGCCCATATCAGCGAAGATAGCGGTCAGTTCGTCAATCACCTGGCTGACCGGGTGAATACGGCCGCTTTCAGCCGGTGACGGGCGCAGCGGCAGGGTGACGTCCACCGTTTCGCTGGCAAGACGCGCTTCGAGTGCGGCCTCCGCAAGGATATCCTTGCGAGCGCTGATAGCGTCGGTGATCTTGGCTTTCAGCCCGTTCAGGGCCGGGCCCATAACCTGACGTTCTTCCGGTGTCATCTTGCCGAGCGTTTTCATTTGCTCGGAAATTCTGCCCTTCTTGCCAAGGGCATGGACCCGGATGTCTTCCAGCGCGGTTTCGTTTTCCGCGTCGTCAATGGCCGTCAGAAGATCGGATTCTAAAGTATCGAGATTGGACATGCGTGCTCGGTCGTCGTTTCGCGCGCAGCGCGCGGAATTAAAGTCGGGGTCTTTTAGCGAATAATTGCGCACAATGCCACGGCCTCAAACGCATTATTGCGTGAGCCCCCGGTGAATGGAAAAGCGCCTGATTTCAAGGAAGAAAGACCTGGCGCATCAGCGCATAAATCGCCCGCAGGCCGGCCCTTGCAGTTCCCGAATGCGCACAACGTCACGTGCTGCGCGCATTTGACTTGCGGCACAGCCCTTGGATCTGCGATGTGCGATACGGTTGATCATGGGCGCTAATGTACTGAAGAGTTGCAAGATGGCAAGTGGAAAGGCGGTCCTTGTGTTTTCTTCGCCGCGCCTTAAACCCTCTTCCAACCAATCGCCTTCATCCTGAGGAAGGCCAAAGGCCTGTCTCGAAGGATGGCCACTTGCACATCGGTTTGCGATTGATCCTTCGAGACGCGCGCAAGCGCGCTCCTCAGGATGAGAACCCTAGTGTCTCGCATTTCTACTGTCTCTCCAATGGTGTTGTTCCGGATCTGCGTTGGGTGTTGCCTTACTTGTCCGGAACGACGGTTCGCAAACGGGTGGCCTTTCCTTATTCCTCCACCTCATCCGCGCCTTTCGGCCGTCCGATCGAGGATTGTAATTCTGCCTTGAGCCAGTCTCCGAAAGCCTGCTTGGCCCTGGTGCGCGGTGCGTTCCGGCCGCTGATGAGCCAGTAGCCGAAGCCGGTCGCGGGACGCTGCGGGAAAGGTGAGACGAGCTGACCGGCTTTAACGGCATAAACAGCGAGCGTTTCCCACGCGAGAAAGACACCCTGGCCGGCAATGGCGGCATCGAGGCAAAGCGACCCGTCCGAGAAGGTCGGTCCGTCCTGCAAAATACGCTCGTCCAGTCCGAACAGGTCGAGCCAGGTTTTCCAGGAAAACATTTGGCCCGGATCGTGGATGATCGGCAGCTTTCCGATGTCCGCCGGTTCGCGAATGTCTTTTGCCAGCTTCGGACTGCATACCGGAAAGACCCGCTGATTGAGCAATTTTTCGGCATTCAGGCCCGGATAGGGGCCGCGCCCGACCCGGATACAAAGATCGACATCGCTTGTATCGGGATCGACGAGATCGACAGTCGCTTCCACGCGCACCCGGATGCCCGGATTAGCCCTGTTGAAGTCTTTCAGATGCCACACCAGCCACTTGCCGGCGAAGACAGGCGCGACCGAAATGGTCAGGGCGTCTTCGCGTCCTCGCTCGGTCGTGGCAACGGCGGTGGAAAGGGACGACATTGCGGAAGAAAGGTGCGGCTGCATCGCGAGCATGTGTGCGGTCGGCAAGAGCAGGCGGTTCCGGCGCTCGAACAGTTGTACGCCCAGCTGCGCCTCCGTCTTCTGAACCTGCTGGCTCACCGCGCCGACGGTCACGCCAAGCTCGTCGGCTGCCGATTTGATCGACCCGAGCCTGGCAACCGCCTCAACGGCCCTGAGCCCGGAGAGGTGAATTCTGTTCAGATTTTTCATTTTAGTTATTCTAAATTGAAATGCAGATAAAGTCGATTTTTTATGGAGGTTAAAGGCGATATATATCCAGCATAGCTAAATTCAAACAAGGAATTTGGCCATGAAAACAAAAACAAGAATAAGGAAACTGAAAGTCATGATGAAACTGTTTATGCGCCGCCAAATGAGAGCGACATCGCTGTCCTGGTATGACCGCACCGACCCGCTGTCCCACCCGGCCATCCAGCGCATGAGCCAGCGTGAACTGGCCGACTTGCCGCTCAACAGGAGATGAGCAAAGACCAGCTGAAACGCTGATCACCCAACGACCTGACCGGCCTGACAACGGTATGGCCGGTCTGGCTTAGACTTGAAACAGAAAACGGCGCCCGGAGTTCACACCCGGCGCCGTTTCTGTTTTCAAGGGCGCTTTTCCACCTGACGAAGATTTTTTCGGCCGGTGTCAGGCTGAGCACTTGACTTGGAGTCACTCCAGCCCGGTAGGTTTGCCCTGAAGAACGGGGAAGCCATGAAGATCTCGGAAGCATCAACAAAATCCGGCCTCAGCGCTGATACGATAAGGTACTACGAGAAGTCGGGACTTGTGCCGGCGGTTGAACGCGGACCAGATGGTCTGCGCCGCTTTTCTCCTGAAAATATCGAATGGCTCACCTTGCTCTACTGGTTGCGCAAGACCGGTATGCCGATGAAGGAAATGCAGCGTTTCGCCGCCCTTTATCGCGATGGCGAGGTGACCATTGCAGACCGCAGGAAACTGTTGCTGAAACACTCAGAACGTCTGCGGCAGCGGCGGATGGATCTGGATCGGTGCAACGAGGTGCTGGCCTACAAGATCGCCGCATATTACAAAATCGAAGGAGACCTGTCATGAAGATCATTCTCGTGGGAGCCGCCGGCGACGTTGGTAAGGCAGCCTATGACGCGTTGTCGGGCCGGCATGAGATCATCACCGCCGGACGCTCGTCCGGCGATGTGAATGTCGATTTGGCGTCGCCGGAGAGCATCGGCGCCATGTATCGCGAGGTCGGGCCTGTCGATGCCGTTATTTCCGCCGCTGGAGAGGTCGAATTCGGCCTCTTAACGGACATGACGGTCGACAGGTTTCGCTTCGGCCTGGAAAACAAGGTGCTGACGCAGATCAATCTCGTTCTTGAAGGTTTGGCTGTTGTGAACCACGGCGGGTCATTCACATTGACAAGCGGTATCCTTGATCGCGATCCCGTGCGCAAGGGGGCCGGCGCGGCGACCGCAAATGGCGCCCTCGCCGGCTTTGTGAAAGCCGCAGCAATCGACATGCCGAACAGCTTGCGCATCAACGTTGTCAGCCCCGGACTTCTGGAAGTGTCGGCAGATCAGTACGGCGCCATGTTTCCAGGTCACGAGCTGGTGTCTTCAAAGCGCGTCGGCTTGGCCTACGCCAAATGCGTTGAAGGTGCGAATACGGGGCAGGTCGTGACCGTTGACTGAGCCGGGGCGCGGATGGTTCCGCGCGCCGCCTGGATTTTGACACCTCTAGGGTACGGACCCATAAATGAAGCCGATTTGGCGGCATAAATGGCGAAATCACGCAAGGAAGCGTGTGAAGAGCG
>NZ_JASHKA010000015.1 GCF_030732845.1 Roseibium sp. MMSF_3544
TTGCGGTACTCAACCTCAGCGCCAACCTGCTCACCAGCAAGCGCAAGACCGTTCTTGATCGTGTTCCACCAGCTGTCGCTGTCAGGCGCGTGGCTCACCAATACAAAACGCTCGCCTTCCGCAAACGACGGCGCGCTAAAACCCGTAAATGCAACAGCTGCAGCAGCCATCGCAATGAGTGTCTTCTTCATGCGTTCCTCCCAGAACAAATCACGCGGGCCATGACTTCCGCCCGCGACTTCAGAAGTCGATGGTGGCGTTGAGATGCAGTCGCCACTTTTGGAATTTAAATTCTATTTTTGAATTTATGCAACAGATTTTTTCCAAAAAGGTCAAAATTGCTTGCGTTGCGCCCCGACGGAAACAGCCAAAGTGATGGCCAGAGAAAGACTTGCCGACAATGCCCTGAACGCACCGACGTCCATTTCCGAGACCAGAAGCTGAATCGTCTTGAACCTGGCAAGCGGGCTCGTGACGACATCCGTGATGGCGACGATGTCTGCACCGGTTTCCCGGGCCTTTGCCGCAAGGTCGAGAGTCATCTGGGTGTAAGGCGCAAAGGTGACGGCGATCACTGCGTCGTTGGGCCGGATAAGGTGTTCCATGTTGATATTCGCAAGCCCTGAATGCAGCACGGCCGGAACATCCATCTTTTCGAACGCGTAGGCGAGGTAGGAGGTGACGGGAAAGGCGCGGCGGAAGCCGATGACGTGAATGGTTTCGGCGCGAGCCAGGACGTCGACCGCCTGCTGAAGATCGCGCGGATCAACGGTCGTCATCAGGCTTTCCAGCGAGGCGCGCCCGACCTCGACAAATTCGGCAAGCAGGGCTGACGGCGACTCCGCGCCGTGCTCGCGCAGTTTCTCGAGCCGCGTCGCGTAGTCCGGCCATTTTTGCGAATAGCTCGACCGGAACAGTTTCTGCATCTGGGAGAAGCCGGAAAACCCCATCTCCTGGCAGAAACGCATCACCGCGGACGGCTGGACATCTGCACCTTGCGCAAGCTCTGCGACCGTTGAAACCGCGACCCGATCCGGGTTCGCGGCAATGAAGTCGGCAAACTGCTTCAGCCGTTTTGGCAAGTCTTCCGCAGTGTCGCCAAGTCGGGCGAAGAAGGCGTCTATCGTGTCGGGGGCAGCGTTTGCATTTGCCGGAGTTTCCAACGTATGCTGCTTGACATCTTTCATCGAATTCTACTTTTCCGGCTTGACACGTTTCGTGGAAAGTGATTTTGGAATTTTTATTCTAAAATGGCAAGTTGCCGGCTCGAGCCGTGTGTGCCGCCGTCCTGAAAGGAAAAACCATGACCGTTAATGTCGCCGTGTTAGGGGCTGGACGTATCGGAAAGGTTCACGCCAAGGCCATCGATGCAACGGATGGGGCCAATCTGGTCGCGGTCGTTGACGCGTTCGAAGAGGCGGCCAGCGCGCTCGCCAAAGAGCATGATGCGCGCGTTGACACGATCGACGCGATCGCGGGTGCCGAAGATGTCGATGCCGTCATCATCTGCACGCCCACAGACATGCATGCCGATCTGATCGAGCAATTCGCCCGCGCCGGAAAAGCGATCTTCTGCGAAAAGCCGATAGACCTTTCCATTGAGCGGACGAAGTCGTGTCTGAAAACGGTGGAGGAATGCGACGCCGTGCTGATGCTCGGTTTCAACCGGCGTTTCGATCCGCATTTTCAGGCCGTACGCGCGGCCATCGACGCAGACAGGATCGGTGAGGTTGAAATGGTTCAGATCATTTCCCGCGATCCGGGGGCACCGCCGCCGTCTTACATCCAAAAATCCGGCGGGATCTTCCGCGACATGACAATCCACGACTTCGACATGGCCCGCTTTCTGCTCGGCGAGGAAGTCACGACAGTTTATGCCACCGCATCCGTGCTCGTGGATCCGGAGATCGGTAAACTCGGCGACTACGACAGCGCCATGGTGGTTCTGACGACCGCGTCCGGCAAGCAGTGTTCGATCTCCAATTCCCGGCGTGCCACCTACGGGTATGACCAGCGCATCGAGGTGCACGGGTCAAAAGGGGCGGTTGCCGCGGAAAACCAGCGTCCCGTCGCCATCGAGGTTGCGACTGCCGAAGGCTATGTGCGGCCACCGCTGCACGACTTCTTCATGACCCGCTACACGGAGGCCTATGCAGCGGAAATCGCCGCCTTCGTCTATGCGATCGAGAACAATGTGGCGCCGCATCCGTCCGGTGAAGACGGTCTCAAGGCCCTGACACTGGCGGAAGCGGCCCTGAAATCGGTCGCCGAGCGACGTTCGGTCGGCGTTGACGAAATCTGAGCTTTAAACCACTCGGTTTGATCCCGAGGACGCGCTTCGGTGCTGTTTCGAAGGATGGGCCAATTGCCTTGGAGTTTGCCGCCCATCCTTCGAGACGGACCTGAAGGTCCTCCTCAGGATGAAGGCGTAGATCTGGCAGATCGCAAAGAAGGATCACTGGAAATGGACAGCCTCGGCATTGGATTGATCGGCACAGGTTTCATGGGAAAATGTCACGCATTGGCCTATGGCTCGGTGCGGGCCGTTTTTGGCGATGTGCCGGAAACCCGTCTGGAGGTTCTGTGCGACGTTCCCGCCGACAAGGCGGACAGCTTTGCCGATCAGTTCGGTTTTGCCCGGGGGACGGATGACTGGAGAGATCTGATCGCCGATCCCAAGGTCGATATCGTGTGCATTACCACGCCGAACAAGGTGCACAAGGACATGGCCATGGCAGCGATTGAGGCCGGCAAGCATGTCCATCTTGAAAAGCCGATGGCGCTGACGCTCGAAGACGCAAAGAAGATGCTTGCGCTCGCCGAAACGGCGGGTTCCAAGACGATCGTTGGATATAATTACCTGCACAATCCCGCATTCCAGCATGCGCAGAAACTGATCGCCGATGGCGCGATCGGACGGGTTGTTCACTTCCGCGGAATGGTCGATGAGGACTATCAGGCCGATCCGGACCTTGCCTGGACCTGGCGCGCTACCAAGGCCGATGCGGGACTTGGCACGCTGGGGGATCTTGGCTGTCATCTGGTTTCACTCGCAACGGCTCTGGTCGGTCCGATTGAAAGCCTGATTGCGGAGACCAAGACCGTTCACGCCACCCGGCCGATGGGCGATGGCTCAAGCGAACGGCGGGATGTTGAAAACGAAGACATTGCTTCTGCATTGCTGACATTTGAAAACGGGGTGCACGGCGTCATTTCAACATCCAGGAGTGCCTGGGGCCGAAAGAGCTATATCGGCTTCGAGGTCCATGGCACGGAAGGTATGATCACGTTCGACCAGGAACGGATGAACGAACTCAGGCTCTATCAAAATCGCGGCCCGCTCGCTGAACAGGGCTTCAAAACCCTGCTGACGGGTCCTGCTCATCCACCTTACGGTCAGTTCGTTCCGGCAGCCGGCCATCAGCTCGGCTTCAACGATCTCAAGGTGATCGAGGTGCACGAATTCCTCCGGTCCATCGTGGAGGGCCGACAGGCCGTACCTTCCTTCAAGGAAGCCCTGCATTTCGAAGCGGTGATCCACGCGATCGCAGCTTCCGGTGAAGATGGACGCCGGGTTCAGATCGCTTCCATCTGATCCTCTGGCAAAGATTCGCTCCAGATCCGGAGCGCGTCCAGGAAGCCGAGTGCGGTTCTGCCGAACTCTGTTATTTCGTATTCCACGGAAACGGGCGCCGTTCTGAGGACCGTCCTGGTGACAAGCCGGCGTTCCTCAAGTTGCCTCAGGCGCTCGGCGATCATCTTTTTGCTGGCGCCGCCCAGCATTCTCGACAAGTCGTTGAACCGAACCGGACCATCCTTCAAATGCCAGAGGAGGGACCCGGTCCATTTGCCGCCGAGAATGCGCATCCCGCGTTCTATGGGGCAGGGCTCGGTGCAGGCCTCGACAACGATCCTGCGACGGCCTTCGGTTTTCAGGCGTCCTGTCATGTGACTGCTCCGCTCGCAAATGCAATCAATCAGGTTACCAAAAGTATACTGGTTGATTTTTGTTACCTTGTCCCTCATCTCTTCGCCGAAATCAAGATCCGGTCACGTGAGCGGTGCAGAATGCGGCAGCTATCCGGATGACTTGAGCGGAAGGGTTCGCACGCAGATACGTTTGCAAAGAGACTTGAAGAGGGAGCAGAGCATGACGCAGCCTGATATTCACCTTTACACCGCCGCTACCATGAATGGCTACAAGCCGGTCATTTTTCTGGAGGAAGCCGGCGTGCCCTATGACCTGACCTTCGTTGATTTTGCAAAGAAGGAGCAGAAGGCACCCGACTATATGAAGCTGAACCCGAACGGCCGCATTCCGACCATTGTCGACCGGAGCAATGGTGATTTTGCAGTGTTCGAAAGCGGCGCCATCTTGTGGTACCTGGCTGAAAAATACGGGCAATTCCTGCCGGAAGAACCCAAAGTGAAGTCGGAAGTGCTGCAGTGGCTGATGTTCCAGATGGGTGGGATCGGGCCGATGATGGGGCAGGCCATGTACTTCCAGCGCATCGCGGCTCCAAACGGGCACGAGGAACCGTTTTCGATCAAGCGGTATGTCGATGAAACCCGGCGTTTGCTAGAGGTGTTGAACACCCGGTTGAACGGACGGGAATGGCTTGCCGGCGACACGTACACCATTGCGGACATGGCCACCTATCCCTGGGCGCGGGCCTATGTCTGGGCAAAGGTTTCGGTAGACGGGCTCGACCATCTCAACGACTGGTTCGACCGGATAGACGCCCGCCCGGCGGTGCAAAAGGCACTGACAATTCCAAAGGCCCAGCCGGCGTTTTGGGGGCATGCGGATGAGTCTGAATTCCTGAAGGAAAATGCGGCACGCTTTGCAAGCGATGTGAAAGCCACATAACGTGAAGCTTTGACAGCTTTTGTCACCTGAGCAAACACGATGACTGGTCTGGGCGGCTCTGCCGCCTCGATTCATTTGGACGAGCGGGGGTTTCCTTGGCCAAGGTACTGGTTCTTTTTGCACATCCGAGACCGGACAGGTCGGAAGTGAATTATCCGATGTTTGAAACGGCGCAGGCCGTGCAGGGTGTTACCGCCGTTGATCTTTATGCGCGATATCCGGACTTCAACATCGATGTTGATGCCGAACAGGCACAGCTTGTCGAACATGACGTGATAATCTTTCAGCATCCGCTTTACTGGTATTCAGCCCCCTCGATCATGAAGGAATGGCAAGACCTTGTTCTGGAATACGGGTTCGCCTACGGCCAACACGGGCACGAGCTCGACGACAAGGTTTTCATGAATGCGGTGACCACCGGTGCCAAGCATGCCGCCTATTCCGAGGAGGGTATGAACCACGCCGATTTGCGCAGCCTGCTGGCTCCTTTTGAGAAGACCGCAGACCTTTGCCGGATGAAATATCTTGCGCCGTTTGTCTTGTTTGGGGCCGGGCGTGCGGTGGAAGAGGGGCGCCTTGATGTGCACCGCAATGCCTATGACGACCTTTTGAAAGCACTCGTGGCAGGTCGGCTGGATCTTGAGCAGGCGGCACGAACCGATGTCATGACCGACGTTCTTGACGATTTCATCCTGAAGGCGGAGGGAGTCTGATGGAACTTCTCAGCGATGCGTTTGTCTATCTTTGCGCGGCCGTGATTGCCGTCCCGATCGCCAACCGGCTGGGCCTGGGATCCGTTCTCGGTTATCTGATTGCCGGCGTCGTTATCGGTCCCGTGCTCGGCATTGTCGGGTCCGAGACAACCGAAGTGCAGCATTTCGCCGAATTCGGGGTCGTGATGATGCTGTTCCTGGTCGGCCTGGAACTGCAGCCCGCCGTGCTCTGGAAGATGCGAAAGCAGTTGATCGGTCTCGGCGGATTGCAGGTCGTCGGCACAACCGCAGTCTTTGCCGGAATTGCTCTCGCTTTCGGACTTGCCTGGCAGGGCGCCCTAGCGCTCGGCATGATCCTCGCATTGTCGTCGACTGCGATTGTGCTTCAGACGCTGAACGAAAAGGGCTGGCTCAAGACACAGGGTGGCCAGAGCTCGTTTTCCGTGCTGCTGACGCAGGATATTGCCGTGATCCCGATGCTCGCCGTGCTGCCGCTTCTGGCTGTCAGGCATGCATCCGGTCACGATGCAGCGCATTCCGACGGGCATGGCGCGTCGGGACATGAAGGCGGCGGCGCGCATGGCGGTGAAGCCCTTGCCGCGTTGCCCGGATGGGCCCAGGCACTGGTGATTTTCGCGGTTATCATTGCGATTATCATTGCCGGCCGGCACCTGCTTAGACCGGTTTTCCGGTTTATTGCCGAAGCCCATCTGCGCGAAATCTTCACCGCGACCGCGCTCCTGCTTGTTATCGGAATCGCCCTTCTGATGGACTTTGTCGGACTGTCTCCGGCACTCGGAACGTTTCTTGCGGGCGTCGTTTTGTCTGACAGCGACTACCGGCATGAACTGGAAAGCGACATCGAGCCTTTCAAAGGGCTGCTGCTCGGCCTGTTTTTTCTGACGGTTGGCGCCGGGATCGATTTCAATCTGCTGTTCGGAGCACCGGTGACGATTTTCGGTTTGGCGCTTGGTCTGATGGCCGTCAAATTCGCGTTGCTGTTCGGCCTTGGTACACTTTTCCGTCTGGAGGGACCGGACCGCTGGCTGTTTGCGCTCGGGCTCGCCCAGGCCGGAGAGTTCGCCTTTGTGCTGTTTGGTTTTGCGAGCAGCTCCGGCGCACTTGAGCAAAGTCTGCTGCAAACCATGACCCTTGTTGTCGCCATCTCGATGCTGCTGACACCGGCTCTGTTCATACTCTACGAAAAGGTTGTCGCTCCAAGAGCGTCTTCCAAGTCCGTTCGGGAACCGGATGTCATCGACAGCAAGGGCCGGGTGGTGATCGTGGGTATGGGGCGCTTTGGTCAGATCGTGGGGCGCCTTTTGCTGACCAGCGGATACGACGTCGTCATTTTGGACCACGATCCGCAGACGGTTGAGAACCTCAGCAAGGTCGGCATGAGAACGTTTTATGGCGATGCGACCCGGCCCGATCTGCTTCACGCCGCAGGGGTCGGCGATGCTGACCTGTTCATTGCCGCAATTGATGATCGCGACAAGCAGACACTTGTGGTCGAGCACGTCGCCAAGACCTACCCGAAGGTGAAGATCCTTGCCAGGGCGCGAGACCGTCACCACGTTTACGAGCTTGAGAATGTCGGGGCGCATATTGCAGAACGGGAAGTCTTTGAAGGTGCCTTGGCGCTGGGAAGGCAGGCCCTGGTCGCACTTGGCAGCCATCCGTTCCGGGCAAGGACCAAGGCAAAGGAATTCCGCAATCACGACTTCGCGATGCTTGACGATCTGCGCGAGAATTACAACGACGGCGGCGTCGACAAGTCCTATCTTGATGCGATGCGGGCGCATGCGGAAACGCTGTATGAAATCATGAGGGTCGATCGTGGCGAAGAACGTCATGAACGGACGGAACGGGGCTGGAACCCGCCGCCGAAGAGCGACGCGACCCTGGGACTGGAGCCGGAAGGAGAAGAAAGCCGTGGCTGATCTGTCTGACCTCGATATGGAAAATGTCCTGCAAATCGATATCGTCTCCGATGTCGTTTGCCCATGGTGCATCGTCGGTTTCAAGCAGCTGGAAAAGGCAATTACGCAGACGGGGGTTTCCGCCGCCGTCAAATGGCACCCGTTTGAACTCAATCCGGAAATGCCGGCGGAGGGCGAAAATCTGCGTGAGCACATCATGCGCAAATACGGGTCGACGCGGGAGCAATCGCAGGCAGCGCGTGAGCGTCTGACCGAGATCGGCGCCGGGCTCGGTTTCGAATTCAGGTTCACGGACGACATGCGCATGGCGAACACGTACAAGGCGCATCAGCTGCTGCACTGGGCCGCCCACGAGGGTAAGGAACATGCTCTCAAAATGGCATTGTTCGCGGCGTATTTTCAGGAGCGCAAAAACCTGAATGACAATGGCATTCTGGCGGACGTCGCGGAGAGTGTGGATCTTGATCGCGCGGAGGCCGAAATGGTTCTGGAGGATGGCCGTTTTGCGGATCAGGTCCGTCAGGAAGAGCAATTCTGGACCCAGAACGGCATTCACGGCGTACCAGCGGTAATTTTCGATCGGCAGCACCTGGTAACGGGAGCGCAGGGCGTCGACAATTATACGGCCATCATCCGCCAGCTTGTGAGCGGCGCGGCTGCGTGAAGAAACAGCAAAGGACGGTGCTGAAATCTTGAGGCAAGCGTCGATTTCACCGTCGTTGTCCCTGTCTATGAGGGCACCCGGCTTGCGTTGTTTATTGGGTTGGGTGTGAGGTCTGTTGTTGGTCAAAATATTCCACATACACCCTTGCGGAGAGGTGGATCGAGGGGTTCGCTGCGAGGAACCTCCTTCATCCTGAGGAAGACCGTCAGGTCTGTCTCGAAGGATGGGCCACGCACTCCGGAGTATGCCGCCATCCTTCGAGACGGCGCCACGCGCCTCCTCAGGGTGACGAGGGTGGTGTTGAGCGCTATTCAAATGGAGCGTCCAACCGCTTTGTCGTCAGCTTAAGTGAATTGTTGACGATGGGGTGGTTTTTCGGATCGTCCCGACTTGTAATTCTCTCCGCACCGCTTAATTCCCTTCCTTGCTTGTGGGAAGGGTCAGGGGCAAACGGCGAAATCGTAGGATGTGTGGACGTTTTAGCCCCTACCCGGGCTGAAGGCCGAGGTGGTGCTTTAGAATTACCTCAAGTTTGATCGCCTCAGCTCAAAGCGCCTGAAACAGAACCCCTGCCGCATCGATACGTCCGGCCGGGGTGTCAGCGGCTTGCGTGCCGTAGTTTGTCCAGATCCTAACGCCTCCCGCGTCGCGGCACCGGATCCCTCCAGACAGCAGTGTCGTTTCGATACCAGCCTGGTCGCACAAATCCCGAAAGAGCCGGGTCCAGGCGGTTTCGTCGCACCAGCCGCCGACATATGTGAGATTGCCTGCACGCATGGCAGCCGGCTGGCCGTCTTCAAGCTCGACAACAACCTCGGCCGAGCCTTCCAACTCTTCGCGGTAACCGACAAAGCTGCCGCCGTCCTTGAGGGGCATCGGCATGTCCGGACGGATGCTTTCGACGCACGAGACCGTGACATCCAGATTGGGCATATCCGGCGGCAAGGGAACAGGTATGACCATGTCGGCGTTGCGCGCCGCGGTCCGCGGTCCCAATACTACATGCGCCTCGGTCTCTGAAAGGGCGCGCTTCAGATCCTGAGGCATGTAGATTAGGCCCGGTGCAGCAACGATGCTGTAGCCTGAAAAGTCCCGCGTTTGTGCGCGGACAATGTCAATCGAAAGACCGAGTTTGCGCAGCGCCCTATAGGCATCGAAGACGAGCTGGAAATAGGTGAGACCAGCGCCGTGGGGCTGGGTCGCCCAGGCGAAATCGGCGTCGTAGTCGAAGATCAAGGCGACCGGGGCCTGCCTGACGCGGACTTCAGGCGCGTCGCGCAATTCACTCGCGACCTGCCGGGCTGCCTGCAAAGCTGGCGCATCGGCATTATCCGGGCGCAGCATGCCGGCGTGCATCTGTTCCTGGGCAAAGGGAGCTTGCCGCCAGCGGAAATAACACACCGCCTCCGCACCATGAGCAAAAGCCTCCCAGGCCCAAAGCCGCATCATGCCGGGAAGCGGTGCGGGATTGTAAGGTGCCCAGTTCACCGGACCCGGTTGCTGTTCCATCACCCACCAGCGGCCCTTGCCGACGGCGCGGTAAAGATCATGATGAAACGCCTGGAAATCCGGATCGCCCTGACGGGCATAAAGGCGCTGATGACTCGTCTCCGCGCCAACCCTGTCTTCAAGGAAGCCGAGCGGATAACTGTCCCAGGTCGCGATATCAAGGTCATCTCCGACCTTGAAGTGATCGAACTCGGTGATGCGGCCCATGAAGTTATGCCCGATCGGTGCCTTCGAATGGGCTCGGATGATCTCCACCTGCCGTTTGTTGAAACTTGCCACCTGATCGGAGGAAAACCGGCGGAAAGCCAGCATGTGCGAGGGGTTCGGCTCGGTGACGGTCAGGTTGGGCAGGTCGATTTCATCGAAAGACGCATATTCCATCGACCAGAAGACGTTGCCCCAGGAACGGTTGAGCGCTTCGACAGAACCGTAGCGGTTCTTGAGCCAGGTCCTGAAGGCGGTACGGGCCGCGCTGGAATAAGATAGCGTCGTATCGTGGCAGCCATATTCATTGTCGGTCTGCCAGGCTGCGACGTGAGGATTTTTGCCGTAGCGTTCCGCGAAAAGCCGAACGATGCGATCACTTTCCTCGCGGTAGCCTTCGTGCGAAAAACAATAGTGGCGCCGGGAGCCGAAGCCACGCGACCGGCCCTCGTTGTCGAGGGCAAGCATGTCGGGATGTTTATCCAGCACCCATCTGGGAGGCGTCGCGGTTGGCGTGCCGAGGACGACCTTCAGCCCCGCACGCCCCAGGACTTCAATTGCCCGATCGAGCCAGTCGAACTGCAAGTCGCCGGACGAAGGTTCAAGGCGCGACCATGCAAACTCGCCAACCCGAACCCATGTCAGTCCGCTCTCCGCCATACGGCGGGCATCTGCTTCCCAGATTTCCTCCGGCCAGTGTTCCGGGTAATAGCAGGTTCCAAGCGTTCGCTTCATGTTGGATCTCATCTTGCTCGTCAATCCGGGTTGGCGGTCCTGCACCAAGACCGAAATCTGGATGTCTCTTTCCAGAACGACGACATTTACAAAAGACTACCGGCCCCTGTCTGCGCAGGGATGACTACCCGATAGGGGTCTGTTTCAAGGGCGGTCGATGGTAGTCGAAATCACATTCTTGTTCAGAGAATGACACGGTGTTCAGCTTGCCCGCGAACGGAAGTTTCGGCGAAGAAAGTCTTGCCCTCCCAGTCACCCAGCAGACCATCGGCAGCGGTGGTTGCAAACAGGGTCTTGCGCTCTGCTCCGCCAAATGCCGGACAGGACACCTGCCGGGCGCGAAAGGTGATTTCCTCGACGAATTTACCGTCGGGGGCGTATCTTGCAACGCGGTTGGCTCCCCATTGCGCGTTCCAAAGATGTCCTTCGCTGTCGACAACCGCGCCGTCCGGATTAAATCCGCCTTCGGAAAGATCCGTGAAAAGTGTCGGTGTGCCGGAGGGCCAGCCTTCCTCGTCGAGTTCGACCTGCTGGATGGCCTGTGTCGCCGTATCGGCGAAAAAAGCCGTCTTGCCGTCCGGAGCGAAGCAGATCGCATTTGAGATCGTAATCCCACCGTAGAGCCTGCGCAGCTCGCCCTTGTAGAAACGGTAAATGGAGCCTGCACCTTGCTCGGCATTGAATCCCATTGTCCCGATCCAGAAGCCGCCCTTCGGATCGGCGCGCCCGTCATTCGACCGGGTCACGGGATTGTCCGCTTCAAGGTCGCAGAGCTTCGTCCTAGCCGTGGTTTCAAGGTGAAACAGGAAAAGCTCAGCCGCGCTTGCAATCAGCAATTCGGACTTCCCGACCCAGCCGGCGGCAGAGACGTAATCCTCGAACTGCCAGGATTTCTGGCTTCCATTTTCCTGTGTCATCAATTGCCGGTTCAGGATATCGAACCAGAACAGCTGCTGACGCTCCGGGTGCCACAGGGGGCCTTCACCGAGCGTGCACTGCCGATCATCGAAAATGATGCTCATCACGCCTATCCGCCAGATTCAACAGCCGCGTCATAGGCGCGAACGATATTTTCGGCGCGGGACTTGATTTCGGGCACTGTGAGACCGGGTTTGTAGAGTGCCGTGCCAATTCCAAATCCAGTCGTGCCGACCTTGATCCAATCCTTGAAATTATCCGGCCCGGCACCTCCGACTGCATAGGTTTCAGTCCCCTTCGGGAGAACCGCAAGCATTGCTTTCAAGCCGTCCGGCCCAATGAGAGATGCGGGGAAGAATTTCAAGCCGTCCGCTCCGTTGCGCAGCGCGGTGAAACATTCGCTCGGTGTCATGACACCCGGATAGGACAGCATGTCCTCGGCCTTGGTGGCGAGGATAACGTCGGGATTGCAGTCCGGCGAGACGATCAGCGAACCACCCGCCGACCGGACTTGCAGGACCTGGTCCGGCGAGAGAACAGTGCCGGCGCCGATCTGGGCGCTCCCCGAATGGGCTTTCACCATGGCCTCTATGCTTTTCAGCGGGTCCGGTGAATTGAGCGGAACTTCAATCCGAGTAATGCCTGCCTCGATCAGGCATTCCGTAACAGGAAGTGCTTCAGCCGGGGTCAGCCCGCGTAAAATGGCAATCAGATTGCGGTTCATGACGAGACCTTTTGATAGGAAGAATAGGCGAGTGAGAGGCCGCTCAGCGTGATCGCGTCAGCATCGAGAAGGACCGCCTGGTGCCCGAGACAGCCAAGTGCCGACCGGTAGGCCTTTGCAAGCTTGTCGCTTCCAAGGAGCATGACCTTGGAAAGATCGAAATCCTGCTTCATGGCGGCGAGTTCAGCGCCGATAAGGAGGCCGGATAAACGTGCCCTTGCGGCTTCAGGAGACAGGTCTGCAACGAGCCCGGCGGCGCGGATGCCGAAAAGGTTCGCCGCAATCGCTTGTGGCCTCTCGGCACATTCCTGGACGGCGACCTCAAAGGCCGCATTGTCCAGCTGACTTTCCGACAGACTGTGACGCAGCACGGAATGAGCGGACAGAAGTGCAAACAGCTCGCCCGTCATGCAGGTGCGAAAACGCTCAACTACGCCATCTTGAAGCGCGACCCACTTTGAATGCGTGCCGGGCAGGCAAAGCGTGCCAGTGAAATCGGCGTTTTCGGCGAGAAAGCCGGCGATTTGGGTCTCCTCGCCGCGCATGACATCCGCCGGTTTCAGTTGCTTGATGCCGGGCAGGATGCGCACGTCGAGACGTGGATCTTCCGCCTTGACGTGGGTTGCGTCGGTCAGGGAAGGCGGTGCGCAAGGTACGGTCTTGTAAGGTGCTTCCGCCCAGCCCTGGCGGGAGCCGGCCATGCCGCAAATGATGACAGGTGTCCTGGCATCGGGTCGCAGGACATCTTCGATCAGCTCGAGCAAGGCCGGCTCGAACTCGTCTCTGCCGAGCGTGCCCATGCCTTTGCCGGAGCTTCGATGGGCCAGCTCGCCTCCGCCTGAATCCAGCGCCCAGATCCTGAGATTGGACGTGCCCCAATCCGCTGCAATCCAGTCCGCCTTTGCCTGAGGGGTCATCCCGTCACCACAACTCCACCATCCACGACCAGGGATTGGCCAGTCATTGCCCTGCTGGTTTTCGCGGCAAGAAAAAGAACCGGATCGACCATATCGTCCGGCGAGAGTTCAAACTTCAGGCACTGACGATCGATATGAGCCGCAAGTGCCTCCGGCGTCACCCACAAATCCTTTTGCTTCTGAGTGAGCACCCATCCAGGAGCGATCGCATTGACCCGGATGTTCTCAGGTCCGAACTCGCGCGCCAGGCTGCGGGTCATGCCGTTTATGCCGGAATTGGCCGTGGTGTAGGCGGCATAACCGGCATTGCCCATTATGTAGGAAATCGACGTGAAATTGATAATCGACCCGCCACCGGCAACCCGCATCCCCGAGATGACATTCTGACAGGCAAAGAAATAGGCCTTCAGGTTGATTGCCTGGGACCAGTCCCAAAAATCTTCGTCAACGTCTTCCGTCGCGTGCCGTTTGTCGTTGGCGGCGTTGTTGACCAGAACGGTAATGGGTCCGTGGGTCTCGGCAGCCTTGTCCATCGCGTTCTTCAGCTCCGTGACATTTGAAATGTCGCAAGGCAGAAAAAGCGGCCGGTTGCCGTGTTGGCGCTCCATGTCGTCACAGAATTCCGTCGCGTCGGAGCGCTGTACGAACGCGACCCTTGCCCCCTGGCCAAGAAAGCCGCTCGTCAGGGCCGCACCGATGCCCGAGCCACCGCCGGTGATGAAGACCGATCTGCCTTTCAGATCCGGATAGTTTGCGTGCATATGACGCTCCCTTAGTGTGTTGTCGCGGCCCGGTTCAAATCCGTGCCTTTTGTCTCTCGTCCGATCAGATCCGCTCAGCTTCCAAAACCCAGATTGTTTCCGGGAAACGCCAGGGCAGGATGAGGCCATGGGACATCAGGTATTGCCCGCTTGCCACTAGGTTCTCTCCTTTCAGAAGCGGTGAACCGCGTGACAAGTGCGGGGCATCGTCGCGATTTGTCAGGGCGACCCTGTATTGCGCGCCAGCATCCAGGCCGGTCAGCCTGAGCGGGTGCTGAAGGATCTGAACGGAAGAGCGGACAAGCGCGGCGAAAACGACAAATCGCGAACCGTCTTCGGCCAGTTGCTGCTCGGCAATCAGTGCTTGATCGGAACTGTCCAGCCTCAGGATATCCGCGCGGAGCATCCAGTCCCTGTTGGCCTTCCACCATGCCGTGACGCCTTTCAATATGGTGGCGTCTTCGTCTGTCAGCTCGCGAGGGTCCATCTCAAAACCCATGTGCCGCTGAGCCGCCGTCCAGGCTCTGAACTTCATGTTGATTGTCCGCCCGGACGTGTGGCTGACACGAGGTCCGACATGGGATCCGGTGACGCTGGCCGGCAGGAACAAGGCTGCGTCGTGCTGGATGCGCTGTCGTTCCAGGGCATCGTTGCTGTCGGAGAGCCAGACCCGCTGCGTCCGCTGCAAAATTCCCAGATCGACCCTGCCGCCGCCCGATGCGCAGCTTTCGATTTCAACGTTCGGAAAGTCGGCGCGCAGCCGGTCGATCAGCGCGTAGACGCCTTCGGTTTGTGCGGCATCGACCACCGGCAGAACGCGGTTGTGGTCCCACTTGATGTAGCCGATGTCATTGTTCGCGAGCAGGTCGGAAATGCAATCGTACAGATACGCGCGCACGTCTTCTCGGGACATGTCGAGGACCAATTGCTGGCGTCCCCTGACCTGTTCACTTGATCCGAGGACCCAGTCCGGCCGGGATCTGAAGAGGTCGCTGTTTTCGTTGATCATCTCCGGCTCGAACCAGATGCCGAATTCCAGGCCGAGCGATTTGACATGATCGATCAGAGGGGTCAGTCCGTCCGGGTATTTCCTCGCGTCAATCACCCAGTCGCCCAGGGAGGACGTGTCGTCGTCCCTGAGACCGAACCATCCGTCGTCAAGCACAAACCGCTCGGCACCCAGGTCCGCCGCCCTGGAAGCTATTGATTTCAGTTCATCGAGATTGTGGTCGAAATAGACCGCTTCCCAACTGTTGTAATGCACGGGACGTGGCAGTCTTGCTCCGGCAACCACATGGTCGCGCACATGCCTTTGAAACCGTACTGCCGCTGCGTTGAAGCCCGCCGCTGAATATGTTGCATAGAGCGGTGCCGTGCAGAACGTATGGTTCTTCTGCATGCTCGCAGAAGCATGTCCGAACTGGACCTGACGCCGGCCGTCGGCCAGTTCCTCGGCAACCATCCGGTGACCGCCCGACCAGCCGTAGTGGAAGGCATAAGCCTCCCCGGCCGTGTTGCCGGTCTGGCTCGAGCAGACGATCAGAGCCGGAAAATGCGCATGATCGGTCCGGCCGGTGCGGTTGTCGCGCACTCTTGCTCCGGGCGCAAACGGCAGCCGGCGGGTCAGGAACTCCGCACACCAGCGACCAGAGTATTCAATCATCTCGCCCATATGCGCCGGAACCGGAAGCACGGGGGCGGCGAGCCAGTCAACGGTGATCTTGTTTGCGCTTTCCAGCCGGGTCTGCATCTGAAGCAGCGACGTTTCCGGGGCGAGCGTCAACTCAAACGCAAGCGTGAGATCAAGTGACGTGTCCTTGTAGACAAGTGTCAGTCCGTGCTCGGATGAGGCTTCGCTCGCAAAACGAAACGCAGGCGTCAGCGGTTTGCCGTCGGCATCGCGCCCGGTTAGTCCTGTTTGACCTGGAAACGTCTGGGACGCTTCGGGGTTCAGGCTGATGGGGGCGTTTCGGTCAACCATGCCCCCGGTCACGTCAGTCACAGAAGCCGCTGCGAGTGAACGCAGCGACTCTTCTTCCGGAAGCGGCGGGCCCCAATAAATTGCCTCAGGCAAACGGTCCCCGAAGCTGGCGAGTACCAGGCTTTGATGAGCATCGCAAAGATGCCAGGTCCTCGCCTGCATTCCCAATACTCCCACACTCTCTTTTGTTTCCAGACCGCCCCCGATATGGACGGTCATTTAACAGCCCCGAGTGTCAGGCCGGCGATGAAGTGCCGTTGCATCAAAAAGAACATGGCGACCGGGGGCAGGGCCGCAACAATGGAGCCCGCGCTCATCAGGTGATAAGCGGCGCGATATTGTGCGTTGAAGGAGGTGATCCCGGCGGTGACCGGCTGGCTTTCCACGCCCTGTGTCAGAACGATCGCCCAGAAATAGTCGTTCCAGATGAACGTGAACATGAGGACGGCGAGCGCGGCGATTGCCGGCTTCATGAGCGGAAGAACCACGAACCAGAAGATCCGCCATTCGGAGATCCCCTCCACGCGCGCAGCTTCAATCAGCTCAAAGGGCAGGGCGCGGATGAAGTTACGCATGAACAGCGTACAGAAGCCGGTCTGGAATGCGACGTGGAACAGAACCAGGCCGGTGATTGTGTTGTAGAGGCCAAGCTGCAGGGTGAGGTCGCGGACGGGTACCATCAGGATCTGGAACGGCACGAAGTTGCCGGCGACAAACATGAAGAAGATCCAAATGTTTGCCTTGAACTTGTAGATGCCCAGAGCAAACCCGGTCATGCAGGAAAGGGCAACTGCTCCGATCACCGTCGGTATCGTGATCTTGAACGAATTCAACAGATACTGCGGCATGTCGGATGCCGTGAATACCAGCCAGTAGTTGGTGAACCCCTTGAATTCGGACGGCCAGCCCCAATAGTTCGCGTTGGCGAAATCAGAATCCGGTTTGACCGAGAAGATGGCGACCGCGATGAGCGGCAGCAGCCACAGGATCAGCGCGAGCGGCAAAAGCGACTGATAGGTCACCTGCCAGGAGCGGGACGTGCGTTCGATCGGTGTCGGAAACATGTCAGCGCGCCTTTTCTTCTTTGTACATCGACCACAGGAAGTAGGCGATGAAGGCCAGCATGATCAGGAACAGCACCACGGCGATCGCCGCGCCATATCCCATGCGGAAACCGTATTCGGAGAGCGCAACCTCAAACATGTAGAAGCTGAGGACGCGGCTTGCGCCGAACGGGCCGCCATTGGTCATCACCGAAATCAGGTCGAACGAGCGCAGCGCACCAATGATGGTCACAACGAAAGCGATGAATGTTGCCGGGCGCAACTGCGGCACAATGATGTACCAAAGCATCTTCCAGCCCTTGGCACCGTCCAGGCGGCCGGCTTCGATCTGTTCCGGATCGACGGCGTTCAGGCCGGTCAGGTAGAGGATCATGCAATAGGCGGTCTGCGGCCAGAGGCCGGCGACAATAATGCCGACCGTTACCCAGTTCTCGTCACCCAGAACGTTCACAGGGGGTAAGCCGACCGACCCGAGCAGCACATTGAGGATGCCGAAGGTCGGATCGTAGAACCATGTGAAGACAAGTCCGACGACAACCTGCGAAATCACGAACGGGAAGAAAAACAGCGACTTATAGAGCCGGATACCCGTCACCGTCTGGTTCAGGAACAGTGCGATGAACAGACCGGCCGGAATGGCGAGCAGATAGAGAAACAGCCAGATAACGTTGTTTTTCAACGACGTATAGAATGCTTCATCCCAGTAGAGTTCTTCGTAGTTGTACAGACCGACATACTCCGCCTGTCCGAGACCGTCCCATTCGTAGAGCGACAGGTTGAAGGACTGGAAGATCGGGAAGATCACGTAAAACAGGAAAAACAGCATACCTGGAGCCAGAAACAGCCACGGTGTGAGTTGTTGCTGGTTTCGGTGCCACCACGAGCTCTGGTGGTCTTGGGCAACGGACGCTTGGGCCATGTTTGCCTCTTCAGGATTGGCTACTGGGACCAGTTAAGGGGGACAGGATGCCGAAGCACCCTGTCCAGTTCCGTTGGTTGCGGAACTACTTGTAGATGCGCTCGCGAGCGCGATCGAGGCGAGCCAGAATGTTGTCGAGATTATCCGGCTTGACCATGAACTCCTGCAGACCTTCCATGGCGACTTTCGCCATTTCGGCAGGGGCATCGCGGTCGAAGAACTGCGCAACGCCGCCCGGTGAGTTGCTGGAGAGCATCTCGAAGCCTTCCACGAGGAACTTGTCGTCATCGACGGAAGACTGGGCATTGACCGGCAACTGGCCAAGGTTCTGACCGTTGTTGATCTGCGTCTGGACGTCCGGAGACACCACAAACCTCAGGAACTCGCGAGCCGCTTCCTTGTTCTGGGCATTTGCCGGAATGTGGAACGTGTCCGTCGGTGCGTCTTCAGCCTTCTCGATGCCTGGAGTGATCTCGACGAACTGGTAGAAGTCGAGTTGATCATCGGTGAGGCCGGCATCGCGCAGCGGTGCCACGGCAAAGTTGCCCATCAGATAGGCTGCAGCGTCGCCCTGAACCATGAACGGAAGAGCTTCCTGCCAGCTATACGTCTGGTGGTTGTCAATGAACGCGCCCATGTCGATGAGCTCGCGCCAGTTGGCGAATGTCTTGCGGACTTCATCCGACTGCCAAGACGCCTTGCCGGTGAGCAGGTCCATGTGGAAGTCGAAGCCGTTGGTGCGCATGTTCAGATAGTCGAACCAGCCACCTGCGGTCCAGAGGAACTTGGTGCCGATCGTGTAGCACTTCTTGCCGGCATCGATGATCTTCTGGCAGTTGGCCTTTTCTTCTTCCCAGGTCGTCGGCTCGCTCAGACCCAGTTCGTCGAAGATGTCTTTGCGGTAGTAAACGCCCCACTGATAGTAGGTGTAGGGAACGCCCCACTGTTTGCCGTCAATGGTCATGGCACCCTTGGTCGATGCCAGGTTCTCCGCGATTGCCGGCTCCGCCCACAGGTCGGACACGTCTTCAAAGAGACCAGCCTCGACGTAAGGACGCATGCGGTTGGCCGCATACCAGGTGGCAACGTCCGGTGCATTCGCGGTCAGGAAGTTGCGGATCTGGGTCTTGTAGGCTTCGCGGTCGATCACAGTGGTTTCGATCTCGAGATCAGGGTTCTTTTCCTGAAACTGCGAAATCATCTGTTCCATCGTGGCCCGTGGCGCCGGGTTGGATGTGTCGAGGAAGATTTTAAGTTCGCCGGTTAGGCCTTCAGCAGATGCAGAGCCCATTGAGGCTGCCAGAATGGCAAAAGCCGCAGCGGACGTCTTCAACATGGAACGCATGGTGTCCTCCCTTTTGGTTCCATTATGTGAAACTTAGTTTTGTATATTGATACTTTGCGGCGATCAGGTTAAGTTGTCAACAGGTTCGGCGCAAAGAAACGGGCCGATGGAGGAAAATATGAACAAACAGGCGAGCCCGACGAGCAGCGACGGGACCGTCGGCAAAGCGCTCGACGTGCTCGACAAGGTCGCGGCGGTCGGGCGGCCCGTCCGGTTTACCGAGCTGTTGTCCGACAGCGTTCATCCCAAGGCGACGCTCTACCGTCTGCTGCAGACGCTGGTGAGCCAGGGCATGCTGGCCTATGACGAAAACCAGCAGACCTATTCACTCGGGATCCGCCTCGTTCGCCTCGCCCACGCTGCCTGGCGCCAGAGTTCCATAGCGCCAATCGCGCGCCCGTTTGTCAGAACGCTTGCCGAAGCCGTTGGCGAGACTGTTCACCTGGCGCAGCTGGATGGCGGCCAGGTCCTTTACGTGGACAAACGAAACGCCATCAATCCCATCGACATGTATTCCCAGGCCGGAAAGATCGGCCCTGGTTATTGTACCGGTGTCGGCAAGGCTTTGCTGGCATTTCTGGAGCCGGCCGACCTCGATGAAGCGATCAAGAAGCAGTCGTTCTACCGGTACACGCCTTCGACGCTGGCGAGTGAGGATGCGCTGAGGGCGGATCTGGAAGACATACGCAAGGAAGGCGTGGCGTTCGACCGGGAGGAGCATGAACCTGGAATCGTTTGCATCGCTGCTCCGGTGCTGTCTTCCAAAGGACGGCCGATCGGTGCGCTTTCCGTCACAACATCAACGTCCCGCAAGACACTGGAAAAGTTGTCTGAAGTGCGCCCCGTGCTTTTGAAGACGGCCTCCGAAATTGCGGCTGCCGTGGAGGATTGGCAGTTCCCTGCCTGAGAAAATTTAAGGGAGAAGAAAATAAATGTCTGGCGTCACTCTGACCAAAGCCGTGAAGAAATATGCCGACTTGCAAGTGATCCACGGCGTGGACCTTCAGATCGACCATGGCGAATTCTGTGTTTTTGTCGGTCCGTCCGGCTGTGGCAAGTCTACGCTGCTGCGCATGATCGCCGGGCTTGAGGAAACAACCACCGGGCAAATTCAGATCGGCGGGCGGGACGTCACCAGGCTTGACCCTTCCGAGCGGGGCGTCGCGATGGTGTTCCAGACCTATGCGCTCTATCCGCATATGTCGGTTGAAGAGAATATGGGCTTCGGGCTGAAGATGAACGGCCACCCGAAGGCGGAGATCGCCGAGAAAGTGGGTGAAGCCAGCCGGATCCTGAAGCTCGACCCGTACCTGAAGCGTAAACCGAAAGCCCTTTCCGGCGGCCAGCGTCAGCGTGTTGCCATCGGTCGCGCGATCGTTCGGGGACCGGAAGTGTTTCTTTTCGACGAGCCGCTCTCCAACCTCGACGCAGAGCTTCGTGTCGACATGCGCGTTGAGATCGCCCGGCTCCACAAGGACATCGGCGCAACCATGATCTACGTCACCCACGACCAGGTCGAGGCGATGACGCTGGCGGACAAGATCGTGGTGCTGCGCGCCGGCAAGATCGAACAGGTCGGTTCGCCGATGCAGCTTTACTCCGATCCCGACAACAAGTTCGTAGCCGGGTTCATCGGTTCACCGAGCATGAATTTCATTGAAGGCGTTGCTGCCGAAGGAGGCGTCCACGTGCCGGCCTTCGGCGACATGACCGTGCCCACTTCCGTCTCTTTGCCTGACAAGGGAAAGAAAGTGCTCGTGGGTCTTCGGCCTCAACACCTGAAGATAGCCGAAAGCTCCGAAGGCGCGACAGTCGATCTGTGTGAACAACTCGGCGGTGTTGCCTATTCCTACCTGATTTGTCCGACGGGCGAGCGCATCATTGCCGAGACCAAGGGCGAGGATGCACCGGTCTCCGATGGCCACGTCCAGATTACATTCGATCCGTCCTCGGCCATGTTCTTCGATGCTGAGACGGAAGAGCGCTTGCGGTGAAGTCAGATGGCTCGCGTCGCTGGGTCTGAGACTGCGCGGGCATCTGTTTCATTTTTGGGTCTGTGACCTAGGTCCGGCCAGGCGCTGCAATCGGGTTTTGAACGGAGAATGTTTCCAGGAACATGTCGGCAGACATTGGCCGCGCAAGGCCAAAACCTTGCAGAATATCGCAGCCGATCGCCGTCAACGCCTCGATTTGCGATTGCGTTTCCGCGCCCTCGGCGATGACCTCGACGTTCAGTGTCCGCGCAATGTCGACAATCGATTGAACAAGTCTGCTCATTGTGGCGTCGCTGTCGACATTTGCGGTGAGCGTCCTGTCGATCTTCAGGCGCTTGGGACGAATGTTCACAAGACTGGCTATCGATGCGTAGCCGCTGCCGAAGTCATCGATCTCGATTTCCACGTCGAGGTTGCGCAACTGCCGCAGCGTTTGGCGGATCTGTTCGTTCGTGTCGTCCAGATAGGTGGATTCAATCAGCTCAAACGAAAGAGAAGGGACTTTGTCCTTAAAGCCTGCAATTGACAGCAGCAATCCGGGATCTGCCAATCGGCCGGACGACACATTCACCGCCAGCCGCGGAAGCACGAGCCCTGCATCACGCCACATGCCAGCCGCCGATAGGGACTTTACCAGGACTTGCCGGTCGATTTCCGCGACACAGTTCATGTCCTCCGCATATTGCAGAAAGTCTCCCGGTGCTAAAATTCCCCGAACAGGATGGTGCCACCGCACCAAGGCTTCCGCCCCGGCCAGCTGGAGGCTTCCGGCAAAAAACTGAGGCTGAAAGAAAGGAACGAAGGACCCGTCTTCTTCGAGTGCCCGTTGAATTTCTTCCTTGGTTTGGCGGACGTAGGCGGCCTGAACGCGCATCTGATCACTGTAAAGCTCGAACCGGTTCTTGCCGGAATGCTTTGCTTGATAAAGCGCGTGATCGGCGTTCCTGAGCAATTGCGAGGCGTCGGGTGTGCTTTCGTCCAGCAAGGCTATGCCGACGCTGACCCCGACGCTGAACGAACTGCCTTCGACAAAGACGGGGCGCGCGAGTTGGGCGATGAGCTGCTCGCTGAATGCAATCGACCTCTCCGCGGAGGCATTGTCCTGAAGTATTGCAACGAATTCATCGCCGCCAATCCGGGCGATGAAATCACCTTCCTCCGACAGGTCCCGGAGCAGATCCGCAACCAGGCGCAGGACCGTATCGCCCGCGGCGTGGCCGAGCATGTCATTTACGTCTTTGAAATGGTCGAGATCGATGTGCAGAAAAGAGGTGGTGCCGTCTTTCGCCGAATTCTCACAGAACTTTTCCGTGAAAACCTGCTCCATGTATCTGCGATTAGGCAGGCAGGTCAGACTGTCGTGCAACGCAGTGTGCTCAACGTTCCGTTTGGCGTTCAAGAGCTCCTGATTCCGCTTCTCAAGCTCGGTTTTCGTCTCGATCAGATCGGTAACGTCGGAATTGGTTCCGACGATCCGAATGGGAGCAGAGGTTGAGTCCCTGACGACCTTTCCGCGCGAGCGCCACCATCGCCAGGATCCGTCCCTGTGCCGCATTCGGTAGGTGACGTTATATGGGCTGTCGTTCAGGAGGAGCTTTTCATAGTACTCCAGAACGCCGTCGATATCTTCCGGATGAACCCGGCTCTGCCACCATTCGAAGTCGGAGGGCGGATCGTCGTATTGTTCTCCCAGAAGCTTGAAGTTCTGGTCGGAGAAATAGACCCGTCCGGTGACGTTATCGAGGTCCCAAACTCCGTCATAAGCTGCGTGGATCGCAAGATCGTAGCGTTCGTTGGCTTCGCGGGCTTCCTCGACGGCGCGCGACAGCTTGTCATTTATCTCTTCAAGTTGTCCGGAGACTTGACCGCGATCCTCCCGGTCCATGGAGAACCCGAGCAGCTCCGCGATCGAGGCGGTAAACGCGATTTCATCCGGTGACCATTCACGGCGAACATCTACGGTTTCAACACAAACGACGCCGCGAGGGCCCCCGGCAGACCGGATTTGTGCGTCGAGCATGGATAGAATGCGATTGGGTCTCAAATAATGTTCGGTAAATTCCGACGTGCGCGGATCCTGATCAGCGTCGTTTGCCGCGATAACCCGCTCGGTCAGGACTGCTTCGAAATATTTCGGGAAGTCCTCTACCGACAGTTTGAGATCCGAAACATGCCGATCTTCATCGGCCAGATAAAGGGCGATACAGTCGATTGCTTTCTTATCGGGCGTTACCGACCAGGCACTCACGCGTTGAGCCCGCAGCTGTTTTGCGGTTTCTTTCGTGACAATACGCGTGAACTCCGCGCTGGTGCTTTTGTCACCCGTATAGATGCGCATCAGTTCGTCGAGAGAAGCATTGAAATTGCGGATTCTTGAAAGAACGTCCGTGTTTTCGTTGTTCTGCAAGTGCATCGAATACTCCGCAACCGATCCGGTCCCCCAGCGTAATCTAACGGGATCGAGCTGAAAGACTATTAAGCCGGCTGTTCACAGATTCCGTGAAGATTTTCGTTCAAAATTTCTTTAATGCGCACGAATTAAACTATAAGTCATCATGCGTTGAATTCGCCGCCAGCTGGTTGCATGTCGACGATGAAAGTACTTATCGAAAGTTGCCTTTGTGCCGCCTAGCCGTCAGCGAAAGTCTGGCGCCGTCATCCAAATGAAGTCTCCTGCCCGGATTTGCAGGCAGGCATTCCCGCCGACTGGGCACTTCAAGGGCCCCTCGACATGGCGATCCGACATACCGGTCGTCGGGGTTTCGCATGGAGTTTTGGCATGCGAGCCGGTGAGGGGGTGAATTCCGATCCCCGTACCGAGAGCATTCTGATGTTGACATGAATACTGATTCAGGTTTCATATATGGATCAGTGCCGGGCGGATTGAAGGCGTTTTCTGGCTGCGAAGGCAGGCGGCCTTCGACCCCGCTTATGCGCACACTGGGAGGAGTTATGATGACCAAACGCGTTTTCCGCCGGGCCGTGCCGTTTCTGGCAAGCCTGGGTCTTGCTGTGGCAGGAGCTGCCGGCGCTCTTGCTGAAGACATCAAGATTGCTCATGTCTACGGCAAGACCGGCCCGTTCGAAGCCTATGCCAAGCAGTCCCATACGGGCCTGATGATGGGACTTGAATATGCGACCGACGGCACGATGGAAATCGACGGCCGCAAGATTGTGGTCATCGAGAAGGATACGCAGCTCAAGCCCGACATTGGAAAGGCCGCGCTCGCCGAAGCCTATGGCGACGACGAGGTCGATATCGCCGTCGGGCCCGTTTCCTCTGGCGTGGCGCTTGCGATGCTGCCGGTTGCCGAGGAATACGAGAAACTGCTCATTGTAGAGCCTGCCGTCGCCGATTCCATCACCGGGTCCAACTGGAACCGATATGTGTTCCGCACCTCACGCAACTCCTCCCAGGACGCGATCGCCAATGCCGTGGCGCTCGGCCAGGAAGGGGTTTCGATTGCAACACTGGCACAGGACTATGCTTTCGGTCGGGATGGTGTTGCAGCCTTCAAGGAAGCCCTTGAAGGAACCGGTGCCAAGCTCGTCTTTGAGGAATATGCGCCGACCGATACCAAGGATTTCACCGCCAACGCACAGCGTATCTTCGATGCTCTGAAAGATGAGCCGGGCCGAAAGTTCCTGTTCGTCATCTGGGCAGGTGGCGGCAATCCGATCAGTAAGATCCAGGCAATGGAGCCGGAGCGGTTCGGGGTCGAGATCGCGACCGGCGGCAACATTCTGGCGGCGATGAAGGCCTACAAGGAATTGCCGGGCATGGAAGGCGCGACCTACTACTACTACGAGATCCCGAAAAATCCGGTGAATGACTGGCTGGTTTCCGAGCATCAGAAACGTTTCGATGCACCGCCTGATTTCTTTACCGCTGGCGGCATGTCCGCGGGCATCGCGATTGTCGACGCCATTCGCAAGGCTGGTTCGACCGACACGGAAGAGCTGATCGCTGCGATGGAAGGCATGGAGTTCGAGACGCCGAAGGGCAAGATGGTATTCCGTGCCGAAGATCACCAGGCGCTTCAACCCATGTATCACTTTAAGATCAAGGTTGATCCGGACGTGGAATGGGGCATTCCGGAATTGGTCCGCGAACTGAAGATCGAGGACATGAACATCCCGATCCGCAATCAGTAATCCTGGTGGTGTGTGCCACGGTTGGTGAGCGCGCACCTCTTCCGGAAAATCTGTAAGATCGCCCGGCCGGCTGAATGCTGACCGGCCGGGCAGTCCATGCCCGAAGCCTCAAACCAACAGGATGGCAGGCTGTGGCCGAAGAACATCCCATTCTGGTAACCAGCGACCTGACGATCCGCTTCGGCGGTCATGTTGCGGTAGACCAAGTTTCCTGCAGTTTCGACCGTGGTACGCTGACGGCAATCGTTGGTCCGAACGGTGCCGGAAAAACGACCTATTTCAACCTGATATCCGGTCAGCTTCATGCCAGCAGCGGGCGCGTCACGCTCAACGGAGAAGACATCACCAGAATGTCGGTGCCCGAGCGGACGGACCGTGGGATAGGGCGGGCCTTTCAGCTCACGAACCTGTTCCCAACCTTGAGCGTGCGCGAGAATGTGCGCCTGGTGGCGCAATCGAGGGCGCGCAAGGGCTTTGATCTTTTTTCCATCGCCGAGAGCCATGTTGAACTCCTGGAACGGGCAGACCACGTGCTCGCCGAAGTCCGTCTGATCGATCAAGCGGACCAGATCGTTTCCGCTCTGCCGCATGGCGATCAGCGCAAGCTGGAAGTGGCGCTTCTGATTGCACTGGGCCCCCAGGTTCTGATGTTCGATGAGCCGACCGCCGGCATGAGCGTCGACGAAGTGCCGGTGATCCTGGAGCTGATCCAGAAACTGAAAGCGGACATGGATCGCACCATTCTGCTGGTCGAACACAAGATGGATGTGATCCGTTCGCTCGCCGACCGGATCATCGTCCTGCACAACGGCGAACTTGTTGCCGACGGCGACCCTGCGGAGGTGATCGCACTTCCCGTCGTCCAGGAAGCCTATCTCGGCAAGGCTCCGGAGGCGGCCTGATGGCAGACAATCTACTGACACTGTCCGGCGTTCACACCTTGATCGGGCCCTATCATATCCTGCAAGGTGTTGATCTGTCGGTGCCGGAAGGCGGTGTGACAGTGCTGCTCGGACGCAATGGCGCCGGCAAAACGACAACGCTCAGAACGATCATGGGGCTTTGGACCGCGAGCCAGGGCGAGATCCGCTTTGACAATCATCTGATCACGAAGCTGGACACACCCGAGATCTCCCGGCGCGGCATTGCCTATGTGCCGGAGGATATGGGCATCTTCACCGATCTGACCGTTGCCGAGAACATGATGCTCGCGGCAGCAAGTGGCCCGCTGGATGCCAAGCGTCTCGACTGGATCAAGGAACTGTTTCCTCCTATCGGCACATTCTGGGGCGCTTCCGCCGGAACGCTCTCTGGTGGTCAGAAGCAGATGCTGTCCGTTGCCCGCGCGATCATAGAGCCGAGGCGGCTAATCCTGGTTGACGAGCCGACCAAGGGTCTCGCACCTGCAATCATCAAGGCGATGACTGATGCACTGCGCGAGTTGAAGGAAACCGACACAACAATCCTGCTGGTGGAACAGAATTTTGCCATGGCCTCGACCATCGGCGACACGGTCGCGGTGATGGATGACGGGCGCATCATTCATTCCGGTGCCATGAGCGAACTCGTCGGCGACGAAACCTTGCAGGAGAAACTGATGGGGCTGAGCCTGGAGGCGCATCAATGAGCGACACGGCGATCAAACCGCGGATGGAAAAAGTTCCCTTCAAGGAACAGTTCTTTCAGAAACTGCCGGTGTTGCTGGTGCCGTTGCTGGCGCTTGCCGGATTGGTTGCGATCGGCAACCCGGCAAGCTGGCTGACCCTGACGGTGGCCGGGCTCGCGATGGGCATGATGATCTTCATCATGGCCTCCGGACTGACAGTGGTCTTCGGACTGATGGACGTGATCAATTTTGGTCATGGGGCTTTTGTCGCCGTCGGTGCCTTTGTCGGCTTCACCGTTCTGGCCTGGCTTGCCGGCTGGACAGCTTCGCCGAGCGTGATGCTCAATCTTGGCGCCGTTCTTGTTGCGATCCTTGCAGCAATGCTCGTCACGGGCCTGCTCGGATACGCTTTTGAACGGGTCATCGTCATGCCGGTCTATGGGCAGCATCTGAAGCAGATCCTAGTGACCATGGGCGGCCTGATCGTTGCCCAGCAGATGATCTACGTCGTCTGGGGACCTGACGAGCTGCATTTGTCGCGGCCCGAGGCCTTCCAGGGGTCGATCGTGTTCGGCGAGGCGGCAATCGAGAAGTACCGGCTTGTCGCCGTCGGCATCGGCCTCGCGCTCTTCCTGGCCATGGGTCACATCCTGAAGAACACAAAGGTCGGGCTTCTCGTCCGGGCGGGCGTCGAAAACGGAGAGATGGTCGAGTCGCTCGGCTACCGTATCCGGCGGCTGTTTCTGATCGTCTTCATGACAGGCTCGGCACTCGCCGGTTTTGGCGGGGTCATGTGGGGGCTCTATCAGGAGACGATCACCGCCCATATGGGATCGGAAATCATGGTGCTGGTCTTCATCGTGGTGATCATCGGCGGCCTCGGGTCTGTCGAGGGTTGTTTCATCGGCGCCATGCTGGTCGGGTTGCTCGCCAATTACACCGCCTTTCTGGCGCCGAAGGTGGCCTTGATTTCGACCATCGCGCTGATGGTCGTGATCCTGATGTGGCGGCCGCAGGGCCTTTACCCTGTCGTCAAAGCGAAGTGAGGGACCTTTGATGCTGACCAAACTTCTCTCCGGCGACACCCCGCGCAGCGGGCTCCTTACCCTGTTGCTGTTGATCGTGCTGATCTCGCTCGCGTTTGCACCGTTCCTGTTTCCGGGCACCAAGTCGCTCGAGACGGCTGCCCGGATCTGCATCTTCATTGTGCTGGTGGCGAGCTACGATCTTTTGCTCGGGTATTCCGGCATCGTCTCCTTCGCCCACACGATGTTTTTCGGCATCGGGGCCTATGGCACCGCACTTGCGCTCAGCACGACCGGTCCAAGCTACTGGTCCCTGATCTGGGGCACGGCCACCGGTGCTGTGGTTGCGGCGGTCTTTGCGCTTGCCATCGGTCTTTTTTCGTTGCGTGTGAAGGCGATCTTCTTTGCGATGGTGACCCTTGCCGTTGCAAGCGCATTTGCTGTCCTGGTGTCCCAAATGTCTTGGCTCACCGGGGGCGAGGACGGACTGAACTACCGGATTCCGCGGGAACTGACTCCGGCCTTCAAGCTGGTGGACGAGAAGATCCTGGGTGTTCGGATCAACGGCAAATTGCTGGCCTATTACCTCGTTTTCTTCGCGTCCGCGGCCTTGTTTCTCCTGATGCTCCGGATTGTGAATTCACCGTTCGGGCGAACGCTGAAGGCAGTGCGCGATAATGCGTTCCGGGCCGAGGCCATCGGTTACAGGGTTGTCTGGTACCGGACGACGGCAACGGTTCTTTCCGCGATCATGGCAGCTCTGGCCGGATCCCTGCTTGCTGTCTGGCTGCGCTACACCGGACCGGCGACCACGCTGTCGATGGAAATCATGATAGACATTTTATTGATGGTCGTGATCGGCGGCATGGGTACGCTTTATGGCGCAGTGCTGGGGGCAACGTTGTTCATTCTGGCGCAGACCTATCTGCAGAACCTGATGGGCGTTGCCGCGGAGGTGACAAGTGCCGTTCCGGTGGTCTCGACGCTGGTTGCGCCAGAACGCTGGCTGCTCTGGCTCGGCGTCCTATTTATCCTCTCGGTTTATTTCTTTCCGAGCGGGATCGTCGGAAGACTGCGGGCAGGGCGTGCGTGAACGAAGTCGGACTTCATATTCGGGACGAAGGCACCGGGCGGCCGCTGGTCCTGATCCACGGGTGGTCGTGTCCGGGCCATTTCTTTCAACGGCAGATCGAAGCCCTTCACCCATATGCCCGCTGTATCGTGCCGGACCTGCCTGGACACGGCAAAACCGGTGACTGCTTGCCGCTGACGATTGAAGCTGCCGCCGTGGCGCTTCACGCAGCCCTGGCGGAACGAAACCTGACCGACGCGGTGGTCTGCGGATGGTCCATGGGAGCGCTTGTCGCCTATGCCATGATCGAACGTTTTGGAACGGAACGTGTTTCTCTGGTGGTCGCCATCGACATGACGCCGAAAGTTCTGAACACGGCAGAGTGGCGCAACGGCACGCGCAATGGTCTGGACGCTGAACAGAACCAGCACTTTCTGGATGCGATTGTTCCCGACTGGCCCAAGCTGCCGGCGATGATTGCCACGCGGCTGTTCGCGGATGACCTTCCGGCGAAGCCGGAGCTTTGGGAGTTCGCGCGAACGGAAATCGTCAAAGCCGACCCGGTCTTGCTCCGGCCCATGTGGGCGTCTTTGACCGGGCAGGACTTTAGAGAGTTGCTGCATAATTTTCCTGTGCCGTTTCATCTGGCGGCAGGACGAAGGAGCCAACTCTACGCGTCAGCACTACATCGCTGGCACGCGGAAAACGTTCCAGATTTCCAGCTTCACCTGTTCGACCGTTCCGGCCACGCACCGCACATGGAAGAAGCAGCGCGGTTCAACGAAATGCTATTGAATTTGCTGGAGCGGTAGTCGCTTCAACTAAGTGTCTGCACCTGGGCCGTTGCGCTTGCAAGACCGCCGGGCTTTCAGTGGTCACCCTCGATTTTCGATCTCACGAAATTGAGGATCCGGTCCAGCACCGTCAAAACCAGAAACACGGCCAGCAGTCCGAAGAAAAACCTTACGTCGGTCAGAAGGCTGCCCTTGGTCACGTCCCATTGGCGGACGCCGGTATTGGCATATGTCCAGACGTAGTATGAAACGGCGACGAGCGCTGCGGTGAGCACAAGCGAAACCAGAAAGGTCTGCCAGGCAGGTGTCGGGGTCTTTTCCTCGCTCATTTCAAAACCCTCGCTGTTGCAAGATCGACCTTGAAAACCATGAGATCGTCGAGCCGTTCGACGTCTCCTTCCAGTTCGACATAAAGCGCAAGCAGTGAATTGATTTCGTCGCCGAGCAGATTGCCGTCCTTGTCCGCCATCAAGAAGAAGTTGCGATTTTCAACCGGTCCGGAGGAGACAAATACCGGCGGGATGCCGCCTGTCAGGCAAAGATCGGCACAGGCCTTGTGGGCCAGACCCTGGCCCGGGCGCATGGCGCCTGCATAGCACTTGCCGTCGCAGATCTCACCGGTCAGTTTCCACCGCCCGAGCGGCACGGGGTCAGCAGGCGTGAACCCGGCCACACCTTCTTCCAGGGCTTCAACGCGTCCGACTTGTATCATGGTCAGGTCCCCGCGCTTGACTGGAACACCGCGCAGCGTGACGGAGCCGTTTTCGTGTGTCTCGGCCTGGTTAAAGGCGCCGCGCTTGCCCTGACCGGCGAGCATGTAGGTCCGGGCCGGCGTTTCCCCATCCGCAGGCACGCGCAGGACTGGGTAGGGCCGAAGTTCCATGATGCCGGCATTTTCAAAACGATTGCCCCACTGAAAGCCGCCGTCACCCGGATCGTTCTGCGTGGATGAAAGCGCCAGCGCCGCGATGCCGAGGCCACCGGCGAAGGAGACCGAAAAAACCACCAGAAACGCAACGAGCTGTTTCGGAACCGCGTTGAGATAGCCGACGTAAAACGGCGCGTCTTTGGTTTGTCTCCAAGTCATGCCGCTTCTCCAATGATAACCGGGTCCACATGCGTGCCGGGTGGCAGCGCGTTCGGATCAAGCAGGATGGTCGATCCGATCAGCTTGAGCCTGTAAGTCGAGATTTTCTCCGTGAAGGGCGCCGGAGCGCGCCCGTCAGTCAGGTTGTACTGGTAACCGTGCCAGGGGCATGTAATGCAGCCCCAGAGCACCTTGCCTTCGCCGAGTGGCCCGTTCTGGTGGGCGCAGGCATTGGTGATGGCGGACAGCTTGCCTTCGTACTTGAAAATGGCCACCCGTTCATCATCGGAAAGGGTCACGACCTTGGCGCAATCGTCGTCGATTTCGTCAATTTCTCCAGCGACCAGCCAACCCTTTTCTTGCAGTGACGCCTTGGCGGTCTCCTCTCCGCGGTCGCGTCTTGCTTCCATCCGGCCCGTTGCAAAGTGGAGGCCCGAGACCAGCACGACGCATGCTGCCACGATACTGGTGAAAATCGGATCGCCGGCGCCTTGCAGGGCACCGAGCGCAACATGAAGCACAACGCAGACATAGGCTGCGTAGATGAACATGTGCAGGGCCTTCCAGATCGGCGCGCCGAGGAAACTCAGCCAGAAATCATGGCTTGTCGCGGCAAGCACAAACAGGATCAAAAGCGCCGCGATGCCGAGGGCCTCGAATGGAAACCCGAGGATCTGTCCGTAACTGGTGTTGGACGACAAGAGCGCCACATACCGGTCGACCGGAGAAAAATTGAAGTACCAGGTCAGCACATAGTTGGCGTGAACGGCCGCGATGCCCGCCGTCATCACACCGAAGTGCCGGCGGTTGTAGAGCAGCGGCAGAAATCTGCGATCGAGCCGGGCCAGAGGGCCGATACACAAGATGATCGTCAGCATCAGGAATGCGCAACTGCCGAAGGCCCGCATGCGCAGGATCGCGCCATCGATCGGTTTGGTGACATCCTCATAGCCGGGTGCGACACGGATGTAGATGTAGAGATAGAGCGCCACTGCGATCAGCAGGACGGCATCGTAGAAGATCTTGTTCCGGTTCCAGATGACCGGTGTGTATTGCACACTCATTGAGAGGTCTCCGTACCGGTCGCCGCGTCTTCAGATGCCTGTGTCTGGGGCGCCTCTATCAGGATGGCAGGTCTGTCTGCAGGTGGCGTCTGACGGAGCGCAAGCACGGTGAAAAAGGCCAGCGGCAGCAAGATCCCCAGGACCGTCCAGATCCGGGCATGGGCCGTGCGGTGAGCGCGTTTCATCGGCGGTCCTCCCCGAACGTCTCAAGAATGTACCAGCGATAGAGTACCAGCGGCCAAATCAGGCAAATGCCCGGTATCAGCAAGGGTCGGAAGGCATAGGACCCGCGCGCAGACGGTTCCACCCTGTCAATCCCGAACACGAGAAACACTGCGGCAACGACACCGCCGGCCATGAGGTAATATCGGCCCAGTTCAATGAGTAATTCCGCAGTCTGCAATTGATGGCCTCCGTTTCGCGAGGTTCATACTTGCTGTCATCCCCGCGAAAGCGGAAATCGAAAGTGTCCGGCAGCCCTGGCTAGCCTCACCTTCAAGAAGCGCAACGCGCTGTGACGAAGGATGGGCCGCCCGGCTCTGCGTATTCCGTCGATCCTTCGAGACGGACCTGTCGGTCCTCCTCAGGATGAGGCCGTGGTATCTAATCACGCAAATCACACTAAGTCCGCATCCGTTACAATTTCCACAAGCGAGGGGCCGTCATGGGCGATGGCCGCGCCGATGGCATCGTTCAATTCGGACGCATCGGTAACCCGGTGACCATGACCGCCGCACAGGCGGGCAAAGGCGGCGAAGGATGGATTGCTGAGATTTGTTTCCCAGACCGGCCATTCGCCGGACCGTTGCTCCTTGGAGATTTTTCCAAGTTCCGAATTGTTGAGAAGGATGTGCGTGATGTTCATGCCGTATTTAACGGCGGTGGTGAACTCCATCGCATATTGACCGAACCCGCCGTCGCCGGAAATCGAGATCACCTTGCGGCCCTTGTAGTCGTCGAAGTCCTGGGTCGCGCACCAGGCGCCGAGAGCGGCAGGCAAGCTGAAACCGATCGAGCCGAGATAGCCGGACATCAGGATACGCTGGCCGTGCGGTTCGAAGTATCGGCCGAAGGAATAGGTGTTGTTGCCAACATCGACCGGAATGATCGCGTCGTTCGGACAGAGCTCGGTGAGCGTCTTGAAAATGGCCGCCGAGTGGATGCCCTGGCCCCGGTCTTCAGACAGCCGGGTTTCCTTTTCTTCCCGCCAGATCTGCCAGCGCTCGAACAGTTCAGCGAGCTGGTACGCCGCATGAGCCGATTTTTCGATCCGCGGTTTGATCGCGTCGCAGAATGCACCGATCTCGCCCCAGATCGGCAGCGTGACCGGATGGAACTTGCCAAGCTGCATGCGCTCGAAATCGACCTGGATGATCGGCTTGTAAGGCGCAATGCCGGTGTGGTTCGAAAACGAACTGCCAAGCGCCAGGATCAGGTCGGCCTCGTTCATGAGCCAGCTTGCAATCGGCGTTCCGGATCGGCCGAGGACACCGGCAGCGTTTGGATGGTTGTCCGGAATGAGGCCCTTGCCTTTGAAGGTCGTCAGGACCGGCGCACCGAGGTGTTCGGCAAGTTCGATGACCTTCTCGCGGGAATGCAGCGCCCCGTATCCCATGATGATGATCGGACGTTTGGCCTCTTCCAGCATTGTGCGGGCACGGTCGAGGTCCTCTTCGCCCGCACTGATGGACGTTCCGCTGATACGTCCTTCAGGTCCGGAGGCGTTTTGGTCGCTCGGAATGGTCTGAACGTCATCGGGAAAAATGAGATTGGCGACATCCTGCTCAACAATCGCCGTCTTCAGCGCCAGCGTCATCAACTCGGCATGGTTGGACGATGTCAGAACGGGCTGCGAAAAACGCGCGACCGCCTCGAAGGCTGACTTCAGATCGATGTCCTGGAACGCGCCGGGACCGAACACCTGGGTCTGCACCTGCCCGGTCAGGGCCAGGACAGGGGAGCGGTCGACTTTGGCATCCCAAAGGCCCGTCATCAGGTTGGTCGCACCGGGACCGGCGATGGTCAGGCAACCGGCAGGCTTTCCGGTAAGCTTGCCATAGGCGGAGGCGGCAAACGCAGCCGCGCCTTCGTGGCGGATGCCGACATAGCCAATGTTGCCCTTGTTGACCTGGCGCCGGATCGCATCCGCGAGGCCGAGGTTCGAATGACCGACCATGCCGAAGATGCGTTTGACGCCCCAGTTGACCATGGTCTCCGCCATGACGTCGGTCACCGTGCGCTCATGCTCTGGCTCAGGTTCAAGACCGACGAAGATCTCACCGCCCTCGATCTTGAGCGGATAGAGTTCCTGCCCGCTGTCCTCGTGACCACCCGGAGGCTTGCCAGTGAGTGGATCGAAGTCCCAGCCATGCCAGGGGCAGCGGATCCAGCACTTGCCGTCAGTGCCTTTTTCGATGGAGCCTTCTCCCAGCGGACCGCGCTGGTGCGGGCAGTGATTGTCCATCGCGGCCCATTGGCCATCGAAATGAGACAGGCAGATCGAGGTCGTGCGAGCCGTGACGGTCTTCACACGGCCTTCCGGCAGATCGTCGACACGGCCGACCTTGATCCAGTCAAGCGATTGAGCGTCCATGATTTTCTCCTCAAAACAGTCTGGCTGGATCAGGCAACGCCGCCATAGGCGACGCCGGACAGGTCCGACATTTCCCGCTTCCAGGTGGTCAGGTCATCCGGGTTGAACTGGTTCAGATGCGCGTATCCGCAGGCCCGCGCCATCACTTGCATCAGTTCGACCGACGCCTCGAAGAAATTGGTCAGTTGCCGCGCCGACTTCTCGATCTGCAAGCGGCTGACAAGATGCGGTTTTTGCGTCGCAATCCCCACGGGACAGTTGTTGGTGTGGCAGGCCCGCATGGCGATGCAGCCGATGGCCTGCATGGCAGCGTTGGAAACGGCGATCGCATCGGCGCCGAGCGCCATGGCCTTGACGAAATCGGCAGGCTTGCGCAAACCGCCGGTGATGACCAGCGACACATCGGACCGACCGGACTTGTCGAGATGGCGCCTTGCACGTGCCAGTGCCGGAATGGTCGGCACGGAGATATTGTCGCGGAAAATGATTGGCGCAGCGCCTGTGCCGCCGCCGCGACCGTCCAGGATGATGTAGTCAACACCGACTTCGAGCGCGGCATCGATGTCTTTTTCGATGTGCTGCGCAGAGAGTTTGTAGCCAATGGGAATGCCGCCTGTGCGCGTGCGTACTTCGTCGGCAAACTCCTTGACCTGGGAACAATCGGTCCAATCCGGAAAGCGCGGTGGTGAAATGGCATCAGTGCCTTCCTCCAGGCCGCGCACTTCCGCGATCTTGCCCTTGACCTTCGACCCGGGAAGGTGGCCGCCGGTGCCGGTCTTGGCGCCTTGGCCCCCCTTGAAGTGAAATGCCTGGACGTTCTCAAGCTTGGCCCAGTCGAAGCCGAAACGCGCAGAGGCGAGTTCGTAAAAGTAGCGGGAGTTGGCTTCCTGTTCTTCCGGCAACATGCCGCCTTCACCTGAACAGATGCCGGTTCCGGCAAGCTCCGCACCGCGGGCGAGAGCAACCTTGGCAGGCTCGGAAAGAGCGCCATAGCTCATGTCCGATACGAACAGGGGAATTTTCAGGCGCAGAGGTTTTTGCGCATTCGGGCCGATCACGACATCGGTGCCGACCGGGTCTTCGTCGAGCAGGGGAAAGCGCTGAAGCTGCGCTGTCAGGATCTGTATGTCGTCCCAGTCGGGCAATTGCGTGCGCGGTACACCCATGGCGCCGACCTTGCCGTGATGACCGGTCTTGGACAGGCCATCGCGCGCATATTGCTGGATCAGGCCGTTATAAGGCTCTTCCTCGGTGCCGTGGCTGGTGTCGGCATAAAGACCAAGATACTGGTCGCGCTGGAAAGGCTGCGGATTTTCCTTCGCCCAGGCTGCGATCTCATCTTCATCGACGAGGATCTCGTCCCCTTCAACCCAACTGCTGAACTTGGGCAGGGCTTCGGAGTTGTTATATTCGGAAACGCCCGTGTCGACGCGATAATCCCAATAATGAACACCGCAGATCAGGTTGTCGCCCTGGACGTATCCGTCCGACATCAGAGCGCCACGGTGCAGGCATCGGCCGTAAAAGACGGAGACTTCGTCATCAAAGCGGACAACCACGAGATCGACGTCGGCGACAAGGGCGTATTGCGGGTTGCGGTCCGGCAGTTTGCTCAGGTTTGCAACAACTTGTTTTTTCATTTCTTCCCCCGGGCTACCGGCTTCGGGTGTCCCCCGAAGCCCTGGCTGAATGGTTTGTTCAAAAATCTGTTTACTGCGGATCGGCAGGCGTCTCCGGCCGCATTGGCGGGACCGCCTCCATTTCGGCCGCGCCCTCGTTGTCGGACATTCGGGCACCGTACCACTTTGCGAGCGGCACTGCGGTCACGCCGTGAAGGATGGCGCTGATCCAGACCGTGTTCACGGCAAGAATCAGCATGTACTCACCGATTTCGGGATCAATTTCATCAACGATCAGAAGTGCGAACAGGGCCGTTGCAAGTCCGCGCGGTCCGAACCATCCGAAAAAGACTTTCGTGAGCGGAGCCGCATCCGTCCCGGTGAGCGACAACCACACGGCCAGTGGCCGGACGACAAAGAGGCTGATCATGATGATGGCGAGGGTCGGTGCATCCAGGTGTGCGATTGCCTCCGGCAGCAGCGCCAGCCCAATGAGGAAAAAGGCACCCCAAGAGAGCATCTGCCCTTCGCTTTCGGTAAACTCGTAGATGAACGCGCATTGACCCTTGATGACGTTTCCGAAAAACAGGCCTGCCACGAAGGCGGAAATGAAACCGTTCCCGTCCACCATGCCGGCGGACAGGTAGGCTGCACCCGCCATGGCGATCGCGCCAATGCCTTCAATCGTCGCCGAGGTCATCTTGCGGCGCTTGGCGGCAAGAAACAGGTAGCCGCCCACAAGTCCCATGATGCCACCGACCAGAGGTCCGAAAATGAGTTGTTTCGCACCGAAAAGCAGCCAATTGGTTGTTTCCTGATGCATCACTTCGGCGGTCAGGCTCGCAAACAGCAGGATCACCGGCAGGGCGAGACCGTCATTCAGACCGCTTTCAAGAGTAAGCGCACGCCGGACCCGTTCCGGGACAGCTTCATTCGTGACGACTGCCTGACCGAGCGCAGCGTCCGTTGGCGCCAGAAGCGCGGCAGCAAGGGCTGCGACGATCAACGGGTAGGTCGTCAGGAAGGGCGCGGCGGCGGCCGTTCCAATAAGCACCGCCAACGGCAAACCGATCAGCAGCATCCGAAACGGCCACTGGTGGCGCGCCCGCAGGGCTTTCACATTGATCTGGGCCGCGTCCAGAAAGAGCAGGATGATCAATGCCAGTTCGGCAACGATATGAAGCAGGTGCTCGGCTTCATCGAAGGGCATCAGGCCTGTTTGTGCCATCAGGTAGCCGAAGCCGAGAAACAGAATTGGAGCGGTTAAAATTCCATTCGATAAGGTTTTTGCCAGCAGCGTGTAGCAGACCGTAAACATCGCCAGCATCAATAGACCGGTGGCCATATACGTTCTCTCTCCCGAAGCCCACGGCGACATAAGTGCAAATGGCCTCATGCACTTTCAAATCATAAGCAGATGACACTCCCGTGTGGCAATCGTGAATTTACGGGGGAGAGAAATTGTGAACGCGGAACCCGTTCGGGGCGTTATTGCACCGCGTTTTTGGCCTCGGGGCCCAAAGCGAGACGCTTCAGGATGCGCTCCGCATCAACCGGTTTGGCCGCGATTTCCAGGATCAGTTTCTTGCGGACCGCATCGGCAAATGTCTCCGCACTGTCGGCGGTCACGACAAAGGCGGCAGGGCCGCCGATGATTTCATCATAGAAGCGCTGTTCCAGGTCGTAGGAGACCGGCCTGCCGGAACAGTAGCGGCACAGAACCGCCAGGCCGTTGATGACGATGCCGGAGGAAACGACCGTTTCACGGGCTTCGTGGATGGAGGGGCCGTTCCAGTTGTTGGCGCTGTCGGCGGAGAGATCGATGACGCGGCGAAGCCCCTGAAATTCGTTCGTGTCGATCAATTCCTTGCCTTTGAGCAAGGCAGCGCCGATGGCGTTGCGGCCGTAAGCCTTGCGGGGTGCTTCGGCGAGTTGCGCCGCAAATGCCTCCGCAGACGCTTTGCCGTCGATCACGGTCCAATCGACGACCACGTCCTGAGAAAACATGTCGGCCCATTCGACATAGGTGACCGCGATCTTGCCGTAAGCGTTGCTGGCAATCGCGCTCAGCACTGACGGATCCGTGATCGCCTCGGCATAACCGGCACGCTGAAAGCGGATTTCTGCCTCGTCGATCGACCCCGTTGCGTCTGCAAGCAGGACAAGTTCCAGGTCCAGCTCTTCGGAAACGGACGGTTTCACCGAAAGCAGAAACCAGACGACAACAACAAGGGCAATTCGCATCTCTTCCGCTCCCTAAACCGCAGGCACCAGAGTGTAGCTAGGGCGGCAGGCGGAAAAGGAAAAAGAAACCCGCCCTTGTAGGGCGGGATAGTTTTACCTTCGGGAGGGAGAAGGGGAACGTCAGGCCACCGCGCGGGCCAGAGCGCATTGCGACCAAAGATCGTTGATCGCGTTTGCAAGATGTTCGATGTCTTCGGCCGTATGAAGCGGTGTCGGTGTGAAGCGCAGGCGCTCGGTGCCGACCGGAACCGTCGGATAGTTGATCGGCTGCACGTAGACGCCATAGGTATCCAGCAGGATGTCGGAGATCCACTTGCACTTCTTGGCATCGCCCACCATCACCGGAACGATGTGGCTCGGGTTTTCCATGTGCGGAATACCGCGCTTATCGAGTGCTGCGCGCACCTGGGCAACACGTTGCTTGTGTGCCTCGCGCTCAAAGCGGCTTTCCTTCAGATGTTTGATCGACGCGGTTGCACCGGCGGCAAGTGCCGGCGGCAGCGCGGTGGTGAAAATGAACCCGGAAGCGAAGGAGCGGACGAAATCCACCACAGTCTTGCTGCCGGTGATGTATCCACCCATGACGCCGAAGGCTTTTCCGAGTGTTCCCTCGATGATGGTGAGGCGATCCATCAGGCCTTCGCGTTCGGCGACACCGCCACCGCGCGGGCCGTACATGCCAACGGCGTGGACTTCATCGAGATAGGTCAGTGCGCCGAATTTATCGGCAACGTCGCAGATTTCCTTGATCGGCGCGATGTCGCCATCCATAGAATAGACGCTTTCGAACGCGACCATCTTCGGAGCGTCCGGATCGTCAGCGGCCATCTGGCGCTCGAGATCTTCATAGTCGTTGTGCTTGAAGATCCGTTTTTCACAGCGGGAGTGGCGAATGCCTTCGATCATGGAGGCGTGGTTCAGGCTGTCCGAATAAACGATCATTCCCGGGACCTGGGAGGCAAGCGTGCCGAGCGCCGCCCAGTTGGAGACATAGCCAGAGGTGAAGATCAGTGCAGCTTCCTTGGCATGCAGATCCGCTAGCTCGCGCTCAAGGAGAACGTGATAATGGTTGGTGCCGGAGATGTTGCGCGTACCGCCGGCTCCTGCGCCGCATTTGGCAATCACATCCTGCATCGCACCGACGACCTTGTCGTGCTGGCCCATGCCGAGATAATCGTTGGAGCACCAGACGGTGACGTCCTGGACGGTGCCGTCTTCACGATAGCGGGTTGCACGCGGGAAATTGCCTGCCTGGCGTTCGAGATCGGCGAAGATCCGGTAATTGCCATTGTCATGAAGCTTGCTGAGGCGTTCTTCCAGATACGCATTCACATCCATGATACCGGTCCTCTCACCCGCTGGCATTGTTGGCCAGCGCCTCTCTTTTCCCAGCCGCCCTAGGTCGCATCCCGGCGGTTTGTGCGTCAGGTACCACACCTGTTCAAGGCAAAATATCGTGTACCTTTAAGTTATTCAAAACTGCATAATCAGACTGATCGCCTTGATCAAGGTCAAACAGCTGTGATGCGTCCAAACGTCATAGAGCTGTTTATTGTACGGCAGAGGCCCGATCCGCGTCCATTTCATTTATGGGCCGGGATTTTTGTTTCAATAAAATCAGCTGCTTGAATAATCCTATTGCTTTAATTCCGCAAACATGAATACTGATTCATGTTTCATGATATTTGGAGTTCAAATGTGATCAGAGCGGCCAGAAATGCGGAGATGCCGCAAAGACCGTCGGTAAGCCAGCCAAAGACCGCCCGGGGTGAGGCCACGAAGAAAGCGATTCTTGCAGCCGCGGAGCGCGTGATCGGTGCCAAAGGATATAACGACGCCTCCATCGGCCATATTACCAGCGAGGCCGGGGTCGCCCAAGGGACCTTCTATATCTATTTCAAAACCAAGGAAGACGTTTTTTCGGAACTGGTTCTTGAGATGGGGCGCCTCGTCCGCCATTCGATCGCAGAAGCAACGCAGGGTATTGACGACAGGCTGGCAGCGGAAAAGGCCGGTTTGCAGGCTTTCCTGGAATTCGTACAGGCGCATCCGGATCTCTATCGTATCGTCCAGGAAGCCCTGTTTGTCGATCCCGAGGCTTACCAGGCTTATTACAGCGCCTTCGCCGACGGGTATCGCGACGGACTTACCGAGGCGGCTCTTGCAGGCCAGATCTCCGCCGGTGACCCGGACACACGGGCGTGGGCCCTGATGGGGATCGCCCGTGCACTCGGAGAACAACTGGTTGTCTTCAAGTCCGACAAACCGATCCCGGAGCTTGTCGCGAGCGCCTATGACCTGATCGAGAACGGGATCAAACCGTGACGAATGCCCGCTGCCTGATCGAAACAGAATGGCGCAACGATGCGCTCTGGATCTGGCTGAACCGCCCGGAACGCCACAATGCGCTCGTGCCGCGCCTGATGAGTGATCTGAAAGCGGCGATTGCCACAGCAGCCGCCGAAGAGCCTGCCGCCCTTGTGCTGGCGGGCCGGGGGACAAGCTTTTCGACGGGCGGCGATCTTGGCGGGTTTTTGGATCATTCCGGTTCGCGCGAGGACCTTTTGGACTATGCCAACCTGCTTGTCGGGACCTTGCACGAGGTGATCCTTGATCTGTTGGCTTTTCCCGCACCTGTTCTGGCTTCGGTCGACGGTCCTGTCACCGGAGGGTCGACAGGTTTGGTTTTGGCCGCCGACATGGTTGCCATGTCCGAACGGGCATTCCTTCAGCCGTACTATTCGGACGTCGGTTTCGGGCCCGATGGCGGCTGGACTGCGCTCCTGCCGGAGCGTGTCGGAACCTCGAAGGCTCTCCAGATACAGTATCTGAACGAACGGGTTTCAGCGTCCGAAGCGTTGTCACTTGGACTGGTTTCGTCCGTCTGTCCAACGGATGAGCTGATTGGCTGCATAGACGGCTGGGTTGGCGGGTTGGCCAGCAGGTTCAAGCAGACTCACCAGGCCACGCGCAACGGTGTCTGGGACGAAGCGCGGCGCGATCAGGTTCAACTGAGGCTTGATCGGGAAAAGGACCGGTTCCTTCAACTGATCGCCCGAGCTGAAACACTTGCCGGGATGCAGGCCTTTACAAGAAGACGCGCCTGAGGCGCTGGAACAAGAAATGAACACCAGGTGTTGGGAGGACACATGGAGTTTTTGACCGACATGGCGGCAAAACGGGCCGAACTGATGCCCGGCGCTGTTGCGTTCACCGACCACGACAGCGGCCGATCCTACACATTTTGCGAAATCAACAGCCGTGCCAGCCGTCTTGGCAACTTCTTGCTGTCGAGAGGTTTGCAAAGAGGTGACCGTGTCGCCGTGCTCTGTCTCAACCATCCGGACTTCTTTGTGCTTTTGTTTGCGGCTCAAAAGACCGGTGTCCTGCTTGTTCCCCTCAACTGGCGCCAGCCGGTGGCTGAATTGCGGCCGATCCTGGAAGCATCGGGTGCGAAACTCGTTTTCGCCGACGATGCCTTTGCTGAAATCGCCACGGACCTGACTGCCGGGACAAATGCGCCGGTATTGCCACTCGGGGCTGCGGCGAGCGGAGAAAGCGCTCTAGATCCACTCCTCGCCGCATCCAGCGCCGCTGCTATCGGTGACGGGAGGATCAAGGCCGGCGCACCCTGGTATCTTCTCTTCACCTCGGGCACGACGGGCCTGCCCAAAGCCGTGATCCAGACCGCCGGCATGGCCTATGCCAACATGATCAACTATTGCCAGGCGACGGGCTTAAGCACCGGTGAAAAGGGCGTCAACTTCCTGCCTCTGTTTCACACGGCCGGAATAAACTTGCCGACGCTGCCGATATTTCTGAATGGCGGATCTTCATCGATCCTGCGCAAGTTCGACCCCGAGACGGTCCTTGACCTGATTGATGCGGGCGAGGTCACGAGTTTCTTCGGTGTGCCCGCGATCTACCAGGCGCTGGCGCTGTCACCAAAGATTGGCAGAACGAACTTTTCAAATGTCCGCGCACTCGGCTGTGGCGGTGCCCCTGTTCCGAAGCATCTTCTGCTCGATTTTCAAAAGCGCGGGGTGACCATCTGCAACGGCATGGGCATGACCGAAACAGGTCCAACCGTTTTCCTGATGGACCCTGATCATGCTGCGTCAAAAATCGGCTCGGTCGGCAAACCGCAAATCCTGACCGATGTTCGTCTTGCGGATGCAGATGGCGAAATCGTCGAGGGTCCGGGCGAGGGAGAAGTCCAGTTTCGCGGACCGAACATCACGCCCGGTTACATGGACAACCGGGAGGCGACCGTTGCGACTTTCACCGTGGACGGCTGGTTGAAATCCGGCGACATCGCCCGGCGCGATGACGACGGCTACTACTATATCGTCGACCGGATCAAGGACATGTTCATCTCGGGCGGCGAAAACGTTTATCCGGCGGAAGTCGAAAAGGTCCTGGTCGGTCATCCGGCGATCCTGGAGGCTGTGGTGATCGGTATGCCGGACGAAAAATGGGGTGAGGTCGGCGCTGCGTTTTTGATCCTTCGCCCTGGAGAAGACCTGAAACCCGAAGAGCTGCCCGGCTGGTGCCGCACGCAGCTTGCGCCCTACAAGGTTCCGAAGAGCTTTTCCGTGGTGGAGGATCTGCCTCGCACGGCTGCCGGCAAGGTCCGCAAAAACGTTCTCAAGGAAACAATCGCAGCCGAACCCATTGCAGAGGACGCCTGAGCCATGAGCCTTACTGCTGATACACCGCCGCGCGCCGTGTTTACGTGGACACCACGCCAGTCGGACTTTGATGCGTTCGCGCAGCTCTCGGGCGACGACAATCCCATCCATGTCGATCCGGAGTTTTCAGCCCGCACCCGTTTCGGCCGCACAGTCTCACATGGGATGCTGCTCTATACGCGTGTGTTCGGTCATCTCGAAGCGCTTTACCCGGACCGCAAGCATGAAATTCAGACCCTCATGTTTCCAAATCCTTCCTATGCGGATGAGGAACTGACCTTGTCCTTTTCCGAAGACGCAGACGAGGCTGGTCTGGTCCTGATCGAAATCAAGCGAAGCCGGGACGGAGCCGTCACCTTGTCCGGAACGTGCCACCTTGGAGACCCTGCATGAGCCTGGAACTCGGACAAAGAGCAGAGCTTGCCCGGACATATACGGACCGGGACATGCGAGACTTCGCGCGCCTTTCCGGCGAAGAGGCAATCGTCCCTCAAAGCGTGCCTGGCCCGCTGATTGGCGGTTTGTTTTCCTACCTGCTCGGGGTCAAGCTTCCGGGCCGGGGGACCAATTACCTGAAGCAGAGCCTGGAGTTCCTGGCACCTGCACCGGTCGGGGAAGAGCTGACCGCCTCGGTTACGATCACGCGTCTCAGGCCGGAAAAGCATCTCGTCGATCTGGAATCGGTCTGCGAAGCAGCAGACGGCACCCGCATCTGTCAGGGCAGAGCTCTGGTCTATGTCGAGGATGTCGGCAAGGGGTGAGGCACGCATCTGAGGCGGCCTCGTTCTGGAATTCATTCAACTAAACGGTTGACTAAATGCGATGCATAAGGTAATTCAACTAAATGGTTGAACGAGAGCCTGATGACCGTGATCTCACAGCGATCCTGAAGGCCGTGAGCGACCCGCGCCGCCGGGATTTGCTGACCCTTCTGGTTCAGCATGGTCCGACACGGGTCACAGACCTCGCCAGGCATTTCGATGTCAGCCTGAATGCCGTGTCGAAGCATATCAAGGTACTGGAAGCCGCCGGGCTTGTGCGCCGGCGCACCGAATGGCGTGAGCATCTGATCGAACCGGACATGGAGCCGGTGCGTGAAATCGATCGCTGGTTCCAGAACCTGAGGTCTATCTGGGCGCAGCGCCTCGACGCGTTGGATGAGGTACTTGAAACGGAGCCAGATGATGAATGATTTGAGTGTTGTCGTGTCGCGCAAGTTTGCTGCGCCGGCAGAGCGTGTTTTCGAAGCCTGGCTGAACCCGGAGACCCTGTCGAAATTCATGACGCCCGGGCCTGGAATGACCGTGCCGAAGGCAAGCGCCGATCCAAAGGTCGGCGGCCGGTTCGAAATCATCATGCAGGCCGGTGACCAGCAAATTCCCCACGCCGGCACCTATAAGGAAATCTCGCGACACACGCGTCTTGCGTTCACCTGGGAAAGCCCGTTTTCGGAACCCGACAGCATTGTCACGCTCGACTTTGTGGAAGTGGATGGCGGAACCGAACTTACGCTGACGCATGTAAAATTTCCGTCCAAGGAAAGCCGCAACAATCACGAAGGCGGCTGGACGCGGATCGTTGAGTGCCTTGGGCCGGTGGTTGAGGGCGAATTGGCGGCGTGAGGTTCCTGACGGCCCGAGCTGGTGGTTTCGATTGTCATAAACTCATGTGATCGCGATTGCTCCAATCGGTTTGCCGAGAGCTGACATGACCCGGCAATCCAAGCCGTGCCTTCGCCCAAAACCTCTACCCTCTATCCGGGGGAGGTCACGGCATGGGTCCCATGGTCGAGCCATGGGACGACTGGAAACAAAGATGCCAACCGTGGGTGTGTCGTCCCGGACGCGGTGGAGCGGAAATCCGGGATCCAGTCCTCCGCTGTCTAGTTTAGCGGATTAATCGTCAGCGATCGCCTGATCCTAGTCCCCTTCGACAAGGCGCGTCTTGGAGGGCCAGAAGGCGAAGTGGTTTTTCAGTTTTTCTGTCATCGGGATCGGTTCGCGATAGACCCAGCCGATCTCTTCACCCGTGTGCGCTATGTAGCTGGCATCGCCCTTGATCGGGCAATACGTCGATTTCTCAACTTCTTCGAACTGCGCGACCAGGTCCTGTTCGGGGATGTAGACGACCGGGTCGTAGACCGACTTACCGATCTCCATTACGCGGAGAGCAGACCCGCTGTCAGCCAGCAAGGTGTCGCCGGAATAGACGCGGATGCGTCTCGTCACGTCCTTGATCACCATCATATGGGCCGGGTTGTCGGGATTCTTGATGGCCGCGTTCAGGGCCGGGATTGCCACTTCAGTCATGCGCGTGTTCCTCGTTTCAAAAACTAGGTGAGGTTTCGTGCCGAAAAAGCAACAGCAAAATCCCGTCTAGGAGTGTGGCAGCGCGCGCCCAAATCTCGTTTTTAGATATGATGAAGACCAATTCTTGCCAATCCGCCCTTGAAAATTTCTTCAAAACAGCGCTCAAACAGCGTCATCTAAGCAAAAACAAAGGTAATGCCCTGATGAGCGAGCAGCCTGCGGACGTCCTGCGTCACCTGTTTCAACGGGCCGTGGAAGTGGCCGACCCGATGAAAAGCCTTGCGGGTTTTCTGCCTGAAAAACCCGAAGGGCGGGTCACAGTGGTAGGGGCTGGAAAGGCGTCAGCGCGCATGGCTGAAGCTGTCGAAGCTGTTTGGGGTCCGTGCGATGGACTGGTGATCACGCGCTACGGATACGGACGGCCCTGTCAGGGCATCGAGATCGTCGAAGCGGCGCATCCGGTGCCGGACGAAGCCGGTCAGATAGCAACACGCCGCATGCTGGAGCTGCTGGACGGCCTTCAGGAAGAGGATTTCGTCCTGGCTCTGATTTCAGGTGGCGCGTCTGCTCTTCTTACGGCGCCGGCAGGCGATATCACGCTTGCCGAAAAGCAGGATGTCAATCAGAAGCTCCTGAGTTCCGGGGCGCCCATCGGGCAAATGAACCTGGTGCGCAAGCACCTCAGCCGGGTGAAAGGCGGGCAACTGGCAGCAGCAGCCTATCCCGCAAAAATGCTGGCGTTGCTGCTGTCTGATGTGCCGGGCGATGATCCGGCCGAGATCGGGTCAGGTCCGACAGTTGGCGACAGCAGTTCCGCAGAAGACGCAAAGGCAATCCTGGAACGCTGGGGAATTGACGTTTCGGGCTCCGTAGAAGAGGTCCTGAAAGGTGATAGCGGCGTGCTGGCGCTGCAGGACGTCGCGCTTTCCAAGGTGACCAACACGATTTTCGCTGCGCCCTCACAGTCGCTCGAGGCGGCGCGGGAAATGGCGGTCGCTGCCGGCTGCGATGTTGAGATTCTCGGAGATGCCCTTGAGGGTGAAGCGCGCGACGTCGCCCGCGAACAAGCGGCGCTTGCTCTTGACCGCAAGCGGGCCCGGAGTGCGTCTGACCGTCCCTTGCTGCTGCTATCGGGCGGTGAACTTACTGTCACCCGCACCGGCAATGGTGTGGGCGGTCCGAACGCGGAATATGCGCTGGCTTTGGCGCTGGCGTTTCAGGGCACCGAAGGCATCCACGCAATTGCGTGCGACACGGATGGCGTGGACGGGGCTGCGGAAGTTGCTGGCGCGATTGTTGGTCCGCAGACGCTTGCAAAAGCCGACGCGGCAGGCGTCTCGGCTGCGGAGGCGCTTGCCAACAATGACGCGCACAATTTCTTTGAAAAGATCGGCGATCAGGTCGTCACTGGGCCGACGTTGACAAATGTGAATGATTTCCGTGCCATATGGATCGGGTAGCAAGCTGACCGGCCGGTGACAATTCGGTTTCGGAGGTCGCTTTAGCAGGGGTTGGAATGTCCGAAGTCACCATCACCCGCGCCGTGCGCATGCCGGATCCGTTTCGGATCGAAAGGTTTCTGTCCAATCCGAAACTTGGGCCGCGTCTGCTGTTCTTCAGCGGTGGCTCCGCGCTCAACGGCGTGTCGCAATGCCTGAAGCGCTACACCCACAACTCCATGCACCTTGTGACGCCGTTCGATTCCGGCGGCAGTTCGCAAGGACTGCGCGTTGCTTTCAATATGCCGGCGATCGGGGATCTCAGAAGCCGGCTGATGGCGCTCGCGGATGAAACGGTTCTTGGTCATCCGGAAGTGTTCCGCCTGTTCACACACCGGTTCGCCAAATCTGCCATGAAGGACGACCTGCACGGACAGCTGGATGAAATGATTGCCGGAACACATCCGCTGGTCGATGCCATCGAGCAACCGATGCGCACACTGATCCAGAACCAGCTCGGCATGTTTCGTGCCGCTTGCCCGAAGACGTTCGACCTGCGCGGAGCAAGCATCGGCAATCTCATTCTGGCCGGCGGCTACCTTAGCCAGAACCAGCAGCTCGAGCCGATCATCTTTCTGGTGTCCAAGCTTGTTGGTGTTCAGGGAACAGTGCGCGCTGTTACAGACGACAATCTTCATCTCGGCGCGGAGCTGGCAAACGGGGAGGTCGTCATCGGTCAACATCTCTTGACCGGCAAGGAACATCCTGCGCTGACATCTCCGATAAAGGACTTTTTCCTGAACCACAGCCTGAAGGGAAAAAATCCGGCGCATTCGGTTTTTCCGGACCGGAACCGAACGCTGATGCATTCCGCTGACCTGATCTGCTACGCGCCTGGGAGCTTTTACACCAGCCTGATTGCCAATCTGCTCCCGGAAGGCGTGGGGTCCGCGGTCGCGTCGAGAACGGTGCCAAAGGTCTACGTGCCGAGCATAGGAGACGATCCGGAAACAGGAACGCTCAACCTTGCAGACAAGGTCCACACCTTGCTGAGTTACCTGCACCGGGATGCGGGAGCCGACTGCCCTACGCACAGGCTGCTTAATTTTGTTATCGTCGACCGCAGCGTGCCGGACGAGGAGACCAATGAGATTAGCTCGCGCGGGATCACGGTTTTGAAGCTGGATCTCGTCAACAAGCAATCTGCCCCGTTCTACGATCCGGTGTCGCTGTGCGAGGCGCTGGTGTCACTGGCGTGAAGCCCCCGGGAGGTTTGCAGGCATGGAAAATCTCAGCAAGGTCGACGGTATTGGCGGTGTTTTCTTCAAAAGCGCAGACCCCGACCGCCAAGCCGCGTTTTACAAGAAGCATTTCGATATCAATCTCGGGACATGGCTCCATCAAAATGCAGGCCCATCCGTCGTTGCCGCGTTCAAGTCGGACACCTCCTATTTCGGGCCGGAAGAAAACCGCTTCATGATCAATTTCCGCGTCAGCGATATTGACGCTCTGATGGCGGGACTGAAAGCAGATGGTGTGACGGAACTCGGTTACGAGGACGAGGAATACGGCCGCTTTTTCCGTTTTCTCGATCCGGAGGGCAATGCTGTCGAACTCTGGCAGCCGCCCGATGGCGACTTGCCGGAGGAGTGACGCTCTGCAGTATCCTTGCGGTTTTGAAGGTCTCTGTTTTTTGCACCGCAGACAGCTGCCTGCGTCCGAGCTGGCAAAGACACGCCGTCGATTTGTGAGCGCAGGTCGCGAGCCTCATTCGTCGCGATAGGTTTTTTCCGGGTATCCGCTGCCGCTGAACGCGTGCTGGATCATGCCAGGAACTCTCTCCTTCTCATCTAGATGCTTGGGATACGGAAGCTGACGATTGAGAAGAAGATTTCCGATCAAAAAGTGCAGTAATTCCGCCTTGTATTCTTCATCCAATTCTGGATCTTGACCGGCGCAAGCCGCCTCGATGACAGTTGCTCCACCGTTCGCTTCTTCCTTCAAGCGCGCTCGAAATACACCCTTTCCTGTCCAACTCCTGTGGAGAAACAGTTCTGCGTTTTCGAAATAGATGAACCACTTATCTTCCATTGCTTCGGGGACCAGACCGCGCTTCAGCTTTTCGAACTCTTCGGATGTGAATGTCTCCTTATACGGAACGCTTGCTGTTTTTCCGAAAGGTTCGATTTTCCAACTTTGTGATGTCGCGGGGTAGGACCTTCCGGGGTCTGGTAGACTGGCTTCCGGGCCTTCACCAACCTCTTGCATAAACGCCTGAACCTCTGCGGCCCACTCAGCATCGGACTGATTGCGCTGCCGGGTCAAAGAACGTCGTGTTCGAACTCCGATTTTTTCTGCGGCGAGTTCAAGCAAACGCCGAAGACTTTTCGACATCCGTGCGATCAAGAGTTTCTCCAGGCCTAAAGATCTAAGTTCGCAATTGTGCGAATGTAGCAGGGCTGAAACCCTAGATTGTCCTGCTGGTGGAAGCAAACTATCTCGTGTGCCTGAAAGACTAAAGCCCATCGAATTACAGGTTGCTTCAATCCTAATCTCGAGTGTGTTTTTTTTGGGGGGGGGCTTTGCCTTTACGGATGCGTGAACTGCCACGGCACTGAAGTTATTGGCGCTTGTTGTGGATCGGATTAAGCTGGCCCTCAGATAACCGACCATCGGTAAAACCTACAGAAGATAAAGCTTGAAGCAGTCATCATGAAACGTACGCCTCTCCTCAATCGGCATCTCAGCAAGCTTGTGGCTTCCCTCGGACACATGGATGAGATCGTGATCGCTGACGCGGGACTGCCCGTGCCGTCGAATGTCGACGTGATCGATCTCGCTGTCTCACCGGGCATTCCGGGTTTTTTCGACGTCGTTGACGCAATGTCGCGGGAACTCATCGTCGAGCAGGCAGTTTTCGCGGAAGAGGCATCGCCCGAGCTGTCAACCCGGATCGAAGTCAAACTCGCGCATTGGGAAGCGGAAACCGGCAAGCCGATCGAACAGGTCCGGGTGCCGCACTCGGATTTCAAGATCCGCTGCCAACGTGCGCGCGCTGTTATACGCACCGGAGAAGTGACCCCTTACGCCAATGTCATCCTGGTGTCTTCGGTACCCTTTTGAGAGCGGTACGCTCGTCCTGGATAATCGACTAGGTTCAGAAGTCTGACCGCGATTGCTGGGCTTGAGCAACCGAGTCCGGGATGTCTGGCGCGATTTGCAAGCCCTTAGATGTGTCATTCCGGCCGAAGTGAAGCTTAGGGTCGAGTTCCGGTAAACGTTTTTCTGCCCGTCTCCTTCAACCACCGGCCAAACGGAATACTGGATCCGCGCCTGCGCAGGGATGACAAACGAAGAGCAGACAAAAGCACCTGACAGTCGACGACACCTCGATGGCTTGGCCCGGCGGATTTCAGGAAGTCATCGCTCTTTAGGTCACCGGACGCCTCTCCGACTGAAGATGGCAATGTGGCCGCACCTTTGTTCCGAAACCTCCCGTCGTAAGGTTTTGCTTTAACACCAGCAGTTTCCCGCATTGCGAAAAATTCTTTTTGCATCACCGAAACCGATTTTGTTGACTTACAAAACCGGTTTTGTAACACTTTTGATCAAGAAAGGCCGCGTCAGATGCAAATCTGGGAGCGGTCGAGGACAGGAGGCCCCGAGCCTCCCGGGAGGACGCATGTCGAGACTTCGTGGTTCCGTCACCATCGACGACGTGGCCCGCCATGTCGGCGTTGCCAAGGGAACCGTCTCGCGCGTCCTCAACAACTACACCGACATTTCCGACGATACCCGCAAGCGCATCCTCAAAGCCGTACAGGATCTCGGCTATCAGCCTTCGGCGACAGCACGGAACCTGAAGCGGGGGCGTCAGGATACGCTCGGCATCGTCATTCCGGTCGGGCATGGTAACGGCGCAGACCCGTTTTTGGCCCAATTCATCGACGGCATCGCGCGCGCCCTGGATGAGTCCGGGCTCGACCTACTGGTGACGACAGCCCATTCGCGTGAACACGTGATTGCAACAATGAAGCGCCTGATTGCACGCCGGAAGGTGGACGGCTTCATCGTAACACGGACAGAAGTTGACGATCCGCGCATCGCCTACCTGACTGAACAGACTTTCCCCTTTGTCACGCACGGGCGTACGGGTGATCCGACGGGATATGCCTGGTTCGACATCGACAACGAGGCAGCCTTTGCGGACGGTGTCCGCCATCTCTATAGCCTCGGCCATGAACGGATCGGATTTATCGGGGGATCGCCGGACCTGAATTTTGCCCGGCAGCGCCGGGACGGCTACAGGCAGGGGCTTGAAGCGCTTGGCGTGCGTCACGATCCCGAGCTGGAGACGCTTCAGGCAATCAACGAGAAGGGCGGGTTCGCCGGGGCTGAAACACTTCTGGCGCACAAGGCACCACCAACTGCGCTCTTGTGCGTAACCGATGCGCTCGCCATCGGTGCGGTTCAGTTCTGCCGCGAACTTGGTCTGAAGGCGGGCTCGGACGTGACCGTCATCGGCTATGACGGCCTGCCGGTCGGCGAATATCTCGATCCGCCGCTGACGACGTTTTCGCAGAGTGCGCAGGAAGCAGGTGGCCGTGTGGCGCGCATGCTGATCGATGTGCTCGACGGTAAGCCGTCCAGAAGCCTGCAGGAACTGGCGAAGGCGAAACTAATCCGGCGTGCCTCGGACGGCGCGCCATCCATGACATCGGCAGCGCTGGCAAATGCGCTCCGTGACCGGCTGAACCAACAGCCACTTTCTGGCAGTAAGGGAGAATGAAATGTTTGGGAGGAGTAAATTCCTTGTCTCGACAATCGCGGGTGTGCTCGCGCTTGGTCTGACGGCGGCTCAAGCCGACACGCTGCGCTTCTGGACGACCGAAGAGCAGCCCGATCGGCTGGCAAAGCAGGAAGAAATGGCGGCAGCCTTCAAGGAAAAGACAGGCATTGAAGTCGAAGTCATTCCGGTCAGCGAGTCCGATCTTGGGACACGCACGACGGCCGCCTTTGCCGGCGGCGATCTGCCGGACGTCATCTATCATCCGCTTCAATATGCGCTGCCCTGGGCAGAAGCGGGCATTCTGGACACTGAAGCAGCAACGGAAGTTGTCGAAAACCTCGGTACCGGCACCTTCGCGCCGGGTGCTGTCGCCATGGCAGCAGTCGAAGATGGCATCGCCTCGGTTCCGGTCGACGGCTGGACCCAGATGGTTGTCTATCGCAAGGACCTTTTCGACGAAAACGGCCTTGCTGCGCCGGACAGCTACGAGAACATTCTGGCCGCCGTTGAAAAGCTGCACAATCCGCCAGACATGTTCGCCTTTGTCGCTGCGACCAAGATCGACGAAGCCTTCATGAGCCAGGTGCTTGAGCATGTCCTGCTGGCCAACGGTGTCACACCGGTCGACGGCAACGGCTTCAAGGCTCTTGACGAAAAGAAAACCATCGAAGCATTGGAGTTCTACAAGGCAATTGCCAAGGCTTCACCTCCCGGCGATCTTTTCTGGAAACAGTCGCGTGAGCTTTATTTTGCCGGCAAAGCTGCGATGATCATCTGGTCACCGTTCATTCTTGACGAACTTGCCGGTCTGCGCGATAGCGCACCGCCGACCATCACCGACGACCCGACCTCGAAGGAACTGGCTTCCAAGACAGGTATCGTCACCACGCTGAAGGGGCCGTCCAATCCGGATGGAGCCGCCTGGGGTGACGTCCGCTACTTCGGCATCACCAACGATGCCGACACGGAATCTGCAATGCAGTTCGTCGAGTTCTCCCTCGATGACGGCTATATGTCGACCTTGTCGATCGCACCTGAAGGCAAGTTCCCGATCCGCCGCGGTAACGCCGACAATGCCACTGCATTCGTCGACGGCTGGTCGAAACTGCCGGTCGGTGTCGACCGCAAGGCACCGCTGACCGAGCTCTATGATCCGGCAACCATCGAAACGATCGTCGCCGGTCTCGACACTGCCAGCCGCTGGGGTGTCACCGAAGGACAGCTGGCACTCGCGTCCAAGATGATCAACAGCCAGGTGATCAACCGCTACGTCCGTGAGTTCATCGACGATGAGCGCGATGCCGCGGCAACGGTCGCTAAGCTCAACGAAGAACTGGCCAAGATCCAGTAACGTGGCTTGACCCATTGACCTGCCCTTGAAAGGGCAGGTCACCCCCGATTTCCTCAATCAGGACCGGACGAGACGCAGGTCTGCGTCCGGCCCCGCTGAACACCCTTCCCGCACACGATGCGGGAGGACAGGGACGGTTTGTCCCGCGCCAACTCGAACCTGAGTGGCCAACGGGCTGAAACGCAGAGCTGGAACCATGAGCGCACAGAACCAACAGACGGAGTCTCTCGGACCGCCGAAGGGCATTGGCCCGATGCAGCGGCGGGAAATGCGGCTTGCCTATCTGATGCTGGCGCCGACCTTCGCGATCATCTTGATGATCGTGGCCGGTCCGCTGCTTGCCAATTTCTGGATCAGTGTGAAGCCTGTGCAGCTCGCTGACCTGCGACCACCGACTGTTCTCGTCAACGAGCGGGTACGCGGACGGCCGGAAGCCGCGGGCGATAGCGCTCAAATCGAGTACCGTCTGCGGAACTCGTCCCAGGACGAGGAAATCCGCGACGTCGTGCTGACCGACAAGATCCCGAATGGTTTCGACGTCACCGCGTTGCCCGACGTCTGCGCGATCAGTGGCACAGACCTGACGTGCACGATCGGAACCGTTGAGCCGGGCTGGCGGGACAGGCTGAGACTGGAGGGCACGGTGACCGACGCCTTCCTGGCTGCCGACAGACCCGAGCGACAAAGCGAGCCGCTCACGAGCGGCGATGCAGACAACGTCCTGACCAATTTCAACTTCACGCTTGAGAACTTCCAGAGGATCTTCAACGCCGATGAATTCTGGTCGGTTCTGCGCGTCACCTTCTACTACACGATTTTCGGAACGGGCGGCGCGCTGGTGCTCGGTCTCTTCGCCGCGCAATTGCTGCACACGACTTTCGTCGGCAGGGGAATTGTGCGCGGGCTGTTCCTGTTTCCCTATGTCTCGCCGGTGATTGCGGTTGCCTTCACCTGGGTGGTGCTGTTCGACCCGTTTTCGGGAACCGTCAATGCGCTTTTGACCAAGATGGGGGTCGTCGCCGATCCGATCAATTTCTTCGGGCAACGGTCCATCGAGTATTCCCTCTTTGGCATTCCGATGGAGTTTCCGCTGGCACTGACGACCGTGATTGCGTTCGAGGCCTGGCGGTATTTCCCCTTGTCGTTCCTGTTCATTCTGGCCCGCATGCAGTCGATCAACACGGACATGTATGAAGCTGCCGAAATGGATGGTGCGACACCGCTGCAACAGTTCTGGTACCTGTCCCTGCCGCAGCTCATGGGCATCCTGTCCGTGCTGTTCCTGCTCAGGTTCATTTGGACCTTCAACAAGTTCGACGACATCTTCCTGCTGACCGGCGGTAACGCCGGTACCCGGACGCTGACCGTCGATGTCTATGAACAGGGCTTCGCGCTCTCCAATCTCGGCGCAGGTGCCGCGGTGGCCGTCGTCGTCTTTGTCGTCCTGGTCACGTTCGCGACCCTGTTCATCCGCTTCTCACCGAAGGAGGAAGGACTATGAAACCGGGGAGCATCCTTCTTGCCGCCGTCACGGGCCTGATCTGGGGCGTGACCGCAATCGTCGTCGTCGCGGTGGCCCTGACGCTGATCACAGGCGAAGTCGCCCTGCCGCAGGCAACCGTGGCCGGCATCGCGGGTCTGATAAGTGCGCTGATCTATGTCTGGCGACAGTCTTCTGAAACGAATGCAGGCTTTCCGGCCTGGGCGCTTGCGGCCATTGCGTTGTTTCTCGTGCTCATGATCGGGTCGTTTGCGTCACCTTTCAGCCTGCCGCTGAGCACCGTGCCAGTGTGGCAGGGCCTCGCTCTGATCCTCTTCGTGTCCGGCGCGACCTGGGCCACCAGCGTCTGCCTGTCGGGTGCACGGCTTGGGGCCATGAGCCGCTACGAACGGGAAGTGATCTATATCCGGATCGCAAAGGGGATCGGTTTCGTCATCTTCTTCATCATCGTGGCGTTGCCGTTTTACGTCATGGTGATGACGTCACTGAAAAGTCAGCAGACGCTGCTCGCCAATCCGCTGGATCTTTCCATCGACTTTTCCCAGGGGCTTGACGGTCTGTTCCGGTCTTATGTTGAGCTGTTCACCCAGTTCAACTTCGGACGCTATCTGCTGGTGTCGGCCTTCGTCTCGGTTGCCACCGTCGTCTTGACGCTGCTCTTTTCCGTACCCGGAGCCTACGCGGTTTCCCGGTTGCGGTTTCCGGGGCAGGCGTTTCTGGCGCGGTCGGTGCTCCTGATCTACATGGTTCCGGCGATCGTCCTGGTGATCCCGCTTTACGCGGTCTTCTCGCAGCTCGGCTTGCGCAACACGTTGACGGGTCTTCTGATCGTCTATCCGGCGACCACCATTCCCGTCGCTCTCTACATGCTCCAGGGATATTTCCGCGGACTGCCGTCCGAACTGGAAGAAGCGGGCCTGATGGACGGGTTGTCGCGCATCGGCGTGATCCTGAAAATCACGTTGCCGTTGTCACTGCCGGCGCTCGCCTCCGTGTCACTTTACGTCTTCATGATCGCCTGGAACGAGTTCCTGTTCGCCTTCATGTTCCTGGACGATCCGGACATCTTCACGCTCTCGCGCGGTGTCGTGTCCCTGAATTCCTCCGAGGTGCCTCGTCAACACCTCATGGCGGGCGCGGTTATCGCGACCGTGCCCGTCCTCGCCATCTTCCTTTGGTTCGAACGCTTCCTTGTCCAGGGCCTCACGGCCGGCAGTGTGAAGGGATAGAGCAAACTTGAAACGGCCTCGATGGCCAAGGAGATTTCTGTGTCAGCCGCAGAGTTAGATCAAACAGCCCGAACCATACTGATCGAAAACGATCAGGGCGGGTACACGATACCGACAAAGGGTCTTTATCCCTACCAGTGGAATTGGGACTCGGTGTTTGTCGCACTCGGATTTGCCACCTTCGACCAGGACCGCGCCTGGCGGGAAATCGAGATGTTGTTCGAGGGACAATGGCGCGACGGCATGGTGCCGCATATCCTGTTCCGCAAGGACGATCCGAGCTATTTCCCCGGGCCTTCGGTCTGGGGCACCAATGGCGGACCGATCCCAAGTTCCGGCCATTCCCAACCGCCCGTTGCGGCAACGGTCATCAGGGATCTTGTCGATGCAGACACCAGTGGGAAGGCAATCGACCGCGCTGCGGCCCTGTTTCCGAACCTCATGGCGTGGCATCGCTGGTTTCTGGCCTACAGGGATCCGGACGGACAGGGTGTCCTGGCGGTGATTCACCCTTGGGAATCGGGACGGGACAACCTGCCTGATTGGGACGACGCACTAAGGGCTGTCGAGGTCAAGGACATTCAGCCCTATGAGCGCAAGGATACGTCCCATGTCGATCCGGCCATGCGCCCGCACAAGGAAGACTACGACCGGTATCTCAGCATCATGGCAGCCTGCCGCAACGTCGGTTGGGATCCGGCAGACGTGGCAAGAACCTGTCCGTTCTTCGTCACCGATCCGGGTATCACCTTCATCTTTCTGCGTGCGTGCCGGGATCTTCTGGCGCTTGCCGAACGCCTCGGCAAGGAAAGCGAAGCTGAGGAAATCCGCGGCTGGATCGCTCGGATGGAAACCGGTGCGAGATCGATCTGGCATGACGATCTCAAGGCTCATGTCGCGTTCAACAGACGCACTGGAAAACACACAGACGGGATTTCGAGCGCGTCTTTCCTGGCGCCTTATGCAGGTCTTGCAGACGCAACCACCTTGTCTGCACTGCAAGGCCACTTCGACAGGATTGCCGGCAAGGTCCGCTTCATGATGCCGTCCTACGATCCGGATCATCATAGCTACGAGCCTCTCAGATACTGGCGCGGGCCGGTCTGGGCGATGGTCAATTACATGATCGCCCGAGGACTTTCGGAAGCCGGTGATGCCACGCGCGCCGAAAAGCTCAGAAACGACACGGCCGGTCTCGTTCAGACGAGCGGCTTTGCAGAATACTTCAGCCCGGAAACGGGGGCAGGTGCCGGTGGCGGCACATTCTCCTGGACCGCAGCCATCTGGCTGACCTGGGCATCGCCATCACATGCGAAACAAGCAGCTTAAGAAGCCGGAGGACTAGGGACATGGGCGCCATTCAGCTCAACAAGGTCGAAAAATGGTTCGGCGATCTCCAGGTCATCAAGGGCATTGATCTGGATATCCGCGAGGGTGAATTCGTTATTTTCGTCGGGCCTTCCGGCTGCGGAAAATCGACACTGCTCCGCCTGATCTCGGGGCTGGAGGAAACCAGCCGAGGAACGATCGAGATCGACAGCAAGGACGTAACCGCGCTGCCACCGTCCGGGCGCGGGTTGTCGATGGTGTTTCAGTCCTATGCGCTTTATCCGCATATGTCCGTTCGCGAAAATGTCGGCTTTGGCCTGAAAACTGCCGGCGTTCCCAAGGCTGAGATCGACAACAAGGTGAATGCGGCGGCGGAAGTTCTGAAGCTCGACGATTATCTCGACCGGCGGCCGAAGGCGCTTTCCGGAGGGCAGCGTCAGCGCGTGGCCATCGGGCGGGCGATCGTGCGCGAGCCGAGCGCCTTCCTGTTCGATGAGCCGCTGTCGAACCTCGACGCTGCACTGCGCGTTGAAATGCGTTTCGAGGTTGCCCGGCTTCACAAGAGCCTCGGCACGACCATGATTTACGTGACCCACGACCAGGTCGAGGCGATGACGCTCGCCGACAAGATCGTCGTCCTCCAGGCGGGCAGGATCGAGCAGGTCGGATCACCGCGCGAACTCTACGAACGGCCGGATAATCTGTTCGTCGCGCAGTTTATCGGATCGCCGAAAATGAACGTCATGCCGTGTTCGATCGAGGGTGACCAGTTCTCGCTGCAAGGACATGGCGGCGGCCACTATCCGCATGCAGGTTCGTCACAGCAGCCGGTCAAGCTCGGGATCCGTCCGGAGCACATGGCCATCGTCGGGGAAGGCGAGGGGCATTGCAGCGGAACTGTGGAAGTCGCCGAATATCTGGGGGCCGATACGTTCCTCTATGTTGCCCTTGATGGACTTGAGACCATTCTGGTTCGGATCAGCGGTGCGGACACGATCGAGGAGGGTGCCCGGATCGGTCTCAAGTTCGACGAAACCCGCATGCACTTCTTCGACGCCGAAGACCGTGCCATCCGGTAAATCGTTGGATCAAATTCATCGCGGGACGACGTCGACCTTGTGGTCCGTGGTCTGGGTCCCCGAGGTGCGCAGGACGCCTTTTACCGGGGCGACGTCCCCATAGTCGCGGCCGCGCGCCACGACAATGTGGTCCTGGCCAACGCGCAAGGCATTTGTCGGGTCGTATTCGATCCAGCCGACCTCGATGCCACACCAGGCGCGCACCCAGGCGTGCATTGCGTCCGCGCCTTCAAGGCGCGGCTGGCCCTCGGGTGGAATTGTTCTCAGGAACCCGCTGACGTAGCCTGCCGGGATGCCGACGCTTCTGAGGCAGGCAATCATGATATGGGTGAAATCCTGACAGACACCGTGGCGGCGTTCGAAAGCTTCGAGCGCGGGCGTGTCGACCGTCGTCGCGTCCGCGTCAAACTCCATGTCTTCGTTCAATGCCCGGCCGATCGTCTCGACTGCGGCGAGCGCGCTGATGCCGGGACTGAGGTGTTCCTGCGCATAAACCGCAAATGCTGGCGCAAGGGGCAACCGCGGCGAGGTGGCCAGAAAGTGCACCGGCTCATCCGGAGCGAGCGACTGGATGCCCGCCAGTTCTCTGGCCAGGACGCCGACGGGCGGCGAGATGTCCAGCTCCTCCGGTGTTGCCGTGCGGTCGATCCGGGCCGTTAACTGGAAGGCGAGCTCGCTGTGCGATCTGCGATAGGCAACGTCCGTGACGGCGTTGCCGAAAAAGTCTTTCCTGTCCCTGCGTTCCGTCGGGCCTGGCGACAGCCGGATGCTGGAGGACAGAAGCCGTTGTTCACCCGTTATCGTTGCCGGGACCAGCCGCAGCGCATGCCGTCCCGAGTTTGCCGGGCTGGCGTATTCATATGTAATTTCAAGGCTTACATCATAAAGCACGGCAGCCTCGCGATCCCGGCTCGACGGGGAAGAGCTTGTCTTTATCTGATATAGGCATCTGAGAGCTCCACCGAGAGGAAGGCTATCTGATCCCTGAGATCGCCAAGGGCTTCCGGTGTCAGGGTTTCAGGGGTCGCGACCGCGAGGTTCGTGTGAACCTGCAGCACGGCACGGGCAAGATCCGACAGGTACCCGTTCTGCGACGCGCCGGGAAGCACGGAGATGTGGTCCTTCATATCCGTCAGCTGATACATCACGGCCCGCGGGTTCTGCGGATCCATTGCAAGCAGGTCAAGCACTGTCGCATGGCTGAGCGAGACGGCGTAGCGCCGGCTCATCGACATGGCGCTGTCACCTACTTCAAGCAGCAATTCCAGAGCACCGTCAGGGGCATTCGGACCGGTGAAAACGGACAGGAGATCGGCCATCCGGTGTGCCCGTTCCAATGCGCGCCCGATACTTAAGAACCGCCACCCCATGAACCGGTACATGTTTTCGTGGACCAGGCCCGAAAACCCGGTGATCTTGCGCAAAAGCAGGCTCATTGCCCGGGGGACGTCTGCATTCTCCTTCATGACCTGCCGGGCACCGTTTGCCGTCTGGGCAAGATCGTTGAGGGCGAGCCAGCCATCAACTGAAAACCTGTCGCGCACCTTCCCGGCGCTGTTCACCGCCGATTGAAGCATGGCGCACAGCCCGTCGGGAACGGGGATCTCCGGTGCCACGCCGATCTCGTCCAGGTATTCCGCGATTTCAGCCACCAGTGGCGAGTTTGGGTCCGCTGTTTCCATGAGACGGGCATGATAGGCGCGCAGCAGACGAACGGCGCCCTCCGCGCGCTCCACGTATCGCCCGAGCCAGAAGAGATTGTCCGCTGCCCGAGACGGCAAAGCCCCCGCCTGTGATTTGAAGAAGGGCGACTCGGTCTGGTGAAGCAGGGTCTCCTTGAACTGCTTGCGCTGGCCTATGATCCAGACGTCCGCTGCTGTTCCTCCCGATTGCATCGCAATCGCGCTTGCGCTCTCGGCCTTGCCGATCCGCGCGAACCCGCCGGACATGACCTCCCAGCCATTTTGCGTGCGTGCCAGAAAGACGCGCAGGCTCATGGGGCGCGGAACAAGGCCCCCTTCGTGATAGGCGGGTGTTGTCGACAAGGTGACGGCTTCCTGCGCGACGAGGCTACCCTGTTCCGTGTCGATCCAGCTTTCCAGAATGCCCTTCTGGAATTTGTCGGAATCCTTTCCGATGAAATCCGTCTGCGCCGAGGTAAAGGGCAGTGCCGTCGAAAGGGCCGGGCTGAACATCATGGTTTCAGCGTGCTCTTTCACATAGGAGCGGGTCGTTTCTTCACCGCACCACCACGTCGCCACATTGGGGAGCTTGAGGCTGCGCCCGAGGAGATGCTCACATACGCGCGGCAGGAAAGCGAGCAAGGCGCGCGTCTCGAGAATGCCCGTGCCGAGGGCGTTGACCATGGCAACGTTGCCGGAGCGCACGGCTTGAACCATGCCGGGCGTACCGATCTGCGATTCCTCGTTCAGCTCCACCGGATCGGTCCATGCCGCATCCAACCGGCGCCACAACACGCTGATCGGTTTCAGACCCGCGACCGTGCGCACCATGAGCTGTCCGTTCTCAACGGTCAGGTCTTCACCTTCCAGCAGCATGAAACCGAGATAGCGGGCGATATAGGCATGTTCGAAATAGGTGTCGTTGAGCGGGCCGGGTGTTAGGATCGAAACCCGGCTGTCCGGCTCGCCGCGAAGCTCAAGAAGATGATCGCGAAACCGGCGGAAGAAGCCGGCAAGCCGGTGCACGTTGGCCTTGGCGAAAAACTCGTTGAAAACGCGGCCTGTCGCGACCCGGTTTTCCAGGGCAAAACCGGCACCGGACGGGGCCTGGGCGCGGTCTGACAGAACCCACCAGGTTCCGTCCGGTCCCCGGCCGATTTCAAAGGCGAGGAAGTGCAGGAAGTATCCCGAGCTCGGCGTGATGCCGACCAACGGCCGCTGCCACTCGGGACTTTGCGCTATCAGGCTCGCTGGAAGGTAACCTTCAGAGACAAGCTGGTTCTCACCGTAAAGGTCACCGACGACTTTTTCCAGGAGTTCGGCCCTCTGGACGAGACCCTCCGCAATGACCTGCCAGTCGGCTTCACTGATCACGACCGGAATATGGCTGAGTGGCCATTCCCGCTCATGGGCTTCGTTCTGCCCGTATTGACGGAAGTAGACGCCTGCGTCGTTCAGATACTGGTTGCCTCTGGCGAAGCGGTCGGCGATGTCTTCCGCGCCGAGGGAGGAAAGATGGTCCAGGAAGGGCTGCCAGACCGGGCGGACCTTGCCGTCGGGATCAAGAAGTTCATCCGAAACACCCGGAAACGGGCGGTAGGATTTCAACAGGTCATAGCCTGCCCGTCCCGTCGATTCCGTTTCATCCAAGCTCATTCACACCAGTCCCAACCATTTATTCCAGCCGCCGAACGCACCTTATATATTCTGAGGCCGACGCAGGTCCAAGGTCAACGGAAACTCAGGATGCGGGCTTTCGGCCTGGGGCTCGTAAAGGCCCGGCGTGTGCCCGTGCGGCTCAAAGCGCGCCAGCCGTCTGGCTTCCGCCTCGTTGCCGTTGACGGGAAAGGTGTCGTAACTGCGCCCGCCGGGATGGGCCACGTGATAGACGCAGCCACCGAGCGCGCGCCCGCTCCACCGGTCGAAAATATCGAATGTGAGCGGCGCGTCGATCGGGTGAACAGGGTGCAATGCCATTGCCGGCTGCCAGGCCTTGTACCGGACACCGGCGACGGAAACACCGTTGGTCTCCGTTTTCTGAAGCGGCATGATGCGGCGGTTGCACGTGACCGTATAGCGGTCCGGATCGCTGGTCGTGAGCTTGACCTGGAGCCGCTCGGTCGAACTGTCCGTGTAGCGGACGGTGCCGCCGATCGCCCCGGTCTCGCCGAGGACGTGCCAGGGTTCGAGAGCCTGACGCAGCTCCAGCTGGACACCTTCGACTTCGATTTCACCGCAGAACGGAAAGCGGAATTCTGCCTGGGCCTCAAACCATTCCGGCCGCATTGGAAATCCGTGATGTTCCAGATCGCGGAGCACCTCCAGGAAATCGGTCCACACGAAATGCGGCAGCATGAACCGGTCATGGAGAGCGGTGCCCCACCTTGTAAGGTTCCCCGAAAGAGGATGCTGCCAGAGACGGGCGATCAGCGCCCGCAACAATAGCTGCTGCGCCAGGCTCATGCGCGGATCCGGCGGCATTTCGAAGCCCCTGAATTCAACCAGACCCAGCCGTCCCGTCGGGCCGTCGGGCGAATAGAGTTTGTCGATGCAGATCTCGGCGCGGTGAGTGTTGCCGGTGACGTCGACCAGGATGTTGCGCAGAAGCCGGTCCACCAGCCACGGGAATGGCGCCGGGCCTTCGCCTGGCCTGCTGATCTGAGAGAGCGCCACTTCGAGTTCATAAAGACCATCGTGGCGTGCTTCGTCGACACGGGGAGCCTGGGATGTCGGGCCAATGAAGAGGCCAGAAAAAAGATAGGAGAGGCTCGGGTGACGTTGCCAGTGAAGGATCAGACTGCGCAGCAGATCCGGGCGCCGCAGGAAGGGACTGTCCAGCGGTGTCGCGCCTCCGACGACGACATGATTGCCGCCACCGGTGCCGGTGTGCTTGCCGTCGATCATGAATTTGTCGGCGCCGAGCCGGGACTGCCGGGCTTCCTCGTAGACGCATTCTGTGATCGACACGCAGTCCTGCCAGCTTGCCGCCGGATGAATATTGACCTCGATGACGCCGGGATCAGGCGCAACACGGATGACGTTCATGCGTGGATCGGTTGGAGGCGGATAGCCTTCGATGTGAACAGGAATTCCGAGATCGTCAGCTGCCGCTTCTGCGACAGAGATCAGTTCGAGATAGTCTTCCAACCGCTCGACGGGGGGCATGAAGACGCACAGTCTGCCGTCTCTCGGTTCCACTGATATGGCCGTTCGAACCGACGCACCGCCGAGTTCGTCGTCGGGGAGCTCCTGTTCCCTGCGATCCTGGCTGGGTCCGTTTGCAGTAAACCGGGCAATGTCCTGAGGCCGGTCTGCGCGTGGTCCGATCGGAAATTCCGGAAGCGGTTCTCTCGGGATCGTTGGATCTTCAATGTTCGTGTAGGGGTATTGTGCCGGCGGGACATAGGGCAAAGATTCAAGCGGAAGACGATATCCGACCGGACTGTCCCCCGGGACCAGGAAAATGGCGTCCCGGCGCAATTTCCATTGCTCGGAACGCCAACGCTTGCCGGTCGATTTCGCTTGCCAGCGCTGGACTGGCAAAACGTAGCCCGCGGGTTTCGTCAGGCCCCGGTCAAAAACGCGGGCAATACGATGTCGTGCTTCCGCGTCTTCCAGCTTGGAATTCTCCGGTGTGACGTTTTCCGGAAGGTTGCTTTCCTTGACCATCCAGACGGCCGGGTCTTCGTAAGCCGCGACGACAAATTCGGGATCGAGCTCGAGGCGGCTCGCGATCTGCTCCATGAGCGCCTTGGCGTTTTCTGCGCCTGTTCCGGTATCGGTCCCTTCTTCGGCGATCAGGTCCGGATTGCGCCAGATCGGCTTTTCATCACGCCGCCAGTAAAGCGAAAATGTCCAGCGCGGGAGCGTTTCGCCGGGATACCATTTGCCCTGGCCGTAATGCAGAAAACCGCCGGGTGCGAACCGTTCGCGCAGGCGGCGGATAAGCGTATCTGCCAGGGTTCGCTTGGTCGGCCCAACCGCGTCGGTGTTCCATTCGTCGGCTTCAAAGTCGTCGATTGACACGAATGTGGGCTCGCCGCCCATCGTAAGCCTGACATCTTCCTGTGAAAGAACCCGGTCGACAGTCTGGCCGAGACTGTTCAAGGCGGCCCAGGATTCTTCGGAGAACGGCTTCGTGATCCTGGGGTGTTCCGCAATGCGCGACACCTGCATGTCGAACGCAAAATCGACTTCCGCCTTGCTGGCCATGCCGACAATCGGCGCGGCATTCGAATAATGCGGGGTTGCTGCCAGAGGTATATGGCTTTCCCCTGTCAGGAGGCCGGATGTCGGGTCCAGGCCGATCCAGCCCGCTCCTGGGAGGTAGACCTCTGCCCAGGCATGAAGATCCGTGAAGTCGTGGTCCGTCCCTGAGGGCCCATCCAGCGCCTCCAGATCGGGCTTGAGCTGGATTAAGTAACCGGACACGAAGCGCGCTGCAAAACCCAGGTGCCTCAGGGCTTGAACAAGAAGCCAGCTGGAGTCTCGGCAGGACCCTGTGCCCCTTTCAAAGGTTTCTTCCGGCGTCTGGACGCCCGGTTCCATGCGGATCACATAACCGACTTCCTTCGATACCTTGCTGTTCAGCGCGACGATGAAGTCGATGGTGCGGAGTTTGTCTTTTGGAACGGAGGCAAGAAAAGCCTTGAGATGCTCTCCGGGTGGGTCTGTCCGCCTGTAGATCTGAAGATCCTCGCGAAGGTCTTCCGGGTAGTCGAACGGCCATTCCTCTGCACTTTCCTCGACGAAGAAATCGAACGGATTATAGACCGTCATGTCTGCGGTCAGGTCGACTTCGATCTTGAATTCGCGAACGGGTTCGGGAAAGACGAAGCGTGCGAGCCAGTTGCCGTAAGGGTCCTGCTGATGATTGACGAAGTGGTCCGTCGGCGAAACCTTCAAGGAATGTGATAAGACGCGCGTCCGGCTGTGCGGGGCGGGACGCAATCTGATGATCTGAGGGCTGAGCGTGACCGGCCTGTCATACTGGTAGTGGGTCAGATGATAAATGCTTGCTCTGATAGACATTATTCCGTGACCCTGCTTCCGATTGGTTTCGTTTGCCTACGTTTTCACAAAACGCAGCCAGGCACCACGTCAATCTGTAGGCAATCAGATGGCCGGTCCGCAAGGTTTGCCTTTGTGCGCATTACGCCGCTTAAGGGTGACGCAAGGGCAAAACAAGTGCGCTCTTTAAAGTAGAGTTTCAGGTTGTATTTACCGTTGCGACACACTGTGCTGGACGAAGTGTCCAGGTCCGTGAATATGTGTGCGTAAGTCGTTTCCGACGCCGGTGAATCGATACTTTGTCGTTAGAGTTGGGGCAGAACCCCGGTCTTGAAGCGGGACGTGCTAAGAAGGAAAATAATGGCGGTTCGTTTTCTCTGCTTCTGTTTTTTCTGGACACTTGCCTACACTGTTCATGCTGCAGACTTCCGGGTGACATTCATAAATCCGGGGGGCAGCGACGGGTTTTGGGGCGAGGTTTCCAAGACAATGTCTGCGGCTGCCGCCGATCTGAACATCGAACTTGAGATTCTGAACGCTGACCGGCAGCCCTACGGGATGGAAACGCAGCTTCAACAGCGCCTGGATCGGGGCGATCTTCCGGATTACTTCGTGCTGGTAAATGAATATCAGGCCGGTGGCCGTTTGCTGCAGTTGCTTGATGGGACACCGAGCAAAGTACTTTTCCTCCTCAACAATCTGACGCGGAAACAACAAGACATTCTGGAGATGCGCCGAATCGACTTGCGAAAGATCGTCGCTTCCATCGTGCCGGACAACGAGACTGCGGGCTACCAGTTGGCTCTGTCGCTGTTTGAAGCGGCTCGTGCCTTGCACCCTCATCACGACAAGATCCGACTTCTGGCGTTGACCGGGGACACGTCGACACCGGCCGCGCTGTTGCGCGAGACAGGGATGCAGCGGGCCGTTGCGGACAATCCGGATGTGGACCTGGTCCATGCCATTCCTGTGAACTGGAACGAAGATCTTGCCTATAGGCGAGCCAAAGATGTTCTGGAGCGCACGCCTGTGCATGCGGTCTGGGGCGCAAACGATGCAATTGCCTTCGGTGCCCGCAGAGCCGCGATGGAATCTGGTCTGGCAGTTGGCGACGACGTTGTTTTTGCAGGCCTTAACTGGTCAAAGCGCGCCATGGACGCTGTCCAGAGAAAGGAAATGATCATGTCGCACGGTGGTCACTTTTTTGCCGGCGCCTGGGCGATCGTGTTGTTGCGGGATCATTTTTTCCGGGTCTCGAAGGGTGAAGTCCATGTGGATGTGCGCTTTAAGATGTCGCCCATCACGCTTGAAAACGTGGAGCTCTATCTGGAGAGCCTTGGGGACGGTAACTGGGACAAGATCGACTACAGCCAGTTTTGCAAAACCCGGACCGGGCGCAGCAATTATGACTTTTCTGCTGAAGCCATTTTGAATGCGGCTGGCGCGCAGCGGTAGGATTTCCGTATAAACGGATGAAAGTTCAATCTCCGGCATCGCGCGGCTTCAACATGTTTGAACGCGCCGGCAATGCCTCGAAGGATCGTGTCATGACCAGGAACAGCGACGGTGACAAACCCTATAATCCGCAGGATGAAGGAGCGGAAATGGGTTTCTCCGACAAGATGTCCTACGGAGACTATCTTGGATTGCCGCAGATCCTGTCGGCGCAAAAGGCGCTGTCCGACGCCCCAGATGAGCTTCTCTTCATCATCCAGCACCAGACATCCGAGTTGTGGATGAAGCTGATGCTGCACGAGCTCTACGCGGCGCGCGACGCAATTGCCAACGATCAATTGCCTGAAGCCATGAAACTGCTTGCCAGGGTCAGCCGGATCATGGAGCAGCTTAATTCTGCCTGGGACGTGCTGCGCACCATGACACCAAGCGACTATACCCGTTTCCGGGACGCGCTCGGACAGTCGTCCGGGTTCCAGTCGCTGCAGTATCGGCTGATCGAATATGTGCTGGGCAACCGCAATCTTGCGATGACGAAGCCACATGAACACGATCTCGACAGCGCTGCGCTGTTGGAAGCGGAACTGGAACAGCCGAGCCTTTACCAGGTCGTGCTGGAGTTCGCGCGGCGGCGTGGCTTCCACGTTCCTGAAGAGGTGACGACCGTCCCGGCGTCTCGCCCGCATCAGGCAAGTGATGAAATTCGGGACGTGTGGCACACGGTCTATCAGGATCCTAGCAGCCACTGGGCCCTTTATGAGGTCGGTGAAAAGCTGGTCGATCTGGAGGATTACTTCCGGCGCTGGCGCTTCAATCATGTCACCACCGTCGAGCGGGTGATCGGCTTCAAGCGCGGCACTGGCGGAACAGGCGGCGTGTCGTACCTGAAACGGATGCTTGAGGTCGAATTGTTTCCTGAGCTCTGGCGCGTCAGGACGGTGCTCTAGCGAACGGACCCTTTTCGTGTGACCCCATCGGTTGATTTCCCGGACTGCCCCGGTCAGGCAATCCGTCTCTGCATCATGTGGTTTCCGTGTTTTTTGCAGTGCGTCATTGGTCCGCCAAATTTCGTTTGCACTGCAAAACGAAGCTGAAATGAAGCATTAAGGCGATAAAATCGAAAGACCCGAAACCTAATTTTGCGCTATGTGAAATGTCAAATTTGTGCCACACTGTGGATCTCAGGCGCTAAGTTTACGATCAATCCGTTGCCTTTGTTGTTTGGTGGTATTGAATTTAAATAAATAAAATCAATAATTTAATTACCTCTGACGAAGAAACTCATATCTACTAAAAAATTAGTTTGACATCGTGGCGATGCTGTGACCATGTATGTTCAGCCGGTTAAACACGGCGCTTATACTCACATGGGAGGAGATGCAGATGCGAAAGTATCTACTCTCCGCAGTTGCAGCCGGTGCTGTACTTGCGGGAGCAGGGTCCGCTTTTGCCGACGAAGCAGCGGCGAAGAAATGGATCGACCAGGAATTCCAGCCATCCGTGCTGACCAAGGACGAACAGCTTGCAGAGATGCAATGGTTCATCCAGGCGGCCCAGCCGTTCGACGGCATGGAAATCAACGTACTGTCCGAAGGCATTCCGACGCACTCCTACGAGTCGGAAGTTCTGGCAAAGGCGTTTGAAGAAATCACGGGTATCAAGGTCAATCACCAGATCCTGGGCGAAGGTGAAGTCGTTCAGGCGGTTCAGACCCAGATGCAGACCGGCCGGAACCTCTATGACGCATATGTCAACGATTCCGACCTGATCGGCACCCATTCCCGCCTCCAGCTGGCTTACAACTTGACCGACTGGATGGAAGGCGCAGGCAAGGACGTGACCAACCCGGGTCTTGATCTTGACGACTTCATGGGCACCCAGTTCACGACCGGTCCGGACGGCGACCTTTATCAGTTGCCCGATCAGCAATTTGCGAACCTCTACTGGTTCCGCAAGGACTGGTTCGACCGCGAAGACCTGCAAAAGGCCTTCAAGGACAAGTACGGCTATGACCTGGGTGTTCCGGTCAACTGGTCGGCTTACGAAGACATTGCCGAGTTCTTCTCCAACGATGTCAAGGAAATCGACGGCGTAACCATCTACGGCCACATGGACTACGGCAAGCGTGCTCCGGACCTTGGCTGGCGCATGACCGATGCTTGGCTGTCCATGGCAGGTGCCGGCGACAAGGGTGAGCCGAACGGCATCCCGGTCGACGAGTGGGGCATCCGCATGGAAGAAGGCACCTGTAACCCGGTGGGCGCGTCCGTCTCCCGTGGTGGTGCTGCAAACGGCCCGGCAGCAGTCTACGCGATCCGTAAGTGGGACGAGTGGCTGCGCAACTATGCACCTCCGGGCGCTGCCAGCTTCGACTTCTACCAGTCGCTGCCGGCGCTTAGCCAGGGCAACGTTGCTCAGCAGATCTTCTGGTACACGGCGTTCACCGCGGACATGGTGAAGCCGAAATCAGAAGGCAACAACACGGTCGATGATGAGGGCAATCCGCTGTGGCGGATGGCACCGAGCCCGCACGGTCCCTACTGGGAAGAAGGCCAGAAGGTCGGATACCAGGACGTGGGTTCCTGGACCATCCTGAAGTCCACTCCGGAAGACCGCGCCAAAGCTGCCTGGCTCTATGCCCAGTTCGTCGTCTCCAAGACTGTCGATACCAAGAAGAGCCAGGTTGGTCTGACCTTCATCCGCGACAGTACCGTGAACCACGAGTCCTTCACCGAGCGCGCACCCAAGCTCGGCGGCCTGGTCGAGTTCTACCGCTCGCCGGACCGTGTTGCCTGGTCCCCGACCGGCGTCAACGTTCCGGACTATCCGAAGCTGGCGCAGATCTGGTGGCAGCAGATCGGTGACGTGAACTCCGGTGCGTTCACGCCGCAAGAGGCCATGGACCGCCTCGCGGAAGAAATGGACATCGTCATGGCCCGCATGCAGCAGGCTGACGAGCGCGCCAATGTCTATGGTGGCTGTGGCCCACGCCTGAACGAGCCGCAAGACGCCGCGTTCTGGCTGGAAAAGCCGGGTGCACCCAAGGCCAAGCTCGAAAACGAGAAGCCGCAGGGCCAGACCGTCAACTACGACGAGTTGGTGAAACGCTGGTCCCAAAACTAAGGTTTGGTATCTACCAATCCTGAACCGGACCGGGGCATTGCCCCGGTCCATCTCCGATCCGAAAGTGACGGGCGGCGACCCCTTGAGTTCGCCGATTAAACCCGGTCCGGACGCGGGCAGATCATATGTCTCTTGAACTTAAAAACATCAGCAAACGTGTGCAGGGCATAACCCATGTCAAGGACACGACCCTGACCCTGCAACCGGGCCACTTCAACGTTCTCCTTGGAGAAACGGGTGCAGGCAAAACCTCGCTGATTAAGCTGATGGCCGGCCTCGACAGCCTCGCTTCAGGCCAGATTATCCTGAATGGCAAGGACGTCTCAAAGCTGTCTGCGCAAAAGCGCAACATCAGCCTCGTGCACCAGTTCTTCGTCAACTACCCGCACATGTCGGTCTTCGACAACATTGCCTCGCCGCTCAAGATCGCCGGTATTGCGAAATCCGAAATTGCGGGACGGGTGGAAGAGGCAGCGGACCTCATGAAGCTGAAACCCTATCTCAGCCGTAAGCCGCATGAACTTTCCGGCGGCCAGCAGCAGCGCACCGCACTGGCGCGCGCAATTGTCAAGGAAAGCGACGCTGTGTTTCTCGACGAACCACTCGCCAACCTGGACTACAAGCTCCGCGAAGAGTTGCGTGACCAGTTGCCGGATCTCTTTGCAGGCCGTGGTGCAGTCGTTGTTTATGCCACGTCCGAACCCGAAGAAGCTCTTCTGCTAGGTGGGCATACGGCTCTGATGACAGATGGCAACGTCGTCCAGTATGGCGCGACTGCGGAGATCTACCGCAAGCCGAAGGATCTGGACGCTGCGAAGGTCTTCTCAAACCCGCCGATCAATGTCGCACCGGTGACGAAGCAGGGCGACATGGTGATCCTGACCGAAGATATCCGCTGGCAGGCTTCCGAAAGTGTCGCCGGTATCAAGGATGGGCCCTATACGCTTGCGATCCGTCCCAATCACGTGATGCCGGTGGAAACGGCCGCTCATTCGGTCCGTCTTGAAGGGCATGTGCAGGTCACCGAGCTCAGCGGTTCTGAAAGCAGTGCCCATTTCGATCTGCACGGGCATTCCTGGGTGTCGCTGTCGCCCGGTGTTCATCCCTATTTCGTTGGCGAGGTCCACGCGTTTTATCTGGACCCGAGCCATTGTTTCTTCTTCGCGCCTGACGGCGAGTTGGTCGCCTGAGGAGGGACATCATGGCACAAATAACCCTTTCCAACCTGCGTCACAGCTACAGTCCCGACCCGAAGGACGACGCGGACTATGCGCTCAAGAAAATCGACCTGACCTGGGAAGATGGAGGCGCCTATGCGCTTCTCGGCCCGTCCGGTTGCGGCAAGTCCACGCTCTTGAACATCATCTCGGGGCTGCTGGTTCCCTCCGAAGGCAGGATCCTGTTCGATGATCAGGATGTGACGGATCTGCCTCCGGCAAAACGCAACATCGCGCAGGTGTTCCAGTTCCCGGTCATCTACGACACGATGACGGTCTACGACAATCTGGCATTCCCGCTGCGAAATCGCGGCCGGGACGAAGAGACGGTCAAAAACCGGGTGATGGCGATCGCCGAGATGCTCGAAGTCACCGACATGTTGCGGACGCGGGCGGCGAACCTGTCTCCCGACAACAAGCAGAAGATCTCCATGGGACGCGGGCTTGTGCGTCAGGACGTCAACGTCGTCATGTTCGACGAGCCGCTTACCGTGATCGATCCTCATTTGAAATGGAAGCTGCGATCCAAGCTGAAGGAACTTCATCAGCGGGTGAAAGCCACCATGATTTACGTGACCCACGATCAGACCGAGGCGCTGACATTTGCCGACCAGGTTGTAGTGATGCAGGACGGGGAAATCGTCCAGATCGGCACGCCCGTGGAACTGTTCGAGCGTCCGGCACACACCTTCGTCGGGCATTTCATCGGCTCTCCCGGCATGAATGTGCTGCCTTGCGACGTCAAGGATGGCGGTGCGTTCTTCGGCGGTGACCTGATCAACCTTGAGGGGCCGCTGAACAACGTCAGCAACGGCAAGGCGGAGATCGGGATCAGACCCGAATTCGTCGGGGTGTCATCCAACGGCCATGGCCTTTCCGCGCGCGTCCGCAAGGTCGCTGACATCGGGCGCCACAAGGTGGTCGAGGCGATCGCGCACGACAAGCGCATTCACGCGATCCTGGAAGGTGAGGCGCCGAACGCCGGCGACCAGGTAAGCCTTGAATTCAAGCAATCGCAGACTCGGCTTTACAAAGACGGCTGGCTGGCAAGCACGCCAGGGGAGGGTGTCCAGTGAAGACCCAGAATCAACGCGCCTGGCTGTTCGTAACGCCAGTGCTTCTCCTGGTCGCGTTCAACGCGCTGATACCGATGATGACCGTGGTCAACTATTCGGTCCAGGAAACCTTCGGCGACAACCTGTTCTTCTGGCAGGGGCTCGACTGGTTCGCGCAGGTGCTGAAGTCGGAGCGCTTCCACAATGCCCTCGGGCGCCAGTTCCTGTTCACATTCCTGATCCTGATCATCGAGGTTCCACTCGGGATCGCGATCGCGCTGGCCATGCCGCGCAAGGGGCCCTGGGTGCCGTTCTGTCTGGTGACGATGGCGCTGCCGATGCTGATCCCGTGGAATGTGGTCGGTGCGATGTGGAACATCTTCACATTGCCGGACATCGGCCTGCTCGGCTACTTCATGAACCATACGCTGGGCCTTTCCTATGACATGACCCAGGATCCGGTTGCCGCATGGGTGACGATCATCGTCATGGATGTCTGGCACTGGACGTCGCTGGTGGTGCTGCTTGCCTATGCCGGGCTGGTGTCGATCCCGAATGCCTATTACCAGGCTGCGGAAATCGACGGTGCCTCCAACTGGGCGGTGTTCCGCTTCATCCAGCTGCCGAAGATGAAGACGGTGCTGACCATCGCCATTCTGCTGAGGTTCATGGACAGCTTCAACATCTACACCGAGCCATTCGTCCTGACCGGTGGCGGGCCGGGCAATTCGACCACGTTGCTTTCCATCGACCTGGTGAAGATTGCTCTCGGTCAGTTCGACCTCGGCCCGGCGGCCGCCATGTCCCTCATCTACTTCGCCATCACGCTGCTGGCCTCCTGGCTGTTCTACACGCTGATGACGATGAACGATAACAAGTCCTGAGGAGAACCGTCATGAGATTCAAAAGTCTGGTTCCCGCGCTCTACATTCTCTTCCTGATGCTGCCGATCTACTGGCTCGTCGCGATGAGTTTCAAGACCACCAATGAGATCCTGGCCGGGTTCTCCCTGTTCCCGCAAACCTGGACCTTCGACAACTATATCGAGATCCTGACCGACCCGACCTGGTACTGGGGCTATATCAACTCGATCATCTACGTGACCATGAACACGGTGATCTCGGTTCTGGTGGCGCTCCCGGCGGCCTATGCCTTTTCCCGGTATTCCTTTGTCGGCGACAAGCATCTGTTCTTCTGGCTCTTGACCAATCGGATGGCGCCTGCTGCCGTGTTCGCGTTGCCGTTCTTTCAGCTTTATTCGGCGGTCGGACTGTTCGACACGCATATTGCCGTCGCGCTCGCGCATTGCCTGTTCAACATTCCGCTGGCTGTCTGGATCCTGGAAGGTTTCATGTCGGGGGTGCCCAAGGAACTGGACGAAACCGCTTATGTGGACGGCTATTCCTTCCCGCGTTTCTTCGCGACCATCTTTCTGCCTGCCATCAAGTCAGGCGTCGGTGTCGCCGCCTTTTTCTGCTTCATGTTTTCATGGGTGGAGATGCTGCTTTCCAAGACGCTGACAGCCGTTGAGGCGAAACCAATTGCCGCCGTGATGACCCGAACCGCTTCCTCCGCGGGTTATGAACTCGGGTTATTGGCGGCCGCCGGGACCCTGACTATCATTCCCGGCGCCATCGTCATCTATTTCGTGCGCAATTACATTGCTAAGGGCTTTGCCCTGGGGAGGGTATGATGCTGGGTTGGATGGCATGGACCTGGCCGACGGCGCTGTTGTTCGTCGGCATTTTCTCCGCGATAGGCTTCCTGACAGTGCTGGAAATCAAGTTTCCGGGAGGACATGCCCGCAAGGGTGTGCTCGGGCTGGAAACAACGCGCGGCGATCGGCTGTTCATCACCCTCCTGGGCACCGCTTACATCTTCCTGGCCTGGCTCGGGCTGATGGGTGAACCGTTGTGGTGGCCACTGGCGCTCAGTATCGCCTGGGGGACGTTCTGTTTCTGGAAGGTGTGAAGCGGACGGGACGCGATAGCAAAACGGTGTCGTCCCGGACCTGATCCGGGACCCGGAATGGAGATGGGGTGACAAGGCCCCGGATCTTCACTGCGTTCCGTGCGGGGCAGCAAATGACAAAGTTGACAAGGAACTGAAAATCGTCGGGACCAACTAAAACAATAGTATTTTGGCACCCGATCGTGCATGAATAGGTGTCAGGGGCGTGCAATCATAAATTCCACCGGAGTTTTCGGGGGCACGGCCTGAGCCACATCCATACCGCAGGCGGCACAGGGCTGTAATGAGAAAGCGTAAAAGCAACGAGTTTCTGACTGAAGTCGAACTTGAGTTCATGACCGAACTCTGGAAACTCGGCGAAGGCTCTGTGCGGGATATCCTGGCATCGCTACCGTCCGATCGGCAGCTTGCCTATACCTCGTGCGCCACCATCATGCGGATCCTGGATGAAAAAGGCTTCGTGGACAGCCGGAAAGAAGGCAAAACATTCATCTATACCCCCCGGCTGACCAAAGATGCCTACCAGTCCCGTTCTCTGAGAAACCTGTCTGAAAAACTGTTCGACGGCACGCCGACGTCACTCGTGGCCCGGCTCGTTGACGAATACGAACTCTCTGAGAACGACCTGGAGGAAATGAGAGCGTTGCTGGACAGGAGGAGGACAGATGACGCTACTTAACCAGATCTTCGACATTTATGTCGATCTCAACATTACGCTGGCCTTGACGGCCATCATCTGGCTTGCCGCCAAGTTGGCTTTGAACCGGTTCGGCAGAAAACTGGCTTTCAACTATCAGCTTGCCATTCTGAATGGACTGTTCGCGGTCATGGTGCTGTCGCCGCTTGCGGTGGCGGTCTATCAACATATGCAGGTTGCGAACGTTGTCCCGGTCGCCGGGACGGTCAACCTTGCCGACTATGCCGTCTCTCAATATCTGCGCGGCGGCATCGCAATCCCGGCGGAGGATTTCCAATCCCTACTCGGGCTTCGAAGCCGGGTGACGGAGAGCATTCTTACGTTTGCTCCTGGCGTCGGGATGGCAATCGACCTGTTCTTGCTCGCAGGCTTTGCCTATTTCTCGGCGCGGCTTGCGATCAGTGTCATGCGGCTGAGGCGCATGCTGTCGGGGTGCCACAAATGGCGCAGGTCGGGGCGTGTTAGTCTGCTCCTGTCGGACAGGGCTCTCGTTCCGTTTTCAGCACGAGGTCTTTACCGCCACTACGTCGTTCTTCCGTCCGATCTTCTGGCCAGTCCTGAAGATCTGAAGCTCGTTCTCAAACATGAGTTGCAGCACGTGCGCCAGGGTGATGTGACCTGGGAAATAGGGCTGGAGTTTCTGCGGCCGCTGTTCTTCTGGAACCCGTTTTTCTATGTCTGGAAATCCGAGGTGGAGCGGCTGCGTGAGCTGGCCTGCGACCAGAAGGTGACCGAAGAAGCCGGCGTGGACCTGAAGTCCTACTGCATGTGTCTCCTGCGTGCTGCGCAAGCGGGTTTCAGGAAAAGAGAGCTTCTCAAAGCCAAGGATCGCGTCGGCAATGTTGCAGCCGTTGCGCTCATCGAAGTTCAGGATCGGGTCTTGCGCAGATCGCCTGCCCAGAAGCTGCGCCGACGGGTCGAAGCCCTTCTGGAAAAGGACCGGTTGCGTCCGCACTGGAGCTTTGTCTGTCTGGCCGTCCTGCCGATGATCGCGATCGTGTTCTTGTCTGCGCTTTCGATCCAGAAGCCGGCGGACTGGAGCCAGGACCGGATCATGCTGTCGACGATCATCAATCTCGACCGTATGGACCGATCGACACCGACATTCGGACAGCGCCCCTTGCGCTGAAACAGACAGCGGCTTTCAAGCCGGTAGGCCGGGCGGTCGCCGCCCGGCGCGCGTGTGCTGGGACTATCTCTCATCGATCCACAAGCTCAAGCTTGCTTCGCCGCGCCGTTTCGGCGAACGATGTCGTTGCGCGTCCGCAAACAGTGTCCGGCTGTGATTTATGGTCGGCCACCTGCCTGATTTCAGAATAGTTGATATTGCTCAAAGACGATCCGCGTCAGTTTTGGGAGCGTGTAGCAGCTAAGAAATTTCACGTCTTTGTTGCGGAACCTCTTCATCATGTGCTGCAATTCAGGAAGGCCTCAAATCGATTTAGTGCATCGCTTGCGGCCGAGACAGATCGGAGAGGAGATGCGCCATGGATAATGGTCAGAACGGATCGAACGGCGTTGCCAGTCCGGTCTGCAATGTGGCGCCCATACCCGAAGCTGAGATTGCCGCGATCTGCGCCGCGCACGGAAACGATCAGCACCGCATGCTCGATATTCTGCGGGAGGTGCAGGACCGTTACCGGTGCATAGCGCCGTCCACCATGGACATGATTGCAGCGGAAACCGGGCTGACCCGGATCGAAGTGGAAGGCGTTGCCAGCTTCTATTCCTTTTTGTCACTGACACCGAAGGGCAGGATCACCATTCGTTTTTGCGACGACATCGTCGACCGGTATTGCGGCCTGAAAGATGTGGTTGAAGCCTTTGAGGACGTGCTCGGGATCAAGACCGGAGAAACAAGTCCGGACGGTGAATTCTCGCTGGAATACACACCCTGTATCGGCATGTGCGACCAGGCGCCTGCCGTCATGATCAACGATGTCATAGTGACCGGTCTGACTGTTGAAACAGCTCAGTCGACTGCCGAAGCGCTCAAGCAAGGAACGTCTCCGGAACAGCTTGTCAGCGACCGCTTCAAGGATCTGACGCCGCATGAGCGCGCATTGCGCATGGTCGAAAACAATATCCGCCATGCGGGAGAAGTTCTGCTTGGCCCGGTTCCCGAAGATGCCGGGCTGAACAAGGCCGCCGCGATGACACCAACCCAGATCATCACAGCGGTTGAGGAAAGCGGTCTTCGCGGATGCGGCGGGGCGGGCTTCACGACGGGCCGCAAATGGCGTTTCGCCGCCAGCGAGCGGGCTGAAAAGCACTATGTCATCTGCAACGCGGACGAAGGAGAGCCAGGCACATTCAAGGACCGTGTTCTGCTCACGGAACGTCCTCATCTTTTGATCGAGGGCATGACGATTGCCGCAAGAGCCGTCGGTGCTCGTCACGGCATCCTCTACCTGCGCGGCGAATATGTATACCTGCGCGAACTTCTGGAGCAGGTGCTCGAAGAGCGAAGGCGGCGCAATCTTCTCGGCAAGGCGATTTTAGGGATCAAGAACTTCGACTTCGATATCCGCCTGCAACTGGGCGCGGGCGCCTATATTTGCGGCGAGGAGGGAGCTCTCATCAGTTCCTGCGAAGGCCTGCCGGGCGAACCCAAGACGCGCCCACCGTTCCCTGTCAATCGGGGGTATCTCGGCTATCCGACAGTGGTCAACAACGTCGAAACCTTCTGCCATGCCGCGCGTATTCTCGATAAGGGCGCCAAATGGTTCCACGATATGGGAACCGAAGGCTCGCACGGAACCAAGCTCTTTTCGGTCTGCGGCGATTGCCTGAACCCGGGTATCTATGAACTGCCTTACGGCCACAGCGTCTGGGAGCTTCTGGAGATGGTCGGCGGCGGTGACGCTGCCGCGGTTCAGGTTGGGGGCCCAAGCGGTACGATGATTGCCCGCGACAGCTTCCACCGCAAACTGACTTTTGATGACCTGGCAACAGGGGGTGCCATTATCGTCTTCAATGGTGAGCGCAACATCCTGGAGATTGTCGAATACTATATGTCCTTTTTCGTGCATGAGAGCTGCGGCTACTGCACGCCTTGCAGGGTCGGCAATGTGTTCCTGCAAAAGGCCATTCATAAGTTCCGCAAGGGTCTCGCGAACCCGGAAGATGTCGACTATCTCAAGGACCTGTCGGCGACGATCATCGAGACCAGCCGGTGCGGTCTTGGCATGACGTCGCCGAACCCGATCCTGACAACGCTGCAAAACTTTCCGCTGGTCTACTCGGTGGTCACGAAACCGAACAAGGACCGCATCCGCGACACGTTCGACATTCAGTCGGCCATCGATGGCGCCCGCAAGATCGCCAAGCGCCGCTCCTACATCTTCGACAAGGATTTCACGCAATGAGCGGGACGAAGAAGGAAACGGGCTTTGCCTTCACGATCGACGGCGTTGAAGTGACGGCCTATGCCGGCCAGACGATCATGGAAGCCGCCGACGAAGCGGGCGTTTACATTCCGCGCCTGTGCGACCATCAGGGACTGCGCCACCAGGGAAGCTGCCGTGTGTGCACGGTCAAGGCCGGTGGGCGTAGTGTCGCAGCCTGCACCCAGCCGGCAGCTCCGGGGCAGTCGGTGGAAAACGAAACGCCACATCTGAACAAGATGCGCCGGGATCTGGTCGAGATGCTGTTTCACGAAGGCAATCACCTGTGCCCGATCTGCGAAGCCAGCGGCAATTGCGAATTGCAGGCAATGGCCTACCGGCTCGACATGACGGAAACGACCAGGTTCCCCTATCTGGAACCTTGCCGGGCTCTTGATGCCTCTCATCCGGATATTGCGCTCGACACCAACCGCTGCATCAGTTGCGGACGCTGCATCCGTGCATCGCAGGATGTCGACGGCAAGGGCGTCTTCGGCTATGTCGGCCGCGGCATTCACCGGCGTGTCGCCGTCAATGGCGAGGATCTTGCCGATACCGATGCCGAGGTCACCGATCACGCCATCTCCAGCGAAGTCTGCCCGGTTGGCTGCATCATCCGCAAACGTGTCGGCTTCGTCACGCCGATCGGTGAACGTGAGTTCGACAAGGGCCTTATCGGTCACGAAATCGAGGAGAAGCGCAAATGAGCGAGCTCCCGAAGGCCCGGATCGCAACAGCGTCTCTCGCCGGTTGCTTTGGCTGCCATATGGCGATCCTCGATATCGACGAGCGGCTGATCGAACTGATGAAACTGGTTGATGTCGATCGCTCGCCGCTGACCGACAAGAAGCGTTTCACCGAGCGGTGCGATATCGGCATCATCGAAGGCGGATGTTGCAACGAGGAAAACGTCCATGTGTTGCAGGACTTCCGGCGCAATTGCGACGTTCTGATCGCGCTCGGGCAATGCGCAATCATGGGCGGGCTGCCGGCAATGCGGAACGCGATCATGCATTCCGACGCGCCGCTTCGCGAATGTCTGGACGAGGCCTATATCACCGGCCGCTACATTCGGAACACGACGCACAATGTGCCAAATGATCCGGCGCTGCCGCTGCTTCTGGATGAAGTCTATCCGTGCAGCCAGGTGGTTGAGATCGACTATCAGATACCGGGCTGTGCGCCGAGCGGCGACATCATCTTCGATACGTTGACCAAGCTTTTGACCGGCAAGTTCCGAGGGTTTGAGCCCGAGATGATCAAGTTTGACTAAGGGGACGAGGCTCTGAAATGACCGAACCCAGAATGATCGAAATTTCGCCTGTTACCCGCGTGGAGGGACACGGCAAGGTCACGATCCATCTCGATGGCGAAAACCGGGTCGAGGAAGCCCGGTTGCACATTGTCGAGTTCCGTGGATTCGAACGCTTCATCCGGGGCCGATTGATGTGGGAAGTTCCCGTCATCGTGCAAAGGCTTTGCGGCATTTGCCCGGTCAGTCATCACCTTGCCGCGGCCAAGGCGATGGACATGATCGCGGGTGTCGACCAGCTGACGCCCACTGCAGAAAAAATGCGGCGTCTGATGCATTACGGCCAGGTGATGCAGAGCCACGTCCTGCATTTCTTTCACCTGGCAGCACCCGATCTTCTGTTCGGTTTCGGAGCGCCGGCGGAAAAGCGTAACATCTTCGAGGTGATCAAGGAGCAGCCGGAGCTCGGCAAACGTGCCGTGCTGATGCGCAAATACGGCCAGGAAATCATCGAAGCCACCGCCGGCAAGAAGATCCACGGGACCGGCGCCATTCCCGGCGGCATAAACGCCAATCTTTCCATTGAGCGGCGTGACCACTTTCTGTCAACCATCGACGAGATGATTGGCTGGGCAGAGGACTCGGTCCGGCTCGCACGGGATTACACGCTCGAACATGAAGAGATCGTCGCTGATTTCGGGTCGTTCCCGTCCAACTACATGTCCATCGTCCGCGAGGGTGATGGTGCGCTGGACCTCTATCACGGAAACCTGAGAGCGTTGAACGCAGAAGGCGGCATCATTTTCGACCAGGAACCCTATACGCGCTACCACGACCTTCTCGTCGAGGATGTCCGGTCCTGGTCCTACATGAAATTTCCTTTCATCACGGATCTCGGGCCTGAAGCCGGCTGGTACCGGGTCGGTCCGCTGGCGCGCATGAACACGGCAAGCTTTATCGACACGCCGCTTGCCGAGGCGGCCCACAAGGAACTCAAGGCAGTCACGGGCGGCTCGCCGAACAACTCGACGCTCGCCAATCACTGGGCGCGCATGATCGAGGTTCTGCACTGTGTCGAGAAGATCCGCGAGTTGTTGCACGACCCGGACTTGCAGGGAACGGACCTCCTTGCGCCTGGGGACCGGCGGGAAGAGGGCATCGGGGTGATCGAAGCCCCGCGTGGCAATCTCATTCATCACTACCAGGTCGATGAGCACGACCAGGTCACTTACTGCAACCTGATTGTGTCGACGACCCACAACAACGAAGGCATGAACCGGGCAGTCAAGGATGTTGCGGTCAAGCATCTGTCCGGCCAGGAGCAGATTACGGAAGGCATGCTTAATCATGTCGAAGTGGCAATCCGCGCCTACGACCCCTGCCTTTCCTGCGCGACCCATGCCCTCGGCCAGATGCCGCTGCAGGTTCAGCTCTTCGATGCGCAGGGGGATCTGGTCGACCGCAAGGCGCAGTGCATGTGACCAGGGCAAGCAGAATGCTCTTGATCGGTTATGGCAATCCGGGGCGCGGCGACGACGGACTGGGGCCCGCCTTTTCCGAAGCCATGGCAGCACGCAATCTGTCCGGGCTGGCGGTCGACACGGACTATCAACTTGTCGCCGAACACGCGCTGGCAATCTCGACGCATGATGTTGTTGTTTTCGTTGATGCCGAAATCGGCGGCGTCGACGCCTATTCCTTCCAGGAACTCGAGCCTGGGGTTCCCCAGGCTCTTGGAAGCCACAGCCTCAGCCCGCAATCCGTTTTGGCGCTTTGTGAGACGCTCTATGGGGCAAGGCCGAGAGCATTTGTGCTCGGGATAACCGGGACGGAGTTCGGCGAGGTCAAAGAAGGCCTGTCAGCAACGGCGCGGGCAAACCTTGCTGTGGCAGAGACATTCTTTCTTGAGTGGCTGGAACAGGTGATGCCCAGGTCTGCGGCTGCAACCGCGTGACAGAGCGCGCAGAGAATCTGACACTTTCAATTTGCTGGAGATCCGGATTGGCAGGGCGAGTTGGCTGTCAATTTAACACCGTTGTCATCCCGGCTGCAGCGAAGCGGAAGGCCGGGAACAAGTAATCACAAACACGTCCGAACCAATTGGAACCGTGGATACTGGATCCCGGTCTTGGCTGCGCCAAACCGGGATGACAATTTCGCCTGCACCGCCCGAGATCGGGTAACGAGGGCAGATGCCAAATTGCTACCGTGTTGTCGTTCGCCATGCACGATTAGTCACCCCGGCCAAGCGATAGCGCTGAGCCGGGGGCCACTCGCGTTTCACCTTGTCGAAGCGCTTGAGCGGTGCAGTGTTCTTCGTGAGAACCACTCTGCGATTGAGTAGGCCCCGGATCTTCGCTTTGCTCCGTCCGGGGTGACACCCAGTGTACAATTGACAGGAAATCGCCAAACCGTGGGGACAAGGTCGCAATTAGAACGCTCGGCAGCCCGATCGCTTACCCGCCTTTGACCTTCAGCTTTCCACTGTCTTTCTTGTCCTGGCTGTCATGGGTCCAGGTGATGCGCAGGTCCAGCCGGGACTGGTCGTCTTCTATCGTTGCGGTGACACGCAGGTTCATGAGGCCATTGGGTTCCAGAGTGATATCGCCGGTATCATCGCCAAACTGCAACTCACCCTTGGCAATGCCGCGCTTGACCGCGTCCAGCATTTTCTGGATCGATTTCTTGTCCTGAAGGGATTGGTGCCGGAAGCGGCCCTTGCGTTCCATCATGGCGTCCATCCGTGTTGCTCAAGGGCTTCAATCGGGTTGAACAGCTTGGCATGCGGATAGTCGCGGCTGATGCCGATAATGTTGCCGTCCGGATGAATGATTGTCGCTCCCGTACCGATCCCTTCCAAACCTTCCGTGCTTCTGGAATGCCGGTCAAGAGTGATATCCGCCTCCAGGTGCAACAGACCGTGCCTGGATGTCAGTTCCTGACCGCTGTGCCGGTTAATGTGCCCATGCACCAGCATCTTGATGCCGGCAAGGTGCAGGTCTTCAACGCCCTTTTGCGTCAGGGGGTGGTCAATGTCCCGGTATTTTGTGCGCATCAGATTGGCGACGGTACCGGAATAAAACACGAAGGGATCTTTGCGGCTCTCTTTCCGGAAGCGACGGTTCACATGGGCAATTCCCCTGGTGGAAATCTGATGGGCCATGCTGTCGTCGATGCCTGCGTGAACGAACAGGAGAGACCCGCTCAGATGGACTGCCTTCATGCTTTGGAAGAACCAGGCGTATCGACCGTGCGGTTCGATGAAGAGATCCCGGCATTTCAGTGCTGCAGCGTAGAGTTCGCGCATGGACAGCCCGACCTCTTTCGCGTGATCTGCAAATTTTTCAGTTTTCTTCTTCAAGCGGCGCATTTCCTTGCGGATTGCTGCGTCGTTGAGGTAGCGGGTCGCGGCCTTGGGAAACTGCTTCGTCCATTTCTTGCTGGGGATCATCAGGTTGCGGCAGGTCTTTTCGTCCGGCAGACCCGCGAGCACCTCATCCGTCTCGACATACCGATCGAACACTTCTTTCAAAAGCGGCATGACCTTCTTGCCCATGCGCACGAACATGTGTGCATTGAGCGACCCGCGTTTTACGGTCAAGGCTTCGAGGCCAAGGTAAAGACGCAGATCGTGATTACCGGCCAGAAGGACAATGTCAGCCCCTGACTTCATCAGCGTCGCAAGGCTTTCGAGCAGATCAAGATTGCTCGGGCCCTTGTCGAGGCAATCGCCCCCGATGATGATCTGGCAGCTTTTGCCGAAGGCGGTGAGCCTGAATTCGTCCAGTCCGGGCTCAGTTCGAAGGATCACCCGGGCCGCCACCAGCGACCTTAGAAGGCTTTCTGCGTCCGCGTGCAAATCCGAAATGAAAACAACCGGCTTTTCCGGCCAGTCCCACGGCCCAAGCGCATTCACCCGGGCCAGGCTTGTTGCCAGGTCCGGCGCACTGCGTTCTTCAGGTCCCGTCTCAAGTGGCCAGGGGACGAAACTTTCTGGAATTCCGAGATCGTCTGCCGCACCGGGAGCTATCGGGGGAAGGAACGGGGTCAGGAGCCTGTCGGTCATGTTTTGGTTTACCGTCCGGGTCAGTCGATTGCGGATTCCAGGAGCTGGCGCTCTTTCCAGGCTCCAGTGTGGTGAAGCCAGGTTTCGTCATGTCCGAGTTTCAGGACGACAGGCTTGGCGTGATGCATGCTGAAGCGGCGGATGTCCTCAAAACCGAGGACGCCGAGGTGATGGGCAGCGTGGCGCAGCGCGGCACCGTGGCCGACGAAGATCTGGGCATTTGCATCCGTTTGTCCGTGCAGCTCGGTGAGCCGGGCTTTCAGGAAATCGGCAACGCGTTCACCCGCTTCCATCAGGCTTTCCGCTCCCTGAACAGGCAATTTGTAGTGGCTGTCGGACTTCCAGTTCTCGGGTGGTGCCTTAAAGCGCGGGTCGTCTTCCAGAACCTGTTCGATCTCCGGAATGGTCAGATTTGCAAGTGCGCCGACGCTGCGCTCTGCAAGTGCTTCGTCTTCCGTTATCCGGAACTCCTGGCCGGTGGCATCAGCAAGGGACGCGGCGAGCGCTGTTGCGGTCTGCCAGGCGCGCTGCTGCCTTGAGCAGAAGATTTCGGGCGCTAGATGCCAGCCCTGCGCCTTCGCAAGATCCGCCAGTTCCCGGCCTGCTGCAGATGCCTGTTGCTTGCCACCGGCTGTCAGGCCAAAGGGTTGCAGCGCGCTGGGCGTTCCAGGTTTCTGCTGATAGGCGCCGTGCCTAAGCAGGATGGCAAAACGATCACTCATCAAGATTGTCCCAAGAGTTCGGTGCCGGCGTCGAACAGAGCGTCGAAGTCAATCTGACCCGTCACTTCCCAGGCCTGAATGCCCTGAAGTGCCGTGAGATAGGCATCGCCGTCCAGCGGTGTGTGGTCCGTCCAGAACGAACCGTCCACCGATTGGAAAAAAGGCCCCGGGCTTTTCATGATGGCTGCGAGAAGGTCCGGCCGGTTGGTGAGGTCTATCTTTGTGACATTCGTCGGTGCGTTGCTGTCCCGCGACCAATTCAGGACCCAGAAATCGGTCAGATATGCGTCGTGGGAAATGCGACCGGGCCCGTAGATATCCTCAATGAATAGGTCGTATTTTTCTTCAAGGTGCCAGAGTTCGTCCGGCTCCATGGTCCTCAACTCGTCTTCCCTTTCCTCGTCGATAATGCCCGCGAGGCGCGCATTCGTGACGATCGTGCCGGGGTTGATGCGCGGCAGTTTCGGAATGCCGAGGGCTTTCGTGCCGTTTTCGCTGCTCCGAACGAGAAGCCGGTCGTTGGTCACGTATTGTGTCCCAGCGACCTCCATCAGACGCAGCATCGTGGTGGATTTGCCGCCGCCGGACAGGCCTGAAATCGCAAGACCCCGTGTCGCGGTTCTCACCGCTGCTGCATGGCAGGCAACCCAGCCTTTGCGCTGAAAGTGGTTGAGGATCTGGGTGTTGATGAAATTGATGACCTGGTTGGGGTAGTCTTCGGTCGGGCCGAATGCAATTGCCCAGCCGGGCGCTTGTAGAAACTGGACACCGGTGCGCACCTTCAGGATCATCCGACCATTGTCCAGTTCCGAGATTGCATCCTTGCGCCCGGTCTTGCCCGCCTCGCGTGCCCAGTCCCGATAGGTCACCGTGAAGGGAAGTTCTACCGGTCCGAGCGCGTAGACGGTCATGTCCGGATCAGCCGGTGCCGTGATGACGTGCTGAAAATACCTGAGGAGTTCAGCCAGAAGTGATGCCGAGGTGCAGCGCAGTTCGATGACGTAACCACCCACCGAGAGGCAAACCGGGTCAGAATCCCTGGTTGCCTTGCGAGGTCCAAGCGCATCAACGACGTCCTGAACGGAAACTCCGGTCATCCACGCACCTTTGAAATCACATAGCTGGAGTAGAGTTTGGCTGCATCGACGGAGGCTCCTTCGAGCGCTCCCTTGAAACCACCGAATGCGGAAACCTCGAAGATGATCGGTCCGTCGTCGGTCAGGCCGACATCGACGGTCGTAAAATCGAGATCGAACGGCGCCTGCGCCCTGCGTGCGAGCTCGATCAGGTTGGCGTCGGGTTCATAGAGCTCGTATTTTCCACCGTGCAGGATCGTGGTGTTCCAGCTGTCGGTCTGGGCAACCCTTGCATAGGTCCCGAGATACTTTCCGCCCAGGAACACCATGCCAAGATCACGCCCTGCAAGGTCGACCTTTCTTTGCAGGTACATGACAGGATTGTCGGCCTTGAATGCTGCGATGCTGTCCTTCAGAACGTCCACGCCCATGCTTGCATCCATCAGTGTCATGCCGCGGGCCTTGGTGGAGAAGAGCGGTTTGAAGACTGTGCTGCCGAACCGCATCACGGCAGCAAGCGCTTCCGCTTCGCTTTCGGTAACGCAGGTGGCCGGCATCGGGATGCCGGCATTCGATAGGGTCACGGTGCAGCTCAGGCGGTTGACCAGACCCAGGATCGAGCTTGTCTTTGAAAAGACCTTCACACCGGCGGTTTCCGCGACACGCAACATTTCAAGCCGGTCGAGCGTTGCCGGGCTGTATTCCTGGCTGATCTTCTTGATAACGAGACCATCCAGTTCACACAGGTTCCGGTTACCTGCAATCAAAGCATGGTTTTCCAGGTCAAGGGCGACATCGGCCATGTCGACTACGCAACGGAACCCGGTTTCAGTTTCCAGCGCGTCCGCCAGAGTTTCGGTGGACCATTTTCCCGGAATGCCGATGACGCCGATCTTTATGTCAGTCAACAAAGATCTCCTTCATCGGCAGCCGGAGCCGTGCTTCTTCTCCGGGAGGACAAGCGACAGCCTGTTCGATCAGGTAACGTGCCCGCAGCCACATGCGCCGGGAGAGTTGCTTGTCGAAGATGAAGCGGGTGGAAGTTGCGAACGAGCGGGCTAGGCCTAGCGCCAGACGGAACTCGAATGTCTCGTCACCTTGTTTGCGCGCGAAGGCCTTGGTGGCTTTGTAAAACGCCAGGGACGCCTGCATGATGCGGTGTCGGGTCACGCTGTCGAGAATCTGAAGCCGGTAGTTCGACACCATGAAGACGGAAACATCCTGGACATAGTCCATGTAGCGCGAGCGGTGCAGGTCGATGAAGTGAACCCTGTTCTCGCCCGGGTCGTAAATGATGTTGTCGACGTTGAAGTCGCCATGGATGTAGACGGAAAACGGCGCCGATACGGCTGCCTCACGGTCTGCTGCCTCATCCATGAGCTTGTCGAATGAAGGAAGCTTCACACCCGAAAACTGGATGGATGTATCCCTGAATTCCGGATGCACGCGGCGCACTTTGCTGAGGCGTTTGGCCAGTTGCTGCATGCTTCCAAGTTCAGCGGGTTCGTTGGTCCTGGTCTGCTTCCAGACATCCTTGAGTGTCCGGGCAAGGCAAGCGAGTGCGCGGTCGCAGAGCTCTTCGGGTTCGTTCAGGACGATGTGCTCGAATGTCATTCCCGGCAAATGCTCGATCAGCAGCGCGGCGGACTGATTTCGTTTTTCATAAGACAGGATTTTTGGCGCGAGGCCCGGATAGATCGCATGCCAGCTTTTCACGCCTTCGCGCTCGTCCTTCACCTTGTTCTTTTCGCCGTCCTTGAAGACCGCGGCGACTTCTTCGGTTTTCTTGTCCTTGATCGCCGAAATGGAGCTGCCTGATCGTGTCTCTGCAATGGTTTCAATCTTCAGCGCACCGCCTGTTCCTTCAAGATCCGACATCAGGCTCTGCAGTGCGAAGTAGCGTTCCAGATTGACGGCCTGGCCGATATTGGCGGAAATCAGTGCTTCGCTGATCGCCTTCAGGGAGTCGCCCATGCGCTGAAACTCGCTCGCGACCAGCAGACTGTTGGCGATGTCAGCCGACCGTTGTTTCGAGTTGCTCATTTCCTTGGTGTAGGTCTTGAACAGTTTCCGATAATCGGCTTCGATTTTTTTCTGCAGCTCTCCGATCTCTATGGCCTGTTTGCTGTCATTGCCGAAAAAAGCCTCCTCGATTTTGCCGACCCCGCTGCGCACGCAGCGCACGATGGACGGATATCGGCCAGGAACAAGTGTTTCGAACGTGTCGATACACTCCACATGGCGAAGCGATTGGCGTGCGAGGTTGGCAAGCCGTTGCAGGTCGGTTGCGATGAATTCAAGGCTGCGCAGGGTCAGATGCCTGCGGTTGTCCTTCTTGGTGTTCGCCAGTTGCCGGACACAAGCTGCGTGAATGCGCGTCTTCAGGTTATGGGCATAGCCAGCCCGATCCATGATCCTTCTGGCACGGGCTGTCGTCGGCTCCTTGAAAAAGGCTTCGAGCTGAAGCAGCTGGCCGTCAATCTCCGCGCACAGAAAATGGAGATTTTCCCGGATGGTTTTTGGCAGACTAGTCATCAAAGGGCCCGAGATAGACTTCGTGGTCCCGCCTACAACCAAGTGAAAACAGTTTTGTGACATAGGCGGGACGTATCTGTTGAGCGTTTTCGGCTGTTATCCAGCGGGTCGCGATCTGATGAGGATCCGGGTGTGATCCCAGAACAGGCTCATAGTCATCCGGAACCTTGCATTCGAAAACGAAGTCGAGTTGATGCTGCCGCTCTCCATGGTCGGCTTTTTTTCGATAAATTTCAGCAACATGGAGCAAACGGCCGGCAGTAATTTCAGCGCCGATTTCTTCCAGGCACTCGCGTTTCAGCGTCTCGAGGAGGGTTTCGCCCGGATCCTGTTTTCCACCCGGCAGCGTGAAATAGTGACCCTTCTCAGGGTGTTGTTTTTCTTGCACCAATAAACTTTGCCCGCTCAGGATAAAGGCCCTCGGCGTTGAGCGGATGACGGGTCGGAATGCCGGGTGATTCGGGTTGGATCGATTGGAAATGGTTCCGCCCTCCACATTCAGCTCACATCGACAGTCGCACTTTTGGAGACCGACCGCGCCTAGCGGTTCTCAGCCTGTTGTCCGCTCCTGCCGCAAAACAAGCATAGATGAGTCTCATCAGACGGCTAAGCAAATACAAGATGGATCGAACCGACCCCGCCTAAGCAAATGTCAGGTGCGGGAGCTTTGCTGCCTAGATATCCGGCCCGACGGTTCTGCTGTCCGTCGTCGGATCGATCTCGTTGCGCAAAGATTCCAGGGCGCGCATGCGTTCTTGCGCCCGCTGCTGGTTTTCCCGTGTCACACCGGCGATCAGAACTTCTGCGATTGCCATGAGCGCCAGGGAGGAATCCCAAGGTGAGGGGACGGCGACCCTTGCCGGCAACACGAAGCCGGCGATGCGGCCGGCGGGTGACATCCAGCTGTCGGTGACAAGCGCGACGGTTGCTCCCTGTTTTGCCGCTCCTTCGGCAAACTGGATCACCTCGGTCTGGTACCGCCGAATGTCAAAGACAAGGACGACATCCTTGGGGCCCATGCCGAGAAGCTGATCGAGCCAGTTTCCCTGCTGGCCGGCGACATGATTGACCCCGGAACGCACGATCCGCAGATGTGCGGCCATGTAGCGGGCAAGGCCGTCGGTAAAGCGGCCGCCGATCAGGTGGATGGTTTTCTTTTCGTCGGCAAGCAGCCTGATCAGACCTTCCAGTTCACCCTTGGGCAAATGAGCGAAGGTCTCACGCACATTTTCCAGGAGTTGCCCGACATGGGGATCGCCGTTCTGATTGTCGGAAAGCGTCGCGCTGCGTGCGAGCGGTGAATTCAGCTGACTTTCAAGCTCGCCGCGCAGCTTCTTCTGAAACTCCGCGAAGCCGGGAAAACCCAGCCTGCCGATAAACCGCAGGATCGTCGGAGAGCTGACACCCGCAGCTTCGGCGAACTCCGCCACGGTGCCCAGGCCCTGCATCGGATAATTCGCCATGAGTGCGTGCGCCGCCTTTTTCTCCGTCGCCGTGAACTCGTCCAGGCGGTCGCGAATGTCTTCCAGAAGAGGGCGTTCCATGAGTGCGGCCTGCTTGTGTCCCCGAAGGCTTATTTTCATTTGACAGCGGCTTCAAACTGCGTATCAAATATTACAGAATTTATTTTCATCGGCAATCCTGTAATAAACATTACAAGCTGGCAATTCGGGATTTCAAGGGGATCGGGGAATGGGAGCTAGCCCGCAAAACGGCGAATTGGCTCGGGCCGTCGCGGTTGAAAATGCCGATGGGGCAGGCGCCTTTGTGTTCGTCTGCGACCATGCTTCCAATTACTTTCCGCCGCCCTACGACCATTCGCTTGGTGTATCGGAAACCGAAAAATCAGCGCATATTTCCTGGGATCCAGGTGCGCTCGGAGTGGCGAAAGGATTGTCGGAGCGGCTCGATTCTCCGTTGGTTTTCGCCACGATTTCGCGCCTGATCATCGACTGCAATCGCGAGGAAGACCGGATCGACCTGATCCCGAGCCTCAGCGAAACGACGGAAATCGCGGGCAACAGGGATCTGCCGGAGACTGAACGGTCCTTCCGCCTTGACCTTGTGCACCGGCCCTTTCACAAGGCCATCGACAAGGTCATCGGAGAGCGGCAGGAGCGGGGGCTGCCAACAGCGGTCGTTTCGATCCACTCCTACACACCTGTCTACAAAGGTGAGAGCCGGCCATGGGAAATCGGTCTGATCTCGGACAGGGACCGGAGGCTGGCCGATCCGATAATCGCAAAATTGCAGGAGCGCGGCGACCTGACCGTCGGTGACAACGAACCTTACGCGCCCTCCGACGGCGTCTATTACACCATCCGCAGGCATGGCGAGGAACAGCAGTTGCCATGCCTCATGGTGGAAATCCGCAACAACGAAATAACCACGGAGGAAGAAGAAGCCCACTGGGCTGATCTTCTGGCGCCGCTCCTGGCAAGTGCGGTGACCGAAACCGTTCCGACCGGGCGCGCGGCCAAGACCGGAGGTGCCGATGCTTAAGGCCGCGCGAATTTACGTCCGTGCCGTGGACAGCTTTAACCGCCGCCTCGGCAAGGTCGTGATGTGGGGCCTGTTCGTGATGGCGGGCATATTGCTTTGGTCGTCCATTTCCAAGACGTTCTTCAACCCGTCGCTCTGGACGCTGGAGCTCGCCCAGTTTGCGATGGTGGCCTACTACGTTTTGGGCGGTCCCTATTCGATCCAGCTCGGTTCGAACGTGCGCATGGATCTCTTCTACGCCGATTGGAGCGTGAAGAAGAAGGCGTGGTTTGACGCCTTTACGGTTCTCCTGCTGCTGTTTTATCTGGGTGTCCTACTCTATGGGGCCTTGAATTCCTTTGCCTATTCGCTGGGGCACTTCACGCAGCAGCCTTTCACCTTCTACAAGGACCTCTTCCTCGCCTTTGTGACCGGCGGGCCGGCGGCAGCAAATGAAGTTATGGGCTTTGTGGAGCGAAGCCCGACCGCATGGCGCCCCTATATCTGGCCCGTCAAGCTGATCATGATCATCGGGTTCTTCCTGATGCTGCTCCAGGTGTTTGCCGAATTCCTCAAAGATATCGCCCGGATCAAGGGAGAGACGATCTGATGTCCTATGAGATGATCGCTCTTCTCATGTTCTCGTCGATGATGCTGATGCTCCTCACGGGGCAGCGCGTCTTCGGTGCCATCGGCGGCATAGCGTCCATCGCGGCAATCTTGCTGTGGGGAACCGGTGGCGGTGATATTCCCTTCTCCGCTGCCATGAAGCTGATGAAATGGTACCCGCTGCTGACCCTGCCCATGTTCATCTTCATGGGCTATGTTCTGTCGGAAACCAAGATCGCCGACGACCTCTACAAGATGTTCCATGTGTGGATGGGTCCGATCAACGGGGGACTTGCCATCGGCACGATCCTCTTGATGGTGCTGATTTCGGCAATGAACGGCCTTTCGGTTGCCGGAATGGCGATCGGCGCGACGATCGCCTTGCCGGAACTTCTCAAACGAAACTATGACAAGCGCATGGTGACGGGGGTCATCCAGGCGGGGTCGTCGCTCGGGATTCTCGTGCCGCCCTCGGTCGTGCTTGTGCTCTACGCGATGATCGCGCGGGCGCCCGTTGGTCAGCTCTGGCTGGCCGGCGCCGTGCCGGGCCTGATGATGGCGGCGATGTTCGTTATCTATATTGCGATCCGGTGCCGTATCCAACCCGAGCTCGGACCTGCGCTCGACAAGGATGAGCGAAACGTCTCAAGCGCCGAGAAATACCGCCTTTTGCTGGCAGGCCTGTTGCCGCTCATCATCTTCGCAATGATGATGGTGCCGTTCGTCAACGGCTGGACGAGCCTGGTGGAAAGCTCGGCGATCGGTGCCCTGACGGCGCTCGTCGCGTCTATCCTCAGAAGACGGATGACCTTCGATATCCTGATTTTGTGCCTGAAGAACACGCTCGGGATTTCCTGCATGTTCATGTGGATCATCCTGGCGGCCCTCGGATTTGGCGCGGTTTTCGACGGTCTCGGCGCCGTGAAGGCGATTGAAAGCCTGTTCACCGAACAGCTCGGCCTGTCGCCGTGGATGATCCTGATCCTGATGCAGCTTTCGTTCCTGGTGATGGGCACCTTTCTGGACGATACGGCCATGCTGGTGATTGTGGCGCCGCTCTACGTCCCGCTGGTCGCGACGCTGGATCTGGGCATGCCGCGTGGCGACATCCTTATCTGGTACGGGGTGCTTTATACGATCACCACCCAGATCGCCTATATGACGCCACCCTTTGGCTACAACCTTTTCCTGATGCGTGCGATGGCGCCAAAGAACATCAGCATGCGCGACATCTATGGCTCGATCACGCCATTCGTTCTTGTGATGATTCTGGCGCTCGTCATCATCATGATTTTTCCGGAAATCGCCCTTTGGCTGCCAAACCTGATCTATGGCAAGTAGCCGCTCGGCGTTGAACAAAAACAATAAGGTCTGGAGGAAACGGACTATGAACAGCGGCAAGAAGACCCTTGAGACGGTCAAGCCGCACGGACCGTACACTGAAAATAGGGGAACTTACGATGACAAATAGACGTGATTTTCTGAAGAAGGCCGGGTTGGGCACTGCCGCAGCTGCAGGCGCGACAACCCTGGCGGCACCTGCTGTGCTTGCACAGGAGCCCATCAAATGGCGCTTGCAGACTTACGCCGGTGGTGCACTTGGTGAGCACGTCACCAAGCCGATGGTGGACTACGTCAACAATGCGTCGAATGGCGAACTGCAGATCGAGCTGTTCTACGCCGATCAGATCGTGCCAACGGGTGAGCTCTTCCAGGCGCTGCAGCGCGGCACAATCGACGCGGTGCATTCCGACGATGACTCCATGGCATCACCGACGCCCTTGCGCCAGTTCGGCGGATACTTCCCGTTTGCAACGAAGCACATCCTCGATGTGCCGGTGCTGTTCAATCAATATGGCCTCGCCGACATCTGGCGGTCCGAATACGAGAAGGTTGGCGTCGCCTGGATTTCTGCCGCAGGCCAGGATCCGTGCAACTTCAACACCAAGAAGGAAATCAAGTCGGTTGCCGACCTTGAAGGCCTGAAGCTTTACACCTTCCCGACGGCTGGCCGCTTCCTGTCCAAGTTCGGTGTGGTGCCGGTGTCGATCCCTTACGAGGATGCCGAAGTGGCAGTCCAGACCGGTGAGCTCGACGGCATGGCCTGGTCCGGTATCACTGAGGACTATACGGTTGGCTGGGCTGACGTCACCGACTACTTCCTGACCAACAACATCTCCGGCGCCTGGATCGGCTCGTGGTTTGTCAACCAGCAACGCTGGGCAGATCTGCCGCCGCATCTTCAACAGCTTGTTCTGGCCGCAACCGAAGCCGGTCACACATACCGGAACCAGTGGTACTGGGGTGGTGAGGCACGGCTGCGCGCGACCGGTGACAAGCTGCAGCTTCGCACTGTTCCGGCCGCCGAATGGGCCGAAGTTGAAAACGCAGCGAAGGATTTCTGGAAAGAGATTGCTGCGGAAGGCGAGTTGCAGGCCAAGATCATCTCGATCTTCGAGGAATACAACTCTGTCATCAATCAGGCAGGACCTCCTTACAACTTCGGTTGACATAACGACAATCGAGCTCCGGAGTTTCTGTCTTCGGAGCTCGTTCCATCGGCAGCGAAACCAACTCCACGAACGAGCGGACCAAGAACATGCCCGGCAACCTGACCTTTGATGCACTCAAAACGCTCGTCGCGTCCGGCGAGATCGACACGGTGCTCGCCTGTATCGTTGACATGCAGGGGCGGCTGATGGGCAAGCGGTTCCATGCCCAGCATTTCGTCGACACCGCCTATGACGAGACCCATTGCTGCAACTACCTGCTGGCAACGGACCTGGAAATGTACACGGTCGAGGGTTACGCTGCGACAAGCTGGTCGGGCGGTTATGGCGACTATGTCATGAAGCCGGATCTTTCCAGCATACGGAAGGTTCCGTGGCTTGAAGGCACCGCGATGATCCTGTGCGATGTGCAGGATCACCACACCCACAAGGACGTTCCCCATTCACCACGGGCCATGCTGAAGGCCCAGGTCGCGCGCCTGGCTGAAATGGGTCTGACGCCGATCATGGCAACCGAGCTGGAATTTTTCCTGTTCGAAAAGAGTTTCGATGAGATCCGGAAGGAAGGCTTCCGCGATCTTGAGCCGATCTCCGGTTACAACGAAGACTACCATATCCTGCAGACCACCAAGGAAGAGGACGTTCTGCGCCCCGTGCGCAACGGGCTTTATGGTGCAGGCATCCCGGTCGAGAACACCAAGGGCGAGGCGGAGACCGGCCAGGAAGAACTCAACATCAAATACGCACCCGCGCTTGATACGGCCGAGTACCACACCATTGCCAAACACGCGGTCAAGGAGATTGCCTGGGCGAAAGGGCGGGCGGTTTCGTTCCTTTCCAAGTGGCGCAGCGACAAAGTCGGCTCTTCCTCGCACGTGCATCACTCCTTGTTCGACAAAGACGGCAACAATGTCTTTTGCGATGCGAACGGCGACTACGGCATGTCGGACACGATGCGGCACTATCTTGCCGGCATGATCAAGTATGCGCCTGAATACACCTATTTCCTGGCGCCCTATATCAACAGCTACAAACGGTTCCAGAAGGGCACCTTTGCTCCGACCAAAACCGTCTGGTCCGTCGATAACCGCACGGCCGGTTTCCGCCTTTGCGGTGAAGGCACCAAGGCGCTCCGCGTGGAATGCCGTATCGGTGGCTCGGACCTCAATCCTTATCTTGCGCTTGCAGCGCTGATTGCCGCAGGGGTCAAGGGGCTTGAGGAAAAGCTGCCGCTCGACCCGCCGACAACCGGCGATGTTTACGAGAACAGGAAGGCTAAGGAGATTCCGCACACCTTGCGTGATGCACGCGAGACCTTGCGCAAGTCGAAATTCCTGCGCGAAGCCTTTTCCGACGTGGTGATCGACCACTATGCCCGCGCGGCGGAATGGGAGATTGAGGATTTCGACCGCGCCGTCACCGACTATGAAGTCGCCCGCGGATTTGAGCGGGCGTGATGAAAATGAAGGTTGCCTTGGTTATCCCCTCATCCTGAGGAAGCGCGCAGCGCTGTCTCGAAGGATGGGCGGCAAGTTCCGTGCAAGTGGTCCATCCTTCGAGACGGACCTTGCGGTCCTCCTCAGGATGAGGGCTTGGCTTGGCAACCACTCTAACCAAAGAAACCTCGCAAAGAGGATGTAGTGAGGCAAAAATGTCAGATGTGATCAAGCTGATCTCCCCCGTTGACGGGTCGGTTTATGTCGAACGCCCCGCTCTGGATGAGGCGGGTGTCGACAAGGTCGTGTCAGCGGCGAAAAGCGCTCAGGCCGCTTGGGCGGCGACGCCGATTGCAGAGCGCGTCGCCTATTGCGAAAAGGCGCTCGAAGCGTTGAAGGCGATGAACGACGAGGTCGTTCCGGAGCTTGCCTGGCAGATGGGCCGACCGGTGCGCTTCGGCGGCGAACTCGGAGGCACGATCGAGCGCACCGAATATTGCGCCAAGATCGCCGAAGAAGCGCTCGCCGACATCGAACGCACCGACAAGTCCGGTTTCAAGCGGTACCTGCGTCGTGTGCCGCTCGGCATCGTCATGGTGATCGCGCCCTGGAATTATCCGTTCATGACGGCAATCAACACGATCATGCCGGCGCTGATGGCCGGTAATGTGATCGTTCTGAAGCACGCCGCGCAGACATTGCTTGTCGGCGAGCGCCTGGCACAGGCTTTCGAGAGTGCGGGGCTTCCCAAAGGTGTTTTCCAGAACATCGTTCTGACCCATGCAGGGACTGAAAAACTGCTGGGGTCCGGGCTGATCGACCACGTTAATTTCACCGGTTCCGTCGGGGGCGGGCGCGCCATTGAAAAGGCGCTTGCCGGAACATTTGCGACGCTCGGACTGGAGCTCGGTGGCAAGGATCCGGCCTATGTCCGCGCGGATGCCGATCTCGATTACGCAATCGACAATCTGGTCGACGGAGCGTTCTACAATGCCGGGCAGTGCTGCTGTGGCATCGAGCGCGTCTATGTCCATGAAAGCCAGTTCGACAGGTTTGTCGACGGATTTGTCGACCTGACCAAGATGTATCGGCTCGGTAATCCGCTGGACGAAACCACAACGCTCGGCCCGATGGCCCAGGCACGCTTTGCCGCCTGGGTGCGCGAGCAGACGGATGAGGCTCTGCGCAAGGGCGCAAAGGCCCATATCGACATGACGGCCTTTACCGAGAACAAGGACGGGACACCCTATCTCGCGCCACAGGTGCTGACCAACGTCAACCACCAGATGTCGGTGATGCGTGAGGAGAGTTTCGGACCGGTGGTCGGCATCATGAAGGTCAAGGACGATGAAGAAGCATTGCAGTTCATGAATGACAGCCCCTATGGCCTGACCGCGTCGATCTGGACCGAGGATGTCGAAGCAGCCGCTGAGATCGGTGACCGGATTGAAACCGGGACGGTCTTCATGAACCGTTGCGACTATCTCGATCCGGCCCTTGTCTGGACCGGTGTCAAGGAGACGGGCAAGGGCGCGGCACTTTCGGAGATCGGCTTCCACAACCTCACCCGGCCGAAGTCTTTCCACTTCCGCGTCGAGCATTGAGGCAGGAGACACGGAGCAGGCTTCTTTCAGAAGTTCAGGATTGTCACTCCGGCTGAAACGAAGTGGACGGCGGGGTGACAAATCGGTGCATTGGAAAACTGTCCTGCGCAACCGCCCAAGAATTCGGTTCGATAAACTCTTTCAATTCGCAAACACGAGACACCCATGAGCTCACTTCCATCCGTCAACTGGTCCTATCCGACCTCCGTCCGTTTCGGTGTCGGCCGCATCAAGGAACTTCCTGATGCGGTCAAGGCGGCCGGCATGTCCAATCCCTTGCTGGTGACCGACCCGGGCCTTGCCAGTCTTCCGATGGTCGCGGACGCGATCGCGAGCCTCGAATCGGCAGGCCTGTCTGCGGCGGTCTTTTCAGACGTCAAACCGAACCCGGTCGACAGCAACATTTCCGCAGGGGTTGCTGCGTTCAAGGCGGGTGGGCATGACGGTGTCATCGCCTTTGGCGGCGGGTCCGGTCTTGATGCCGGCAAGCTGATCGCCTTCATGTCCGGCCAGACACGCCCGATCTGGGACTTTGAAGATATCGGCGACTGGTGGACCCGCGCTGATGCGAGCGGTATCGCGCCCATCGTTGCCGTGCCGACCACGGCGGGTACCGGATCTGAAGTCGGCCGTGCAGGGGTCGTCACAAACGAGGAAACCCACACGAAGAAGGTTATCTTCCACCCGAAGATGCTGCCGGAAATCGTGATCTGCGATCCGGAACTGACCGTCGGCATGCCGCGTTTCATCACAGTGGGTACAGGCATGGATGCACTTGCTCATTGCCTGGAGGCCTACTCGGCACCGATGTATCACCCGATGTCCGAGGGCATTGCTCTGGAAGGCATGCGGCTGGTGTTCGAGAACCTGCCGAAGGTTGCCGCCGACGGGTCTGATCTGGAAGCGCGCGGGCACCTGATGAGCGCGGCGGCCATGGGCGCTGTCGCCTTCCAGAAGGGCCTTGGTGCGATACACTCCCTGTCCCATCCCGTCGGTGCCCTCTACGATACGCACCACGGCATGACCAACGCGGTTTTCATGCCTTACGTGATGCAGTTCAACCGGTCAGCGATCGAACAGAAATTCGAACGTCTTGCCGGTTTCCTCGGCATCTCGGGAGGTTATCAGGGCGTGCTCGATGCCGTTTTGAAGCTGCGCGACGACCTCGACGTCCCGCATACGCTTTCCGGTCTCAACGTGGACGACAGCAAACGCGAGCTGATCGCGGAGATGGCCATCGTGGACCCGACAGCCGGTGGCAACCCGGTTGAGCTTACCAAGGGCGGCGCCCTTGAGATTTTCGACAAGGCGCAGAGCGGAACGGTTTGAGTCGCTGAAATTGCGCCAGCTCTCTGATCCCGTATTTCCGTTGCGCTCCTTCCGGGATCACGGTTATGAGCTTTGTCCGACCGGCCACGTTGAAAATGGATCCAACTTCGGGTCTGAAAAAAACAGAACCTCATCCTGAGGAGGACTGTAAGGTCCGTCTCGAAGGAAAGGCCTCATAGTTCGGAGCAAGGTGTCCATCCTTCGAGACGCTGCTCGCGCAGCTCCTCAGGATGAGGCTTGCATGGGGCTCCGCTGTGCTTCGTCCGGTATGGCGGTTTTGAGGGCTCAAAAAGAAAAAGCGCGCCACTAAGTGGCGCGTTCTTTTCAGATGGGCGTTGGCCGCCCTTATAGTTAGACGTCTTCTTCTTGTTATTCAGGTGTGCTGCTGGCGTTCGACCAGTTTCAGCATGGCGACCATGACGATCCCGTAGAGGACGTGACCAACAAGGGCAACCCAGACGATGCCGGTGAAGTTCAGGAAGAACGGCAGGCCGGCGAGGGACGTGATGCCACCGATGGCGAAAACCCAGAGACCGAAGCCGTAGATTGCGGACGGGATAAACCAGTGGGTGTCGCCGACAACGCGTTGCCAGAGCGGTGCGAAGATGAACATCCAACCAATCGGATAGCCGATCAGTCCGACGACATAGAAGTGCACGAAGTAACCTGCGAATGCATTGTTGGGAAGTCCGAGGCTGCCGAGCAGGCTTTGGGCCAGACCATGCGGGGACAGTTTGGCAAATCCGAGCGCGGGGCTGATCACCTGGCCCCAGAGGTCGAATGCTACCGTGGCGAAGAAACCCGTGATGAACATCAGCCCGAGCGTGTTGAAGTTGATCGCGGGCAGCGCCCTGACCTCGCGATGTTCAGATGTGAGTACGGTCATGTTGATTAGCCTTCCAGATTAGAATTCCTGTTGCGCCCTTGATTTAGGAAGGCCGCCGGTAACTTGCATTCAACTGGGTGTTCCTCGTTCTGACGTTTATTTCAGCGTCAGCTCGCGCGTTTTCACGCGGACGCGATGTCGCCGTTATGAGCTTCGCGGGCGTTGCAGCGGCGAGGGGATAGGAAAGATGACTAGCTATCTTCCGCGGTGACGGCGGCCCAGTTCAAGCTGAACCGGTCGAGGTATTTCTTGAGCCGGTCGGCGTCGTTTCGGCTTGTCCTTGTTGCGCGTGAGGCCGCGAACAGCGTCCTGCCTGCCGCACTCAAGGAGGGGCTCTTGCGGCAAATACGGATCACGTAGGCCAGCTGTACCTTGTCGAAGGCGTCGATCTCCGTAACCCCGTCGCCAAGGAGATCCTGCAGCAGAACATCATCAGGGTTGGTTTCGGCGCTGGTCCACTGGCGCTCAAGCGCCTCGACTTCCTGCTGCACAAGGGAAAGGGTGATGCGTCCGCGCGGAGCCAGCGTGCACAGGCGCTGCACCGATGCGCCAAGGTCGCGGAAGTTGCCGGGCCATGGCGTCGCCGGAGACACGGCAAAATCCAGGTAGCGGGTGCGCGCGTCCGCGTTGAAGCCGACCCGGTTGCCGAGGAGTTTTTCGGACCTGTCGAGTTCAAACTCGATATTGGGTTCAATATCCTCGCGCCGTTCGGTGAGCGACGGCAACCGGAACGTCCAGAGATTTAGTCTTGCATAAAGGTCCGGCCGGAACCGTCCTTCCGAGACGAGCTGCCCGAGGTTGCGGTTGGTGCCTGCGATCAGCTGGAAGCGGCTGGTGATCTCGTGATCGGAGCCGACCGGCAGGAAGCGGCCGGTCTCGACGGCGTGCAGGATCATCGCCTGCTCGTCGAGCCCGAGTTCGTTGATCTCGTCCAGGAACAGCACGCCGCCATCGGCTTCGCGCAGCAATCCGCGTCGGTCCGGGCTCCCGGTGCCCATCGACCCCCGTCGATGACCGAAAAGGCTGGACATGGCGCGCTCGCCTTTAAGGGTCGCACAATTCACGTGAACCAGTCGGCCCTTGACCCTGCGCCGCTGAAGCTTCAGCTCGTAGATGCGTTCGGCCAGCTCGCTCTTTCCCGTCCCCGTATCTCCAAGCAGCAGGAGAGGGGCGTCGGTGTTGGTGGCGACCAGCTCGATCCGCTCGATCAGTCCGTTGAAGGCTGTGTTCCGCGTTTCTATGCCTGCCTTCAGAAGTGCGTTGTACTCTTCTGCAACGAGATCGAAGCGTTGCTGAAGGGCGTCGTAGCGGGAAAGGTCGAGATCGACAATGTTGTACTGGCCGTTGAGATCGCCGTCCTCACCGCGTGGCGGCGAGGTTTGTACGAGCTTGGCCGGAACGTGGCGGGACTCGGTCAGCAGGAACCAGCAGATCTGGGCGACGTGCGTCCCTGTCGTCAGATGGACGAAATAGTCCTCGCGATCCTCGTCGAACCCGTAGTCGCGCGCGAAGTCGAACAGGGCGCCATAGACTTCCTGAAAGTCCCACGGATCGCGCAGATCAACCTGTTGCAGCAGCACCTCGGTCGCAGGGCTGGCGTCCTCGATCTCGCGTTTCACGTTCTGAGCCAGACGATGATGGGCTCTGTCGTAAAGCAGTTCCAGACGGTGAACCGGAAAGCGGCCATGCTGGGTCACGGCAATCGAGGGTCGCCACCGACGCTTCTTGCCGGCGTCAAGTTGGGTGCCGAGAAAGCCGATGACGACGTTCTTTTTCAAACTATGTATCCAAAATTATAATCTGCTATATCTACATATAAGATATTTTTCTGACAGAAATGTCAATATCACGAAAATCCATTATTTTACATATACTTATTCCGAATTCAGTTTTTTGTTTTGCGGTCCGGTCGGCGCAGGCATTCTCCGTCTCAACACAGACATCAACCCCAACGCCTTCAAGGGCGCGGATTTGTGGAGAGTGAAAATGGCGAACAAAACTCTGTTTGCATCCCAGCGTGGACGGTTTTCCGGCAAAGCCGACGCCAGGAACCTGGCGGGTGGCAAGGCCTATACCTACGAGGACCGTCACAAGCTGGCTCAGCTGGCGGCGACCGGGTCCATCGGCAACACGTTCTACCAGTCAGCCGAGCTTGAACTGGAGGCGGTTCTGAAAGCGGCCGATATGGTTCCGGATGCGTTCCTGGCAAAGACGGCAGTCTATGCGCGTCAGAAGGGCAGGATGAAGGATTTGCCGGCTCTGTTGCTGGCGGTTCTGGCATCGCGTGATGCGGTTCTGTTCGCCAAGGCGTTTCCGCATGTGGTCACCGACGGCAGGATGCTGCGTAACTTCGTGCAGATCATGCGCTCCGGACAGACGGGACGTAAATCGCTCGGAACACGGCCGAAGGCGCTCGTTCGCGGTTGGCTGAACGCGGCAACGGAATACCAGCTGCTGCAAGCCTCGATCGGCAACGATCCGTCGCTGGCGGACGTCATCAAGATGGTGCACCCGAAGCCGCGCGATGCAGAGCGAGATGCCCTGTTCGCCTGGCTGATCGGAAAGCCGTGTGACGTTGAAAAGCTGCCGGAACAGGTCCGTGCCTATGTGGCGTTCAAGGAGAACCCGAACGGCCAGGCGTTGCCGGATGTCCCGTTCCAGATGCTGACGCATCTGCCCCTTTCCAGGGAAGACTGGACGAAGCTGGCGGAACGCGGAACCTGGAACATGGTGCGTATGAACCTGAACACCTTCCTGCGCCACGGCGTCTTTGAAGGTGCGCGCTTTGAAAAGACGCCGGCTGTGCGTCTGGTGGCGGATATCCTGAAGGATCCGAGGCGGATCAGGAAGGCGCGTGCCTTCCCGTACCAGCTGTTGACGGGTTTTCAGGCTCTATCGGACGACATGCCGGCGGAGATCCGCGAGGCGATGCATGAAGCCATGGAGATCTCGGTCGCCAATGTCCCGGCCCTGAAGGGCCAGGTGGTTGTGTGTCCGGATGTCTCCGGTTCCATGGTCTCGCCGGTGACCGGATATCGAAAGGGTGCGACGACTGCAACGCGCTGCGTTGATGTCGCGGCCCTGGTCGCCGCGGCGGTGCTGCGCCGAAACCGTGGGGCCACGGTCCTGCCGTTCGAGGTCAAGGTGCGGCCGGTCAAGCTGACCGGGCGAGACACCGTGATGACCAATGCCCGAAAGCTCACCGAGCAGTGGGGTGGTGGAACGAACTGTGCGGCACCGCTGGCGTGGCTGAACGCCAAGCGCCGTGCACCGGATCTGGTCATCCTGGTTTCGGATAACCAGTCCTGGGCCGGGGTCCAGTCGGGTCATCAGACCGGCGTGATGCGTGAATGGGAAACGCTGAAGAGGCGTAACCCGGATGCCAAGATGGTGTGCATCGATATCGCACCTTACGGTTCAACCCAGGCCAAGTCGCGGCCGGATATCCTCAACATCGGGGGCTTCTCCGATGCGGTGTTCGACCAGGTCGCGGCGTTTGCCAGGGGCACCATGAATGCCGACCAGTGGGTCGGGGAGATCGATGCCATCGATCTTGAGTGAGACTTGAACGCGCGGCGGGTGACTGCCCGCCGCACTTGCAGAGAGATCTGGCGGATGCCGATGAAATTACACTGTCAGCCCCGGGAATGCGTGGGTCGAGCCACGCCTTCGCGACACCGCGATGTCGTCTAACAAGGAAAGGCAACGGGGTGGATTTCATCACAGACTTGCCGCCGCAAGGAATTAAACCGGTCAGGGCGAATGCCTGCAGAACTACATCGACTATGAATCGCCAGGTTGCGGGTTCGAATCCCGCCGCTGCAACCAACTGATGCAGCGTAGCTCAACGGATAGAGCAGGAGTGTTTTGCACCCACCTTGTCGCCCTGACCGGGCCGACTTTTTCAGCCGGACACGGATCGGCGCAAACACGAGAAGAAGAATTGACGATCAATCGTGGCGGATGCCGGCAGGACTACATTCTTGACCATGAGTGTCCTGTCATTCCTTGCCGCCGCACCCGAAAGATACGGTCAGGGCGAATGCCCGCAGAACTACATCGACTCATAATCGCCAGGTTGCGGGTTCGAGTCCCGCCGCTGCAACCACCTAAGGCAGCGTAGCTCAATCGGTAGAGCAGGAACGTTTTGCACTCATTTGTCGCCCTGACCGGCAACTGGTTTTGTAACGGTAAACTGAATGCGGCTCAGCCGCGATATCGGGGATGCCGGCAGGATTACAGGTAGACGCCTCCCGGCACGGCCGGGAGGGGAGGCGTGAAAGGCGCTTCCCGTGCCAGTTCAAGTCTGGCCCGGAGCAATCCGGTGGCGGAATGAAGATCTTGCCAGACCTTGCCCCGCGTAGCCTGGCGGATGCCGGCAGAAGTGTTGCTTAGTGCAATACGTCCTGCCTCCGTTTGCCGCCAGGCGAGTATGAAGGAAGAAGACGATGACGATTGAAACGGAAACGACGACACTGACGAGCGCGATGCTGACCGCGTGGGGTCACGAAGAAGGAAAGGCCTTCGGTGCGGCCCTCAGGGACGGCCAGGCGGCATTGGATGAAGGCACGTCGCTGGAAGCCGTGCGTCAGATGCTGGAGAGCTACAAGCCGGACCCGGTGCTGCCGCTGGCCGCCTCTGGAGCAAAGCCGTTTCACGTCAACCTGGACGCGGAGGGCGAGGACGAAGAGGCGAACCTGAAGGCCGTCAAGCATCACATGACCGAGTTGATGCGCACACCGACTGTAGAGGCAGGGGCGATCATGCCGGATGCCTGTCCGGCCGGTCCGCTTGGGACCATTCCGGTCGGAGGTGTGGCGGCGGCGCGCGGTGCGATCCACCCGGGAATGCACAGCGCCGATATCTGCTGCTCGGTGATGATGACCGAGTTCGAGGATGCCGATCCGAAGGCGGTTCTGGATGCGGCGCATTCGGTGACGCATTTCGGCGGCGGCGGGCGTGCCAACGGCAAGCGTTTCACCATGTCCATGGGCCTTTACGACCAGTTCCGCGAGAACCGGTTCCTGAACAATCCGAAGATCCTGCGTTCTGCGCAGGAACATCTGGGAACCCAGGGCGACGGCAACCATTTCCTGTTTGTCGGCGTCTCCAGGAAAACCGGCAAGACCGCGATGGTAACCCATCACGGATCGCGCGGACCGGGCGCGCTGCTTTACAAGATCGGCATGAATGTTGCGGAAAAATACCGCAGGAAACTGTCGCCGAAGACGCTGAAGCAGAATGCCTGGATCCCGTCCGAGAGCGAGGAAGGGAAAGCCTATTGGGACGCTCTGCAGCTGATCCGCAAGTGGACCAAGGCCAACCACAACGCGCTGCATCAGGCGACCGTCGAAGCGAGCGGTGCGAGCCACTCGGACCGTTTCTGGAACGAGCATAACTTCGTGTTTGAACGCGATGGTCTGTTCTACCACGGCAAGGGGGCAACGCCTGCCTGGGACGGATATGCGTCTGACGCGACTGGTCTGACCCTGATCCCGCTGAACATGGCGGAACCGGTTCTGGTCGTGCGCGGCAAGGACGCCGGTCATGCGCTCGGGTTCTCCCCGCATGGTGCGGGACGCAACTTCTCGCGTTCCGAGCACAAGCGCCGTTCGCTCGGAAAAACGCCGGAAGCGATGCTCAAGGAAGAAACCGAGGGCCTCGATATCCGGTTCTTCGAGGAGAAGATCGATGTCTCCGAACTGCCGTCCGGCTACAAGAAGGCGGACGCAGTCGTCGCCCAGATCAAGAAATACGGTCTGGCCGAGATCGAGGACTATATCGATCCGTTCGGCTGCATCATGGCCGGTGATATCGAGCCGTTCTGGAAAAAGAAGAAGGGGGCAAGGCGGTAATCCGCCTTGCTTCATCCAATTCCTTGAGGGCGTTATGCGGCATCAGACGGACTGACGCGCCCACTCCGTTCCAAACCCAAGGCAGCTAGCGCAGCCAAAAGTCCGGAAGCAGCAGTTACGAACATCAGCGTCAGAACAATCACCGGCTTGTTGCCGAAGTCCATCGCAAAGCCGGTCAGGCTTGTCAGGACCGAACCACAGGCAAGGTTGAAGGCGGCAACCAGCCCGGCAGCGCTTCCGGCGAGGTCAGGCCGGACGGACATCGCACTTGAGTTGCTGCCCGGCAATGTGAGACCGTTGCCGATACCGACAAAGACGGTGCTGCCGAAAAAAACAAGCGGCGTGATCGCACCCAGCAAGAAGGCGAGCAGTCCGGCGGCCAGACCTGTGGTCGCAACGATCCGGCCGCTCAGCACCAGGGTCGGTAACGATACGCGCGTGGCCAATTTGCCTGACAGAAAGCCACCTGCCGAGAACCCGACCGTTATTGTGCCGATGAGGATGCCGAGTTCGGCTGGCGTGACACCGAATGTTTGTGTTGCCACCAACGGAGCGCCGGCGAGGAAAATGTAAAAACCACCGACAGAAAATGCAGAACACAGCGCATAGGCACAAAAGCGTGGATCGCCAATCAGGGTGAAGAGCGAACCACGTCTGGCCTCTTTCTCCTTGTTACGTTCTGGCCTGGTCTCTCCAAGATCGAACCACACCAGGGCAAGCAGCGCGGCACCGCAAAGGCCGTAAAAATAGAAGTTGGCGCGCCAGCCGAAGGCTGTGTCCAGAAGTCCGCCGATGACGGGTCCCAGCATCGGGGCAACAGCCATGCACATGCTGATATAGCCAATCACCCCGGCCGACTTCTGTGGCGAATTGGTGTCGCGGACGATTGCCAGCGACAGCGAGTAACCGGCGGTGATGCCACCCTGCAGCATGCGGAACGCCAGAAAGACCCAGATGTTTTCTGCGAGCGCGCATACCAGCGAGGAAAGGCAAAAAATCACGAGGGCGACCAGCAGGACCGGGCGGCGCCCGTAGCGGTCGGACAGTGGGCCGGCGATCAGTTGTATGACGGCGGTCACCGCGAGATACCCGGCGATTGCGACACTCACGAGCGCATAATCCGCTTGAAGATCAAGCGCGATGTTGCCGAGGGACGGCAGGAACATGTTCAGCGTCAGCGGCGAAAACGCTGTCAGAACGATGAGTGTGATGAGCTGTGGCGGTGTGCGGGTCACGGATGTCTCGGAACAGCTTTTGTCAAAAAAATACGCCCCCGGGATTGGACGGGGGCGCATGGCAAGCGGATATGGATTTCCGCTAGCGGTCCATGCACTTGTTTCTCACGACGACAACTTGAATTTCAAACGGCATCTTGGCCTCCTGAGCTCAACACTAACGGGGCATGGTGCGTCGAGCAAGGGTGCGACACAGGATGGGCCGTGGTGCTAACCCATGTCCCCATGCATCGCGACAAGATCGAGTTCGGCTGCGGGGGCCTCAATGGCGCTGTAGCTTTCCTTCACGCCTTCGTCGGCCAGCTCACGCTGGACCGCCAGCAGCATGTTCTCGTCGTGCTCGGAGCAAAGATCGGCCATGTAGCGCAACTCATCCTCCGCAACACCGCGCGCGGCCTCCACGGAAGGGGCGCCATAGACATCGACGAAATGTTGCGCGAGCCGGTCGACGAGGCTGGCGAATTCGGTTTCTTCGATGGGGGTGACCGCGACAAACGTGACACGGCCGAAGGTCTCCAGGCCAAGCCAGCCGTTGGCGAAGGCCTGCCGTGCCTTGCCGACGAGGTCGGCGTCGGTCCAGTTGGAAAACTCGAAGCCGCCGGACAGGCACCATTCGCCGGTGCGGGCCGGGGAGAAATAAACGTTGCGGTCGCTGTCATCCATGTGAACGGCGCGGGCGAGTTTCATGAGGTCAGGTCTCCAGTCGACTTGAGAGCGGAATCAGGGCGGTGTCTTCTCCGGTTCTGAGCAGCATTCCGAAATTCTCATCGACACCAACAAAGGTTCCGGATTGTCCGTCGATCTCGATCGGTTCCCCGAGTGTCGGGACAAGTCCGCGCCAGTCGGCATGGACGGGTCGGAGCCCATCTTCAAGCCAGCGATTGATCCAGTAAAGACTATGACGCACCCAGGCTTCAAGAAGCGCTTCAGGGGTGATCTCGCCGCAGCCCTCCTCGGACAGCCAGGTCCGGTCGGCTGTGACACCGGGATTGGGGTCCGAACTTATCATGTTGAGTTCCAGGCCGACGATGAGCCAGTCGGGTGTCGTGTCCGGATCGCTGGTCGAGGCTTTCACGCGCATCCGGCCGCAGACGGCTCCGTTGACGCGGATCGTTCCGTCCCATTCCAGATGAACGGCCACCTCAGGTGGCGCCAGAGCGCCGAGGGCCGCCTGGAAGCCGAGACCGCAGACGGGGAGCATCGCCATCGCTTCTTCCAGGCGCACTTCAGGTGCGAAGATGATGCTCGCGCGCAATTCGTCGCCGGACAGATTGTGAACCACGGTCCCGGGGTCCGTTCCGGAAACTGCGAGCGCGAGCGCACGCCCGAACGGATCGGCCTGCCCGGAGAGCGCCTCGCCCTGAAACAGCGGCGGGAACTGCAGATCGCTCATGCATGCCCCTCCGCCACAAGCGTTTTTGCGAGCTTTGAGAACACATTCGCCTCCGGAGCATCAGGCGTCTTGATGGCGATGGGTGTTCCCCCGTCACCGGCAAGACGGATGTTGAGGTGAAGCGGAATTTCGGCCAGTAGCGGCACACCGAGTTTCTCCGCTTCCGCGGCAACACCGCCATGTCCGAAGACGTGTTCCTCGTGACCGCAATTGGAGCAGATGTGGGTCGACATGTTCTCGATCATTCCGATGAGCGGAACCTGCATCTGGTTGAACATGTCGATGCCCTTGCGTGCATCCAGAAGGGCGACATCCTGCGGTGTCGACACAATGATCGCGCCGTCGACGATGAATTTCTGGGACAGGGTCATCTGAACGTCACCGGTCCCGGGGGGAAGGTCGACGAGCAAGACATCCAGTGCGCCCCACTGCACCTGGCTCATCATCTGTTGGAGTGCGCCCATAAGCATGGGACCGCGCCAGACGACGGCCTGGTCGCCGGAGGTCATCAGCCCGATGGATATCATGGTGACGCCATGGTTTCGCAGCGGCAGGATCATCTGCCCGTCAGGCGATGTCGGCCTGCCCGATATCCCCAGCATCTTGGGTTGGGACGGGCCGTAGACATCCGCGTCGAGCAACCCGACCCGCCGGCCTTCAGCAGCAAGGGCGCAGGCGAGATTGGCGGCAACGGTGGACTTGCCGACGCCTCCCTTGCCCGACGCAACTGCCACGATCCGATCAATCCCCGGGACTTTTTGCGGTCCGGACGTGCCCGGCGGAGCCGGACGCGGCTTGATCGGTTGGGGTTCGCTTGGCTTCGCAGGAGCAGAAGCCGTTTCGGAATGTGCCGTCAGAATGATCTGTACGTTCTCGCAGCCGTCGAGGGCAGTCAGGCACTGTTCTGCCTCCGCCTTCACAGCTTCCATTTCATTGATGCGGCCAGGATCGATCTCCATGACGAAGCGGACCTTGCCGTCGCCGAGCTGAAGGGCACGCACCATGCCCGCGGCTACGATGTCCGTGCCGGTCGCGGGATCCTTGACGGTTTTCAGACTGTTCAGAACGGTTTCGCGCGTCAGAGACACGTGCTGCTTACCCCTCGATTTCGCCATTCACTTCATGCGCAAGACCAATTTCTTCAATGGTCACGACCGCCTTGATCTTGAACTTTTTGCCATCCGAAGGACCTGCATTTCTGACTGCGTCTTCAATGGCCTGCTGGGATGTCACGCCGACCTGTTTCAGGAATTTGCGCATGGACATGTTGAATTGGTCGCTCATCTTATCCTCCCCGTGAGCCGTGTTTGAATTGACGGCAAGATGATTTGACCCCTAACCTTACGCTGTCTGTCAGCAACGTGAAGGAGGAGCGCGTGTGCTGCCGTTTTTTTTGTGTGGTCCTGTTCGGACTGGTGTTTGCGGCCGGGCTTGCACCTACCGGTAAAGCCGCCGCCAAATCGTTTCGCCTGAGTGCTCCGGACGAGCTTGTCGCATCCGGTTTTCTGAAGCATCTGCTGCCCAGATTTTCGCTCAAGACAGGTGTTCGGATCGAAATCGTCTCGGCTGACGCAGACGCCGAAGCCGGTTTCAGTGCGTCGCCCGGTGGGGCGCCCGCCTTTTCCGGCATTGGCAGCGACTGGTTTTTTTCGGTGTCAGATGCCGGCAACGAACATGTTGCGCGGTTCGAAGACTGGCTGACCAGTGACGTCGGCAAGAACACGATCGCCTCGTTCAAACCTGAGGGTGCACAGCTCTTCACGGCGGCAGTCGCAAAGCCGAAGGAAGCTATATCCGATGCGATTTCCGGTGACGTTGTTTCCGGCGAAAAACTGGCTGTTGTCCATTGTGGGCGGTGCCACATGGTCAACGAGGCGACGCGGCTGACGACGATCGGTTCGTCTCCGTCCTTCGCGGTGATGCGCAGCTTCACCGATTGGCGGGCGCGCTTCGAAGCTTTCTTTGCGCTCCGTCCGCATCCGTCCTTTACCCAGGTAGAGGGTGTAACGGAACCATTCGACATCAGCCATCCGTCACCGATTGCACCGGTCGAAATCACGCTCGACGAGCTGGATGCCATTCTGGCCTTCGTCTCCCGGATACCACCTGCGGATCTCGGGGCTCCGATCCAGTACCAGTAATCGTTGTTGCGTCTATTCAATGGTCGCGCCGCTTGCTGATATAGTCGTCGGTCGTACGCACACGCGGCCGTTCCCCCATCGCGAAGGGATTGTTCTCGGAGTGGTAGACCGCATTGACCCGGCAGTCGTCGCACATCTGAATGAGCTTTGCCGCCTTGTTGTCCTGAAACATGCCGTGCTTTCCGGCGAGTTTTTCGGTCATTTTTTCGACCATTGAGCGAACGCCGAACGGCTTGCCGCACTCAACGCATTGAAAAGGCTCTTCTTCCTTGAGGACGATTGGCGTCAGGGCTTCATCTGAAAGGTTGAGCCGCGGATCCAGTGTCAATGCACTTTCCGGGCAGATCGTTGTGCAGATCCCGCATTGAAGGCAGGCATCTTCCTGAAACCGCAATTGCGGCATGTCGGGGTTTTCTTTCAACGCGCCGGAAGGACAGAGGGACACACAGGAAAGGCACAGCGTGCAGCTGTTCAGATCAAGAGTAACTGCACCGTAGGGGGCTCCCGCCGGAAGTGACACGGGTTCATCGGCATCGTTGAGCGTCTTTGCCGCCAATCGTGTGATCTGCCTGCGAGAGCCGATCGGCAGGATCGGTTGACGGTCAAACGCCCCTCCGTGGTCTTCGGCAAGACCCGCTTCAAGCTGGTCCGGGTCCATCGGTTCGAGAAGCTGCACAAGGTCTTTTCCGGCAATGGCGTTCGCCAATTCCACCTGGAAGGCGAGCCCGTCCTTTTCCGTACCAGGCGACAGCAGCAGCGCTACGGATTTGAAACCGGCGGCAAGGGCGCCGAGCATCTCCGCATGTCCGAAACCTGCAAGCGCCTGAGACTCGAGCGGAACAACATTGCTCGGGAGGCCTTTGCCGTAGCGCGCGCTCAGGCGGATCAAGTCGAGACCATAGCCGGTATCATGTACCAGCAGGCGCGGCTCGTCGGAACTCAGCTTTCGCCAGGTGGAGGCGAGCGTGTGGATGCGCTTGAACACATGATCGACGGGTGGAGCATCGTAGGAAATGGCGCCGGACGGGCACACGGCCGAGCAGCTGCCGCATCCCGCGCAGGTCATCGCGTCAACTAAGACATGATCGCCATTTGGCGTGATGGCACCCGTCGGGCACAGATCAAGGCAGCGCGTGCAGCCGCTTTTTTGCGCGCGAGAGTGCGCGCACAGCTGCTCGTTCAGTTTCACATAAATCGGCTTTTCAAAAGTCCCGGTCAGTTGCGAAGCTTCCAGCAGGACCTTTGTGCGGGCTTCCGAGTTTCCAGGATCGGCGCGAAGATAGCCTTCACGCTTTTCCGGTGCCGGAAAAAGCGGTTGCACACCGCGTCTCAGGTCGAGAACGATGTCGCATTCCGTGCGACCGCCACTGCGCGGTTCTGTCCAGTTGAAGGCGCCACGGCCTCCAGGAATACGTTCCTGAAGCGAATCGAATGCGAGTTTGAATTGTCCGAGTGCACCCGAAGCGGACTTGATCGCTCCCCTGACAATGTCAAACCGCCGGTCATCTGCTATTGGCAATTCCGCGTTGGCAGAAAGCAGAACGGTCACGCTGAGCGTTTCGCAAAGAAGGGCCGCGGCCGAGAGCGCATCGTCTGGTTCGCCCAAGATGATGCAGGTCCCGCCTGATTCGACATCGACCACCTTTTCACCCGGTGTGGGCAAAATGGCGTCTGCCACAAGGGCAGCCATTTTTGGAGTCAGTGTCCCGGTGTCGTCCGTCCAGCCCGCACGGTCACGCAGGTCGACGAACAGCGGGGCCTCAACTTCCAGGTCTGCAGCGATCTCCTCGAAGAAACTCTGCTCCTGGCCACAAGCAATCATCACGTTGCCGGCACCAATGGCGTCCTCCGCCACCGCTGCTTCCGCACGGCAGAGTTCGGTATGAATTTTTGAGCAGGAAATTCCGGTTGCTTGTCCGATCTGTTCCGCGTCGATCACCTGGCTTTTCCGGCAATCACACAGCAGAAGCTTGCTGTCTGTCATTTTTATTGGCGTCCTCTCCCCGGGCCGCCGAATCCGGTCTCTCCCTGCCGGATGGTGAGCATGCCCAAACCCCATAACAAGGGCGGATATTGCATCAGGTCAAGTTCGACTTCCGCGGGGCTTGAAATTTATCTGACTTGCTACAGCATGTATGTAAAACCGCAAAAGCGGAAATTTATCCACGTGTGGGAGGATGATCCGCCGTGACAGAGGAAAGAATGCGGGCGATGCCTGTCGGCGTCGTGGTGCGAAGACTGCCCGGCGTGACCAGGTGGCAGAAGTGGAGCTGGCGGCCAGTGTCGCTGCTTCCAGGTGCCAAGCAGGCAGACTGGAATGTGCTGCGTGAAGAAGGCGACGCTGTCGAGTATCACGCGGCGACCTTGAACCTGGAACTTCACCGGGCTGACACGGAGGCCTATCTGACAGCTTTGTCGGACAAGGTACCTTCGCTCTATGTGATCATGCGTCCCGCTGAAGAAACCGAACGCGACGTCCCCATGGACGTGATGCTTCTGACGGCGTCCGCCTATGAAGGCCAGGACTATGCCGATACCAGCGATGTCATGGTCGAAAAGGTTCCAATGCCCCCCGGCCTGATTGCCTGGATCCGGGAATTTGTCGAATTGCACCACGAGGACGAAATCTTCATCAAGCGCAAACGCGACAAGAAGCGAATCGACCTAAAGGAAGACGGCATCGGCGATGCCCGCATCCGTCAGATCAGCGATGTTTACCGCGCCCCCGGCCGTAAACCCAAGGATACCTTGCAATGAGTGATCCTGACGAAACGGGCGGAGATTTCTGGTCAAGGCGCAAGGCGGCTGTGCGCAAGGCGGAAGAAGCCGAACGCGCGGAAAAAGATGCCCTGGAGCACGCCGAGATGCGGGCGGAGCTGGAACAGAAGTCTGACGAGGAGATTCTCGAAGAACTGGGGCTTCCCGACCCGGATACGCTTTCCCAGGAAGACGATTTTTCGAAATTTCTGTCCGCCGCCGTGCCTGAAAGGCTGCGAAGGCGCGCACTTCGAAGGCTGTGGGGCATAAACCCGGTCCTGGCGAATCTGGATGGCCTGGTCGACTACGCGGACGACTTCACGGATGCGGCGACCGTCGTTGAAAATCTTCAGACCGTCTATCAGATCGGCAAAGGAATGCTTGAGCAGTTTGCCGACGGGGAAGACCCGGCACCGGACGGCGCCGAAACGGTGCTTGATGCCGCCGGTGGCACACAGGCCGAAAAGACGAACATGTCGGTCTCGGAAGATGATTTTGCGTCGCACAATGCAAAAGTTGAAAATAAATCAGCACCTGTGCAATTGACGCAAGATGACGATGTCGTGCAACCTGACAAAAAGCACGAAGCCCCATCAAATCAAGAAGAAACAGATTCGGTTGAAGTAGAATACGACACTCAGGTCACCAGGAGACGGCTTCGATTCGACTACTCATAGTACGAAAGTCTAATATGTGGGGCGCAGTAAAACAGTGAAACTGATTCCGCGCTTGAGGGAGGAATACCGCGGATGTCCGCAGCGGTTACGGAATATGTAATCGACCCGGAGGATCGGGCTCGATCAGAACTGTATGATTTTCTCGGACTGCTCTTGGTAAAGCCGGTTGACGCAACCGTGCTTCAGCAAGTTGCTGGGCTTGATGGTGACGACACCACGCTCGGCCGCGCGCTCACTGTGCTTTCAAAAGTTGCGGGCGTGACAACACCGGAAACTGCCGAACGCGAGTACAACGCGCTTTTCATTGGTCTCGGACGCGGTGAGCTTCTTCCCTACGCAAGCCACTACCTCACCGGATTTCTCAACGAAAAACCGCTCGCCAATCTGCGCGCTGACATGGCGAAGCGCGGCATTGGCCGTGCAGACGGCAAACGCGAGCCGGAAGACCATATCGCGTCTCTTATGGAGATGATGGCCGGAATGATTGTCGGCCGCTTCGGTACGGTGACGTCGGTTGCCGAACAGAAGCAGTTTTTCCAGACGCATATCGAGCCTTGGGCCATTCACTTTTTCTCAGATCTCGAAGCATCGAGCAGTTCCGTCTTCTACGGAGCCGTCGGCGCTTTGGGGCGGCAGTATATGGAGATCGAAGCAGAAGCCTTCAACATGCTGCCCAATTGACTTCACGTTGGCAATTTAGGCGGCCTGTTGCCGCCGCAAGGAGAGGAGGATTGCAACGATGAAAAAGCCCGATCAAGCGGGGCCCGAGGGAGGGGCTGGCCGCCGGGATTTCCTTAAACTGGCTGCCCTGTCGGCACCTGTGGCTGTGGCTGCGACCACGGTCGCCGGAACCGCCGAAGCTGCGGAAGTTGATCCCACGTCCGAAAAAATGCAGGACACGGCGCACACCCGCGCTTATTTCGACAGCGCCCGGTTCTAACCGGACCCTGTTCTTTTACCCGGCCGATGGTTGCGTGACGCCCGATGGCCGGTTCGCTGAAATCCAACCCAGCCGTATCGAATGAGATACAAGCAAGGTAGGGCAAAATGCTTAGGAAAAAGACCAATGGGGTTGCGCGACGCCCCCAGGGTGCAAGTATCCTTAGAGACGCTGCACATAAATCGGTAGACCGCCGGACATTCCTGAAGGGATCCGGAGTTGCCGCAGGCGGTTTGGCCGCCATTGCCGCCACAGGCGGAACAGTTCAAAAAGCTCAGGCCCAGTCGTCCGACGAAGCCGTAAACCTGGTAAAATCCGTCTGCACGCACTGTTCAGTCGGCTGTACCGTGATCGCCGAAGTCAAGAATGGCGTATGGACCGGCCAGGAGCCGGGATGGGACAGCCCCTTCAACCTCGGTGCGCACTGCGCCAAGGGTGCGGCCGTGCGCGAGCACGCACATGGTGAGCGCCGTCTGAAATACCCGATGAAAAAGGTCGGCGGCGAGTGGACGCGGATCAGCTGGGACGAGGCGATCAATGAGATCGGCGACCAGATGATGTCGATCCGCGAGGAAAGTGGACCGGACAGTGTCTACTGGCTCGGGTCTGCCAAGCACAACAACGAACAGGCTTACCTGTTCCGCAAATTCGCGGCCTATTGGGGGACGAACAACGTCGACCACCAGGCGCGTATCTGTCACTCAACGACGGTTGCCGGCGTGGCGAACACATGGGGCTACGGCGCCATGACCAACAGCTACAACGACATCCACAATTCCAAGGCGATTTTCATTATCGGCGGCAACCCGGCTGAAGCTCACCCGGTTTCCCTGCTGCACCTACTGCGCGCCAAGGAACAGAACAACGCTCCGGTCATCGTCTGCGATCCGCGCTTCACACGCACGGCTGCACATGCGGACGAATATGTGCGCTTCCGTCCCGGAACGGACGTTGCCCTGATCTGGGGTATCCTGTGGCACATCTTCGACAACGGCTGGGAAGACAAAGAGTTCATCCGCACCCGCGTTTGGGGTATGGACCAGATCCGTGAAGAAGTCGCCAAGTGGACACCGGACGAAGTTGAGCGGGTGACCGGTACGCCGGAAAGCCAGCTGAAGCGCGTCGCGCGGACGCTTGCCAACAACCGTCCAGGCACCGTGATCTGGTGCATGGGTGGAACCCAGCACACTAACGGTAACAACAACACCCGTGCGTACTGCGTGCTTCAGCTTGCTCTGGGCAACATGGGCACCACGGGTGGCGGAACCAACATTTTCCGCGGCCATGACAACGTTCAGGGCGCAACGGATCTTGGCGTTCTCAGCCACACGCTTCCGGGTTACTACGGCCTGAGTGCTGGTGCCTGGGGTCACTGGGCCCGCGTATGGGATGAGGATCCCGACTGGCTGAAAGCCCAGTTCGCGACCGTCAAAGGGTCCGACGGCAAGGACAAGAACCTTCAGAACCTGACCGGTATTCCCGTCAGCCGCTGGATCGATGGTGTGCTGGAAGATCCGGCAAACACCGACCAGCCGAATGCGGTCCGGGCAATGGTTCTTTGGGGCCACGCTCCGAACTCGCAGACCCGTATGACGGAAATGAAAACGGCGATGGAAAAGCTGGATATGCTGGTCGTGATCGACCCGTATCCGACTGTCTCCGCTGTCCTTCATGACCGCACAGACGGTGTCTATCTGCTGCCGGCCTGTACACAGTTCGAAACCCGCGGTTCCGTAACCGCTTCGAACCGGTCGTTGCAATGGCGTGACAAGGTTGTCGATCCTCTGTTCGAAAGCTTGCCGGATGAAGTCATCATGGCCAAGCTCGCGAACAAGTTCGGTTGGGGCGACAGGCTCTTCCGCAACATTGAGATGGACGATCCGGAAACACCGAACGTCGAAAGCATCACCCGCGAGTTCAACAGCGGCTTGTGGACGATCGGCTACACCGGGCAGTCGCCGGAGCGGATCAAATCGCACATGGCAAACCAGCACACGTTCGACCGGACGACGCTTCAGGCGATCGGTGGTCCGAACGACGGCGAATACTACGGCATGCCGTGGCCGTGCTGGGGCACTGCGGATATGAAGCATCCCGGAACGCCGAACCTTTATGACATGTCCAAGCCTGTCGCCGAAGGCGGCCTGTGCTTCCGGGCACGTTTCGGCGTCGAGCGTGATGGTGACAACCTTCTCGCGGATGGCGTGTCCAACCCGGGCGCGGAAATCCAGGACGGTTATCCTGAGTTCACCATGCAGATGCTGATGGATCTCGGCTGGGACGGCGATCTGACCGACGAGGAACGCGCTTCCATCGAGGCAGTTGCCGGACCGAAGACCAACTGGAAAACCGACCTGTCCGGCGGTATCCAGCGGGTTGCGATCAAGCATGGATGTGCTCCATTCGGCAACGCCAAGGCGCGTGCAGTCGTCTGGACCTTCCCGGATCCGGTTCCGCTGCACCGTGAACCGCTCTACACCAACCGCAGGGATCTGGTGGCAGACTATCCGACCTACGAGGATCGGAAGTTCTACCGCCTGCCGACGCTCTATGCGTCCATCCAGAAGCAGGACTTCTCGAAGGATTATCCAATCATCCTGACGTCCGGGCGCCTGGTGGAATATGAGGGCGGCGGTGACGAGACCCGTTCCAACCCGTGGCTCGCAGAGCTGCAGCAGGACATGTTCGTCGAGATCAATCCGAGAGATGCAAACAATCTCGGTATTCGCGACGGTTCGCAGGTCTGGGTTGAAGGTCCGGAGGGCGGCAAGGTCAAGGTCATGGCAATGGTGACACAAAGGGTCGGTGAGGGCGTTGCCTTCATGCCGTTCCACTTTGGCGGCCATTACCAGGGCGAAGACCTCAGGTCCAAGTATCCGAAAGGCGCCGATCCGTATGTCCTTGGCGAGAGCTGTAACACTGCTCAGACCTACGGCTACGACTCGGTGACACAGATGCAGGAGACCAAAGCGACTCTCTGCAAGATCTCGGCCGCGTAAGGAGGAGACGCAATGGCTGCTAGAGCAAAATTCCTTTGTGACGCCGAGCGATGCATCGAATGCAATGCCTGCGTCACGGCTTGCAAAAACGAAAACGAAGTGCCTTGGGGGATCAACCGCCGCCGCGTCGTGACCATCAATGATGGCAGTCCGGGCGAACGGTCGATCTCCGTGGCCTGCATGCACTGTTCGGACGCACCCTGCATGGCGGTGTGCCCGGTCGATTGTTTCTACCAAAACGAAGAAGGTGTGGTTCTTCACTCGAAGGACCTTTGCATTGGCTGCGGCTACTGCTTCTACGCCTGTCCGTTTGGCGCGCCCCAGTTCCCGCAGGCCGGGAACTTCGGATCACGCGGCAAGATGGACAAGTGCACCTTCTGTGCCGGTGGACCCGAAGAGAACAACTCAACCATTGAGTTTTCCAAGTATGGCGCGAACCGTATCGCACAGGGCAAACTGCCCTTGTGTGCTGAAATGTGCTCCACCAAAGCTCTGCTGGCAGGCGACGGCGACGTCGTTTCCGCCATCTACCGCGAGCGCGTGGTTGCCCGGGGCTTCGGTTCCGGCGCATGGGGCTGGGGTTCCGCCTACGGCCAAAGGGGCGGGTAGACCGGGAGACAAGCCTGGCGGCGTTGGAGGGGTTCCGCCGCCAGGTCCTCCCGGCAGCATGCTCAAAAACTTCGTGCGGGGCGGCAAAAGTGCCGCCCTGTTCGCCTTCGCACACATGCAATGACGAACAAGTATGAGGAACCGGCAATGAAACGCTTCGCTTTGGCTGTTGTTGTCCTCTTGGCATTCCTGACACCAGGACTTGCTCAGGATCAGACACAGGAACCACAGCAGGCAGACCGTTCGGCGACGGGCGGTGCGCAGACGCTGGAAGACATCATGAAGCGCCAGCGCGGAGAGAAAGTCGACAATGACTTCCGCAGCAACGCGACCGGTGATCCGGATTCGGCAGCTGGAATTTCCTCACAACTCGGCACACTCGGCGGTGTCTCAGATCCGGAACTGTGGCGTGCGCTTCGCTTCGGATCCGCCGATATCAAGGTCTCGTCCGGCGGCAAGGAAGCCACCGTCCTGATGCAGGACGGCGGTATGCGCTGGCTTGAAATACGCAACGGGCCGTTGAAGATTTACGGTGCTTATCTTCTCGCCGGCACGCTCGCCTTCCTGGTCCTGTTCTACCTGCTTCGCGGCAAGATCAGGATCGATGGGGACAAAACGGGCCGCACGATTACGCGCTTCAAGGCGGTCGAAAGGTTCGGGCACTGGCTGCTCGCAGGCAGTTTCATTCTGCTTGCGGTGACCGGCCTAATCGTATTGTTCGGCCGGATCGCAATCATTCCGCTGATCGGCAAAGACGCCTACGCACCGGTCGCACTGGCGTCGAAATGGGTCCACAACAACGTGTCCTGGGCGTTTATGCTGGGCCTCGTGATGGTGTTTGTCATGTGGGTGGTGCACAACATACCGAACAAGACGGACCTGAAGTGGATTGCCGTCGGGGGCGGTTTGCTCAAGAAGGGCGTGCACCCACCGGCCAAGAAATTCAACTTCGGCCAGAAAATGATTTTCTGGGGGGTCATCGTTCTCGGAGCATCAATTTCGGCGTCCGGCATCTCCCTTCTGTTCCCGTTCGAATTCCCGATGTTCGCAGCAACGTTCGAAGCACTGAACAATCTCGGCCTGCCGCAACTGGTTGGACTCGGTACACTGCCGACGGAACTCGCACCGCATGAGGAAATGCAGTACGCGCAGCTTTGGCACACGATCATTGCCTTTGTCATGATCGCCATGATCCTTGCCCATATCTACATCGGCTCCGTTGGCATGGAGGGTGCCTATGACGCCATGGGGTCCGGCGAGGTTGAGCTGCAATGGGCGCGCGAACACCATGGCCTGTGGGTCAAGGAGGTTGAACAAGCCGAGCAAAAAACCCAAGCGCCTGACAAGAGCGCGGTTCCTGCCGAGTAGGACCGGGCCGGTGACTATTGGCTTATATTTCGCTTCGGCGTCACTCCGGGCTGGCATAGCCTGGAGCCAGGAGCTGCTTGCGACAGTGTTCAGGAGCACGGGATCGAGCAACAACCGGATCCCGTCGCTGCCTGTTCGGTTCGCGTTGATCGTTGTTCTGTCCTGTTCACCAGCCGGCCTCGCAGGTGCTGCAGACTTCCAAACCCTCAAGGGGCATGGCGGCCCGGTTATGGACATTACCGTCTCGCCGGAAGCAGGGCTTGTCGCCACAGCAAGTTTCGACAACGCCGTCGGGATCTGGGCGGGACGGACGCCGCGCTGGCTCGATGGCCACGACGCAGCCGTGAAGGTGGTCAGGTTCGTTGACGAGAGCCGGGTCGTTTCCGCCGGCGACGACAATGCCATCATGCTCTGGAACCTCGACGACGGATCGGGAACGCGACTGGAGGGGCACACTGCCAAGGTGACGGGGCTCGCGGTCTCACCGGATGGCAGGACGATCGCAAGCGCGAGCTGGGACACCCGGATCGGGCTTTGGCCGGTGGATGGCGGAGAGCCCGTTTTTCTCTCCGGGCACACTGCGGGTGTGAACAAGGTCGCGTTTTCCGCTGATGGCGCCTGGCTTTATTCCGCTTCGGTCGACGGCTCGATCAAACTCTGGGACCTTGTTCAGAAGTCTGAAAAGCGGGTGATTGAACGCAATGGGTTCGGCATCAACGTCATGGTGCTCGGTGGCGCAAACAGCAATGAAACCTGGGTGGCCTACGGTTCGCAGGACGGTGTCACCCGGATCGTCGATATCGAAAGTGGCGAACGGCTCCACGACTTCACGCTGGAACGGCGGCCGATACTTGCCATGGCGCTCAGCGCGGATGGTGAGTTGCTGGCGACAGGGGATGGTCACGGCTACATCACCGTCTTCAACACTCAGAGCTGGACCATCGAGGCTGATTTCAAGGCTGCCCTGAAGGGCCCGATCTGGGCGCTTGCGTTTTCGAAAGATGCGGAAGTGCTTCATGCCGGTGGCATCGAGAACATCGTCTATTCCTGGCCGGTCGAGGATCTGGGAACGTTCGATCCGATGGCTCAGGAAACGCCTCAGTTTCTGCGCAAGCCCGAGGACATGTCCAATGGTGAACGGCAGTTCGCCCGCAAGTGCTCCATCTGTCATGCCTTGACGGCAGATGGAGGGCGCAAGGCGGGGCCGACGCTCTATGCTGTCTTCGGCAGACAGGCGGGAACGCTGCCGAATTATCCCTATTCGGAAACCTTGAGCGGATCTGATATCATCTGGACAGAGGAGACGATTGACCAATTGTTTCTCGACGGTCCGGATCATTTTATTCCGGGGTCGAAGATGCCGATGCAGGTCATTGCCCGTCCGGAAGACCGGAGCGATCTGGTCGACTACCTGAAAACGGCAACAACCGCCGGGAACAAGAGTGGAGAAACGCAATGAGAGCGATGCTTGCTGCCTTTGCTGCAATCGTGGTTATCTCGATTGGTGCCAGCGAGTTTTTGGATCGCGCTGGATTTTCCAGCGCCGAACAAGCCAGCAGTTCTTCCGTGAGACTGGGGGAGTAGGCCTGTTGGCATCCGCACTGCGATGACCGGCAACGGACCTTAAAATCGAGTCCAATTTTTTTATCGTCCGAACGGCACAGTGTTTATCAGCAATCTCCTGGGGCGTGCCCGTGTCCATTGCCGTACCGCTCTCACCCTTCGACATCGACGTAAAATGGCTGTCTGATGTGCTCTCAAGTCACGGCCACTACGGTCAGGTGACAGTCGAAACCCTTTCTGTCACCTCTTGCACCAAGTGGAATGTTGCAGATACCGCGTTTGTTGAAGCCGTATTCGACAATCCACCCCCCGACCTGCCATCGAGGTTTTTCCTGAAGATCAGGCAGGAGCCGGATCCGCTTTCGTCCATTTTTCCCGGCGAGCAGACGTTTTACGAAGACGCACCGAGCTCAGGTCTTCCGCTTGCGGCCTGTCTGGCTTCGCTGGTCGATCCATTCAGCGGTGCCACGTGCATCGTGCTTGAAGATCTTTCAACGACACATGTTGCGACGCCCTGGCCCCTGCCGCCAACGCTTGCACGCTGCCATGCGGCGGTGCAGTCGCTAGCTGTGATACATGCGCATTGGGCTCAAGATGCAACAGATGCGCTCAACAAGCGCGAAGACGTTCTCGACCAATACGTGTCTGAGATGTTGCCGGCATTTCTGGATGCACTTGGAGACAGGCTTTCCGAGGATCGAGCCGCGCTATTGGTCAAAGTCTGCGATTTGATACCGTCGCTGAAAGCAACGCGGTACGAAAGCGGAGCGCCTGTCACCCGAATTCATGGTGACGCCCATTTCTGGAACGTCCTGTATCCAAGGGACGAGGCGGGCGGCAAAGCCATTCTGATCGACTGGGAAGACTGGCGGGTCGATTTTGCAGGGCTGGATCTGGCCCTGATGATTGCCATGCACTGGTATCCCCAACGCCGGGCCTTGCACGAAGCGGATCTGCTCAAGAGTTATCTTAGGGCCTATAACGCCTGTGCTTCCGAGGCCATCTCCTGGGATGCGTTCTGGCACGACTACCGGCTTGGCCACATCTGCAATGCGATCATACCGGTCTTCCAGCATGCTGCCGGCAGCAAACACGCCAGCTGGTGGTCGCATCTGGAACGATGGTTTCTTGCGTTCGAAGACCTGAATTGCCGCGATTTCCTGGAGTGAACCGCGGCACCAGTCGCCCAGCAAGCGCAGTGCCGATACCAGATCAGCTCGGACCGCCATTCCCGTTCGGAAAGAACAACTGCTGTCCGTCGATCTTGTAGTCGGCGATCGCATTCTGGCCTTCATTCGACAAGAGCCAGTCGACAAAGACCTGCCCTTCTTCGGACTTCACATGCGGGTGGGCCTTGGGGTTCACCAGAATGACGCCGTACTGGTTGAACATTCTTGGGTCGCCCTCAACCACGATCTCGTGATTGCCCTTGTTGCCGAAAGCAATCCACGTGGCGCGATCGGTCAGAACATAGGCACCCATTCCGGTCCCGGTGTTCAGCGTGGCCCCCATGCCGGAACCCGTTTCGCGGTACCATTCGCCTGAGGCGGCCTGGGCGTCGATATCCGCGGCCTGCCAAAGCCGCAGCTCGGCTTTGTGCGTGCCACTGTCGTCTCCGCGCGAGGCGAAGGTTGCCTTGGCGCCGGCTATTTTCTGCAAGGCGGCGACAACGTCACTCATACCCCTGACGCTTGCAGGATCTGCTGCCGGGCCAACAATGACAAAGTCGTTGTACATGACATCGGATCGGGAGACGCCAAAGCCGTCAGCAACGAATTTTTCTTCCGCCGGCTTGGAATGCACGAATAGCACATCGCCGTCGCCGTTGGTGGCATTGCGGATCGCCTGTCCGGTGCCAACGGCAACGACCCGGACCTCGATACCGGTTTTGTCGCGGAAGATCGGAAGGATGTGTTCGAACAACCCGGAATTCTGCGTCGAGGTCGTCGACTGAACGATGATGAACTTGTCGTCCGCCCTTGCAGTTTGAGCTGAAGTGGCGCACAGGAACGCGAGCAGAAGCGTTGCCAGAAATGTCCGTCTGTTCAAGTGTTGCTCCCGGGATAGCTTGAAACGGAATGAAGATCAGGTCCGAGGTAAAGACGACCGTCGCGCCAGGCGCGTGCAGGCTCGCTGCGCGGCCTGTTGAGAACCTGATCGACCGGCCCGGTCTCAGCAATGCGACCGTCCTGAAGGAAAATCACATCCTCACCAAGGCGTTTTGCCTGGCCGGCGTCGTGGGTCACAAGCACGATCGTGATCCCTTGAGCGTTCGCTTCCAGAACCAGCTTTTCGATGGCGGCGGTCGATGCGGGATCGAGATTCGCCGTCGGCTCATCCAGAAACAGGAGGTCGGGCTCGCAGGCAAGTGCCCGCACCACGGCAAGACGCTGTTGTTCACCGCCGGACAGGACCCGTGCCGGACGATGCGCAAGATGAGACAGACCCGCGGAGGCGAGGGCTTGGTCGATCTTTTCTGCGCGTGGGCGTCCCTGCAGCCCTCTGACTGACAGCGCAAACTTGAGGTTGGCCAAAACGGAGCGGCGCAGCAGCACCGGGCGCTGGAACACCATCGCCTGCGCCCGCATGGTCTTCTTCGTCAAGGGACTGCCCTGCCAAAGGACCTCGCCCTCTTTCGGCTTGATCAAGCCGTGCATCAATCTCAGGAGCAGGCTCTTGCCGGCACCGTTCGGACCCATGATCAACGTGCGGGCACCGCGCCGGACCGACACATCGACCCCGTGCAGAAGTCTCTGTCCGCCTGCTTCAAAACCGAGGTTACGGGCTTCAAGGATCGGTTCACCAGTTGCGGTTCTGTGACAACTGGAGGGGGCTGCCGGCATGTCGAAAGCAAGATCACGCATAGGCGGCCCTCACGGCAGTGGCCCGGATCGCCATGACGCAGGCGTTCACGGCAAAGGCGATCAAGAGTAGGATGACGCCAAGAGCGAGCGCGAGCTGGAGGTTCCCCTTGGATGTTTCCAGAGCAATGGTCGTGGTCATGACCCGGGTAACGTGGTTGATATTGCCGCCGACGATCAGAACGGCCCCGACCTCGGCAACCGCGCGCCCGAACCCCGCCAGCGCGACCGTCAGAAGGCTGTATCGGGCATCCCAGAGCAACGACACGAGCCGGTCAATCGCACCGACGCCAAGCGAAGCAAACTGCTCCGCGTATTCCCGGTTCAGATCGTCAACAACCTGGCGCGTCAGCGCCGCGACGATGGGGGTCACGATAATCATCTGGGCAATGATCATGGCTGTCGGCGTATAGAGCAGACGGAGCGGGCCGAGCGGACCGGACGCGGACAGCAGCAGATAAACAACCAGACCGACCACCACGGGCGGCAAACCCATAAGGGCGTTCAGGCTGACGGCCAGAAAAGTGCGCCCCGGGAATTTGAAAACGCCGACTGCCGCGCCAAGCGGCAGTCCGATCAGACACGCGAAGAAGACAGCCGTCAGGGTGACGCGCATCGACAGCCCGATGATTTCCATGAGATCCGGATCGAGTGCGAAAACGAGGGCGAACGCCCCGCCCAGCACGCTCCAGAAACTGTCCATTCCTGTCATTCCTCCCAGTGTTGGGAAAAAATAACGTAAAATGCACAAAAAACCAAATCGTGGACGGGGCAACCTGCGACAAAATTCGCCGCTGATTTTCACCTCCGGTCAAAAGCGGTGAAACTGCCAGTGATGCGTGAGGAACGCATTGGCTGGTTCAAGGGCAAATTCTGTCAGGAAATGCGGGAGACCGACGGTAAAGCTGCTGCCTTATTCAATGCCGCGCTCTTCAAGAACCTTCCTGGCAACGCGGAAGCATTCAAGCGCCTGCGGCACGCCGCAATAGATCCCGACCACGTGGATGATTGCCTGGATTTCTTTTTTGGTGACGCCGTTGTTGAGAGCTCCCCGGCAATGGATTTCCCATTCCGTCATCTTGCCGAGTGCGCCAATCATCGCAAGGTTCATCATGGACCTGGTCTTGGCGTCGATCGTTTCGTCGCCCCAACCGAAGCCCCAGCACCAGGCGGTCATGGCTTCCTGGAATGGCAGCGTAAAATCATCCGCCTTGGCCAGGTTGTTCTCGACATACTCCGCGCCGAGCGTTGCCTTGCGCTGTTCCAGACCCTTTTCGAACAGATCCTGATCCATCTCTTACCTCAGCTTGATCGCGACATTCTTGGTTTGAACGTAATTCAAGAGCGCTTCGCGTCCCTTTTCGCGACCGTAGCCGGATTTGCCGAAGCCGCCAAAGGGTGTTTCGACACCGCCTGCATACCATTCGTTGACGAAGACCTGCCCGGCGCGCAGCTTCTTCGAGGCACGCATGGCCCGGTCGATGTCGGATGTGAAGACACCGGCGACAAGTCCGTAAGGTGTGCCGTTTGCCATTTGAATTGCTTCGTCTTCCTGGCCGAATTTCAGAACCGAGAGGACAGGCCCGAAAACCTCGTCCCGGGCAATCGTCATTTCCGGGGAGACGCCGGTCATCACTGTCGGTTCCAGGAAAAACCCGGGCCGGTTCATGCGGTGACCGCCGGTTGCGATGCGGGCACCCTGGCGCTCTGCTTCAGACACCATTCCGGCAGCCCGCTGGCATTGTCCTTCGGATATCATTGCACCCATATTCGGGCCGAAGTCGGGGAAGTCGAGACCACTGCCGACGGTAAGACCCTCCGCCGCGGAAACGATCCCGTCAACGAGTTTGTCGTGGACAGCCTCGTGTACAATCACGCGGGACATGGCCGAACAGACCTGACCGGCATTGAAATAGATGCCCCAGCGGACGTCCGACAAGAAGCTGTCCAGATCGGCATCGTCGTAGACGATCGCTGCGGACTTGCCGCCAAGTTCGAGGACGCAGGGAACAACGTTCCGGGCAGCTGCGCTCGCGATCGAAATGCCTGTCGCAACGGACCCGGTAAAGACGATCTGGTTGACGCCGGGATGACTGGAAAGCGCAGCACCGGCGTCCTTGCCGAGGCCGCAGAGAACGTTCAACGCGCCCTTTGGAAGCCCGCAGGCAATCGCGGCATCGGCGAAGTAGCGGTTGGTCAGCGGATCGAGTTCAGGTGTTTTCACGACGACAGCGCATCCGACGGCCAAGGCGGCCGACAATGAACGGGCTGTCATTTCCATCGGGTAGTTCCAGGGAATGATCTGTGCGGAGACGCCGAAGGGTTCGTGGGTCGTAAAGTCAAAATATCCATCCCCAAGCGGGATCGACCGGCCTTCCATTGTTTCGGCCTGGTTGCCGTAATACTCGAAGTAACGGGCGGCACCCTCGATCTCAAGCCTGGCTTCCCAAAGCGGTTTGCCCGCCTCCCTCGTCAGGACGGGGGCAATCTCGTCGATCCGATCGAGGATGTATTCACCCATCTTGCGCACAAGACGGCCGCGTTCGACGGGACGAAGTCCTGACCACGCTCCGCTGTCACTCAGCGTTTGCGCCGCCTTGACGGCCCGGTCGACATCGGCCTCGTCCGCAATCGCCTGGTCGGCGAGCCAGTCACCGGTTGCGGGGTCAAGAACCGGGTACCGACCAGCGCCACCCTCACAATAATCGCCGTCGATGAAGTTGTGCCAATAGGCCGGTATCTCGGTCACTGTGGTCTGATCCTGCTGGAGTACAATCGGTCGTAATGAGGCTTCATGCGCCGGTAGACGTGGCGGACACGCTCGGGCGCGTCGGCAAGCTCGACATATTTTCGTTTTTGAGGCCGAAGTCCCGTGGAGTTTTTCAGATTGGCGTGGAAAGACCCGCCGTCCCACCAGCTGTACTGTGCCGTATCGGCACCTGGTTCCCAGCTCAGCGCCTCTTCAATGAACGGGATGCCAACGGCGGCACAGAAAGCTTCAACCGTTTCGGCAGGCCGTTCCAGGAGATCTCCACTGTCGATCACCGGGGGTGAGGTGCCGTTCAGGGCCGACAACAGATCGAACAGCGCACGCTGCTCCGGAAATCCGACTTCGGCGGTGTCGAAATCGGGCCACTTGTCGTACATGGACGTGATCGTGAGGGCTGGATCCCGGATCAGGAAGGCATGTGTGAAGTTGGACAGAAACTCCGCATCCCACATGTGGCTGATATAGTGGGGAAAGTCCTTCAGAAAGACCGGGCCTTTCTCGGCTCTTGCCCTGATGTCTTCCCAGACACTTTCCAATGTCAGCCCGGGCGTCGTCTTCTCGCCGGGTTGCCACCTCGGCCAAAGCGGCTCTTCCCCCTGATACCAGGCTTCTCCAAACGGCTCGTGCAGACAGTCGAGATCACCACGCTGGCGCATCATCCATTCAAATGCCGTGGACGTTGAGCGGGGCACGGCCCACAGTGCAACAATCTTATGCATCAAGGGACTCCAAAAGCCGACCGTGCCGTCCTTCCGGGGCGAGGCCAAGCGAGCGGAAAATGCGCCAGTAAAGCGCGGTGTCGTGGGCAATAACGGGTTTGCCGAGATGTGCTTCCAGCGCGGGTGTCAAGTGCAGCATTCGTTGCGGCTGGCCATTCGCGCCTGTGCGGAAGTTGACCATGCCGTTGGCAAGATACGCGTCGGCCTGGGGTGCTTTGTCGGCGACGTATTCGAAGCTTTTGCGCGCAAGGTCGCCATCAAAAATCCATCGTCTGGCGTTTACGTCTTCCTGGCTCGAAAACCAGCCCTGGTCGACAAAATTGCCGGCCCAAAGCACGTCGAAACCGGCTTCTTCCAGAAAACGCACCGTCCCTTGCCACCACTCCGGCCAGTGATAGACGGCGTTCAGGGCGACCTTTTCAACATTCATGGCACGTAGTGCCTCGACCATGGCATACCCAGCCATGTGAAAGGCGAGGCCGTATGTGTCGCTGAGCCTTTTGCAGAAGTCGGCGATGCCCTGGACGCCGCGGCCTGAGGCATGGACCCAGTTGGAGCCGACCTGGGCACAGACATCGGCGCCATTGTTGGCCATGACGGCGGCAAAGTCCTCCAGCATGTCGAAGTTCTGCGCGCGCTGGTCGAGGCGATGGCGATAGTCGGGGACGTGCAGCATCCAGCCGTGAACGCCGACACTCTCAGGCGCAATGCGCAAAAAGTCGCTCGGCGCGGCGTCCCAGTCGTGGGGCGGACAGGTGAAACCGACCTGATGCGGAAACAGTTTCTGGGCCGCTGTCCATTCCCGCGGCATGCCTTGCGCACTTGAACCCGGCCGGGACATCAGGCCTCGCGCATCCAGCTTTGAAGGGTTTGTACCGAGTGCTCCGAATTGACGCCACAAGCCGGATCAAGCACCAGCGGGCCAGGCTTGTAGCCGCGGCTGTGGAGACCTTTCTGGACCGATTCCACAAGGTAGATGTCTTCTTCGACCGTTGTTGAGCGGTCTTGAACCGCGAGCCTGCGGATCACTTCGGAATCGACGCCATCCACCGTGTACCAGCCCCGCCAGACGACCACGTGATCGGCATCGACGGCGCGCCAGTGATAGGTGTTCAGTATATTGCCGGGATAGACCTGAAACGAGAACAGCGGCCAAAGGTACCAGGACGAATAATCGCCTGCGTGTTCGTTTGAATCCAGATCGATATCATAGGTCATCCGGTCAAGGTTCTGGCATTCTGTCGTGTGCCGGAGGCAGTACCCTTGCGGTTGGATGTCGTAGGTCTCCGGCTTGACAACGCCGGTTGCGAATGTGGGGTGGTTGATGGGGCAGTGATAACACTCGGAATAGTTCTCGACAGAGACTTTCCAATTGCAGTTTTCGGGTATTTCGACCCATTCCAGCGGCTTGAGGCGGTCGATATTCGGTACGAAGGCGCAAAGCTCTTCGCGCACTCTCGGGAACCATTCGTCCATCGGCTTGGCATCCGGATCAAGGTTCACGAACAGGAAGCCGCAGAAGTCTTCGATACGGACGGATGTCAGGCAGATTTTAGAACGGTCGAAGCCCGGAACGGCACGGACATTGGGCCCGGAACGCAATCCGCCAGTGAGTTCGTATGTCCAGCTGTGATACGGGCAAACCAGCAGCTTTGTGTTGCCTTCGCCCTGAACGAGCTGGTGGGCCCGGTGCTGGCAGACATTGTAATAGGCCCTCAGGTCGCCGTCTCTGTCGCGCAGACAGATGATGCTTTCCCCGGAGATGTCGATGGTGAAATAATCGCCGGGTTTTTCCAGGAGCGAGCCGTGACCGGCAAACTGCCACGTTCGTGCCAGCAAGCCCGTTTTCTCCCGTTCGAAATGTTCGGGATCTGTGTAGTAGCGGGCCTCAAGGGAATGAATGAGCTGGCTGTGAACGTTCATGAGCGGTCCTTCCACTCTTCCTGATAGAGCCCCATCTTGTGGCGGCGGGTGTGAAAGCGTTCGATGCTTGAAATGACGTCTTCCGGTGCATCGGCGATGACGAATGCAAGCAGGGTCTCAAGCAATGCGATTGTCGAGACCGAGGAGGGAAAGAACTGGGGCGTTTCCGCGTCGACGACGAAGGCGTGGTCGCTGCCGACGACGATGGGTGAGGCGGGGCTGTCGGAAATCGCCACAATGGTCAGCCCCTGTTCGCGCGCCGTTTCCACGGCAGCGATGACATCCGTCCTATAGGGCTTGCAGGTCATGGCCACGAGCACATCCTGCTCGTTCGCGCGGGCAAGGTCATCGGTCGCGACCGACCCCATCCTTGGAATGGTCCAGATCGTGTCGACTGCCATGTCCGCGAGGTAGGAGAAGTTGCGGGCGTTGGAATTGTTGACGCCGACACCCAGCACATAGGTGTGACGCGCATTCACGATTGCGTCGGCGGCCGATTTCATCGCGTTTGCGTTGGTCGTCGCGAAGGTGTTCTCGATATTCGAGATTGCGCAGGCGGCCATCTCCGCGAACAGCGCACCCAACTGGCCACCCTTGGCGAGCGACTGCAGCCATCGAGCCCGGTCTGGGAAATCTGTACCACGGCTGCGGATTGCTTCGCGAAATGGATGGCGAAAATCCTCGTATCCGTCGAATCCGACCGAGCGTGCCATGCGCACGAATGTATTCGGTTTGACCCCTGCCGCGTCGGCAATTTCACGGATCGAGCTCACGCCGACATCGTTCGGATTTTCAAGGACATAGCTTGCAGCCTTGCGCAACTCTGGCGTCAGCTCCTCGAGCTCGGACGCAAGGTCGTCGAGCACCGCTTGGGGGGCCTTCAATCCGGTTTTTGGTACATTCATATCATTCATGATTGACGAGAGTACATTTGTACAATTACGATGTCCATCGAAAAATCACCGGCCTGGGAGATCACACGTGTCGGAAACTGGAACCTCCAAACTGCCGTCTTCAGCTCGCGTCGTTATTGTCGGCGGCGGCATCATGGGCTGCGGCCTCGCCTACCATCTGGCCCACGAAGGCTGCTCGGATGTCGTTCTTCTGGAGAAGGCGGAACTGACCTCCGGGTCGACCTGGCACGCCGCCGGTCAGATCACCCATTCCACGTCCAGTTTCGGCCTTGGAAAATGTGTCGGCTACAACATCGATCTCTATTCCGGCTTGCTGGAGGAAGAGACCGGCCAATCAGTGACCTGGCATGGCTGCGGGTCCTTCCGTCTGGCTTACACCGAAGACGAGATGGACTGGCTGCGGCACACGATGAGTGTCGGCCGGGCCCTGCAGTTTCCGATGGAACTGGTCGGGCCGGAGCGCATTCGTGAAATGCATCCCTTCTACAATCTCGACGGTGTTCTTGGGGCCCTGCATACGCCCGACGACGGCCACGCGGATCCGTCCGGTGTGACCCAGGCGCTCGCGATCGGCGCGCGCAAGCTTGGCGTGAAGATCATTCGCCGTTGCCGGGCCACGGATATCAAGCAGCAGCCGAATGGCGAGTGGAAAGTGTCCACCGAGCTTGGCGACATCACCTGTGAGCACGTGGTCAATGCCGGTGGTACTTACGCCCGTCAGATGGGCGAATGGAGCGGTTTGCAGCTGCCGATGACGTCGATGACCCATCACTACATCGTCACCGACACGGTTCCTGAATTCAAGGAGCTGGACAAGGAGCTTCCCGTCATCCGCGACGACAAACTCGTCTCCGGCTACATCCGCATGGAACAGAAGTCGGGCCTGATCGGGATCTACGAAAAGGAAAACCCGAACACGGTCTGGGAAGACTTTTGTCCCTGGGAAGCGGAGAACGAGTTGTTTGATGCCGATTACGACCGGATCATGCCCTGGCTGGAAAACGCCATGGACCGGATGCCGATCTTTGCCGAACTCGGCATCAAGCGCGAGGTGCATGGAGCGATTTCGCATCCGCCGGACGGCAACCCGCTGATCGGCCCGGCGCCGGGCGTGAAAAACTACTGGTGCTGCTGCGGCACCCAGATCGGTATCGGATGGGGCCCCGGTCTGACCCGCGAGCTTGCCCGTTGGATTGTCCACGGTTCGGCCGACATCTCCATGCGCGAATTCGATCCGCGCCGCTTCGGCGACTATGCCGACAAGGACTGGCAGGTGATCAAGGCGAAAGAAGACTACTGCCTGCGCCACGAAATCCCGTTCCCGCATTTCAACCGGCTGGAAGGGCGCCCGATCAAACCGAGCCCTCTCTACGACCGGCTTAAGGAGAAAGGGGCGGTTCACGAGGAAGTCTACGGTCACGAGCGTCCGCGCTGGTTCACGACTGGTGACCTGGAGCAGCGGGACTACTATTCCTTCCGCCGCGCCGCGTGGCATGAGGCCGTTGCCAAGGAAATGCAGGCCGTGCGCACAACGGCGGGGATCATGGATATCTCGGCCTTCACCAAAATCGAATTGTCGGGTCCGGATGCGGAGAGTTATCTGGATCGGCTGGTGGCCAATCGTCTGCCCAAGAAGGATGGCGGCATTGCCCTGACGCATATGCTCAACCGGCGTGGCCGGATCGAGCTGGAACTGACGGTCGTCCGGCTTGCGGAAGACCGCTTTTACCTGGTCTGTGCGGCTTTCTTCGAGCAACGGCTGCTGGATCATCTGGCCCAAAATGGCAACGGCGAAGACGTGAGTGTCCGTAACCTGTCCACCGAATGGGGAGCGATGACGCTCAACGGTCCGCTGGCGCGCGATATTCTGGCCCCCAATACACCGGCAGCTCTCGACAACGGTTCGTTCCGTTGGCTGACAGCTCAGGAAATCGAAGTGGCCGGACATACGGTCTGGGCCTTCCGTATGTCCTATGCAGGGGAACTCGGCTGGGAATTCCATATTCCGCGCGAGCACATGCTGGAGGTCTATGATGCGCTCTGGAAAACCGGCCAGCCGCTCGGGCTTGCGGATTACGGATCCTTTGCCATGAACGCGCTCCGTCTTGAAAAAGGCTTCAAGGGAGCCGGGGAGTTGACCAACGAAGTCACATTGCCCGAAGCCGACGTCATGCGCTTTGTGAAGCTCGACAAGGCGGAGTTCCTTGGCAAGGAAGCAACGGAAACAAGCGCCGCGTCTTCGTGCTTGCCCTGGATCTGTGTCTATCTCGAAATCGAGCCGGATGGGGTCGAAGACGGTCATGGCGGTGAAGCCGTGCTTCTCAATGGGCACCCGGTCGGGGCAACCAGTTCCGTTGCCTATGCCCACACGGTCGGGAAAATCCTTGCATTTGCCTATGTCAAACCGGAAGCGGCCGAGCCGGGCCAGCAGCTGGAAGTCGTCATCATGAACGGTGTCCGCAAGGCAAGGGTGCTCGATGCGCCTGCCTATGATCCGGATAGCCTCCTGCCGAGGACGGATGCTGCAGTGGGAGTGGCTGCCGAATGACCATACCGGCGACAATGAAGGCAATGGTCTTGGAAGGGCATGGCGGGCTGGACAAAATCGTCTGGCACGAAGACTGGCCGACACCAAAACCTGGCCAAGGTCAGGTGCTGATCAAGGTCGGTGCGTGCGGGCTGAACAATACCGACGTCAACACGCGCTCGGGCTGGTACTCCAAGACGGTTTCCGACGCGACGACCGGAGGCGCGTACGAGGAAGTCGGCCAGGAGGATCCGACCTGGGGAGGGGCGCCGATCACATTTCCACGCATCCAGGGAGCGGACGCGGTTGGCGAGGTTGTCGCCCTTGGCGACGGTGCTCCGGAAGCGCTTCTGGGCAAACGGGTGATGGTGGATGGCTGGCTTCGGGACTGGTCTGATCCATTCAACAAGAACAAGGCCGGTTACTTCGGATCCGAGTGCGATGGTGGTTACGCCGAATATACGGTCGCCGATGCCAACAACGTAGGGGTTGTCCAATCTGACCTGAGCGATGCGGAGCTGGCCACATTCTCGTGTTCGTACACAACGGCCGAAGGCATGCTCAGCCGTGCAGATGTCGGTGAAAAAGATACGGTTCTGGTCACCGGCGCTTCGGGCGGCGTCGGCTCGGCCGCGATACAGCTTGCAAAAAGGAGAGGCGCGACTGTCGTTGCGCTGGCCTCGCCGGCAAAGCACGCCGACATCAAGGCGCTCGGAGCCGATGTTGTATTGGAACGTGCTCCTTCGAACCTCGGCGCGGCCTTGAAATCAACCATCGGACGCGACAAGGTTTCCGTTGTTGCCGATGTGGTCGGGGGCCCTTACTGGGGCCATCTGATCGACGTGATGGAACGCGGCGCTCGCTATACATGTTCCGGCGCCATTGCGGGGCCGATCGTCAGTCTGGATCTCAGAACCTTCTATCTCAACGATCTCACTCTGATCGGATCGACTGTCGTCGAACCTCACATCTTCAAGGATCTCGTCGGTTATGTCGAACGCCGCGAAATCCGGCCGGTGCTCGCAGCCACTTATCCGCTGAAGGAATTCCACACCGCGCAAACAGCCTTCATTGAGAAAAACCACATAGGAAACATCGTGGTGGTTCCATGAAGATCACCCGCATCCGGATCTTCAAGACTGATTTGCCTTATGTCGACGGGGCCTATGGCTGGGGGGCGGGCAATTCCATCACCACGGCCAAGGCAACCGTCGTCGTGATCGATACCGATGCCGGTTTGTCGGGATGCGGCGAATTCACACCCTGTGGTGAGAACTACATGGTTGCCCATTCCGAAGGGGTCGAAGCGCTTGCCCGGATCGTGGCGCCGCAGCTCATCGGAGAAGATCCCCGCCAGGTGGCGCGGATCGAACAGCTTCTCGATCATCTGATCCAGGGGCATGGTTATGCCAAAGCGCCCTTCGACGCTGCATGTTGGGATCTGGCGGGCAAAGCGCTCGGCGTACCTGTCTGGATGCTGCTGGGCGGCAAGCTGACGGACGGTGCTCCGATGTACAGGGTCGCGCCGCATCGCTCGACCGAAGAAACGGTCGCCGAGCTTGAGCGTCACCGCAGCAACGGGTACCGGCAGTTCCAGATCAAGGTCGGGGCGAACTGGGTAGAAGACATCGACAGGATCCGGGCGACGGTTCCCTTGCTCAAACCGGGCGAAAAGGCAATGGCGGATGCCAACCAGGGTTGGCGCGTCGACAATGCCCTCAGGGTTGCCCGGGCCACACGCGATCTTGATTTCATTTTCGAACAACCTTGCAGAACCTACGAGGAATGCCAGCAGGTCCGTGCGCGCATTGACCTGCCGATGAAGCTGGATGAGTGCGTCACCGGGATGCAGGCGGCGCAGCGCATCGTTGCGGATCGTGGAGCCGATCTCGTCTGTCTCAAGATTTCAAATCTCGGTGGTCTTTCGAAGGCACGGCGCGTGCGGGACTTCTTCATCGACAACCGCATTCCTGTCGTTTCCGAAGACACCTGGGGTGGGGAGATTGCAACCGCTACCCTTGCGCATTTTGCGGCATCGACGCCGGAAGACTATCTCCAGAACACGACCGATCTACATAACTACAACACCAGATCGACCGGAATGCCGGGTCCTGGAACCGCGAACGGTAAACTCTACGCCTCCGACACGCCCGGACTCGGCGTGGAGCCGGATTTTGAAAGCCTCGGGCCTCCGATTGCCGTTTACGGAGAGACTGCATGAGGATTTCGCGGATCACCGTCTTCCAGATCGATCTGCCGCTGACGAAACCCTATTGGCTCTCCGGCGGTCGGTTGAAGTTTGAGAAAATCGACAGCACGTTCGTCCGGGTCGATACCGATGAGGGCGTGTCCGGCTGGGGCGAAGGTTGCCCCTGGGGTCACACTTATCTTCCGGCGCACGGTCATGGCCTTCGTGCGGCCCTTAAGATTCTTGCGCCCGCCCTCCTGGGGCGCGATCCGCGCGCGCTCGATGACATCAATCGTGCGATGGATCTTCAGCTTCCAGGCCACCTTTATGCAAAATCACCGCTCGACATCGCCTGCTGGGACATTTGCGGCAAGGCAAGCGGCAACCCGCTCTGGCGCATGCTTGGTGCCGAAAAGCCCGCCGCTGTTGCCGTCAATTCTTCCATTTCGACCGGGACACCGGACGAGATGATCGCGCTGATTCGGGAGGCGAGCGCGATGGGATACCGGACACACTCGGCAAAGGTCGGCGGAAGCGACTTCAGTGCCGATATCGAGCGGATCGAAGCAATCTCGGCAGCTTTGCCGAAGGGCGAACAGGTCACCTTTGACGTCAACCGGGCGTGGACACCTGGCGTCGCCCTTCAGGTGCTGAATGCTGTGTCGGCGCGGGATTGGGTCGAACAACCCTGCGAGACCTTGGACCAATGCGCTCTCGTTGCCGGCAAGGTACCGCAGCCGATTATGCTCGACGAATGTCTGCATACGTTTCAGGACCATCTGGACGCCTGGAAACGGACTGTCTGCCAGGGCGTGAAAGTGAAGCCCAATCGCGTCGGCGGGTTGACCAAGGCGCGGCAAATCCGGGATTTCGGAGTTTCCGTCGGTTGGCAAATGCACATCGAGGATACTGGCGGAAGCGCCTTTGCCGACACTGCTGCGCTGCATCTGGCTGCGTCGACACCTGACGCCAACCGGCTTGCTGCCTGGCTGTGTCACGCGCATCTGGCAGTCGACCCCGTGCCGGGACAAGGCGCCCGCAACGTCGGTGGTCTGGTTCAATTCGGCGACGCACCGGGCATCGGTGTCACGCCAGATCCTTCAATTCTTGGCGCGCCGGTCGCGACTTATGGAGATGCCGGATGAGCAACTATCCCGACTACCGGATTACGGGGCTGACGCTCTGGAAAGTGCCTCTGACAAGCCACGAAACCTACTATATGGCCGAAGGCAAGACCTGCGCGACGGTCGACAGCATGATCCTGCGTGTCGACACCGATCACGGGGTCTCCGGCTGGGGAGAAGTTTGTCCGATCCCGCATTATCTTCCGTCCTATGCAAGAGGGGTCGCGCCGGCGATTGAGGAGCTCGCACCTGTTCTCCTCGGCGGAAATCCGATTGGTGTCGAAGCGCTGATGAAGGCCTGCCGGTCCCATCTTCTGGGCCATCCTTACGCACAATCGGCAGTCGACATCGCACTGTGGGATCTGACCGGCAAGGCGTGCGGGCTTCCGGTCTATACGTTGCTTGGCGGGCTGCAGTCAGCCGACCTCCCGCTCTATCATTCGATCACCTGCATCGCACCTGAGGACATGGCTGACATCGCAAAGGATGCTCTTGCCGCGGGCATGCGCCAGATTCAGGTCAAACTCGGTGCCGACAATAACTGGGAGGCGGACGTCGCGCGGCTCCGGTTGGTGCGGGAAGCAGTCGGTGAGGGACCGCTTGTTTACGGAGACTGGAATTGCGGATCAAGCCGGCTCGACGCGACACGTGTCGGCCGGGCAGTGCGCGATCTCGACATTATGCTTGAACAACCCTGTGCGACGCTCGAGGAGTGCGCAGCGGTCAGGTCCGCGACCGGTCTGCCGATGAAACTGGATGAGAACGCTCACGACACGACAAGCCTTTTGAAGGCCTACGAGCTCGGCTGCATGGATGCGGTTGCGTTGAAACTGTCCAAATTCGGCGGCATTTCCGAGCTTCGGCGGGCACGCGATCTTTGTCTGCACTTCGGCACGAAGATGTGTGTTGAAGACACATGGGGCACTGATATAGCGACGGCGGCGGCTCTTCATCTTGCCGCATCGTCGCCGGCGCAGGCCGTTCTCAACGTTTGCGACCTTTCCGGCTATGTTTATCCGAGGTTGGACCCGGACGCACCGACCCGATCCGGAGGGCGGATTTCTCCGCCTGCCGGACCTGGTCTCGGCGTCACGCCAAATCCGGCGGCTCTGGGTGAACCTGTTCTATCTCTTGCTGCCTGAAGGAGGCCGTCAGATGAAAACATCCATTTCCCAGGAAGACTGGAAGGCACGCGCAGCGCAGGTTCTGCCGGCCGCCGGTTTCGGAAATTTCGATCCCGGCGTCATCATCCGCAACGGCAAGGGCGCCCGGGTCTGGGACGAGGACGGCAACGAGTTCATCGATTACCTGATCGGATCGGGACCCATGATCCTCGGCCACGGTGATCCGGAAGTGTTGGAAACCGTCCAGGAACATCTCGCCGACGGCATGACCTTTTTTGCCAACAACGCGCGCGGCATTGAGCTTGCCGAAGTGCTTGTCGACGCCGTGCCGTGTGCGGAACAGGTGCGATACGTTTCAACCGGCGGCGAAGCGGACATGTATGCCATGCGGCTCGCGCGCGCCTACACAGGGCGGGACAAGATCCTGAAGTTCGAAGGCGGTTACCATGGCATGTCCGGTGAGGCGCTGATGAGCCTGGCACCCGGCAAGCTGATCAACTTCCCGCAGGCCGTGCCAGATTCCGCCGGTATTCCGGAGGCTGTGCGCGACAACATGCTGATCGCACCGTTCAACGATGCGGACTTCGTTGCATCGCTGATCGAGGAACATGCAGGCGAGATTGCCTGTGTCATTGTCGAACCGCTGCAGCGGCTGATCCCGCCAGCTCCCGGGTTCCTGCAGGCCCTGCGGGATCTGACCAGCAAACATGGCATCATCCTGATCTTCGATGAAGTCGTCACAGGCTTCCGCTTTGCCTATGGCGGTGCGCAGGAATATTACGGCGTAACACCTGACCTGTGCACGCTCGGAAAGATCATCGGTGGCGGTTTCCCTCTGGCCGCGATTGCGGGCAAGAAGGAGATCATGGACCATTTCGACAAGGCGATTGTCGGCGAGAAAGGCTTCACCTACCAGGTCGGAACGCTCAGCGGAAACCCGGTCGCGAGCGTTGCCGGACTAAAGACCCTGGAAATCCTGAAACGGCCCGGCAGCTATCAAACAATCCGCGCCAACGGCGAAAGACTGATGGCAGCCTTCAGAACGCATCTGAACGCTGCCGGCGTTCCGTATCAGATCGTCGGCGAACCGTTTCTGTTCGACGTAGCCTTTACCGACAAGCCGGTCGAGAACTATCGCGACATGTTCAATGCCGACAGCGGTCGGGCAAAGAGCTTCAACCGGAGCCTTCGGTCAAGCGGCATCCTGAAGCCGGACAGCAAGCTCTATGCGCATCTGGCCCTGACAGAAGCCGATCTTGTACAGACCGAAGCGGCGCTGGAAGCGGCAGCTGGAGCCTTGGTTTCCTAGGGCCCACACAGCCATTCCAGGTGTCACCGAGTGATCGTTAGATCTTGCACGGAGCCCATGCGGGTTGCTTATCCGTTTGGGCTCTCGTAGAATTTCTGCAGCGAAAGTTTTCTTAGTTTTTGCCAATTTTCGGCGGTTGCGGCATGTGCAGAGTTTTCCTACCGCTCGTGCGACTTTGTTTGATCCTTTTGTTGGCCGGCCTTTTCAGCCTCGCGAACCCCGTAGCGCTTCGCGCTCTGACTGCGGCGAACAGCTCCCACGTTGCGCTTGTTATCGGCAATTCCGGCTATGAAGTCTCCAGCACGCTGGCCAATCCCGGAAACGACTCTGCGGATCTTGCCGAAACGCTCGCCGGAATGGGGTATGACGTCAGCCTGCTTCAGGATGCGAGCTACGAGGAAATGCGGGCCGCCCTGCAAACATTTTCCGGCAAGGCCCGTCGAGCCGAGGTGTCTCTGGTCTTTTTCGCCGGACATGGCATTGAAGTTGAGAAGAAGAACTATCTGATACCGGTGGACGCGGACCTCAAGACGGGTCACGACGTCGAATTCCAGGCGATTTCTCTCGACATGGTGCAACGGGCAGCTTCGGGTGCCTCTCGGTTGAACGTCATCATACTGGATGCCTGCAGGGATAACCCGTTCCTGCGGGCCATGCGCTCCACCAGTGGTGCATCAAGATCTTCCTTGCCGGGCGGTCTTGCCTCGATCGAACCGGACACCGGAACCATTATTGGTTTTGCAGCCAAGGAAGGGACGACGGCGAGCGACGGTGTTGGACGCAACAGCCCGTACACGACGGCTTTGCTGAAACATATTCCCACACGTGGGCTCGATGTGGGGCAGATGTTCCGCATCATTCGGGACGAGGTTCTGACGTCGACCGGGCGGGAGCAGGAGCCGTTTCTTTATGGTTCCCTGCCGGCCGGAACCGTGTCGCTTCATCCGAGCGATGACCAGGTGGCAACGAGCCCAAGCGGGGTTACGCCGGCCGTGTCCGGAACTTCGACGGAGCAGCCCGGCCGCAACCCGGAGGACGCCAGGCTGGCATGGGAAGCGGTTCGGGATTCGAACGTCATCAGCGACTTCGACGTCATCATTTCAGCCTATTCTGGAACCATCTATGAGCAGCTGGCAATTGGTCGCAAGAAGCAGTTGCAGGCATCGGTTTCTCCTGATGATCCCGGTCAGGGTCCGCTTGGGTCCGAGACTGAAAGAGACAGCTGGTTCCTGGCGACCTATGCCAATCTCGACCTATTCGGTGGCGATATTCATCCCAAGGGTCTTCGGGCGCAAAGCGTGTCGGAATGTGCGCAAAGTTGCGGCAACGAAACAGCTTGCCGGGCCTTCACGTTTAATGCGGAGGCACGTCGGTGTTTTCTGAAGAGTTCCTACAGTTTTGCCCAGGTTTTTGATGGCGCTGTTGCCGGATATTACTTCCGTGGTGGCAGCGAACGCGATGCGCCTTCAGTCCGGGCAACGTGGGAGCTCTTCAACCGGAGGGATCTCAGCGGCTCGGACCTCGGGTCGACCGGGGACCTTACCTTCAAGGGCTGCATGGAATCCTGCGCAAGACATTCCAGTTGCAGTGGTTTCACCTTTGCGGGGTTTTTGAAACGCAACCGGTGTTGGCTGAAGAGCGGATTTACCAATCAACCTTATCTGTCGGCGAACACGCGCAGCGGCCTGATCTCGGCGCGGCGGATCGACCGGGTTGTCACGCCCGGCCGGGTGTATCCAGTTACCGCCGTTGATTAGGCGACCTTCGTTCTGGAACTTGTCCCCAGATAGGGGCAGGGCTTGGGCAATCAAAGGTGAGAATCGTGTCAAAAAGGGCGTGTGTTGTGAAGCTCTTGCGCAAATTAGCGAGTTGTTAATCTAGGTTAACCATACGTTAACCAATAAAACGCAAGTTTGTGAGTGACGGTGGAAACGTCGGAGACCGCGATGAGGTCCATTCGAATCCTGAGCACCGGAATTCTGTTAGCCCTGTTGACGGTCTTGCCCGGCCGCGCAGAAACACCGAACGCACGTCCTGGTGCGATCGTGCCGGCGGCAGAGCGTGTCCAGGCGGTCGAGGCCAAACCGTTGCCCAAGCCAGCTCGGCAAGCCGATTCAGCGCCGGGCGACACCCTTCCTGATATCAAGACACAAATCGGTCAGATGATCCTGGTCGGGTTCGTCGGAAACTCAATCGACAAACGTGGATACGAGCGCGTGAAAGCCCAGCTTCAGGCGGGCGAAATTACAGGTGTGCTTTATCTTGGCAGGAACATTCTCGACCGGCACACCGTTGGAAAAATGAACGCAGGCCTCAACGCAGCAGCGCCTGCTCCACCGCTCATCGCGGTCGATCAGGAGGGCGGCGTTGTCCAGCGTCTTAAAGGGTGGCACCGGTTTCCCCAGACCGTGTCCGCGAAACGCATGGCACAAAGAGCGTCACCAGCCGACGCAGCGACCGCCTATGATCTTATGGCCGAAGCGCTCGCCGACTGGGGGTTCAATCTCAATCTTGGTCCCGTGGTGGACCTCGACAAAAATCCCAGAAACCCAATTATCGGCAGGCTTGGGCGGTCCTTTTCGAGCGATCCGGAGATCGTTGTGGCTTTTAGCGAAGCCTTTATCGACGCGCACAGGCGACACGGTGTGTTCACCGCGCTGAAGCATTTCCCCGGGCACGGGTCCAGTCATACCGATAGCCACAAGGGTGCCGTCGACATTTCCAGGACATGGTCTCCAGACGAACTGGAACCGTTCCGGCAACTTATCGCGAAAGACAAGGCCGATCTGATCATGACGGCGCATGTCCACAATAGAGGTCTTCAGGACAAGGGCGAGCGCAAACCGGTTTCGCTTTCCGAGACAGCGCTTGCAGGTGTCTTGCGGGGGGATCTGGGCTATGACGGGGTTATCATAACCGATGATCTGCAGATGGACGCGATCCGGAAGAACCACTCGTTCCGGGACGCGGTGGTAATGGCTGTCGAGGCGGGTACAGACATTTTGGTGTTTGCGAATGACAAACGTCCCGATCCCGAAGTTCCGGCCAAGGTCACGGACATTCTGGTAAAAGCCGCGGAGAGTGATCCGGCGCTCAGGCAGAAAATCGCAGCGGCCTATAAAAGGGTACGCGCGCTCAAGAGCCGGTTGAAAGTGTCTCCAATCCCGAAACCGGCCCCACGGCCATCCGGGCAGACGATTGCGGAGCCAACAGCAGATCCGGACCAAAAGGTGCTGACCCCGGAAGATGTCGACGCCTCCATTCGCAGCGTCCGGCTCGTGTTGCCCGAAGGGCTTGCGCTCTAGGGTCCGCATGCACAGCTGTCCGGCCTGGAAAGGGCGATCGACTGTTCATCATGCGAATGCGGCGGATAAATTCGGCATCTTCACGCAGGGCTACGGAATTCTTTCTCGGATTTGTCATCCCGGTTTGCCGCGCATGCGGCAAGACCGGGATCCAGTATGCCGTGTGGCTGTCGAAAGAAGAGGATGATTAGCCAAGAGTTTATTGGATTCCGGCCTTCCGCTGCGCTTCAGCCGGAATGACAAGCCTGGAAAACGTCGATCCCCCGACACGACCCATTTCCCGCGAAACCGAACAGCAGTGGCTCCGCACCAAGGCGCGGCTCAATAAAGCGAGCGCGGCAGCCAGGTGGCAAGAAGCGGGAACAGCCACAGGATCGCGACGGCAACTATCTGAAGCAGGATGAAAGGCACGACGCCCCGGTAAATCTGACCCGTGGTGATCTCTTTCGGCGCGGCCCCGCGCAGGTAAAACAGCGAGAAGCCGAAAGGCGGGGTCAGGAACGACGTCTGAAGGTTGATCGCGATCAGAACCGTTAGCCAGATCGGGTCGATGCCCATCAGGATGAGTGGTGGGATCAGCACCGGCAGCAAAATGACGGAGATCTCCACGAAGTCGAGAAAGAAGCCGAGTACGAACACGAACAGCATTGCGAAAATCAGCGCTCCGGTCGGCCCGCCCGGCATTTCGTTCAAGATTGCGTGCACCCGATCTTCACCACCGAGGCCAACAAAAACCAGGGAAAAGAAACTCGCCATCAGGATGGTTGCAAAGATCATCGAGGTGACGGTGAGTGTGGAAAGCAGGGATGCTGTTAAAAGGCCGTCCTTGAAAGCGGCCACCAGGATACGCAGCACGACCGCAAGGGCGAACACTGCCAGGCTTGCGTAGCTTGCCGCGAGCAGATAGCCGCCAAATGTAACGTCGGAGCGCTGCAGGCGCACAGGAAGCGCGGTTGCGGCAACGGCCAGAACGAGCAGCGCGAGCGTTGCCAGCACAATCAGCCTTGTGGAAACGCCGAGGCGGCGTCCGGCCAGCAGAATGGCGCCGATCGCACCGACAGAGGCGGCTTCGTTGGGAGACGCGATGCCGCCGAGGATCGATCCGAGAACGGCTATGATCAGCAAAATAGGCGGGACGATGGCGGCGGCTATTTCCTTTGTCGACGGATGGTCGACGTCCTCATGCATCGCCGGGGCATCACTCGGGAACAACCGGGCGCGGGCGAGAATGTAAACGCAATAGACCGCCACCAGCAGCAAGCCTGGCACCATTGCGGCAGCGAATGTCTGGCCGACCGAGATGGTCTCGATGGTGAACTTGCCCTGGGCATACTGCGCCTGCTGAAAGGCGTTGGACATGACATCGGCCAGAATGATCAGAAGCGTCGAGGGCGGGATGATCTGGCCGAGCGTTCCAGCGGTGCAAACCATGCCGGAAGCCAGCTTCGGATCGTAGCCATTGCGCAGCATCGTCGGCAGGGCGATCAGGCCCATTGCAACCACCGTTGCGCCGACAATCCCGGTGGAAGCTGCCAGCAGCGCGCCCACAAGCACGACCGAAACACCGAGACCGCCGTTCATGCGTCCGAAGAGGCGCCCCATTGTCTCAAGCAGTTCTTCGGCAATCCGGCTCTTTTCCAGGATGACGCCCATCAGAACAAAAAGTGGTATGGCGGTCAGAACCGGATTGATGAGGACGCCGAAGAAGCGCTGGCCCATTGCGCCCATGAGCTGGATATTGAAATCCCCCAGCATCCAGCCGAGAAGCGCAAATCCGGTGGCAACACCGGCTATCGTGAAGGCGACCGGGTAGCCAAGCAGGATGAAGGCGATCAGGGCACCGAACATGATGAGGTCGAGCGGCAGGCTCATGCGCCGGTCTCCCTCAGCTTCTGAATGTCACGGAGGAAGGCGGCAACACCCTGTATCAGCAGAAGCACACAATAGGCGGGAATGAGGGTTTTGAGCAGATAGGATGCCGGAATTCCTCCAACGGAAATCGGCCCTTCCAGGATTGCCCAGCTGCCGCGCACATAGGGCCAGGAAAACCAGAGCAACACGAGAAGTGCGGGTGTCAGCAAAAACAGGTGGCCGAAGAGATCGATCCATGCCTGCGTTCTCTCGGTACATTTGGCGTAGAAAATGTCGACGCGGACATGGGCGTTGACCAAAAACGTGTAGCCCGCGCCGAGCATGAACAGGGAGGCGTGGAAATAAAGAACGCCTTCATCTAGGAAGATGTAGCTGTAACCGAACACATAGCGCAGGAGCACGATTACGAATTGCAGGAGCAGCATGGCAAGCGCTGCCCAGCACAGCACGTTGCCGATGAGGAAATTGACGCGCTCCAGCACGCCCGCGAGTCGTTCCATTGCGGTTTATCCTGCCCCTGATGCCGGACCGTTTGGTTTCGTCCTTGCAGGACCTGCCCCTGCAATCCATATCTTGACCTTGCCGCGATTCGAGGTCGGTGGGGAAACCGAATGGTTCCCATGTTCAAGCCCACTGTTGTCCGGTTCCGAATGTACTATTGAGAGCATGCCGTTGAAATTACGGTACAATACCAGCGCCTCCAAGTCGGGACTCGGAATAGTTTCTCGGATTTGTCGTCCCGGTTTGCCGCGCAAGCAGCAAGACCGGGACCCAGTATTCCGTGTGGCCGGTGACTGAAAAAGACAGTCAGACAAGAGTTCACTGGATCCCGGCCTTGCGCTTCGCTCCAGCCGGGATGACAATCAATTCTGACAAGAACCGTCTATGTGTCTCTCCAACCACTAAAACTTAGCCGGAAAACCAACAGCTCACTGATACTTGTAATCGAGCAGGCGAGCATTCATCTGGCCGTTGTCCGCGTAGGGCATGTATTCATGCATCAAGGTGCGGTAGGCGAGGAAGCTTTCCGTTATGCGCTTGACCAGTTCATCATCGCTGGCACGAAGGTCCGCGATGACTTCACCCGCTGCATTGCCCATGGCAACGATAACTTCATCGGGTAGCTTGCGCACCATGACGTCATGCTCATCGACGAGCTGGGTCAGGGCCTGGGCGTGCTTTGTGTTGTACTCGGTCAGGACGTCGTTATAGAGGCTGGCGCAGGCCTGCGAGACGGCCGCTTTCAAGTCGTCCGGCAAGTCGTTATAGGCCTCCAGATTGACCGCGCATTCTTCGGCGGAAGACGGCTCGCCGACGCCAGGCCAGTAGTAGTTCTTGGCGATCTGGTAATAGCCGAGGGCGCTGTCGGTCCAGGGGCCGATGAACTCACCGGCGTCGAGCGCGCCTGACTGGAGCGCCTGGAACATTGCCGGACCGCTCATGGCCTGAACTGCCATGCCGAGCTTGGAGCACATTTCGGAGGCCAGACCCGTCGACCGGAATTTCAGGCCCTTAAGGTCATCGACGCTGTTGATCTCGGTGCGGAACCAGCCGGCCCATTGCGGACCGGAATTGCCACACAGGAACGGTTTCAGGTTAAAGCGGGCATAGATCTCATCGTAGAGCGCCTGGCCGCCGCCATGGATCAACCAGCCTGCCTGTTCCGGCGCGGTCAGGCCGAAGGGCTGGGATCCGAACAGCAGGATGCCCTTGGACTTCGAGCCCCAATAGGCCGGTACAGCGTGGTAAAGCTCAGCCGTGCCCTGGCCGACGGCGTCGAAGACACCATTGCCTGGAACGATCTCGCCGGCGGCGAAAAGCTGGACCTCGATGCGTCCGCCCGAGAGCGCCGTGATGCGGTCGGCCAGCATCTGTGCTGCGACGCCTGGCCCCGGAAGGTTCTTTGGCCAGGCGGTCACCATGCGCCATTGGCGGATATCCTGGGCGATGGCCGGTGTTGCCAGTGCCGTTGCTGCCGCTGCGGCTGTTCCAGCTGCACCGGCCTTTAGAAAATCACGTCTTTTCATCGATCTTCCCCTCGTTTCAAATGGTGGTCGGAGTGTCCTGCCGTTGTCATTGCCGTCCCAGTACTCCCGGCAGGTTGAGCCCCTGTTCCTTCGCGCAGTCCAGCGCGATCTCGTATCCGGCATCCGCGTGACGCATCACGCCGGTTGCCGGGTCGTTCCAAAGCACGCGCCCGATCCGCCTTTCGGCGTCGTCCGTGCCGTCGCAGCAAATGACCATGCCGGAATGCTGCGAAAAGCCCATACCGACTCCGCCGCCATGGTGCAGGGACACCCAGGTTGCGCCAGAGGCGGTATTTAGAAGTGCGTTCAAGAGTGGCCAGTCGGACACAGCGTCCGATCCGTCCTTCATGGCCTCGGTTTCCCGATTAGGCGAGGCCACGGAACCGGAATCAAGATGATCGCGCCCGATCACGATCGGTGCCTTCAGTTCCCCGTTGCGGACCATTTCATTGAAGGCGAGCCCGAGCCGGTGACGTTGTCCCAGACCAACCCAGCAGATCCTTGCCGGCAGGCCCTGGAAGGAAATGCGCTCCCGCGCCATGTCGAGCCAGTTGTGAAGATGCGTATCGTCCGGGATCAGTTCCTTCACCTTGGCATCGGTCCTGTAGATGTCCTCAGGGTCTCCGGAGAGAGCACACCAGCGGAAGGGGCCGATCCCGCGGCAGAACAGCGGACGGATATAGGCCGGAACGAAACCTGGGAACGCGAATGCGTTTTCCAATCCTTCTTCAAGCGCCACCTGGCGGATATTGTTGCCGTAGTCCAGCGTGGGCACGCCCTGGTTCCAGAAATCAACCATCGCTGCGACGTGAACTTTCATTGACGCCCGGGCGGCCTTTTCAACCTCTTTCGGATCGGTTTCCGCCTTTGCCCGCCACTCTGCCACTGTCCAGCCTTGCGGAAGATAGCCGTTTACCGGGTCATGTGCGGACGTCTGGTCGGTAACGATGTCGGGCTTGATACCGCGCCGGACGATTTCCGGAAACACATCCGCTGCATTGCCGATCAGGGCGACGGACTTTGCCTCTCCCGCCTTCGTCCAGCGATCGATCAGAGCCAATGCTTCGTCGAGGGAATCGGTTTTTTCGTCGACATAGCGCGTGCGCAAGCGGAAGTCCGCGCTTTTCTCATCGCATTCAACGGCGAGACAACAAGCACCTGCCATGACCGCGGCGAGCGGCTGTGCACCGCCCATGCCGCCAAGGCCACCTGTGAGGATCCAGCGGCCTTTCAGGTCGCCACCATAGTGCTGGCGCCCGGCTTCCATGAAGGTTTCATAGGTGCCCTGGACGATGCCCTGCGTGCCGATATAGATCCACGACCCGGCCGTCATCTGGCCGTACATGGCGAGGCCCTTCTTGTCGAGTTCGTGGAAATGATCCCAATTCGCCCAGTTCGGGACGAGGTTCGAATTGGCGATCAGAACGCGCGGGGCATCCTTGTGGGTCCTGAAGACCCCGACCGGTTTGCCGGATTGCACGAGCAGAGTTTCGTCTTCCTCGAGCTGCTTGAGGCTGGAAACGATGCGATCGAAATCGTCCCAGGTGCGAGCTGCCCGGCCGATCCCGCCATAAACCACAAGCTCATGCGGGTTTTCCGCGACGTCCGGATGGAGATTGTTCATCATCATGCGCAGCGGTGCCTCGGTCAGCCACGACTTTGCGTTCAGCTCCGTACCGGTTGGCGGATAGACGTCGCGGGCGTTGTGGCGGCGGTCAGTCATGATGCGCTCCCTCAAAAGTCTGATTTTGTTCGGCAAGTGCCGGAGCAAGGGCCTCTAGTGCGATCAGGATGTCTCTTAGATGCACGCGAAGGCGCTCCGCCTTTTCTTCGTCGTAGTCGAACGGCAGGTCCTCGCTCGCGAGATGTGTCTGCTGTGCGAGTTCCATCTGAACGGCATGAAAACCCGCGCCAGGGCGGCCATAGTGACGCGTTGTCCAGCCACCCTTGAAACGGCCGTTGAGAACGGCGGTATAGCCATTGGCTCTTTTCGTCCGGTCGAAAACGGCTGCTTCCACGTCCGGGGCGCAGGTGGCGCCATTGTTCGTACCGGTGTTGAAATCCGGCAAGACACCGTCAAAGAGGAAGGGAACCACTGAACGGATTGAATGGCAGTCATACAGAATCGCGACACCGTGTTCTGCCCTGACCCTCATCAATTCCGCCTCCAAAGCGGCATGATAGGGTGCATGCCAGGCAAGACGCCTTGCTTCGATTTCGGCGCTGTCCGGTTCGCCGCCGTCCTGATAAATCGGCCTGCCGTCGAAGTCAGTCGTTGGGCACAAGGTGGTGGTGTTCTGGCCGGGATAGAGGCTTACGCCTTCCGGATCACGGTTCGCATCGATGACGTAGCGATGGAAGTTTGCGCGGACCATGGTCGCACCGGGCAGAAGGCCGGTGTAAAGCCTGTCGACATGCCAGTCGGTATCGGCGCGTTTTTGCCCGCGCGCATTGAGGCTGCTCCAGATCGAATCAGGAACAAACGTGCCCGAATGCGGCACACCGAGAACGACAGGGCCGTTGCCCCTGATGACGTCAACCGGCTGCATACGCCGCTCCCAGCTTGATCATGTGATCGCCGGAGAGAACCGACACCAGAATCCTGGAGCGGACGAGTTCTGCCGCCTTGTCCAGGTCGGGCGCCAGATAACGATCTTCCTCAAGGGCAGGGACGTCAGCACGCAGTCTGTCGATAACGGACTGAAGGGCCGGACTTGTCGTCAGCGGCGCCCTGTGTTCGATGCCCTCGACCGCGCACAGAAGTTCCACGCCCAGAATGTGGGAAAGATTGGCGTTCATGCGGCCGAGGCGCCGTGCGCCATGGGCCGCCATGGAAACATGATCCTCCTGGTTGGCACTGGTCGGCGTGGAGTCGGTCGAGCAGGGATTGGCGAGGTGCTTGTTCTCGCTCATCAGGGCGGCGGTCGTGACCTCTGCGATCATCATGCCGGAATTCAGTCCCGGATCCTTGGCGAGGAACGGCGGCAGATCGAAAGAAAGGGTCGGGTCGACCATCAGGGCGATCCGGCGCTGCGAGATCGCGCCAAGTTCTGCCACCGCGAGTGCAATCTGGTCGGCGGCAAAAGCAACGGGTTCTGCATGAAAGTTGCCGCCCGACACGATCCTGTCGGCATCAATCAGGACGAGAGGATTGTCGGTCGCGGCATTTGCTTCGATTTCAAGAGTGGTTGCGGCCATGCGCATCAGGTCGACACAGGCACCGGCCACTTGCGGCTGACACCTGATGCAGTAGGGGTCCTGAACGCGTGTGTCGCCCTCCCGGTGACTTTCCCTGATCTCGGACCCGGTCATAATTTCCCGCATGGTCCGTGCGACCTCGATCTGGCCGCGGTGACCGCGCAGTTCGTGAATGCCTGCGAGAAGCGGTGCCGTCGAGCCCATGATGGCATCGGTGGACAGGCTTGCCGTGACAAGCGTTGCTTCGGCCAGCCGCCAGGCATCGAAGAGGCCGACAAGGGCGCAGGCGGTTGAGAACTGGGTGCCGTTGATGAGGCCGAGACCTTCCTTCGGACCTAGCACGACCGGGTGAAGACCTGCCTTTGAGAGGGCCGTACCACCGGGCATCCGCTCGCCATTCAAGACGGCTTCGCCTTCGCCGATCAGAACGGCCGTCATGTGCGCAAGAGGGGCCAGATCACCGGAGGCCCCGACCGAACCTTGCGAAGGGATGACCGGCGTAACGCCACGCTCAAGACAGTCCTCGATGAGTTGGAGAACGTCGAAACGAACACCGGAGGCGCCGCGACCTAGAGATAACAGTTTCAGAACCATCATCAGCCGCGTCGTTGTGCGGTCGAGAGCTTCGCCGACACCGCAGCAGTGAGACAGGATCAGGTTGCGCTGGAGTGTCTCCGTGTCTTCGGCGGCGATCTTGACGCTGGCGAGTTTGCCAAAGCCGGTGTTCACGCCGTAAACGGCTTCGGCACCGCGCGCTGCAGTTGCCACACGCTCGGAAGCCTGACGAATCGCGGTCTCTGAAGCCCTGTCGATACGGACCGGGAGTTCGTCCCGGTAGATACGTTCCAGGTCAGCGAGGGTAACGGAACCGGGTTGCAGGGTGAGGGCGCTCATTGGCAGCCTCCGAAAATGCGTTTTTCCAGGGAATTGAACCCGATTCGGTAGCTGAGCTCGGCGGGGTGCCTGACGTTCCAGACGGCAAGGTCCGCACGCATTCCTTCCTCGAGCGTACCCCGGTCTTCCAATCCCAGCGCTCTGGCAGCTTCCCTGGTGACGCCGGCCAGGGCTTCTTCGGGCGTCATGCGGAACAGCGTGCAACCCATGTTCATAGTGAGAAGCAGCGAGGCAAGGGGGGAGGAACCGGGATTGCAATCAGTGGCAAGAGCTATCGGGACCCGATGCCGGCGCAGAAGATCGACGGGTGGGAGTTGTGTCTCGCGCAGCGTGTAAAACGCACCGGGCAGCAGGACAGCGACGCTGCTGCTTTCCGCAAGTGCTTTCACACCGGTCTCGTCCAGATATTCAAGATGGTCGGCTGACAAGGCGCCATACGAAGCGGCCAGCGCCGTGCCACCAAGATTGGACAGCTGCTCGGCATGAAGCTTCACTGGAAGACCCAGCTGATTTGCCTTGTCGAAAACACGTGCAATCTGTTCGGGCGAAAAGGCAATTCCTTCGCAAAATCCATCGACAGCATCGACAAGGCCTTCCGCATGAGCCGCTTCCAGTGCAGGCAAGCAGATGTCTTGAAGATAAGCGTCCGGGCGATCTTTATATTCCGGGGGGACGGCATGCGCACCGAGGAAACTGGTGCAGACCTGAACGGGACGGACGTCCCCGATTTTTCGCGCGGTGCGCAGCATGCGCAACTCGGTTTCCAGATCGAGACCGTAACCTGACTTGATTTCAAGTGTGGAGACGCCTTCCGCGATCAGGGCGTCAACCCGGGAAAGCGCTGCAGCAAGGAGTTCCTCTTCACTGGCTGCGCGGGTCGCCCTCACTGTAGAGACGATGCCGCCACCGGCCCTTGCGACCTCTTCATAGGTTGCGCCTTCAAGCCGCATCTCGAATTCTCGGGCCCGGTCACCACCGAAAACAACATGGGTATGACAGTCGATCAGCGCAGGCGTCACAAGGCGGCCGCCAAGGTCTTCACGGGTCCAGTTCGCGAAATGCGCCGGCAGATCTTCGCCCTTGCCGACCCACGCGATTCGGTCGCCGTCCAGTGCCAGCGCGCCATCCTCAACCAAGCCGTAAGGCACATGTTCGCCGGCAAAGGTTGCCAGGTCGGCATTGGTCAGAATGTGCTGGGACAAGGACCATCTCCGGCTTGATTAGATTGCGTTATAAGATAATATGCATGCACATATTAACGTGTCAATGAAGGAAACGGCATGTCGATGGTCGCCGGAGCAACGATTTTTGCAGAGCAGGCGCTTCTGCCCGCTGGCTGGGCTAAAAACGTCGCCGTAACTATTGCCGAAGATGGCCGAATTTCCAGCGTCGACCGCGATTGCACACCGAGCGGAAACCGCGTCGGCATTCTCTTGCCCGCTCCGGTGAACCTGCACAGCCATGCGTTTCAGCGCGCAATGGCAGGTATGAGCGAAAAGCGGGGGAGCGAGGCGCGTGACAGTTTCTGGACCTGGCGCCAGATCATGTTCCGCTTCCTGGATGCGCTGAGCCCGGAAGATGTCGAAGCAATTGCCGCATTCGTGCAAATGGAAATGCTGGAGGCCGGTTACGCGGCCGTCGGTGAATTCCACTACCTTCATCACCAACCAGAAGGAACGCCATACCGGAACCTCGCCGAGCTGTCGGAACGGATCATTGCTGCAGCGTTTGAGACCGGTATCGGATTGACCCATCTTCCGGTGTTCTATCAGTTCGGCGGATGCGACAAGCGCCCGCTTGCACCGGGACAGATCCGCTTCGGCAATGATTTCGATCGCTTTGCACAACTGCACGAGTTGGCGGCGAAAGCGATAAACGCCCTGCCGGACGATGCGGTTCTTGGGGTGGCGCCGCATTCTCTTCGAGCCGTCGACGAGGACGGGCTTTCAATGGCGGTATCCCTGGCAGGCGAAAAACCACTGCACCTGCACCTGGCGGAACAGGTTGCGGAAGTCGAGGAGGTTCAGGCGGCACAGGGCTTACGGCCTGTGGAGTGGCTGCTCGACAATCAGGCGGTTGGCAAGAATTGGTGCCTGATCCACGCGACGCAGATGACCGCAGAAGAAACAATCGGGCTGGCCCGAACCGGCGCTGTTGCCGGCCTGTGTCCGATCACCGAATCAAGCCTCGGTGACGGGATCTTCGACGGTGTGCGTTTTCTCGACCATGGCGGGCGGTTCGGCGTCGGTTCGGATTCGAACATTCGTATTTCGCTGTCGGAGGAGCTCAGAACGCTGGAATATTCGCAGCGACTTCGGGACAGGAGCCGGGCAAGTGTTGCCACGACTGAGAAATCAACGGGCCGGGTTCTGTTTGAGGGTGCGGTTGCCGGCGGCGCGCAAGCCGCGGGCCGGTCGTCCGGAGCGTTAGCGGCAGGCTGCTTTGCCGATCTGCTTGCGCTCGACGAAACCGCCATCGATCTGGAGGGGCGGGAAGGTGACGAGATCCTGGACAGCTACATCTTTGCCGGCGATGACCGGATGGTGAGGGACGTCTGGTCCGCCGGACGGCATGTTGTCGTGCACGGAAAACATGTAAAAGGCGATGCAATCCGGGCACGCTACCGGGCTGCCATGAAATCGCTGCGCGCCAGACTGTAAGGGGACCACGTGACGCTGACGGACACAAATTCCTGGACGGGTATCCGCGAAGTGCTGCTGCGCCGGATCCATGACCGGATCTGGCAGCCAGGAGAGCAGATTCCGCACGAAGCGGACCTGGCGGAAGAGTTCGGCTGCGCGCGGACAACCGTCAACCGGGCGCTGCGGGATCTGGCCGACAGCGGCCTTGTCGTCCGCAAGCGCAAGGCCGGGACGCGGGTTGCGGTCAACCCGCCCCAACGTGCGACGCTCACCATTCCGATCATCCGGGAAGAGGTGGAGTCGATTGGCGGCTCATACCGGCATTCGGTATTGGAACGCGACCTGCGGCCATTGCCGGCGATGTTGCATGGCGCCTTTCAGGTGTCGCTCGGCGAAGACGTACTCTTTCTGAAGACGCTTCATTTTTCCAATGAGCGCCCCTACGCATTTGAAGAGCGTTATATCAATCTCGAAGCAGCGCCGGCTGCGCGAGACCTGTCATTCAAGGAGGTCAGTGCCAATGAATGGCTGGTGCACAACGCGCCCTACAGCCATGGCGACCTTTCCTTCTTTGCAGTCAACGCCGACGACAAGCTGTCAGGGAAACTGGATGCAGCGACCGGAACGGCGCTCTTTGCAATGGAACGCATCACCTGGGCAGGCGATTTGCCAATCACGCACGTCCGTCTGATCTTCGCGCCCGGCTACAGGATGCGCACGGAGATCTGATACGGACCGCCTGCGCGGCAAGTCTCAGCCAACGTCAGGAAGTTCCGCCGACCGACCTGATGCCGGCGATCATTTCCGGCGCGTCCCAGACGCGTTCGCCGATTGCACCCAGGGCAACCTTGCCATTGGTGTCGACGATGTATGTCACCGGCAGGCCGTGCAGGAACCACTTGGCCGGCATCTCCTTGTCGTTGTCGAGGAGAATCGACATGCCTTCGTGCTCGATTTCGTCCAGGAAGGCCTGGATCTTGTCCTGCCGGTCGCCGACATTGACAGCAAGAACCGCGTAGTCGTCGGTGCCAAGTTCGCGTCCGAGCCGGGCCAGTGTCGGCATTTCCTTGCGGCAAGGTGGACACCAGGTCGCCCAAAAGGAAACGACCACCGTCTTGCCCTGGTAATCCTGCAGTTGATGAACCTTGCCGGCCAGGTCCGGAATGTTGAGTTCGGCATTGACCTTGAAGGCCGGTTCGGCAAGACCGAGACTGCGGAAATCGACTTCCTGTGAAAACGCGGGCGTCGCTGAGGCCGCAAGAGCAGCGCTTCCTACCAGCATTTCCCGACGGCTCAACTTGATCATGTCAGCACCCTGCACCTGTCATCCTGTCACAAGGGAGGCGGAAAGGCGCAAAGCCGTATTGCCTCCGGTGCTTCACAGGTAATCGGTTCCGGACCGATCTCAACTACACGGATTTTCAAATTCAGGCGATGAGCAGACGGGTGCGTGACCTTCCTTCAGAGTTTCCAACAATCGCTAACCTTTGGAGGCTCTTGCAGAGGCGTCATCTACGCCGCCGACATAGACTGCCAAAGTCTTGGCTACACCAGACTTTTGCAGCATTTGCGCCGCCGTTCTGAATTCCCTGACAAAAACCGGATCGGAACTGAGCGGGCCGAACAGGTCGGGAATGTGCATATCTCCTTTTTGGGCAAAGACGCTGTCCGCCCAGGCTTTCAGGACCTCGGCCTTCTCATCCTCCAGTGCGAGTTTGCGCCCGTCTTCGTCTTCGCCAAAACAGAAACGGCACCAAAGCGCGGTCTCCAGGGCAAGGCCGGTGATCGGCAGGCCGCGATCGAGACGATCCTGGATGGTTGGCAGGATGAATTTTGGCTGGCGGTTCGACCCGTCGAGACAAAGGCGTGAAATCGTATCGCCGACCGCTCCGTTGGAGAAACGCTTCAGAACCGTATCCAGATAAGCTTCGAAACTGACATCCGGGATTTCCGGTACGGTTGGAAGAATCTCTTCGGTTTCAAGTTTTGCCAGGTAATTGCGGATCAGCGGATCGGCCATGGCATCATGTGCGAAATGGTGGCCCAGCAACGCTCCGGGATAGGCGATCGCGGCATGGCCGCCATTCAGGATGCGCAGTTTCATTAGTTCGTAGGGGGCAACGTCGGCGACGAACTCAACACCGACCTTTTCAAGTGCGGGACGGCCTGCGGGAAACTTGTCTTCAAGCACCCATTGCCGGAAAGGTTCGCAGACAACCGGGGCAGCGTCTTCCAGTCCGAAGGTTTCTTCGACAAGCGCGCGTTCGCGATCACCCGTTGCCGGTGTAATGCAATCCACCATGCCGTTCGGAAAGGCAACATTGGCAACGATCCAGTCGGCAGCCTCGTCGGACATAGCGCGTGCGTAGCCGACAACCGCCTGTTTGGCGATGTGGCCGTTTTCAGGAAGATTGTCACAAGACATGACGGTGAATGGCATCAAGCCGAGCGCCCTCCTTCTAACAAGTGCAGAAACAAGCACACCGAAGACTGTTTTGGGAGAGTCAGGGTTTTCAAGATCCGCCAGGATCTCCGGATTCGATACGTCAAAACCACCGGAATTCGGGTCGACGAAGTAACCGCCTTCCGTGATTGTCAGCGACACGATCCTGATATCCGGCTGGCACAGACGCTTAACCAAGATCCCCGGGTCGATCTCGACAAAGTCGATCATTGAACCGCAGATATGCGCATTCAGGCCATCCGGGTCGAGTTCAACGACCGTGGTGAGCCAGTCCTGCTCGCTCAGGCGTTCGCGCATGGCCTCGTCGTAGGGCATCAGGCCAGCGCCCACGATCGCCCAATCATACCCCTCGCCAGCTTCAAACAGTCTGTTCAGGTAAACAGCCTGGTGTGCGCGATGAAAGTTTCCGACACCGATGTGAAGGATGCCGGGCGACAGCTTTGCCCGGTCAAAGGCCGGCCTCGCGATTGAAGCGGGGAGGGAAGAGAGCGCAGTCATATCCAGTTTTTGTGGCATTGGTCAGCTCATCCAGTTACCGCCGTCGACATTGTAGGTCTGGGCCACGACGTAGTCGGCATCAGCGGACGCGAGGAAGACGGCCATTCCGGTGAGATCTTCCGCGGTCCCCATGCGTCCGTAAGGCACCGCTTTTCCAACTGCAGCCTTCTTCTCACCCGGTTGAAGCCCCTCGTAGCGGGCAAAGAGTGCGTCGACCCCATCCCAGTGTTCGCCGTCCACGACGCCCGGTGCGATGGCATTGACATTGATACCGTGCCGAATGAGGTCGAGGCCCGCGGATTGGGTCAGGCTGATAATGGCGGCCTTGGTTGCACAATAGACACCGACCAGAGCTTCGCCCCTGCGCCCTGCCTGGCTTGCCATGTTGATGATCTTGCCGCCGCTGCCGCGCCTGATCATGGATTTTGCCGCGGCCTGCAGCATGAAAAGAGAGCCGGCGACGTTGATGTCGAAGAGACGCTGGAAGCTGTCCCGGGTAATTTCAACGATCGGGGCAAGGTCGAAAAGGGCGGCGTTGTTGATCAGGATATCGATGCCACCGGTCCTGCTTTCGACTGCTGCGACGGCTGCATCGATCGAGTTCTGGCTCGTCACATCGAGATCCAGGGCATACGCCGAGGGGCCAATTTCAGCTGCGGTCGCCTCTGCCCTTTCAAGGTCAATGTCGGCGATGGCAACGGTCGCACCCTCTTGTACATAGCGTTCGGCGAAGGTCTTGCCGATGCCGCGCGCAGATCCCGTTATGAGAGCCGATTTTCCTTCAAGCCGCATTATGCGATCCTCAGGCCCTGGTTGTCGAAGCGGTGTATTTTGTCAGCTTCCGGCGTGAGATGGATTGTGTCTCCGTGCCGGAATGCGATGTCGCCGGGGGATCTGACGGTGACCGGTTCGCTGAGCCCTTCGACATCGACATAAAGGAAGGTGTCTGATCCCAGGTGTTCGGAGACGCCGACGGTTCCTGTCCACTTGCCCTCGGTGTGGGAGACAGTGAGGTGTTCCGGTCGGATGCCGATGGTGGCCGCGTCATATTCTGAGGAAAAGGCGCCCATCATGAAGTTCATCTTCGGCGATCCGATGAAGCCGGCGACGAACCGGTTGCGCGGGGTGTGGTAGAGCTCCAGGGGCGAGCCGACCTGCTCGATGATACCGGCCTGCAGCACCACGATCTTGTCGGCCATGGTCATGGCCTCAACCTGGTCATGGGTGACGTAGATCATGGTGGTGGCAAGGGTCTGGTGCAGTTCGGAGATTTCCAGGCGCATGTTGAC